>CAVRMH010000028.1:0-311095 GCA_963721775.1 uncultured Actinomycetota bacterium | reverse complement strand
ACCCCGGTCCTGGTGCTGACCGCGCGCTCGCCGCTGCCGGACCGCGTCTCAGGACTGGACGCGGGCGCCGACGACTACCTGACCAAGCCGTTCGAGCTCGACGAGACCTGCTGGCGCGGCTGCGGGCGCTGCACCGCCGGGCCACCCAGGACACGAGCCGAGCGGTCGAGGTCGACGGCCTGCGGCTCGACCCTGCTGCGCACCGGGTGACCCGCGACGGCGTGGAGGTGGCCCTGTCCGCCCGCGAGTTCGCCATCCTGCACCTGCTGATGTCACGCGCCGGGCAGGTGGTCAGCCGGTTCACGATCCTCGACGAGGTCTGGGACGGCGAGACGCGACCTGAGGAGCAACGTCATCGACGTCCACGTCGCGAGCCTGCGCACCAAGATCGACAAGCCGTGGGGCTCGTCGACGATCACCACCGTCCGGGGGGTCGGCTACCGCGTGGACGAGGCCGGTCGGTGAGCCGGGTCTCGCGCCTGCCGCTGCGAGCCCGTCTGGTCCTCGGCTTCTCCCTGGCCATGCTGGTGGTGCTGCTGGCCGCGGGAGGCTTCGTCTACTGGCGCGTGCAGTTCGCCATGGACCGGTCCCTGGACCGCGACCTCGACCAGGCCACCGAGGCGCTGGCACCCCTGGTCACCGCCGACGGCAGCGTCCCCGACCGGTCCGCGGTCGCGTCCGCGGGCGCGACGTACCAGGTGCTCGACGCCGAGGGGCAGCGTCCTGTCGGGGTCGGTCACCGAGCAGCCCCTCGTCACGCCCGCGGTGGCCCGGACCGCGGCGACCGGGCCGGTGCGGCCGACCGGGGCGCGCTGCTGCCGCCTCACCCGACCCGCTGCGGCTCGAGGTGTCGGCCCTGCCTGGCTCGACCGGGCCGGCGGCGTACCTCGTCGTCGGCGTCCGTCGGGACCAGCGCGACGAGGCGCTGCGCGAGCTGTTGCTGCAGCTGGCCCTGGCGGGTCTCGGGGCGCTGCTGGTCACGGCGTTCGTGGGTGACCGGCTGGCCAGGGCGGCGCTGGTCCCGGTCGAGCGCTACCGGGGCCGCGCGGCCGAGATCGCCGCCGGGTCCAGCGGGCTGCGGCTCAGCGTCCCTCCCGATCGCGACGACGAGGTCACCCGGTTGGGACACACGCTGAACGAGATGCTGGCCGCGCTCGAGGAGTCGATCGAGCACGAGCGGCGGTTCGTCAACGACGCCAGCCACGAGCTGCGGACCCCGCTGACGCTGCTGACCAGCCGGGTCCAGCTGGCGCGTCGGCGGGCGCGCACCGTGGCCGAGCACGAGGCGATCCTGGCCGAGCTCGAGGTCGACGTACGTCGCCTGTCGGCGCTCGCCGATCAGCTGCTGCAGCTGGGATCCGTCGCCGCCGAGGAGTCCGGGGAGTCGGACCTGGCGGCCGTCGCCAGGTCCGCCGTCGAGCGGCGACGGGCGGGTGTCGTCGACGTCCGTGTCTTGGCACCCGGCCCGGCGCCGGTCGCGGTGGCGGAGCACCGGCTCGACCGGCTCCTCGACAACCTGCTCGACAACGCCGTCAAGCACGGAAGGCCCCCGGTCGAGGTCACGGTCGATGCCATGGACGAGCTGGTCCGGCTGCGCGTGGCGGATGCCGGTCCCGGCATGTCCCCGGAGCTCCTCGGCTCGGCGACCCAGCGCTTCGCCAGGTCCGACGAGGCGCGCTCGCGGCCCGGGGCCGGCCTCGGCCTGGCCCTGGTCGAGGCCCTGGTGGTCTCCGCCGGCGGCCAGCTGCGGCTCTGCCACGGCGGGAACCACCAGCGCTACGGCGCAGCCGTCGATCTCCCGTGTGATCACGACGACCGGATGGTCGCGACGGTGCTCCTTCCGCTTCGCCAGTGACGCAGGGCCGCCGGTGCGGATGTGAAAGCTCAGCGACGCCGGTAGATGCGGTATCCGCCGTCGACGTCAACCAGGCGGTATTCGCGATCGAGAACCGGTTGCGCGGTGGACGCGTCGACCCCCCAGGTCGCGAGTCCGCTCCCCTGGACGACGACCCAGGTGGGCCGGTGGGCACCGGTGAGGACGGCGGTGAACATGCTCAGCCGCGGGTCGCGGACCCGGACAGGGAGGCTCCACAGCTCCGGGTACGGGCTCGAGAGGTGCGATGCCTCGAGGATGCTCGGATTCCCGAACGCCACCACGGCGCTGTCCCCGCGGGCTGCGTGAGCGTCCAGGTAGCCGATGACGGCCTGGTCGTCCTGGGGCCGTTGGTGGGTGAACGCCACGAGCGTCGTCGTCACGGCCACGGCCGCGGCGTACGTGAGGCCCGCTCGGAGCCACATCAACCTTGGCGCATGCAGCTCGACAACCACCAGGGCGGTGAGGACGAGGCCCGGGACCATCCCGATCAGGTAGTGCAGCCAGAAGCTGCCGCCGAGCGCGACGGCAGACGTCTCCCACCCGAGAACCACGGCCGCGGTCGCGCCGGCTCCGAGCGCGGTCGGACCGCGTCGTCCCCGGGCTCGGGCGACCGAGGTCGTCGGAGAGTCGGCGCGATGGTTGGAGGGGGCGGCTGCGGTCACCAGCAGGACCAGCGCGCCGCTGGCAGCGAACGCGACGACGAGCTCGGCCGCGCGATGCGGAGTGCTCGCCGTGCTGGACGCGGAGATCACCGCAGCCGCCGCACCGCGGAAGGTGACCACGGCGTCGAAGAGGGCGAGAGGGCCCGTCCCGAGCAGCTGTGCCCAGACGAGCACCCCCGTCAGGACGACCGAGACACCGGTGGCGGTCCATGCCAAGGCACGCACGGCGTCTGGGACCCGACGCCGCCAGACACACAGGCCCGCGACCACGACCACGAGGACCAGGACCTCCACCATGTTCTGCTTGACCAGGGCCGCTCCCACGCCCGCCGCGCCGGCACCCGCCCACCAGAGAGCCGCCGCGCCCTGCCGGTGGGACGACCAGGCATGGTGCACCGCGACGAGGCCGACGAGCACGAACGGGACCGCCAGCAGCTCGCCGTCCACCTCGGTGGCGCCGAACAAGGGGGTCGACATGAACACCGCCGCGGTCGCGGCCGCGTACCCACCTGCGCGGGGACTCACAGCGACGCGGCCCAGGTGCGCCGCCAGCAGCACCGAGCCGATCACGGCTGCCACGCCCAGCAGGCGCAGCGCCACAACGCCGCCCGCGAGGTCGGCGAGCCGGAACAGGCCGATCAGGAGGGGTGGTCGGTCGACCCAGTAGTTGCCGTACAACGAACTGCCCGGCGCCCACTGCGCCGCCACAAGGAGAAACCCTCCCTCGTCCGGCCTGAGGGGACGCGCCACGAAGGGCAGCCAGGCCAACCCGGCGGCCAGCGCGAGGCCCACGGGTGCCCTAGGCCCGCGTGGCCGGCCCGCGCCCTCCAGCACGCTGCGACGCCGCGGTCCCGGCATGGTTCCGGCTGCGATCCGTCAGGGCCGCTGCACGGGGAGCGTCACCGGTTTCGACGGTCCGACGCCGCTGTGCATCTGCACCGCGAAGGTGACCTCGTCCGCGCTGGCGGGCACTGCCGTGGGGATCGCCAGGGTTGCGGTGGACTCCTCCTTCAGGTGGATCGGCAAGGTCGCCAGGGTCGTGCCGCCCGCTGTTGCGGTGACGGATCCGGAGCAGCCGTCGCTGCCGGTCCCGCAGCTGACCTGGACGCCGGTGCGACCGTGCGCGTCGGGCGTCAGGGTCGTGCTGGTGACGTTGAGCAGGGAGGGGAAGGCGACCCCGGTCGGCGCGTTGTCACCGTTGGGATCGAAGCACCCGTCGAACTCGAAGACCGGGTTGGTGACCTCCCTGCCGCGGGCATCGGTGATGGTGAGGAAGCCGGTGAGCTTGGTCGGTCCACCTGCGGTGTAGCAGTCGTTGCTGTGCACGTTGAGCTCGAACTTGCCGTAGCCCTCGGGGGGCATGGGCACCTCGGGATCGGTCCAGCTCATCAGGCACACCCAGTCACCACCGGGGCCGACGTCGGCGACGTCGGGTCCGTGCTTGTCGCACATGGCCTTGGCGTGCAGCGACGCCGGGGTCAGGCCGTTGCGTCCGAGCAGGTGCGCCTGGTCGACGTACAGGTTGGCGAAGGAGACCGGGAGCGCCTTCTCCAGGCGGGCTCGGGTGACGGTGCTGCTGCTGCCTCCGCCGGCCGCGACCGCCGACCCGAGGGCGAGGACGGCGACGAGCGCGGCGAGCAGGACGAGAACGGTGCGGCGCATGGGTCAGCCTCCAGTGATGTCGCGACGACGGAGCATGAGGAAGGCCGCGGCGAGCGATGCGATGCACCAGACCCCGCTGACCAGCAGCCCCTGGACCAGGGGTCCGGAGAACCGGGGCCCGGTGAGCAGGCCGTGCCACGCCTCGAACCCGGTGGTGAGCAGGAACGGGCGGACCGCCTCGATGCCGCCCAGGGCGCCGACGAGCTGCATGACCATGCCGAGCACCACGGGTGCAGCGATGCCCACGGCGGGGTTGCGGGACCACACCGAGAGCAGGATCGCCAGGCAGGTGAAGCCGAGCATCGGGGGCAGCATGGTCACCCAGCTCGCGGCGACGAGACGCAGCGCGGTACCGGCCGGGATGGTCTGCCCGGACAGCCCGATCAACGGCTGGTGCCCGACGATGAGCAGGCTGGAGGCGATCGTGGAAAGGGTGAGGACGGCCAGGACGAGTACAGCGAACCCTCCCGCGGTCAGCGTCTTGGCCCAGAAGAGGTGACCGCGGCTCGTGGATCGGGTGAGCACTGTCTTCCAGGTGCCGTGCTGGTCCTCGCTGGCGAAGATGTCGCCGGCCACGATGGCGGTGAGCAACGGCAGGACCCACTGCGAGGCGAAGCCGAGCACGAGCAGGGCCAGGGCGAACCCGTTTTCTGTGGCGAACCGCCCGAACAGGGTGTCCTTCGGCGGACGCGATTGTCCGTGGATGATCACCACCACCGCGATCGGGACCAGGACGGCGCCGAGGAGGACCGCCCGTGCTCGGTGCTGTGCCCGGAGCTTGCGGATCTCCCAGCGCAGGGGGGCGAGGGCGCCCGGGCGCCGGCGCGCGGAGCGGGAGGGCTGGACTCCGGTGGGGGTGGTTGCCTCGATCGTCATCGGACCGACTCCTGCAGCTGGCGCGATCTGAGTTCGTCGGACTGCTCCGAGTCGTCGGTGAGCATGAAGAACAGGGCCTCCAGCGGGGTCTCGGTGGGCGTGAACTCGAGCAGGTCGACGTCGGCTCGCACCAGGCCGGCGACGTAGGCGGAGACCTCGGACCGCGGGCCGGTCACCATCAGGGCCGTCTCGGGGTCGGCCAGGACCGTGACCGCGGGGTGGTGCTCGGCGATGGCCAGCGCGCGTTCGTCGTCGGTCGTGGCGAGCAGGTGGCCGGGGTCGGGCGCCATCGACCGCAGCTCGGTGATGGTGCCGTGGAAGGCGACGGAGCCGCGGCGCATGATCGTGACGTTGTCGCAGATCTCCTCCACCTCGTCCATGTGGTGGGAGCTCAGCAGGACCGTCAGCCCGCTGGCGGCGAGACGCTTCACCAGGGCCCGCATGTCCCGGATGCCCGCGGGGTCGAGCCCGTTGGCGGGCTCGTCGAGGACGAGGAGCTGTGGTTCGCGGAGCAGGCTGGCGGCGACGCCCAGGCGTTGGCGCATGCCGTAGGAGTACCCGCCGACCTCCTCGTCGGCCCGGTCGGCGAGGTCGACGATCTCGAGCACCTCGGCCATCAGGCCGGGCCGGATGCCGCCGTCGAGGAGGGCGAGGCCGTCGAGGTTCTGCCGACCGGTGAGGTAGGGGTAGAACTTCGGACTCTCGATGAACCCGGCGACGCCGTCCAGGACCCCGACCCCTGCGTCCGCCCAGGTCTTGCCGAAGACACGGATGGTGCCCGTGTCCGGTCGGATCAGCCCGAAGAGCATCCGCAGGAAGGTGGTCTTGCCCGCGCCATTGGGTCCCAGGACGCCGTAGACCTCGCCCGCCGCCACGCGGACGGAGATGTTGTCGACCGCCCTGACGGAGCCGAAGGTCTTGGTCACGTCCGCCGCGTCGACGGCCAGTACGTCAGTCATGTCGCGCACCCTAGGGAGGAGAACGTGAAGGGACGATGAACCCTCACGCGGCCGCCGCCACGCGATTGGCAGAGCGACGACGGATCACCCGACGGCGTACGAACGCCGCGGTTGCCGGGACCAGCGAGGCCGCGACCATGCCGATTGCGAACAGCTCGATGTGGTTCGCGATGAGCGGGATGCCGCCGAGGAAGAACCCGCCGACGAGCAGGCCGACGGCCCACGCGCCGGCACCGATCAGGTTGTAGAGGCTGAAGCGGCGACGCGACATCTGCCCCACGCCCGCCACGACGGGGGTGAAGGTGCGCACGACCGGCACGAACCGGGCCAGGATCACGGCCCGCGGGCCGTGGCGGTCGAAGAACACGCGGGCGCGGCCGACGTGCTCCCGGGAGAACAGCCGGGAGTCCGGACGGTTGAAGACCCGCGGCCCCCACCGGCGGCCGATGAGGTAGCCGACCTGGTCCCCCGCGACGGCTGCCGCGAAGGCCGCAGCGGCGACCAGCCACAGGGGCAGGTGCATGGTGCCGGTGGCCACCAGGACCCCCGCGGCGAATAACAGCGAGTCCCCCGGCAGAGAACCCCACCAGCAGGCCGGTCTCGGCGAACAGAACGCCCATCAGCAGCAGGACCGCGAGCGGGCCAAGGGCCGCCATCAGCGGAGTGAGGAGGGCGATCATGAGATCGCGGAGCGTCGTCGACTGGTGGTCATGCATCGACGCTAGGCAGGCACAGATGAAGGCCTCGTGAAGAGCCGCCGCCGCGGTCCGCGACGCAGGGGGGGATCGGAAAAGCAGTTCTGACCTGCCGCTTCTCGGCCGAATCAGCTTCGCAGTCCGGTCTTCCGAGAACGGCGTTCCGCGCTTGGGGAACGGATGACGCGACCCGGCCACCCGGGAGTCCGTCGAGGACCTCGGCCTGAAGGTGGGCTGTGTGGTTGTAGCAAGCCGCTTCGGGGGTCGCGCGTTCGCCTTGGCCGCCGAGCACCGTCAGTGTGACTGTCGGCCGAGGGTCACCGACGCCCGGCCCCCACCGTGGGAGCCTCCAGGTTCGGGGCCGCCTGGTTGGGGGCCGGTGAGGGACACGCCTCGCCGTATCGCCGCGCCAGTGGTGCGGCGCTGAGCCCGTGTGTGAGGACGCTGAGCAGGACGGTCAGGGCGATGACGGCCACGGCGCTCGTCTGCCTCGGGTCCGAGGGCTTCGAGCGCGAGCAGTGCGAACACCGAGCGACGCCAGCCCGCGCGGACCGAACCAGCCCACGAACAGCACCGTGTGGCGGCCCAGCCCAGCCTTGATCGAGGCCACCGCCACCGGGAGCACGCGCACGACGGTGAGGCTGAGCACGGCGTACGCGACGGTCAGGACGTTGATGCGGTCGAGCATGATGGGGATGGCGATGGCCCCCGAACGCCATCCAGACGACGGCGAGGAAGAGAGGCGGGCGAGGCGCGAACGCAAGGCTCCACAGAAGGCCGCGACGAAACCGTCGCCATGCAGCGTCAGCGCCGCCGCGAGGCGAGCAAGGCCAGCGCCAGGACGGCGATGCCGGCGAAGTCCTCGGCAGCGCCGCGGGCGTGCCTGCGAGCACCCAGCCCCCGAGGCCGCCAACCGCTGCGCCGATCGCGACACCGATGAGCAGCTCGACGGCCGCTCGGCCGGCGCCCTCGGCGTTCTCGAGGCCTGCCGCGGCGGCCGCACCGGCGATGGCCAGCATGACGACTGGGGTGGCGACCGGCAGGCCGAGGGCCGCGTCGGTGGGGGCCAACGCGGCACCGACGAACAGGGCAAGCCACACGCCGAGTCCGGGGAAGAACCAAGCCGCTAGCGCCCACCCGAGGAGGATGGTCAGCGGTAGGCCGATCGCGAGGAGCCGCAGGTAGCGGCTCCAGTCACGGCGCAGCCCGCTGCACCGGCAGCCGGGCGGCGTCGGAGAACAACACCCAGACCAGGGTGACCTCGACCAGCGGCAGCAGCGTTTCCTCGGCCGATCGCCCTTCGACCAGGCCGAAGCCCGCCAGGGCCGCGCCGACGCCGACGAACATGATGGGCGCCGTCAGGTTCTTCCGCTGGAGCCGTGCCGAGAGCAGGCCCCAGCCGAACAGGGCCGCGGTGGCGAAGACCAGGACGGTCTCGTTCATGGCGCATCTGGCTCCTGCCGCACGGGTGCGGCGGCGGACGCTGGCTGGCCCACGCTGGTGCCGTCCGGATTGTCAACGTCCGCGAACGGGCCGGGCAGCGCTGCCTCGTGCTCGGCGGACGCGGCCACCGTGAGCGTCTCGCCCTCCGCCGTGGACAGCACCACCAGGGCGGGCTCGCCATCCAGACGGCGCAGCTTCTTGCGCTCGTCGAGGTCGGCGGAACGCCTGCGGACACCCTCGACCGCCTGAAGGTCCTCGGACCACGCCGCGGGGCTGCCCCGCCAGGCGAAGACGTTGGAGATCCACACCCCCTGCGCGCGGGTCCAGCGGGTCCGGCCGGTGCGAAGCACGCGGATCGGGATGTTCCCGGGGCGGTTGCGCAAGGCGCGGGAACGGAAGACGAGTGCCGCGATGCCGACGGCGCACAGCCACAGCGGAACTCCCAGCAAGAGCAGGATTGCCCAGATCATCGCTACCTCCCGCGGCCCGTTGCCCGCCTTCTCCCACCATGCCCGGATACCTCTCCCGGCGCCTCATCCCATCGGGATGGCGACCGCCCGCCCGGCCCTGTTCAGGCTGGAAGGGAGACCGAAAGGCGGCGCCTTCACGCCGCACATCGACCAAGGAGGGAAGGGTCATGACTGCGACCGAGACACACAAGGTGGCAACCACCGTGCCGCTGGACTGGGACGAGGTGTACTTCACCAACTGCCCGATGGTGTCGGCGAACAACGTGGACCAGGAGCTCGGATGGTCGCCGGGAGGAGTTCAAGAAGATCGGCGTCGAGCTACGCCTACTTCCGGTCCGCGCCGCGAGAACAACTGGTACCCGCACTACATCCACAACCTCGACAACCTGATCCGCTTCGGCGGGCTCTACCCGCCGATCCACGTCCACGCGGACATCCGGCGTACCCGGCTGCTGGGCGCGACCCAGGTCCACGAGGGCGGCGCGCATGCTGGTGCGCGCCCGCGACGACATCTTCAGGATGGCTGACCTCAAGGGCAAGAAGATCGGGCTCACCAAGAGCCTGAACACCATCAAGAACGACTGGTGGCGGGTCCAGGAGGAGCCGGCATCGAGCTGATGCTGCGGATGAACGGCATGACCCGCGACGACGTCGAGATCGTCGAGTTCCCCTACCCCGACGACTGGTACGACAAGCCCGAGATGCTCCAGGTCACGATGAACAACCCCTCGGAGCTGTGGCTGCGGCGCGACCACAAGCACGACCTGGCCTTCCGCCCGCTGGAGACATCGCTGGAGAACGGCACCGTCGACGCGATCTACACCCAGAGCAAGGTCTTCCAGCACCTGCAGGAGGACACCGGCAAGTTCAAGGCGATCGAGGACCTCTCCCGCTACCCCGACTGGACCCTGCAGATGGCCAACTGCCCGGCCGTCATCACCTGCACCGACGTGATGGCCGAGGAGCACCCAGAGCTGGTCGTCGCCTACATGAAGGCGATGATCAAGGTCGGTCGCTGGGCGAACGAGCACAAGCACGCCGCGGCGGTCATCCTGAACCGGCAGACGTTCTACCGCGATGCCGAGGACACCTACGAGGGCATCAAGCACGTCGACATGGTCCCGAACCTCTCCCCCAAGAACATCGCGTCCATCGAGATCGGCAAGGACTTCATGGTCAGCCACGGCTACATCAAGCATGACTTCGACGTCCACGAGTGGGCCGCCCCGCAGTTCCTCGAGCAGGCCGCCAAGGAGCTGCTCGAGGAGGAGTGGGTGCGCAGGAGCACCGCCAAGCTGCCCGAGGGCACCGAGCTCGAGGTAACCGCCACCCGACTCGGGTGAGCGGCACGGCACGAGGACAAGGAGCTGGACATGACCAAGACCGTGATGGAGATGATCGGAGAGGCCCGGGCCCGGGTGGGCTCCGTGGCGCCCCCCGAGGCCGCCGAGGAGCTGGCCGCCGGCAGCGCCGTGCTGGTCGACGTGCGCCAGTCCGGGGAGTGGGAGCACGGCCACATCGACGGGTCGGTGCCCGTGCCTCGCGGGTTGCTCGAGTTCTTCGCCGACCCCACCAGCCCCCGCCACAAGGAGGAGCTGGACCCGGGCAAGAAGATGGTCGTGGTGTGCCACTCGGGTGCCCGCGCGGCCCTCGCCGCCGCCACCCTGCAGGACATGGGCTACCAGGAGGTGGCGGTCCTCGACGGCGGTATCGCGGCCTGGACGGCTGCCGGGCTGCCCATCACCGAGCACGAGTACGTCGGCATCTGACCGCCCACGCTGCTGGACCCCGAGGACCAAGGAGTGCACGCCGATGCCCCGCTATGAGATCACCGTTGAAGGCGTCGTGGGCCCCATGCTGGAGAGCGCACTCGATGGCTTCCGGCTTCGGCCGTCGCCACCCGGTCAGTCCCGCCTCCTCGGGGAGGTGGCTGACCAGGCTGCCCTGGGCGGGGTGCTCAACCAGCTCCAGGACCTCCAGGCCGCGATCATCGAGGTGCGTCGCATGGAGGACCTCTGACCCACCGACTTCCCGACCTTCGGTCGGCGCGGGCGAACCATGACAACCGCGACAATTCCGTCATGGCGCCATTGGGAGGAATCAACCCGACCCGTCAGCCACTTCCGCGGGTCGCGGTGTCTCGTCCAGGGTTGGAGCGACGCCTCGACCGGGTCGCAGCCGGCGGCATGGGTCTCCTCGTCGCTCCGGCCGGTTCCGGCAAGTCCGTCCTGCTCCGGCAGTGGTCGAAACGCCGGCCCGAGCTGCACGTCGCCGGCGTCGCGATCGAGCCAGCCCATGACGATGCGGTGGTCCTGGCGCGGGATCTCATCAACGCGGTGCGGTCGGCGGCCCCCCAGGTCAACCCGGGCCTCGGCGAACTCGTCACGAGCGGGGGCTCGGCCCTCGGCGCGACGTTCATCGACGCACTCCTCGATGAGATGGCCGTGCACACCGAGGGGCTCGTCCTCGTCTTCGAGGACCTGCACGTCCTGACGAACTCCGCTGTGGTCGAGGAGCTCGGCGCGCTCATGACCCGCCTTCCCCGCTCCACCCGGTGCATCGTCAGCACCCGCCGGGATCCGCCCTGGCCCCTGCGGCAACTCCGGTTGGACGATCGGCTACTCGAGCTCCGCGGTACCGACCTCGCCTTCGGCGCGCAGGAAGCGCGGCTACTGCTCGAAGCCGTGGCCGAGCGGGACTTCACCGACCGCCAGGTCGGAACGCTGCTCAACCGGACGGATGGCTGGGCGGTGGGCCTCCAGCTCGCCGCCATCTCCCTGCGGGACGAGCCCGACGTCGAGGCCTCGATCGACACCTTCGCCGGCAGCGACCGGCTCGTCGGGGAATACCTCCTCGAGGAGGTACTGGTACGCCAGGACCCCGACACACGCACGTTCCTCCTCCAGACCTCCGTGCTCGACTGGCTCTCGGTCGAGGTGTGCGACGCCGTGACCGGCGACGACAACGCGCGCGCCATGCTCGACCACCTCGAGAAGCACTCCCTGTTCACCATCGCCCTCGACAGGTCCGGTGAGCTGTTCCGCTACCACCACCTCTTTGCCGACCTCTTGCGCTACCAGCTCCGTCTCGAGCACCCGATGGCTGCGCGCGAGCTCCATGTCAGGGCCGCCGGCTGGCTTCTCGAGCACGGCCGGAAGGAGGAGGCCATGGAGCACCTCCTCTCCGCAGGGGAGTACCGGCAGGCGTTCGCGGTGGTAGCGGAGTTCGGGCACCTGCTCTTCGAGCGCGGCGAGTCCGCGACGCTCGTGAGGTGGCTGACCGTCATCGAAGCCGCGGACCCCGCTTCCCCGGCGGTCGTCGGGGTGAACCTGCTCGCCGCCCTGGTCGCGGCCGACCAGGCGGATGCGGCGGCCGAGATGCACCGGCGTCTCGTGCGCCGCACCGACCTGACACCGGGCGAGCGAGCCGCGGCCGATGCCCTGTACACGACCCTGACATTCCGGGATCTGCCCCCGGAGGTCGTGCTGACCACCGCCACCACCGTCCTCGAGGTGCTTCCGACGCTGGAAGCCGGTGACGTCGCCGACTTCCTCGGCATCGGCGGCCTCGACTCCGTCCAGGTCATGGCCGAGTACGACGCGGCCGTCGCCCGGTTCCTGCAAGACGACCTTGCCGGCGCCGGCGCCGGGTTCGAGCACGTGCTCACGCTGCCCGGCATGGAGTACCCGATCTGGCGGATCTACACCCTGGGCTCGCTCGCCCTGGTTCGCGCGTGGACGGGGCACTGCACCGAAGCCCTGCAGCTGGCCGATGCGGCCTTCAACGCCGCCCAGGCCATCGGGGTCACCAGCCACTCCTCGGTGATCCACGCCCACCTGGCCTCGGCGCTGGTCCACCTGGACCAGACCGACCTCGATCGCGCCGCCCGCCACCTTGCGGAGTCCGACCTGCAGAACCGTCGACGACCCTCCAGTGTGGTGAACGTCGACCTCCAACGGACCCTGCTGGCCCGGCTCACCGCAGCGACCGAAGGCCCGCGGCACGCGCTCGCCCTCCTGCGAGAGCCAGCTGCCTCGGCGCTCGAGCCACCCGTCCTCGTCAACACCAACCTGGCCCTGCGGGTACGTCTCTTGATCGGCACCGGGGACCTGGTCGAGGCACGAACGGTGCTCGACCAGGGCGGACCGGTCCCCGAGCTCGCCGCGGGCCGGGTCGACCTCGCCTTGGCCACCGACGACGTGGCCGCGGCACAACACGCCCTCGACCGTTGGGACCCGTGGCGCGGTGACCTCCGCGCGGTGCTCGGTCATCGACTCCTCTCCGCGGTGGTGCTTGACGCCGCGGGCGCGCACTCCGCGTCCGGGACCGCACTGCAGGAAGCGGTCGCGATGGCCGAAGGACAGCGACTGCGCTGGCCCTTCCTCGAGGTACCCGCTGCGCTCCGGATGCTCCGGCGGGAAGCACCCGCGGGTCCCCCTTCACCGACGACGCCCTCGCGCACCTCGCCGGACAGATGGAGTCCCGAGGCCACGCTCAGAAGGGCTTGGTCGCACCACTCACCGAGCGTGAACTGACCGTCCTGGAGTACTTGCCGAGGCGAATCAAGAACCAGGACATCGCCGACGAGCTGTACATCACGGTGAACACGTTGAAGTCTCACCTGCGTGGCATCTACCGCAAGCTCGGGGTCGCCGACCGCGACGAGGCCATCACCCGAGCCAGCCAGCTCGGGCTGCTGTGAGGCCCACCCGGACCGGACGTGTCCCGGTCAGAACTG
The DNA here is from genome assembly GCA_963721775.1 of uncultured Actinomycetota bacterium. Lineage (GTDB taxonomy): Bacteria > Actinomycetota > Actinomycetes > Propionibacteriales > Nocardioidaceae > Nocardioides. The sequence continues at coordinate 297,714 of CAVRMH010000028.1, read as the reverse complement.
GAGTGGGTTGACGCGCGGACACTCAGTCGAGACTCCGCAACCCGACCGGGAACGGGCCGGAGTGGGCGCGGCGCCGCGAGCTGGTCCGACTGGCCAGGCCGCCGGGGGTGGCTGTCACGACCGGGGCCGTGCGAGCTCCCGGACGCGTCGCATCAGGGGTGTGGTCCGCCGGCACCGGGCGGGAGCACACTGCGCTCGCGGGGAATCCCGGCGGACCGCCGCTGCCCGGGGCCGACCGAACTACAGCGAAGCTATCCCGACGGTTCTCCCGATGGATGTTCCGATCGTTAGCCCGACTACTATTCCGATCCACCGCCCCAGTAGCTCAGCGGATAGAGCAGCCGCCTCCTAAGCGAAAGGTCGCAGGTTCGACTCCTGCCTGGGGCACCTCACCACCCGCCGTCCGGCGTTTCGTGCGGCCCGGTCGTCACACGACCGGGCGGCAGCAGGAGTGCACGGAGCGCGCGCAAGCTGCGCGCGGGCTCAGGGCGTCGGGGCCGTGGTCGGCTCGGTGGACTTCGTCGTACTGCCGGTGGCCGGGTCGGCAGGCGCCGCGGGATCCTTCTTGGCCGGGCAGGGAGGCGGCACCGGGTCGGAGGGTACGGCGGACGGGTCGGGGCTCGTGGACGGTGCCGGACTCGGCGCGGGCGATGGCGACGTCGAGCTGGCCGGGGCGGGAGACTCGGTCGCCGTGGGCGTGGGCGTCACCGTCGGCTCCGGCGCCGGCGTACAGGCCGGGGTCTTGCTCGGGGTCGGCTTGCCGGGCAGCGGGGACGCCGTGCCGGCGGCCGCCGGCTCCTCCGACGTCCCGGCCGGGTCACGCGGCGTGGAGGCGGTGATACCGGACCGGGTGCCCGTGGTGTCGTGCTTGCCGTGGCCACCGCTGCTGACGGTGCCGGCCGGGACGACGCCCCGGGTCGGCATGGCGATCCGCGTCGGCACGCGCAGCTCGAGCGCCTGCATCGGGTCCATCGGCAGCGACGCGGTCAGCCCGGCGTCGTCGTACGCCGCCTTCCAGGCGAGCACCGCGGCGAGGTAGGTGTGGGAGTGGTTGTAGGACAGGATCGCCGCGCGCAGGTCGGCCGGCTGCGCGAGGTCGCGGTCACCCCAGCAGAGGTAGAGCGCGGCCGCGCCGGCGGCGTCCTCCACGTCCTGCGGGTCGGTGACGCCGTCGCCGTCGAGGTCCACGGAGAAGCGGGCCCAGGTGCTCGGGATGAACTGGAGCGGCCCGAGGGCACGGTCCCAGCGCTTGTTGCCGTCGAGGACCCCACCGTCGGTGTCGCGGATCGCGGAGAAGGGCTTGCCGTCGAGCACCGGGCCGAGCAGCCGCGGGGTGACCCGCTTACCGGCGTCGAGCCGACGGCCACGGAGGTTGCCGGACTCGACCTGTCCGATCGCGGCGAGCAGCGTGACCGGGAGGTGACAGCCGGCCGGAGCCACGGAGGCGGCCAGCTGGTAGGCGGCGAGGATGACGTCGGCCATCACCGGCGCGTCGGGCCGCGAGGCGTGCGCCGCGGCGTCCACCCGGGTCGTGGAGGCGCCGGCTCGAGCCAGGGCGGTGACCGGGGGACGCAGGTCGGGCTCCGTCACGGACGCGGGAGGCAACGTGCCGGTGGTCGGCCGATCCACCAGCAGCCCCGTTGCGACCCTGTCCGTCCCAGCGGTCGACAGCAGGACGATGCCGCACAGGAGGGAGGCCATACACCCAAGAAAACGCCTCACCCCTAGCACTCTGCCTCGTGATCGCGTCCGACACCACCCCTGAGTCTGATGGTCACCGAATGGTCACCCGGATGGATGGTGCCCGTCAGGACGGGTCAGTCGTCGATGACCTCGAACGAGATCCCGGCCTTCTGGAGCCGGGTGAGCAGGTGGTCGCCCATCGCGACCGCCGTGGTGACCTGGCCCGCGGTCGGCGGATTGGCGTCGAAGGCCAGGCACAGCGCGGACTCGGCGAGCATCGTCGCCGTCTCCGTGTAGCCGGGGTCGCCGCCCGATACCCGGGTGTGCACCCGCTGGTCCCCGGACTCGGCGACGAAGTCGACGGTGAACCAGGCCTTGCGCCGGCGCCGCTCGTCGGGGCCCTCCCCCTGCGGCACCCGGTTGCCCAGGAAGTCCCGCACCGGCGGGACCTGCGCCGCGAGGCCGAGTGCGGTGGCGCCGACCGCTCCCCCGGCGGCGTACCGCAGCGTCTTCGTGCCGGCGTAGTGGGAGTAGCGGAAGCGCGGACCGTACGACGCCAGGGCTGCGCCGCTGCGGGCCACGATCGTCGGGTCGATGGTCGGCAACGGCAGCAGCCAGTAGCCGAGCAGCGAGTCGCGGTGCGGCTTGCCCGCGACCGCACGCGACGACCGGCCCTCCGGACGGTCCTCGTGGCGCCGGCGCTCGGCGTACGTCGTGCGCATCTGCTTGACCCGTGACATCGCACCGAGCGCGGAGTGGAACGTGCCGCCGGAGAACGTGCCGTTGCTGCGCACCACGCCGCGCACGGTGACCGGGCCGTCGGTGGGCAGCTGTTGCATCGTGAAGTAGACGCCCAGGTCGTGCGGGATCGAGTCGAAGCCGCAGGCATGCACCAGCCGGGCGCCCGAGGCGACCGCGGTCTCGTGGTGGGCCAGCCACATGCGGTCGACGAACTCCGACTCCCCGGTCAGGTCGACGTAGTCGGTGCCGGCGGCGGCGCAGGCGGCGACCAGCGGCTCGCCGTGCTCGAGGTAGGGCCCGATGGTGGTCGCCACCACCCGGGTCCGGGCGGCGATACCGGCCAGCGCGGGGGCGTCGGTGGAGTCCGCGACCAGCAGGTCCATGACCTCGAGCCTGGGGTCGATGCCGGCCAGCCGGTCGCGCACCGCCTCGAGCTTGGCCAGGTTGCGGCCGGCCAGCGCCCAGCGCAGCCGGGCCGGCGCGTGCCGGGCGAGGTACTCGGCGGTCAGGCCGCCGGTGAACCCGGTCGCCCCGAACAGCACGATGTCGAAGTCACGGTCGTCGCGAGGAGCCATGCGCACATCGTGCCCGACCGGTCCGCATCCGACACCGGTGTCCACCCCCGACCCCACCGGGAACCGATCGCGCCCGACGACCGTCCGAGCACCATGAACGGCAACCGCACCCGCCTCGGCGTCACCGCCCTCGCCCTGGCCCTCGGCGGCTCCTTCGTCGCCGGCGCCGCCTGGCAGGGCCGCAGCGACGACATCCGGTCCGGCCGGCTCGTGGCCGCGCCGGACGGCCCCCTCCACCTCGGTACCGGCCCGTCGCTGGTCCGCGCGGACTCCTGCGACCAGCTGCTCGGCTGGTACGTCGACGGCTCGGTGGGCCGGGTGACCGCGTGGGGCTGGAACGACATGCGGGTCTACGCCGTGGAGGACGGCGTCATGGAGGACCGGGCGTCGAGCTCGATGGCAGGCGACGGCGCGCAACCGGGCTCGCCCACCGACGAGGTCACCTCCAGCGGGACCGGCACCAACGTCCAGGAGTCCGGCGTCGACGAGCCCGACCTGGTCAAGACGAACGGCTCGATCCTGGTCCGGATGGACGGCGACGAGCTGACGACGTACGACGTCACCGGGACCACGCCGCTGCCCCTCGGCAGCGTGGAGCTGCCGGCCACCGGGGAGGCGGGCTACGACGGTGGCGAGAACGCGCCCGAGCTGCTGCTGGTCGGAGACAGTGCGGTGGTGATCGGCCGCGGCTGGCAGGGGGACGACGGGCTGACCACCGTGGTCCACCGCGTCGACCTCGCGGACCCGGCCAGCCCGACCGTGGTCGACACCCAGACCTACGACGCGGACCTGGTCTCGGCGCGGCAGTACGGCGGGACGGTGCGCCTGGTGCTGAGCAGCGGCCTGCCCGCCCTCGACTTCGTCACCCCGGGCGGCGGTCGCAGCGACAGGGAGGCGCTGCGCAAGAACCGGCAGGTGGTCCGCGACAGCACCATCGACGACTGGCTGCCCACGGTCCGCGACGGTGGGGGCGCGGCGACCCGGCTCGTCGGCTGCGACGCGATGCGGGTGCCGGCCGACTTCTCCGGGCCCGGCGCGGTCGCCGTGGTCGGGTACGCCGCCGACGCGCCGCGCGAGCGCAGCGTCACCGGGGTGGCGACGTCCTCGAACATCGTCTACTCCTCGACCGACCGGCTCTACCTCGCCACCAGCCAGGTCTGGGGCTGGGCCGGTGGATGGGGCGGTGGATGGGGTGGCGGCTGCTGCGCGGAGATGGACGGCGTCGCTCCGACCTGGGGGAACGGGACGTCGAGGGACGGCACCACCGACCTGCACGCGTTCGCGCTCGACGGCGACGACGCGACGTACGTCGGGTCCGGCGAGGTGGACGGCTCGGTCGCCGACCGCTGGGCGATGGACTCCGTCGACGGCGTGCTGCGGGTCGCGGTCGGGCCCTCCGCTGCGACCGGGAACTCCAGCTCGGTGGTCACCTTCGCCGAGCGGGACGGCGAGCTGGTCGAGCTCGGCCGGCTCGACGGGCTCGGGGTGGACGAGCAGATCACGTCGGTGCGCTGGTTCGACGACCTCGCGTTCGTGGTGACGTTCCGGCAGACCGACCCGCTCTACGCGATCGACCTGTCCGACCCGGCCGCGCCGCGGAAGGTCGCCGCGCTCAAGATCACCGGGTTCAGCGACTACCTGCACCCGATCGGGGACGACCTGCTGCTGGGCATCGGCACCGCCGCCGACCGCACCGGGCAGGCGCGTGGCGGCCAGGCCGCGGTCTTCGACATCGCCGACCTCACCGCCCCGCGCCGGGTCGCGACGCACGAGTACGGCCGCGAGCGCACCACCCGCGCCGGCCAGGACCCGCGCCAGTTCACCTGGCTGCCCGACCGGCGTACCGCCCTGACCGTGGTCGAGCACTGGGGGAAGTACGGCGGCGCGACCGCCGCCATCTCCGTGCTCGAGGTCGGCCCGGACGGGTCGCTGACCACCCGGCTGCTGCCCGGCGGCGAGCGGGTACGACGGCGTCGCCTCGCTGCGCACGGTGCCGCTGCCCGACGGGAGGGTGGTGGTCGCGAGCGACGACGGGGTGCGGTTCCTCGACCTCTAGGACCAGCCCGAGGACCGGGCAGCCCGGCGTACCCTCGTTCGCATGTGCCGCAACATCCGCCAGCTCCACAACTTCGAGCCGCCGGCCACCCGTGACGAGGTGACCGCCGCCGCCCTGCAGTACGTCCGCAAGGTCAGCGGCGCCACCCGCCCCTCGCAGGCCAACCAGGCGGCCTTCGACGAGGCCGTGCGCGAGGTCGCCCACGCCACCCAGCACCTGCTCGACGCCCTGGTCACCACCGCGCCGCCCAAGGACCGGGCGGTCGAGGCCGAGAAGGCGCGGGCCCGCGCCGCCCTGCGGTACGGCACGTGAGCCTGGCCGCGACCGGCACCACGACGCACGAGGTCTGCGCGTTCCTGCGCGACCGCCCGCTCGTCGTGCTCACCGGCGCCGGGGTCTCGACCGACTCCGGCATCCCCGACTACCGCGGGCCGGGCTCGCCCAACCGGCTGCCGATGACGTACGGCGAGTTCGTCTCCGGCCCCGGAGCCGCGGCGGCGCTACTGGGCGCGCAGCCACGTCGGCTGGTCCCGGATGGGGCACGCCGTTCCGAACCCGGGGCACCACGCGCTCGCCGCGCTCGAGGCCCGCGGCGACGTCGGGCTGCTGATCACCCAGAACGTCGACGGCCTGCACGAGGCGGCCGGCTCCCGGGCGCTCGCGCTGCACGGCCGCATCGCCGACGTGGTCTGCCTGTCCTGCCGGGCGGTCACCTCACGCCGCGCCCTGCAGGCCCGGCTCGACGCGCTCAACCCCGGGTACGCCGACGCGCACCGCGCCGCGCTGGCCCGGCCGGACGGCGACGTCGAGCTCGACGACACCGCCGACTTCCGGGTGCCCGACTGCGAGGACTGCGGCGGTCCGCTGAAGCCCGACGTCGTGTTCTTCGGCGAGAACGTCCCCGCCGAGCGCGTGCAGCGCAGCTACGACGCGGTCGAGGGACTCGGCCGCGTGGACGGCGTGCTGCTCGTGGTCGGCTCGTCGCTCACCGTGATGTCCGGGCTGCGGTTCGTGAAGCGGGCCGCCAGGCTCGGCGTCCCGGTGGTCATCGTCAACCGCGGCACCACCCGCGGCGACGACCACGCGACGTACACCCTGGCCGAGGGGTGCAGCGAGTTCCTCACCGAGCTCGCCCGCGGCTGACCGGCGTGGTCGACCGCTCGGCGCGGGTTCGCAGGAGGTCTGAACGACCCTGTCCGCGCGCTCCCGTGGCTGTTAGCGTCAAACGGCATGGGCCGCCGAGGCGCCGGGATGCGAGGTGGAGGGGCAGATGTCCGACTACAAGGCAGTAGCGCAGGAGATGTTCAGAGCCAGTCGCCGGAGACGTCGATGCGGCCGTCGACAAGTACCTGGCTGAGGACTTCGTCGAACATGAGGAGGTCCCGGGGATGGGCAACACCCGGGACACGCCACGGCAGCTGTTCACGATGATGCACGCGGCCATCACCGACTTCCACGTGGACGTGCACGACCTGCTCCACGACGGCGACAAGGTAGTCGCACGGGTCTCGTTCGTCGGCACTCACACCGGTGAGTTCATGGGCGTGCCCGCAAGCGGCAACCCGGTGGCCATCAACGCCATCGACATCCTGCAGTTCCGCGGTGACCAGTGCGTCGCTCACTGGGGCGTCATGGACATGGCCGGCGCACTCGCGCAGATGGGCGCCGGGCCACCCGCCTGACCTCCGCGACTCAGGCCGCGTGCACCGGTGGGTCCTCGCGGGCGCCGGTCCGCTCGGCGCCGATGCCGGCGGCCACCACGAACCCGATGCCGGCCACGGCGAGCAGGTCGGGCCGCTGGCCCAGCGCCACGAGACCGATCACCAGGGCGATCGCCGGCTCGAGGCTCATCAGGGTCCCGAACGCCGCGGTGGTCAGCCGGCGCAGGGCGAGCAGCTCCAGCGCGAACGGCACCACCGGCAGCAGCACCGCGAGCCCGAGCCCGGCCAGCAGCAGCCCGGGGGTGAGGTGCCCGAAGACCGACGGCCCGGCCACCACGGTGGCGACCAGCCCGGCGACCGGCATCGAGACGGCGAGCCCGGTGATGCCGGTGACCTCGTCGCCGACCCGCTGGGTGAGCAGGATGTACGCCGCCCAGCAGGCCGCGGCGCCGAGCGCGAAGGCGACGCCGACCGGGTCCGCCTCGCCCGTCCAGGGCTGGGTCAGCAGCAGGACGCCGACGCCGGCGAGCGCCGGCCAGACCTTGCGGCCGCCGTGGCCGCGGGCCACCGCCACGCCGAGCGGACCGAGGAACTCCAGGGCGCTCGCGGTGCCCAGGGGCAGCCGGGTGACGGCGGACATGAAGAGGATCGTGACGCCGGCGGTGACGATGCCGAGCAGGACCGCCGCCCGCAGTGCCGACGGGGTGAAGTGCGGCGGGACGCGGCCGGACGACCACCAGCAGGATGACGCCGGCCCACGCCAGCCGCAGCCAGGCGGTGCCGGCCGGGCCGAGGTCGTCGACCAGGCCCACCGAGGCGGCCAGGCCGAGCTGCACGCAGAGCATGGAGAGCAGCGCCATCGATGCCCCGCGGCGGGCGGTGCCGACGCGGGGTCCGGACGTGCCGACGGGGACGGGAGCGGTGGCGGTCGAGGTCATGCCCACCATGAGACCTCCAGGCGACCGTTCGTGTCCACGTGAATTGTCTGCACGTACCGTTCAGGATTCCTGCACAATGGGCGGATGGATCCGCGCCGCCTCCGCCTGCTGCTCGAGCTCTCCCGCCTCGGCTCGATGCGCGAGGTCGCCGACGAGCTCGGGCTGACCACGTCCACGGTGTCGCAGCAGATCGCCGCCCTCGCGCGCGAGGCCGGCACCCCGCTGCTCGAGCCGGACGGCCGGCGGGTCCGGCTCACCCCCGCCGGCCTGCGGCTGGCCGACCACGCGGTGACGATCCTGGCCGCGATCGAGGCCGCCCGCGTGGACCTCGACCCCGACGCGAGCCGGTCGGCCGGGTCCGGGTGGCCGGCTTCGCCAGCGCGATCCGGCAGTCGCTGATGCCGGTGGTCGACGACCTGGCCCGCTCGCACCCCGGCGTCGAGGTGCTGATCAGCGAGTACGAACCGCTCGAGGCGTTCGACCTGCTCGCCTCCGACCGGATCGACCTGGCGCTGGCCTACGACTACAACCTGGCGCCGGTGTCCCTGCGCAACGACGTCACCGTCGCCCCGCTCTACTCGGTCGCCTGGGGGCTCGCCGTACCCGCCTCGGGGAGGTACCCCTCCGGCGACGCGGCCGCCGTGTTCGCGGCGTACGCCGACGAGCCGTGGATCGTGAACTCCCGCAACACCGCCGACGACGACGCGGTCCGCACCCTCGCCTCGCTGGCCGGGTTCACCCCGCGGATCGCGCACGAGATCGACAGCCTCGACCTGGTCGAGGACCTCATCGTCGCCGGACGCGGCGTCGGCCTGCTGCCGCTGGAGCGACCGACCACCGCCGGCGTACGCGTGCTGGCGCTGACCGAGCCCGGCGTGACCCTGCGGGCGTACGCCGTGACCCGCCGCGGGCGGGACGCGTGGCCGCCGCTGCGGCTGGTGCTCGAGCGGCTGACTGCCGCGATCCCGGCGGGCTAGAGGCGCTTGACGAAGATGTGCTCGGCCGCCTCGGGCACGATCTCGGCGGTCTCGCCGCCGGAGCCGAGCAGCACGCCCTCCGCGGTCGCGACCACGGTGACGGTCTTGCCGGGCACCGCGCCGACCCGGCGCAGCGCGCCCATGAGGTGCTCGTCCTTCTGCATCTCCTCGGAGATCCGGCGGACGTGCACCCGCGACTCCTCCGCCTTCGCGGCGCTGGCCAGCGGCTCCACGTCGAGCATGAACTCCTCGCCCGACCTCGGACTCGCCGAGCTCGTCGAGGCCCGGGATCGGGTTGCCGTACGGCGACTCCGTGGGGTGGTCGAGCAGCTCGACGAGGCGCCGCTCGACGGTCTCCGACATCACGTGCTCCCAGCGGCAGGCCTCCGCGTGCACGAGCTCCCAGTCGAGGCCGATGACGTCGGTGAGCAGCCGCTCGGCGAGCCGGTGCTTGCGCATGACGCGGGTCGCGAGGACGGTGCCCTCCTCGGTGAGCTCGAGGTGCCGGTCGCCCTGGACGGTGAGCAGGCCGTCGCGCTCCATCCGCGCCACGGTCTGGCTGACCGTCGGGCCGCTCTGGTGCAGCCGCTCGGCGATGCGGGCACGCAGCGGGACGATGCCCTCCTCCACCAGCTCGTAGATGGTGCGGAGGTACATCTCGGTGGTGTCGATCAGGTCGCTCACTTCGCCATTCTTACGCATCGTCAGGTCGCACTGGCACAGTGGAGCCGATGACTGACCCCACCACCACCGTGATGTGGTTCCGCCGCGACCTCCGGCTGGCCGACAACCCCGCCCTCCTCGACGCCTGCGACAGCGACGGGGTGCTGCCGCTGTTCGTCCTCGACCCCGCGCTGTGGGGGCCGGCCGGGCCGAGCCGCCAGGCCTACCTCGCCGCCTCGCTGCGCTCCCTCGACGCCTCGCTGCGGCAGCGGCACGCGGGCCTGTCCGTGGTGCGGGGCGACCCGGTGCGGCAGGTGCTGCTGGCCGCCCGCGCGGTCGGCGCCTCCCGGGTGCACGTGGCCGCCGACTACGGCCCCTACGGGCACCGCCGCGACCGCGAGGTCGAGAAGGCGCTGGCCGAGCACGGCATCGACCTGGTCCGCACGGGCTCGCCGTACGCCGTGGCTCCGGGACGGGTCACCAACGGCTCCGGCGACCCCTACAAGGTCTACACGCCGTTCTCCCGCGCCTGGGCCGAGCACGGCTGGCGGGCCCCGGTCGACGCCCCGACCGGCGCGCACTGGCTCGCGCTCGACACGACGGTCGAGATCCCGTCCCCGTCGGTGCCCGACGGGTTGACGCTCCCCGAGGCCGGGGAGGCCGCGGCCCGCCGGCGCTGGCAGGAGTACGTCGAGGACGGCGTCGCGGCGTACGCCTCCGAGCGCGACCGGCCCGACCTCGACAGCACCTCGCACATGTCCGTCCACCTGAAGTGGGGCGAGATCCACCCGCGCACGATGCTCGCCGACCTGACCGGTGCGGCCGGCCCCGCGACGTACCGCAAGGAGCTCGCCTGGCGGGAGTTCTACGCCGACGTGCTGTTCCAGCGGCCCGAGACCGCGCGGGAGTACCTCCGCCCGGAGTTCGCGCGGATGGAGTACGACGAGCCGGGCAAGGCCCTCGATGCGTGGCGGCGGGGCCGGACCGGCTACCCGATCGTGGACGCCGGCATGCGGCAGCTCCGGGCGACCGGCTGGATGCACAACCGGGTGCGGATGATCGTGGCCAGCTTCCTGGTCAAGGACCTGCACGTCGAGTGGCAGCACGGCGCCCGGCACTTCATGCGCTGGCTGGTCGACGGCGACCTCGCCTCCAACCAGCACGGCTGGCAGTGGGTGGCCGGCTGCGGCACCGACGCGGCGCCGTACTTCCGGGTCTTCAACCCGACCACGCAGGGCCGGAAGTTCGACCCCGACGGCGCCTACATCCGGCGCTGGGTGCCCGAGCTGGCCGACGCGGCCGACCCGCACGAGCCGGGCGAGGTCGACGGCTACCCGGCGCCGATCGTCGACCATGCCGCCGAACGGCGCGAGGCCCTGGACAGGCTGGAGAAGATCAAGCGATGACCGAGCACTTCCCCACCACCGAGCTCACCGTGCCCGCGCGGTTCTGCGGGCCGCCGGACTCCGGCAACGGCGGCTGGACGGCGGGCGCGGTCGCGGCGCTGGTGCCCGGCCGCGAGGGTGACGACCGGTGCCGGTCGTGGCCGCCGATCCGGGCCACCCTGCGCCAGCCGCCGCCGCTCGACGTGGCGATGACGGTGCAGCACCTCGACGTCGGCGACCCGGCCCACACCGGCGACCCGGGCTCGCCGCTGACCGTGCTCACCCTCGGCGGCGCGCACGTCGTCGAGGCCCAGGTGGTCGAGGGCGACCTGGTCCCGGTCGAGCAGGTCGGGGCCGCGGAGGCGCGCGCCGCGATGGCGGCGTACCCGGGACTGCGCAGCCACCCCTTCCCCACCTGCTTCGCCTGCGGCACCGGGCGCGAGCCCGGCGACGGGCTGCGGATCTTCCCCGGCCCGGTGACGCCGGCCGCCGACGGCTCGGCGCGGGTCGCCTCGCTGTGGACGCCGGCGCCGAGCGTCGGCGAGGACTTCCACGCGTACGTCGACGAGGTGCCGCGGGCCAGCCTGCCGGTGACCTGGGCGGCGCTGGACTGCTCGGGCGGGTGGGCCGCCGACCTCGAGGAACGGATGATGGTGCTCGGCCGGATGACCGCCCAGGTCGACACCCTGCCGGTGATCGGCGAGGAGCACGTGGTCGTCGGCCAGCTGCTCGGCGCGGACGGCCGCAAGAGCTTCACCGCCACCACGATGTACGACGCGGACGGGCGGATCGTGGGGCGCGCCCAGCACGTCTGGATCGCGATCGACCCGGCGACGTTCGGCTGAGCCCGGGCCGGCTCCAGATCGGCGGCCGGCCGGGGTTTCCGTCAGGGCCCGGTGGCCTGTAAGAATTTGGGCATGTCGAATTTTATCGATCCAACGACGCCTTGGTGGCAGCACGCGGTCTGCTACCAGATCTACGTCCGCAGCTTCGCCGACAGCGACGGTGACGGCATCGGCGACCTCCCCGGCATCACCGCGCGCCTGCCGCACCTGCGCGACCTCGGCGTGGACGCGCTGTGGATCACCCCCTTCTACCCCTCCCCCCAGAACGACCACGGGTACGACGTCGCGGACTACAAGGACGTCGAGCCGCTGTTCGGCGACCTCGAGGACGCCGACGCGATGCTGGACACCGCGCACGAGCTCGGCATCAAGGTGATCGTCGACCTGGTGCCCAACCACACCTCCGACGCCCACGAGTGGTTCGAGGAGGCGCTGGCCGCCGGTCCCGGCAGCCCGGAGCGGGCGCGCTTCATGTTCCGCGAGGGCCGCGGCACCGACGGCTCGCTGCCCCCGAACAACTGGGAGTCGGTCTTCGGCGGCCCGGCGTGGACCCGCGTCGAGGACGGCGAGTGGTACCTCCACCTGTTCGACCCGACCCAGCCCGACCTCGACTGGCGCAACCCCGAGGTCGCGGACATGTTCGACGAGGTGCTGCGCTTCTGGCTCGACCGCGGCGTGGACGGGTTCCGCGTCGACGTCGCGCACGGGCTGTTCAAGGAGGAGGGCCTGCGCGACCAGGTCGTCCACGACGACGAGAAGCCGGTCAGCGGCGCCTCGATGGAGCACTCCATGGTCGAGCGCGTCCTGCGCGACGAGCCGATGTGGGACCAGCCCGAGGTGCACGACATCTACCGCCGCTGGCGCAAGATCCTCGACGAGTACCCCGGCGACCGGATGGCCGTCGCCGAGGCCTGGACCCAGACCCCCGAGTCGATGGCGCAGTACATCCGCCCCGACGAGCTGCACCAGACCTTCAACTTCCACTGGCTCACCGCGCCGTGGTCGGCGCCGGCCTTCGCGAAGGTCGTCAGCGACACCCTCGCGTCGATGGACCTGGTCGACGCCTCGCCGACCTGGGTGCTGAGCAACCACGACGTGACCCGGCACGTGACGCGGTACGGCGGCGGGCCGGTCGGCCTGGCCCGGGCCCGCGCCGCCACCCTCACCATGCTGGCGCTGCCGGGCTCGGCGTACCTCTACCAGGGCGAGGAGCTCGGCCTCGAGCAGGTCGACGTGCCGCCGGAGCACCGGCAGGACCCGTCGTGGTTCCGCACCGGCGAGCCCGGTCGCGACGGCTGCCGGGTGCCGATCCCGTGGGGCGGTGACCGCGCGCCGTACGCCTTCGGGCCGGGCACCGACCAGCCGTGGATCCCGCAGCCGGAGGACTGGGCGCCGCTGACGGTCGAGGCCCAGGCGGCCGACCCGGACTCCACGCTGGCGTTCTACCGCGCCGCGCTGGCCGCCCGGCGTACCTTCGCCACCACCGCCGGCGACGCCGTCGACCTGTCCGGCTCGGACGCCGACGTGCTCGTCGTCCGCCGTGGTCCGGTCGTCTCGGTGACCAACTGCGGCGACGCCCCGGTGGCCCTGCCCGAGGGCGAGCTGCTGGTCGCCAGCGGCCCGCTCGCGGACGGCGACGACGGCGCGCGGCTCCTCCCGCCCGACACCGCCGCCTGGCTCCGCCCCTGACCCCCCGCCCGTGTCCCATCGACGGATAGTCCGCGAGGTTCTGGCTCGTTCTCGCGCGAAAAGCGGACCAGAACCTCGCGGACTATCCCGAAGCCGGGCGAGCTCAGTCGAGGGTGGCGTTGTAGCGGCCGAGCATCTCGACGAAGGAGCGCAGGTCGTCGTCGGACCAGTCGGCGAGGCGCTCGTCGATCACCTTGCGACGATGGGCCTGTACGTCGTCCAGCCGGCGGTGCGCCTCGTCGGTGAGGGCGAGCAGCGCGGCCCGTCCGTCGGCCGGGTCGGGCGACCGCTCGATGAGCCCGAGGTCGGTGAGGTGCTGGACCTGCCGGCTGATCGCTCCCTTGTCCATGTCGAACACCTCCGCGATCGCCGACGACCGGCACGAGCCGGTCTCGGCGAGGTAGGTGAGCATGAGGTAGGTCCCCGGCTGGAGGTCGGGATGGACCGCCCGGGCACGCTCCCCGATCACCCGCTTGACCCGGCGGATGACCACGCCCACCTCGTGCTCGAGCTGGCGGAGCGTGTCGGTGCGCACCTGGCTCATCGCGGGCTCAGCTCCGCGGTGGCCTCCGGCGCGATCTCGTCCTCGCGCAGGATCGTCGTACGCAGCGGGACCTCACGGATGAACAGCACGCAGACGAACGCGAGCACGGCGAACGGGACCGCGACGAGGAACAGGTGACCGGTGGCCTCGCCGAAGGCCTGCTCGAAGACCTGGCGGATCGGCCCCGGCAGCGTGGCCAGGTCCGGGATCTCGTGGCTGTCCGTGCTGCCGGCCGGGATGCCCAGGGCGGCCAGGCCCGAGGTGACGTTGGCGGCCACCTGGGTCGCCGAGGATGGCACCCAGCGCGGAGACGCCGATCGAGCCGCCCATCGAGCGGAAGAACGCCACCACCGAGCTGGCCGCGCCCATGTCGGACTGGGCCGCGTTGTTCTGCACCGCGAGCACGAGGTTCTGCATGGTGGCGCCCAGGCCGAGGCCGAGGACCGCCATGAAGACGCCGACCACGGCGAGGTTGGTGTCCGCGTCGATCGTCGAGAGCAGGCTGAGGCCGATGATGACCAGCACCATGCCGCCGACCAGGAACTTCTTCCAGTGGCCGGTCTCGCTGATGATGCGGCCGGTGACGATGCTCGAGACCAGCAGGCCGCCGACCATCGCGATCGACATCAGGCCGGCGTGGGTCGGGCTCATGCCGCGGGCGAGCTGGAAGTACTGCGAGAGGTAGACGGTCGAGCCGAACATCGCGACGCCGATCAGCACCGAGGCGGCGGTCGCGAGCGACGTCGTACGGTCCTTGAACAGGCGCAGCGGGATGATCGGCTCGTGGGCGACCTTCGCCTCGACGTAGATCGCGGCGACGAGTACGGCGAAGCCCGCGGCCACGAGGCCGCCGCTGGTGGCGGAGATCCAGTCGAACTGGTTGCCGGCGAGCGAGACCCAGACCAGCAGCAGCGAGACGCCGCCGACCAGCAGGGTGGCGCCGAGGTAGTCGATGTGCACCTCGCGCCTGATCACCGGCAGGTGCAGGGTCTTCTGCAGCACCGCGAACGCGACCACGGCGACCGGGATGCCGACGAAGAAGCACCAGCGCCAGCCGACCGAGTCGACGAGGACGCCACCGACCAGCGGGCCGGAGACCGTCGCCAGGGCGAACGTGGCGCCGATGTAGCCGGAGTAACGACCGCGCTCACGCGGGCTCACCATCGACGCGATGACGACCTGGACCAGCGCGGTCAGGCCGCCGACGCCGAGGCCCTGGATCGCCCGGGCGCCGATCAGCACCTCCATGCTGGGCGCGAACCCGGCGATCAGCGAGCCGATCGAGAAGATCACCAGCGCGGACTGGACGAGGACCTTCTTGCTGAAGAGGTCCGCGAGCTTGCCCCAGATCGGGGTGGTCGCGGTCATGGTCAGGAGGGTGGCCACGACGACCCAGGTGTAGCCGGTCTGGCTGCCCTCGAGGTCGGTGACGATGCGCGGGAGCGCGTTGGAGACGACGGTGCTGGAGAGCATCGCCACGAACATGGCGAGGAGGAGGCCGGACAGGGCCTCGAGCACCTCGCGGTGGGTCATCGCGCCGGACTGCTCGGCCGGGGCTTCGACGTGGGTCACAGGAACTCGATTCACGAGAGAAGAATTGGTTGCTGACAGCAACCATATGCCTTTTCGTTGACATCGGCAACCAACTGTGGTGCCGAACACAGCGAGCACGGGGCCGCCCTGCTGGCCTCGTGGGCCGCGCTCTCGGTGGTGGCGGCGGTCAGAACGCGCACTGATCGGCACGCGCCCTGTCCGGGCAGGCGACGCCGGAGCCGGAAATGCAGCGACCCGCAGACGTGGACCTCGGCTGAGGTCCGCTCCGGTGGACGTGATGACCGGATCGTCTGCGGGTCGGGTGACTGCTGTGGTTTCGTCAGCAGCCGTCGCGGGTGCTTCCACCCGGATGGTGCTGGGCTGCTAGCGGGCAGCCACCTCACGCGTCCTGAAAGAACTCATTCTTCGGACCACCTCCTTTCCCGTGTACGACGAGACTAGGTGTCGCCCGAGGCCGATCAAGGGGTTTGATTCCGGCTGGGGATCAGACCGCCGCGGCCGCGAACTGGGCGTTGTAGAGCCGGGCGTAGGCGCCGTCCTGGTCCAGCAGCTCGTCGTGGGTGCCCTGCTCGACGATCGCGCCGTCCTCCATCACCAGGATCAGGTCCGCGTCCCGGATCGTGGAGAGCCGGTGCGCGATCACGAACGACGTACGGTCCGACCGCAGCGCGGCCATCGCGTGCTGGAGCAGCAGCTCGGTGCGGGTGTCGACCGAGGAGGTCGCCTCGTCGAGGATGAGCAGCGCCGGGTCGGTGAGGAACGCCCGGGCGATGGTCACCAGCTGCCGCTCGCCCGCCGACAGGTTGGAGCCCTCCTCGTCGATCACGGTGTCGTAGCCGTCGGGCAGCGAGTGCACGAAGCGGTCCACGAACGTCGCCCGGGCCGCCTCCAGGATCTCCTCCTCGGTCGCGTCCGGGCGGCCGTAGGAGATGTTGTCGCGGATGGTGCCCTCGAACAGCCAGGTGTCCTGCAGCACCATCCCGATCTGCCCGCGCAGTGCCCCGCGCGGCATCGAGGTGATGTCGACGTCGTCGAGCGTGATCCGGCCGCCGTCGAGCTCGTAGAACCGCATCACCAGGTTGACCAGCGTGGTCTTGCCGGCGCCGGTCGGCCCGACGATGGCCACGGTCTGCCCGGGCCGGGCGACCAGCGACAGGTCGGTGATCAGCGGCCGGTCCACGTCGTAGGAGAAGGACACGTGCTCGAAGGCGACCTCCCCACGGCGTACGGCGGGGGTGGTGGTCGCGGGCGGGTCGGCCGGCTCCTCGTCGGCGTCGAGCAGCTCGAAGACCCGCTCGGCCGAGGCGACGCCGGACTGCAGCAGGTTCATCATCGAGGCGACCGTGGTCAGCGGCTGGGTGAACTGGCGGGTGTACTGCACGAACGCCTGCACGTCGCCGAGCGACAGCGACCCGCTGGCCACCCGCAGGCCACCGACGACGGCGACCACGACGTAGTTGAGGTTCCCGATGAACATCATCGCGGGCATGATCAGCCCGGAGACGAACTGTGCTCCGAAGCTGACCTCGAACAGCTCGTCGTTCTGCTCGGCGAAGGTCCGCTCGACCTCGTCCTGGCGGTTGAAGACCTTGACCAGCGCGTGCCCCGAGTAGGACTCCTCGATGTGCGCGTTCAGCTGACCGGTACGCCGCCACTGGGCGATGAACTGGCCCTGCGAGCGCTTCATGATCGCGCGGGTGACCACCAGCGAGACCGGCACCGAGACCAGCGCGATGAGGGCCAGCAGCGGCGAGATCCAGAACATCATCACCAGCACCGCGATCACGGTCATCAGCGAGGTCAGCAGCTGGCTCATCGTCTGCTGCAGGCTCTGGCTGACGTTGTCGATGTCGTTGGTGACCCGGCTCAGCATCTCGCCGCGCGGGGAGCGGTCGAAGTAGCCCAGCGGCAGGCGGTTGATCTTGTCCTCGACGTCCTGCCGCATCCGGCGGATGGTGCTCTGCACGACGCCGTTGAGGACGTACCCCTGCAGCCACGCGAGCAACGAGGCGGCGACGTACACCGCGAGGACGAGCAGCAGCACCTGGCCGACGGCGTCGAAGTCGACGCCCTGGCCGGGCACGACGTGGTCCATCGAGGCCAGCATGTCGGCGCGCTTGGTCTCCCCCTGGGCCCGCAGCGCCTCGACGGCCTGGTCCTGGGTGACGCCGGCCGGGATGCTGCGCCCGATGAAGCCGGCGAAGACCAGGTCGGTGGCGTGGCCCAGGATCCGCGGGCCGGTGGACATCAGCGCGACG
Organism: uncultured Actinomycetota bacterium; assembly: GCA_963721775.1. Classification (GTDB taxonomy): domain Bacteria; phylum Actinomycetota; class Actinomycetes; order Propionibacteriales; family Nocardioidaceae; genus Nocardioides. Next base: position 280,145 of record CAVRMH010000028.1, on the reverse strand, counting down.
CTGGCCACGCCGAGGACGACGACGAGGAGCGCCTGCGTGCGCTCGGGGCGCAGCCGGGCCAGCAGCCGGCGGGCCGACGGGCCGAACTCCATGGCCTTCTGGCCGACCATGCCGCCGCCCATCGGGCCGCCGGCCGGGGCCGGGGCCCTGGCCCTCGATGCGCTCGGTGGCCTGGAAGCCGGCCGGCTTGGCGGCGGCCTTGGTCCCCGACTGCGGGCTCCCGTTCGGGCTGCCGTTCGAGCCGCTCTGCGGGCTGCCGTTCGGGCTGCTCATGCGACCTCCTCCGCGGCGAGCTGGGACCCGACGATCTCCTGGTACGTCGCACAGTCCTCGAGCAGCTCGTCGTGCGTGCCGCGGCCGACGACCCGGCCGTCCTCGAGGACGAGGATCAGGTCGGCGTCGATGATCGTGGAGACGCGCTGGGCGACGATCAGCACGCTCGAGGCGCGCGTCGTCGGCCGGAGCGCGGCACGCAGCCGGGCGTCGGTGGCGAGGTCGAGCGCGGAGAACGAGTCGTCGAAGAGGTAGATCGCGGGGCGGCGCACGACCGCGCGGGCGATGGCCAGCCGCTGGCGCTGCCCGCCGGAGAAGTTGGTGCCGCCCTGGGCCACCGGCGCGTCGAGGCCCTCGGACAGGTCGGCCACGAAGTCGCGCGCCTGGGCCACCTCGAGTGCCGCCCAGAGGTCCTCCTCGCTCGCCTCGGGCCCCCCGTGCAGCAGGTTGCTGCGGATGGTGCCCGAGAACAGGTAGGCACGCTGCGGGACCAGCCCGATGCCTGCCCACAGCAGGTCGGGCTCGAGGTCGCGCACGTCGGTGCCGGCCACCCGGACGGTCCCACCGGTGGCGTCGAACAGCCGGGGCACCAGGTTGACCAGGGTGGACTTGCCCGCGCCCGTCGAGCCGATCACGGCCACGGTCTGCCCGGGCCGGACGCTCACCGACACGTCGCTGAGCACCGGCGACTCGGCGCCGGGATAGGAGAACGTCACGTCCTCCAGGTCGAGCCAGCCGCGCCGGTCGGCCGACGGGGCCACCGGGTCGGCGGAGGGTACGACGGAGGAGCGGGTGTCGAGCACCTCGGTGATCCGGTCCCCGCAGACCGCGGCCCGCGGGACCATCATCAGCATGAAGGTCGCCATCATCACCGACATCAGGATCTGCATCAGGTAGGACAGGAACGCGGTCAGCGCGCCGACCTGCATCTGGCCGCTGTCGACGCGGTGCCCGCCGAACCAGATGACCGCCACGCTCGAGATGTTCACGACCAGCATCACCAGCGGGAACATCGTGGCCATCCAGCGGCCGGCCCGCAGGGCGACGTCGGTGAGGTCGTCGTTCGCGGTCCCGAAGCGCTGCGCCTCGTAGGGCTCGCGGACGAACGCGCGCACCACCCGGATGCCGGTGATCTGCTCGCGCAGGATGCGGTTGACCTCGTCGATCCGGGCCTGCATCTTGCGGAAGTTCGGGACCATCTTGCTGACCACGAAGCCGACCGCGAGGAACAGCGCCGGCACGACGACGGCCAGGATCCAGCCGAGCCCGAGGTCCTCGCGCAGCGCCATCAGCACGCCGCCGACCATCATGATCGGCGCGGAGACGGCCATGGTGCAGCCCATCAGCACCAGCATCTGCACCTGCTGCACGTCGTTGGTGGAGCGGGTGATGAGCGACGGCGCCCCGAAGTGCTGCACCTCGCGGGCGGAGAAGGTGCCCACCCGGTGGAACAGCTCGCCGCGGACGTCGCGGCCGAAGCCCATCGCGGTGCGGGCGCCGAACCACACCGCGGTGACCGCACAGGTGATCTGCAGGAGGGACACCCCGAGCATCACGGCACCGGTGTGGAGGATGTAGCCGGTGTCGCCGGTGGCCACGCCGTTGTCGATGATGTCGGCGTTGAGGCTGGGCAGGTAGAGCATCGCGACGACGCCCACGAACTGCAGGACGACGACGGCGGTCAGGAAGGTGCGGTACGCCGCGAGGTTGCGGCGCAGCAGTCGCACGAGGTTCACGAGTCGGTGCCTTCCATGGTCGAGCCTTCCGAGACGGGGCGCAGGACGCCGTGGAGGATCACGTCCGCGATCTCCTCCGGGGAGAGCGGGCGCTGGTCGGAGATGTGGGGGTGGCTGCCGGAGAAGGTGAGCAGCCGGACGAGGTGGACGACGCGGTCGACCGACAGGCTGAACCGGTCCGCGTCCTGCTCGAGGAGCGAGCCGAGCCCCTCCTGGGCGAGCCGGCGCCGGGCCGCCTCGTCGGTGAACCGGGCCGGTGGCTTGGGCACGCCGATCGCGGCCATCAGCGCGAAGATGCCGACGAACCGCCGCTGCAGCAGCGTCACGTAGCGCACCAGGCGCTCCCGCAGGTCGAGCGCCGGGTCGATCGAGCGGACGTCCTCGAGGAAGACCTCCGGGTCGAACTCGGCGTCGAGCACGGCGTCGACGAGGTCCTGCTTGGTCGCGAAGGCCCGGAACACCGTGCCCTCGGCGATGCCCGCCGCCTCGGCCACCAGGCGGGTCGAGGTGTTCTGGCCGTGCTCGAGGAACAGCGGCCGCGCGGCCCGCACGATCTCGGCCCGCCGCTCGTCGGGCGACATCGGCCGCGCCCGCTCACGCCTGGTGGTCTCCACGGTCCGAGCCTAAGTGAGTGAGCACTCACTCACAACCGGATTAGGCGTCCCGAGCCCTGGGTGCGCCCCCGTGCCGCCCGCACCGCCGGGGAGACCTCGTCGCCGGGCAGCAGGTCCGGCTCGTCGGGGGTGGCCAGGGTGAGCACCGCGTCGACGATGAAGTCCTGGTCCTCGATGTCCATCTCCAGGTCGCGCAGGCGTACGGCGAGCCGCGGCTCGGCGTCGTCACCGGTCAGGTCGACGGCGGCCACCAGGAAGCAGCGCGACGGGCCGACGTACTCCAGGTGGAGGTAGGTCACCCGGGCCACCTCCGGCCGGCCGAGCAGCGTGCGTCAGCGCCCGCTGCCACATCTCCGAGGACACCGTCTGGCCGACCAGGAACTGGCGGTTGCGGGTGATCAGGAAGACCGCGGCCACGCCGAGCAGCAGGCCGACCGCGATCGAGCCGAGCGCGTCCCACACGGGGTTGCCGGTGAGCTGGTGCAGCCCCACGCCGGCGGCCGCGAGCAGGATCCCGATCAGGGCCACGAAGTCCTCGAGGAACACCGCCCGCAGGGTCGGGTTCGAGGTCCGGTTGACGAAGGACAGCGGCCTCAGCCCGAACCGCGCCGCCTCGCCCCGGGTCTGCTTGACCGCCTGCCGGAACGAGACCGCCTCCAGCACGAACGCGATCGCCAGGACGACGTAGTTGATCAGGTAGCTGGTGGGCGCCTCGCCGCGCCCGAGCGCGACCACGCCGTGGTAGACCGACACGACGCCACCGGCCGCGAACAGGCCGACCGCGGCGAACAGCGACCAGATGTAGGTGTCGCGCCCGTAGCCACGCGGGTGGGCGTCGTCGGGAGGCCGGGCGCCGCGGCGCTCGGCGAGCAGCAGGAAGATCTCGTTGCCCGCGTCGGCCCAGGAGTGGACCGCCTCGGCGACCATCGAGGCCGATCCGGTGATCAGCGCGGCGACCGACTTGGCCACCGCGATGAGCGCGTTGGCGACCAGCGCGACGAGCACGGTCAGGAGGCTCTCGCCTCCGCCGCTGGCCGTCGGCCCGTCGCTGTCCCCGTGTCCCCGTCGGTGCCCTCGTCGCTCACGGGGCCAGCCGTTCGGTGACCCATCCCTCGCCGTCACGGCGGTAGCGCCAGCGGTCGTGCATGCGGTTGCGTCGTCCCTGCCAGAACTCCATCGACTCCGGCACCACGACGTACCCGCCCCAGTGGTCGGGCAGCGGCACCTCCCCCGGGAAGCGCTCGTCGGCGGCGGCGTACGCACCGGCCAGCTCCTCGTCGGTGACCACGCTGGACTGCCGCGAGGCCCAGGCGCCGAGCTGGGAGCCGCGCGGCCGGGTGGCGAAGTACGCCGCGGCCTCGGCGCGCGGCACCTGGGTGGCGACCCCCTCGACCCGCACCTGGCGCTGCAGCGGGTGCCACGGGAAGAGCAGCGCGCAGCGGCCCTGGCCGGAGAGCTCGCCGCCCTTGCGGGAGTCGAGGTTGGTGTAGAAGACGAAGCCGCGCTCGTCGAGGGCCTTGAGGAGGACGGCGCGGGCGGAGGGCTGCCCGTCGGCGGAGACGGTGGCCAGCACCATCGCGTTCGGCTCCGGCAGCACCCGGGCGTCCTCGAACCAGCGGCGGAACAGCGCGAACGGATCGGGGGTCAGGTCGTCCGCGGACAGCCCGGCCAGCGCGTACTCCGCGCGCAGCGCCGCGAAGTCGAGGGCCCCGTCGCTCGTCCTGCTGGTGTCCATGCGGCGACCCTAGCCCGCTGCGCCGGACGGCCGGTGTGCACGCGGCGAGCGGCAGGGGCAGAATGATCCGGATGGCTACCGTTGAGTACGAGGAGCAGGCATGACCGAGGTTCACCACGGGCTCGAAGGAGTCGTCGCGTTCGAGACGGAGATCGCCGAGCCCGACAAGGAGGGATCGGCGCTGCGCTACCGCGGCGTCGACATCGAGGAGATCGTCGGCCGCATCCCGTTCGAGAAGGTGTGGGGCCTGCTCATCGACGGCGCCTACGAGCCCGGCCTGCCCGCCGGCCGAGCCCTACAACCTGCCCGTGCACACCGGCGACGTCCGCGTCGACGTCCAGGCCGCGGTCGCCATGCTGGCGCCGGCCTTCGGCATGCGGCAGACCTACGACATCAGCGACGAGCAGGCCCGCGAGGACCTCAGCCGGGTCGCGGTGATGGTGCTGTCGTACGCCGCCCAGTCCGCGCGCGGGCTCGACAAGCCGGTCGTCTCGCAGCGCGAGGTCGACAAGGGCGCCACCCTGGCCGAGCGGTTCATGATCCGCTGGAAGGGCGAGGCCGACCCCCAGCACGTCAAGGCGATCGACGCCTACTGGAGCTCCGCCGCCGAGCACGGCATGAACGCCTCGACCTTCACCGCGCGGGTGATCACCTCGACCGGCGCCGACGTCGCGGCCGCCTTCTCGGGTGCCATCGGCGCGATGAGCGGCCCGCTGCACGGCGGCGCCCCGTCGCGGGTGCTCGGCATGATCCACGACGTCGAGGAGAGCGGCGACGCCACGGCGTACGTCAAGCGGCTGCTCGACAACGGTGAGCGGCTGATGGGCTTCGGGCACCGCGTCTACCGCGCCGAGGACCCCCGCGCCCGCGTGCTGCGACGTACCGCCCGCGAGCTCGACGCCCCGCGCTACGAGGTGGCCGAGGCGCTGGAGAAGGCCGCGCTGGCCGAGCTGCGCGAGCGGCGCCCGGACCGCGTGCTCGAGACCAACGTGGAGTTCTGGGCGGCGATCGTCCTCGACTTCGCCGAGGTGCCCGCGAACATGTTCACCTCGATGTTCACCTGTGCCCGCACCGGTGGCTGGTCGGCGCACATCCTCGAGCAGAAGCGCACCGGCCGGCTGATCCGGCCCTCCGCGATCTACACCGGCCCGTCGGCACGCAAGGCCGCCGACATCGAGGGCTGGAACCCCGCCTGGGCCGAGTGAGCTAGCGCGCCGCGAGGTGCGCGGTGTCGTCGAGGCGCACGACGCCGCGGTCGTGGAAGAAGTCGTCCTGCTCCAGCACGGTGATGCCCCCGCTGGTCGAGCGCAGGTTGACGTAGCCCGCCGACTCCAGCGGCAGCTGGATCCAGGCCGCGACGACGAAGGTGAGCGCGAAGCCGTGCGTCACCACGACCTGGTGCGAGCACGGGCTGGAGAGGATCCGGTCCACGGCGGCGTACACGCGGGACCCGAAGTCGTGCTCCGGTCTCGGGGTGCGTGACGACGTACAGCCTCCTCATCGAGCGCTCCCGCTGACCAGCAGGTAGCGCTCGTCGGTGATCGGCTTGCCCCAGTAGACCGGCTCCGGCAGCAGCCGCACGTCGGCCTCGCGGCCGGTGTCCCGGACCAGGGTCGCCGCCTCGGCCGCGGTGATCCCGGCGCCGGTCGACCACGAGCCCTCCACCAGCAGCAGCGTGCCGCCCGGTGCCAGCAGCGCCAGCCAGCGGTCGAGCGCGAGCGCCGGGTCGTCCATCGCCCAGAGCACGTGGCGGCTCAGGACCACGTCGTACGACGCGGGCGGGAGGTCGGGCGCCTGGGCGTCGCCGACCTCCAGGTCGACGGAGACCTCTGCCGCGTCCGCCTTGGCCCGGGCCCGGTCGACCATCTCCGGGGAGATGTCGAGCCCGTCCACGGCGTACCCCTCCTGCGCGAGCAGCACCGACAGCGTGCCGGTGCCGCAGCCGAGGTCGGCGATCCGCGCCGGTGCGGGCGGCAGCACGCCGAGCAGCAGCGCCCGCCAGGCCTGCCGGGTCGCGGGGTCGGCCAGCCCGTGGTCCGCCTCGTCGTCGAAGGTGGCGGCCTCGGCGTCCCAGATCTCGCGCTGATTCATGCGGGCGACCCTAGTCAGGGCCGCCCACGGCTCACTGACGGGCCAGGTAGAAGCTGGTCTCGCCACGGCCGCCGGCGCGGCTCAGCGAGATGTGCATGTGGTCGCGGTGGCGCAGCGTCTTGGAGCACTTCCAGCGGGTCTTGCAGCTCGAGCTGAGGTAGTCGCGCTTCTCGAAGCCGTCGTAGGCGCTGTAGATGTGGTCGTTCCAGATGATGTACATGATGCCCATCCGGCGGGCCCAGGCGTCCTCGTCCCCGGCGGCGTTCGCCTGGAACGCGAACGCCAGGAAGCGGGTGGCCCGCAGCCGCTGCCGCTCGTTGGTGGCGTCGAGCACCCAGTCGAACGCGCGGCCCTCCTTGTGCTCCGAGACGCCGGCGGACGAGCAGGGCCGCGAGATCGGGCCGAATCCGCCTCCCCGGTTGTCGACCAGCCAGTGGCCCAGGGTCTTGGTGCCGGGCTTGGCCCACGGTGAGCAGTTGGTCTGGGGGCGGTACGCCGCGTAGTCCTCCAGCGGCATCGCCTGCGCGGGGAGGCAGGTCAGGACGAGGGCGGCGGCGCAGGTGGCGGAGACGAGCGCGAGCAGGCGGGTCAGTCGGTTCACGGCGGGGGTCCCAAGAGATCGGTGATGCGTCCCGTCGAGGTTAGGTGCCGAGCCCGGGCCTGTCCGGAGAAACTGGCGATTGACGCTTCCCGGTGACCGGCAGCGCGATCGCCAGGCACCGTGAGAGCGGTGAGTCCCGGTAGTGCCCGAAGCCCGGGATCGCGACGTACCCGGACGACTCGTAGAGCGCGATCGCCTCCGGCTGCGCGATCCCGGTCTCGAGGATCGCCGCCTCCGCGCCGGCCGCGTGCGCGGTCTCCTCGAGGTGGGCGAGCATCCGGCGGGCCACTCCTCGGTGCCGGGCCGCCCGGGCGACGTACATCCGCTTCACCTCGGCGGTGGCGCGGGTGCCGAACACCTCGACGTCCCCGCGCAGGCGCCAGGCGCCGGTGGCGACGGGGACGTCGTCGAGGTACCCGACGAAGAACGCACCACGGGGCGGGTCGAACATGGTCGGCTCGAGCGGGGTCTCGTCGGGCCCGCCGTAGCGCACGACGTACTCCGCCTGGACCTCCGCGACCAGCCGCTGGGCGTCGGGGTGCGTGAACGCGACCCGGTCGATGCGCAGCTCGCGTGCCTCAGGCAAGCGGCTTCCCGCAGGAGTCGCAGTACGCCGCGGTGGCGTCGTTGCGGGTGCCGCAGGCCCGGCAGTAGGGACCGCCGGTCGGCTCCGAGATCTGCTGAGTGGTCGCTGGGGTCGCCACCCGGGCGCCGGCGTCGGTGCGGCCGAGGTGGGCCAGGCCCTGGCCGCCGGGTGAGGTACTCCAGGCTGTCGCGCGTGACCGGCGCGCCCTCCCCCGCGACGTACCGCGCGGCCGCGCCACCGAAGCCGGCCATCGCCAGCCAGCCGCCGACGGCGAGCAGCGGGAGGCCCACGAACACCATCCAGAACTTCGTCGGGACGTCCTCGTCCGCGGAGAAGAAGTCGGCCAGGCCGACCACCACGAAGTACGCCGCGAGGGCGAGCACGACGACCGACGTGACGCGGAAGACGAAGCGGATCGAGGACTGACGCGAGTACCCGGGCTCGGGCGTCATGGGCTGGACTCCAGTTCGGAGGGGATCGGACCGGGTGACACAATAGGCCGCAGCTGACAGCGTCGTCAGGACCAACACCGATCGACCCGAAAGGTAGTCGTCGTGAACGACGTACAGATCCCGGCCGACCTGCTGCCCCGCGACGGACGCTTCGGCGCCGGCCCCTCCAAGATCCAGACCTCGCACCTCGACGCACTGGCCGCGACCGGCTCCTCGCTGATGGGTACGTCGCACCGGCAGGCGCCGGTCCGCGACACCGTCGGCCGGGTGCGCGACGGGCTGGCCGCACTCTTCTCGCTGCCCGAGGGCTACGAGGTGGTGCTCGGCAACGGTGGCGCGACCGCGTTCTGGGACGTCGCCACCCACGGGCTGATCCGCGAGAAGAGCCAGCACCTGTCCTTCGGCGAGTTCTCCTCGAAGTTCGCGAAGGCGGCCGCGGCCGCACCCTGGCTGGCCGACCCCTCGGTGATCACCAGCGACCCGGGCTCGCGCCCCTCGCCGGTCGCCGAGGAGGGCGTGGACGCCTACGGCTGGGCGCACAACGAGACCTCCACCGCGGTGATGGCCCCCGTGGTGCGGCCCGCCGGTGCCGACGACGACGCGCTGGTGCTGGTCGACGCCACCTCGGGCGCCGGCGGCCTGCCGGTCGACCTGGCCGAGTCGGACGTCTACTACTTCGCCCCGCAGAAGTGCTTCGCCTCCGACGGTGGGCTGTGGATCGCGATCATGTCGCCGCGGGCGCTCGCGCGGGCCGACGAGATCGCCGCCTCCGGTCGGCACATCCCGGCGTTCTTCGACCTGCCCACCGCGATCGACAACTCGCGCAAGAACCAGACCTACAACACGCCCTCGGTCGCGACGCTCTTCCTCATGGCCGAGCAGCTCGACTGGATGAACAGCCAGGGCGGGCTGTCCGGCATGGTCGCGCGGACCACCGAGTCGTCGGAGGCGCTCTACGGCTGGGCCGAGAAGACGGCGTACACCACGCCGTACGTCACCGACCCCGCGCACCGCTCCCTGGTGATCGGCACCATCGACTTCGAGGACGGCATCGACGCGGCCGCGATCGCGAAGGTGCTGCGCGCCAACGGGATCGTGGACACCGAGCCGTACCGCAAGCTCGGCCGCAACCAGCTGCGCATCGCGATGTACCCCGCCGTCGACCCGTCCGACGTCGAGGCGCTCACCGCGTGCATCGACCACGTGGTGGGGCGGCTCTGAGGGGCTGATGGTTTCCCTAGGTACCTAGTGAAACTGGCGCTTACCTCGCGAAGTTTCGCGAGGTAAGCGCCAGTTTCGCGTGGTCAGAGGGCCGCGGCGATCTCGTCGTACGCCGCCCGCCCGAAGGCGACGAGCCGCGCCTCCTCCACCCCGGTCGGGGTGTCCCGCAGGGTCTCGACGGCGGCGGCGATCGCGTCCGCCCGCGGCCAGGCGTAGATCCCGGCGCTGACCAGCGGGAAGGCCAGGGTGCAGGGCGCCGAGCTCGTCGGCGACCCCGAGCGCGTTGGCGTAGCAGGAGGTGAGCAGCGACCGGTCGCGCTCGCCCATGCCGTAGTTGGGGCCGACGACGTGGATCACCCAGCGGGCCGGCATCGCCCCGGCGGTCGTCCATCCGGCCTCGCCGGTCCCGAGTCCGCGCGGGTAGCGCTGGATGCAGTCCTCGAGCACCGCGGGTCCGCCGGCCCGGTGGATCGCGCCGTCGACGCCCCCGCCGCCTCGCATCCCGCGGTTCGCGGCGTTCACCACCGCGTCGACGTGCTGGGTGGTGATGTCGCCCTCGACCACGGTGATCCGCATGTCCCCCAGCATGCCATCGCCGCCACCCGGGATACGTCCCAAACGTTCGGGTTGGATTCCGGGCCGAATTGGCGCACGAACGTTAGGGACTATCCCGCGAGGCGCCTGAGGAGGTCAGCGGGGGCGGAGGGCGCGGAGCAGGACCACGATCCCGATGCCGAACAGGGCGAAGCCGACCAGCCACGGGACGGCGCTGCGCTGGTCCTCGTTCATCGAGGGCAGCCCGGTGCCCGGCGCGGGCGACGGCGACGGGGACGGGGATGGCGACGACGACGCCGTCGAGGACGAGGGCGTCAGCGCGGCGGTCATCTCGTCGGGCAGCGCCACCCGCAGCACCGCCGACCGCGCCCCCTCCGACGAGACGTAGACGACGTCGTCCGCGTCGATCGCCAGCCCCTCGCCCTGCTTCTGCTCCGGCAGCTCGACGTCGGCCACCGGCTCGAGCGAGGGGAAGTCGACGAGGTAGGCGCGGCCGTAGTTGCGCAGCAGCAGGTGCCGCGCGTCGGGGAAGAACGCCCCGTCCGTCACGATCCCGGGCGCTTCGCCGATCCGCTCCAGCCGGTTGGGTCCGTCGGTCCGCAGCGACGACGGTGCGGCGTACACCTCGCCGCCGAGGACGCCCTTGGTGACCACGAACAGCCGCCCGGTCCGCGGGTGCGCCAGCAGCGCCTCCGCGTCGTGGGCCGCGCCGCCGGGATAGCTCAGGTCGTACGACGCCCCCGCGACCGCGCGGTCTCCCCGCCCGACGGGGACCCGTGTCACCGTGACGGAGTCGCGGGACTCGGTGTTGTCGCCGATGTCGCCGACCCACACCTCGCCCGGGCCGGCCGGGGCCAGCGCCTCGATGTCGGTCGGCTCGGCGTCCCACGTGGTGACGCCGACGGTCCTGCCCGTCCTCGGGTCGACCGAGAACACCCGCGCACCGTCGCCGGAGTCGTTGACGGTCACCACCACGTCGTCGGTGATCACCAGCCCGCTGGACTCGATGATCGCCGGGTCCTCGAAGCGCAGCACCACGTCGCGGTCGGCCGGCGCGGGCGCGAGCGCGGCGCCGATGAGGAAGGGCACCGCGACGGCCACCGCGAACGCGTCACGCAAGGCGGTCGCCCACCAGCTCCGCGAGCTTCGGGTGCACCGACCACTCCGCGACCAGGCTGTCGTAGTCCTTGCGGACGCTGCCGCCCTTGACGGTGCCGCCGGTGCGCACCGCGCGCAGCAGCGTGTTGCGCGGGGTGTGCTGGCTCTCCACGAACTCCACGACGTCGACGCGGTAGCCCAGCACCCGCAGGATCGAGGCCCGCAGCGCGTCGGTCAGGGTGTCGGCGAACCGCTCGCGGAGGATGCCGTGCCGGGTGAGCAGGGAGTACGGCGCCGGCGTGGGGTTGCGGCGCAGCTGCGCGGCGATGTCGTGGTGGCAGCAGGGGGCGGCCAGCACCAGCGCGGCGTCCCACTCGACCGCCCGGGCCAGCGCCTCGTCGGTCGCGGTGTCGCAGGCGTGCAGGGCGAGCACCACCTCCGGCGGCCTCGGCAGCGACGCCGCACCGATGGTGCCGACCACGAAGTCGGTCGAGCCGTCGATGCCGAGCGAGGCGGCCACCGCGCTGTTGTGCTCGCGCGACTGCTCCTTGACGTCGACGCCGGTCACCTCGACCGGCAGCTCGCGGACGTGGCTCAGGAAGCGGTGCGCGGCGAAGGTGAGGTAGGCGTTGCCGCAGCCGAGGTCGACGATCCGCAGCGGGTCCTCGGCGGTGGGGCGGCGCAGCGCGCCGGACTCCAGGGCGTCGGTGATCGAGGCGTCGAGCAGCCGCAGGAACTCCTCGACCTGGCGGTACTTCGCCTGCCGGCTCGGCTTGATCCGGCCCTGCTGGTCGGAGATCCCGAGCGCACGCAGCACCGGGTCGTCCTCGGGCAGCAGCCGGGACTTCGCCTTGTCGTGGCCGCGCTCGACCTCGACCTCGGCGTCGCGGGCGCTGGTGTGCACCATCGCCTCGAGCTTCTTGGTGACCCGCACCTGGTGCTGCTCGGTGGTGGTCTCGACGTGCCAGTTGGCGAACGGCTGGTCGAGGAGGTCGTCCACCGCCTCCTTCGCCGCGTCGCCGACGGCATGGTTGGACGTGTGCGCCTGCGTGGCGTCGTACGCCGTGACCTGCAGGTGGCGGCCGGCCTTGAGGTCGACGTACCGCATCTCGACCCGCTTCCACCGGGTCTCCTGACCACGCTGGCGGCCGGACGCGACGGCCCGGACCAGCACCTGGTCGTCGAGCATCAGCGCCCGCATCCGGGAGAGGGCACGCAGGAGGGGTTCCGCCGCCATTACTTCACCAGGGCGGCGATGACGACGAGCAACCAGGAGCCCCCCGAGCGCCAGCGGGATCACCAGGCGGCGGTAGCGGGGGTTCATGCGTGCAGTCTAGAGGCGAGCAGCTCGGCCAGATGCATCGCCGGGACGCCTGCGAGGTCGTCGAGCTGGACCCGGCAGGACAGCCCGTCGGCGAGCACGACGGCACCCGGCGAGGCCGCGCGTACGGCGGGCAGCAGCGCGTGCTCGGCGATGGCGACCGAGACGTCGTAGTGCCCCTGCTCGACGCCGAAGTTGCCGGCCAGCCCGCAGCAGCCGCCGACCCGGGTGACCTCCGCGCCGGCCCGCCGCAGCAGGGCGGCGTCGGCCTCCCAGCCCAGCACCGAGGCGTGGTGGCAGTGCGGCTGGGCGACGACCTCGGTGCCGGTCAGGTCGGGCGGGGTCCAGCCGTCGAGCCCGGTGAGCAGCTCGGCCAGCGTGCGCATGCCGTCCGCGACCTCGGCCGCGCGCGGGTCGTCGACGCAGCTCGACGGCGTCCGAGCGCAGCGTCGCCAGGCAGGACGGCTCCAGCCCCACGACCGGCACGCCACCGGCGACGTACGGATGGAGCGTCGCCACGGTCCGCGCCACGATCCGCCGCGCCGCGTCGAGCTGGCCGGTGGTGATCCAGGTCAGCGCGCAGCAGGCCGGCTCGTCGATCACCCGGACCCGCAGCCCGGCCGCCTCCAGTACCCGGATCGCGGCCAGGCCGGCCGACGGGGACAGGTGGTCGGTGAAGGTGTCCGCCCACAGCCAGACGTCCGGGACGTCAGGCGAACCGGTCGCCCCGGCAGCCGGTGCGGATGACGTCCCGCGGGTGGAGCGCCGCAGCGTCCGGGACGCAAGACGCGGCAGGTCGCGGCGCCGGTCGATCCCGGCCGTCGCCTTGGCGACCCGGGCGGTCGGGCCGAAGGCGAGCGCGGCGTTGAGCAGCGGCGCGACCGGCGCGGCCAGCCGGGCCCACCGCGGCAGCCGGCCCAGGGCGTAGTGCGAGCGCGGACGGCGCTTCCCGGCGTACGCCTGGTGCAGCGCCTCCGACTTGTACGTCGCCATGTCGACGCCGGTGGGGCAGTCGCGGGCGCAGCCCTTGCAGGACAGGCAGAGGTCGAGCGCCTCGCCGACCGCCGGGTCGGCCAGGCCGTCGACGAGCGCACCGTCGAGCGCCTCCTGCAGCACCCGCGCCCGGCCGCGGGTGGAGTCCTTCTCGTCGCGGGTCGCGGCGTACGACGGGCACATCACGCCCCCCGCGCCGGTGTTGTCGGCCAGGCACTTGCCGACCCCGGTGCAGCGGTGCACGGCGGCGCCGAGCGAGCCGCCGTCGTGCACGAGGCGCAGCGCGGTCCGCGGCTCGTGCACCGGACGGGCCGGGCGCAGGTCGGCGTCCAGCGGCGCCGGGTCCACCAGCACGCCGGGGTTGAGCAGCCCGTCGGGGTCGCAGATCGCCTTGACCGCGCCGAACAGCCGCAGCGACTCGGCGTCGTACATCAGCGGCAGCAGCTCCGACCGGGCCCGTCCGTCGCCGTGCTCGCCGGACAGCGAGCCACCGTGCCGGCGCAGCGCGACCGCGGCGTCGGTGAGGAAGGCCCGGAACCGCGCGCCGCCGTCGTCGAAGGCGAAGTCGATCCGCACGTGCACGCAGCCGTCGCCGAAGTGGCCGTAGGGCACCCCGTCCAGGCCGTGCTCGCGCAGCAGCCCGTCGAAGTCGCGCAGCCAGGCGCCGAGCCGCTCGGGCGGGACGGCCGCGTCCTCCCAGCCGGAGTACGCCGGGGTCGGCAGGCTGCGGGCGGCCAGGCCCGCGCCGTCCTCCCGGATCCGCCACAGCGCCGCCTGCTCGTCCGCCGCCGTCACCACCCGGTGCTCCAGCGCCCCCGCGGCCGCGATCACCCGGTCCGCCAGCGCCCGCGCCTCGCCGAGGGAGTCGGCGGCCAGCTCGACGAAGAGCCAGCCGTCGCCCCGCGGGAGGTCCGGTACGCCGCGGCCCGCGGCGCGGACGACGTCGACGATCCGGGCGTCGAGGCCCTCGCACGCCGTCATCCCGGTGGTCGAGGCGAGCACCGTCGGCACCGCGTCCGCCGCCTCCACCATCGACGGGGTAGCCGAGCGCCACCAGCACGGTGGCCCCCGGCTCGGGCACCAGCGCGACGGTCGCCTCGAGCACCAGGCCGAGGGTGCCCTCCGAGCCGACCAGGAAGCGGTCGAGGCGGCGGCCGTTCTCCGGCAGCAGGTGCTCGAGGGAGTAGCCGCTGACCTGCCGGCCGAACCGGCCGAAGTGCGTCCGCACGTGCTCGAGGTGCCCGTCGACGAGGTCGGCCAGCGCGGTCACCCGCTGGTCGAGCAGGTCGCCCTGCGACCGTGTCGAAACCAGGGCCCCGTCTCCCAGGAGCACCCGCATCCCGGCCACGTTGTCGGCGGTGCGCCCGTAGCCCAGCGCCCGCGAGCCGCAGGCGTTGTTGCCGATCATCCCGCCGATCGTGCAGCGGCTGTGCGTCGAGGGGTCGGGGCCGAACCGCAGTCCGTGGGGGGCCACCTCGCGCTGCAGGGCGGCGTGGACGACGCCCGGCTCGACGGTCGCGGTGCGCGCCTCCGGGTCGACCGCGAGCACCCGCCGCAGGTGCCTGGCGGTGTCCACCACGATGCCCGGTCCGACCGCGTTGCCCGCGATCGACGTACCCGCGCCGCGCATGGTCAGCGGCACCCCGGCCTCGCGGGCCACCGCGAGCACGGCCTCGACCTCGTCGGCCGACCGCGGCCGGGCCACCGCCTGCGGGACCACGCGGTAGAGCGAGGCGTCGGAGGAGTACAGCGCCCGGTCGAGGGTGCTGGTCGAGGCGTCGGCGACACCGGCCCGGTGCAGCGCGGCCAGCAGGTCCGCGCCCGGGTCTGGGCTCACCAGTGCTCCATCGAGCCCCGGAACACCGCCGCCAGGTCGTCGCCGGTGACCTCGCGCGGGGCGGTGGCCAGCAGCCGCTGCTGCTGGAGCGCCCCGGTGACCAGGTCGTCGACGTCGGCCGTCGCCGTAGCCGACCTCGGCCAGCCCGTTGGGGATGCCGATGTCGCGCATCAGGGCGGTGAGTACGCCGGGCAGGGTGTCGGCGTCGTTCCCGGTGACGGTGGGGTCGAGCAGTCGCGCGGCGTGGAGGTGGCGCTCGGGGTCGGCCTCGAAGGTGAACCGGAACGCCGCGGGCGCGGTCAGCGAGACGGCCATCCCGTGCGGGATGATCGGCTCGTCCGGCGGGTAGCCCTCGGGCCGGTAGTCGCGCACCCGGCCCGCGATCGGGTAGGCGTTGGCGTGCGGGACGTGCACCCCGGCGTTGCCGAAGCCCATCCCGGCGAACGTCGCCGCCAGCGCCATCTGCTCGCGCGCCGCGACGTCGGACCCGTCGCGGACGGCGGCGCGGAACGATCCGGCCAGCAGCGACATGGCCTTCTCCGACCACATGTCCGCGATCGGGTTGGCGCCGCAGTAGGGCACCCGCTCCTCGGCCCGCTTGGCGGGGAACCCGGCGTACCACCGGGCGGTGTAGGACTCCAGGGCGTGGCAGAGGATGTCCATGCCCGACGCCGCGGTGACCATCGCCGGCTGGGTCATCGTCAGCTCCGGGTCGACCACGGCCAGGGTCGGGCGCAGCCGCGGGTGGCTGATCCCGGTCTTCACGTGCTGGGCGAGGACGTCGAGCACGCAGATGGTGGTGCTCTCGCTGCCGGTGCCGGTCGTGGTCGGCACCGCGACCAGCGGCTTGAGCGGCCGGGTCGGCGCGCGGCCCTTGCCGACCGGGGCGTTGACGTAGTCCATCAGCTCGCCGTCGTTGGTGCCGAGCAGGTTCACCGCCTTGGCGGTGTCGATCGACGACCCGCCCCCGACCGCGACGTACGCGTCGAAGGGGCCCTCGGCCCGCCCGAACGCGACCGCCTCCTCCAGCGAGGCGTCGGTCGGCTCGACGTGCGTCCGGTCGAAGACCACGACGTCCATGCCGAACTTCGCGATCTGCTCGGCGATCCGCGCCGGGTGGCCGGTGGCGGCAACCCCCGGGTCGGTGATCAGCAGCACCCGCTGGGCGTCGTACTGGCTGAGGTCGAAGCCGATCTCGGCGGAGCTGCCCGGCCCGAACTTGAGGCCGGGGGCACCGTAGGTGAACACCGTCTCGGTCATGGCACCGACCCTACGGGCAGGGTGGATCGGGTGTCAGAGGGCGAGCGCGTGCCGGACCACGTCGAGCACCTCGACCGCGCCCGACTCGACGTCGGCGACCGGCACCCAGGCCACCGCGTCGGTGGTGCCGTCGACCTCGACCACCCGGGGCTCGGCGTCCGCGGCGATCGTCCCGGCGAACACCAGGTGCACCCCGTGGAAGTCCTCGTGCCGGCCGCTGGGCGCGGTGCCGGAGAAGTGCACGTCGTGCACCCCGAGCAGGTCCCCGACCGAGCACGGCACCCCGCACTCCTCGGCCACCTCGCGGGCCAGCGCGGCCGCCGGCGACTCGCCGTGGTCGATCCCGCCACCGGGCAGGGTCCACGCACCGGTGTGGTGGCCGCGTCCGGAGATGCGGGTCAGCAGGACGGTGTCGTCGCGCCGGATGACGGCGTACGCCGCGACCCGCTGCATCTGGAACGGCTCGTGGTCGCGCAGGGCCTGGGTGACGAGGTCGGTGACGGGCACCACGCCGGAGCGGACGTCGGCGAGCGGGACCCAGGCCGCGTCGGCGGTCGACCCGTCCACCTCGACCACCCGCGGCTCGGGCGCGTCGACCGGCACCCAGCCCTCGAAGACGATGCGCAGGGCGTGGTAGTCCGCCGGGCGCTCGCCGTGCTGGGCACGCGGGTTGTGCAGCGAGTAGATCCGCGCCTGCTTCGACACGCGGCGTCGAGCCCGGTCTCCTCGTGGATCTCGCGGACCACCGCCGTACGCGGGTCCTCGCCGTGGTCGAGCCCGCCACCGGGCAGCGTCCAGCAGCTCCTGGGTGGAGACCCGCGGAGCGAGCCTGGAGAGCAGGATCGCGTCGTCGCGCAGCACGATGGCGTACGCCGCCACGCGCTGCCGCTGCGGAAACCGACCCATCCCGCGAGCCTAGGGCCTCGGGGCACACGACGTCCGGCAGGGCACCCGTCGAGGGGCACAGAAGTCCGATTGTCGGACAATTGCGAAGGTTGTCCGACGATTCGAGACCGCCACCGGGCCTTGGCTACCGTCGCTCCGAATGCGTCGTGACCCCTGGTTGGACAACGTCAAGATGGTGCTGGTGACCCTCGTGGTCATCGGGCACGCGACCGGTCTCGCCCTGACGAGCGACCGGAACGGTCAGGTCTACACCTGGCTGTACTTCTTCCACATCCCGGCCTTCGTGCTGATCTCGGGCCACCTCTCGCGCAGCTTCGCCTGGGACCGCAAGCACCTGTCGTCCCTCGTGACGACCATCGCGCTCCCCTACCTGATGTTCGAGCCGGCGCTGTACTTCTTCCGCGTCTCGCTCGACCAGCACGAGGACGGCCCGCTGTGGCTCGAGCCGCACTGGGCGATGTGGTACCTCTGCGTGCTCTTCTTCTGGCGCCTGGCCACCCCGCTGCTGCGGCACCGGGCGGCCCTCCCGCTGTCCGTGGCGATCTCCCTGCTCGGCGGGATGATCGACACCGACCTCCTGATGTTCCCGCGGATCGTCGGGCTGCTGCCGTTCTTCGTGCTCGGCCTGCACCTCGAGCGCCGTCACCTCGAGCTGGTCCGCGACCGCTTCCCGCGCCGGCTCGCGGCCGGCGTGCTCGTCGCCATCTTCGTGTTCGCGGCCTACATCGACGAGTTCGCGCGCGCGGCGTTCCTCTACTACGACGCCGGCTACGGCGATCTGGGCTACCCGTCCGGCGAGGGCATGCAGATCCGCGCCGTCGTGCTGGCGATCGGCCTGCTCGGCGCGGTCAGCGTGATGTCGCTGGTCCCGCGGGGCCGCTCGTGGTTCACCACGCTCGGCTCGGCCACGCTCGTCGTCTACCTCTTCCACGGCTTCGCCATCAAGTACGTCGACCACGCCGGCTGGCTCGACGTCGGGGAGTCGCAGCCCACGCTCGCCCTGGCCCTCGTCGTGGTCGGCGGCACCGCGCTCTCCGTGCTCCTCGCCTCGCCCGCGGTCTCGCAGCGGCTCGGCGTGCTGGTGGACCCGGTGGGTGCCTGGCAGAAGCGCGCGCTCGCCAAGAAGGTGGACGAGCGCACCCCGGCTGCGGAGCCGGCCGAGCGCGACCGGTCGCTGGTCGACTCCGGCGCCCGCTGACGGACCCGGCTCAGGGCGCCGTCACCCGGGCCCCACGTCGTCGTACGCCGGTCCCCACGTGGGCCAGACGGCGCTGCGCGGGAAGTCGTCCAGGGTTCGTGCCTCGCTCCGCGAGGGGGCGTCGCCGCCGAGGTGGTGGGGGTGCCACGGGGCGTACTCCCCCGGCGCGGGCTGGTGCTCGGCCCGGCGCTGCAGCGCCTCGAGCAGGTGGGTCAGCTCGGCGCCGAGGGCGTGCGTCCAGTCCGTGAGGTCGTCGGCCGGGCCCACGTGGCGCGGGGCCCCGAAGCTGACGTCGACCAGCCGGCCCCGGCGCAGGCTGGGGCGTGGCTCCCTGCCGTCGACCGGCCGCCCGACGCTCCAGATCCGCTGGCCGCCCCACAGCGCCACCGGCACGACCGGTACGCCGCACTCGCGGGCCAGTGCCGCGGTGCCGCGCATCAGCGGCCGAACCGTGTAGGAGTAGGAGATGCCGGCCTCCGGGAAGGTGCCGACCGCCTCCCCGGCCCGCAGCAGCGAGCGCGCCCGCAGGTACGCCGCCGCGGGGGCCTGCCGGTCCACCGGGATGTGCCGCATGCGGTCCATCGCCCAGCCGACCGGCGCGGGTGTCCCAGATGTCGGCGCGGCACATGAACCGGACGTAGCGGTCGCGATCGACCGCGGCCCGCTCGACGAAGACGAAGTCCGGGTAGGACACGTGGTTGCAGGCCAGCAGCACCGGGCCGGAGGTGGGGACGTGGTGCGCGCCCTCGACCCGGACGGTGACGTCGAGTGCCCGCAGCAGGCCGCGACCGACGCGGTTGACCGCCCTGTACACCCGGTCGCTCATGATCGGCCCAGCCTAGGCGGACCGGCCGGGCCCCGGCGTCTGACACCGCCGACCTGTCGCAAACTGACACCGAACATCGCCGACCTGTCGCTAACTTGCGACAGGTCGGCGGCAGGGGACGTCAGTTTGCGACAGGTCGACGAAGGGCCCCTGCCGAGGTGCGGCAGGGGCCCTTCGTTCGTCCGATCAGGAACTGGCGATCAGCTGTGCGGATCAGTTCTGGTACGACCCGAAGTCGAAGTCGTCCAGCGCCACGGCCTGGCCACCTGCGTTGCCGAAGTCGTAGTCGTAGGAGTCGTAACCCGTGACGGAGTACGCCGCGGCGCGGGCCTCCTCGGTGGGCTCCACCCGGATGTTGCGGTACCGCTCGAGGCCGGTGCCCGCCGGGATCAGCTTGCCGATGATCACGTTCTCCTTCAGACCGAGCAGCGAGTCGCTGCGGCCGTGGATGGCGGCGTCGGTGAGCACCCGGGTGGTCTCCTGGAAGGAGGCCGCCGAGAGCCACGACTCGGTCGCCAGCGACGCCTTGGTGATACCCATCAGCTCCGGGCGACCCGAGGCCGGCTTCCCGCCCTCGGAGAGAACGCGACGGTTCGCCTCCTCGAACAGGACGCGGTCGACCAGGTCGGACGGCAGCAGGTTGGTGTCACCGGACTCGATGACCGTCACGCGACGGAGCATCTGGCGCACGATGATCTCGATGTGCTTGTCGTGGATCGACACACCCTGGCTGCGGTACACGTTCTGCACCTCGTCGACCAGGTGCTGCTGGGCGCGACGGACACCCAGGATGCGCAGGACCTCCTTGGGGTCCTCCGTGCCCTGCGTGAACTTGTCGCCCACCTCGACGTGGTCGCCGTCGGCGACCATGAGGCGCGAGCGCCGGCTGACCGGGTACTCCTTGACGTCGGAGCCGTCGTCGGGGGTGACCAGGATCTTGCGGGCCTTGTCACCCTCCTCGATCTCGACGCGACCGGCGACCTCGGAGATCGGCGCCAGGCCCTTGGGCGAGCGGGCCTCGAAGAGCTCGACCACACGGGGCAGACCCTGCGTGATGTCGTCCGCGGAGGCCACACCACCGGTGTGGAAGGTACGCATCGTCAGCTGCGTGCCGGGCTCACCGATGGACTGCGCGGCGATGATGCCGACCGCCTCACCGATGTCGACCAGCTTGCCGGTGGCCAGCGAGCGGCCGTAGCACTTGGCGCAGGTGCCGGTGCGGGCGTCGCAGGTCAGCACGGAGCGGACCTTCACCTCGGTGATGCCGGCCGCGACGAGCTCGGCGATCTTGACGTCGCCGAGGTCCTCGCCGGCGGTCGCCAGCACCTCGCCCGTCTCCGGGTGGGTGACCTCGGTGGCCGCGGACCGGGCGTACGCCGCGGTCTCGGCGTTGTCGTGCTTGACGACGGTGCCGTCCTCGCGACGCTCGCCGATGACCTTGGGCAGGCCACGCTCGGTGCCACAGTCGTCCTCACGGATGATGACGTCCTGCGACACGTCGACCAGACGACGGGTCAGGTAGCCCGAGTCGGCCGTGCGGAGCGCGGTGTCGGCGAGACCCTTGCGGGCACCGTGCGTGGAGATGAAGTACTCCAGCACCGACAGGCCCTCACGGAAGTTCGCCTTGATCGGCCGCGGGATGATGTCGCCCTTCGGGTTCGCCACCAGACCACGCATGGCCGCCACCTGACGGATCTGCATCATGTTTCCGGAGGCGCCCGAGTCGACCATCATGTAGATCGGGTTGGTGCGGTCGAAGTTGGCCTCCATGGCCTTCGCGACCTCGTTGGACGCCTGGGTCCAGATCTCGATGAGCTCCTGGCGACGCTCGTCGTCGGTGACCAGACCGCGCTCGAACTGCTGCTGGACCTTCGCGGCCTGCTCCTCGTAACCCTTGAGGATGGCGCCCTTCTGGCCCGGCGTGACGACGTCCTCGATCGACACGGTCACACCGGAGCGGGTCGCCCAGTGGAAGCCGGTGTCCTTGAGGGCGTCCAGCGACGCGGCGACCTCGACCTTGGTGTAGCGCTCGGCGAGGTTGTTGACGATCGTGCCGAGCTGCTTCTTGCCCACCTCGTAGTTGACGTACGGGTAGTTCGCCGGCAGCGCGTCGTTGAAGATCGCGCGGCCCAGCGTGGTCTCGAGCCGCAGGGCGTCGCCCTCCTCCCAGCCCTCGGGCTCGGTGCCCTCGGACGGGACCTTGCCGGTGACCCGCAGCGTGATCTTGCTCTGCAGCGAGATCTCGCCCCGGTCGAAGGCCATGATCGCCTCGGCCGGCGAGGAGAACGCGCGGCCTTCGCCCGGCTCGCCCTCACGGTCGGTGGTGAGGAAGAACAGGCCGATGATCATGTCCTGCGACGGCATGGTCACGGGACGGCCGTCGGACGGCTTGAGGATGTTGTTCGTCGACAGCATCAGGATCCGCGCCTCGGCCTGGGCCTCGGCGGACAGCGGCAGGTGCACCGCCATCTGGTCACCGTCGAAGTCGGCGTTGAACGCGCCGCAGACGAGCGGGTGGATCTGGATGGCCTTGCCCTCGATCAGCTGGGGCTCGAAGGCCTGGATGCCGAGACGGTGCAGCGTGGGTGCGCGGTTGAGCAGCACCGGGTGCTCGGTGATGACCTCTTCGAGGACGTCCCACACGACCGGGCGGGCGCGCTCGACCATCCGCTTGGCGGACTTGATGTTCTGCGCGTGCGACAGGTCGACGAGGCGCTTCATCACGAACGGCTTGAAGAGCTCGAGCGCCATCTGCTTGGGCAGACCGCACTGGTGCAGCTTCAGCTGCGGACCCGACACGATGACCGAACGGCCCGAGTAGTCCACGCGCTTGCCGAGGAGGTTCTGACGGAAGCGACCCTGCTTGCCCTTGAGCATGTCGGACAGGGACTTCAGCGGCCGGTTGCCCGGGCCGGTGACCGGACGGCCACGACGGCCGTTGTCGAACAGCGAGTCGACGGCCTCCTGCAGCATCCGCTTCTCGTTGTTGACGATGATCTCCGGGGCACCGAGGTCGAGCAGGCGCTTGAGCCGGTTGTTCCGGTTGATCACGCGGCGGTAGAGGTCGTTCAGGTCGGAGGTCGCGAAGCGGCCACCGTCGAGCTGCACCATCGGGCGCAGGTCCGGCGGGATCACCGGGACGGCGTCGAGGACCATGCCCAGCGGGCTGTTGTTGGTCTTGCGGAACGCGTCGACCACCTTGAGGCGCTTGAGCGCGCGGACCTTGCGCTGGCCCTTGCCGGTGGCGATGGTCTCGCGCAGCGACTCGACCTCGGCGGCGATGTCGAACGTCTCGAGGCGCTTCTGGATCGCCGTGGCGCCCATGTGGCCCTCGAAGTACTTGCCGAACCAGTTCTTCATCTCGCGGTAGAGCAGCTCGTCGCCCATGAGGTCCTGGACCTTGAGGCTCTTGAAGGTCGACCAGACCTCCTCGAGGCGGTCGAGCTCGCGCTGCGCACGGTCACGCAGCTGCTTCATCTCCCGCTCGGCGCCGTCCTTGACCTTGCGCTTCTGGTCGGACTTGGCACCCTCGGCCTCGAGCGTGGCCAGGTCCTCCTCGAGCTTCTTCGCGCGGTCCTCGATGGAGGTGTCGCGCCGGCCCTCGAGGCGCTTGCGCTCCAGGTCGACCTTGCCCTCGAGCGAGGACAGGTCGCGGTGACGCGCGTCCTCGTCGACGGCGGTGATCATGTACGCCGCGAAGTAGATGACCTTCTCGAGGTCCTTCGGGGCGAGGTCGAGCAGGTAGCCCAGGCGCGACGGGACACCCTTGAAGTACCAGATGTGGGTGACCGGGGCGGCCAGCTCGATGTGGCCCATGCGCTCGCGCCGGACCTTGGAGCGGGTCACCTCGACGCCGCAGCGCTCGCAGATGATGCCCTTGAAGCGCACGCGCTTGTACTTGCCGCAGTAGCACTCCCAGTCCCGGGTGGGACCGAAGATCTTCTCGCAGAAGAGGCCGTCACGCTCGGGCTTGAGCGTGCGGTAGTTGATGGTTTCCGGCTTCTTGACCTCGCCGTGGCTCCACGTACGGATGTCGTCCGCGGTGGCCAGGCCGATCTGAAGCTGGTCGAAGAAGTTCACATCGAGCACGGTGGCTGTTGTCCTTCGGTTAGTTCTCGTGAATCAAGGCTGTGGACTGAGCTTCCGGGCGGTACGCCGCGAGGGCGTACCGCCACGGACGGTCAGACTTCTTCGACGCTGCTGGGCTCGCGGCGGGAGAGGTCGATGCCGAGCTCCTCGGCGGCGCGGAAGACGTCCTCCTCCGCGTCGCGCATCTCGATGGTGGAGCCGTCCTGGGACAGCACCTCCACGTTGAGGCACAGCGACTGCATCTCCTTGACGAGCACCTTGAACGACTCGGGGATGCCCGAGTCGGGGATGTTCTCGCCCTTGACGATGGCCTCGTAGACCTTGACGCGACCGGGCACGTCGTCCGACTTGATCGTCAGCAGCTCCTGCAGGGCGTAGGCGGCGCCGTACGCCTCCATCGCCCAGACCTCCATCTCGCCGAACCGCTGGCCGCCGAACTGGGCCTTACCGCCCAGGGGCTGCTGCGTGATCATCGAGTAGGGGCCGGTCGAGCGCGCGTGGATCTTGTCGTCGACGAGGTGGTGCAGCTTCAGGATGTACATGTAGCCGACCGAGACCGGGTCCGGGAACGGCTCGCCGGAGCGACCGTCGAACAGGTCCGCCTTGCCGTTGTCGCCGATCATGCGGACGCCGTCGCGGTTGGGGTGCGTCGACCCGAGCAGACCGGTGATCTCGTCCTCGCGGGCACCGTCGAACACCGGGGTGGCGACCTTGGTGTCCGGGTCGGCCTTGTCCGCGTGGATCGAGATCAGCCGCTGCTTCCAGTCGGCGTCCTTCTTGTCCTCGTGGAGGTTGAGGTCCCAGCCCTGCTTGGCCAGCCAGCCGAGGTGCAGCTCGAGGATCTGGCCGATGTTCATCCGTCGCGGCACGCCGAGCGGGTTGAGCACGACGTCGACCGGGGTGCCGTCCTCCATGAACGGCATGTCCTCGATCGGCAGGATCTTCGCGATGACGCCCTTGTTGCCGTGGCGTCCGGCGAGCTTGTCGCCGACGGAGATCTTGCGCTTCTGGGCGACGTACACGCGCACCAGCTGGTTGACGCCCGGGGGCAGCTCGTCGCCGTCCTCGCGGTCGAACACGCGGACGCCGATGACCGTGCCGGACTCACCGTGCGGCACCTTCATCGAGGTGTCGCGCACCTCGCGCGCCTTCTCGCCGAAGATCGCGCGGAGCAGGCGCTCCTCGGGGGTCAGCTCGGTCTCGCCCTTGGGGGTGACCTTGCCGACGAGGATGTCACCGGTGGTGACCTCGGCGCCGATGCGGATGATGCCGCGCTCGTCGAGGTCGGCCAGCATCTCCTCGGAGACGTTCGGGATGTCCCGGGTGATCTCCTCGGGGCCGAGCTTGGTGTCGCGGGCGTCGACCTCGTGCTCCTCGATGTGGATCGAGGTGAGGATGTCCTCCTGGACCAGGCGCTGGCTCAGGATGATGGCGTCCTCGTAGTTGTGGCCCTGCCACGGCATGAACGCCACGAGGAGGTTGGTGCCCAGCGCCATCTCGGCGTCGTCGGTGCACGGACCGTCGGCGATCGGCGAGCCCTGCTCGACCCGGTCACCCTCGGCGACCAGCGGACGCTGGTTGATGCAGGTGCCCTGGTTGGAGCGGCGGAACTTCGCCATCCGGTAGGAGGAGTAGGTGCCGTCGTCGTTCATCACCTCGACGATGTCGGCGGACACCTCCTTGACGACGCCGGCCTTGGTCGCGACGACGACGTCACCGGCGTCGACCGCGGCACGGAACTCCATGCCGGTGCCGACCAGCGGGGAGTCGCTCTTGATGAGCGGCACGGCCTGGCGCTGCATGTTCGCGCCCATGAGGGCGCGGTTGGCGTCGTCGTGCTCGAGGAACGGGATCAGGGCGGTCGCGACCGACACCATCTGGCGCGGCGAGACGTCCATGTAGTCGACCTCGTCGGCCAGGATCTCGGAGACCTCACCGTGGCGCTGGCGGACCAGCACCCGCTCCTCGACGAACTTGTTGTTCTTGTCGAGGGGGGCGTTCGCCTGGGCGATGACGTACTTGTCCTCGTCGTCGGCGGTGAGGTAGTCGACCCGGTCGGTGACCTTGCCGTTCTCGACCTTGCGGTACGGCGTCTCGACGAACCCGAACGGGTTGATCCGGCCGTACGACGCGAGCGAGCCGATCAGGCCGATGTTCGGGCCTTCCGGCGTCTCGATCGGGCACATGCGGCCGTAGTGCGACGGGTGGACGTCACGGACCTCCATGCCGGCGCGGTCGCGGGACAGACCACCGGGGCCGAGCGCCGAGAGGCGACGCTTGTGCGTCAGGCCGGCGATCGGGTTGGTCTGGTCCATGAACTGCGAGAGCTGCGAGGTGCCGAAGAACTCCTTCAGCGCCGCGACCACGGGGCGGATGTTGATCAGCGACTGCGGCGTGATGGCCTCGACGTCCTGGGTGGTCATCCGCTCGCGGACGACCCGCTCCATGCGCGCGAGACCCGTGCGGAGCTGGTTCTGGATCAGCTCGCCCACGGTCCGCATGCGGCGGTTGCCGAAGTGGTCGATGTCGTCCGGGCGGACCTCCATCTCCTTGCCGTCGGCGTCGATGACGACCTCGCCGCTGGGGTCGACCAGCTTCTCGTCGCCGTTGTGCAGGCGAACGATGTAGCGGATCGCGGCGACGATGTCGGCGATGGTCAGCGTCTGGTGGTCGAACGCCTCGTGCAGCCCGAGCTTCTTGTTGATCTTGTAGCGACCGACCTTGGCCAGGTCGTAGCGCTTCGGGTTGAAGTAGTAGTTGTTCAGCAGCGTCTGCGCGGCCTCACGCGTCGGCGGCTCGCCCGGGCGGAGCTTGCGGTAGATGTCGAGCAGGGCGTCCTGCTCGGTCTCCGTGTTGTCCTTCTCGAGGGTGAGCTGGATCGACTCGTACTGCGACAGCTCGGCCATGGTGGCCTCGTAGTCGTACTCCTCGCCGGTGATCTCGGCGACGGCCTGCAGGGCCTTGAGGAGGACGGTGACGTTCTGCTTGCGCTTGCGGTCGAGGCGTACGCCGACCATGTCGCGCTTGTCGATCTCGAACTCGAGCCAGGCGCCGCGCGACGGGATGATCTTCGCGGTGAAGATGTCCTTGTCGGAGGTCTTGTCCGCGGCACGCTCGAAGTAGACGCCCGGGGACCGGACCAGCTGCGAGACGACGACGCGCTCGGTGCCGTTGATGATGAAGGTGCCCTTGTCGGTCATCAGCGGGAACTCGCCCATGAAGACCGTCTGACCCTTGATCTCGCCGGTGTCGTTGTTGGTGAACTCGGCGGAGACGTAGAGGGGCGCGGAGTAGGTGAAGTCCTTCTCCTTGCACTCCTCCACGGTGTACTTCGGGTCGTAGAAGAGGGGGTTCTCGAACGAGAGCGACATCGTCTCCGAGAAGTCCTCGATCGGAGAGATCTCTTCGAAGATCTCCGTCAGGCCCGACTTCGTGGAGACGTCCTCGCCGGCGTCGATACGACGCTGGACGACGTCCTGCCACTTCTCGTTGCCGACGAGCCAGTCGAAGCTGTCGGTCTGGAGAGCCAGGAGCTGGGGAACCTCAAGGGGTTCGGTGATCTTTGCGAAGGAGATGCGGCGGGGGTTACCAGTGGTGCTGCGCGCGGCCAAGAGTGTGTCCTTCTACAGGTTCGCTCTGGAGATGGCGCCGACCGACCACTAACCCGGCCACCGGACAGGCAGGAAGCATTTGAGGGCAGGCGCAAAGAGGAAGCGTAACGCAAACCACGGCGCAGCACAAACACGCGGCTGAGATTTCAGACTACGCGGTCAGTCGCTGGCGTCGATCATGACCCCCGAGGTGGTCGAGGTCAAGCACATCCGCGTGGTTGGTGCCCCGCGGAGCGCTCACCCGGCCGCGCAGTCGGAGTCCTCCGAGGCGTCGTCCTGGCCGTCCGGGGAGGCGCTCGGGTCGTCCGTCGGGCTGGCCGAGGCTGACCCGGACTTCCCCGCGGTGAGCTCGCGCGGGTCCCAGCCGTCGATCTTCTCGATCAGCCAGTCGCCGCCCTTCTGCACCATCGTGGCGGTGAACGAGAGGGTGAGCTTCTGGGTCTGCTTCACGTTGCCGGCCTCGCTGTCGAGGACGACGAGGACGCCGACCCGCTCGCCGTCGTCGGACACGCAGGCCACGCCGGCGGTGGCCGAGGTGGTCTTCGCGTAGCCCTTCGACTTCTCCAGGTTCGGGCCGATGGCCTTCTCCCAGAGCTCGGAGTACTGGCTCTTGAGGTCGCCGGTGAGCACCTGCAGCGCACGGTCGCGGTCACGGTCGGGGAAGCGGTAGTCGTAGGTGAAGACCAGCGGCACCGAGGCCTTCGCCGCCGACGTCGCCTCGGAGGCGGCGTCCTCCACCCGGGCGCCGTCGTCGCCGCTGGCCTGGACGTACGTCGCGCTCCCGGCCACCAGGACCAGCGCCAGGGCCAGCGCGGCCAGCAGCCAGCCGGGCACGTGCGGGAGGGTCCGCCCGGCTCCCGCCGGCAACCGGCTTCCGCCCGGGCTCGGCGCTCGCGTCGTGGGTGGCCACCTGCTCGGACCCCACGTCCGTAACCGGCTCGGGCCCCGTGTCTCGCCACGCCGATCTCGGCGTCGTACGCCGCCCGGCGGTCGGCGTCGAGGAGCACCTCGGCCGCCTCGTTGCACACCCGGAACTTGCGGTCGCCCGGGGAGAGGTCGGCGATGGAGTCCCTCCACGCGGCCTTGATCTGCTCGGTCGTGGCGTCCTCGTCGACGCCGAGGACGTCGTACCAGCTGGCGCTCATGAGGTGAACCTGCTCTTCACGTCGTTGCACTTGGAGACCCGCCAGGAGCCGTCGATCTTCTGGAGGTCCACGAGCATCTGGAAGTCCCGCGGGGCCAGCTCCTTGCCGGCCTGGCCGCCCGACACCTGCCCGGAGAGGATGACCGTCGCGGAGTCGTCGTCGACGCTCTCCACGCCGGCGCGCTCCACGGAGGTGGACATGCTGAACTTCTGGGCCGCCACCTGGCGGTCCAGCGCGGCGGCGTACTCCTCGAAGGTCACCCCACCGCAGGTGAAACCGGTGGTGATCAGCGGCTGGACCCGCTCGCGGTAGGCGGTCAGGACCTTCCGGTCGTCCAGGTCGCGGGGGGTGTAGCTGCCGAAGGCACCCATCCACTCCTTGGCCCGCAGCATGACCGTGGCACGCGTGTCCTGCCGCGAGGCGGTCGCCTCGGCAGGTCGGTGGGCGAACGCCACCGCGAACCACGCGATCGACGCGACCAGGGCGAGCGCCAGGACGCCGGCCAGGGCCAGTCGGAACCGGGGCGACGCCGTCCGGGGTGCGGGCTCGGCGGCGGTCGGTTCGGTCAGTCTGTCGTCGCGACGATCGGCTGTAGTAGTAACCATTGCCACGCCTCCTCTCCTTGGGCCCGAGCCTCGGTCCGGGCAGGGACGCTACCCGGGGCGGTCAAGCTGTCGGCGCCGTCGTTCCAGCGGAACGAACCGGTCGCCTCGTCGTAGAAACCGGCGATGGGCGCGCGGTAGTTGGCGCCCACGCGCGGGGCGTTCTGGGCACCGCGCGCGTTGGACTTCGACGGCGGCTCGCTGCAGCGGGTGCCGGTCTTCATCGGCCGGTTCTCACCGTCGTTCGGCGGGCGCCGGTCGGTGCCGCCGTACCCGTCGTGGCACAGCGCGTGGTCGGTCATCACCATGCCGAAGTGGGCGTCGTAGTCGCCGTTCGGGTCCTTGGCGACCACGGTGAAGCCGCCCTCCACGACGTAGGGGTAGAGCACGAGCAGCTGCTCGATGCCGTCGAGGTGCTTGACCACGACCTCCCCGGTGGTGACCAGGTTGTTGAGCAGCGAGGCCAGGTCGACCCGGTTGTCCTCGATGAAGGTGCGCAGCTGGTTGGCGGTCACCGAGCCGGAGTCGATGACCTTGCGCAGGTCCTTGTCCGAGCCGGCCACGGTGCCGCTGAACAGCGCCAGGTCCTTGGTGAAGCTGCGGATCGCCGAGGCGCTGTCGAGCTGGGTGTGCAGGACGGTGTTGCTGTCCTTGATCAGCGCCGTGGTGACGTCGAAGTTGTCGTTGGCGGTCTGGATGAAGGAGTTCGAGCTGTCGATGAGCCGGCCGAGGTCATCGCCGGTGCCGTCGAAGGCGTAGCCGAACTCGGTGACGACCTTCCGCAGGGCGTCCTTGTCGACCGAGGCGGTGGTGTTCGAGATGTCCTCGAGCAGCTTCGCGGTGGGGAGCGGGGTCCGGGTGTTCTCCACCGGGATCTCGGAGTCCTCCCCGAGGGACGGGCCCGTCGTCGGTCTGCGGCTGGAGCTCGACGTACTGCTCACCGACGGCGGAGCGGTTGCCGACGACGGCGAGCGAGTCCTTCGGGATGTCGTCCCACTTGTTGTCGATGTCGAGCAGGACGTCCACGCCGTCGTCGGTGACCTGGAGGTCGCCGACCCGGCCGATGGTGACGCCGCGGTAGGACACCTCGGCGCCGTCGAAGATGCCGCCGGACTCCGCGAAGTGCGCCCGCACGGTGTAGTGGTCGTCGAAGAGGACCCGGTCGAGACGGGCGTACTTCGCACCGACGTAGGTGCACCCGAGCAGCGTGATCAGCACGAACACGAGCAGCTGGACCTTGGTACGACGCGTGATCATCGGGCCACCCCCGGGAGGAGCAGGGCGACCAGGATCGGGTCGTAGGTGTCCATCATCCCGTCCAGGGTCATGTTCTCCTTCAGCCCGTCGGGGCCGGCGCGGCCGAGCCCGAGGCCGCCCAGCGGCAGGCCGGGGATGCTCGGGACCGGCAGCGGTCCGCCGTCACCACCGTCGGGGCACAGGCCCGGGATCGGGGCGATCTGGCAGGCCGTCTTCACGACGACGTCGGGCAGGCCGCGGCAGTTCTCCACCGTCGGGTTCTTCAGGCACTCTCGAGATCGCCTTGGCCGCCCCGGTGCACAGGTCCTTGAGCGGCGGGATCGGCCCGTCGTCGGGGATCTGGCCCAGCGGGATGCAGGCCTTGGTGGGATCGGGCAGGGGGCTGTCCGGGCTGCCGAGGTTGATGTCGAGCTTGATCGACAGGTTGGTGTAGTCACCCATGTGCAGGTTGCTTGGCCACCTCGGGGTCGCGCCCGACGACCTCGTCGACGAACGGGTAGGTCAGGAAGACGTTGAACGACTTCACGAAGTCGTCGCCGGTCTTCGACAGCCCGGTCAGCACCGGCTGGAGCTGGGTGAGCGCGTCGATGGTGGCGGTCTTCGAGGCCCGGATCACCCGGGTGCCGACGTTGCCGAGGCGGCCCAGCGCGCGGAGCATCTTGACCAGGTCGGCCCGCTGGCTGTCGAGCGAGTCGAGCGCCGCCGGGCAGGTCGTCGAGGGCCGAGGTGATCGCCGGCTTCTCGGCGTTCGCGGTCCTGGCCAGCTTGTTGAGCGA
This sequence comes from uncultured Actinomycetota bacterium, assembly GCA_963721775.1. Lineage (GTDB taxonomy): Bacteria > Actinomycetota > Actinomycetes > Propionibacteriales > Nocardioidaceae > Nocardioides. The sequence continues at coordinate 249,362 of CAVRMH010000028.1, read as the reverse complement.
CTCGATGGCGGTGACGATGTCGGCCTTGTTGTCGTCGATCTGGGTCATGAAGGTGCGCAGCTGGGTGAGCACCGACCGGGCGCTGCCCTCGCGGCCCTCGAGCGCCTTGTTGAGCTCGCTCGAGATGGTCTTCAGCTGAGCCACGCCACCGCCGTTGAGCAGCAGGCTGAGCGCGCCGAGCACCTCCTCGACCTCCGGGTTGCGGTTGGTCGACGACATGGCGATGGTGTCGCCGTCGGAGAGCCGGTTGGGGCTCGGGTTGCTCGGCCGGCGGGGCCAGCGAGACGAACTTCTCGCCGAGCAGGCTGGTCTGGCGGATCTCCGCCTCGGCGTTGTCGGGCAGGTCGACGTCCTTGCGCAGGACCAGGGTGACCTCGGCGGCGTACCCGTCGAGCGAGATGTCGCTGACCTTGCCGACGGTCACGTCGTTGAGCCGCACCGTCGACTGGGGCACCAGGTCGAGGACGTCGGGGAACTTCACGGTCACCGTCATCGGGTCCTTGCCGACGTCGGCGCCGCCGGGGAGCGGCATCTTGTAGACGGAGAAGTCGCAGGCGCTGAGCAGCAGCGCGACCACGAGCACCAGCACGATCCGGAGCCGCTTCATCGGGCCACCTCCAGCAGCCGGGCGAAGGTCGGGTCGACCTTCGTGCCGGCGCCGAACGTGCCGGCCCGCGGCAGGATCTGCTTGATGACCTCGCAGGAGGCACCCGACGGGTCGGTCTGGCCGACGATCGAGCAGAGGACCAGGGCGGGGTCGTTGGTGATCTCGCGCCCGAGGTTGCCGATGTTGGCCGCGGTGTCGAGCGTGCCGGCCTGCGGGTTGTAGGTCAGCGCCAGGTTGTTGAGCGCCAGCGGCGCGACGTTGAGGATCTCGTCGAGCTCACCGCGCCGCTTGACCAGCGTCTTGGAGACCCGGTTGAGGCCCTTGATGTTGGTGCTCAGCAGCTTCTTGTTGTCCTTCACGAAGGTCTTCACCTCGCCGAGGGCGGTGCCGAGGTTCTTCAGCGACGGCGGCCAGCTCCTGGCGCTCGCCGGCCAGCATCTGCGACACCGACGAGATGGAGGTGTTGAAGTTGCGGACCACCTTGTCGTTCTTCGCCAGCGCGTTGACGAAGCGCTCGAGCTCGGCGGCGGTGCCGAAGAGCTCGTCCTTGTTGTCGTCGAGGGTGCTGGTGAAGGTGCTCAGGTCCTTGATCGTCCGGTTGAGGTTCTTGCCCTGGCCGTCGAAGTTGGCGGCGGTGGTGGTGAGCAGCTCGCTCAGCGCGCCGTCGTTGTTCGCACCCTTGGGGCCGACCGCGACGGTCAGGTCGTCGATCGAGGAGTAGACCTCGTCGAGCTCCAGCGGGGTCGAGGTCTTGTCGGTGTCGAGCACCGCGCCGTCGGCGAGCTTCTCGCCGCCCTCGTAGACCGGGGTCAGCTGCACGAACCGGTCGCCGACCACGCTCGGCGCGATGATCACGGCCTCGGCGTCCGCGGGGACCTGGACCTTCGCGTCGTACCACATCTTGACCTTGACGACCTGGCCCGCGGGCTCGACCGACTCCACCTGCCCGACGGGTACGCCGAGCACGCGGACGTCGGAGCCCTCGTAGATCGAGACGGTGCGCGGGAACGACGCGGTGAGGTACTTGCGGTCCTCACCGCCGCGGAACATGGTGAACGCCGCCGCCGCGAGCAGCGCGACGATGACCAGCGGCACGACGGCCTTCCTGAGGTTCGTCATGTCAGCCCACCTGCTTCAGGGGCGGCAGGTTCTGGATGTAGGTGTCGAACCACGGGCCGTTGCCGAGGGTGTTGGCGAACACCCGGTAGAACGGCGCCATCAGCCGCAGCGTCTCGTCGAGGTTGTCCTGGTTCTTGATCAGCACGTCCACCACGGTGTCGAGGTTGGTGAGGGCGGGCTTGAGGTCGGCCCGGGACTGGCGCACCAGCAGGGTCAGCTCCTTCGACATCGTCGACGTGGACACCAGCAGCCGGTGCACGGCCTGGCGCCGGGCGACCAGCGCCGTGAACAGCACGTCGGAGTCCTTCATCAGCTGGACGATGTCGTCGGAGCGGTCGCCCAGCACGCCGGACACCTTCTCGCAGGTTGGTGAGCAGGGTGTTGATCTGCTCGTCGCGCGAGGCGAGGTTTCGCGAGAGCGCCGAGACGCCCTTGAGCGCCCCCCGGAACTCCTCCGGGGTGTTCTCGGTGAGGTCGCGCAGGGTGTTCAGCGAGGTCGCGAGCTGGTCGGTGTCGATCTTCTCCGAGGTCTCGGCCAGCCCGGAGAACGCCTCGACCACGTCGTACGGCGAGGTCGTGCGGCTCACCGGGATGGTGGTGCCCTCCTCGAGCTGGCCGCCGCCGGCCGGCTCGAGCGAGAGGAACATGGCGCCGAGCAGCGTCTTCACCTTGATCGCGGCCCGTGAGTCCTTGCCGAAGTCGACGCCGCGCTGGACCTTGAAGGTGACCTTGACGTGGTCGCCGTCGAGCTCCACGGCGTCGACCTTGCCGACCCGGACGCCGGCGACCCGCACCTCGTCGTTGGCCTTGAGCCCGCCGGCCTCGCTGAACGCGGCGTAGTAGGTGTCGCCACCGCCGATCAGGGGCAGGTCGTCGGCCCGGAAGGCGGCGAGGATCAGCGCCGCGATGACGGCAAGGCTCACCGCCCCGATGATCACGGGGTTCTTCTCGCGGAAGGGAGTACTCACGGCAGCGAACACCTGTCCGAGTTGGTCTGGTAGTCCACCGGGAGCGGCTTGCCGGCCACGACGACCCGTCCGGTGAACTGGCAGAGGTAGAAGTTGAACCACGAGCCGTAGATCGCGGTCCGGCCGACCTTCTCCAGCTTGATCGGCAGCACCTGCAGGGTCCGGTCGAGCTCGGGCTTCTGCCGGACGATGTTGCGGGTGACGTTCTTGAGCTGCTTGACGTCGTTGACCAGCGGCGGCCGGATCCCGCGGACCAGGTCGGCGGTCTCGACCGAGAGGTTCGAGATCGAGTCCAGCGAGCCGAGCAGGGCGTCCTTGTCCTTGGCCAGCCCGCTGACGAGGTTCTTGAGGTTCACGACCAGGGCGGAGAACTGCTTGTCGCGGTCGCCGATGGTCACCAGCGTCTCGTTGAGGTTGTCGATGAGCTCGCCGATGACCTGGTCGCGCGAGGCCAGCGTCTGGGTGACCGAGGCGGTGTGCCCGAGCAGCCCCTCGAGGGTGCCGCCCTCGCCCTGGAAGACCTGGATGATCTCGTAGGAGAGCTTGTTGACGTCCTGCGGCGACAGCGCCTTGAACAGCGGCTTGAAGCCGTTGAACAGCACGGTGAGGTCGAGGGCGGGTGCGGTGCGGGACACCGGGATGGTGGTGCCCGCGGGCAGCCGCGACGCCCTCGTCGCTCCCCTGCTGGCTCAGCGAGATGTAGCGCTGCCCGACGAGGTTGCGGTAGCGGATCTGGGCGTGGGTCGCCGTGGTGACCTCGGCCTCCTTGTCCACCGAGAACGTCACCAGGGCCCGGGAGCGGTCCTTGATCTCGACGCCCTTGACCGTGCCGACCTTGACGCCGGCGACCCGGATGTCGTCGCCCTTCACCACACCGGTGGCGTCGACGAACTCCGCCTTGTACTCGTTGCTCGGGCCGAAGGTGAAGTTGCCGATCAGCACGACGAGCAGGCCGGTGGCCAGCGTCGTGACCACCATGAAGGTGACCAGCTTCCAGGCGTCGACCGCGGTCTTCTTGTCCAGGAGGCTCATCGCAGCGACACCTCCGTCCCGCGGACCAGGGGGGCGAACAGCATCACGCTCAGGTCGGACACCTCCGAGGAGTTGCGCCCCAGCGAGGCGGCGAGCATGGAGCGGACGAAGTCGGCCTCGGCCGCGCTCCCGGCGTACGCCGAGCTCTCGGCCCAGCCGCAGCCCGGTGCGGTTGGTGCCCTTGCCGGTCGGCTCGTCGACACCGTCGTTCGCGTTGTCGGGGAACGGGGCGATGTTCTTCTGGTTGTACGGCGGGCTGGGCAGCGTGCCGCAGTAGGGGCCGCGCTTGTCGCCGAACCGCGGCTTGTCCTGGGGGCCGTAGGCACGCGGCTGGTTGGGCAGCAGCTCGAGGTTGATGTGCAGCGTGAACCCGCGGAACGCCTGGGCCTGCAGCTTGCCCGCGTTGACGATGCCCTTGGTGAGGCAGGGGAACTCGGGGGCGTACTTGCCGAAGACGCGCAGCTGGGCGGCGGCGAGCTGGTTGACCCGGATGAGGTTCGACTCGTTCTCGTCGAGGAAGGTGCGCGTGGTGTCGGAGAACGCGGACACGTCCTGGAACAGCTGGTTGAGCTTCTGCTCGCGCTCGACCAGCGTGTTGCCGGTCGTCACGGAGTTGCGCAGCGTCGTCGGCGATGTCGGGGAACACCTCGGTGTAGAGGTCGGAGGTCTTCGTCAGCAGCCGGAGGTCCTCGATCGCCGCCGGCAGCTTCGGGTTGAGCCGCTTGAGGTACCCGTCGAGGGTCTCGAGGTTCGTGCCGATCGCGTCGCCGCGACCCTCGAGGGCGGTGGCCAGCGCGTTGAGCGTCTTGTTCAGCTCGGCCGGCTGGACCGTGCGCAGCAGCGGGTAGAGGTCGTTGAGCGTCTGCTCGACCTCGGCGGCGACGACCGTCTGCTTGATGGTGTCGCCCGCCTCGATGTGCCGCTCGTCGGGCTGCTCGGGGACCTGGAGCGCGACGTACTTCTCGCCGAACAGGGTCTTGGGCTCGATCCGGGCGGTGACGTTGCGCGGGATCGTGCCGACCTGGCTCGGGTAGAGCCCGAGCTTCAGCTCGGCGCCGTCCCCGCTGGAGCTCATCGCGAGCACCTCGCCCACCTGGACGCCGCGCAGCTTCACGTCGGCGCGGGCGGGCAGCTGGAGGCCCACGTTGGAGGTCTCCAGCGAGACCTCGTCGTAGTCGGCGAACTTCTTGGTGAAGATCGCGAAGGTGAACCAGACACCGGTGACGATCAGGGCGATGAAGACCAGCCCGATCAGCTTCGTGTTGCGCAGCACTCTCATCCCCTGATCACCCCGCCAGCCGGACGGTGGTGGTGGTGCCCCAGATGGCCATGGACAGGAACAGGTCGATCACGTTGATCGCCACGATCGAGGTCCGCACGGCCCGGCCGACCGCGACGCCCACGCCGGCGGGACCGCCGCTCGCGGTGTAGCCGTGGTAGCAGTGGATGAGGATCACCGCGACCGCGAAGACCAGCACCTTGCCGAAGGACCACAGCACGTCGCCCGGCGGCAGGAACTGGGTGAAGTAGTGGTCGTAGGTGCCGGTGCTCTGCCCGAAGAACTGGGTGACGGTCAGCCGGGTCGCGAAGTACGACGACAGCAGCCCGACGACGTACAGCGGGACGATCGCGATCAGCCCGCCGATGATCCGGGTGGTGACCAGGAACGGCAGCGACGGGATCGCCATCACCTCGAGGGCGTCGATCTCCTCGGAGATCCGCATGGCGCCGAGCTGGGCGGTGAAGCCGCAGCCGACCGTCGCCGCCAGCGCGATGCCGGCGACCAGCGGTGCGATCTCACGGGTGTTGAAGTACGCCGAGACGAAGCCGGAGAAGGCGGCGGTGCCGAGCTGGTTGAGCGCGGCGTACCCCTGGAGGCCCACCTCGGTGCCGGTGAAGAAGCACATGGCGGTGATGACGCCGACGGTGCCGCCGATGACGGCCAGCGCCCCGAGCCGAGGGTGACCTCCGCGAGGATGCGGAGGATCTCCTTCTTGTAGCGGCGGATGGTGCGCGGGGTCCACGCGAGCGCGCGCAGGTAGAACGCGAGCTCCTCGCCGAGCTTGTCGAGGAAGCGCCCGGGGCGCGCGGCAGCGGTTCTGAACACGTTGGCCATGGCGCTAACCCGTCTTCGGCGGGACGAGCTGGAAGTAGATCGCGCTCATCACGAAGTTGACGACGAACAGGAGCATGAAGGTGATGACGACGGACTCGTTCACCGCATCGCCGACGCCCTTCGGGCCGCCGGCGGCGTTCATCCCCTTGTAGCAGGCGACGATCGCGGCGATCAGGCCGAAGACCAGGGCCTTGGCCATGCCCTGCCAGAGGTCGGGCAGCTGGGCGAGCGCGGTGAAGCTCGCGAGGTAGGCACCTGGTGTGCCGTCCTGGAGGACGACGTTGAAGACGTAGCCGCCGGTGACGCCCACGACCGAGACGAGGCCGTTGAGGAAGAACGAGACCAGCATGCAGGCCAGCACCCGCGGGACGACGAGGCGCTGGATCGGGTCGATGCCCAGCACCATCATCGCGTCGAGCTCCTCGCGGATCTTGCGGGCGCCGAGGTCGGCGGCGATCGCGGAGCCGCCGGCACCGGCGATCAGCAGCGAGGTGGCGATCGGCCCGGCCTCGCGGACCACCGCGAGGACGGCGGCGGAGCCGGTGAACGACTGGGCACCGAACTGCTTGATCAGGCCGCCGACCTGGAGCGCGATGACCGCGCCGAACGGGATGGCGACCAGGGCCGTCGGGATGATCGTGACGGACGCGATGAACCACGCCTGCTGGAGGAACTCGCGGGTCTGGAAGGGGCGCTTGAACAGGTTGCGCCCGACGTCGAGACCGAAGGCGAAGAGCTTGCCTGCAGTCCCGATCGGGGCCAGCGCCCTGGATGCGGTGAGGGAGGACATGGAGCGGATCAGGCCCCCGACCGGATGTCGGCGTTCTCGGACTCGAAGGAGCCGGGAGGCGGCGTCACGCCGTTCACGCGGCACCACTCGCCCGGCGGGCGCTGGCTGCGGCGCGGGATCCCGTTGGAGGGATCGATCTGCAGCGGGATCGGGCGGCAGCGGCGGGAGCTCCTGGTCCTTCTCGGCCTCGAGCTCGTCGGCGTCCTTCTCCTCGGACATGCCGATCGGGCCGACCCGCTGGGCGTTGAGGAACTGGCGGACCACCGGCTCCTCGGAGCTCAGCAGCATCTCGCGCGGGCCGAACATCGCGAGGTGCTTGTGGTAGAGCAGCCCGATGTTGTCCGGCACCGTGCGCGCGGTGTTGATGTCGTGGGTGACGATGAGGAACGTCGCGTCGATCTGCGCGTTGAGGTCGACGATCAGCTGGTTGAGGAACGCCGTGCGGACCGGGTCGAGGCCGGAGTCGGGCTCGTCGAAGAGCACGATCTCGGGGTCGAGCACCAGCGCCCGGGCCAGGCCGGCGCGCTTGCGCATGCCGCCGGAGATCTCGCCGGGGAGCTTGTCCTCGGCGCCGATCAGGCCGACGAGGTCCATCTTCTCCATGACGATGTCGCGGATCTCGGACTCGGACTTCTTCGTGTGCTCGCGCAGCGGGAAGGCGACGTTGTCGTAGAGGTTCATCGAGCCGAACATCGCGCCGTCCTGGAACAGCACGCCGAACAGCTTGCGGATCTCGTAGAGGTCCTTCTCGGAGCAGCTCGCGATGTCGGTGCCCTCGATGATGATCGAGCCCTTGTCGGGCTTGAGCAGCCCGATCAGCGTCTTGAGGAACACCGACTTGCCGGTGCCGGAGGGGCCGAGCATCACGCAGATCTCGCCCGGCGGGACGGTCAGGGTCACGTCACCCCAGATCAGCTGCTTGCCGAACGACTTGCTGAGGTCGTTGACCTGGATCTCCACGCCCATGTCGTGTCCTCTCCCTGGACATTCGAGACTGCTCATGCCACTGCGAGGTGACAGGCGTCTCCCTCGCTCCCCGCACACCTCAACGGACCGGGCGCGGATAAGTTACGGGCCAGTTGCCGTGAGATCACGACCGCTGACCCGTTCCCCCTACTGGCGCGTAACATCATGGAGGGGAGAACCGGTCCAGTCCAGTTCGCGGGACGATCCGTCTCGCCGATCGGAAGCGCCGGGCGTCTCGAGTGCAGCCCGTCCCGAAATGCACACAGGGGCGGACGAGCCGATGGCTCGTCCGCCCCTGTGCGACAGGGTCAGGCGTGGGTCACTTGACGGAGACCGTGGCGCCGGCGCCCTCGAGGGCCTCCTTGGCCTTCTCCGCGGCAGCCTTGTCGACCTTCTCGAGGACCGGCTTCGGGGCGGCCTCGACCAGCTCCTTGGCCTCCTTCAGGCCGAGGCTGGTGAGGGCGCGCACCTCCTTGATGACGTTGATCTTCTTGTCACCAGCGGCCTCGAGGACGACGTCGAACTCGTCCTGCTCGGCGGCGGCCTCGCCACCGGCAGCGGCGCCACCGGCCGCGGGGGCGGCGGCAACGGCGACCGGGGCAGCGGCGGTCACGCCGAAGGTGTCCTCGAACTGCTTCACGAACTCGGAGAGCTCGATGAGGGTCATTTCCTTGAACGCGTCGAGCAGCTCGTCAGTGCTGAGCTTCGCCATGATGGCGTTTCCTTCCGTTTGTGGACCGATCCGGGGTCGGGGTCGGTTCCGGGTTTCAGGTGGTGCCTGGATCAGGCTTCGGGGGCCTCGTCGGCGGCCTCCGCGGCGGGGGCTGCCTCGTCGGCAGTGGCCTCCGCAGCGGGAGCCTCGTCAGCGGCTTCCGGGGCTTCCTCGGCAGGAGCCGGCGTACCGGCACCACCCGCGAGGATCGAGGGGTCCTGCTCGGCCTTGGCCTGCAGGGCGCCGGCGAGCCGGGCAGCCTGCGAGATCGGGGCGTTGAGCAGGTAGACGGCCTGGGACAGCGAGGCCAGCATCGCGCCGGCCAGCTTGCCCATGAGCACCTCACGCGACTCGAGGTCGGCCAGCTTGGCCACCTCCGCCGCGTCGAGGAGCCCGCCGTCGAGGACGCCACCCTTGATGACAAGGGCGGGGTTCGCCTTGGCAAAGTCACGCAGACCCTTGGCCGCTTCGACCACGTCGCCGTTGATGAAGGCGATGGCGGTCGGGCCGGTGAGGAGGTCATCGAACCCGTCGATGCCCACCTCCTTGGCCGCGATCTGGGCGAGCGTGTTCTTGACCACGGCGTAGTTGGCGTTCTCGCCGAGGGAGCGCCGCAGGTCCTGCAGCTGCTTCACGGTGAGACCGCGGTACTCGGTCAGCACAGCACCCGCGGAACCGTTGAACGAGTCAACGACCTCCGCGACGGCTGCTGCCTTGTCTGGCCGCGCCATGGGTCTCCTTCTTTCGTCAGTCGAGACCACCGCGGCACGTCCCGCGAAATGACGAACGCCCCGGCGCAGGGCCAGGGCGTGGACGATCATGACGATCGGAGCTCTGTCACCTGCGCAGGCCGTCCGCAACTTCGCGGAACCTTCGGTCGTGCTGCTGGGCAGCGCGACAACCGGCGGTCTCTGGTTTCATCGAGGAGTCTAGGGCCCGCCCGTGCGGGCGCCAAATTGGAGGGCAGCCGGTCGGGCAGGCGTGGTGACCCAGATGGACGATATACGGCGATTCGCACTACACAAGGGGCCGCGCTCTGCTGCCATGGATGCGTGGACCTCCAGCTGCAGTCGCTGAGCGACGTACTCCACCGCGCCGAGAACCGCCTCCGTGGCGACTCGCACGCTCCCCCGCGCATCTGGCCGACCGGTTTCGACCCGCTCGACCACCACCTCATGGGGGGCTTCCGCGCCGGTGAGCTCATCCTGATCGCCGGGCCCCAGGGCCTCGGCAAGACCACCTGGGCACTCCAGGTCGGCCGCAACGTGGCCGCCGCCGGACGACCGGTGGCCTACTTCTGCTTCGAGCACGACCCGCAGTCCCTCCTCGAGCGCCTCGTCGCGCTCGAGGCCGGCGAGGTGGGCGGGTTCGACGCCCCCGACCTGCGGCGCATCCGCTCGGCCTTCGAGTCCGGCGACCATCGCGGCGGCAGCGTCTCCGACCGGCTCTCGGACAAGCGGGGCGGCGCCGAGGCGGTCTCCCGGGTCCTGGAGTACTCCGACCGGTTCCACCTCCACCGCTCCAGCGGCCGGTCCACGACCATCGACACGATCCGCGAGGCGGTCGAGGAGATCGGCCAGTCCAGCGGCCAGCTGCCGCTGGTGGTCGTGGACTACCTGCAGAAGGTGCCGGTCCCGGGCGGACCGCCCCTGGAGGACGAGCGGATCACGATCGTCGTCGAGGGACTCAAGGACATGGCCCTCGACCTCGACATCCCGGTCCTCGCCGTCGCCGCGGGCGACAAGCAGGGCATCTCCGCGGGCCGCCGGATGCGCGCCTCGCACCTGCGCGGCTCCTCGGCGCTGGCCTACGAGGCCGACGCGGTGCTCATCCTCAACAACAAGTTCGACGTGGTGGCCCGCCACCACCTGGTCTACGACCTCGGCAGCGCCGAGCGCTTCAAGTCGTGGGCGGTGCTGAGCATCGAGAAGAACCGCTCCGGCGTGGACAAGGTCGACATGGAGTTCCGGACCCGCTTCGACCACAGCCGCTTCGACCAGGTCGGCGGCATGGTCGGCGAGCAGCTGGTCGACGAGCGCCTCTTCGTCGACTGACCCGCTCCGGACACGTACGACGACATGCCGGCGGCCCGGCGAGAAGTCTCCTTCTCGCCGGGCCGCCGGTCTCGTCGTACTGCCTGTCAGGCGTGGCGCGATCAGGCCTGTCGCCTCGTCCTCGACCGTCACGTTGCGGGTGCGGTTCGGGTCGACCTGGACGCCGGGGCCCATGGTCGTGGAGACGGTGACCTTCTTGATGTAGCGGCCCTTGGAGCTCGACGGCTTGAGCCGCAGCACCTCCTCGAGGGCGGCCGCGTAGTTCTCGGCCAGCGCGACCTCGGAGAACGAGGCCTTCCCGATGATGAAGTGCAGGTTGGCGTGCCGGTCGACGCGGAACTCGATCTTGCCGCCCTTGATGTCGGTGACGGCCTTGGCCACGTCGGGGGTGACGGTGCCGGTCTTCGGGTTCGGCATGAGGCCACGGGGGCCGAGCACGCGGCCGAGGCGACCGACCTTGCCCATCATGTCCGGGGTCGCGACCACGGCGTCGAAGTCGGTCCAGCCGCCGGCCACCTTGTCGATGAGCTCGTCGCCACCGACGATGTCGGCGCCGGCCTCACGGGCGGCGTCGGCCTTCTCGGCGTTGGCGAAGACCAGGACCCGGGAGGTCTTGCCGGTGCCGTGCGGGAGGTTGACGGTGCCGCGCACCATCTGGTCGGCCTTGCGGGGGTCGACACCGAGGCGCATGACGACGTCGACGGTCTCGTCGAACTTCTTCTTGCTGGTGCCCTTGGCGATCTTGATCGCGGTCAGCGGGGCGTGGAGCTCGTCCTTGTCGAACTGCTCGGCCGCCGCGCGGTAGGTCTTGCTGCGCTGCATGTCTGGTTCTCTTCTCTTCCAGGTGTGGTCTAGGTGAGCCAGCGCGGCTCTGCCACAGGTGCTGTCGTTGCGGTACGGGGTTGAGCGGCGTACGCCGGTCAGTCCGTGGTGACGCCCATCGAGCGGGCGGTGCCCTCGACGATCTTCATCGCCGCGTCGATGTCGTTGGCGTTGAGGTCGGGGAGCTTGGTCGTGGCGATCTCGCGGACCTGGTCCTTGGTCAGCTTGCCGACCTTGTCCTTGTGCGGGACGGACGAGCCCTTGGAGAGGCCGGCGGCCTTCTTGATCAGCTCCGCGGCCGGCGGGGTCTTCGTGATGAACGTGAACGAGCGGTCCTCGAAGATGGTGATCTCGACGGGGATGACGTTCCCGCGCATCGACTCGGTCTGCGCGTTGTAGGCCTTGCAGAACTCCATGATGTTCACGCCGTGGGGACCGAGGGCGGTACCCACCGGCGGAGCCGGAGTCGCGGCGCCAGCCTGCAGCTGCACCTTGACCAGCGCAGCGATCTTCTTCTTGGGAGGCATTGTGTTCGGGTCCTTCTGTCCTAATGGTTTCGTGGTCTTGACGAGCTCGAGGCCGGTACGCCGACCCTCGCTCTGCCACCTGTGTGTTGCTGTGCTGCTCCTCAGACCTTCTGGATCTGGCTGAAGCTCAGCTCGACCGGGGTCTCCCGGCCGAAGATCTCGACGAGGGCCTTGACCCTCTGGGACTCCGCGTTGATCTCGGTGATCGTGGCGTGGAGCGTGGCGAACGGACCGTCGACGACCATCACCGAGTCGGCCACGTCGAAGTCGGCGACCTCGACGGGCTTCTTGGTGGCGCCGGCGCCGGAGGAGGCCGGGGCACCGGCGGCGACCGCCTCGGCCTCGGCGGCCGCGACCACGGCGGGGGCCAGCATGTCCTCGACCTCGGACATGCTCAGCGGCACCGGCTGGTGGCTGTGGCCGACGAAGCCGGTGACGGACGGGGTGTGGCGGACCGCGGCCCAGGACTCGTCGGTGAGGTCCATGCGGACCAGGACGTAGCCGGGGAGGACGGTGCGCTTGACCAGCTTGCGCTGGCCGTTCTTGATCTCCGCGACCTCCTCGATGGGGACCACGATCTCGTGGATGTAGTCCTCCATGTTGAGGGAGATGATGCGGTTCTCGAGGTTCGCCTTCACCCGGTTCTCCATGCCGGAGTAGGTGTGCACGACGTACCAGTCACCGGGCTTGGCCCACAGGGTGCGCCGGAACTCCTCGAGGGGGTCCTCCCGCTCGGTGTCGGCGTCGGCCTCGTCGGTGTCGACGTCCTCGGCGGCCTCGTCCGTGGTCGCGGGCTCCGCGAGCGCGTCGTCGCCGCTCGCCTCGGTCGTGGCGTCCTCGACGGTCTCCGCGGGCCTCGTCGTGGTCGCGGTCTCCTCGAGCGTGGTCTCGTCGACCGGCGACTCGTCGACAGCCTCGGGGGCTGCTGCTTCGTCGTACTGCTCCGACACGTGGTGCTCCGTCATCTCGTCTGCTGTTCGTGGACCGTGCGGCCTGCCCGGGGGCGGCCGGGGCCATGGCTACTGCTTGGACTGGCCGCCGAAGACCTCGAAAACGAGCTTTCCGAGGGCCAGGTCGAGCACCGACACGAGCGTCATCATGACCACCACGAACACCATGACCACGAAGAAGTACGTGACCAGCTGCTCCTGGGTGGGCCAGACGACCTTGCGCAGCTCTGCGACGACCTGGCGGTAGAACGTGGCCGGGCTGGTGCGCTCGCGCTTGTCGCCCGAACGCCGAACCGAACTGCTGTCCGACACGTTCTTCACCTTCCGCTGGAACCGGTTGTCTTGCAGGGCACGAGGGACTTGAACCCCCAACCTTCGGTTTTGGAGACCGATGCTCTGCCAGTTGAGCTAGTGCCCTCCGATGGCCTCGTCAGGCCGACCATCACGTCGCAGCAGAGCGATGCGAGGGCAGGACTGAGCATCAGTGAGAACCACCAAGCGGGCAGTCTACGTCGAGAACCAACCGGCAGTCCAAACCGCCCCGGCACTACGATGACGGCATGACTCCCAGCACGCCGCCCCGCTCCCGCCGAGTCTCCCACCGGATCGGCGCCATCGCCGAGTCCGCGACCCTCAAGGTCGATGCGAAGGCCAAGGCGCTCAAGGCCGAGGGCCGTCCGGTGATCGGCTTCGGCGCCGGCGAGCCGGACTTCCCGACGCCGGACTACATCGTCGAGGCCGCGGTCGACGCCTGCCGCGACCCGAAGAACCACCGCTACACCCCGGCCGGCGGGCTCCCCGAGCTCAAGAAGGCGATCGCCGCGAAGACGCAGCGCGACAGCGGCCTGACCGTCGAGCCGAACCAGGTGCTGGTGACCAACGGCGGCAAGCAGGCGATCTACGCCGCCTTCGCCACCATGCTCGACCCGGGCGACGAGGTGATCGTCCCCGCGCCGTACTGGACGACGTACCCCGAGGCCATCCAGCTCGCCGGCGGCGTCACCGTCGACGTGCTGGCCGACGAGACCCAGGACTACAAGGTCACCGTCGAGCAGCTCGAGGCGGCCCGCACCGAGCGGACCAAGGTGCTGCTGTTCGTCTCGCCCTCCAACCCGACCGGCGCCGTCTACACCGCCGACGAGATCCGGGCGATCGGCCAGTGGGTCGAGGACCACGGCCTGTGGGTGCTGACCGACGAGATCTACGAGCACCTGGTCTACGACGGCGTGGAGACCGGCTCCCTGCCGGTGCTCTGCCCGTTCCTCGCGGACCACACCGTGGTCGTCAACGGGGTCGCCAAGACCTACGCGATGACCGGCTGGCGGGTGGGCTGGATGATCGGCCCCGCCGACCTGGTCAAGGCGGCCACCAACCTGCAGTCGCACGCCACCTCCAACGTCTCCAACGTGGCGCAGCGCGCCGCCCTGGCCGCGGTCTCGGGCGACCTCACCGCGGTCGACGAGATGCGGACGGCCTTCGACCGGCGCCGCAAGACCATCGTCGCGATGCTCAACGAGATCGACGGCGTGGTCTGCCCGACCCCGCTCGGCGCGTTCTACGCCTACCCGTCGGTCAAGGGCCTGCTCGGCAAGGAGCACGGCGGCCGCACGATCACCAGCTCCGCCGAGCTGGCCGAGTTCATCCTCGACGAGGCGGAGGTCGCGGTGGTGCCGGGCGAGGCGTTCGGCTCCCCGGGCTACCTGCGGCTGTCCTACGCGCTCGGCGACGACGACCTCGTCGAGGGCGTCACCCGGCTGCAGAAGCTCTTCGCCTGAGGTGCCGCGCCGGGACCTGACCGCGCTGCCGAAGGCGCACCTGCACCTCCACTTCACGGGGTCGATGCGGCACGCCACGCTGGTCGAGATGGCCGCGCGCGACGGCGTACAGCTCCCGGACGCGCTGGTCGAGGACTGGCCCCCGCAGCTCTCGGCGGCCGACGAGAAGGGCTGGTTCCGCTTCCAGCGCCTGTACGACGTGGCGCGCTCCGTGCTCCGCACCGAGGACGACGTACGCCGCCTGGTGCTGGAGGCCGCCGAGGACGACGTCCGCGACGGCGGGCGGTGGCTGGAGATCCAGGTCGACCCGAGCGGGTACGCCGCGAAGTTCGGCGGGATCACCGCGTTCACCGACCTGGTCCTCGACTGCGTGCGGGACGCCTCGGAGCGCACCGGGCTGGGCATGGCGGTGGTCGATCGCGGCCAACCGCACCCGGCACCCGCTCGACGCCCGCACGCTCGCCCGGCTGGCCGGCCAGTACGCCGGCCGCGGCGTGGTCGGCTTCGGGCTCTCGAACGACGAGCGGCGCGGGACCACCGCCGAGTTCGCGCCGGCGTTCGCGATCGCCGAGCGGGCCGGGCTGCTGCTCGCGCCGCACGGCGGGGAGCTGCGCGGGCCGGACAACATCCGGCTGTGCCTCGACCACCTGCACGCCGACCGCCTCGGCCACGGCATCCGGGTCACCGAGGACCCGGCGCTGCTCGAGCGGGTGGTCTCCTCGGGGGTGGCCCTGGAGGTGTGCCCGGTCTCGAACGTCGCGCTCGGCGTCTACAGCGACCTCACCTCGGTCCCGCTGCCCCAGCTGCTCGAGGCGGGTGCGACGGTGGCCCTCGGTGCCGACGACCCGCTGCTGTTCGGGTCGCGGCTCGAGGGGCAGTACGCCACCATGCGGGCCGCCCACGAGCTCACCGACGCCCAGCTCGCGGAGCTGGCGCGGATGTCGTTCCGGGCCTCCCGGGCGCCCTCCGACGTGCTGAAGCAGGCGCTTGTGGATATCGACCACTGGCTGTCGGACGAACCTGCCACGATCGAGGCATGAGCACTCCTGACCCGGGCCCACCTCCCGGATGGCAGCCGCCCGGTGGCAGCCGCCGGGCTGGCAGCCGCCCGGCTGGCAGCCGCCGCCCCCGCCCGGCTATCCGCCGTACGGCCACCCGGTTCCCCCGGTGCACTCCGGGGCCCAGACCGCCCAGGTGCTGGGCCTGGTTGCCCTGGCCGGGATCGTGTTCTGCAGCGGGCTGACGCTGGTGCTCTCCCCCGCTGCCTGGTTCATCGGCAAACGTGCCCGTGACGAGATCGACGCCGCCCCGCCGGGCCAGTGGCGCGGTCGCGACCAGGCACAGCTCGGTTACGTCACCGGTGTGGTCGGCACCGCGCTGCTCGGCGTCGGGCTGCTGGCCGCGGTGGTCGGGATCGGGCTGCTGATCGCGTTCTCGGGGTGAGGGTGCCGGCCCGCTAGAGGCTGCACCCGACCAGCACCGGCTCGTTGACCAGGCGGATCCCGAACCGCTGCTCGACGCCGTCACGGACCTCCCGGGCCAGGCCGAGCAGGTCGTCGGTGGTGGCGCCGCCGCGGTTGGTCAGCGCCAGGGTGTGCTTGGTCGACAGGCTGACCCGCCCGCCGTGGCGGTCGAGGCCGAAGCCCTTGCCGAAGCCGGCCCGCTCGATCAACCAGGCCGCGCTCGTCTTCACCGTGCCGTCGGGCTGGGGGAACCGGGGCGCCCCCTCGGGCAGGGCGGCCGCCTGCCCGGCGGCGAGGAACGGGTTGGTGAAGAACGACCCCGCGCTCCACGTGTCGTGGTCGGCCGGGTCGAGCACCATGCCCTTGCCCGCCCGCAGCCCCAGCACCGCCCGGCGTACGTCGGCCAGCGGCGCGCGGCCTCCCTGCTCGACGCCCAGCGTGCGGGCCAGCTCGGCGTACCGCACGGGGGCACCGAGGGTGCCGGTGCGGAGCTGGAAGGTGACGGAGAGGACGACGTACCGCGACGGGTCGGCCTTGAAGCGGCTGTGCCGGTAGCCGAAGCCGCAGTCGGCGGCGGCGACCGTGCGGGCCTCGCGGTCGACCCGGTCCCAGACCCGCACCGTGGCGACGGTCTCCGCGACCTCCTGGCCGTAGGCGCCGACGTTCTGGATCGGGGTGGCACCGACCGAGCCGGGGATGCCGGCGAGGGTCTCGATGCCGACCCAGCCGGAGTCGACGGCCCGCGCGACCAGCGCGTCCCAGTCCTCCCCGGCCGCCACCGTCACCAGGACGCCGCCACAGGTGGGGTCGGTGGTGTCCTCGACGTCGGCGGAGACGCCCCTGGTGGCGATGCGTACGACGGTGCCGGCGAAGCCCTCGTCGGCGACGACCAGGTTGCTGCCGCCGGCCACCAGCAGCACGTCGCGGCCGGCGTCGTCGGCCGCGCTCACCGTGCCGACCAGCTCGGCCTCGGAGGTGGCCTCGACCAGGTGTGCCGCGGGTCCGCCGAGGCGGAGGGTGGTCAGGTCGGCCAGGCGGGTCTCAGACACGAACGACGGCCTTGGGGGCGCCGAGCACCTTCTCGCCACCACAGGTGACCTCGAGCGCGATGGTGGCCCGGCCGTCGGCGGGCTCGCCGCGCGTGCCGGCGACGGTCACCTCCACGCCCTCGTCGCCCGCGGGCACCACCACCGGACGGGTGAACTTGCAGCCGATCTCGACGACGCTGCCGGGGCCGGCCCACTCCTCGACGGCCCGGCCGACCAGGGCCATGGTGAACATGCCGTGGGCGATGACACCCGGCAGCCCGACCGAGCGGGCCACCTGCTCGTCCTGGTGGATCGGGTTCTGGTCGCCGCTGGCGTTCGCGTAGGCCACGAGGTCCGCACGCGTCACGCGGAAGGTGCGGGGCTCCAGCGCGCTCATGCGTCACCTCCGCTGTGGACCAGCGTCGCGGCCGCGGTGCAGACCAGGGCGCCGTCGGCGTCGCGCACCTCGCTCGTCGTGCGGAGGATGTCGGCACCACCCATCTGGCGGAGGCCGGCCACGGTGATCGTCGCGGTCAGCACGTCGCCGATCGCGATCGGCCGCGCGTAGCCGAACTTCTGGTCGCCGTGGACGATCCGCGACAGGTCGATGCGCTCGGCGTCGAGCAGCCCGAACATCGCGTCGAAGGTGAGGACGATGGGGTACGTCGGCGGCACGTGCCCGGCGTACTCCCCACCGGTCGCCTCGACGAACGCACGGACGTGGTCCTCGGTGACCTCGCGGGGGGCGGTCGGCGGGAACTCCCGGCCGACGAGGGACTGGTCGATGGGCATGCGAGGAACGCTAGCAGCGCCTCAGGGCGTGTACGGCGGCGCGACGCCCCAGCCCCACCGCGGGACCGGTGCCTCCTCGACCACCTCGGCGCCGGGCTGGGAGTTCGCCAGGGCCAGCCGGGTGCCCCACTCGACGTACCCCATGAAGGCGGCACGGAACTCCGGATCGTCCGGCAGGCCGGCGTCGTCGGCGGCCAGGCTCATCAGCGAGGCGAAGCGGAAGCGCTGCTCCGGGGTGATCCCGAGGCCGCGGTGGTGGTCGAGCATCCGGCGGTAGCCGCCGAGGTCGGTGTAGGCGGCCTCCCCGCCGAAGACCTCGATCCACCAGGTCGTCACGTGCGCCCGGTGCTCCTCGGAGACGCCGCCCGGGAACAGGCCGGCGAGGAGGTCGTCATGCTCGACCCGGTCGTAGAACGCGTCGATCAGGCGCCGGAACGCGGGCGCGCCGCCGGCCCAGTCGTGGAGCGTGGGTGGGGTGTCCACGGTGCCTCCTCGGGGCGGTCAGCGCGGGGTCGGTCGGTCGATGGTGGCACCGACGGTGCTGCGGCCGCCACGGAAAATGGCGCGAGGGCGGCACCCGATCGCTCGGGTGCCGCCCTCGGCGGAAGATCTGAGGAGCCTCAGCGGGTCTCGCGGTGCGCGGTGTGCTTGCGGCAGCGCGGGCAGAACTTCGCCAGCTCGAGGCGGTCGGGGTCGTTCCGACGGTTCTTCTTGGTGATGTAGTTGCGCTCCTTGCAGTCCACGCACGCGAGCGTGATCTTCGGGCGAACGTCAGAGCTCTTGCTGGCCACGGGAAGTCCTTCGTCGAAAGTGTGTTGCTGGGGTCATGCTTTCGTAGCGGGGGCGGGACTCGAACCCGCGACACCACGATTATGAGCCGTGTGCTCTAACCACCTGAGCTACCCCGCCACCGGGTCGGGGCGCCCCGCCGGATCTGCACCCGGCGGGACCCCGTCCCAGAGCCCCTTTACGGAATCGAACCGTAGACCTTCTCCTTACCATGGAGACGCTCTACCGACTGAGCTAAAGGGGCAACGACCGAGAAGAATACACACGCGGAAGGGAGAAGATGAAATCGGGTTCGGAGCAGTCCTTCTACGTCCATTCCGAGCGTGAATCCCGGAGTTCGGGCGCACCGTCCGAGGAGGTCGTCGCGACCCCCGCGACCGCCGGTCCGTGGAGCCTCGCGGCGCAGCACGGCGGCCCCCCGTCCGGTCTGCTGACCCGGGCGCTGGAGCGGCTGCTGGAGCCCGGTCAGGTCCTGTCCCGCATCTCCGTCGACCTGCTCGGTCCGGTGCCCGTCGGGCCGCTGCGGGTGACCACGACAGTGGAGCGCGGCGGCCGCTCGGTCTCGCTGCTCGCGGCCACGCTGCACGACGTCGTGGCCGGCCGGCCGTGCGCGGTGGCGCGGGCGTGGGTGCTGCCGCGGTCCACATCCGGACCCGGCGCACCGGCTCCCCTGCCGCACGGTCCCGCGGACGGCGCCGTCGGCACCCTCCCGCCCACCTGGATCGAGGGGTACGTCGACCACGTCGAGTGGCGCTGGATCCGGGGCGCGGTCCTCGAGCCGGGCGCCGCGACGGTGTGGATGCGGCCGCGGGTGCCGCTGCTGCCCGACGAGCCGCTGACCGGGGCCGCGATGCTGATGACCTGCGTCGACTCCGCCTCCGGCGTCTCCGCGGCCCTCGACCCGTCCGTGTGGGCGTTCATGAACACCGAGCTCACGGTGCACCTGCTGCGCGAGCCGGTCGGCGAGTGGGTCTGCGTCGACGCCGAGACCACGCTCGGCCCGGGGGCGGCCGGGATCGCGACGTCCGCGGTGTACGACGAGCTGGGGCTGGTCGCGCGGTCGACGCAGGGGCTGCTGGTGACGCCGCGGCGGTCGCCGGGTCAGCGCCAGAGCGCCACGAAGTAGCTCAGGCCGAAGGGGTCGCCCCGCCAGCGCAGCTCGGCTGCCGTGGGTTGCAGGACCGCCGCGGCCACCGGCCAGGTGAGCCGTCCGGTGGCCAGCAGGTCGGCGCCGAGAGTCGGCGTCGAGGTCGCGCAGGCCGTCGGCGTCGCCCTTGGCGAGCAGGTCGGCGACGTGGTCGTCGTACGCGAAGGAGCGCTCGTCGATGTAGCCCGGCGCCCCGTCGCGACGGGCTGCGGCTCCGTCGCCGAGGACGAGCAGCGCGGTCGTCGGAACCCGCAATTGCGGGGTGACACGAAATCGCCGCAGACATGTCAACGGCTGCAATTGCGGAAATGTCGCGCGCCCGGACCTCGACGTACGACGTCGGCAGCGTGCAGCCGGCCAGGTCGAGCAGGTGCCGCCCGACCTGCTCGCCCAGGGCCGCCCCGCCGGGGAGCACCCCGGACGGGTCGAACCACGAGGCCGGGGCCTCGCGTCCGCCGACCGGGACCAGCACGGCCACCGACTCCGCGTGCTCGACGGCGTCGCGGACCGCGGTCACCGCCGCCGATCGCAGGTCGGCGACGGCGTCGTCGGCGCCGGAGAGGTGCCGGAACAGCAGCGGGGTCAGCGGGCAGAACGCCGCGGCGACGGCGTTCACGCGAGCGCCCGCGTCGTGCGGGCCGGCGGTCGGTCGCCGCGGATGCTGGCCACCATGTCGAGCACCTGCCGGGTCGGGCCCGCCTCGTGCACGCGGTAGACCCGGGCACCGTGCCAGGCGCTGATCGCGGTGGCGGCCAGGGTGCCGGTCAGGCGCTGCTCGGTCGGCAGGTCGAGGGTCTCGCCGACGAAGTCCTTGTTGGACAGCGAGACCAGCACCGGCCAGCCGGTGGCCACCATCTCGTCGAGGCGCCGCGTGATCTCCAGCGAGTGCCAGGTGGTCTTCTCGAAGTCGTGGGCCGGGTCGATCAGCACCGACTCGCGGCGTACGCCGGCGGCCACCGCGCGCTCGGCCAGCGCCACGGTGTCGTCGATCGCGGCGCGCACCACGTCGGCGTACGTCGAGCGGTGCGGCGGCTGCCGCGGGACCGCGCCGCCGGTGTGCGTGCAGACGTACGCCGCGCCGTACTCGGCGGCGACCTCGAGCAGCCCCGGGTCGTGGCCGCCCCAGGCGTCGTTCATCAGGTCGGCGCCGGCCCGGCAGACCTCGCGGCCGACCGAGGCCCGCCAGGTGTCGACCGAGATCACCAGGTCGGGGAACTCCTCGCGCACCCGGGCGACGAACCCGACCGTGCGCCGGATCTCCTCCGCCTCGTCGACCACGTCGCCGGGACCCGCCTTGACCCCGCCGATGTCGACGATCGCGGCGCCCTCGGCGACGACCGCGCGGACCCGCTCCAGCGCGGCGTCCTCGGCGTACGTCGCCCCCTTGTCGTAGAACGAGTCGCGCGTGCGGTTGACGATCGCCATGACCAGCATCGCGTCGTCGTCGAACTCGTGGCGTCCGAGGCGCAGCATCAGGCGCCCTGGATCCGGGCGAACGGGGCGGCCGCCTCGAGCTCGTAGGCGAGCTCGAGGAGCAGCGCCTCCTGGCCGGCCCCGGCGCTGAACATCATCCCCTGCGGGAGACCGGCGGCGGTGGTCGCGAGGGGCAGCGAGATCGCGGGGTCGCCGGTGGCGTTCTGCCACGGGGTGAACACCACCCACTCCAGCAGCCGCTCCATCACCTGCTCGTAGCCGGCGCTCGGGTCGAGGTGCCCGACGACCGGCGTCGAGGTGGCCACGACGGGCGAGAGCAGGACGTCGTGGCCGCCGAAGAACTCCGCGGAGCGGGAGCGGGTCGCCGCCAGGCGCCGGATCGCGAACGGCAGCCGGTGGAGGTTGCGCTTGCAGTGCCGGGCCAGGCCGAGGGTCAGCGGGTCGAGCCGGGTCGGGTCCCAGGATCGGCCGAAGCCGAGCCGACCGGTGCGGACGATGCCGAGCGCGAGCATCGACCAGTAGAGCAGGAAGTCGTCGCGGAAGGAGTCCGGCACCGGGGCCTCGACCTCCTCGACCCGGTGGCCGAGCTCCTCGAGCAGGGTGCCGGTCTTGAGGGTCAGCTCGCGGACCTCCGGGGTGGCCTCCCGGCCGACCGCCGCGGTGACCAGGGCCACCCGCAGCCGGCGGCGGCCCGGCCGGGTGATGTCGCCGACCGGCGCGAGCTCGAGGTTGCGGAACACCTTCTCCGCCTCGCGGTAGAACGCCGCGGTGTCGCGCACCGACCGGGTGAGCACCCCGTCGGAGACGATCCGCACCGGCATCTCGCGCAGCAGCTTGTCCTGCGCGAAGCGGTTGCGGGTCGGCTTCAGCCCGACCAGCCCGTTGACCGAGGCAGGGATCCGGATCGAGCCGCCGCCGTCGTTGGCGTGGGAGAGCGGTGACGGCGCCGGCGGCGACCAGCGCGGCCGACCCGGCCGAGGACGCCCCCGCGGAGTGGTCCCGGTGCCACGGCGAGCGGACCGGCCCGAGCCGCACGTGCTCGGCGGCGGCGTTGAAGCCGAACTCCGAGAGCTGGGTCTTGCCGAGCGGGACCAGGCCGGTGGCGAGGTACATCCGCGCGAAGTCGCCGTCGGCCTTGGCCGGCTTCGCGGTGTAGGCGTCGGAGCCGTTCTGGGTCGGCATCCCGTGGACGTCCACGTTGTCCTTGAGGAAGGTGGGGACCCCGGCGAAGTAGCCGCCGCGCGGAGCGTGCGCCTCGACCCGGGCCCGGTCGAACGCGCTCCAGGCCACCGCGTTCACCTCCGGGGCGATCGCCTCGACCCGGGCCACCGCCGCCTCGACGACCTCCGGCACGGAGACCGCGCCGGACTGGATCTGCTCGACGAGGCCGACCGTGTCGTGGTCGCCGAGGGCGTCGTCGCGGAACGCGTGCAGCGGGGTCATGGCGCCACGCTAGTCGGCGTCCTCCAGCAGTTCGAGGAGCCATCCACGGACGGGCCAGTCCAGGTCCGCCTCGGCCTCGGCGGGTTCGCCCACCAACGCCCTCTCGTAGGACAGCGCCCGGGACACGCAGCCGGTACGCCGGGCGAGGGTCACCCAGTGCCGCCGCTCCTCCGCGGTGCCGGTGTCCGCGAACACGTCGAGGTAGGCCTCACGGACCCGGACCACGCGGGGGTCGTCGAGCTCGATCTCCGCGTGCCAGGCGATCGAGTTCAGGGTGGCGAGCATGGTGCCGAACGGGTGGCCGATGACGGTGTCGCCCCAGTCGATGACCCGGGGGCCGGTGCCGTTCGCCCAGCAGATGTTGGCGGAGTGCAGGTCGTCGTGGTTGACCGAGGACGGTACGCCGGACTCCGCCAGCTCGGCGCACCACGCGTCGTACTCGGGGAGGAGGGCGGTGAGCCGGGCGGCCTGGTCGTCGTCGAGTCCTCCGCGCTCGGGCGGCAGGGCGGCCAGCCGGTCGACGAGGTCCCGGGCCAGGCCGGGCAGCGTCGTGGGACTGGCCTCGGTGACACCGGCGGCGAGCAGGGTGTCCGTGTGCTCGGCCAGGCGGCGCTGGGCCCGGGCGTACTCGGTGATCACCCGGTCCCACTGCTCCCACAGTGCGTCGGGCTCGCCGAGGCTGCGCAGGACCGGGCCGGCGTCGCGCATGAGCGCCCAGCCGCGGCCCGGCGTCGACCGCGAGCAGCTCCGGGACGAGGTCGGGCACCACCGTGGCCAGGGTGGAGACCAGCGCCGCCTCGTACGTCGTGCCCGGGCCGTTGACCTTGAACCACAGCCGGCCGCCGTCGGTCTCGAAGCGCAGCGCGCTCGACCACGGCCGGGCGTGCGGCTGCTCCCACTCCCCGGTGAGGCGCAGGCCGTGCACCCCGGCGGCCTCGGCGACCCAGGCGGTGGCCTCCTCGACGAAGGCGGGCGAGGTCCACAGGTCGACGGGCATGGGCCGATCCTCGGCGTCGGGGGCCTGGCCGGGCAACCGGTTTGCGGCGCCACGGCTTCCGGCTGCCCGGTCGGACGGCAGACGCACGGCGGGACGGGATGGTTGAGTGGGGTGATGGACGCGCACGCCCTGGCAGAGCTGGTCGAGGCCCTTCCCGACGGGGTCGTGGTGACCGACCCGGCGGCGGTGGAGAAGTACCGCCACGACTGGTCCCGCGACGCCGCGGCGGGGACACCCGCGGCCGTCGTACGCGCCGAGGACGCCGGACAGGTGCAGGAAGCGGTCCGCTGGGCGGCCCGGCACCGGGTCCCCGTGGTCCCCCGCGGCGCCGGCAGCGGGCTGAGCGGCGGGTCGTCGGCCCTCGACGACGGCATCGTGCTGAGCCTGGAACGGATGGCGGCCATCGAGATCGACACCGACTGCCAGGTCGCCGTGGTGGAGCCCGGGGCCCTGAACGCGGCGGTGAAGGCGGCCGCCGCGGAGCACGGGCTGTGGTACCCGCCGGACCCGTCGTCGTACGAGATCTGCTCGATCGGCGGCAACGTCGCCACCAACGCCGGCGGCCTGTGCTGCGTGAAGTACGGCGTGACCACCGACTACGTGCTCGGCCTCGACGTCGTGCTGGCCGACGGCACCCTGGTCACCCTCGGTGGCAAGCGGATCAAGGACGTCGCGGGGCTGTCGCTGATGAAGCTGTTCGTCGGCAGCGAGGGCACCCTGGGCATCGTCACCCGGGCGATCCTCCGGCTGGTGCCCGCCCAGCAGGCCCGCTCGACCATGGTGGCCGCCTTCCCGACCGTCGACGCGGCCGCGCGCGCCGTCGTCGCCGTACGCCGCACGCTCCGGCCGTCGATGCTGGAGCTGATGGACCGGGCGTCGATCAACGCCGTCGAGGACCACCGCCCGATGGGGCTCGACCGGGCCGCCGGTGCGCTCCTGGTCGCACAGTCCGATGCCCCGGGCACGTCGCGCACCGCCGAGGTGGAGCTGATGTACGCCGCCTGTGCGGCCGCGGGCGCGACCGAGGTGTTCGTGACCGACGACCCCGACGAGGGCGAGCTGTTCGTGGAGGCCCGGCGGATCGCGTTCCCCGCCATCGAGGCCCGGGGCTCGCTGCTGCTCGAGGACGTCGGCGTACCCATCCCGCTGCTCCCCGACCTGCTGGCCGCCATCGCCGAGGTCGCGGCGGCGTACGACGTGGAGATCCCGGTGGTCGCGCACGCCGGGGACGGCAACACCCACCCGATCATCGTGTACCCCGCGGGCGACCCGGACGCCGAGAAGCGGGCCCGGGAGGCGTTCGCCGAGATCATGGCGCGCGCCATCGCCCTGGGCGGCACGATCACCGGCGAGCACGGGGTCGGCCGGGCCAAGCGCGCGGCGCTGCCGGCCCAGCTCGGACCCGACGTGATGGCGCTGTCGCAGCGGGTCAAGGACGCCCTCGACCCCGACGGCATCCTCAACCCCGGCGCGGTTCTGTAGGTTCGCTGGCATGGCTCACCTCGTCGACCGCCACCTGTTCGGACCCGGCCCCAGCAACCCGTACCCCGAGGCGACCGCCGCGCTCGGGCTGCCCCTGCTCGGCCACCTCGACCCGGCCTTCCTGTCCGTGATGGACGAGACCTGCGAGCGGCTGCGGACGGTATGGGGCACCACGAACGCCCGCACCCTGCCGCTCTCGGCCACCGGCTCGGCCGGGATGGAGGCGTCGTTCGTGAACACCGTGCACGACGGCGATGTGGTGGTGGTCGCGGTCAACGGGCTGTTCGGCCAGCGCATGTGCGACGTCGCCGCCCGCTGCGGGGCCGAGGTGGTCCCGGTCGAGCACGAGTGGGGCACGCCGGTGGACGTGGACCGGGTGCTGTCCGCCCACGCCTCCCCCGCGCTCATCGCGGCCGTGCACGCCGAGACCTCGACCGGCGTACGCTCCGACATCGCCGCGCTCGGTGCCGGCAAGGGCGACGCGCTGCTGGTCACCGACGCCGTCACCTCGATCGGCGGGATCGAGCTGTGCGCCGACGACTGGGGCATCGACGTGGGGTACGCCGGCACCCAGAAGTGCCTCGGCGTAGCGCCCGGCCTCGCGCCGTTCACCATCAACGACCGGGCCTTCGCGCGCCGGGTGGAGAAGCCGCAGTCGTGGTACCTCGACCTCGGCCTGCTCGGTGGGTACGTCGGCGAGGCCAGCGGCTCCGGTGGGCGGACCTACCACCACACCGCCCCGACCGCGATGGTCGTCAGTCTGCACGCCGGCCTCGGCCGGATCCTCGACGAGGGCCTCCCGAACGTGTGGGCCCGGCACGAGGAGGCAGGCCGTCTGCTCCAGGAGGGCCTGGTCGAGATGGGCCTCGAGCTGTTCGCGCAGGAGGGCTCGCGGCTGCCCGAGCTCACCACCGTGCGCGTCCCCGACGGCGTCGACTCGGCCGCCGTACGTCGGGTGCTGCTGGAGCGGCACGGGCTGGAGATCGGCGCGGGCGCCGGGCAGTACGCCGCGACGGTGTGGCGGATCGGCCTGATGGGGCACAACGCGCGGCCGGACGCGGTGCTGCTGGTGCTGGCCGCGCTGCGCGACGCGCTGGACGTGGTGGGCTGGAAGGGCTGATCCGCCGCGATCTCGGTGCTGGTTCGAGGACCGTCGTCCCGGTGGTCGAGGGCCGCGTTCCGGTGGTTGAGGAGGTCGCGCAGCGACCGTCTCGAAACCACCCGATCCCCTTGTGGACAACGGGTTCCGACCAGCCGGGGACTGTCGGTGGTCCCTGGTTGAGTGGGTCCATGGAGGCGATGAGCACAGCAGCGGTCGAGGTCGAGGACCTCGACCCTGCCGGCGTGCTCACCCGCCTCGCCGACGCCGAGGTGCGCGACCGTCAGGTGCAGCGTCGAGAAGCTGCGAGCTGGCCTACCACTGGTGTCGTGCTGCACCCCGCCACCGCCGAGACCGGGGCCGCGACCTGGGGCGACGCCGGCCTGCCCGGCCTCATCGACTGCGACGCCTCGCTCGGCGGCGACGGCACCCCGGCGGTGGCCGCGTTCGCCGCAGAGGAGCTCGGGTGCCGCGCTGGGCATGTCCACCCAGTCGGCGATGAGCCCTGATGGCCGACGCGCTCGACCTGCACCACCGTCTCCCGCTGCCTCTGGCGACAGGTCGAGGCCCTGGCCGTGGCCCCGTGGAAGGCCCGCCGGGTCGCCACCGACACCCGCTCCCTCCCGCTGGACGGTGCCCGCTGGGTGGACGCGCAGCTCGCCGACCGGGCGAACGGGTTCGGGCTGCCCACCATCGACCGGATGGTCGCGCTCGCCGCGGCCCGGTACGCACCCAAGCAGCAGGAGCAGAACGAACAGCAGAGCCGGGCCGGCTGGCACGTCACCCTGACCCACCCCCGCCCCGGCGAGTTCGCCGGCACCTCCTGGCTCGAAGCCGCCGGCGACACCGCCGACCTGACCGCCTTCCACGACCTGGTCTGCGCCGAAGCCCGGCTCCTCGGCCGGCTCGGCGACACCGACGACTACGGGGTCCGCCAGGCCAAGGCCCTCGGCGTCATCGCCGCCCGCCAGGCCACCCTCGACCTGCCCCGTCGCCGACACGACGCCGGCCCCGACACCGTGGACGGTCCGGGCGTCGAAGCCGCGGCCGCCGCCGGTCGCCAGCCGACCCTGTTCCTGCACCTGTCCCTGGCCGACCTCACCACCCACCTCACCACCGGTGCGCCCGTCATCGGGGAGGCCGAACGCCTCGGCCCGGTCACCACCGACCAGATCCGCACCTGGCTCACCCACTCGAAGGCGACCATCCGCCCCGTCCTCGACCTCACCCGCACCGACGCCGTCGACCGGCACGACCCACCCACCCGGATGCGCCAGCTCGTGATCCTCCGCGATGGGCGCTGCGTCTTTCCCTGGTGCGGCCGCACCGCCCGGACCTGCGACCTCGACCACATCCAGCCCTACGACCCCGACGGCCCACCCGGCCAGACGTCGCCGGCGAACCTCGCACCGCTGTGCCGCAGACACCACCGCGCCAAGACCTTCACCGGCTGGACCTACCAACGCCACCACGACGGCACCTACACCTGGACCAGCCCCCACCACCGGACCTACAGCGTCGGACCCGACGGCACCCACGACACCGGACCACCCGAGACCCGACCACCCAGACCCGAATCGCCAGCGATCCAGTCCGCCTGCCCGCAGCAGCAACACCTACACCCTCGCCACCTGACCACCCGCCCGCCGCGATCCGGCCGGAGCCACTGGCATGCCCGCACGCAGCGCACTGCCCGCCGGGCGTCGTCGCCCTGCGCCGCCGGGCCCCGCCGCCGGACCGTGCGCCGAGTGGTCCAGCCGCGTCGGCCGCGGCCGCACATCCGGCTCTACGCTGGAGAGCCATCCCCTGCGGAGCCCGGACATGTCGAGCAGGACCGGGCGCACGTGGGACAGCGGGTGGCCGAGAGGACGCCAGCATGGCAGCGAGCTCGCCTACCCTCACGACGCGGCTGACGCAGGGCGCCATGGTCCTCGGCGGCATGGCAGCCGGCGGCGTCGCCGTCGGGGTCACCGGCGACCTCGTCTTCAACAGCGATGCGGGTTATGCCCTCATCGTCCTCGGGGCCACCGCGGTGGTCGTGGCAGCCTGCGTCGGACTCTGGCTGACCCGCATGCGGGCGTGGCGGGGCTTCGTCTACGGCCTCGCAGTGATCTGGCTGGTGTTCCTCGTCGTGCTCGGGGTGCCGTGGATGACGATGGACCCGGACTCCGGACCCGGGGGCAGTCCAGGCGTGCCGGTAGATCGTCCGGTCCACGTGCCCACGGCGTGAGCTCCGGCGCTCAGCCCCAGACGCCGCCGATGCCTCGCCGGTGACACCCGACCAGGTGCGTGTCCACGAGCCCGGTCGCCTCCATCAGCGCGTGCATGGTGGTCGGGCCGACGAAGGTGAAGCCCTTCTTCTTGAGGGCCTTCGAGAGCGCGAGCGACTCGGGAGAGGTGGTCGGCACCTGATCGGTGGTCTCCGGGGCCGGGGTCTGCTCGGGTCGGTACGACGCGACGAAGTCCTCGAGCCCGCCGTCCTCGCGCAGCGCCACCGCGGCCCGGGCGTTGGTGCGGGTGGCCTCGATCTTGAGCCGGTTGCGGACGATGCCGGTGTCCTCCATCAAGGACGCGAGCCGCGCGTCGTCGTACGACGCCACGGTCTCCACGTCGAACCCGTCGAAGGCCACCCGGAACGCCGGCCGCTTGCGCAGGATGATCAGCCAGGAGAGCCCGGACTGGAACGCCTCGAGGGTGAGCCGCTCGAACACCGCGGCCTCGCCGTGGACCGGTCGGCCCCACTCCTCGTCGTGGTAGGCGAGGTTCTCCCCCACCGCCCACGGGCAGCGGGCGATCCCGTCGTCCCCGATCGTCGGTCCGGCCATGGCGACATCCTCGCGCACGCCACCGACAGCGCCGTGACGGGCCATGATGGGTGGATGAAGATGCCGAAGCACTCCGAGGAGGACAAGGCCCGATTCCGGTCGCTGGTGCCGGACGGCCCGGGAGTCGAGGTGAAGCCGATGTTCGGCAGCCTCGGCGCGTTCGTGAACGGCAACATGTTCGCCGGCCTGTTCGGCACCGACATCGGCGTCAAGCTCGACGAGGCGTCCCGGGCCGAGTTGGCAGCGGTCGAGGGCAGCGGCCCGTTCGGGCCGGCCGAGCGGCCGATGGGTGGCTACCTGTCCCTGCCCGCGGCGTTCTCCCAGGCCGAGGCGCGCGCCTGGCTCGAGCGAGCACGCGCGTACGTGGCGACGTTGCCGCCGAAGGTGAAGAAGAAGTAGCCGCTAGGAGCGGTACTCCGGGTTCTCCCAGTCGAACCGCGTCCCGGCGTTCCACTCCGACCGCACGTTCCCCCAGCCCGGCACGCCGCCGGCGTCCTTGAGCATCTTCGCGAGGTGCATGAGGTTCCACGTCATGAACGTGGTGTTGCGGTTGGTGAAGTCGTTCTCCGGCCCGCCGCTGCCGGGATCGAGGTACGACGGCCCCGGGCCGGCCTCGCCGATCCAGCCGGCGTCGGCGTTCGGCGGGATCGTGTACCCGACGTGCTGCAGGCTGTAGAGCACGTTCTGGGCGCAGTGCTTGATCCCGTCCTCGTTGCCGGTGATCAGGCAGCCCGCGACCCGGCCGTAGAAGAGGTACTGACCCTTCTCGTTGAGCTCACCGCTGAGCGCGTAGATCCGTTCGATGATCCGCTTGGTGACGCTCGAGTTGTCGCCGAGCCAGATCGGGCCGGCGACCACGAGGATGTCGCTGGCCAGCACGCCCGGGTAGATCTCCGGCCAGGCATCGCTCTCCCAGCCGTGCTCGCGCATGTCGGGGTACACCCCGGTCGCGATGTCGTGGTCGATCGCGCGGATCTCGGTGACGTCGACGCCGTGCTTGCGCATGATCGCCGTGCTGGCGTCGACCAGGCCCTGGGTGTGGCTCGGCTCCGGACTCCGCTTCAGCGTGCAGTTGATGTACGTCGCCTTCAGCCCGGTGAAGTCCCAGTCACTCATGGCCCCGACTCTTCCCCCGCGTCGGGGGCAGGGCAATGGCCCGAGATGACGAAAGGCTTACCGACCCTGCGGACGGCTACCCGTGCTCCTTGACCACGTGTGCGTCGGGTCCCGGATAGGTCAGCCCCTCGTGCCCGTCGTCCCAGCGCACGACGTACGGCGGGGCGCCGTCCGCGCCGCGCACCTCGATGACCTCGCCCTCACGCCGGCCGTCGTCGACGTGGCGTCCCTCGACGATCAGGTGGTCGCCTACTGATGCCTGCATGTGCCTCGCCTCCACTCCCCAGACTGCCCCTGTCTGTGGGCCGTGTCGAGGGGTGGGAAACAGCGGCGTGGACCGGGTTCCTAGCGCCGTTCCCGGAGCCGGGCGTTGGGCAGTGCCGGAGCCGGGATCGGCGGCAGGTGCTCGCCGGTGACGATCCCGAAACGGCCGTCCGCGACCTGCTGGCCGTCGCCCACCACCGTACCGTCCGCGGTCACCTGGGCCTGCCACTGCTCGCGGAACGCGACGATCTCCTCGTGGCTGCGGCCGACGAAGTTCCACCACATCACGATGGACTCACCCAGCGGCTCGCCGCCGAGCACCAGCACACGCGCCTCGTCGTACGCTGTCAGCTCGATGCGGTCGCGGCCGGGTGCGACGTACGCCAGCTCGCCGGGCTTGCCGTCCTGGCCGGCGACGGCGAGCGAACCGCTGTCGAGGAGGACGCCGTGCTCGAAGGCGGGGTCGACCTCGAGGACCAGCGAGGTGCCGCGGGAGAGCAGGACCTCGGCGCCCAGCAACGGGGTGAACGTGGCGACCGGCGAGGTGTCACCCAGCAGCGAGCCGAGGAAGACCCGCGCCTCCCAGCCCGGTCCACGCACCGGCTGCGGGGCGTAGTGCTCGAAGGCGGGTGCGGTGTCGCGGTCCCGGTCGGGCAGGGCGACCCAGAGCTGGGCGCCGTGGAGTACGTCGGTGTCCGGCGTCGACACCTCGGAGTGGCTGATGCCGCGGCCGGCGGTCATCAGGTTGACCTCGCCGGGTCGGACCATGGCGTGGTTGCCGGCGCTGTCGCGGTGCTCGATCTCGCCGGTGAACAGCCAGCTGACGGTCTGCAAACCGGTGTGCGGGTGCGGCGCGACCGACATGCCGCCGACCTCGGTCACCCGGTTGGGTCCGTAGTGGTCGACGAAGCACCAGGCTCCGATCAGCGAGCGGTGACGCTGCGGCAGGGTGCGGCGTACGTGCATCGCGCGCGGTCCGCCGAGCGGGACCTCCCGCGGCTCGAGCACCTCGACCCCCGGCGGCGTCGGGCCCTCGGAGCAGACCACCTCGCCCGGGTCGACCTCCTGGTTGCTCATCCCCCCAGTCTAGTGACGTCGACCTGTCGCAGACTGACCCGAAATGCGTCGACCTGTCGCAGACTGACGCGCGGCGGCGTCAGTCTGCGACAGGTCGGCGAGTTTGCGACAGGTCGGCGTCAGGCGAGGGCGGACTCGAGGTCGGCGCTTGCCATGCCGTGCGCCTCGGCGACCGGGGCGTTGGTCAGCTCGCCGGCGTGGGTGTTCAGGCCCAGTGCCAGGGAGTGGTCGTCGCGGCAGGCCTGGGCCCAGCCCTTGTTGGCCAGCGCGACGGCGTACGGCATGGTCGCGTTGGTCAGGGCGTACGTCGAGGTGTTCGGCACCGCGCCGGGCATGTTCGCGACGCAGTAGAACGTCGAGTTGTGCACGGTGTACGTCGGGTCCGCGTGCGTGGTCGCGTGGGTGTCCTCGAAGCAGCCACCCTGGTCGACCGCGATGTCGACCAGCACCGAGCCGGGCTTCATCTGCGCGACCAGGTCGTTGGTGACCAGCTTGGGGGCCTTCGCGCCCGGGATCAGGACCGCGCCGATGACCATGTCGGCCTCGGTGACCTGCTGCTCGATGGCCAGCTTGGACGAGGCGAGGCCGTGGACCCGGTTGTTGTAGCGCCAGAACGACATCCGCAGCTTGTCCAGGTCGGTGTCGAGCAGGGTGACGTCGGCACCCATGCCGAGCGCGATGTTGGCGGCGTTCTGACCCGAGACGCCGGCACCGATGATGACGACCTTGGCGTTGGCCACGCCCCCGACGCCGCCGAGCAGCACGCCGCGGCCGCCCTGGGCCTTGAGCAGGGAGTAGGCACCCACCTGCGGGGCCAGGCAGCCGGCCACCTCGGACATCGGGTAGAGCAGCGGCAGCCCACCGGAGGGCAGCTGCACGGTCTCGTAGGCGATGGCGGTGACCTTGCGGGCGATCAGCTCGTCGGTGAGGGCCTTGTCCGCGGCGAGGTGGAGGTAGGTGAAGAGCACCTGACCTTCCCGCATGCGGTGGTACTCCTCGGAGACCGGCTCCTTGACCTTGAGGATCATGTCGGCGACGCCCCAGACCTCGTCCGGGCCGGGCAGGATCTCGGCGCCCGCGGCGACGTACTCCTCGTCGGCGATCGACGACCCGATGCCGGCTCCCCGCTCGATGGAGACCTCGTGCCCGTGCGCCACCAGCTCGTGCACGCCGATGGGCGTGATGGCGACGCGGTACTCGTGGTTCTTGACTTCCTTCGGGACGCCCACCTTCATCGTGCGATCTCCTCGTGCGGTTGTGAGTCGGGTCACCGTCCAGAATGAAGGAACGGCCGGAGGTTGGCTAGTTCGGTGCAGATGATTCTGCGAGCATGGCCCCATGCCCCCCACAAGTTCATCCGACAGCGGCTCCGGGGCCGGCCGGCCGAACATCGTTCGACCGCCGCTCGACGACGTCGACCGCGCGATCATCGACGAGCTGTCCGCCGATGCCCGGCTGCCCAACAACGCGCTGGCAGAGCGGGTCGGGATCGCGGCGTCCACCTGCCTGGGCCGGGTGCGCGCCCTGCGCCAGAGCGGCGTGATCCGCGGCTTCCACGCCGACGTCGACCCCGAGCTCACCGGCCGGCCGATCCAGGCGATGGTGCAGGTGCGCATGCAGTCGCACGCCCGCGGTCAGCTGACGCAGTTCATGGAGGCCGTCGCCCAGCTGCCGGGGGTCCGCAACACCTACCTGCTCGGCGGCGCCCACGACTTCTTCATCCACGTCGCGACGCCGGACACCGACACGCTGCGCGAGTTCGTGATCGCGCACTTGTCCGGCAACCCGGACGTGGCGCTGACCGAGACCAACCTGATCTTCAGCCACATCCAGGCCTGGGCCTGAGGGGCGCCTACGCCCGGTCGGCCCGGGGCCGGCCGAGCAGCAGCCCGAGCACCAGGCTGGCCACCAGCGTCGCCAGCGCTACCCCGATCGCCAGCCAGGTGCCGTTGCGCAACCCCGAGACGAGCACGTCCCACATCGCGCCGACCAGGTCCGACTCGCTCGCCGCGGCGCGGTCGACGACGTACGCGCGGGCGGCCGTGAGCACCACGAGCAGGGCACCCAGGGCGAGCACCGACCCGGCCGCCAGCCAGGCCAGCGCCCGGCGGCGGCGTACGGCGACCACCAGCGCGACGACGAACAGAGCCGCCCAGAGCACCGGCACCCACAGGCCGGCACCGTCGACGAGGCGGTAGTAGTCGCGGGCCTTGTCCAGCTCCGCGCCGTCGACGAGCTGGAACGTGGTCTGTACGTCGGGCACGGTCGAGGTGTCGATCCTGCCTCGGGTGTCGATGATGTCGAGGACCGCGATGACCAGGGTGCCGACCTGGATCGTGACCCGTCCGTCGTCGGCGACCGGGCTGCCGCTGTCGGACTCGAGGGCCGCGACCAGCTGCTCGTGGGCGGAGCGGTTCGCCTGCTCCCACGCGGGCCGGAACTCCGGCCCCTGGACCACGCGTGCCGCCGCGCGCCGGACCGCGGCGGGCGGTGCCTGCGGCAGCCGCTCGAGGGTCGCGGCCACCAGGCTCTCCTCCACGAAGTCCTGCACGACCGCGTCGTCGGCGAGCGGCCCGACGGTGTCGACGTACGCATCGGAGTCGGTCACCACGCTCGACAGCCAGGTGCTGACCACGGCCGCCGAGAGGACCAGACAGGCGACCACGGCGACGACGACGAAGGCGAGATGGCGGGCGGGTCTCACGCGGAGCACTCCTCAGCAGGTCGGGACCGACGGGCAGGATCGGCTCCGGGAGAGCCGCGGTCCCGCTAGCGTAACCACGTGATCACGACCATGAAGCGGCGGTGGTTGACCGGCATCGCCAACCTGATCGCCGTCCTCGTGCTCTACTTCGCCATCCCCGTGAAGGGGGAGCAGCACGTCGGCGCCCTCCTCGTCGGCATCCTCCTGGCGTTCGTGGCAGCCCTGGTGAGCGCCGGCCTGGTCCTGCGCGAGCTACGCCAGAGCACGGGCATCTCGGGGACGCACCTCATCGTCGCGGCCGAGGTCGTGCTGGTCGTCTTCGCGTTCACCTACTACCTGCTCGCGGACAACAGCTCCGACCAGATGGTCGGGATCTCCACCCGCCTGGACGCGCTCTACTTCTCGATGACGACGATGACCACGGTCGGCTACGGCGACGTCCACGCCTCCGGCCAGTTCGCGCGCGGGATCGTCACCGTGCAGCTGGCCTTCGACGTGCTCTTCATCGCACTCCTGGGAGCGGTCGCACGGCGACGCTTCGCCGCCCGCGGCGGGGAGTGAACCCTCAGAACCGCGGCGTGAACCACTCGCGCTTCGTGGGGAACGGGTTGAACCGGCAGCCCTGCAGGGAGATCGACTGCTGCTGCATCACCGGCGCCAGGGCCCCGCGCGCGGGGCAGGACCGGTGGTGGTGGCCGAGCCAGTGCCCGGTCTCGTGGTTGACGACCATGTGCCGGTAGCCGCGCAGCGAGCCGCCGTAGTCGTTCCAGGCCGGCGAGGCGTGCTTCCACCGCAGCTGGTTGATCACCACGTAGCGCCCGACCCGGCAGCTCCACTGCGCGCTGCACTCCGAGGAGAAGCGCGGCACCCGCGACGCCTCGGCCAGCACCAGCGTCATCGAGCCGCCCGAGCGCACCTCGCGGAACGCGATCCCGGTGACCCGCCAGCCGCGGGGGTCGTTGAGCGACTCGTTGGCCAGCCGGCGGAAGTCGGCCAGGCTCGTGGTGATCCGGCCCCGGGTCTCCACGTGGTAGTAGACGGTGCGCCGCAGCGGCACCCGGTGCTTGACCGCGCCGGTCCGCAGGGACGTGGTCGAGGCCGTGGTGTAGCCGGCCTTCCGCGCGGTCGCCCGCACCGACAGCCGGTGCCCGACGTCGAGGTGGCCGACGCGGTAGCTGCGACCGCTCGCACCGGCGATCTCCCGCCCGTCGCGCAGCCAGCGGTAGCGCACCGAGTCCACCGACTGCTTCCAGCGCGGCGGGTCGACGGTGAGCGTGTGCAGGTAGCGCCGGGTGCCGTCGATCCCCGGCCGCTCGACGAGGGTCAGCGTGGCCCGGCGGATGCGCACCGGCGCCGAGGTGGCCGTCCCGCTCTCGCCGTCCTGGCTCGCGGTCACCTGCACCGCCACGTCCGTGCCGACGTCGGCCAGCACCGGCCGGTACGTCGCCGCGGTCGCCCCGGAGATCGGCGTACCGTCGCGCAGCCAGCGGTAGGAGTACGTCGGAGCCGGCGCGCTCCACGTGCCCGGCGAGGCGGTCAGCAGCGAGCGGTACGCCGGGGTCCCCGACACCGTGGGCGGGCTGGTGCTCGTGATCGGCTCCGCGGCGCTGGCCGCGGGCGCGAGCATCGCCAGCACCAGACCGGCGAGCACGACGAGGACACGGGACACCTGCCCACGATAAGGGCGGGCGGGCCTTGGTTTCGAGACGGTCGCAGAGCGACCTCCTCAACCAGCGGCCCGTCGCAGAGCGACCTCCTCAACCAGCGGCCCGTCGCACAGCGACCTCCTCGACCAGCGGGTCACGAGTTGGAGAAGACCGCCGGCCCGCCGTCGCCGCCGTCGGCGTCGCCACCCCGGCCGGCCCAGGTCCAGGCGTACGCCGGGTCCTCGGACGCGAGCGCGGCCTCGCCGAGGTCGAGCGGGGCGAAGGTGTCGACCATGACCGCGGACTCGTCGAAGTACTCCGCACCGAGCGACGCCTCGATGGCCGAGGGCTGCGGCCCGTGGGCGTAGCCGCCCGGGTGCAGCGAGATCGAGCCGATGTTGATCCCGGAGCCCTTGCGGGCCTCGTAGTCGCCGCCGACGTAGAACATGACCTCGTCGGAGTCGACGTTGGAGTGGTAGTACGGCACCGGGATCGACAGCGGGTGGTAGTCGACCTTGCGGGGCAGGAAGTTGCAGATCACGAAGTTCCAGCCCTCGAAGACCTGGTGCACCGGCGGCGGCTGGTGGACCTTGCCGGTGATCGGCATGTAGTCCTCGATGTTGAACGTGTAGGGGTAGAGGCAGCCGTCCCAGCCGATCACGTCGAACGGGTGCGTCGCGTAGGTCATCCGGGTGCCGCCGATGCCGCCGGGCAGGCCGTTGACCCGGTGCTTGACCAGCACCTCGACGTCCGTGCCCTCCACGACGAACGGCTCGGTCGGGCCGTGCAGGTCGCGCTCGCAGTACGGCGCGTGCTCGAGCAGCTGGCCGTAGCGGGACAGGTAGCGCTTGGGCGGGGCGATGTGGCTGTTGGCCTCGATCGGGTAGAGGCGGCTCGGCTCGCTCGGCAGCCAGCGGTGCGTGGTGGCCCGCGGGATCAGCACGTAGTCGCCGGCGCGGAAGGACAGCACCCCGAACACGGTCTCGACGGTCCCGGCCCCGGACTCGACGTACACGCACTCGTCGCCGATCGCGTTGCGGTAGTACGGCGAGGGGTCGGTGCCGGTGACGACGTAGGAGATGCGGACGTCGTTGTTGCCGAGCACCAGGCGGCGGCCGGTGACCGCGTCGGCGCCTTGGTTTCGAGACGGTTGCTGCGCAACCTCCTCAACCGGCGGAGGCGACGACTGCGCAACCTCGGCCACCGCTGGTTGAGGAGGGCGCTCTGCGCCCGTCTCGAAACCAGGGAAGAGGGTGTGCAGCGTGAGGTGCCGCGGCTTCAGCGGGTGGTTCGGCGTGCGGCGTCTGGTCGGGCAGCTCCCACACCTCGGAGCCGACGATCGCGGACGGCACGCCCCGGTGGTAGAGCAGCGAGGAGTCGGAGGAGAACCCCTCCTCCCCCATCAGCTCCTCGTAGTAGAGCTTCCCGTCGGGATCCCGGTGCTGGGTGTGCCGCTTCGGGGGTACGTCGCCGAGCTGCCGGTAGTACGCCATGTCAGATCCTCATCCGATAATCGGTCGCCATCGTCCGCAATGCGCGTCGTGGCTAGAGTAGCCCCGTGACGACGTACCCGCCATCCGTGCTCGAGCCCACCTGGCTGCATCTCGTCGACGACGCGGCCGTCTTCCCGCCCGGCGACGCCCCGCTCCACGCGGCGACCGCGGCGTACACCGCCCGTCGCGAGGAGTGGTACGCCGGGTTCGTCGGCTCGTTCGTGCTGCGCGACACCGACCTCCCGCTGGTGCGCGGCTTCGGCGCCCCACTCTCCGTGGTCGTGACCGGTGGCGCCGGACAGGTCGCCGGACCGCTGGGCCTCGCGGCCCGGCTCGGCCTCGACGTCGCCGGCCTCGAGATCGCCCTCCGCGATCTCGACGACCTGCCGGGCAGCGCCCGGCGCGTGGTCGCGGCGGTCGACCAGGCTCGGGCGGAGTCCGGCCGGGACGTCCCGGTCCACGTCGAGCTCCCGCAGATGGAGCCGTCCGCCGGCTGGCTCGCCGCCGCCGACGAGGTCGCCGCCGCCGAGCTCCGGCTCAAGTTCCGCACCGGTGGGACCGAGGCGCACCTCTTCCCCTCCGCCGCCGAGGTCGCCGCCTGGATCGACGCCGCCCTCGACCGGGAGACCCCGTTCAAGTGCACCGCCGGGCTGCACGGCGCGCTCCGCCACCGCGACGAGGAGACCGGGTTCGAGCACCACGGCTTCCTCAACGTCCTGGTCGCCACCTGGCACGCCTTCGAGGGGGCCTCCCGCGACGACGTGGTCGCCCTCCTCGACGAGCAGGACCGCGACCGGCTGACCGGGCTGGCCGCCGACAGCGACCTGCCCGGGGCCCGCCGCTGGTTCACCTCGTTCGGCTCCTGCTCGGTCACCGAGCCGCTCGAGGAGCTGGCCGCCACCGGACTGCTGGAGGAAGCATGAGCACCACCTGGGTCGACGGCGCCGCGGGGTCGGCGTACGACATCGACAACCTGCCGTACGGCGTGTTCGCGCGCGCCGACGAGGAGCCCCGGGTGGGCGTCCGGATCGGCGACCTCGTCCTCGACGCCTCGGAAGTCGCGGCCGTGGACGGAGAAGGCGGCGCGGATCTCGCCGGGGCGTGGTCCGCGGGCAGCCTCAACCCGTTCCTGGCCCTCGGCCGCGCGGCCTGGTCCGCGGCCCGGGCCCGGCTGGTCGACCTCCTCACCGACGAGGCCCACCGGGCAGCCGTCGAGCCGCACCTGCACCCCCTGGACACGGTGACCCTGCGGATGCCGTTCGAGGTCGGCGACTACGTCGACTTCTACGCCTCGGAGGAGCATGCCTCCAACGTCGGCCGCATCTTCCGGCCGGACCAGGCGCCGCTGCTGCCGAACTGGAAGCACCTCCCGGTCGGCTACCACGGCCGCTCCGGCACCGTCGTCCCGTCCGGTACGCCGATCATCCGGCCGCACGGCCAGCGCAAGACGCCGGCCGACGACGCCCCCGTCTTCGGTCCGAGCGCCCGGCTCGACATCGAGGCCGAGCTCGGCTTCGTGGTCGGGGTGGGCAGCGCCCTCGGCGACCGGGTCGGGCACCACGGACTTCGCCGACCACGTGTTCGGCGTGGTCGGCCTCAACGACTGGTCGGCCCGCGACGTGCAGGCCTGGGAGTACGTCCCGCTCGGCCCGTTCCTCGGCAAGTCGTTCGCGACCTCGATCTCGGCCTGGGTGACCCCGCTCGAGGCACTGGCCGCGGCCTGGGTCGACCTGCCCGGCCAGGACCCCGAACCGCTGGAC
This sequence comes from uncultured Actinomycetota bacterium, assembly GCA_963721775.1. GTDB lineage: Bacteria > Actinomycetota > Actinomycetes > Propionibacteriales > Nocardioidaceae > Nocardioides. The sequence continues at coordinate 210,365 of CAVRMH010000028.1, read as the reverse complement.
TACCTCGCGCTCGACGGCCCCGGCGGGCTCGACATCGCCATCGAGGTCGAGCTCAACGGCCACGTCGTCTCGCGGCCGCCGTACTCCTCGATGTACTGGGCACCGGCCCAGATGCTGGCCCACATGACCGTCAACGGCGCCTCGCTGCGCACCGGTGACCTGTTCGGCTCGGGCACGGTCTCCGGGTCCGAGCCCGACCAGCGCGGATCCTTCCTCGAGATGAGCTGGGGCTGGAGGGAGCCGTTCGCGGTGGGCGACGGCGAGCGGACCGCGCTGGAGGACGGTGACGAGGTGGTGCTGCGCTACACCGCCCCGGGCACCGGCGGCGGCCGGATCGCCCTCGGCGAGGTGCGCGGCAGGGTCGAACCCGCCCGCTGAGTGCTGCCCGTCGGGCGCTCACCCGGTCGGGGTGATGCGTCGACCGTCGCCACCCCGGGACCGTGGACGTGGTTCCCGCAGTCTGGAGACGTCAGATGACGAACGCGCCCGGCCCCCTCGGTCTCTCGGACGACGAGCTCGCCCGCCTGCTCGCGCTCCTCGCCGGGGCCGACACCGTGGAGCTCAAGCTCACCGTCCCCGAGACCGGGCAGCGCGCGGCCGTCCAGTCGCTCGATCTGGACGCCCTCGACGCCGAGATCCGCCAGGTGCTGTTCTTCGACACCCCCGACCTGCGGCTCAACCAGGAGGGGGTGATCGTCCGCGCGCGGCGTACCAACCAGGGGGACGACTCGGTCGTCAAGCTGCGCCCGGTGGTGCCCGAGGAGCTCCCCGCCGAGCTGCGGTCCCTGGCCGACTTCGGTGTCGAGGTCGACGCCATGCCCGGTGGCTTCGTCTGCTCGGGCCGGCTGCGCTCGAAGCTCCCCACGGGCGCCGTGAAGCCGGTCATGTCCGGCACGGTGCCGCTGCACAAGCTGTTCACCAAGGCACAGAAGGCCTTCTACACCGCGCACGCTCCCGACGGCATCGCGCTCGACGACCTGGTGACACTGGGGCCGATCACGGTGCTGAAGCTGAAGTTCGCCCCCGCCGGCTTCGCCCGGCGCATGGTGGTCGAGCTCTGGTTCTACCCCGACGGGTCCCGCATCCTCGAGCTCTCCACCAAGTGCGCGACGAACGAGGCGTTCCAGGTGGCCGCCGAGTCTCGGGTGTTCCTCGCCTCGCACGGCATCGACCTCGGCGGTGAGCAGCAGACCAAGACCAAGGCGGCGCTCGAGTTCTTCGCGACCGAGCTCCGGGGCGCGTGACCACGCCCCGGCTGTCGGCGCCGCCGACGGATACTTCCCGGCGGCACGTGCGTGGCGCCGACATCGTCAGGCTGCTCGCCTCCTGGGCACTGAGCTGCCTGGCCCTGACGCTGACCGCCTGGCTCCTCCCGGGATTCACCATCACCTCGTGGGAGCCGGTCGTGCTGGCCGCCGCGGCGACCGGCGTCGTGGGCATGATCGTGCGGCCGATCCTGGTCGAGGTCGCCTCGGCGATCGGCTGGATCGCGGTGGCGGCGGCGACGCTCTTCGGCCAGGCGATCGTGATGCAGCTGGCGCTCTCCGTCGTCCCGGGTGCCGCGTTCGACTCCTTCGCGACCGCGGTGGTCGCCTCCTGGATCGCGGCCGCCTTCGGCACGCTGCTGGCCTGGCTGTTCAGCGCCGGGACCGACGACTCGTTCGCGGCCACGCTGCTGCGCACCAAGCCCGGGACGGTGCCCGACCCCGAGGTCGACGGCGTGGTGTTCGTGCAGCTGGACGGGGTCGCCTTCCCCGTCATGCGCTGGGCCCTGCAGTCCGGGACGATGCCCGCGCTGCGCCGCTGGCTCGACTCCGGGTCGCACGCCCTGCACGAGTGGACCGTGCAGCTGCCGTGCACCACCCCGGCCAGCCAGCAGGCGATCCTGATGGGCAGCGCCGACGGGGTGCCCGCCTTCCGGTGGTACGACCGGGACCTCGGCCGGGTGCTGGTGGCCAACCGCCCCGACGACGCGGCGATCATCGAGCAACGGGCGAGCACCGGCCGCGGGCTGCTGGTCGACGACGGCGTCTCGATCTCCAACATCTTCACCGGCGACGCCCCCAAGGCGTCGATGACGATGAGCCGGCTCGAGGTCAGCCGCGGCACCCGACGTACCCGCAAGGTCTTCGCACGCTTCATGCTGCGGCCGGACGGGCTGTTCCGCAGCATCTCCCGCACCGTGGCCGAGATCGTCCGCGAGCGGTTCCAGGCGGTGCGCCAGCGGCGGCTCGACGTACGCCCGCGGGTGCACCGGTCGTGGACCTTCGCCGGACTGCGCGCCTTCAGCAACGGCCTGCTCCGTGACCTCAACACCGCCGTCGTCGCCGAGGAGATGATGCGCGGCGCGCGCAGCATCTACGTGGACTACGTCGACTACGACGAGGTGGCGCACCACGCGGGGTGCACCCGGCTCGAGTCCCTGGCCGCGCTGACCGGGCTCGACCAGACGCTGGCGATCCTGGAGAAGGTCGCCGTCAAGGCACCGCGGCGCTACCACCTGGTGGTGCTCAGCGACCACGGCCAGTCGCAGGGCGACCCGTTCGCCACCGCCCACGGCACCCAGCTCAGCGAGGTGTGCGAGGCGCTCACCCGCTCGGAGACGACGGGCCTGGAGAGCAGCATCGAGGGGTGGGGCCGCCTGGACTCGGTCCTCGAGGACCTCGGAGGCAGCGGCACGGCCGGAATGCCCCAGGCAGCGTCGCGACGCGTGGACCAGCGGATCAAGCCCGAGGAGACCGGCCAGGCCGCCGAGCTGATCGTGCTGGGCAGCGGCAACCTCGGGCTGGTCTACGTGCCCGGCCCGCAGCGCCTGCTGCTGGAGGAGATCGAGGCCCGCTGGCCGGCGCTGGTGCCGGGCCTGGCCGCCCACCCGGGGATCGCGTTCGTCACCGCGCTGGGCGCCGACGGTCCGGTGGCCATCGGCGGGGCGGGCCGCCGCCACCTCGCGACCGGCGTGGTCGAGGGCGAGGACCCGCTGCTGCCGTTCGGCGAGCACGCCGCGGACATGCTGTGCAAGGCCACCCTGGCGCCCCGGGCACCCGAGCTCTACGTCAACAGCACCGTCGACCCCGACACCAACGAGGTCGCGGCGTTCGAGCCGCTGGTCGGCTGCCACGGCGGGCTCGGCGGCTGGCAGGACAGCGGCTTCGTGCTGGCCCCGCCGGACCTGCTGCACCCGGACGAGCACATCGTCGGCGGCGACGTGCTGCACCAGCACCTGGTCGGCATCCTCGAGACCCTCGGGCACCGAAAGGACGTGCCCTCGGCGGTCGCACCCTGAGAGGATCCGGGCCATGCCGACCCCCGACCTGACCCGGTACGACGACTGGCTGGCCTGGCTGCCCGAGCGTGCGGCGACCGACCCGGACCTGCGCTGCGCGTGGGTGGGCGGCTCCGCGGCCACCGGTGGGTACGACGGGTGGTCCGACCTGGACCTCGTCGTGCTGACCGAGCCGGGTACCGCCGTCGCGGCGTACACCCGGCTCCTCGCGGACCTGCGCGACCAGTTCTCCCCCGACCACGTGTGGGAGCTTCCCGCCTCCAGCTGGCCGGCCGGACGCCAGTGCTTCGTCAACCTCGACCCGCGGCCCGGCGCGCTGGACGGTCCGACCCGGATCGTCGACCTCGCCGTTCTCGACCTCGACGACGAGCGCCGGCACGTCGACGTACGCCGGCACGGCACGCCGCTGGTGCTGCACGACCCCGACGGCCTCGTGGTGCTCCGGCACGACGACGCGGCGGAGCTCGAGCTCGGTGCGGCCGAGGCCGTCGACCAGGCCCGGCAACGGTGGGCGACCGCGGAGTGGCTGGTCAACCGGGCGATCGCGCGGGACCAGCTGCCGGAGGCGGTCGCGCTCTACCTGCGGTTCGGGCTGATGCCGCTGGTGCAGCTGCTGCGCGTGCGGCACTGCCCGTGGCGCCACGACTACGGGCTGCGCTACCTCCACACCGACCTCCCGGAGGACGTCGCCGCCCGGGTGACCACGCTGCTGCCCGGCGCCGACCGGCTGGCGGAGCTGTCGGCGGAGTGCTTCGCCTGGCAGGCCGAGCTGCTCGCGACTCCGTGAGCGCCCCGCGCCGCGGGGACCAGAGTCCAATGGCCCGTTCGCGCCCTGTCCGGGCTACCACGTCGTGGTTAGGCTGGCAGGGAAGGCCGGTTCCGACTGACCGGGCACGACCACCCCGGACCCCGGTGGGCAGCGACGAGCGACGACCGCACCACAAGGCGGACGAATCACATGGTGTCGAACAGGAACAGGCAGGACCTGGGCACGCGTCTCGGTTCCGGGGCCGAGCGCGGTGCCGACCCAGCCGTTCCGGCCCAGGCACCCGGCCCCGACGTCAGGACCGCCCTGCTCGACACCGACGGTGCCATCGTCTGGGTGAACCAGTGCTGGGAGGACTCGGTCCTCGCCAACCACGCCGATCCGCGGGCCTGCGGGCCCGGTGTCTCCTACCTCGCCGTGTGTGACAGCGCCGACGACGAGGTCGCCCGCTGGGCCGGCCGGACGATCCGGGCCGCCCTCGCCGGCGAGCTCCCGGCGCCGGCCCGGATCGCCACCCCGTGCGCCATGCCGGGGACGACGGGATGGTTCGACATGCTGGTCTCCTCGCGGCGCGACGACGAAGGTCGGTGCACCGGGGCGACCGTGACGTTCTCCCCGATGCAGCGCCCCGCCGCTCCCGCGAGCCAGGGCCTGACCTTCCCCGACGGCCCGCGGCTCGACCTCGACCAGACGCTGACCGAGCTGACCGCCCGGGCCCAGGACGTCCTCGCGACGCAGGGACGGCTGCGAGCCCTCCTGCGCGCCAACGCGGTCGTGGCCAGCGAGCTGAACCTGCGGATCGTGCTGCGCCACATCGTCGAGGCGGCGCGCAACCTCGTCGGAGCCGGGTACGCCGCCCTGGGCGTGATCGGTGACGACGGCAACCTCGACGAGTTCGTCCACGTCGGCATGGCGCCGGAGACCGTCGAGGCGATCGGCGCCCTCCCGCGGGGCCGCGGCATCCTGGGCTTCCTGACCGACCACGCCGAGGCGGTGCGGATGCAGGCCCTGTCCGAGCACCCCGACTCGGTGGGGTTCCCCGACGCGCACCCGCCCATGGGCAGCTTCCTCGGTGTCCCGATCCGGGTCCGGGGCATCGTGTTCGGCAACCTCTACCTGACCGACAGCGACCGGGGCGAGTTCACCTCCGAGGACGAGCAGCTGGTCACCGCCCTCGCCGACAGCGCCGGCGTGGCGATCGAGAACGCCAAGCTCTACGAGGACTCCGAACGCCGCCGGCGCTGGCAGGCCGCGGCGGCCGAGGCAACCAGCCAGCTCCTGTCCGGGGTCGGCCAGCCGGCGCAGGCGAGCATCCTCGAGCCGGCGCTGCAGGGTGCGGAGGCGGACTTCGCGGTGCTCGTGCGCGTCGAGGGCGAGCGGGTCGCCACCCGGGCCACGGTCGGGACGGCGTACGCCGCGGACGTCGGTCTCACCGCTGACCGACTGGCCGAGGCGATGCCCGGCGACAAGCCCGGGCTGCTCGCCGACGAGTCCGACCCGGCCGGTCCGCGGGCGATGATGGCGGCCCCGCTGCACGGTCCGGACGCCCTCGTCCTCGTGGTGGGCCGCGAGCCGGGCCGTCCGCGGTTCACCCGCACCGACCTCGACCAGCTGGCCGGGTTCACCGCCCAGGTCGCCATCGCCAGCGAGCTGGAGGCCACCCGGGTCGACCACGAGGCCATCGCGGTCATGCAGGAGCACGAGCGCATCGCCGCGGACCTGCACGACCACGTGATCCAGGAGCTGTTCGCCACGGGCATGGGCCTCCAGAACCTCGTGCGCGGCCTCGACCAGCCGGAGAAGCGCGAGCGCGTGCTCGACTACGTCGACTCCATCGACGCCACCATCCGTCGCATCCGCAGCACGATCTTCCAGCTCGACGAACCGGCCGAGGGCGGCGGCACGCTGAAGCAGCAGCTGAGGGCGGTCGTCGACGACCACCGGCCCACCCTGGGCTTCGCCGCCCACGTGGAGTTCTCCGGTCCGCTCGACCTCGTCGTCCCCTCGGACCTGGGCGCCGACGTCCTCGCCACCGTCCGCGAGGCGGTGTCCAACGTGGCCCGGCACGCGCGCGCCACGAGCCTGCTCGTGACCGTCGCCCTCGCCGAGGGCGAGCTGACCGTCGAGGTGGTCGACGACGGCTGCGGCATCGGGCCGTCCGAGCGCTCGAGCGGGCTGACCAACCTGCGTCGGCGCGCGGCCCGGCACCACGGCACGTTCGAGCTGTCGACACCGCCGGGTGGCGGCACCGTGCTGCGCTGGTCCGTGCCCTGCCCGACCTGACCCGACGTACGCCGGACGCGGGCACGGTCGCCCCAACCGGGTGAGGCGGCGCCCCCGGTCGGCGCCCTAGCGTCGAGGGTGAGGCGCTGCGAGGGCGTCGGACGAGGAGGACTGACCATGGCAGCGACGCGTGGCTCGACCGGGAACGCCTGGGCCGGAGGGTTGACCACCTTCGCCGGCCTGATCCTGCTGATGGGCGGTGTGCTGGCCCTCCTCCAGGGGATCTCCGCGCTGGCCAAGGACGAGGTCTACGTCCGGACCCGCGACTACACCTACTCCTTCGACCTGACCACGTGGGGCTGGATCCACCTGCTCCTGGGCCTGGCTGCGATCGCCGTCGGGCTCGCGATCATGGCCGGCCAGACGTGGGGGCTGCTCACCGGCATCGCGGTGGCCGTGCTCTCGGCGATCGCCAACTTCCTGTTCCTCCCGCAGTACCCGCTGTGGGCCCTCGTGCTCATCACGCTCGACGTCGCCGTGATCTGGGCGCTGAGCCGGATGCTCCACCCGCACCCCCGACGCTGACCGGGGTCGACGGAGCCGTCGTGCCGGAGACGAACTGGGCGGGCAACCTTGCCTACCGTGCGGAGCGCGTGCACCGGCCGTCGTCGGTCGACGAGCTCCGGGCGCTGGTGGCGTCGGCGCCGCGGCTGAAGGCGCTGGGCACCCGGCACTGCTTCAACGACATCGCCGACACCGAGGGCGGTGACCAGGTCGACGTCTCGGCCCTGCCGCCGCTGCTCGAGATCGACACCGAGCGGGCCACGGCGCGGGTCGGCGCGGCCCAGCGGTACGGCGACCTCACGGCGGCGCTCGACAAGGCCGGGTTCGCCCTCGCCAACCTCGCGTCGCTGCCGCACATCTCCGTGGCCGGCGCCGTCGCGACCGCCACCCACGGGTCGGGACAGACCCACAGTGCCTTGTCCTCGGCCGTGTCCGCCGTCGAGATGGTCACCGCGGACGGCGAGCTGCGCCGGTGGTCGCGGGCCGAGGACCCCGCGGTGTTCCCCGGTGTCGTGGTGGGGATCGGTGCGCTCGGCGTCGTGACGGCGCTGACCCTCGACCTCGTCCCCCGCTTCGACGCACGCCAGGACGTCTTCCGCCACCTCGACTGGGACGCCGCGGTGGAGCACTTCGACGCGATCCAGCGGGCCGGCTACAGCGTCAGCATGTTCACGAACTGGGACGACGACTCGGTCGACCAGGTCTGGCTGAAGAACGTCGTCGACCCGGGTACGACGTACCACCGGCCGGACGAGCTGTTCGGGGCGACGCCGGCGACCGAGGCGCTGTCGCCCGCCGCCCGGGTCGGGCACACCGCGGAGAACTGCAACGACCAGCTGGGCCGGCCCGGGCCGTGGTACGACCGGCTGGCGCACTTCCGGCTCGACTACACACCGAGCTTCGGCTCCGAGATCCAGAGCGAGTACCACCTGCCGCGCGCGCACACGAGCGCCGGGATCGCCGCACTGCGCCGGCTCGGGCCGGTGATCGCCCCGCTGCTGATCGTCTCCGAGATCCGCACCGTCGCCGCCGACGACCTCTGGATGAGCCCCTTCCACGACGCCGACTGCGTGTCCTTCCACTTCACCTGGCAGCCGCGCCAGGCCGAGGTGGAGGCGGTGCTGCCGCAGGTCGAGGCAGCGCTGGCGGCGTACGACGCCCGTCCGCACTGGGGCAAGGTGTTCCACCGCACCGGCGGGTTCGAGACCCTCTTCCCGCGGCTCGCGGACTTCCGGGACCTGGCCGCGGACCTCGACCCGCAGGGGGTCTTCCGCAACGCCTACCTCGACCGGGTGCTCGGCCCGCGCTGAGGCGTCCCGAGGTCGCCGCGGACCGGCAGCCCCGGGCGCGGCGAGCCACCAGTGGGGGGTGGTGGCTCGCCACGCCCGAGCGGGCGGCCCTAGTTCTCCACCCCGACCGCGCCGAGGTCCGGGAACCCGGCGGTTGCGGGGTTGTTGATGTAGCCGGTGACCTTGGAGCCCCTCAGGAAGTAGAACTTCTGGAGCATGAGGGGGACGTAGGCCACGTCCTTGCCCAGCTGGTCGTCGATCTCGATGTACTTCGCGGCCTGCTGGTCGAGGTCGCTCATCAAGGCAGCCTCGTCGATCATCTTGTTGACCTTGTCGCTGGAGAAGTTGCCGTAGTCCTGGCCGTTGGAGTTCTCGGTCAGGTTGATGCGGCTGTCGAACAGCGGCGGGATGACCGTCGAGATGGACGGCCAGTCAGAACCCCAGCTGCCCCACATCACGTCGGAGTCGGCCGACGGCTTCTGGATGATGGTGTAGTAGGTGTCGGTCAGCGGGTCGAGGGTGACCTTGAAGCCGGCCTTCTCCCACCCCTCGGCCAGGGCGGAGGCCGCCTTGTCCGACGTCGGCGTGCCGCCCTGGTAGGTGTACTTGATCGGGTACGGCACCTTCTCGCCCGACTCCTGCAGCAGTGCCTTGGCCGAGTCCGGGTCACCCTCCGGAGGAGCGGTGAAGTTGGGGTTGTCCTGGTAGCCGACCAGGTCCGGGGAGATGATCGACTTGGCCGGGACTCCTGCCTTGTCCCCGCCCGACGAGGTGATGTACCCCTGCGCGCTCGTGGAGAGCATGAGTGCCTGACGGACCTTGAGGTTCTTGATCCGGTTGAAGTTCGGCAGCACGTAGTCGACGAACGGCGAGTCGACCAGGGCTGAGCGGTCGGCCACCGCGCCGGTGATCTGCGAGTAGTAGGCCGGCGGGACACGACGGTCCGTGATGGCGTACTGGTCGTCACCGGAGTCGGCGATCAGCCGGTCGTAGATGATCTCGTTCTCGAGACCCTGGGTGTAGACGATCTTGTCGGGGTTGGCCTGGCGCGTCTCCGACTTGTCGGAGTCCGGGTTGTACGCGTCGTTGCGCACGAAGGTGCCGCCCTGGGTGGCGTCCCAGTTGCCCTCGAGCTTGTAGGGGCCGTTGGAGAAGATCTGGTAGTTCGACTTCTCGCCCTGGTCCTTGTCCTTGCGGTAGGGGTCGAAGGCGCGCAGCGAGGCGGCCGCGAGGCTGAAGTCCGGCCACGGCTTGCGGAACCGCAACGTCAGCTTGTTGCCGTCGCAGGTCACCGCCTTGTCGTAGTCGGCCTGTCCCTTGCCCTTGTAGGGGCCGTTGTACTCCGGCAGGCCGCTGGCGGCCACCGGGACGTCGAGGTAGGACAGGATGTAGTTCGGGCCACCGGTGATGACGTCGGTCGCGAACGTGCGCGAGATGCCGTACTTGAAGTCCTCGCAGGTGACGGGCTTGCCGTCCTGCCAGGTCACCCCGTCACGGATGGTGAACTCCCACGTCTTCGCGTCGTCCGACATGGTGCCGGTGTCGGTGGCCGCGTCGGCGACCGGCTTGAAGGCCTGCTCGGGATCATCGGAGATGGGGAACGTCACCAGACCGCGGTAGACGATCCGGTTCAGGTTCGAGATGTCACGACCGACGTAGATGCGGTGCGGGTCCATGTGCTCCGCGGACGTCCGGGTCAGGTAGTAGAGCGTCCCCCCTTGGGTCGCCTCGTCCTTGCTGCTGCTGCCGCCGGTGGATCCCCCACCGCAGGCAGCCAGGGACATCGAGACGGCGGCGACTGCCGCCACCGCCACGATCGGCTTTCGATTGATGGCCATGCGTTTCTCCTCGTGCCGTGCGCACCGCTCACGGTGCCCTCAGCCCCCGGACATCAGTCCAGAGGTACGGCGGCCCGCCCATTTTCGGGCGCGCCACTGGGATCCACGGCCCCGTCGTGGATCGTGCTGACGAATCGGTCGAGGGCCGTTCACGGATGGCGACAACCCCCGGCGTCCCTTCCATTCCGCACCCTCCACAACTCGCCCCTGTCTCGCCTTGGTCACAAGCTCATATCGTTCGTCGGCCCGAAGGAGGCCCAGTGATCACACGGATGCCCCACCGGTGAGCCGTGGCGAGGGTGGTGACACCGACATCCCCGACCGACAGGAGCAACCATGTCGAGCCCACCCACGGAGCAGGAGCAGCGGCCCGGAGCGCTCACGCGACTCGCCCGCGCCTGCGCCTTCCACCCCCTCCGCACGATCGGCATCTGGGCGACCGCCCTGGTCGCCATCGTGCTGGCCGCCAACACGTTCGGCGGCGCCCTCGTGAACGAGTTCGCGATTCCCGGGTCCGAGTCGCAGAGCGCCGTCGACCTGCTGCAGGAGAAGTTCCCCGAGCGGGCCGGCGACTCCGCCCAGATCGTCTTCGCCACCGACGACGGCACCCTCGCCGACGCGTCCGCCAAGGCCGACATCGCCGCCGCCAGCGCGGCCGCGCTCGAGGTCCCCGGCGTCACCGGCGTCGGTGACCCGTACGCCGGCAAGGGCGGCGGGATCAGCGAGGACGGCACGATCGGCTTCGTCGACGTGCAGTTCGAGCAGCCCGCCGCCGAGATCGACGACGCGGTCGTCGAGCAGCTCGAGGACGACGTCCGCGACGCCGTCGGCGACACCGACCTCCAGGTCGAGCTGGGCGGCACCGTGATGGACAGCGTCCACGCGTGCGCCTGGACTCCCATGATCGAGCGGATCAAGGTGGACTTGCCGCAGCCACTGGGCCCGAGGAGCCCGGTCACCGACCCCCGGCGTCGACGCTCAAGCCGTCGACCACGACGGCGTCGGCGGCCGGGTGGCTGCTGCGGGCGGAGCTGGTGGCGCAGGCGACGGACGCCGCGGCGGACCGGCAGTGGACGGCCGGCTCGGGGGCGGGGCGGAGACCGGCGACCTGGAGGTAGCCGGGAAGCGCGTGCAGGTGGGACATGGATGCCTCTCTCGGGTGTGGTGCCGGCTCAGCGGCAGAAGGCGTGGACGGTCATGGCGGGGCTGGGGTCGTCGTCGAAGACGTTGTCGAGGGCGGGACCCACGAGGTCGGCGGAGTACGTCGTCCGGCCGGAGGAGGCGGGGGTGACCACGACGTGGCCGGGGAACTGGCCGCGCATGTCCGCAGGCATGTCGGCCGCGCCGGTCCAGCAGTCGTGGGCGTCGACCAGCGCGGCGGCCGTGGTGGCCCGCCCGGCCGTGGCCACGTCAGCGGCGGAGGCAGGACCAGCCGGGGAGTCCGCCGACGCGGCACTGGCGGACGAGTCGAGGGTCGGCTCGTACCAGTGGTCGACCGCGACCCGGACCGTGCCGCAGGCGGCCGCGGCGACGGCGGTGAAGCCCACCGCGACGAGCACGCCGCGGCGCAGGGACCGGGCCAGCGAGGTGGGCGGGGTGGGACGGAAGGGGTGGTTCATCACGGGCTCCTGGGAGGGGGTTGGGATCGGGTCCCACCCTCGTCAGGACGCGGCGTGCGGGCATCCGTGAGATCACGGGGACCGACGCTGGTGCCACCTGGCCCCCCGGAAAGGCGAACGGCCCCCGCCCCGCGTTTCCGCGGTCGGAGGCCGTGTCGTGTGTGTGGCAGGTGCAGGATTCGAACCTGCGAAGCTTTCGCGACGGATTTACAGTCCGCTCCCATTGGCCGCTCGGGCAACCTGCCGTGCCGGACCCCGGTCTTGGCCGGGTGACAGCAAGGCGAAACAATAGCGCAGCACCACTTCACTCGTGAAAACGCCGTCGCCCTTCCGGGAGGGCGCACAGGAGGGACAGACATGGCCGACTCGTCGTTCGACATCGTCAGCAAGATCGACCACCAGGAGGTCGACAACGCGCTGGGCCAGACCGCCCGCGAGATCGCCACGCGCTTCGACTTCAAGGGCACCGGCGCCACCATCGAGTGGCAGGGCGACCAGGCGATCGAGATCACCGCCAGCGCCGACGACCGGGCCTCGGCGGTCCTCGACGTCTTCCAGGGCAAGCTCGTCAAGCGCCAGCAGTCCCTGAAGATCCTCGACGCGAGCGAGCCCCGCCAGTCCGGCCAGCAGAGCAAGATCTCGATCACCCTCAAGGAGGGGATCAGCTCGGAGAACGCCAAGAAGATCACCAAGCTGATCCGCGACGAGGGCCCCAAGGGCGTCAAGGCGCAGATCCAGGGCGACGAGCTCCGGGTCTCCTCGAAGAAGCGTGACGACCTCCAGGCCGTGCAGGCCCTGGTCCAGCAGCAGGACTACGACTTCGCGGTGCAGTTCACCAACTACCGCTAGACAGGTGGCGCTCCCGAGGACAGGACTCTTGACCCTGCCCTCGGGGGGACGGGACGGTGACGATGGACGCGTACGACGCCCGACCCTCACCCATGAAGGTGGATCCCATGGCACCCGACGAGAACGAGCCCGACCCGGGGACCGCGGAAGCGCCCCACCGCACGGTCCAGCACATGAAGGTCAGCGACATCGAGCCGCTGCGCGACCTTCCCGACGACCCCGAGGACCAGCCCTCGGCCGAGGACGACGAGGACTTCAGGCCCGGCCCGAGCTTCGGCGAAGGCATGTGACCGTCCCCCACGCACCACTGAACCGACGAGAAGGCAGGGCGTACGGCGGGCAGGCCCCCGCCGTACGCCCCTCGTCTGGTGGGAACGGTCAGACGGCCTGCATGGCCGGGACCGTGGTGGCGCCGCTGACCGCGGTCAACCACACGTGCTGGCCCTCGGCGAGGCCCAGCGCCCGGGCGTGCGTCCGCGTCATGGTCACGGTCACCTCCTGGCCGTCGTCGGTCAGGACGGTGACCCGGACCTCGAAGCCGATCCGCAGCATCCGCGAGATCTCGCCCTGGACCGCGCCCGCGAGCAGCGGGGCCGTGGCGATGTCGATGTCGTGCGGGCGGATGAGGTCACCGTTGAGCGTGGTGACCTCGCCGAGGAAGCCCATGACGAAGTCGTTGGCCGGCTCGTCGTACAGCTCGTCGGGCGCCCCGATCTGCTCGACGCGGCCGTCGTTGATGACCACGATCTCGTCGGCGACCTCGAGGGCCTCCTCCTGGTCGTGGGTCACGAAGACGGTGGTCACGTTCACCTCGTCGTGCAGCCGACGCAGCCACTCGCGCAGCTCCTTGCGGACCTTCGCGTCGAGGGCGCCGAACGGCTCGTCGAGGAGCAGCACGGTCGGCTCGACCGCGAGCGCCCGGGCCAGGGCCATGCGCTGGCGCTGGCCGCCCGAGAGCTGCGAGGGCAGCCGGTGGGAGAACTGGGAGAGGTGGACGAGCTTGAGCAGCTCGTCGACCCGCTCCGCGATCTCCGCCTTCGACTTCTTCTTGCGGATCTCGAGGCCGAACGCCACGTTCTTCGCCACGGTCATGTGCTTGAAGACCGCGTAGTGCTGGAACACGAAGCCGACGTTCCGCTTCTGCGGCGGCAGCTTGGTGGCGTCGGTGCCCTCGATGCTGATCGTCCCCGAGTCGGCCTGGTCGAGGCCGGCGATGATCCGCAGCAGCGTGGACTTGCCACCGCCGCTGGGTCCGAGCAGTGCGGTCAGCTGCCCGGTCGGGATGCTGACGTTGACGTCCTCGAGGGCCACGAAGTCGCCGAACTTCTTGTTCACACCGGTGATGTCGATGCTCATTTGCTGTTCTCCTTGGGGCGCAGGATCGAGACGATCACGATGCACAGCACGCTCGCGGTGGCGAGCATGAAGGACGTCGCGTACGCCGTGTCCTGCGCTGAAGTCGAGATACTTCTCCTGCACGACGAGCGTGGCGGTCTGGGTCTCGCCGGTGATGTTGCCCGAGACGACGCGGACCGCGCCGTACTCACCGAGGGACCGGGCGAGGCTGAGCACCACGCCGTACACGACCGCCCACTTGATGCTGGGAATGGTGATCCGCCAGAAGGTCTGGGGACCGTTGGCACCGAGGCTGCGGGCCGCCTGCTCCTGGTCGTCGCCGACCTCGGTGAGGACCGGGACGACCTCCCGGATCACCAGCGGCAGCGCGACGAAACAGGTGGCCATGATCATGCCCGGGCTGTCGTAGATGACGTAGAAGTTGTTCGCCTCCAACGTCGGCCCGAACCACCCGTCGCTGCCGTTGTAGACCAGCACCAGCGCGAGACCGACCACGACCGGCGACACCGAGAGGGGTACGTCGATCATGGCGGACAGCGCGCGCTTGCCCGGGAACTCGTAGCGGACCAGCAGGATCGAGATGGTCACGCCGAACACGAGGTTGATCAGGACCGCCGCACCGGCCACCTTGGCCGTGAGCAGCAGGCCCGCCTGGACCTCGGGGTCGGAGAGGGCGTTCGTCAGCGAGGTCAGGCCGTCTTCGAAGGTGTGGCGCACCACGAGGGACACCGGCCAGACGACGAGCAGGAAGACGTAGCTGCAGACCAGCACCCGCAGGAGCCAGCGGACGGCGGTGGGTTCCTTAACCACGGCGCGTGATCCTCCTCTGCAGGATGTCGACGGCCACGATCACGAACAACGCGATGCAGAGCATCACCGTCGCCAGTGCTGCGGCCGCCGCGGTGTTGCCGCCCTCGATGAAGCTGAGGACACGCACCGAGACGACCTCGGTCTTGAACGGCAGGTTGCCGCTGAGCAGCACCAGCGAGCCGTACTCCGAGAGGGCCCGGGCGAACGACAGCGCGGCACCGGCGGCGATGGCCGGGGTCAGGCTGGGCAGGATGATCCGCCGGAAGATGGTCATCCGGCTGGCGCCGAGGGAGGCCGCGGCCTCCTCGACGTCGTGGTCGAGCTCCTCGAGGACCGGTTGCACGGTGCGCACGATGAACGGCAGCGTGACGAAGGCGAGCGCCAGCATCACGGAGTGCTCGGTGTTGGCCCAGTCGAGGCCGAGCGGGCTGTCCTTGCCGTACAGCGAGAGCAGCACCAGACCGGCCACGATCGTGGGCAGCGCGAACGGGATGTCGATGGCCACGTCGAGAATGGACTTCCCCCAGAACCGGTCACGGACCAGCACCCAGGCGATCGCCGTCCCCATGAAGACGTTGAACAGCGTCACCATGGTCGCCTGGCCCACGGTCAGCTTGATCGCGGCGAGCGTCTGCTCGTTGGTCACCACTCGCCAGAACTGCTCCCACCCGCCGGCTGCCGTGACCGCGATGATCGCGGCCAGCGGGATCAGCACCAGCAGGCTGAACCAGGTCATGGCGATGCCGAGCGCCAGGGCCGACGGCTTGTGGAGCGTCGTCGTCGCACCGCGGACCGGCCGGCGCGTGCGCGCCGACCGGTCCACGGGTGGTGCGATGGTTGAGGTCACTCGGTCTCCTTGCCGGCGGCCGCGAGGAGCTTCGGGATGATTCCGTTCTCCTCGTCGAAGAACTTCGTGGCCGTGGCGTCCCAGCCACCGAAGTCGTCGGTGATCGTCAGCAGCTTCTCCGGAGCCGGGAAGGGGTTCGCCGGGTCGTTGGCACCCTCGACGTCGGTCTGCACGTCGACGCCGACCGGGCGGAAGCCGGACTTGGCGTAGAGGGTCTGCGCCTCCTCGGTGTGCAGGAAGTCCTTGAACGCCTTGGCCTTGTCGTCCGCGTCCTTGGTGACCGCGCCGGGGTTCTCGATGAGCAGCGTCTCCGGCGGGATGACGTAGTCGATGTCCTGGCCCTGCTGCTTGGCGAGGATCGCCTCGTTCTCGTAGGAGAGCAGGACGTCGCCCTGGCCGCCGTCGACGAACGCCGAGGTGGCCTCACGGCCGGAGCCGGGCAGGTTGATGGTGTTCTTGATCAGCTTGGAGGTGTAGGCCTCGGCCTCGGCCTCGGAGCCGCCGTTGGCGGTCACGTGACCCCAGCCGGCGAGGATGTTCCACCGCGCGGAGCCGGAGGAGGCGGGGTTCGGGGTGATCACCTCGACGCCCGGCTTGACCAGGTCCTCCCAGGTCTTGATGTTGTCGGGGTTGCCCGGACGCACGACGAAGACCACGACCGAGGACGTGATGATCCCCTTGGTCTTGTCCTGGTTCCAGTCCTTGTCGACCTTGCCCTCGTCGACCAGACGGGTCACGTCGGTCTCGAGGCTGAAGTGGACGAAGTCGGCCGCCTGGCCGCCCGCGACGGCACGGCTCTGGTCACCCGAGGCGCCGTACGACGTCTTGAAGGTGACGCCCTTGCCGTCGTCGGTGCCCTCGAAGGCCTTGAACACGTCCTCGTTGGCGCTCTTCAGGATGGAGAAGCCGACCACGTCGACCGTCTCCTTCTTCTCGCCGGAGCATCCGGACAGCACGAGCGCTCCCGCGAGTGCTGCGACGGCGCCGGCCTTGAACTTGCTGTTCATCTGCCACTCTTTCCCGCCCTCCCACGAAGGCGTTCTCATACCCAATGTCGAGCAATCTACTCGATTTTATCGGAAAGCATGCCATTGGCGTGCCGTGGCCTACATCACGGCCCACTGGGCAGGACGCGGTTCGGTCCCCGGAGAAGCCGACTAAGGTGGGAAGTCGGTACACCAGAGGCAGTCATGGCAAGGAAGTAGGAACGGCGGTGGACAAGCAGGTCCAGCAGCTCGATCGCGTGATCATCCGGTTCGCCGGGGACTCAGGTGACGGGATGCAGCTCACCGGGGACCGGTTCACGCAGGAGTCGGCCGGGTTCGGCAACGACCTCGCGACCCTCCCCAACTTCCCCGCCGAGATCCGGGCCCCCCAGGGCACCCTTCCGGGCGTGTCGTCGTTCCAGGTGCACTTCGCCGACCACGACATCCTGACCCCCGGCGACGCCCCCGACGTCCTGGTCGCGATGAACCCGGCCGCCCTCAAGGCGAACCTCGCCGACCTCCCCAAGGGCGCGACGATCATCGTCGACACCCACGACTTCACCGCCCGCAACCTGACCAAGGCCGGGTACGCCGAGAACCCCCTCGACAACGACGACCTCGCCGAGTTCGCCCTGCACCCCGTGGACCTGACCGGGATGACGGTCGAGGCGGTCAAGGAGTTCGGCCTCTCCCGCAAGGACGCCGCCCGCGCGAAGAACATGTTCGCGCTCGGGCTGCTGTCCTGGATGTACGGCCGCCCGACCGAGACCACGATCCGCTTCCTGGAGAAGCGCTTCGCCAAGGTCCCCGCCATCCGCGACGCCAACGTGACGGCGTTCAACAGCGGCTGGAACTTCGGCGAGACCACCGAGGCCTTCGTGGTGCAGCTACGAGGTGAAGCCGGCCCCGATGGCGCCGGGCACCTACCGCAACATCACCGGCAACCTCGCGCTCGCCTACGGCCTGATCGCCGGCGGCGTCCAGTCCGGCCTGCCGGTGTTCCTCGGGTCCTACCCGATCACCCCGGCCTCCGACATCCTCCACGAGCTGAGCAAGCACAAGGCGTTCGGCGTGACGACCTTCCAGGCCGAGGACGAGATCGCCGGCATCGGTGCCGCGATCGGTGCCTCCTTCGCCGGCTCGCTCGGCGTCACCACCACCTCCGGCCCGGGCATCTCGCTGAAGAGCGAGTCGATCGGCCTGGCCGTGATGACCGAGCTGCCGCTGCTGGTGGTCAACGTCCAGCGCGGCGGTCCGTCGACCGGCCTGCCGACCAAGACCGAGCAGTCCGACCTGCTGCAGGCGATGTTCGGCCGCAACGGCGAGTCGCCGGTGCCGATCGTGGCGCCGCAGTCACCCGGTGACTGCTTCGACGCCGCGCTCGAGGCGGCCCGGATCGCGGTCACCTACCGCACGCCGGTCATGCTGCTCTCCGACGGCATGCTGGCCAACGGCTCCGAGCCGTGGCGGATCCCCGACGTGGACGACCTGCCGGTCATCGACCCGGCGTTCGCGGCGGCCCCCGGGGGCGACGGCGAGGCCTTCCAGCCCTACCTGCGCGACGAGGCCACGCTGGCCCGGCCGTGGGCGATCCCCGGCACCGCCGGCCTCGAGCACCGCATCGGCGGGCTCGAGAAGGGCGACGGGCACGGCAACATCTCCTACGACCCGGCCAACCACGACTTCATGGTCCGCACCCGCCAGGCCAAGGTCGACCGGATCGCCGACAGCCTGCCGCCGCTCGAGGTGGACGACCCCAGCGGCTCCGCCCGGGTGCTCGTGCTCGGCTGGGGCTCGACGTACGGTCCGATCGGTGCGGGGGTACGCCGGGTCCGCAAGGCCGGCTACCACGTCGCCCAGGTGCACCTGCGCCACCTGAACCCCTTCCCGAAGGACCTCGGCGAGATCCTGAAGCGCTACGACCGGGTGCTGGTGCCCGAGATGAACCTCGGCCAGCTCTCGATGCTGCTGCGCGCGAAGTACCTCGTCGACGTCGTGGGCTACAACCACGTGCGCGGGCTGCCCCTCAAGGCGGCCGAGCTCGCGGACGCGATCGGCGAGCTGGTCTCCGAGGCGGAGGGCGTCGACGTCGACCTCCTCGGCGTCACCGGCTCCCAGAACGGATCGGAGGCGCACCAGTGACCATCGAGCTGCCCTTCCCGGGCCTGCGCGGCGTGCCCACCGTCGGCGAGGGCGAGCAGGCCCCGACGGCCAAGGACTTCACCTCCGACCAGGAGGTCCGCTGGTGCCCCGGCTGCGGCGACTACGCCGTGCTCAAGGCCGTGCAGGGCTTCCTGCCCCAGCTCGGCATCCGCCGTGAGAACGTCGTCTTCGTCTCCGGCATCGGCTGCTCGTCGCGGTTCCCCTACTACCTCGACACCTACGGCATGCACTCGATCCACGGCCGGGCGCCGTCGATCGCGACCGGCATCGCCACGGCCCGCGAGGACCTGTCGGTGTTCGTGGTGACCGGCGACGGCGACGCGCTGTCGATCGGCGGCAACCACCTGATCCACGCGCTGCGCCGCAACGTGAACATGACGATCCTGCTGTTCAACAACCGGATCTACGGCCTGACCAAGGGGCAGTACTCCCCCACCTCGGAGACCGGCAAGGTCACCAAGTCCACCCCGATGGGCTCGCTGGACCACCCGTTCAACCCGGTCTCGCTCGCGCTCGGCGCCGAGGGGTCCTTCGTGGCCCGCACCATCGACTCCGACCGCAAGCACCTCACCGCGGTGCTCTCCGCGGCCGCCGCCCACCGCGGCACGTCGTTCGTCGAGATCTACCAGAACTGCCCGATCTTCAACGACGGCGCGTTCGACGCGATCAAGGACAACGACACCAAGGCCGACGCGATCATCCCGCTCGAGCACGGGCAGCCGATCCGCTTCGGCCAGCCCGGCGAGGACGGCCTCGGCACCAAGGGCCTGGTCCGCGCGGCGTCCGGCGGCGTCGAGGTGGCGCAGGTGAGCGAGGTGGGTGCCGACGCCCTGCTGGTCCACGACGCGCACAACCCGGACCCGAGCACCGCCTTCGCGATCTCGCGGCTCACCGACTCCGGCTACCTCAACCAGTCGCCGATCGGCATCTTCCGCCAGGTCGAGCGCCCGGCGTACGACGACCAGGCGCGGGCGCAGATCGCGACCGCTGCCGACGCGGCGCCCGGGCGTGCCCGCGGACCGGCTGGCCGGCCTGATCGGTGGCGGCGACACCTGGACCGTCGTCTGACCCCGCAGCCACGCGAGAAGGGCCCCGGCGCGATGCCGGGGCCCTTCTGCGTCGAGCGGGTGCTGCGGACGGATCCGCCGCGGGTCAGCGTGCGGTGAGGCCGGCGCCCGGGGTGCCGGTGCGCGCCCGGTACTGGTAGGTCTCGTAGATCTTGGCGCTGTAGCCCGTGACGAAACGCGGGGCGGTCGCGGCGATCTTGACGCGGAAGTAGTCACGGCCGCTGCGCGGGGCGTAGATGCGGCCGACGTAGGCGCCGTACCGGTTGGTCTTGACGCTCTTGAACTTGTGCCAGCTGCAGCTGCTGCAGTTCTTCTTCTGGAAGACGACGTAGCGGTGGGCCCAGCCCGGGTCCACGTTGCCCTTGAGGTAGAGCCTGCCGCCGGACCTCACGCCACGGGTGTTCGGGTTGCGCGAGACCCTTGACCGTCGTGTCCTTGACCGACGGCGCGAGGGTGTACGTCCGTAGCTCGTCCCACCGCTGTAGACGACGCGGTAGACGACGCTGCCGACCGACGTACGTGGTGAAGAGACACCGGGACGCTGGCGTCGACTTGCGCGAGGCACCGTGGCCCACGATGGACGTAGCCGGCGATCTGGCGCTAGCAGCTTGACGCTGTCACCGGGCTCGGTTCCGGCAGCGACGCAGTCGCAGGGCTCGGCTGTCGTCGACAGCGCACTGGGCGTGCACGTTCAGGCCTTGAACTGATCGTCCGAGCCGTACCGGTCGTAGCCGTAGCCGGAGAGCGGCGGCTGTCGGTGCCAGTACGATCCGGTCGGCAGGGCGGCGCCGGCCTGGGCCGCGCTGGACGCCAGCGCGACGGGAAGGGCACCGAGCAGTGCCGCCCCGAGAGCGCCGACGAGGAGTCGCTGGAAACGCATGGAGTATACCCCCGTGATGGTGGAACGCGGAAATGATGGCAGCCGCGACCTACCCGAGATCCCCGGGCGTGAAACCACGCGGCGGCTCGGTGATGCCTACCTCCCTAGACTGGCGCGCGTGTCCGAGTCGCGAAGAGGGTTGCTGTACGGCGTCGCGGCGTACGGACTGTGGGGCGCGTTCCCGCTGTACTGGCCGCTGCTCGAGCCGGCCGGCGCGATCGAGATCCTGGCCCACCGGGTGCTCTGGTCGATGGTCACGATGGGGCTGCTCGTGCTGCTGTTCGGCCGCTGGTCGCACCTGGTCGCGCTGGTCCGCGGCCGCCGCACCCGTCGGCTGCTGTCGGTCGCCGCGTTCGTGATCGCCTTCAACTGGGCCGGGTTCATCTGGGGCGTCAACAACGGGCACGTCGTCGAGGTCTCGCTGGGCTACTTCATCAACCCGCTGGTCACGGTGCTGATGGGCGTGCTGATCCTGCGCGAGACGGCTCCGGCCGCTGCAGTGGGCGGCCCTCGGCGTCGCGTCGTGCGCGGTGGTGGTGCTGACCGTGGACTACGGCCGGCCGCCGTGGGTGGCACTGCTGCTGGCCGGCTCGTTCGGCACCTACGGGCTGGCGAAGAAGCAGGCGAACGCCGGCGCGGTGGAGTGCCTGGCCTTCGAGACCGCGCTGCTCGCGCCGCTCGCGGCGGCGTACCTCGGGTGGCTCGCCTGGCAGGGCGACTCCGGCTTCGGTGCCCACGGCGTCGGCCACGCGCTGCTGCTGATGACCACCGGCATCGTGACCGCGCTCCCGCTGATCTGCTTCGGTGCCGCCGCCACCCGGTTGCCGCTGGTGACCATCGGGCTGCTGCAGTACCTCGCCCCGGTGCTGCAGTTCGTGACCGGGCTGCTGATCTTCCACGAGGACATGACGACCGGGCGCTGGATCGGGTTCTCGCTGGTGTGGTTCGCGCTGGCGGTGTTCACGTTCGAGTCGATCCACTACCGGCGCCGGCAGCAGATCCGGCTCGCGGTGGAGGCCAGCGCGCGTCTGAGGCGTTCACCTGATCGCCACGTCGGGCACGCCCCGCGCTCACCTGCGGTCCCTACGTTCCGAGCCATGACCCTCACTCCGGAACGACGCACCGCCTCTCCCGCTGGCCGGCCCGCACGGGTCGCGCAGCTGGGCCACCTGCCACTACCGCTGCGGCAACGCCTGCGACCAGCCCGAGCCGAACACCTCCGGCCACGAGCACGTCTCCTCGGTCATCGCGACCGCCGTACGCCGCCGCTCGTTGCTCGGCGGCGCCGCTGCGTTCGGGGCCGGGGCGCTCGTGCTCTCCGGCGCGGCCGGGCCGGCCGCCGCGGATCGGGCGTTGCCGCCCGACCGGGGCCGCGGACGCCGGTCCCCTCCACCGACCCCTGGACGCCGGTCGCCCCGAACGTGCGCGACACGGTGACGGTGCCCGACGGCTACCGCACCCGTCTGGTCGCGGCCTGGGGCGACCCGGTGCTGCCCGGCGCCCCGGACTTCGACCCCTACCGCCAGACGCCGGAGTCGGCGGCGATGCAGTTCGGCTACAACAACGACTACGTCGGCGTGCTCCCGCTGGACCGCCGCTCCGCCCTGCTGGTGTGCAACCACGAGTACACCAACGAGGAGCTGATGTTCCCGCCGGACACCTACGACTCCGCCACCGTCAAGCGGATCGCGATGGCCTCGCACGGCCTGTCGGTGCTGAAGATCCAGCGCTCCGGCGGCTCCGGCTCCTGGAAGCGGACCAACCCCCGCGCGTCGTCGTACAACCGGCGGGTCACCGCGACCACGCCCGTTCCTCCTCGACGGCCCGGCGGCCGGCGACGCCCGGCTGCGCACCGCCGCCGACCCGAGCGGCCGCACCGTCCTCGGCACCCTCAACAACTGCTCCGGGGGTACGACGCCGTGGGGCACGGTGCTGTCCGGCGAGGAGAACTTCAACCAGTACTTCGACAAGTCGGGCGCGCTCGACGCCCGCTACACCGCGAGCTACGCCCGGCTCGGCATCACCGGCACCGGGAGCCGCGGGCTGGAGCGAGGTGGACCCGCGCTTCGACCTGACCGCCGAGCCGCACGAGCCGTTCCGGTTCGGCTGGGTGGTCGAGATCGACCCGTTCGACCCGACCTCGACCCCGCGCAAGCACACGATGCTCGGCCGCTTCAAGCACGAGGGCGCCAACATCCAGATCGCCGACAGCGGGCACGCCGTGGCCTACATGGGCGACGACGAGCGCGGCGACTACCTCTACAAGTTCGTCTCGGCCGACACCTTCGACCCGCGCGACACCCAGGCCGCGCCGCGAAGCGCAACCTGCTGCTGCTCACCCGGGGCACGCTGTACGTCGCCCGGCTCACCGGCGACGGCTCCGCCGACGGGGTGTACGACGGCACCGGCGCGTGGATCCCGCTGACCAGCGACACCACGTCGTACGTCGCCGGGATGAGCGTGGCCGACGTGCTCATCGACACCCGGCTCGCCGCCGACACGGTGAGCCCGACGCGGATGGACCGGCCGGAGGACGTGCAGCCGAACCCGGTCAACGGCCGGATCTACGCCGCGCTGACGAACAACTCCAACCGCGGGTCGGCCTACCCGGTCGACGAGGCCAACCCGCTGGCCAGCAGCACGGTGCGGCCGGCGCTGGGCGCCCCGCTGACGACGGCGTCGGGCAACCGCAACGGGTACGTGCTCGAGCTCGCCGAGGACGGCGGCGACCACACCGGCCGCTCCTTCACCTGGACGCTGCTGCTGGTGTGCGGCGACCCGGAGGCGCCGGAGACGTACTTCGCCGGCTTCCCCAAGGACAAGGTCAGCCCGATCAGCTGCCCGGACAACGTGGCCTTCGACGCGGTCGGCAACCTGTGGATCTCCACCGACGGCAACGTGCTCGGCTCGCACGACGGGCTGTTCCGGGTGCCGGTGGCCGGCCCCCGGCGCGGGCAGGTCGAGCAGTTCCTCACCGTGCCGACCGGGGCGGAGTGCTGCGGTCCGCTGGTCGGGCCGGACGACGAGCTCGGTGTGGGCGGCGATCCAGCACCCGGGCGAGGGCGGCACGTTCGCCGCGCCCACCAGCACCTGGCCGGGGACGCACGCGTTCCCGCGCCCCGGCGTCGTGGTCACCCACCGCCGACCTGTCGCAAACTGACACGCCCCGTCGCCGACCTGTCGCAGAGTGACGCTCTCGGGCCGTCAGTGTGCGACAGGTCGGCGTTCAGGAGGGGATGTCGTCCCAGGTGGACAGGCAGAACGGGTGGCCGGCCGGGTCGGCGAACACCAGGCAGTGCTCGGCGTTCGGCTGGTCGTCGTACCTCGTCGCCCCGGCGGCCAGCACCCGGGCCTCGGTGGCCGCGAGGTCGTCGACGATCAGGTCGAGGTGCATCTGGACGGGAACCGTCGGGTCCGGCCACGTCGGCGGGCACGTGGTCGGCGACGGTCTGGAAGTCCATGCGGCCACCGGGCCCGTCCACCGTCGCCCAGGCGGGCACCTCGAAGATGATGCTGCCTCCCGTGATCTCCGCGTAGAACGCCGCCAGCGCGGGGGCGTCCGGGCAGTTCACGGCCACGGAGCCGAGCCGGATGGTGTCAGACATGGGGTTCCTCCCTCAGGGCCGCGGCCCTCTCGTTGAGATGGTGCTGCTCGGGGATGCTGGTGGCCAGCCGGGCGGCGATGGCGTACGCCGCACCCGCCTCGGCGAGGCGTCCCTGCCGCTCCAGCAGGTGGGCGTGGACGGCGTGCGGTCGGTGGTCGTGGCGCAGGTTCCGGTCCTGCAGGAGGGGCTCGACCATCGCCAGGGCCGGAGCGGGTCCGCGCACCTCGGCGACCGCGACGGCGTGGCCGAGGGTGACCGCGGGTCCGGGGGCGATCGTCTCCAGCATCGCGTAGAGCGTCTCGATCTGGGCCCAGTCGGTGTCCGCCGCATCGGTGGCCTCGGCGTGCACCGCCGCGATCGCGGCCTGCAGCTGGTAGGGCCCGACCGGGCCGACGGGCAGTGCCTCCTCGACGAGCCGGATCCCCTCGGCGACCAGGTCGCGGTCCCACAGCGACCGGTCCTGGTCAGCCAGCAGCACCAGCGAGCCGTCCTCGCGGGTGCGGGCGTGGCGCCGGGCATCGGTGAGCAGCATGAGCGCGAGCAGTCCGCTCACCTCGGCCACCGAGGGCAGGTGCCGTTGCAGCCGGCGGGTGAGCCGGATCGCCTCCTGCGCGAGGACGGGGTCGGTGAGCCCGGCGCCGGTGGTCGCGGTGTGCCCCTCGGTGAACACGAGGTAGAGCACCTGGGCGACGGCGGCGACCCGGCCGGGCAGCTCGGCGGCGGCCGGGACCGTGAACCGCGCACCGGCCTCGCGCAGCCGCGCCTTGGCCCGGCTGATCCGCTGCGCCATGGTCGCCTCCGGGACCAGGAAGCCCCGGGCGATCTGCGCCGTGCTCAGCCCGCCGACGGCACGCAGCGTGAGCGCCACCTGCGACGGCCGGGTCAGTGCCGGGTGGCAGCACAGCAGGAGCAGGGTCAGCGAGTCGTCCCGCTCGTCCCCGGTCGGCTCGGTCGGCTCGTCGGCCGCAGGTGCGACGTACGACTCGGGTCCGGCGTGCCGGGCGACCAGCCGCTCGCGGTCGGCGCGGGCCCGCTCACTGCGCAGGCGGTCGACCAGGCGCCGCGACGCGACGCGTGATCAGCCAGGCCGCGCGGGTTGTCGGGCACCCCGTCGGCCGGCCACTGCCGGGCCGCCGCCAGCAGCGCCTCCTGGGTGGCGTCCTCGGCGAGGTCGAAGTCGCCGTACCTGCGCACCAGGGCGGCGAGGACGTGCGGGGCGCACTCCCGCCACACGTCCTCGGCCCCGGAGCTGGTCATCCAGGACTCACGCGTCGTCGCCGCCCGGCCACATCACCGGCCGCAGCTCGATGACGCCGCCCGGCTGCGCGAACTTCGCGCGATGTCCTCGGCCCGCTGCCGGGTCGCGCAGTCGATGATGAAGAAGCCGGCCAGCTGCTCCTTGGTCTCGGCGTACGGCCCGTCCGTGGCGACGTGTGCCCCCGGCCGTCCAGCCGAAGAGCGTGGAGCTCGCCGGGTCGCCCAGCGCCTCCGCGCTGACCAGCTCCCCCGACGCCGAGATCTCCTCCAGCAGCGCGTCGAACTCCCGGTCCATCGCGGCGTGCTGCTCGGCGGGCAGCGCGCGGCCCTCGGTCGTGAGCTGCTGGGTCGGGTGGCCCCAGGGGTCGGGGTTGGAGTGGATCAGGATCACGTACTTCATCACAGGCTCCCTGCGTCCGGGGTGCGGCCTTCCCGCACCTTCCTACCCGGTACGTCGGAGCCCATGCACGTTTCTCGACACCCACCACCCGCCGACCTGTCGCAGACTGACGGTCAGCGCGCGTCAGTTTGCGACAGGTCGGCGGATCGACGGTGTCAGTTTGCGACAGGTCGGCGTCAGGCGGTGCGGGTGGCGACCACGTCGGCGAACGCCTCGAGCGCCTCGCGGACCGGGCCGTCCGGGAGCACCTTGAGCAGCTCCTTGGCCTCGTGCGCCCGCGCCACGACGTACGCCCGGGCCTCGGCCATCGCCGGGTGCGCCCGCAGCAGCCCCAGCGCCTCGGCGTGCAGCGCGTCGTCGGTGAGGTCGGCGTCGAGCAGCTCGAGCAGCCGCGCGTCGGCGGGGTCCTGCGAGCGCCGGGCCAGCAGCACCGGCAGCGTCGGCACGCCCTCGCGCAGGTCGGTGCCCGGCGTCTTGCCGGACTCGTCGGAGTCGCTGGCGATGTCGAGGATGTCGTCGGAGATCTGGAACGCGCAGCCCACGATCTCGCCGTACGCCGCCAGCGCGTCCTCGACCTCGCGCGGGGCACCGCCGAAACGGGCGCCGTACAGCGCGGAGGTGGCGATCAGCGAGCCGGTCTTGCCGGCGACCACCGCGAGGTGGTGCTCCAGCGGGTCCGCGCCCTCCGCGGGCGGGATCGTCTCCATGATCTGGCCCTCGACGAGGCGGGTGAACGTCTGCGCCTGGATGCGTACGGCGTCCGCCCCGAGCTCGGCGGTCAGCTCCGAGCTCTTGGAGAACAGGAAGTCGCCGGTGAGGATCGCGATGTGGTTGTCCCAGCGCGCGTTCGCCGAGTCGGCGCCGCGACGCAGGGCCGCCTCGTCCATCACGTCGTCGTGGTAGAGCGAGGCCAGGTGGGTCAGCTCGACGACGCACGCCGCGGTGACCACGGCGTCCGAGGCCGCGTCGGGCCCGGTCTCGGCGGCCAGCAGCACCAGCAGCGGACGGAACCGCTTCCCGCCGGCCTCGAGGAGGTGGCGGGCGGCCGTGGTCACGAAGTCGGCACGGCTCTGCACGTGCCCCACGAGGGCCACCTCGACCTCGGCCATCCGGGCCTGCAACCGGGCGGCGAGGTCGGGGTCGAGGACCGGCAGGGCGAGGCCCGCCGGGGCGGAGGAGTCGGTCACCTGATGAATTCTCCCGCATGGGCTGCGAGGTCGAGCACCGGGCCGGGCACGATGCCCAGGATGAGCGTGCTGGCGACACCGACCGCGATGGTCACGGCCGTCAGCACGCTGGGCAGCGTGACCGACGGGCCGGGGCCGACCGGGGCGGAGAAGTACATCAGCACGATCACCCGCACGTAGAAGAACGCGGCCAGCGCACTGGTCAGCACTGCGACCACCACGACCGGCCAGGCGCCGGCCGACATCGCCGCGGCGAAGACGGCCCACTTGCCGGTGAAGCCGGCGGTCAGCGGGATGCCGGCCATGCTGAGCAGGAACAGGGTGAAGATGGCCGCCACGAACGGCGACTCCTTGCCCAGCCCGGCCCAGCGCGACAGGTGCGTGGCCTCGCCGCCGGCGTCGCGGACCATCGAGACCACGGCGAACGCACCGAGCGTCACGAAGCCGTAGGTGACCAGGTAGAACAGCACCGCCTGCAGCGAGGTGATCTGGCCGTCGGCCAGGTCGCTGGCGGTCGTCACGCCGAGCACGCCGGTGAGCAGGAAGCCCGTGTGCGCGACCGAGGAGTAGGCCAGCATCCGCTTGATGTCGGACTGGGCGACCGCGAGGATCGCGCCGACCAGCATGGTGAGGATGGCGATCGCCCACAGCATCGGCTGCCAGCTCCACCGGTCGGAGCCGAAGGCCACGTAGTAGAGCCGCATCAGCGCGCCGAACGCCGCCACCTTGGTCGCGGCGGCCATGAAGCCGGTCACCGCGGTCGGGGCGCCCTGGTAGACGTCGGGCGTCCAGGCCTGGAACGGCGCGGCGCCGACCTTGAACAGCAGGCCGACCGAGAGCAGGCCGATGCCGGCCAGCAGCAGCGTCTGGTTGCCGGTGTTGTTCGTGACCGCCTCGTTGATCCCGGCGAACTCCATCGTGCCGGCGTACCCGTAGGTCATCGCGATGCCGTAGACGAAGAAGCCGGAGGAGAAGGCGCCGAGCAGGAAGTACTTCAGCGCGGCCTCCTGGCTGAGCAGCCGCCGGCGCCGGGCCAGCCCGGAGAGCAGGTAGAGCGGCAGCGACAGGACCTCGAGCGCGACGAACATCGTCAGCAGGTCGTTGGAGGCGGGGAACAGCATCATGCCGCCCACCGCGAACATCATCAGCGGGAAGACCTCGGTGTGGTCGAGCCCGCGGGTGGAGGCCTGGCGCTCGGCATCGGTGCCCGGCAGCGCGGCGGCCTGCCCGGCGAACGCGGACACCCCGCCCTCGAGCCGGCGCTCCGCGAACAGCAGCAGCCCGGCGATCGCGAGCAGCAGGATCAGGCCCCACAGGAAGACGGTGGGTCCGTCGACGGCGATCGCACCCTCGGCGACGATCGAGCCGCGCGCTGCGCCGCCGGCGACCTTGTCGAGGTTGAGGCCGATGACGATGACGCCGCCGAACGCCACGACGAGGCCGACCAGGGCGAGCAGCACCTGGACGACGTACCGCCTGGCCCGCGGGGTGAACGCCTCCACGAGTACGCCGGCGCACGCGACGCCGAAGACCAGCAGCAGCGGCCAGACCTCGGCGTAGCCGATGACCGGCTTGGAGAACTCGATCACTGGTGGTCCTCCTCGGCGTTCGTGACCGCGTCGGCGGGCACGGTCGGCGGTTCGTCCTGGACGCCGACGGTCGTCATGGTGGTCTCGATGGCCGGGTTGATGACGTCGAGCAGCGGCTGCGGGTAGAAGCCGAGCAGCACCATCACCAGCAGCAGCGGCGCGACGGCGGCGACCTCACGGCGGCCGAGGTCGGTGACCAGCTCGACGCCGGGGCGGACCGGGCCGGTCATCGTCCGCTGGTACATCAATAGGATGTAGAGCGCGGCGAGCACGATCCCGGTGACCGCGAAGGCACCGACCACCCAGTGGTAGCTGAAGCCGCCCAGCATCACGAGGAACTCCGACACGAACGGCGACAGACCGGGCAGGCCCAGCGTGCCGAGACCGGCGATGAGGAAGAAGCCGGCCAGCACGGGCGCGACCTTCTCGACGCCGCCCTGGTCACTGATCAGGGCCGAGCCGCGGCGGCGGATGAGGTAGCCCGCCACGATGAACAGGGCCGCGGTCGCGATGCCGTGGTTGAACATGTAGAGCGTCGAGCCGGACAGGCCCTGGCTGTTGAGCACGAAGATGCCGAGCACGATGAACCCGAAGTGCGACAGCGACGTCAGGCCGATCAGCCGGAGCATGTCGTCCTGGCCGACCGCGATCAGCGCGCCGTAGATGATGCTGATCAGGGCCAGCACCACGACCACCGGCGTCGCCCAGTCGGACGCCTCGGGGAACAGGCCCAGGCAGAAGCGCAGCATGCCGTAGGTGCCGATCTTGTCGAGCACGCAGATCAGCAGCACGCTGGTGCCCGGCGTGGCCGCGGCCGTGGTGTCGGGCAGCCACGTGTGGACCGGGAACAGCGGCGCCTTGATCGCGAACGCGATGAAGAAGCCGAGGAACAGCCAGCGTCCCACGTCGGTGCCGATGTCGAGCTGGGCCAGGTCGGAGATGAGGTACGACGGCGTCCCGGCGTCGGCGGAGACGGCGTACAGGCCCACCACGGAGGCGAGCATGACCAGGCCGCCGGCCAGCATGTAGATCAGGAACTTCACCGCGGCGCGGGCGCGGTCCACGTTCCCGAACCCGCCGATCAGGAAGTACGCCGGGATCAGCGTGGCCTCGAAGGCCATGTAGAACAGCAGCACGTCCTGGGCCAGGAAGACGGCCAGCGACAGCCCCTGCAGGGCCAGCATCCAGGCGAAGAACGCCTTGGTGTTGCGCTCGTCGGCGTCGTGCCAGGAGGCGAGGACGACGACGGGCACCAGCACGGTGGTCAGCAGGACCAGGGTCAGCGCGATGCCGTCGACGCCGAGGGCGTAGTAGGCGCCGAACGCCTCGATCCACAGGTGGGTCTCGGTGAACTGCATGCCCGCGCCCGCGTCGTACTGCACGGCGACGGCCACCGAGGCCGCCAGCGTGAGCAGCGAGAACAGCAGGGCGACCTGCTTGGGAAGCACGTCTCCGGGCTTCGAGGGCACGGCGGCCGCGACCACTGCTCCGATCAACGGGAGCACGATCAGGACGGTCAGCCAGGGGAAGTCGGTCACGCTACGTTCACCACCATCAGGGCGAGGACGACCAGGACGGCGCCGGCGAGCAGGGACAGGGCATAGGAGCGGACGAAGCCGTTCTGCCAGCGCCGGAAGACCTGGGCGAACCCGCCGGTCGCGGCGGCCTGGCCCATCACGGCACCGTCGACGACCCCGCGATCGAAGGCCAGCAGGCCGTCGACCGTGGCCATCGTGGGCCGCACGACGAGGGTGTCGTTGATTGCGTCGCCGTAGATGTCGGCGCGGGCCGCCCGGGTGAACGGCGAGACGGCGGTCGGGGCCACCCGGGGCACCGGGTGGCGACCGATGGTGAACCAGGCGATGGCCACACCGACGGCGACGGTCGCGACGATGATCAGGCTGAACAGCGCCGCCGGGATCGCCGGCTCCTCGTGGGGCGGGACGCCGACGACCGGGTCGAGCCAGTCGACGATCCAGTCACCGGCGATCAGCAGGCCGCCGAGCACGGACAGCGCGGCCAGCACGATGAGCGGAACGGTCATCACCTTGGGCGACTCGTGCGGGTGCACGTCGTCCGCCCAGCGCTTCTCGCCGAAGAACGTCATCAGCATCATCCGCGTCATGTAGAACGCGGTGATGCCCGCGCCGAGGAGCGCCAGCAGGCCGACGAAGGTGTTCTCGACGAACGCCGTCTCGATGATCTTGTCCTTGGACCAGAAGCCGGAGAAGCCGGGGAACCCGATGATCGCGAGGTAGCCCATCGCGAAGGTCAGGAAGGTGATCGGCACCATCTTGCGCAACGCACCGTAGTGGCGCATGTCGACGTCGTCGTCCATCGCGTGCATCACCGAGCCGGCCCCGAGGAACAGGTTGGCCTTGAAGAAGCCGTGGGCGAGCAGGTGGAAGATCGCGAAGGCGTAGCCGGCGGCACCGAGCCCGGCGCCGAGCATCATGTAGCCGATCTGGCTCATGGTGGACCCGGCCAGGCCCTTCTTGATGTCGTCCTTGGCGCAACCGATGATCGCACCCCACAGGAGCGTGACCACGGCGACCGCGACGACCACCGTCTGCGCGTCGGGTGCCCGCTCGAAGATGAAGTTCGACCGGACGATCAGGTAGACGCCGGCGGTCACCATCGTGGCCGCGTGGATCAGGGCGGAGACCGGGGTCGGGCCCTCCATCGCGTCGAGCAGCCAGGCCTGCAGCGGCACCTGGGCGCTCTTGCCGCAGGCACCGAGGAGCAGCAGCAGGCCGATCACGGTGAGGGTGTCCTCGCTGGCGCCGGCCGCGAGCTCGCTGACGCCGGTGAACGAGATGGTCCCGAAGGTGACGAACATCAGCATGATCGCCAGGGACATGCCGATGTCGCCGACGCGGTTCATGATGAAGGCCTTCTTGGCCGCGGCCGCCGCGGTGGGCTTGTGCTGCCAGAAGCCGATGAGGAGGTACGACGCGAGGCCGACGCCCTCCCAGCCGAGGAACATCACGAGGTAGTTCTCCGCGAGCACCAGCACGAGCATCGCGGCGACGAAGAGGTTGAGGTAGGCGAAGAACCGGCGGCGACGCGCGTCGTGCTCCATGTAGCCGATGGAGTAGATGTGGATCAGCGACCCGACACCGGTGATCAGCAGCAGGAACAGCGCCGAGAGCTGGTCGTAGAGCAGGTCCATGCCGACGTGGAAGCCACCGACCGAGATCCAGTCGAACAGGTGGGTGCTGACCGAGCGGTCCTCCGCGCCCTTGCCGGCGAGGGCGACGAACATCGCCAGGCTGACCACGAAGGAGCCGAGCGCGGTCGCGCACCCGAGGAGGTGGCCCCAGCCGTCGGTACGTCGCCCTCCCAGCAGCAGGATGGCGGCGCCGGCCAGCGGCAGCGCGATCACCAGCCAGGCGAGGTTGAGGACGCCGTCGGCGGTCGAGGGATCGACCACGGGGATGTGGCCCTCGGCGAGCAGCGGGGCTGCCAGGACGTGGATTGCAGACATCTGACTCGTCACCTCAGTACTTCAGCAGGCTCGCGTCGTCGACCGAGGCCGAGCGTCGGGTCCGGAAGATGGTCATGATGATCGCCAGCCCGACCACGACCTCGGCGGCGGCCACGACCATGACGAAGAACGCCGCGACCTGCCCCTCGAGGTTGCCGTTGGCCTTGGCGAAGGTCACCAGCGCGAGGTTCGAGGCATTGAGCATCAGCTCGATGCACATGAAGACCACGATCGCGTTGCGGCGCACGAGCACGCCGACACAGCCGATGGTGAA
The DNA here is from genome assembly GCA_963721775.1 of uncultured Actinomycetota bacterium. Classification (GTDB taxonomy): domain Bacteria; phylum Actinomycetota; class Actinomycetes; order Propionibacteriales; family Nocardioidaceae; genus Nocardioides. The sequence continues at coordinate 178,026 of CAVRMH010000028.1, read as the reverse complement.
CAGGATCGCCGAGAGGACGATGTAGGGCTCGGTCCTCACTGGTCCTTCTCCTCGCCGGTCGTCGGTGTCGTCTCAGTGCCCGTCTCAGTGCCCGTCTCGGGGCCGGCCGGGGTCGGCGCGCCCTCGAGGCCGCGCTGCACGTCGTCGATCGCCTCGGCCAGCGCCGGCCCCGACCGGACGGTGCCCCGGGCGGCGAGCACGCGGGAGATCGAGGCCTCACTGGTGGTGCCGTCGGGGAGCAGGGCCGGGGTGTCGACCGCGTTGTGCCGGGCGAAGACTCCCGGCGCCGGCAGCGGACCGGGGTGGCGGCCCAGCTCGGCGTACTGCTGCATGCGGCGGGCGGCCTGTACCGACTGGGTGTCCTTCGGGGTGAGGCGCTCGCGGTGGGCGAGCACCATCGCGCCGATGGCCGCGGTGATCAGCAGCGCCGAGGTGGTCTCGAACGCGAAGACGTAGGTGCTGAACAGCAGGTTGGCCAGCTGCGGGACGTTGCCGCCCGCGTTGGCCTTGTCGAGGCCGACCACGGTGCCGAAGGTGACCTGCGAGATGCCGACGACCATGACCAGGCCGAAGAGCAGGCCGACCGCGGCCGCCAGCAGGCGCTGGCCGCGGATCGTCTCCACCACCGAGTCGGAGGCGTCGACGCCGACCAGCATCAGCACGAACAGGAACAGCATCAGGATGGCGCCGGTGTAGACGATGATCTGCACCGCGAAGAGGAACGGCGCGTCCAGGGCGGCGTACAGCATCGCCAGGCTGATCATCACCACGGCCAGCAGCAGGGCGGCGTGCACGGCCTTGCGGACGAACAGGATGCCCAGGGCGGCGGCCACCATGATCGGCGCGAGGATCCAGAAGGCGGTCACTGGGCGGCCTCCGATCCGTCGCGCTTGTCGCGGAAGGCTCCGCGGTAGTAGTCGCCCTCGTCGTCACCGAGCAGCATCGCGTGCGGCGGCTGCTCCATGCCCGGCAGCAGCGGCGCGAGCAGGTCGGACTTCTCGTAGATGAGGTCGGCGCGGTTGTCGTCGGCCAGCTCGTACTCGTTGGTCATCGTCAGCGCCCGGGTCGGGCACGCCTCGATGCACAGCCCGCACAGGATGCAGCGCAGGTAGTTGATCTGGTAGACGCGGCCGTAGCGCTCACCGGGGCTGAACCTCTCGTCCTCGGTGTTGGAGGCACCCTCGACGTAGATCGCGTCGGCGGGGCAGGCCCAGGCGCACAGCTCGCACCCGATGCACTTCTCCAGGCCGTCGGGCCAGCGGTTGAGCTGGTGACGGCCGTGGAAGCGCGGGGCCGTCGGGAACTTCTCGAAGGGGTACTGCTCCGTGACCACCTTCTTGAACATGGTGCGGAAGGTGACCCCGAAACCCGCCACCGGGTCCCAGAGCTGTTCCTTGAGGCCGGCCATCAGTTCTCCTCACGGAAGGTCAGCGGCGCTGCGGCACCCCGGACGGGGCCACCGGCGGGCAGGGGCGGGACGGGGAACGTCCCGGTCGACGGGGTGGACGGCACCGCGGCCTCGTCCTCCTCCTGGGAGGCCTTGCGTCCCTCGGGGATGAGGAACAGGACCAGGAAGACGACGGCCATGACGCCGATCACGATCATCAGCTGCTGGCGGTCGAGGCCGCCGTCCAGGGTCGCGGCCCGGATCGTCGCCACCGCGACGATCCACACCAGCGAGATCGGGATGAGCCGCTTCCAGCCGAACGCCATGAACTGGTCGTAGCGCAGGCGGGGCAGCGAGCCACGCAGCCAGATGAAGAAGAAGATGAAGGCGAGCACCTTGCCGAAGAACCAGATCAGCGGCCAGTAGCCCTCGTTCGAGCCCTCCCACAGCTGGGAGATCGGCCACGGTGCGTGCCAGCCGCCGAGGAACAGCGTGGTGGCCAGCGCGGAGACCGTCGCCATGTTGATGTACTCGGCGAGGAAGAACAGCGCGAACTTCAGCGAGGAGTACTCCGTGTGGAAGCCGCCGACCAGCTCGCCCTCGGCCTCGGGGAGGTCGAACGGCGCGCGGTTGGTCTCGCCGACCATCGCGATCACGTAGATGATGAACGACGGGACCAGCACGAAGCCGAACCACACGTCGTCCTGCGCGGCCACGATCTGCGAGGTCGACAGCGAGCCGGCGTAGAGGAACACCGCCACCAGCGCCAGGCCCATCGCGACCTCGTAGGAGATCATCTGGGCGCTCGAGCGCAGGCCGCCGAGCAGGGAGTACGTCGAGCCGGACGACCAGCCGCCGAGCACGATGCCGTAGATGCCGATCGAGGCGATGGCCATCACGAACAGCACCGCGACGGGCATGTCGGTCAGCTGCAGCGGGGTGTACCCGGTCCGTGAAGGGAACCTCGACCTCGGGTCCGAACGGGATCACCGAGAACGTGATGAACGCCGGGATCACCGCCAGCACGGGCGCCAGGATGAAGACCGCCTTGTCCGCGGCCGTCGGGATGATGTCCTCCTTCAGCGCCAGCTTCACGCCGTCGGCCAGCGACTGCAGCAGGCCGAAGGGACCGTTGACGTTGGGGCCGATCCGGTGCTGCATGCGCGCCACGACACGCCGCTCCCACCAGATGTTGAAGAGCGTCAGCAGCACCAGGACGACGAAGATCAGGACGGCCTTGATGAGGATCAGCCACCACGGGTCGTGACCGAACGCGGACAGGTCGTCGACGCGGTCGTCGGCCGCGAGGGCGATGAGCGAGGCGTTCATCAGGACTGCGCTCCCTTCACGGTCACCGCGGAGCCCGGCGAGGCCAGGTCCGCGAGCACGCCGTTGCCGCGGTTGTTGGCGGGCACCCAGACGGTGTCGTCGGGCAGGTCGGCCGCCACGACGGGCAGCGTCCACGAGCCCCGGTCACCGGTGACGGTCACCGACTCCGCGCCCAGCGCGTCGTACGTCGCCTGCGAGACGCGGGCGACCGCGTCGCGGGCGGTCTCGCGCATCGACTCGGCACCGTCCTGCAGCGACCCGTTGTCGATCATCTGCTTCCAGGTCGCCAGCCGGAGCTTGCCCTGGGCGAGCTTCCGGGCCTTGGCCTTCGGGGCGTCCTGTGCGGCGGCGCGCTCGCCGTCCCACGGGCCGAACTGCTCCATGAGGCGGCGTACGTCGGCCACGGTGCGGAAGCCGAGCGGCGTGCCGGCCTCCTCGGCGATGCCGGCGAGGATGCGCAGGTCGGGCAGCGAGGCGGGGTTGGAGAAGACCGCCTCGAAGGGGCGCGGGCGACCCTCCCAGGTGACGTACGTGCCGGCCTTGTCGCTGGCCGGGGCCACCGGGAACACCACGTCGGCGGCCCGGGTCACGTCGGTCTCGCGGAGCTCGAGGCTGACCACGAAGCGTGCGGCGGCCAGGGCCTCGCGCGCGGCGGCCGGGTCGGCCAGGTCGTCGGGGTCGACACCGCCGACGACCAGCCCGCCGATCTCACCGGCGGCGGTGGCCGCGAGGATCGCGTCGGTGTCGCGACCCACGGCCTCGGGCAGGTGCTCGACGCCCCAGGCGGTGGCGGCGTCGACCCGGGCGGCGGCGTCGCCGACCGGACGGCCACCGGGCAGCAGGTTGGGCAGGCAGCCGGTCTCGAGCGCGCCCCGGTCGCCGGCACGGCGCGGCACCCAGGCCAGCCGGGCACCGGTACGTCGGGCCAGCGTCGCCGCGGCGGTGAGCGCACCGGGCACGGTGGCCAGGCGCTCGCCGACCAGGATCACGGCGTTGCCGTCGATGCCGAACTCGCCGTGCTCGACCAGGGAGTCGAGCGCGGCCGGCTCGTCGCCGGGCGCGGTGGCGACCAGGTGGCCGCCCATCTTGTGCAGGCCGCGGGTGGTGTACGGCGCGACGGAGACGACGCGGGTCCCCTTGCGGGAGGCCTTGCGCAGGCGCAGGAAGATCGCCCCGGCCTCGTCCTCGGGCTCGAAGCCGGCGAGCACGACGACCGGCGCGGCCTCGAGGTCGGCGTACGACACGTCGCCCTTCAGGACGACCTCGGAGGCGAGGAACCCGGCCTCCTCCACGCGAGAGCGGGCGGGCCCGGAAGTCGATGTCGTTGGTGCCGAGCACCAGTCGGGCGAAGGTGCTGTAGGCGTAGGCGTCCTCGGCGGTGACGCGGCCACCGGTGAGCACGGCGGAGGCGCCCGCCTCACGCAGGCCGCGGGCGGCGACCGCGAAGGCCTCCGGCCACGACGCGGCACGCAGCTCGCCGGTCTCGGCGTCGCGCACCAGCGGGTGGGTGAGCCGGTCGGCCTGCCTGGCGTAGGCGAAGGCGAAGCGGTCCTTGTCGGTGATCCACTCCTCGTTGACCTCCGGGTCGTTGCCGGAGAGGCGGCGCATCACCTTGCCGCGGCGGTGGTCGACGCGGATGGCCGAGCCGCAGGCGTCGTGCTCGGCGACCGACGGCGTGGAGACCAGGTCGAACGGGCGGGCGCGGAAGCGGTACTCCGCCGAGGTCAGCGCCCCGACCGGGCAGATCTGGATCGTGTTCCCCGAGAAGTAGGACTCGAAGGGCTCCTTCTCGTAGATCCCCACCTGCTGCAGGGCTCCCCGCTCGACCAGCGCGATGAACGGGTCACCGGCGATCTGCTCGGAGAAGCGCGTGCAGCGGGCGCAGAGCACGCACCGCTCGCGGTCGAGCAGCACCTGCGCCGAGATGTTGATCGGCTTCGGGAAGGTGCGCTTGACGCCACCGGTCTCGGAGAACCGGGACTCGCCACGGCCGTTGGACATCGCCTGGTTCTGCAGCGGGCACTCGCCGCCCTTGTCGCAGACCGGGCAGTCCAGCGGGTGGTTGATGAGCAGGAACTCCATGATGCCCTGCTGCGCCTTGTCGGCGACGGGCGACGTGGCCTGGGTGTTGACCACCATGCCCTCGGCGACCTGCAGCGTGCAGGAGGCCTGCGGCTTCGGGATCGGTCGCCCGTTGCCGGCGTCCGGGACGTCCACGAGGCACTGGCGGCAGGCGCCGACCGGCGCGAGCAGCGGGTGGTCGCAGAAGCGCGGGATCTGTACGCCGATCTGCTCGGCGGCCCGGATGACCAGGCTGTCCTTGGGGACGCTGACCTGGACCCCGTCGATGGTCAGGGTGACCTCGTTGCTCTTCTCGAGCTCGGTGCCGCTCCCCTGGGTGACCGTCATGCGTTGGCTCCCTCGGCTGCGAAGGCCGTCGAGGCGGCCGGGTCGAACGGGCAACCGCCCTGCGTGAGGTGGGCGATGAACTCGTCGCGGAAGTACTGGATGGACGAGGTGATCGGGCTGGTGGCGCCGTCACCGAGGGCGCAGAACGCCCGGCCGAGGATGTTCTCGCACTGGTCGAGCAGCAGGTCGAGGTCCTCCTCGGTGCCCTGCCCCTTCTCGAGCCGGGCCAGGGTCTGCACCAGCCACCAGGTGCCCTCGCGGCAGGGCGTGCACTTGCCGCAGGACTCGTGCTTGTAGAACTCGGTCCAGCGCAGCACCGCCCGGACCACGCACGTGGTCTCGTCGAAGATCTGCAGCGCGCGGGTGCCGAGCATGGAGCCGGCCGCGCCGACCGCCTCGTAGTCCAGCGGCACGTCGAGGTGCTCCTCGGTGAGCAGCGGGGTGCTCGAGCCGCCGGGCGTCCAGAACTTCAGCCGGTGACCGTCGCGGATGCCGCCGCCGAGCTCGATGAGCTCGCGCAGGGTGATGCCGAGCGGGGCTTCGTACTGGCCGGGCGTCTTCACGTGGCCGGACAGCGAGTAGATCACGTAGCCCTTGGACTTCTCGGTCCCGAGCGCGGAGAACCAGTCGGCGCCGCGGGCGATGATGCTGGGCACCGACGCGATCGACTCGACGTTGTTGACCACCGTCGGGCTGGCGTAGAGGCCGGCCACCGCCGGGAACGGCGGGCGCAGGCGGGGTTGGCCGCGGCGACCCTCGAGCGAGTCGAGGAGCGCGGTCTCCTCGCCGCAGATGTAGGCGCCGGCGCCGGCGTGCACGACCAGGTCGAGGTCGTAGCCCGAGCCGTGGATGTTCTTGCCGAGGTGCCCGGCCAGGTAGGCCTCCTGCACCGCGCGCTGGAGGCGGCGTACGACGTGGAGCACCTCGCCGCGGACGTAGATGAAGGCGACGTTCGCGCGGATGGCGAAGGAGCTGATGATCACTCCCTCGACCAGCGTGTGCGGGCTCGCCATCATCAGCGGGACGTCCTTGCACGTGCCCGGCTCGGACTCGTCGGCGTTCACGACGAGGTACTTCGGCTTCGGGTTGTCCTGCGGGATGAAGGACCACTTCATCCCGGTCGGGAATCCCGCGCCGCCGCGGCCGCGCAGGCCGGATTCCTTGACCGCCTCGATGATCGCGGCCGGGTCCATGCCCAGCGCGGTCTTCAGGGCGTCGTACCCACCGCGGGACTCGTACGACGCGCACGTCCACGCGCGGTCGACGTCCCAGTTGTCGGTGAGCACCGGGGTCAATGTGTCGTGGCTCATGCAGGGCCCTTTCCCCGTTCGAAGCGGAGCGGAGCGAGCATCTCGGATGGGGTGTCACTTGCCCTCCTCGACCTTCGTCTCGGACTCGGCCCGCTGCGTGTCAGCGGTCTCGGCGGCGGCCGCCTTGCTCTCGCCGCCCGGGGTGCCGGTCGGGCCGGAGGCGTCGTCCGCGGGCGCCGTCCAGCCGCGCTCGCGGGCGATCCGCAGGCCGGCCAGCGAGGCCGGTCCGGCGGTCGGGCCCTCGTCGGCGAGGTCGTCGGGGAAGCCGGCGAGCACCCGCTCGGCCTCGCGCCAGGTGCAGATGCGCGGGCCCCGGGTCGAGTGCACCTCGGCGCCGGAGCGGAGGTCGTCGACCAGCTGGGTGGCCGACTGCGGCGTCTGGTTGTCCATGAACTCCCAGTTGACCATCACCACCGGGGCGTAGTCGCAGGCCGCGTTGCACTCGACGTGCTCGAGGGTGATCCTGCCGTCCTCGGTGGTCTCGTCGTTGCCGACGTCGAGGTGCTCCTTGAGCCGCTCGAAGATCAGGTCGCCGCCCATCACCGCGCAGAGCGTGTTGGTGCAGACGCCGACGTGGTAGTCGCCGACCGGGCGGCGCTTGTACATCGTGTAGAACGTCGCGACGCCGGAGACCTCGGCCGCGGAGATCCCGAGGATCTCGGCGCACGCCTCGATGCCCTCGGGCGTCACGCGGCCCTCGGCGCTCTGCACCAGGTGCAGCATCGGCAGCAGGCCGGAGCGGGCCTGCGGGTAGCGCGCGGCGATCTCGCGGAGCTCGTCGTACGTCGTGGTGCTCAGGGCGGTCACCTGTCCACGCCTCCCATCACGGGGTCGATCGAGGCGATCGCGACGATGACGTCGGCGACCATGCCGCCCTCGCTCATCACGCTGGTCGCCTGCAGGTTGGTGAAGGACGGGTCGCGGAAGTGGACCCGGAACGGACGGGTGCCGCCGTCGGAGACGACGTGGGCGCCGAGCTCGCCGCGGGGCGACTCGATCGGCACGTAGGCCTGGCCGGGAGGGACCCGGAAGCCCTCGGTGACCAGCTTGAAGTGGTGGATCAGCGCCTCCATCGACTCGCCCATGATGTGGCGGATGTGGTCGAGGCTGTTGCCCATGCCGTCGCTGCCGATGGCGAGCTGGCTGGGCCAGGCGATCTTCTTGTCGCCGATCATCACCGGGGCGCCCTCGAGCCCGGCCAGCCGGTCGGCGGCCTGCTCGACGAGCTTCAGCGACTCCCACATCTCCGCCAGGCGGATCCGGAACCGGCCGTAGGAGTCGGCCGTGTCCCAGGTCTGCACCTCGAAGTCGTAGTCCTCGTAGCCGGAGTAGGGCTGGGCCTTGCGCAGGTCCCAGGCGTAGCCGGTCGAGCGGAGCACCGGGCCGGTCATGCCCAGGGCCAGGCAGCCCTCGAGGTCGAGGTGGCCGACGCCGTCGAGGCGGGCCTTGAAGATCGGGTTGGCGTTGCAGAGGTCGGCGTACTCGGGGAGCCGCTTCTTCATCAGGGCCACGAAGTCGCGGATCTCGTCGAGCGCGCCGGGCGGGAGGTCCTGGGCGACGCCGCCGGGGCGGATGAACGCGTGGTTCATCCGCAGGCCGGTGATCAGCTCGAACAGGTCGAGGACCAGCTCGCGCTCGCGGAACCCGATCGTCATCACGGTCAGCGCGCCGATCTCCATGCCGCCGGTCGCGATGCAGACCAGGTGGCTGGAGATGCGGTTGAGCTCGGAGAGCAGGACGCGCATGACCTGCGCCTTCTCCGGCACCTGGTCCTCCACGTCGAGCAGCCGCTCGACGCCGAGGCAGTAGGTCAGCTCGTTGTGGAACGGCGCGAGGTAGTCCATGCGGGTGACGAACGTGACGCCCTGCACCCAGGAGCGGTACTCCATGTTCTTCTCGATGCCCGTGTGGAGGTAGCCGATGCCGCAGCGGGCCTCGGTCACCGTCTCGCCCTCGAGCTCGAGGATCAGGCGGAGCACGCCGTGGGTGGACGGGTGCTGCGGGCCCATGTTGACCACGACCCGCTCGTCGGCGGACTCGGCGATGCCCTCGACGACGGAGTCCCAGTCCTGGCCGGTGACGGTGAAGACGCGGCCCTGGCTGGTCTCGCTGGGCTGGGCGTAGAGATCTTCGGTGGTGGACATCAGTTGTACGACCTCCGCTCGTCCGGCGGCGGGATGGTGCCGCCCTTGTACTCCACGGGGATTCCGCCCAGCGGGTAGTCCTTGCGCTGCGGGTGGCCCGGCCAGTCGTCGGGCATCTGGATGCGGGTCAGCGCCGGGTGCCCGTCGAAGACGATCCCGAAGAAGTCCCAGGCCTCGCGCTCGTGCCAGTCGTTGGTCGGGTAGATCGCCACGATGCTGGGGATGTGCGGGTCGGCGTCGGGGCAGGACACCTCGACCCGGACCCGGCGGTTGAAGCTCATCGAGAGCAGGTGGTAGACCGCGTGCAGCTCGCGGCCGGTGTCGTCGGGGTAGTGCACGCCGCTGACGCCGGAGCAGAACTCGAAGCGCAGCTTCTCGTCGTCGCGCAGCTTCTGGGCCACCTCGACGAGGTTCTCGCGGGCGACGTGGAGGGTGATCTCGCCGCGGTGGATCACCACGGACTCGACCAGGCCCTCGAGCGCGTCGGCGACGGTGTCGTACCACCCGCCGTACGGACGCTGCGCGGCACCGGGGTACGTCGTGGGCTGGACCAGCCCGCCGTACCCGCTGGTGTCGCCGCTGCCCTTCACGCCGAACATGCCGGTGCGCTGGCCGACGGTGTGCACCGTGGTCTCGGCCGGGACGTTCTCCGGGGACTGCTCGGGAGCGGGCTGCTCGACGGCGGTCTTCGGGCCTTCCTTCTCCGTCATCGCAGCTGGCCCTTCATCGCGGAGGTGGGCAGGGCGTTGAGCGCGCTGGTCTCGAGCTCGGCGATCTGCTTGGCGCGGTTCGAGCCGAGCTTCCCGGCCTGGACCTGGTCGTGCAGCTTGAGGATCGCGTCGATGAGCATCTCGGGCCGCGGCGGGCAGCCGGGGAGGTACATGTCGACGGGGACGACGTGGTCGACGCCCTGGACGACGGCGTAGTTGTTGAACATGCCGCCGGAGCTGGCGCACACGCCCATCGCGAGCACCCACTTGGGCTCGGCCATCTGGTCGTAGATCTGGCGCAGCACCGGGGCCATCTTCTGGCTCACCCGGCCGGCCACGATCATCAGGTCGGCCTGGCGGGGGCTGGCCCGGAAGACCTCCATGCCGAAGCGGGCCAGGTCGTACTTCGGGCCGCCGCTGGTCATCATCTCGATGGCGCAGCAGGCCAGGCCGAAGGTGGCCGGCCAGAAGGACGCCTTGCGCATGTAGCCGGCGACGCCCTCGACCGTGGTGAGGAGTACGCCGCTCGGGAGCTTCTCTTCGATTCCCACTAGTTCAGTCCCATTCCAGTCCGCCGCGGCGCCACACGTACGCGTAGGCCACGAACACGGTGGCGATGAAGATGACCATCTCGACGAGGCCGAAGAACTTCATCGCGTCGAAGTGCACGGCCCACGGGTAGAGGAAGATGATCTCGATGTCGAAGACGATGAAGAGCATCGCGGTGATGTAGTACTTCACCGGGAACCGCCCGCCGCCGACCGGCTGCGGGGTGGGCTCGATGCCGCACTCGTAGGAGTCCAGCTTGGCGCGGTTGTAGCGCTTCGGACCGGTCAACGCGCTGACCACGATCGAGAAGATCGCGAAGCCGGCGGCCAGCAGGGCCAGCGCCAGCACCGGGGTGTAGAGCTCCATCAGTTCCCTCCCACGATCTCTCGTGCGTCGATCTCTCGTGACCCGAACACTCGTGACTCAGGCATCCGGGGCCACCTTGCTGAGCCCGTTGATGATCCGGTCCATCGTGTCCCCGTCGCGCGGGTCGGTCAGGTTCGCCATCAGCTTGAGCATGAAGCGCATCAGGGTCGGACGAGGCAGGCCGTACTTCGTCGCCTGCTTCATGAACGTCGGGTTGCCGATCATCTTGGCGAAGACACGGCCCAGTGTGAAGTAGCCGCCGTACGTCGCGTCGAGCGCGGCCGGGTAGCCCTCGAGCACGCGCTCGCGCATCGGGCCCGGGACCCGGCCCAGTGCCTGGACGGCGGTCTCGGCGGCCATCCGGCCGGCCTCGAGCGCGTAGTCGATGCCCTCGCCGTTGAACGGGTTGACCATGCCGCCGGAGTCACCGACCAGCAGCACGCCCCGGGTGTAGTGCGGCTTGCGGTTGAAGCCCATCGGGAGCGCGGCCGAGCGGATCGGGGCGACGAGGTTCTCGTCGCGGAAGCCGAGCTCCTCGGGGGTGTTGGCCAGCCAGCGACGCATCGAGTCCTTGTAGTCGATGTTCTGGAAGGCCTTGCTGGTGTTGAGGATGCCGAGGCCGACGTTCGCCGTGCCGTCGCCCAGCGGGAAGATCCAGCCGTAGCCGGGGAGCTGGTCGCTCTCGTTGGGCTTGCCGTCCCAGAGCTCGAGCCAGGACTCCATCCACGGGTCGTCGTGCATCGGGGTGCGGTAGTAGGCGCGGGCCGCGACCGCCATCGGGCGGTTCTCGCGGCGCTCGAGGCCGAGGGCCATCGCGAGCCGGGCGCTGACGCCGTCGGCGGCCACCACGATCGGGGCGCGGTAGGTGACCTCGTCGCCGACCTTGCGGCCACGGTCGTCGACCGGCTTCGCGGTGACGCCCACGACGCGACCGGTGTAGTCGTCGATGACCGGTCCGGTGACCGCGGTGCGCTCCTGCAGCCGGGCACCGGCCTTCTCGGCGTGCCGGGCCAGCAGCTCGTCGAGGTCCATCCGCGCGCGGGCCATGCCGTACGGCGGGAAGGTGGCCAGGTCGGGCCACGGCAGCTCGAGGCGGAGCCCGGCGCCGATGATCCGCAGGCCCTTGTTCTTCTGCCAGCCGGGCTGGTCGAGGTCGAAGCCCATGCCGATCAGCTGGCGGGTCGCCCGCGGGGTGAGCCCGTCGCCGCAGACCTTGTCGCGCGGGAAGGCCGACTTCTCGAGCAGCAGCACGTCGATCCCGGCGGCCGCGAGGTGGTACGCCGTGGCGGCGCCGGCGGGCCCGGCCCCGACGACGATCACCTGTGCCTGACGCTCTGCTCCTGGCGTCAGGGCTGCGGCGGTCATCGGGATCCCTCGTTCGTACGGGCCGTGGTCATGTGAGTTTGTGAACGACTTCACATAGTGGTGCGGGCCACAGTCTAGGACCCCCGGCCGTTCATCGGTAGCGGGGGTCTCCGTCAACGCCGACCTGTCGCAGACTTCCGCCAGGTCGGCGCCGAGCTGTCGCAAACTGGCGCGGCGCGGCTGTCAGTTTGCGCCAGGTCGACGTCAGGCGGTGGCGCGGTGCAGGGCGACGATGCCGCCGCTGAGGTTGCGGACCTCGCAGCCGGTCCAGCCGGCCTCGGCGACCCAGCGCGCCAGCCCCTGCTGGTCGGGCCAGGCCCGGATCGACTCGGCGAGGTAGACGTAGGCGTCCGGGCTGGAGGAGACCGCGCGGGCGATCGGCGGGAGCGCCTTCATGAGGTACTCGACGTACACGGTCCGGAACGGCGCCCAGGTCGGGTGGCTGAACTCGCAGACCACGAGCCGGCCGCCGGGGCGGGTGACGCGCAGCATCTCGCGCAGGCCGGCCCGCGGGTCGACGATGTTGCGCAGCCCGAACGAGATCGTCACCGCGTCGAAGGTGTCGTCGGCGAACGGCAGCCGGGTCCCGTCACCGGCGGTGAACGGCAGGTGCGGCTTGGCCTGCTTGCCGACCTGGAGCATGCCGAGGGAGAAGTCGCACGGGACCACGGTCGCGCCGCGGTCCGCGAACGGCTGGCTCGACGTGCCGGTGCCCGCGGCGAGGTCGAGGACGAGGTCGCCGCGCTGCGGGTCGACCGCCTCGATGACGTCCTTGCGCCAGCGCCGGTCCTGGCCCAGCGAGAGCACGTCGTTGGTGACGTCGTACCGCTTCGCGACCGCGTCGAACATGCGGCGTACGTCGTGGGGGTTCTTGCCGAGGTCCGCGCGGGTCACGGCGTCACCCTAGACGCCGGCGGGACACGACCCGCATCCGGAGCAACCAAATGCACGGTTGGCGCGTCCTTAGCAGTGACACTGGACGATCTCGGAACCCGGAAGGACCTGCCATGAGGGCGATCCGCATCATCGTGCTCACCGTGCTGACCGCTGCCCTGCTCTCCGCAACGGCGTACGGCGCCGGTGTGGCCTACCACCGTCTCGGTGACCGGCAGGAGTCCGCGGCGGCGGCACCCGACCGGGGCGCGCCGCCGGCCACCACCGACGACCCCTCGGACACGCCCTCCCCGACGCCCACGCCGGAGGAGACCGAGACGCCGACGGAGCCCGTGAAGCCGGCGGCCGTCCTCGAGCCGGGCGCCAAGGGCGTGAAGGTCCGCGAGCTCCAGCACCGCCTCTTCCAGATGGCCTGGCTGCCGGAGCAGACGACCGGGACGTACGACGTCGCCACCCGCAAGGCCGTGTCCGGGTTCCAGGGCAAGCGCGGGTTCAAGGCGACCGGCGTCGTCGACCAGAAGACGTGGAAGAAGCTGGTCGCGATGACCAAGGCGCCGACCCACGACCAGCTGTTCAACGTGCTGAAGCCGGGTCCGGCGCTGCTGGCCTCCGGCGACACCGGCGACGGCGTCCGCGACGCGCAGGCCCGCCTCAAGCAGATCGCGTGGCTGTTCGGACCGGTCACCGGCACGTACGACGCCGACACGGTCGCCGCGGTCAAGGGCTTCCAGGCCAAGCGCGCGATCCCCGTCACCGGCGAGATCGACCAGCGCACGATGGACCGGCTCGCCGCGATGACCCACACGCCCAGCGACGCCGAGAAGCACAACAAGGCGGTCAGCAGCGGCAGCACGAACGCCCCGCTCGACCCGCGGTGCACCACCGGCCGCGCGCTGTGCGTGGACAAGTCGAGCCGGACGGTCCGCTGGGTGGTCGACGGCACCGTGAAGGCGACGTACGAAGCGCGCTTCGGCTCCGACGAGCTGCCGACCCGCGAGGGCGCGTTCTCGGTGCTGCGGAAGTCCCGCGACCACGTGTCGACGATCTACCACACGTCGATGCCGCTGGCGATGTTCTTCAGCGGCGGCCAGGCGGTGCACTACTCGCCGGACTTCGCGGCCCACGGCTACGACGGCAACTCCCACGGCTGCGTCAACGTGCGCGACTACAACGGGATGGTGTGGCTCTTCGACCAGGTGAGCGTCGGCGACAAGGTCATCGTCTACTGGTCCTGACCGCCCACGGCGGGTCGCACACCGAATCGGGCGGTCGCGAGGGTGCGGCGTACGCTTTCCCCTCGTGACCACCCGTGCGCCCTCCGACGAGACCCTCGTCGCCCGGACCGTCGCACTGGACCTCCCCGCGGGGGAGCTGGTCGACCTCCTGCCCACCGACGCCCCCGTGACCTGGCTGCGCCGCGGCGAGGGCCTGGTCGGCTGGGGAGTGGCCGCGATGATCCGTACGTCGGGCCCGACCCGCTTCTCCGACGCCGCCAAGTGGTGGTCGGAGACCGTGGCCCGCACGACCGTCACCGACGAGGTCCAGGAGCCCGGCACCGGGCCGGTCTGCTTCGGTGCGTTCGGGTTCGCCGACGAGCCGGGTGAGTCCGTGCTGGTGCTGCCGCGCGTCGTGGTGGGCAGGCGCGGCGACCGTGCCTGGCTGACCACCATCGGCGACGTGGCCGAGCCCTTCGGAGACGTGCCCACGCCCGCCGTCGCGCCGACCGTGAGCTTCGCCGACGGCGCCCTCAACAGTGAGGAGTGGATGTCCGCCGTCGCGGACGCCGTCGCCCGCATCGACGCCGGCGACCTGGAGAAGGTCGTCCTCGCCCGCGACCTCGTCGCCACCTCCGACAGCCCGATCGACGTCCGCTGGCCGCTGCAGCGCCTCGCGGCGACGTACCCCATGTGCTGGACCTTCCACGTCGACGGCCTGTTCGGCGCCACCCCCGAGATGCTGGTCCGCCGCGAGCGCGGCCTGGTCACCTCCCGGGTGCTGGCCGGCACCATCCGCCGCACCGGCGACGACGAGCGCGACCTCGCCCTGGCCGCGGCGCTGGCCCGGTCGTCGAAGGACCTCGAGGAGCACGAGTACGCCGTCCGCTCGGTCGCCGAGGCGCTGGAGCCGCACTGCTCCGGCATGAACGTGCCCGAGGCGCCCTTCGTCCTGCACCTGCCCAACGTCATGCACCTGGCCACCGACGTGGCCGGTGTCGTGCACGCCGCCGAGCACCCCGAGCTGTCGACGTCCTCGCTCGAGCTCGCCGAGGCGCTGCACCCCTCCGCCGCCGTCGGGGGCACGCCGACGGCCGCCGCGGTCGCCCTGATCGCGGAGATCGAGGGCATGGACCGGGGCCGGTACGCCGGCCCGGTCGGCTGGATGGACGCCTCGGGCGACGGCGAGTGGGGCATCGCGCTGCGCTCGGCCGCGATCGAGGGCAACGCGGTCCGGCTGTTCGCCGGGTGCGGCATCGTGGCCGGCTCGGTGCCGGAGGCCGAGCTCGCCGAGGCGCAGGCGAAGTTCGTGCCGGTGCGCGACGCGCTCGGCCCCGCCTGACGGATCGCTGCCTGGTGCGGTTTGGTCCCCAACCGCAACGAAATGCGGCACGGACCTGCGGTTTCTGACCCATCGGTGCGGGAATCCGCCCCCTCGTCTGCCGGTTCCCCACGCATGACCCTCGCGATCACCGGCTCCACCGGGGCGCTCGGCGGCCTCGTCGCCCGGCACGTCGCCGACCTGCACAGCCCCGCCTCATCGTCCGGGACGCCGGCCGGGCGCCCGCGATCCCCGGCAGCGAGGTCGCGGCTGGCGACGTACGCCGACGGGGCGAGCGCCGAGCTGGCCCTGGGTCGACGTGCTGTTCATGGTCTCGGCCGCGGAGTCGAAGGTGCGCCGGCGAGCACCGGCATGACCTTCACGTTCCTGCGCGACAACTTCTACGTCGACGTCGTGCCGCTGTTCTCCGACGAGCACGGCGTGATCCGCGGGCCGGCCGGCGATGGCCTCTTCGCGCCGGTCGCCCGGGCGGACGTCGCCGACGTGGCCGCCACGGTGCTGCGCTCGCCCGACGCGCACGCGGACACGGCGTACGACATGACCGGTCCGGGGGCGTTCACGATGGCCGAGGCCGCGGCCCGGGCGGGTGCGGTCCTGGGCCGGGGGCTCCGCTACGAGGAGGAGGCCGTCGAGGAGGCGTACGCCTCGCGGCGGGCGGCGTACGGCGCGGAGGACCGGCAGCTCGACGCCTGGGTGAGCACGTACACCGCGATCGCGGACGGGTCGGTGGCGCACGTGAGCGTCGACGTGCGCCGGATCACCGGGCGGCCGGCCCGGACGCTCGAGCAGGCGCTGGGCGGCAGCTAGATGCGGCTGGGGACCACACCGCAGCGATTCGCGACAGGAACCTGCGGTTTGTGACGCATCGTCGCGGCTAGAGGTCGGCCCCGTCGGCGAGCCGGACGTAGCTCTGCCCGGCCGCCGGCAGGAACGCGTTCATGTGCCCCTCGAGGATCTTGTGGGCGGCCTCGGTGTAGATCCGGTCGTGGATCGCGACGTTGCGCGGCGCGCCCACCGAGCGCGCGAAGTCGACGGCCTCCGACGCCTTGAGCCACGGCGCGGACGACGGCACCAGCAGTACGTCCACGTCCTGGCCGGGCGGGGTCAGCGAGTCGCCGGGGTGGAAGACGGTGAGGTCTCCGGTCACGACGTACCCCGAGTTGAAGAACCGCTGCATCTCCGGGTGGATGACCGCGTGCAGCTCGCCCACCACCCGCACCGGGATCCCGGGGTCGAACGACTCCCCCGGCGCCACCACGGTCACCCGCTCGGCGACGTCGGGCGCGTCCTCACGGATGCGCGCCGCGACCGCCTCGATGGTGAACACCGGGGCAGTCGGTACGTCGCAGCAGGTCGGGCTGGTAGTGGTCGGGGTGCTCGTGGGTGATGAGCACCGCGCCGGCACCGTCGACCGCCTCGGGCTCGGTGAACATGCCCGGGTCGAGGACGATGCTGCGGCCGTCGTGCTCGAGGCGCACACAGGCGTGGCCGAACTTGGTGATCCGCATGGCTCCAGACTAGGCCCGGACCGATGGGCCAGACAGGTGCCCGCCCACCGGTGACGGATACGAACGGTCGTGCTATTTTCGTTCGCATGAGCAAGGGCCAGGAGACCAAGACCGCGATCCTCGACGAGGCGCTGCAGATCGCCTCGCGGGTCGGGTTCGAGGGGCTCACCATCGGCCAGCTCGCCGACCACACCGAGATGAGCAAGAGCGGGCTGTTCGCCCACTTCCGGTCCAAGGAGCAGCTCCAGCTGCAGACCCTCGACCACGCCCGCCAGTGGTTCATCGACACCGTGATGCGCCCGACGCTGGCCGCCCCGCGCGGCGAGGCCCGGGTCCGCGCGCTCTTCGACTCCTGGCTGCGCTGGGAGGAGGTGCTCGACGGCGGCTGCGTCTACGTCACCGCCGCCGTGGAGTACGACGACCGTCCGGGCGCCATGCGCGAGGCCCTGTCGCAGCACCAGCAGGAATGGCTGGAGTCGATCGCGACCGTGGTCCGCAGCGCCATCGACGCCGGCGACTTCCGGGAGGACGTCGACCCCGACCAGTTCGCCTTCGAGCTCCACTCCCTCACCCTCGGCTTCCACCAGGCCTTCCGCCTGCTGGACCAGGAGGACGCGACGCGACGGGCGCGCACCTCCTTCGACCGGCTGGTCGACCTGCTCCCGCCGCTGACCCGCACACCCACCCAGAAGGAACCCACCATGTCCGCATCACCGCAGAAAAGCACGATCGTTCGTTCCGTTGACTCCCGCACTCGCCTGCTCTTCCGGGCCGGCGAGGTGCTCGCCCCCCGGCGCACCGGCCGGATCGCCCGGGACATCTGGTTCGCCGCGCCTCCCCTGGCTCCTGCGGACCCGCTGCCACCGGGCGGCGAGCCGTTCGTCGTCACCTCCCTCGGCGCGGAGGTCCGCGGCCACGCGTGGGGCACCGGCCCGGTCGTGTACCTCGTCCACGGCTGGGGCGGCCGGGGCAGCCAGCTGACCTCCTTCGTCGAGCCGCTGGTCGCGGCCGGCTACCGGGCCGTGCTGTTCGACGGGCCCGCGCACGGCGACTCCGCACCCGGCCCGGCCGGACCCCGACGTACCCACGGCATCGAGCTCGGCAAGGCGCTCGACGCCGTCGCCGCGCAGTTCGGGCCCGCCCACACCGTCGTCGCCCACTCGCTGGGCACGATCGCGACGTACCTCGCCCTCCGCTTCGGCTGGCTGGGCACCGAGCGGCTGGTGCTGCTGGCCCCGATGGTCGAGGCCGAGACGCTGTTCGACGGGTTCCAGCGGGCGCTCGGCTTCGGGCCGCGCACCCGGCGGGCCTTCGACGCCGCCGTGGAGGAGTTCACCGGCCTCGGAGTCGCCGACTTCGACGCGCGCGTCCAGTCCGCCCACACCGAGCCGGTCCCCACCCTGGTGGTGCACGACCGCGGTGACCGGCAGACGCCGTACGACGATGCCGCCGCGCTGGCGCGGACCCTGCCGCAGGCGGAGCTGGTGACCACCCAGGGCCTGGGGCACCGCCGGATCCTCCGGGACCCGGGCGTGGTGGCCGGGGTGGTGGCGTTCATCCGGGACGAGCAGGAGTACGCCGTCGCCTGACGTGCGGAGTCAGCCGGTGAGGTGGTGCACGAAGCACCACCGCCAGCTCTCTCCCGGCTCGGCCGAGCGCATCACCCGGTGACCGGTCTCGCGGAAGTGCGCGGTCGCGTGGCGCTGCGGCGAGGAGTCGCAGCAGCCCACGTGGCCGCACTCCAGGCAGGTGCGCAGGTGCACCCAGGCCGTGCCGTCGCGGACGCACTCCTCGCACTCCCCGGGCGTGTTCTGGGGTACGTCGTCCGGTGCTGCGTTCAGGTCCTCACACGTCTCACCCACGGCTCGTGCCGCCTCCTGGTGCGCCTCCACGCGACGCTCGTCGTTCTCGATGGACGCGTCGAGCATGGACTCCTCGACGTCGAGCATGCCCAGCACCTGCCGCACGACCTCCTGCGGGACCTGGCCGCTGTTGCGGACCTCCAGCACCTTGCCGCGCTCGGCGTTGATCATGTCGAGCCGCAGCCGGGCGTAGGTCTGGCTCGGCGTCTCGTGGTCGGTCGAGCTGTCGCCGAGCTGCTCCCAGGCAGCGAAGTTGCGCTGGTCGATCCGGGCCCGGATCGCCTCGCGGACCCCGAGCTCGTCGTCGCCGGTCTCCCGGTCGAGCACCTCGAGGCCGGCCTGGCTGGCCTGGTGCAGCAGCGTCGCCCGGGCCAGCGCGTCCTCGGCGGGGTCCGGTGACGGCACCCGCAGCCTGCGGGCCACCCAGGGCAGCGTCGTCCCCTGGATGAGGAGCGTGCCGGCCACCACGGTGAACGCGATCAGCAGCAGGATCTCGCGGTGCTCGGTCCCCTCGGGGATCAGGAACGCCGCGGCCAGCGTCACCACGCCGCGCATCCCGGCCCAGCCGAGCACGAACGTGAACGTCCACGGCGGCGTCCGCCCGGTCCGCGAGTCGCGGGGCGGCCGGACCAGGAGGTACCTCGCCGGGAAGACCCACAGCAGCCGCAGCACGATGACCGCCAGCAGCGAGGCCGCGCAGACCAGCACGATGCGGCCGCCGGTGAGCGTCGCTGTCCTGCACGTCGGCGACGATCCAGCGCGCCTGCAGGCCGATCAGCAGGAAGACGGTGTTCTCGAGGACGTAGGCGATGGTCCGCCAGTTCATCCGCTCCGCGATCCGCGACTGCGCGGTCTGCAGGATCGGCGCCTTGTGGCCCAGCAGCAGGCCGGCGATCACGACCGCGAGCACGCCGCTGGCGTGGATCTCCTCGGCGACGATGTACGCCGCGAACGGCGTCACCAACGACATCGCGGTGTCGAGCAGCGGGTCCGTGACGTGCTTGCGGGTCCAGCCGACCACGACGAACGTGAGCATCCCGACCAGCACGCCCCCGCCGGCGGCGACGACGAAGTCCAGCCCGACCCCGAGGACGGTGACCGAGCCGACCGCGGCGGCCAGGGCGGTGCGCAAGGCGACCAGCGCGGTGGCGTCGTTGAGCAGCGACTCACCCTCCAGGATCGTGACGATCCGCCGGGGCAGGCCGATCCGACGACCGATCGAGGTGGCCGCCACCGCGTCGGGCGGGGCGACGACCGCGCCGATCGCCAGCGCGATCGCCCACGAGATGCCCGGGATCAGCCAGTGCACGATCACCCCGACCCCGGCCGCGGTGAACACCACCAGCCCGATCGAGAGCAGCAGGATCGCGCGCCGGTTGGCGTTGAAGTCGACCAGGGACGTCTGCAGCGCGGCGGCGTACAGCAGTGGTGGCAGCAGCCCGAGCAGCACGACCTCCTGCTCGAGGTGGACCTCCGGAGCGAACGGCAAGAAGCTGCCCGCGATCCCGGCCACGATCAGCAGCAGCGGTGCGGGCACGTCCAGGCGGCCGGCGATCGCGGTGAGCGACAGGACGGCTACGGCGAGGACGACGAGGAAGAAGGCGATCTCCACGGGGCACAGTCTCCCCTGCCGAGCCCACTCATCCTCCCCACCGTCCGCCGAACCGTGCGTTGTGGCGGGCCGAACCGTGCGTTCTGGCGGGCCCAACCGTGCGTTCTGGCGGGCCGAACCGTGCGTTCTGGCGGGCCGAACCGTGCGTCGTGGCGGGCCACAACGCACGGCTCGCCGCGGCCACAACGCACGGTTCGGCGGGGCACAACGCACGGCTCGGCGGGGCACAACGCACGGTTCGGCGGGTCTGGGTCAGGGGGTGGGGTTGGGCCACCCAGAGCATCGGGTCGCCCCAGCCGAGCTCCTCGATGCCGTGCGCGGTGAACGCCAGCGCCACCAGGGTCCGCCGGTGCGCCGCGAAGGTGAGCACGTGCGCGATCATGCCGCCGTAGGTGAACACCTCGGCCGGCTCGCACAGCGCGTCGACGAACGTGTCGTCGAGGCGACCGGCCTCGACCACGTCCCGCACGTGTCCGAGGTACGTCGGCCCCTCCGGCCGCGAGACGTTCGCGCATCGAGCTCAGCGACTCGTGCTCCTCGACCGACCAGTCGTAGTCGCGGGTCGCCAGCGCGGCGTTCCACATCCCCATCTGGCCGATCAGCCGCGACAGCAGCGAGCGGACCGTCTGCCGGTCGTCGTCCACGTCGAGCTCGATCACCTGGTCGAGCTGCTCGGGGGTCAGCCGCTCGGCCACCCGCACCATCTCGCCGGTCAGCCACACGTGGTGCTCGACCATCCTCGTCAACAGGTCCATCGGACTCACCTTGTCTCTCGCGGGCAGCCGCAGGCTCCCCGGCGGGTGGAAGTGCACGCCGCTCGGGGCGGCGATCTGGATGTGACCCGGCTTGCGACGCCACGCGGCCGGCCCCACGCCGTACGCCTTGGTGAACGCGCGGGTGAACGCCTCGTGCGAGCCGTACCCCGCCTCCACCGCGACGTCGATCAGCGGCGCGCGGCTGGTGATCATCCGGTACGCCGCCCGCTCCAGCAGGATGCGTCGGCGGAAGGTGCGCGGTGGCTCGCCGGCCACCGAGCTGATCATCCGGTCGAAGTGGTAGCGCGAGAAGTGCAGCCGCGCGGCCAGCTCCTCGCCGGTCGCCTCGTGGTCGTCGAGCGCCTCGGTGAGGTGGTCGACGAAGTCCACGAAGGTGTCGGTTGCCACGGTCATGGCTTCATCCTGCGGCGGTCGGGAACGGGGTGGCTTGATCGATCTTGCCGTGCTCAGCCCAGCGCGACGAGGACCATCACGACGACGGCGACGAACGCGGCGACGACGAGGGCGAGGACGGTGAGCAGGCCGACCTGCAGCCCCCGTCCCCGGTGGCTGGTGGTGCCGGGAGCGCCGCCCCGGCCATCGACAGGTGGGACGGGGCGGCGTACTCCGGCACGCGCAGCGGGACGTCCCGCTCCCCCGCCCACCGGATCAGTGCAGCAGTGGCGTCCGTGCCGTCCCTTGTGTCCGGCCGACCGCGTGACCAAACCCGGCGGACCCGGCAACCACAACGCACGGTTCGGCGGGCACAACGCACGGTTCGGCGGGGCACAACGCACGGTTCGGCGGGGCACAACGCACGGTTCGGCGGGACCCGGTCAGCTCGCAGCGGGCGCCGGCGCCCGGACCGTGAGCACCTGCCCGGTGCGGTCGCCGCCCATCGCCTCCGGCCCGCCCCAGGCGTTCGCAACCACGAACAGCGTCCGCCCGTCGTCGCCGCCGAGCACGCACGAGAAGCAGCCGCGGTCGGCCGCGACGTCGTCCAGCACCTCGCCGCCCTCGGCCACCCGGACGCAGTGCGAGCGACCGACGTCGGCGTACCAGACCGCGCCCTCGGCATCGAGGCAGATGCCGTCCGGGTGGTCGCCCGGCGTCGACGCCCAGACCCGGCGCCCGGACAGGCTGCCGTCGGCGCCGATGTCGAACGCGGTCAGGCACTCGGCGTACGACTCGGCGACGATCAGGGTGGACCCGTCGGGCGTGACCGCCATCCCGTTGGGGAACGCGAGGTCGCCCGCCACCTGCCGGACGTCGCCGTCGGGCGTGACCAGCACCAGCTGCCCGGGAGCCGGTTCGCCCTCCGGGAAGTCGAAGCCGATGCCGTTGACCCAGGCGTGGCCGCGGTGGTCGGTGACGATCTCGTTCCACGGGTGCCGGGAGTACGCCGTCAGGTCGGCGTACGGCGTCGCGGTGCCGTCACCGGCGACCTCCATGACCCGGCCCTCCGAGCCGAAGACGACCAGCAGCCGCCCGTCGGGCAGCCAGTCGAAGCAGAACGGGAACGACGGGATGCGGGCGACGACCTCGCGGGTGCCGTCGGCGTCCACGGTGAGCAGCTCGCCGGCCATCCAGTCGGAGAGGTACAGCCGGCCGTCGTGCCAGCGCGGCGACTCACCCATCGCGATGCCGGTGGTGAGGATCTCCATGCCGGGCAGACCGGCGCCGGAGCCCGAAGTCATCGCCCGTCCGCCACCAGGGCCCGGATCCGCGCGTCGAGGTCGCGCCGGTTGTCACGGCGTACGGCGACCTCGACGACCTCGATCCCGCCGTTCGGCGAGGCCAGCGCCTGCTCGAGCTCGGGGAGGGAGCCGACCTTCCAGTGCGGGGTCCGGGTGGCCGCGCAGAGGCTGGCGACGTCGACGCCGTGCGGGGTGCCGAAGAGCTTGTCGTAGCGGTCGGCGTACGCCACGTCCCCCTGCTCGAGCATCGCGAAGATCGAGCCGCCGTCGTCGTTGACCACCACGATCGTCAGGTCGGGACGCGCCTCGTCCGGCCCGAGGACCAGTCCGTTGCTGTCGTGCAGGAACGTCACGTCGCCCATCAGCGCGAGGTTCCGCGCACCGTGCGGACGGGCCAGCGCGGCCCCGATCGCGGAGGAGATGGTGCCGTCGATCCCGGCCAGGCCGCGGTTGGCGACGACCCGCCGCCGGTCGCCCACGGCGTACGGCGCCACCATCAGGTCGAGGTCGCGGATCGGGCTGGAGGCGCCGACGTACAGCAGCCCGCTCGGGGGTACGGCGGCGCTCACGGCGCCGGCGACCTCGTGCGGGGTGATGCCGTCCTCGGCGGCGAGCAACCGGTCGAGGGCGACGGAGACCTCCCGGTCGGCGGCCCGCCACCGGTCGAGCCAGGCCGGGTCGTCGGGCCCGTCGACGGCGACCGCGGGCGCCTGCCGGTCCACCGGGAACGGCCGCTCGGCCCACCAGCCGCGCGGGGGCACCGAGACCACCTCGACGTCGGCGCGCTGGAGGAGCTCGGTCACCGGCCGCGAGATGGTCGGGTGGCCGCAGACGACCACCCGCTCGATCTCCCGGCCGAGCGGGCCGGTCAGCAGCAGGCGGTAGCAGCGCAGGGCGTTGGCCCCGGTCCGCGACCCGCTCGACGGCTCGGCGAGCAGCGGCCAGCCGGCGTCCTGGGCGAGGATCCGGGCCGGCGGTCCGGCGTCGTCGCCGGCGACCACCACCGTGCGGGGGCCGGGCTCGAGCACCAGGGCCGGCGCCTCGGCGGGGCGCTCCCGACCCGCTCGGCGGGGACTCCTCGGCGCCGGGTCGGGGCCAGGGGGCGTCGGGGACCAGCGGCGGGGTGAGCTGGACGTTGAGGTGGACCGGCATCCACGGCCGCTCCGCGCCGCGTCCGAGGAGCTCGGCGCGGCGCGCCCCCCGAACGGGCCGGGCCGCACCGCGGCCGCCCCGGGCGCGAGGAACGCCGAGACCGCGGCGGCGACCTCGTCGAGCCGGTGCAGCAGCCGCTCGCCCGGGTCGAGCGCCACGTCGAGGAAGCCCGGCCGCGTCGCCGAAGATCCGCACGTGGTCGGTGGTCTGGCTGGCGCCGGTGCCGCGCAGCGAGGCCGGCCGGTCGGCGGTGACCGCCACCAGCGGCAGCCCGGCGTGCGCGGCCTCGAGCATGGCGGGGTGCAGGTTGGCGACCGCGGTGCCCGGACGTGCAGACGACCGCGGCGCGGTGGCCGACCCGGGTCATGCCGAGGGCCAGGAACGCCGCCGTCCGCTCGTCGATGCGGGTGTGCAGCCGGAGCCGGCCGGCCGCCGCCGCGTCGTACGCCGCGAACGCCAGCGGCGCGTTGCGGGAGCCGGGGGCGAGGACGACCTCGGCCACCCCGTGGGCGACGAGGGCGTCGACCACGGCCCGGGCGAGCAGCGTCGAGGCGTTGGCCGGGGGCGGGGTCATGACCGGTGATCCTGCCGCAACGACCGGCGCAGGTCCTCCACCTCGCGGCGGCGCGCCTCCCAGTGCGCCACCCGCTCGGGTGAGGCGGCGAGCCGGACCAGCGCGTCGGGGACCACCGTGGGCAGACCGACCGGCAGCATCCCGTCGACCGGCAGCAGCGGCGCGGCGACCACGTCGTCGGTCAGCAGCTGGACGGTGGCGAGCCCGCAGGCGTACGGCAGCTCGGGCAATGCCGCTGCCAGGGCCAGCCCGGTGGCGATCCCGACGGAGGTCTCCAGGGCGCTCGACACCACGACCGGCAGCCCGATGTCCTCGGCGATCCGCAGGCAGGCGCGCACGCCCCCGAGCGGCTGCACCTTGAGGACGGCGACGTCGGCGGCGTCCAGCTCGCGCACGCGGTAGGGGTCGGCGGCGCGGCGGATCGACTCGTCGGCGGCGATGGGTACGTCGACCGCCCGGCGTACCGCGGCCAGCTCCTCGACGGTCGCGCACGGCTGCTCGACGTACTCCAGGCCGCCGGCCGCGCCGTCCAGCACCCGGATCGCGCCGACCGCCTCGTCGACGTCCCAGCCGCCGTTGACGTCGACCCGGATCCGGCCGGCCGGTCCGAGCGCGTCGCGGACCGCCTCGACCCGGGCGATGTCGTCGCCGAGCGTCTGGCCCTTCTCGGCGACCTTGACCTTGGCCGTGGTGCAGCCGCCGGCCAGCACGATCTCGTGGGCGCGCTCGGGGTGGGTGGCGGGCACGGTCACGTTGACGGGTACGGCGTCGCGCACGGCCGCGGGCCAGTCGCCGGCCGCTGCCTCCTCGGCGCAGCGCAGCCACGGCTCGGCCTCGGCGGCGTCGTACTCCAGGAACGGGCTCCACTCGCCCCATCCCGCGGGACCGGGGATCAGCACGCCCTCGCGGACGTCGATGCCCCGGAAGCGGGTACGCAGCGGGATCGACCAGACCTTCATCGGGACTCCTTCAGGCGCAGCCGGTCGACCTTGCCGTTGGCCAGCAGCGGGAGCGCGTCGAGGACGACGAGCTCGCGCGGCGCCCAGGTGCGCGGGTGCTCCGCGGCCACCCAGTCGCGCGCCTCGTCGAGGCTGAGGCTGCCGACCACGAACGCGACGACCCGCTGGCCCCACTCGGCGTCGTCGGCGCCGACCACCTCGACCGCCTCGACGCCGGGGTGGGCCCGCAGCCGGCGGGCGACGGCGGGGGCGGGCACGTTGACCCCGCCGCTGATGACGACGTCGTCGACCCGACCGAGCACCTCGAGCCGGCCGTCGTCACGGCGCCCGGTGTCCGCGGTGACGAACCACCCGTCGACGAGGGTCCGCGCGGTCAGCTCCGGGTCGCCGTCGTACCCGTCGAACAGCACCGGCCCGGCGATCCGGATCCGGCCGTCCGCCTCGTCGACCGCGACCTGCACGCCGTCGAGGGGGAGCCCGTCGTACACGCAGCCGCCGGAGGTCTCGCTCGAGCCGTACGTCGCGACGACCCGCACGCCGGCGGCCTCGGCGTCGGCCCGCAGGGCGGGGTCGATCGGGCCGCCGCCGAGCAGGACCGCGTCGAAGCCGGCCAGCGTCGAAGCGTGGGTCGCGAGCATCCGGTGCAGCTGGGTGGGCACCAGCGACACGTAGCGGCACCCGGCCGCGGCGGCCGCGAGGTCGTCTCCGGCCACCGCCGGCTCGTGCCCGGCGATCAGCGAGCGGACCACGACCTGCAGCCCCGCGACGTACGACGCCGGCAGGGTGAGCAGCCAACGACCGGGGCCGCCGAGGCGCTCGTGGGTGGCGGTGGCGGAGGCGATCACGGCACGGCGCGAGAGCAGCACCCGCTTGGGGCGGCCGGTGGAGCCGGAGGTCTCGACGACCAGCGGCTCCGGATCGGCGTCGGCGGCCAGCCAGTCCCGGACCGCGGCGACGACCTCGGGGGTGCTGCCGCGGACGGGACGGAGGTGGCTCACGCGACGAACGCTAGTACCCGCTGCGAGAATCCCTCGCGTGGACCTCACCTGGCACGACCTCGGCGCCGCCGACCTGACCGTCGCCGAGCTGTACGACGTGCTCGCGCTGCGCAACCGGGTCTTCGTGGTCGAGCAGGAGTGCGCCTACCAGGACCTCGACGGCCGCGACCTCACCGACGGCACCCGCCACCTCGTCGCCCGCGACGGCTCCGCGGTGGTCGGGTATGCCCGCCTGCTGGCGCCGTACGACGGCGGGCCGGCGCGGATCGGCCGGGTGATCGTCACCGCGGAGGCGCGCGGGCAGCGACTCGGGCGCCGCCTGATGGAACGCGCGCTGGCCGCGTGCGCCGAGCACTGGCCGGGCGCTGGTGTCGAGGTCTCCGCGCAGGCGCACCTGCAGGACTTCTACGCCGGGCTGGGCTTCACCGCGACCAGCGAGGTGTACGACGAGGACGGCATCCCCCACCTCGACATGCGCCTGCCCGCTGGTTGAGGAGGTCGCGCAGCGACCGTCTCGAAACCAAGGGCCGAACCGTGCGTTGTGGCGGGCCGAACCGTGCGTTGTGGCGGGATATCCGCGCGACACCGGTCCGGACCGGCTGGAAGAATCCCGGGGTGTCCTTTCTCGAGCGGATCATGCCCCCGTCGCCCCTGGCGCGGCGGCTCTCGGCCCAGTCGATCCTCTTCGCGATCGGTGAGGGGACCTTCCTCACCGGCAGCGCGGTCTTCTTCACCCAGATCGTCGGCCTGAGCGCCTTCCAGGTCGGCCTCGGCCTCTCGATCAGCGGCGTGGTGGCGTTCGCCCTGTCCGTGCCGATGGGCAAGCTGGCCGACCGCATCGGACCGCAGCGGATGTGGGCGATCTCGGCCGCGACCACCGCGGTGCTCTTCCTCGGCTACCCGCTGATCAGCGGGTTCGGCGGAGTTCGCGGCGATGGTGGCCGCGCTGGCGGTCGTCGAGAGCGCGGGCAGCGCCGGACGCGGGGCGTACACGATCGACGTCTTCCCGCCCGCCGAGCGGGTCCGCTCGATGGCGTTCATGCGCAGCGCCCTGAACATCGGCTTCACCCTCGGTGCCCTGCTCGGCGGCATCGCCCTGGCCACCGGCAGCGAGACGGTGATCCGCAGCGTGCCGCTGCTCACCGCGGGCATCCTCGCCCTCAACGCCGTCCTCATCACCCGTCTCCCCGACGCCCGCCACCACCTCGAGGGCCAGGCGCCGCCGGAGCGCAAGGTCACCCCGGCGGCGCTGCGCAACCGCGGCTTCGTCGTCCTCGGCGTCTGCAACGGGATCCTGCAGAGCAACCAGATCCTGCTCAACGTCGTCGTACCGCTGTGGCTGGTGCAGGAGACCGACGCACCGCACACGCTGCTGGCCTGGCTCTTCGGGACGAACACCGTGATGGCGGTGCTGCTCCAGGTGCCGGCCGCCCGCGGCTCCGACACCGTCCCCGGCGCGCTCCGCGCGACCCGCCTCTGCGCCGCGTCGTTCGTGCTCTCGTGCCTGCTGATCATGGTCACCCACGACACGATCGGGTGGGTCTCGATCGCGCTGATCTGGGCGGGCCACGTGACCATCACCGGCGCGGAGCTGTTCCAGTCCGCGGCGTCGTGGGGGCTGGTCTCCGAGCTCTCCGACCCGCACCGCCGCGGGGAGTACCAAGGCGTCTGGCGGCTCGGCATGCAGTTCGAGTCGATCGTCGGCCCGGCGGCGTTCACCTTCCTCGCGCTCAACCTCGGGATGGTCGGCTGGATGCTGATCGCGGCCATCGCGGTCGCCGCCGCGGCCGTGGCCCACCCGGCGGCGCGCTCCGCCGAGCGGTACCTCGCTGCCGAGCCGGCGCAGGCGACTGCTTGAATCGTCCCTCGTGACGACTCCTGCCAGCACCACGCCCGCGCAGTGGGTGGCCGGCGCCCGGCCCGCGCACCCTGCCCGCCGCGGTCGCCCCCGTGCTCGCCGGCACCGCGGTCGCGTCGTACGTCGAGGCCGCCGTCTGGTGGAAGGCGGCGCTGGCGCTGCTGGTCTCGCTGGCGCTGCAGGTGGGCGTGAACTACGCCAACGACTACTCCGACGGCATCCGCGGCACGGACGCGGACCGGGTCGGGCCGATGCGGCTGGTCGGCTCGGGCGCCGCGACACCGGGCGCGGTCAAGCGCGCGGCGTTCCTGTGCTTCGGCGTCGCGGGGATCGCCGGGCTGGTGCTCGCGGCGACCACCGCCTGGTGGCTGGTCGCGGTCGGCCTCGCCTGCATCGTGGCCGCGTGGTTCTACACCGGCGGCTCGCGCCCGTACGGCTACATGGCGCTGGGCGAGGTCATGGTCTTCGTCTTCTTCGGACTGGTCGCGGTCGTCGGCACGACGTACGTCCAGACCGAGTCGTTCGACCTCGCCGCCCTGTACGCCGGGATCGGCGTCGGGGCGCTGGCGTGCGCCATCCTCGTGGTCAACAACCTGCGTGACATCCCCACCGACGTCGAGGCGGGCAAGCGGACCCTGGCCGTGGTGCTCGGCGACGAGCGCACGCGGTACCTCTACCTCTTCCTCGTGCTGGCCGCCGCGGTCGCGGTCGTCGGGGTCGCCTCGGTCACCACGTGGTGGGCGCTGGTCGGGCTGGTGTTCCTGGTGCGCTGCCTCGCCCCGGTGCGCACGGTGCTCGGCGGCGCCGTCGGCCCGGCGCTGGTGCCGGTGCTCGCCGCGACCGGGCATGGCCGAGCTGCTGTGGTCGGTCGCGGTCGCGGTCCCGCTGTTCGTCGCCTGACGCGGCGCACCCCCGGTCACCCGGGTCCGGCGTACGCTCGGGGCATGGGCTTCCTGATCTTCCTCCTGATCGTCGGCGCACTCGTCGCGGCGTACGTCTTCCGCGTCCAGCTCCTCTCCAGGATCCTCGGCCAGGACGAGGCGCGCGTACGCCGGCAGATCGAGCGCCGCAAGCGCTGACCGTGCGCCCGACCTGGTCCGAGCCGTCGTCGAGCACGTCGTGCTGCAAGATCGACGGCGTCACGATTGGTCACAAACCGCAGGTCCGTGCCCCGATCCGTTGCGGTTGGGGACCAAACCGCAGCTAATCCAGCGCCGGCTCGCGCCACTCACCGGTCGCCGCGAACGCCTCCAGCGTCCGCAGCGTACGGCGTGATGTCGATGCCCTGCGCGGCCAGCCAGCCGTCGTCGTAGTACGTCCGGGCGTACCGCTCTCCCCCGTCGCACAGCAGGGTCACCACCGAGCCGGTCCGGCCCGCCGCGCGCATCTCCGCGATCTGGTGCAGCGCGCCCCACAGGGCGGTGCCGGTCGAGCCGCCGACGGTCCGGCCGGTCACCGCGGTGCACCAGCGGGCGGCGGCGATCGAGGCGGCGTCGGGCACCGAGATCATGCAGTCCACGACGCCGGGCAGGAAGGACGGCTCCACGCGCGGGCGGCCGATGCCCTCGATGCGGGACGCCGAACCGGTCGCCGTGGGGTCGTCGTCGCAGCCAGCCGCGGAAGAACGCCGAGTTCTCCGGGTCGACCACGCAGAGCCGGGAGTCGAGCCGGCGGTAGCGCAGGTAGCGCCCGATGGTGGCGGACGTGCCACCGGTGCCGGCCCCGACCACGATCCAGGTCGGCACCGGGAAGCGCTCCTCGCGCGAGCTGGGCGAAGATCGACTCGGCGATGTTGTTGTTGCCGCGCCAGTCGGTGGCCCGCTCGGCGTACGTGAACTGGTCGAGGTAGTGCCCGCCGGTCTCCGCGGCCAGCCGCCGCGACTCGTCGTAGATCGTGCCGGGGTCGTCGACCAGGTGGCAGCGGCCGCCCTGGAACTCGATCAGCGCGATCTTCTCCGGCGACGTGGACCGCGGCATCACCGCGACGAACGGCAGCCCGAGCAGCCGGGCGAAGTACGCCTCGGACACCGCGGTCGACCCCGAGGACGCCTCGATGATCGTGGTGCCGGGACCGATCCAGCCGTTGCACAGCGCGTAGAGGAACAGCGAGCGGGCCAGCCGGTGCTTCAGCGACCCGGTCGGGTGGACGCTCTCGTCCTTGAGGTAGAGGTCGATCCCCCAGTCCTCGGGCAGCGGGAAGACGTGCAGGTGGGTGTCGGCGGAGCGGTTCGCGTCGGCCTCGACCTTGCGGATCGCCTCGTGGAGCCAGGCCCGGTCGGCGTCGGCCGCGGCGGCCGTCCCGCCGACGACGACGCAGCCGTCGGTGCGCGCCGACCGGTGCTCGCTCACGCGCGGGGTTCGTCGGAGGGCGGCTCGGCGGCGGCGTCCTCGCGGGCCCGCCGCTCCTCGAACGCGGCGGTCGCGCGCTCGGCCCGGGCGGCGACCACGCGGGCGAACCGCTCGCGGTACGCGTTGAGCATGAAGTACGACGCGACGCCGGAGACGGCGAACGCGATCACCACCGCCCAGAGCATCGGGACGCTCCCGTCGGAGGACGCCACGGTCCAGATTCCGACGATGATCGCGAGCGACGCGAAGAACAGACCGAGCCGCAGTCCGGTGTAGACGATGAACTCCTTCACGCATCCACCTTAGATCCCACCCACCCGGGGCCTACGATGGGGCCGTGGGCAAGTTCTTCCTGCTGATCATGGCCGTGGCCGTGGTCGTCTATGTGGTCACCCGGTTGATCGAGACCCGTGGCCACCCCTTCCGGCGTACGTCGCAGCGCAAGCCGCTGCTGCCGCCCCGGACCAGCCCCCACCGGCCGCTGGGCCCGGACGACGATCCTGAATTCCTGCGCGACCTCAACCGTCGCCGCAAGAAACCTCAGGAGGACGAGAGCTGAGTCGCGACCCGCTCGACGACGGCGGACGGCGCGGCGTAGGAGTGCTGTGAGCTCCCGCCGAAGAAGAAGTTGATCCCGATGAAGTTGAACCACAGGGTGGCCAGGCCGACCAGCGCGATCAGCGCGGCGTTGCGGCCCTTCCAGCCGGCGGTCGCCCGGGCGTGCAGGTAGGCGGCGTACACCACCCACGTGATGAACGCCCAGACCTCCTTGGCGTCCCAGCCCCAGTAGCGCGACCAGGCGTAGTGCGCCCAGATCGGGCCCGCGATCAGCACCGCGAAGGTCCACACCGGGAAGCCGAACGCGTGCAGCCGGTAGGACAGCCGGTCCAGCGACTGGGTCGAGGGCATCCGGGCGATGAAGCCGTTGCCGGTCGTGGTGCCGGCGCGGTCCTTGATCAGGAAGAGGATCGAGGCCATGCCGCCGAGCGTGAACGCGCCGGTGGCGATGATCGCGGCGACGACGTGGATGACCAGCCACGGCGAGGACAGCGCCTCGGTGAGCGGCGCGACCTCCTCGTAGAGCGAGAGCTGGGCGAGCATCAGGACGCTGATCGCGAAGCCGGTGACGACGGGGCCGAGCCAGGCCAGGGAGTACTTCCGCAGCAGCACGAGGTAGAAGGCGACGACCACGAACGGTGCCGGTCAGCACGAACTCGTACATGTTGCCCCAGGGCACGCGGTTCGGGTCCGCGGCCATCCCGCGGCCCACCAGGCCGACGAGGTGCACCGCGGCGCCCAGCGCGGTGAGCAGCAGGCCGAACCGGCCGAAGACCAGGGCCCGGTCGCTGGGAACGGCGCCGACGTCGGGAGCCGGGGCGTCGGGGTCCGCGTCTCCGGCGCCACCCGCTGCGACCGAGACCTTCGCCGGCTGGTCGGTACGCCGCAGGGCGGACCACTCCACGAGGTGCGCGAGAAAGGCGAGGAAGTAGACCACCGCGACGATCGCGAAGGCCTGGACGCTCAGCGTCTCCCACTGGGTGTTGCTCACGGCTTCTCCTCCTGGCTACCGCCCTGGAGGGCGGTCACGATCTGGGCGAGCTCGGCGGACGCGTCGCCGCCACCGGAACGGTCGAGGCCCGCCACCTCGACCAGTGTGACCCCTTCCCCGGTCTCGTCCTCACGCCGGGCCCGCACCCACACCCGCCGCGGCCGGATGAACAGGGAGCCGAGCAGCCCGAGCAGCGCGAGCACGACGCCCGCGAGCGCCACGCCCTGGCCCGGCGTACGGCTGATCTGCACGCGCACCCACGGGTCGACGGAGTCGAGGGTGACCGAGCCGGCGCCGTTCGGCAGCTGCACGGTCTGGCCCGTGAAGAGGTCGACCCGGAACATCTTGCCGTCCGGCTTCTTGAGCAGCTTCATGTTGTCCTTGTTCAGGACGTAGACCGACTGCGGGTCACCGCCGTCCATGCCGAGGTCGCCGACGTAGGCGAGCATCGAGATGCGCGGGTTGCGGTCGTCGCCGAAGACCGAGGTCGGGTTGCCGTCCACGGTGAGGTACGTCGGGTAGAACAGGCCCTCGAGGCCGATCTGCTGCGGCCGGGCATCGGGGGCCTTGACCACGCCGAACGACGTGAACGTCGCCTGGTCCTCGGGCAGGAAGATCACCGGACCGGAGTAGGCCACGTCGCCGTTGCCGTCGCGGACGGTGATCCGCGGGGCGTAGCCGTGACCGATGAGGAAGACGTCGGTGCCGCCGATGGACAGCGGGTGGTTGACCCGCAGCGGGTACTTCTTGGCCTCGCCGTCCGGGGTCTCGCGGTAGGTCAGGTTGGCGACGAACTTCTGCGCCATGCCCTTGCGGGGGCCGTCGGTCAGCCACTGGATGTCGAAGGAGTCGACGTCGAAGCTGAACGGCTCCATGTCGTCGCCCGACATCAGGCTGCCGGGCACGAAGTCGTCGTACTGCGTGAGGTTGTTGGAGAAGCCGTTGCCCTCCACCACGATCACGCCGCCCTTGTAGCCCCACAGCGAGCCGATCGCGAAGCCGGCCAGCACGACCAGCACCGAGATGTGGAAGAGCAGGTTGCCGGCCTCGCGCAGGTAGCCGCGCTCCGCGCTGACCGACCCGTCGTCGGAGACTACGCGGAACCGCCGCTTGCCCAGCACCTTCGCGGCCCGCGCCAGGACGGCCTCGACCGGCTCGGAGGTGGTGTACGACGCGTGGTCCGGCAGCCGGGTGAGGTTCCGCGGGGCGACCGGCGGGCGTGCCCGCAGCCCGCGCCAGTAGACCCGCGTGCGCGGGAGGATGCAGCCGACCAGCGAGACGACCAGCATCAGGTAGATCGCCGAGAACCAGGCCGAGTCGAAGACCGAGAACAGCTGCAGCTTCTCGTAGATCGGGGTCAGCTTGGGGTGCTGGTCCTGCCAGCGGGAGACCGCGAACGCGTCGACGTCGGACTGCGGGATCACCGAGCCGGGGATCGCGGCCAGCGCGAGCAGGAACAGCAGGATCAGCGCGGTGCGCATCGAGGTGAGCTGGCGCCAGGCCCAGCGCAGCAGCTCCCGCGCGCTCATGTCGCGCGGGGTCGCGGTGGGGGTCTCGGGGATGGTGGAGGTGGACATCAGACGCTCGTCTCGAAGCCGACGATGAGGTGGACCTGCATCCAGTTCACGATCCAGTCCCACCAGCCGGTGACCAGCAGCACGCCGACGAGCACCAGCATCACGCCGCCGAGGCGGGTGACCCACGCCTGGTGCCGGCGGACGAACGCGAACGCGCCGAGCGCCCGGCGGTAGGCCAGCCCGGCGAGGACGAACGGCAGCCCGAGGCCGAGCGCGTAGACCCCGGAGAGCAACGCCCCCCGGGCCACGGTGGCCTCGTTGATGGACAGGGTGAGGATCGCGCCGAGCGTGGGGCCGATGCACGGCGTCCAGCCCAGCCCGAACAGGAAGCCGAGCATCGGGGCCGCGGCCAGGCCGACCGCCGGCACCGAGTGGACGCGTACGTCGCGCTGCAGCCACGGCACCAGCCCGATGAAGGCGAGGCCGAGCAGGATCACCAGCACGCCCATCACCACCGTGATCTCGCGGCGGTGGGTGATCAGCGCGGAGCCGAAGGCGCCCGACAGCGCGCCGAGGGCCACGAAGACGGAGGTGAAGCCGAGCACGAAGAGCAACGATCCGGCCAGCATCCGGCCCCGCTTCGCGTCCGCGAGGTCGGCGCCCGAGAGCCCGGTGGCGTAGGAGAGGTAGCCCGGCAGCAGCGGGATCACGCACGGGGAGAAGAACGACACCAGCCCGGCCAGCAGGGCGACGGGGACCGCCACGAGCAGGGAGCCGGACGAGGCCGACTCACGGAAGAAGTCACCCATCCTCGGCGACGACCTTGTCGATGATCGAGGTGAGCGTGGTGGTGCTCGGCAGCGTGCCGAGGATGCTCGCCGCGACCCTTCCCTCGCGGTCGAGCACGACCGTGCTCGGCACGGAGTTCGGGGTCAACGTCCCGTGGAAGCGCAGCAGCGTCTCGCCCTTGGGGTCGTAGACCGAGCGGAACGGGATCCGGAACGTCCGCACGTAGCCGCGGGCGTTCTCCTTCGACGGGTCGCGGGCGTCGATGCCGAGGAAGGCGACGTCCGGCCCGGTGCTCTTCTGCGCGGCGGCGACCAGGTCGGGCGCCTCCTTGCGGCAGTCGGTGCACCAGGCGCCCCAGACGTTGACCACGACCACCTTGCCGCGCAGGTCCGCCAGCGAGACGGCCTTGCCGTCGAGGTCCTCGCCGGACAGCTCGATCGGCGTCGTCCGGTCACCCGGGTCGAGCTCGGTGATCTGGCCGCTGCCGGAGACGTATCCCTTCTCCCCGGTGCCCTGCAGGCTCGAGCACCCGGTCGTCACCAGCAGGACGGCCAGGCAGGCAGCAGCGACCGTCGCGAGCGGTACGACGGGTGCGGCGGGCGGGCGACACGGTCAGGGCCGGCGCTCCTCGGGGGCGTCGCCCGCCGAGAACGGGGCGGCCTTGTCGCGGGTCGGGATCAGGTGACCCGCGGGCTCGGAGTAGGAGATCGACGTCAGCCGGTCACCGGTGAAGTTGAGCGACGTCAGCGAGCACAGCGTGCACTGGCGCTTGCGCGGGTCGTGCAGGAACGAGCGCTTCTCGGCCGCCAGGCGGGTGATCCAGATCGGCAGCTGGTGGGAGACCACGACGGCCTCGTGGCCGCGGGCGGCCTCGCGGGCGGCGTCCACGCCGGCCATCATCCGCTGCACGACCTGCTTGTAGGGCTCGCCCCACGACGGCTTCCACGGGTTCCAGAGGTGGCGCCAGGTCGACGGGTTGCGCAGCGCGTTCTCGCCGCCGGCGAAGCGCGACCCCTCGAAGACGTTGGTCGACTCGATGACCCGCTCGTCGGTGACGATCTCGAGGCCCCGGGCCTCGGCCAGCGGCCGCGCCGTCTCCTGGGCCCGCTCCAGCGGCGAGGAGCGCAGGTGCACGATGTCGCGGTCCTTGATCGCCTCGGCGACCACGTGCGCCATCTCCTGGCCCCGATCGGAGAGGTGGAACCCGTCGCGGCGGCCGTAGAGCACGCCGTCGGGGTTGTGCACCTCGCCGTGGCGCAGCAGGTGGACGGTGGTGGTCTCGCTCATGCGTTTCCTCCGGCTCGAGCGGCGGCCTCCGCGGCAGCGGGGAGGGCGTCGAGGATCGTCTGGACTGCTCGGTCGTCGTGGGCGCTGGACAGGAACCACGCCTCGAACGCCGACGGCGGCAGGTGCACCCCGCGGTCGAGCATGGCATGGAAGAAGGCGGCGTACGCCGGGAGGTCCTGCGCGCCGGCCCCGGGGAAGTCGGTGACCGGGGTGTCGGTGAAGAACACCGAGAACATGGTGCCGGTCGACTGGATCACGTGAGGGACGCCGGCGGCGGTGAACGCCTCGGTCACCCCGGCCTTGATCGTGTCGCCGGCGCGGTGCAGGTGGGCGTAGACGTCGTCGGTGGCCAGGCGCAGCGTGGCCAGGCCGGCGGTGGTCGCGACCGGGTTCCCCGAGAGCGTGCCGGCCTGGTAGACGGGGCCCTGCGGGGACAGGTGCGCCATCACGTCGGCGCGGCCGCCGAACGCCGCGGCCGGGAAGCCGCCGCCCATCACCTTGCCGAAGGTGACCAGGTCCGGTCGCCAGCCCTCGGTCTTGCCGTCGAGTCCCCACTGGCCCTCGCGGCTGGCCCGGAAGCCGGTCATCACCTCGTCGGAGACGAACAGCGCGCCGTGCCGGGCGCAGGTCTCGGCGAGGAAGCGGTTGAAGCCGGGGGCCGGCGGGACCACGCCCATGTTGCCGGGGGCGGCCTCGGTGATCAGGCAGGCGATCCGGTCGCCGTGCTCGGCGAACGCCGCCTCGACCGCGGCCCGGTCGTTGTAGGGCAGCACCAGGGTGAGCGCGGTGGCCGAGTCGGGGACGCCCGGCGTGCTCGGCGCGGCCGCGCCCGGCTCGGCGGCGAAGGTGGCCAGGCCGGAGCCGGCGCTGGCCAGCAGCGCGTCGACGTGGCCGTGGTAGCAGCCGGCGAACTTCACCACGAGGTCGCGGCCGGTGAAGCCGCGCGCCAGCCGGATCGCGGACATGGTGGCCTCGGTGCCGGAGGAGACGAACCGCACCGCCTCGATCGGCGTACGCGCGACGATCTCCTCGGCCAGCTCGACCTCGGGGACGGTCGGGGTGCCGTACGACGTGCCGCGGGCGACCGCGGCAGCCACGGCGGCCTGGACCTCGGGATGGGCGTGGCCCAGCAGCATCGGCCCCCACGAGCAGATGAGGTCGACGTACTCGTTGCCGTCGACGTCGGTCAGCCAGGCGCCGCGGGCGGAGGCGATGAAGCGGGGGGTACCGCCGACGGCGTCGAAGGCGCGGACCGGGGAGTTCACCCCGCCCGGGGTGACGGCACGGGCCCGGTCGAACATCTCCCGGGACCGCTCCGTCGCGGAGGCGGCCGGGGAGTGCGTGTGGTCGACGTCGGGGGAAGTCACGGCTGCATTCTCTCCGACCGGGGCAAGCGGGCGCACATCCGCTCGCGCGCGAGGTTGTCAGGTGTGATCTGGGCGACAAGGGGAACAATACGTGCGTTACCGGGGCGTAACCTCCCGCGGCGTGCCTCGTTGTGACAGTGTCCGCGGGCGAGGGAGCGCCCACGGACGACGAGTTCCGAATGGGGAGTGACGAACACGATGACCGCTCAGCGCTTCGGCCGGGCCCAGAAGGCCGCCACGCTGGTGCCGCTGGCCCTGCTGTCCGCCGCCTGGACCGCCAGTCTCGCCGGTGTCGGCGCCGGCACCTCTGCCAGCGCCGCCGGCGAGTCCGGCGTGCTGCCGGACGGCACCACGATCCCCACCGAGGCGCTCGAGGCGCCCGCGAGCCTGTCCGACCCCACGCTCGGCCTGGGCCTCACCTCCGGCTCGACCGACCGGATCGTGCGGACCGCCTCCACCAACGGCATCCCCGCGGCCGCGCTCGCGGCGTACCAACGCGCCGAGACCGTCATCAACGCCGCCGACCGCGGGCTGCAACCTGCCCTGGCAGCTGGTCGCGGCGATCGGGCGGGTCGAGTCCGACCACGGCCGGTACGGCGGCAACACGCTCGGCCAGGACGGCATCGCCCGGCCCGGCATCGTCGGCATCGCGCTGAACGGCAAGAACAAGACCCAGCCGATCCGCGACACCGACGCCGGCCAGTACGACTCCGACGCCGTCTGGGACCGCGCGGTCGGCCCGATGCAGTTCATCCCCTCGACCTGGTCGGTCGTCGGCGTGGACGCGGACGGCGACGCCCGGCGCAATCCCCAGGACATCGACGACGCGGCGCTCGCGACCGCGGTCTACCTCTGCTCCGGCGACGACGACCTGGCGCACCGACGCCGGCCGCCGCGCCGCGGTCTACCGCTACAACCACAGCCAGGAGTACGTCGACCTGGTGCTGCGGATCATGCAGGCCTACACCGACGGCGACTACACCGCCGTCCCCAACAACACGACCTCCGCGGTGACGTTCACCCCGGACTACGACTTCAGCCGGCCGGTGCTCGTCGAGAAGGGCGGCGGCTCGAAGAAGGGCGGCGGCACGGCGGCGGCTCGACCACCGGCGGTGGATCCCCGGCGGATCCACCGGCGGTGGCGGCTCGACCGACGGCGGGGGCGGCGGCACCGACATCCCGACCGACAACCCGTCCGGCCCGGTGGACGACACCGTCGACGACGTCGAGGACACCGTGACGCAGGCGCCGGTCGCGGTGCTGTCGCTGGCCGAGGCGACGACCCTGTGCGCCAACCAGTTCGCGAACATCCCCGACCCGCTCAACCAGCTCGGCCCGCTGGTCGACGACTGCGCGGCCCGCGTCCAGGGCAAGACCAGGGAGACCGCGCTGGCGCTGATCCCGAACACCCTCGCCGGCATCCTCGCCTGGCTCCTCTGACCCTTCCCCCCGCCCGCCGAGCCGTGCGTTGTGGCGGGCCGAGCCGTGCGTTGTGGCGGGCCGATCCGTCCGTTGTGGCGCCGAGGCGGTCGGTCGTAGCGCTCAGCCCAGCATCGCCGCGGCTTCGAGGGCCCAGTAGGTCAGCACGATGTCGGCACCCGCGCGCCGGATCGAGGTCAGCGTCTCCATGATCGCGGCCTCCCGGTCGATCCACCCGTTCGCGGCCGCCGCCTCGACCATGGCGTACTCACCCGAGATGTTGTACGCCGCCACCGGCACGTCGACCGCGTCGCGGACCCGGCGTACGA
Organism: uncultured Actinomycetota bacterium; assembly: GCA_963721775.1. Lineage (GTDB taxonomy): Bacteria > Actinomycetota > Actinomycetes > Propionibacteriales > Nocardioidaceae > Nocardioides. The sequence continues at coordinate 139,426 of CAVRMH010000028.1, read as the reverse complement.
CGTCGAGGTAGGCCAGGGCCGGCTTCACCATGACGATGTCGGCGCCCTCGGCGATGTCGAGAAGGGCCTCGCGCACGCCCTCGACGGCGTTGCCGGAGTCCTGCTGGTAGGTCCGCCGGTCACCGACCAGCGAGGAGTCGACCGCCTCGCGGAAGGGACCGTAGAAGGCGGAGGCGTACTTCGCGGAGTAGGCCAGGATCGCGACGTCCTCAGCGCCGGCCCGGTCCAGCGCGGAGCGGATGACACCGACCTGCCCGTCCATCATGCCGCTGGGCCCGACCATGTGGACGCCGGCCGCGGCGTGCGCACGCGCCATGTCGGCGTACACCGCGAGCGTGGCGTCGTTGTCGACCCGCCCGTCGCGCGTCGAGGACCCCGCAGTGCCCGTGGTCGGTGAACTCGTCGATGCAGAGGTCGCTCATCACGGTGACCGCGTCGCCGACCTCGGCCTTCACGTCGGCGATCGCCACGTTGAGGATGCCGCTCGGGGTCGAGTGCCCCCGAGCCCTCCGCGTCCTTGTTCTCGGGGATGCCGAACAGCATCACCCCGCCGAGCCCCGCGGCCGCGGCCTCGGCGGCGGCCTTCCGCAGCGAGTCACGGGTGTGCTGGACGACGCCCGGCATCGACGAGATCGGCTGCGGTTCCGAGGCACCCTCGCGCACGAACATCGGCAGGATCAGCTGGCGCGCCTCCAGCGAGGTCTCGGCGACCATCGCCCGGATCGCAGGGGTACGCCGCAGCCGGCGCGGGCGCATCGAGGGATAGCTCATGGCCCCCATCCTCTCCCGTCCCGCACCCGGCACCAAGAACGCCGACCTGTCGCAGACTGACACCGTGCGGGCGTCAGTCTGCGACAGGTCGGCGAAATCGGGTGTCAGTTTGCGACAGGTCGGCGGGGTCAGCTCGACGTGGCCTTGCGGCGCGCGGCGGGCTTGCGCTCCGACGGGCGGGTGACCGGCTGGCCGGACTCGATCAGCGAGGCCCGGCGCGAGGCGCCGAAGTCGGCCAGCGCGTCGACCAGCACCTCCACCGACGGCGAGGGAGCCATCACGTCGACCCGCAGGCCGTGCTCCTCGGCGGTCTTGGCGGTGGCCGGGCCGATCACGGCGATGACCGTCGACGGGTGCGGCTTGCCGGCGATGCCGACCAGGTTGCGCACCGTCGAGGACGAGGTGAACACGACCGCGTCGAACTTGCCGGTCTTGATCGCGTCGCGGGTCGGCGCCGGCGGCGGGGTGGCCCGCACCGTGCGGTACGCCGTGACGTCGTCGCACTCCCAGCCCAGGTCGATCAGGCCGGCGACCAGGTTCTCCGTGGCGATGTCGGCCCGCGGCAGGAACACCCGGTTGATCGGGTCGAGCACCTCGTCGTACGGCGGCCAGTCGGCCAGCAGCCCGGCGGCGGACTGCTCGCCCGACGGCACCAGGTCGGCGCGCAGGCCCCAGGCGGCGATGGCCGCGGCGGTCTTGTCGCCGACGGCGGCGATCTTCAGGCCGGAGAAGGCACGCGCGTCGAGGCCGTACTCCTCGAACTTCTCGCGCACCGCCCGGACGGCGTTGACCGAGGTGAACGCGATCCACTCGTAGCGGCCCTCGACCAGACCGCGGACGGCCTTGTCCATCTGCAGCGGGTTGCGGGGCGGCTCGACCGAGATGGTCGGCACCTCCTCGGGGACCGAGCCGTAGCCGCGCAGCCGCGCGGACAGCGAGCCGGCCTGCTCCTTGGTGCGCGGCACCAGGACGCGCCAGCCGAACAGCGGCTTGGTCTCGAACCACGACAGCGCCTCGCGCAGGTCGACGACGTCGCCGACGACGGTGATCGCCGGCGGGGCGACCTTGCCGGCGCGGGCGTCCGCGGCGATCCGCGACAGCGTCGAGGTCACCGTGGCCTGCTGGGTGGTGGTGCCGACCTGGGTCATCGCGACCGGGGTCTCCGGGGACCGTCCGGCGGCGACGAGCGCGTCGGCGATCTCGGCGATCGAGCCCACCGCGGACAGCAGCACCAGGGTGCGGTCGTCGGCGTACCGGGTCCAGTCCACGCGCTCGCCGCAGGTGACCACGGCGACCTCGCGGTTGCTCTTGGTGGTCAGCGGGATGCCGGCGTACGCCGGGACCGCGGTCACCGAGGAGACGCCGGGGACGATCTCGAAGCCGACGCCGGCCTTGGCACAGGCCTGCGCCTCCTCGGGGCCGGAGGCGTAGAGGAACGGGTCACCGCTCATCAGGCGTACGACGCGCTTGCCGCGCTTGGCCTGCTTCACGACCACCTTGGCGCGGGAGGCGTGGGTCAGCGGCTGGCCGTCCTCGCCGAAGCCACCGTCGACGAACTCCGGGCCGGGGCCCGGCTCGACGGTCTCGGTGCCGTCCTCGTCCACGTGCACGGTCGGCGCCGGCAGCCCCAGGAGGGTGCGCACCAGCCCCTCGTGCTCGGGGAGCTCGGTCACCACGACCTCGGCGTCGCGGAGGAGGTCCACGGCGCGCATCGTGAGCAGGTCGGGGTCCCCGGGGCCACTGCCCACGAAGGACACCCAGCCCTTCGCCTGCGAGGGCGTCGTCGGGGTCTTCTCGGTGGTCTTGCGTCCAGTCACTGCCTGCTGCCTATCTCACTGGGTGTCTCGTCGATCAAACGTCCTGCGCCCTCGTCGAGCATGCCGGTCGCCAACCGGCGTCCTACCTCCGCGGCCTCGGCGAGCGGGCCGCTCGCCGACCTTCGGATCTCCACCGCACCGTCCGGTGACAGCGCCACCGCCCGGACCCAGACCTCGAGCCCGTCGTCCCCCTCCGCGACCTCGGCCAGCGACCCCACCGGAGCGGAGCACCCTGCCTCGAGCGTGGCGAGCACGGCGCGCTCGGCGTCCACCGCGGCCCGGCTGGCCGGGTCCTCGAGGTGACCGCGGAGCGATTCCACGAGTCCCGGGTGGTCGGTGCGGCACTCGACCGCCAGCGCTCCCTGCCCGGGGGCGGGAAGCATCTGGATCGGGTCGATCACCTCGGTGACCACGTCGAGCCGGCCGATCCGGGCCAGTCCGGCACGCGCCAGGATCACGCCGTCGACCTCGCCCGAGGAGACCTTGCCGACCCTGGTGTCGATGTTCCCGCGAATCCCCCGGATCTCCAAGCCGAGGCCGAGGGCCCCGAGCTGGGCGACCCGTCGCGGGGAGCCGGTGCCGACGACGCTGCCGGGCGGCAGCTCGCCGAGGGTGAGGCCGTCCCGGGCGACGAGGACGTCGCGCGGGTCCTCGCGCAGGGGCACGGCGGCCAGGGTGATGCCGTCGGCGGGGCCGGTCGGGAGGTCCTTGAGGGAGTGCACGGCCACGTCGACCGTGCCGGCGAGGAGCGCGTCGCGCAGGGCGCTGACGAACACACCGGCGCCGCCGAGGCTGGCCAGCGGGGCGCCGTTGACGTCGCCCTCGGTGGTCACCTCGACCAGCTCGACGTCGACCCCGAGCTGCGCGGCGATCCGGTCCGCGACCCAGGTGGACTGGGTGCGGGCCAGCAGCGAGGCCCGGGTGCCGACCTTCAGCGGGGCGCTCATGACGGCTTCTCCGCTCGCGTGACGGCGTCCACGGCCTCGGGGTCCAGCGCGAACAGCTCGGCCAGCGCGGCGGCGTACGACACGGCGCCGGCCTCGTTGGCCAGCTCCTTGACGCGGGTGGTCGGCTGGTGGAGCAGCTTGTCGGCGACCCGGCGTACGGCGTGCTCGATCTCGGCACGCGCGGCGGGGTCGAGGTCGGGGAGCCGGGCCATCAGCCGCTCGACCTCGGCGTCGACCACGGAGGTGGCCATCGAGCGCAGCGCCACCACGGTCGGCGTCACGCTGGCCTGGCGGCGGGCGGACAGGAACGCACCGATCTCCTGCCCGACGATGGCACGGACACCGGTGACCTCACGGGCCGCGTCGGTGTCGCGCAGGTCGTCGGCCAGCTGCTGGAGGCCGAGCAGGGTGACCCCCGGGAGGTCGGCGGCGGCCGGGTCGACGTCGTGCGGCAGCGCAAGGTCGATGATCGCGAGCGGCTGGGTGCTGCCGGCCCGGGCGACCTGGAGCGTGGAGAGGGGTACGACGACGCCGGCGGCACCGGTGCACGAGACGAGCACGTCGGTGGTGGCCAGCTCGGCGGGGAGGGCGGCCATCGGCAGCGCGCGGGCGGCGTACTCGCTGGCCAACCGGTCGGCGTTGCCCTCGGTCCGGTTGACCACCGCGATCTCGGTGGCCCCGCGGCGGGCGGCGGTGGCGATGGCGAGCGAGGCCATCGTGCCGGCGCCGACGACGACGACCTTCTTGCCGGCCAGGCTCTCGCCGGAACCGACGACCTGGTCGAGCGCCGCGCTCACCATCGACGGCGCGGCCCGGTCGATGTCGGTCTCGGCGTGGGAGCGCTTGCCGACGCGCAGCGCCTGCTGGAAGAGCACGTTGAGGGCCGGGCCGACGGAGCCGAGCTCCTGGCCCAGGCGCAGCGCCTCGCGGGTCTGGCCGAGGATCTGCCCCTCGCCGACCACCATCGAGTCGAGCCCGGAGGAGACGTGGAAGAGGTGGGAGACCGCACCGTCGTCGTAGTGCACGTAGAGGTAGGGCAGCACGTCGGCGGTCGCCTGCCCGGCCCGCTCGCAGAGCAGCCGGCTGATCTCCTCGACGCTGCCGTGGAAGCGGTCGACGTCGGTGTAGACCTCGAGCCGGTTGCAGGTGGCGAGCACCGTCGCCTCGGTGACGTGCTCGCCGGCGACCACGTCGCCGACCAGCTTGGCCAGGCCGTCGGCACCGAGCGCGAGCCGCTCGAGCACCTCGACCGGGGCCGTCTTGTGGGAGACCCCCACCACGAGGACGCTCATGCCGTCTCCTCCCGGTTGCGGACGGGCCCCTTGCGCTGCTCGTGGTACGCGAGGATCTGCAGCTCGATGGACGAGGTCGACCTTGCGTACGTCGACCCCCTCGGGGACGGTCAGCACCGTCGGGGCGAAGTTGAGGATGCTGGTGATCGCCGGCGGCCACCATCCGGTCGGCCACGTCCTGGGCGGCGACGGCCGGGGTGGCGATGACGCCGATCGCGACGTCCTGGCTGCCGACGATGGCCTCGAGCTCGTCGAACGGGCGTACGTCGAGGCCCGCGACCTGCTCGCGGTGCCGGGCCGGGGCGGCGTCGAGGAGCGCGACCACCCGGAAGCCGCGGGAGCGGAACCCGGAGTAGTTCGCCAAGGCGTGCCCGAGGTTTCCGATGCCGACGATGATGACCGGCCAGTCCTGGGTCAGGCCGATCTCGCGGGCGATCTGGTAGCGCAGGTAGTCGACGTCGTAGCCGACACCGCGGGTGCCGTAGGAGCCGAGGTAGGAGAGGTCCTTGCGGAGCTTGGCGCTGTTGACGCCGGTGGCCGAGGCGAGGTCCTCGCTGGAGCAGGTGCCGATGCCGCGCTCCTCGAGCGCGGTCAGCGCGCGGAGGTAGACCGGGAGCCGGGCGACCGTGGCCTCGGGGATCTCACGGCCGGCGGCGCGGGCGGGCACGTGCACCGGGACCTCGGCGGCGACGTCTGCCGCGGGGACACCGCCGACGGCAGCAGCCCGGTCGGGGCCTGCGTCTCCGGGTGTCCGTGCGGTCACGTGTCTGCTCTCCAGAGCCACCCGGCACGGGTCCGACCCCGGACGGATCCCGGGGCGTCGGCCAAGGCGGCTCGATCACTGTAGGAGTTTGTGAACTGGAGAACAAACTGAGCGAGGGGCGGTGCTAGCACATGTGGGAATGGTCACCCTCCGCGGGGTCCGGCCTCGCCCTCGAGCGCCCGCCGGAGACGGGTCTCGTCGACCCGCCAGAAGTCGTGCTGGCGCCCGTCGACCAGGGTCACCGGGACCTCGTCGGACCAGCGCGGCGAGCAGCGCCGGGTCCTGGTCGATGTCGACGCTCCTCGAAGCTCTCCCCGAGGTCGGCGCACACCCGTGCGACGACCTCCCGGGCCGTGTCGCACAGGTGGCAGCCGGCGCGGGAGACGAGGGTGACGCGCGCGGTCACGAGCCGGGCTCGTCCTCGAGGAGGCGGAGGGTACGGCGGCGCTCGTCGGCGCGCAGTCGGCCCTTCTGCACCTTGCCGGTCACGGTGTAGGGCAGCTCGTCGACGAGGTGGAGCGTGGTGGGCTGCTTGAACCGGGCCAGCCGCTCGGCGCAGCGCGCGAGCACCGCCTCCCGCACGCCTTCCGGGTTGCCGTCGGCCACGACGTACGCCACGACCGCCTCGCCGGTGCGTTCGTCCTCGACGCCGATCACGGCCGCGCCCCGGACGCCCTCGACCTCGTTGATGACGTCCTCGACCTCGATCGGGTAGACGTTGAAGCCGGAGACGATGACCAGCTCCTTGCGCCGGTCCACCAGCACCAGGTCGCCGTCGGCATCGAGGAAGCCGACGTCGCCGGTGGCCCACCAGCCGTCGGCGTCCGGGCCCTCGTCGCCGTCGGGCCAGTAGCCGGAGAACAGGTTCGCGCCGCGGATCTCGATCTCGCCCGGGTCCTCGCCCACGGCCAGGTGGCCGCGGTCGTCGACGAGCCGCATCTCGATGCCGGGCAGCGCCGCGCCGACCGACCCGGCCCGGGCGTGCTCGCTGCACAGGGTGGAGGTGACCACCGGCGAGGCCTCGGTGAGGCCGTAGCCCTGGTGGACGGGGACGCCGGTGGCGGAGACGAAGGCGTCGATGACCTCGGCGGCCAGCGGCGCGGAGCCCGAGAGCACCATCCGGACCTTCGCCACGCGGTCGGCGAGGTCCGGCATCGGCAGCCACTGCCCGAAGACCGCCGGGGCGACGGGGACGACGGTCACCGCCTCGGCCTCGATGAGGTCGAGGGTGCCGGTCGGCTCGAAGTGCTCGGCCAGCACCAGCCGCGCCCGCTGGCGCAGCGCTCCCCCGAGGACGGCGTTGAGGCCGTAGACGTGGAACAGCGGGAGCACGGCGAGCACGACGTCGTCCGCGGAGATCATCGGCGGGTGGACCGAGGCGACCTGCTCGATGTTGGCCAGCAGCGCGCGGTGGCTGAGCATCGCGCCGCGCGGCCGCCCGGAGGTGCCGCTGGTGTAGAGCAGCGTGGCCAGGGTCTCGGCGTCCTGCTGCGGCGGCAGCGGACGGCCGGCGCCTGCGGACGTGAGGTCGGCGTACGACCGCTCGCCGGGGCCGGCGTCGGCGCCGACCACGACGACGGCCGGCGGCACCAGGCCGGCCCCGGCCTGCGCCAGGCCGGCCAGCTCGCCGTCGTCGGCGGCGCAGCAGCGCCACGGCCTCGCGCACGGCCCCGATCGTGTCGGCGTCGGCGACGACCAGGCGGGAGCCCGGAGTGGACCAGCCCACGGGCCAGCTCGCTGGCGGTCGAGCGCGGGTTCGCGGGGACGGCCACCAGCCGCGCACGCAACGCACCGAGGTAGGAGGTGACGAACTCGCTGCGGTTGCCCGAGCGCGATCATCACGCGGTAGCCCGCGACCAGCCCGGTCTCGCCGAACCCCGCGGCCACCCGGCTGGTCTCGTCGTCGAGCTCCGACCACGTGAGACGACGCCCTCCGGAGCCCTCGACGAGGGCCAGGGACGTCCGGCTGCTCCGCGGCGGCCGCGGTCAGCAGATCGGCCACGGAGTTCGTCATGGGCAGATACTTCCACACCGATACGCTGGTCGGGTGACCCCCGAGAAGCGGCGTACGACGCCCCGGCCGATCGACCTGCGGCAGCGGTCGACACTCGCCGGGGAGGCCGCCGCCGCGGCTGCGGAGGTCGAGACGGCGCTGGTCGTCCCGACCGACCCGACCAGCGCCGCGTTCTTCGACGTGGACAACACCGTCATGCAGGGCGCGAGCATCTTCCACCTGGCCAAGGGGCTCCACAAGCGCCACTTCTTCACGACCCGCGACATCCTCGGGGCGGCGTACAAGCAGGCCTACTTCCGGCTCGTGGGCGTCGAGGACCCCGACCACGTGGCCGAGACCCGGGCCTCCGCGCTGGCCTTCATCGCCGGGCACACCGTCGAGGAGCTCGAGGACCTCGGCGAGGAGATCTTCGACGAGGCGATGGCCCACCGGATCTGGCCGGGCACCCGGGCGCTGGCCCAGATGCACCTCGACCAGGGCCAGCGGGTGTGGCTGGTGACGGCCGCACCGATCGAGATCGCCCAGATCATCGCCCGCCGGCTCGGGCTCACCGGCGCGATGGGCACCGTGGCCGAGCACGTCGACGGCGTATACACGGGCCGCCTCGTGGGCGACATGCTGCACGGCCCGGCCAAGGGCGAGGCGGTCAAGGCGCTCGCCGCCCGCGAGGACCTCGACCTGAGCCGCTGCTCGGCGTACTCCGACTCCTACAACGACCTCCCGCTGCTCTCGCTGGTCGGCGACCCGTGCGCGATCAACCCCGACGCCCGGCTGCGGCACCACGCCCGCGAGCAGGGCTGGCGGATCCGCGACTACCGCACCGGCCGCAAGGCCGCCCGCCTCGGCCTGGTCGCCGGCGCGGTCGCCGGGGCCGCCGCCGGCTCGGTGGCCGCGGCCGCAGCGATCCGTCGCGGACAGGTTTCGTAAGTCCCCTCTCCGGGCACGTGGCAGGCACATGGGAGAGTGGTCTGGGCCACACTTGGGGAGCGTCTGTTCACAGAACGGACATGACTACCTAATGTGGTCATCGGCCCACGCAGGGGTCTGACCGGGAGGCTTGTCATGCGGTGGGGAGATCGCAGCACGGCGCACGGGCTCGAGGCCCTGCGCGCCGCCGTGCTCGCCGCCCTGGCCCCCCAGGTGCAGCCGGTGCTCGCCGGGGGGATGCTCCTCACCGAGGCCGCACCGCTCGACCGCGACGGCCACGACCTGCTGCTGCCCGGCCGTGGCCCGGGTGGGTACGACGACGGCGACCTGGCCACCTCCTCGGAGGAGGACGAGGCCGACCGCGAGCGCCTGATCGCGCTGGTCGAGCTGGCCCGGGGCGGGGACAAGGAGGCGTTCGGCCTCCTCTTCGACCACTACCACCCGTCGGTCTACCGCTTCCTCTTCTACCGGACGCGGTCGCAGGTCCTGGCCGAGGACCTCGCCTCCGAGACGTTCTTCCGGGCGCTGCGCTCGATGAACTCCTTCCGCTGGCAGGGCAAGGACTTCGGCGCGTGGCTGATGACGATCGCCCGCAACCTGACCACCGACCACTTCAAGGCCGGCCGGACCCGCCTCGAGCAGACCACCGAGGACATGGGCGTCCACGACGACGCCACCGACGGGCCCGAGCGCGCGGTGCTCGACGCGTTGACGAACGAGGCCCTGCTCACCGCGCTCAAGGAGCTGCCGAGCGAGCAGCAGGAGTGCCTGATCATGCGCTTCCTGCAGGGCCTGAGCATCGCGGAGACCGCCCAGGTGCTGGGCCGCTCGGACGGCGCGGTCAAGCAGCTGCAGCTGCGCGGCGTACGCAACCTGGCCAAGCTGCTTCCCGAGGGGTTGAGGGACCGATGAGTTCTGCGTCTCAGCCCGTAACCTCGTGGGTTTGCGTGTCGTTGTGCCCGATGTCGGTGCCACGGACCCGTAGCGCCGCAGTCGAGTGGACAGGACTCCCGCAATGACCAGCGTGTTCCCGGCGCGACGGCGCGCCGAGGAGTTCGCCGCCCTGGTGGACGGTGGCGGTGGCACGACCACGCGCCACGACGACCTCCTCGAGGTGGTCGCCGCCCTGCGCGACGCACCACCGGTGGAGGCCAGGCCGGAGTTCGTGTCGGGCCTGCGCACCGCGCTGATGGCCGAGGCCGACGTCGCCCTGGCCCACGTGGACACCCGACTCACGCTGCCCTCCCACCCGCGCACCCGCCGCGACCGTCGCTGGGCGATCGCCGCCGGCACCGTCGCCCTCATCGGCGCCACCTCCTCGATGGCCGTCGCTTCCCAGAACGCCCTGCCCGGCGACGCGCTCTACCCGGTCAAGCGGGCCATCGAGGGCGCCCAGAGCGCCCTGCAGGTCGACCAGATCGACAAGGGCGAGGTCCTGCTGGCCACCGCCAGCGGCCGCCTCGACGAGGTCTCCGCGCTGCGCGCGCGCAACACGGCCGAGGGCAACGCCGCCCTGGCCGGCACCCTCGACGACTTCTCCGACGAGGCGGGCTCCGCGGCCGACGTCCTCCTCGAGGAGTACGACGACTCCGGGGACGCCGCCACGATCGAGAAGCTGCGCACCTTCACCCGCGACAGCATGGACACGCTGGTCGTGCTCGGCGAGGACCTGCCCTCCTCCGCCCGCGCCTCCCTCGAGCACGCCGCGCGCGTGGTCAAGGAGATCGACGACCGGGCGGCAGCCGCCTGCCCGACCTGCGGCGGCGGCATCGACGACCTCCCGGCGATGTTCGTGCGCAGCCTCTCCGACGGGCTGACCGATCCGCCCACCACGGCGGTCGCTCCCCCGGTGGTGATCTCACCCGACCCCAAAGACGACTCCGACCCGGGCCCGTCGGCCAGGGCGCGGACGACGGCGACGAGCCCTCGTCCCGTCCCAGCCCGCCGACGGTGACAGCGGCACGACAGACGACCCGACCGGCGATGCCGGCAGCACCCTCCAGGACCTGACCAAGAAGCTCCTCGGCGGCGGACGACAGCGGTGGCAGTGGCGGCGGCGGCAGCGACCAGCCGACCTCCAGCCCCGACCTCGGTGACGTCACGGACCCGTTGCTCGACCCGGTGATCGGCGAGGGCGGGCTGCTCAACCCCTGACCGGCCCGCCGCACCCGGCCGAGGGTACTCGACGTCAGCGGAAGACGGACGTGCGCTGCATGAGCAGCTGGTAGAGCGTCTGCTGGATCGTCTCGCGCACCTGGTCGGTCACGTTGAAGACCAGCATCGGGTCCTCGGCGGCGTGCTCGTCGTACTCGTCGGTGCGGATCGGCTCGCCGAACTCGAGGATCCACTTCGACGGCAGCGGCACCAGGCCGAGCGGGCCGAGCGCCGGGAAGAACGGCGTGATCGGGATGTAGGGGATGCCGAGCAGCCGCGCCAGCGACGGCACGTTGCCGACCAGCGGGTAGATCTCCTCGGCGCCCACGACCGACAGCGGCACGATGGGTACGCCGGTGCGCAGCGCGGCGCCGACGAAGCCGCCGCGGCCGAACCGCTGCAGCTTGTAGCGCTCGGCGTACGGCTTGCCGATGCCCTTGAAGCCCTCGGGCCAGACGCCCACCAGCTCGCCGTTGCTCAGCATCCGCTCGGCGTCCTCGCTGCAGGCCAGGGTGGCGCCCGAGCGACGGGCGATCTCCCCGACGACCGGCAGCTTGAAGACCAGGTCGGCGCCGAGCGGGCGCAGGAAGCGGCCGGTGGCGTCGTGGATGCTGACCATCGTCATCAGGCCGTCGACGGGGACCGTGCCCGAGTGGTTGGACACGACCAGCGCGCCGCCCTCGGACGGGATGTTCTCGATGCCCCGGACCTCGATCCGGAACCACTTCTCCGCGATCGGGCGGAGCGCGCTGATCAGGAAGCGCTCGGTGACCTCGGCGTCGAAGCCGTACTCGTCGACGGTGTAGTCGCCGGTGACGCGACGGCGCAGGAACGCCAGGAACTCGGCCAGCCGCGGCTCCCAGTTGTCGCCGAAGACCTCGCGCGCGGCGTGGGTGACGGCGTGCAGCCAGTCACCGACCGGGATGCCCGGGGTGCGCTCCACGGCGCTGGTCCCGCTGCTGGTCGCTGCTGCCCGTCGCCTCGTCGGCCACGTCCGTCCGGACCGTCCGCCGGGGCGACCGGCTTCGTCGACGGCGGGGTCACCTTCTTCGCCGACGGCGTCCGGGACGCGGAGCCGGCCAGGTTGCGTGCCGCGGACGACGGCTTCGCCTGGCCGCTGCCGCGGCCGGGCCGGCCGCGCGTGCCGATCGGGATCACTTCGGCGTCACCCATGGCGCTCGCCCCCCTCGTGGCTGTCGTGCGGTGCGGAGCCCAGGGAGCCGGCCAGTCCGGCCAGCACCCGGTCGGGCGAACCGATCCGGCCCGGCGAGTGCAGGCCGGGGCCGAGCGTGGCGCCGAACTCCGCGAACGCCTCGGCCGTGGTGTACGTCGGGTGGAAGTCGAGCTCCGCTGCGCATCCGGCTGGTGTCGACGCCGCGACCGTAGGTGAGGAAGTCGACCTGCTCGGGCGAGAAGTCGGCGAGACCGGCCTGGCGCAGCACCGAGCCGAAGCCGGAGACGGCGAAGGCCGGCAGCGGCAGCGACGGGCGGCCGAGCCGGCGGATGGCCTGCGACAGCATGATGATGCCGTCGCCGGCGACGTTGAAGGTGCCGTAGGACTCGCCCAGCGCGGAGTGGCGGAGCACCTCGAGCAGGTCGGACTCGTGCAGGAACTGCATCCGCGGGTCGAAGCCGAGCACGGTCGGGATCACCGGCAGCCTGAAGTACTGCACGATCGGGCTCTGGCCGTGCGCGGGCCGATCACGTTGGCGGCGCGCAGCATCGTGACCCGGACGTCGGGACGACGGCGCGCGAAGCCGCGGACGTAGGACTCGACCTCGAAGGCGTCCTTGGCGTAGCCCGACCGGGGCTGCCGCTTGGGGTTCATGTCCTCGGTGAACATGGCCGGGTCGCGGCTGCTGGCGCCGTACACCGTGGTCGTGGACTTGACCACCATGTGCCGCAGCCCGGGTGCCTTCTGGCACGCCGCCAGCAGCTGCATGGTGCCGATGACGTTGAACTCCTTCATCGACGCCCGACCACCGGCGCTGCCGGGGGTCGCGATCACGCTCATGTGGACGACGGTGTCGACGTCCTCCTTGACGATGATCTTCGCGATGACGGGGTTGCGGATGTCGGCGCGGATGAAGGTCATCTCGCCGATGTCCCCGCGCGGCGGGACGACGTCCACGCCGATGACGCGGTCCACGGCAGGGTCGTTCGCGGCTATCCGCGCAAAGCGCCGCCCGAGGTCACGTGAGACCCCGGTGACGAGCACCACCCTGCCCATGGACGCCAAGCTTTACTTGCCGAGCTTGCGACGCTGGACGCGAGTCTTCTTGAGCAGCTTGCGGTGCTTCTTCTTCGCCATGCGCTTGCGTCGCTTCTTGATGACAGAACCCACGGTTCACCTTTCCAGTGCTGTGCGTCGGCACTGGACATTCGGGTCCAGGCGACCGGCACAGCCTATCCGGACACGCACAGGCGTCCGAATCCAGTGGTCCGGGTCGTGGTCCGTCGATCAGGCGTCGACGCGACGGGCGGCTCAGCCGGCGTCGAAGTAGCTGCGCTGGAGGTACTCGTTCGCGTCCTGCTCGGTGACCCGGAAGGACCGGCCGACCCGCACCGCGGGCAGCTCGCCGTTGTGCACGAGACGGTAGACCGTCATCTTCGAGACGCGCATCATGGACGCGACCTCTGCGATGGTCAGGAACCTGACCTCGGAGATGTCGCCGGTGTTGTTGTTGCTCATGGCACACCACAACTTTCTTGCGGCACGCCACCAGCTTCCCCACCAGTGACCCACGTGCCTCGCTGACGTGAGAATAGAGCCTGATGTGACTCGTGGGGAAGAGTTTACAAAAAGTCGTCAATGTTGCGCGGCGTGTCGGTTTGCACGCGTGCGATTGTCCGATCTATCCCGGAATGTCCGGCGGATCGGCCGACCGCTCACGGCCAGGGGTCCAGACCATGCAGCGGGAACACCTCGGTCCGGGTCGCGTGGATCGCCCGGTCCAGCCACGCGTCGGGGTTCATCCCCTCCGCCCAGTCCCGCCAGGCCGGGTTGCGGCCGTCGGTGAGCCGGTACGGCGCGGTCCGCTGCAGCCGGGTGCGGACGTACTCCCGCCAGTCCCCCGGGGTGTCCGTGTGCGGGTCGAGCGGGCGGCCGCCGACGATCGCCAGCAGGTGCGTCCAGGCCCGGGGCACCACGTCGACCACGGCGTAGCCACCACCGCCGGTGACCACCCACTTGCCGCCGGTGAGCTCGTGGGCGAGGTCGTGCAGGGCGAGGTACGCCGCCCGCTGGCCGTCGACGGTGAGCATGAGGTGGGCCAGCGGGTCGTCGATGTGGGAGTCGCAGCCGTGCTGGGTGACCAGGACGTCCGGCTTGAACTCCCGCAGCAGCGGCGGCACCACCGCGTGGAAGGCCCGCAGCCAGCCGGCGTCCGCGGTGCCCGGCGGGAGGGCGACGTTGACCGCGGAGCCGCGGGCGTCGGGTCCGCCGAGGTCCTGCGGGAAGCCGGTGCCCGGGAAGAGCATCTGCCCGGTCTCGTGCAGCGAGATCGTCAGCACCCGCGGGTCGTCCCAGAAGATCCGCTCCACACCGTCGCCGTGGTGCACGTCGACGTCGACGTACGCCACCTTCTCGGCGCCCTGGTCGAGCAGCCAGCGGATGCCGATCGCCACGTCGTTGTAGATGCAGAAGCCGCTGGCCTTGTCGGGCATCGCGTGGTGCAGGCCGCCGGTGATGTTCGCGCTGTGCAGGCTCTCGCCGGTCCAGACCTGGCGCATCGCCTCGACGGTGGCGCCGGCCACGTGCGCCGACGCGCGGTGCATGCCCCGGAAGACGGGGTTGTCCTCGCTGCCGAGCCCGTGCACCTCGTCGTAGGAGTCGGGGTGCTCGCCGGCCCGCTCGACCGCCTCGATCATCGCCACCGAGTGGACGGTGGCCAGCAGGTCGTCGGAGGCCACCGGCGCCGGGATCACGCGCAACGTGCCCGTGGAACCGTTGCCCGCGAGGACGCCGAGGTCCTCGGCCAGCCGCATGGTGAGGTCGACGCGCAGCGGGGACATCGGGTGGGACGGGCCGAAGTCGTACTCCGCGAGGGTGCGGTCGAAGACCACCGTCGATGGTCCGCACCCTGATGCCATGGCCCCAACGCTAGTACTCTGGTGGTGTGCTGACGACGTACACGACCGCGTGGTGGCCCGCCTGACCGGCGGACCACGCTCGACGTACGCACTTCGACGACCGGCCGCCCGAGGGCGGCCGTCGCGCATTTCGGGGCACACCCGAGGTCGGCCTCTCCGGGCGCATCACACCCAGGAGAACACCGTGAACACCCTGTCCCTCATCAAGCCCACCGGCCACCTCACCCTCGGCAACCTGCTCGGCGCCCTCGTGCCCATGCGGGCCGAGCAGGAGACCGGCCGCTGCTTCTACGGCATCGCCGACCTGCACGCCCTCACCGTCACCCACGACCCGGCGCGGCTGCGGGCGCTCACCGCCGAGACCGCCACGCTGCTGCTCGCCGCCGGCCTGGAGCACAGCACGCTGTTCGTGCAGAGCCACGTGCCGGCCCACACCGAGCTGGCCTACCTGCTCGAGTCGACCGCGCACGTCGGCGAGCTGAGCCGGATGATCCAGTTCAAGGAGAAGGGGCGCGGCAGGCCGATGACCCGGGTCTCGCTCTACACCTACCCGGCCCTGATGGCGGCCGACATCCTGCTCTACCGCCCCGAGCAGGTGCCGGTCGGCGACGACCAGCGCCAGCACGTCGAGCTCACCCGCGACCTCGCGCTGCGCTTCAACCGGTCCTACGGGCCGGTCTTCACCGTCCCCGAGATCGTCACGCCGCCGGCCGGGGCGCGGGTCATGGACCTCGCCGACCCGCTGACCAAGATGGGCAAGTCCCACGAGGACGGCCGCGGCATCGTCTACCTCCTCGACCCGCCCGACGTCGTACGCCGGAAGGTGGCGCGGGCGGTCACCGACTCCGACACCGGCCCGGACGCCGTACGCCCCGACCGGGCCGCCAAGCCCGGGGTCACCAACCTGCTGGAGGTGCTGGCCGCCTGCGGCGTCGACCCGGCCGGGATCACGACGTACGGCGCGCTCAAGGCGGCGGTCACGGACGCGGTGGTCTCGGTGCTCGAGCCGCTGCAGAAGAGGTACGCCGACCTCGCCGCGGACCAGGCCCACGTGCACCAGGTGTACGCCGACGGGGCGGCCACCTGCCGACAGGTGACGGCGCCGGTGCTCGCCGCGGCGAAGGCGGCGATGGGACTGACCTGAGGCGTGTCCCGTGCCGACCCGGCGCGCACGACGTACCGTCGGGCCATGCGTGACCGCAGGCGTGCCTCCGTCGGCACCGAGCCGCGGGACGTCGAGGGCCGGGACGACGGACGACGACGAGGACGGGGAAGGGCGATGAGTCCGGAGGAGGCACTGGTCGCGGCGAGCGCGGCACACGCGGGGTTCCAGGTGGTGGTCTCGGCGGTGGTCTACCCGGCGCTGGCCGAGGTGCCGGGCGGCCGGTGGGCCGCCGCGCACGAGCGGCACTCGCGGCGGATGGCCTGGGTGGTCGGCCCGCTCTACCTGGTCGTGGCGGCCGCGTGCCTCTGGGCGCTGCTGTCCTCACCCGACGCGTGGACCCTGGTGGCGGTCGCGGGCAACGCGCTGGCCGCCCTGCTCACCGCGGTCGTCGCCGCCCCGCTGCACCGGCGGCTGGGACCCGCCCGCGGGCACGCCGTACTGCTCGAACGGCTGCGCCGGGTCGACCTGGCGCGTACGGCGAGCGCGCTGGTCGCCGCGGTGGCCGCACTCCTGGCCTGAGCTCAGGAGCCCTCGGCGAGCGCGCGGGAGCGGTCGCGCGCGGCCTCCATCGCGGAGAGGAACGCGGCCCGGACCCGGTGCACCTCGAGCTCGCGGATCGCGGCCGCGGTGGTGCCGGCCGGCGAGGTCACCTGCTCGCGCAGGACGGTGGGGTGGGTGCCGGTCTCCTTGAGCATCTTGCCGGAGCCGACCAGCGTCTGGACGACCAGCTCGGTGGCGGTCGCCCGCGGCAGCCCGAGGTGTACGCCGGCCTCGATCATCGACTCCACGACGTAGAAGATGTAGGCCGGTCCCGAGCCGGAGATCGCGGTGACCGCGTCCATCTGGCGCTCGGGGATCCGGAGCACCTTGCCGGTGGAGGCGAGCAGCTGCTCGGCCTCGGCGAGGTGCTCGTCGTCGCAGTGGGAGCCGGGCGCGATCGCGGCCATGCCCTCGTCGACCAGCGCCGGGGTGTTCGGCATGACCCGGACCACCGCGACGCCCTCGGGCACCCGCGACTCGATGAAGGCCGTGGTGATGCCGGCGGCCAGCGAGACGATCAGCTGGCCGGGGCGCAGGTGCGGGCCGATCTCGTCGAGCAGCGCGCCCATGTCCTGCGGCTTGACCACCAGCGCAAGGGTGTCGGCCTTGGTGGCCGCCTCGACGTTGCCGACCACGGCGACGCCGTACCGCTCCTCGAGCTCGCGGGCGCGGGCCTCGCGCTTCTCGCCGACCAGCAGGTGGTCGACCCGGCGGCCGGCCCGGACCAGCCCGGACAGGAGGGTCTCGCCCATGACCCCGGCACCCAGGATCGCGGTCTGCGTCACCGTGCGGGCCATGCGGGCACTCCCTACTTCTTCGAGATCAGGGACTTCACGAAGAATGACAGGTTCTGCGGACGCTCCGCGAGACGTCTCATGAGGTAGCCGTACCACTCGGTGCCGTAGGGGATGTAGACCCGCACCGACTCGCCCTCGGCGACCAGTCGCTTCTGCTCGTCGGGACGGATGCCGAACAGCATCTGGAACTCGTAGGACCCCTTGGCCCGGCCGCGGTCGCCGGCGATGGTGGAGCCGATCGCGATCATCCGCGGGTCGTGGGTGGCCAGCATCGGGTAGCCGTTGCCGGCCAGCAGCACCTTCATGCAGCGCACGTAGGACTTGTCGACCTCCAGCTTGTCCTGGAAGGCGACCTCCTCGGGCTCGTTGTAGGCGCCCTTGCACAGCCGCACCCGGGAGCCCTCGTGGGCCAGCCGGCGGCAGTCCTCCTCGGTACGCCGGAGGTAGGCCTGGACGACCGCACCGGTCTCCGGGAAGTCCTTGCGGAGCTCGGCGAGGATCTGCAGCGTCGAGTCGGTGGTGGTGTGGTCCTCCATGTCCAGGGTGACCGTGGTGCCGGCGTTGCGGGCGGCGCGGCAGATGGTGCGCGCGTTGTCGAGCGCGATCTTGTGGCCGCCGTCGGGCAGCGCCTGCCCGATCGCGCTGAGCTTCACCGAGACCTCGGCGCTGCGGGCCAGGCCGCGGGTGGAGAGCTGCTGGAGCAGGTCGAGGTAGGCGTGCACGGTGGCGTCCGCCTGCGCCGACGTCGAGGGTGTCCTCGCCGAGGAAGTCGAGGGTGGCGGTGAGCCCGTCGGCGACCAGGCCGGCGGTCGCCTCGACGGCCTCCGCGGTGGTCTCACCGGGGACGTAGCTGGCCACGATGCCGGCCGAGACCGGCATCGTGCTGACGAGCTTCTTCACCCGCTCGCTCCGGGCGAGGAGCAGCAGCGGCTGGCGGAGCAAAGACATGGTTCTCCCTGTGCGCTTTCCGGTGCCCTCTCGACGGCGACCGGCGGCGCCACGGGCACGGACAGGCTACGCCGGGGGCCCGGGAAGTGACGAAAACCCGATCAGGCGGTACGCCGCCGCAGGGTCGCGGCACCCAGCGCCAGGAAGGCCAGCGCGAATGCCACGCACCACCGCGACGTCGTTCCACACGTCCCCGGTCTGGTCGGTGCGGGTGAGCGTCTTCATCGCGTCCACGGCGTACGACAGCGGCAGCACGTCGCTGATCGTGCCCAGCACGTCGGGCAGCAGGGCGCGAGGGACGAACAGCCCGCACAGCAGGATCTGCGGGATCACCAGCAGCGGCATGAACTGCACCGCCTGGAACTCGGTCTGGGCGAACGCGCTGACGAAGAGGCCGAGCGCGGTGCCGAGGACCGCGTCGGCCACCGCGACGACGGTGAGCAGCCAGACCGGCCCCTGGACGTCGAGGCCGAGCAGCCCGACGCTGAGCGCCACCGCGAGCACGGACTGCACGGCGGCGATCACCCCGAAGGCCAGGGCGTAGCCGACCAGGAAGTCCAGCTTGCCCAGCGGCATCGACAGCAGCCGCTCGAGGGTGCCCGAGCTGCGCTCGCGCAGCGTGGTCACGCTGGTCACCAGGAACATGACGGTGAACGGGAACATCGCCAGCAGCGCCGGGCCGAACCGGTCGAAGCTCTCGCCGGGCAGCTCGTCGAACATCCACCACAGCAGGTGACATCAGCAGGCAGGGCAGCACCAGCAGCATGGCCAGGGTGCGGTGGTCGCGGCGGATCTGGGTCAGCACCCGGCCGGCGACCGCGAGCGTCGATCCGCGGGGCGTCATGCCGCGCCTTCCGTTCGCGTCCGCCTCGACCAGGGCGAGGAACGCCTGCTTCGATGTCGTCCACGCCGACGGCGGCGAGGATCCGGTCGGGGGCGTCGTCGGCGATCAGTCGGCCCTCGCGCATGAGCAGCAGCCGGTCGCAGCGCTCGGCCTCGTCCATCACGTGGCTGGAGACCACGACCGCGCACCCGTCGTCGGCGATCCGGTGGAACATCGCCCAGAGGTCGCGGCGCAGGACCGGGTCGAGGCCGACGGTCGGCTCGTCGAGCACCAGGACCTCGGGCTGCCCGAGCAGGGCGACCGCCAGGCTGACCCGCGAGCGCTGGCCGCCGCTGAGCCGGGCCACCACCCGGTCGCCGAACTCGTGCAGGTCGACGGCGTCGATGCTGCGCTGGACGTCGCCGGCGGAGGCGCCCAGCACCCGGGCGAAGAAGCGGAGGTTCTCGGCCACGCTGAGGTCGTCGTACACGCTGACCTCCTGGGTGACGTAGCCGACCCGGTCGCGCAGCGTGCGCGACCCGGCCGGGGTGCCCAGCACCTCGACGGTGCCGGACTTCACCCGCTGGACGCCGACGATCGCCCGCATCAGCGTGGTCTTGCCGCACCCCGACGGGCCGAGCAGGCCGGTGACCTGCCCGGGCGGGATCGTGAACGAGATCCCCGGCAGCACCAGCGTCCCGCCGCGCACGACCACGAGGTCCCGCACCTCCACCGCGTTATTCGTCATATGCTGAATTGTGCTCCCCGCCGGTCGGACTCCGCAACCAGTATCGCGCCGATCAGGCCGGCCGCCGTACGGCGAAGTGCTCCCGGACGAAGGCGAGCGACTCGGCGAGGTCGTCGCGGCGCTGCTCGACGTTGCCGGCCTTGCGGGTGTTGATCTCGAGGACGATGTGGCCGGTGAAGCCCTCGCCGGCGAGGTGCCCCATCAGCTCGGCGGCCGGCTGTGTCCCGCGGCCGGGGACGAGGTGCTCGTCCTTGGCCGAGCCGGTGCCGTCGGTGAGGTGGATGTGGCGGAGCCGGTCGCCGAGCCGCTTGGCCATCGCGACCGGGTCGGAGTGGGCGACGGCGGCGTGCGAGAGGTCGATGGTCGCGTTGGCGTAGTCCTCCTGCGACGGGTCCCAGCCCGGGAGGTAGACCTCCATGCCGCGCTTCTGGGTGGCCCGCCAGGGGTACATGTTCTCGACCGCGAAGGCGATGCCGGTCGACTCCTCGAGGCCCTTGATGCCCTGCACGAACTCGCGGGCGTAGTCGCGCTGCCAGCGGAACGGCGGGTGGACCACGACCACGTCGGCGCCGAGCGCCTGGGCCATCTCGGCGGAGCGCTCGAGCTTGCCCCAGGGGTCGGTGCCCCAGACCCGCTGCGTGATCAGCAGGCACGGCGCGTGGACCGCGCAGACCGGCACCTCGTGGTGCTCCGAGAGCTGCTTGATCGCCGCGAACTGCTGGCTCAGCGAGTCGATCCCGACCATCACCTCGACGGCGTCGTAGCCCAGCGTCGCGGCGTACGCGAAGGCATGGGCGGTCGACTCGGGGTAGACCGAGGCGGTGGAGAGGCCGACGAGGGGTCCCATCAGCTCGCGAGGAATCCCAGCTGGTCGAAGCGCTCGAGGATCACGCCCTCGCGCAGTGCCCACGGGCAGATCTCGAGCTCGGGCAGGTCGAAGATGTCCATGCACGCCTCGGCCACCAGGGCACCGGGCACGATCTGGTGGGCGCGGTCGGGCGAGACGCCCGGCAGCGAGATCAGCTTCTCGTCGGTCATCGAGATCAGCTCGGGGATCCGCTTCGACAGCTCGTCCAGCGGGAGCGTGCGCGGCACCAGCGGGCCCTCGCCCGAGGCCGGCGCACCGCAGATCCGGGCGAGCGAGCGGAACGTCTTGGAGGTGGCGGCCGCCCGGTCGGGGGCACCGCCGCGCAGCAGGTTGCCGGCGTCGCGGGCGATCTCGGCCCGGATCCGCTTGCGCAGCGCCCGGACGTCGTCCTCGCCGGGCATCCCGGCCGCGAAGAACTCCCGGGCCAGCCGGGCCGCGCCCAGCGGCACGGACCACGCCACGTCGGGTGACTCGTTCTGGCCGCCGGCGATCTCGAGCGAGCCGCCGCCGATGTCGAAGATCGCCAGCCGGCCGGCGGACCAGCCGAACCAGCGGCGTACGGCGAGGAAGGTGAGCCGGGCCTCGTCCTCGCCCGAGAGCACCTCGAGCTGGACGCCGGACTCGTCGCGCACGTGGTCGAGCACGGCGTCGGAGTTGACCGCGTCGCGGACCGCGGAGGTCGCGAAGCCGAGCATCTCCTCGCAGCCCTTGTCCTCGGCGACCACGACCGCCTCGGCGACGAACTGGGTCAGCGCGTCGATGCCGGCCTGGTTGACCTCGCCCCCGGCGTCGAGGTGCTCGGCGAGCCGCAACGGCTCCTTGTAGGAGAAGGCCGGCAGCGGTGCCGCACCGCCGTGCGCGTCCACCACGAGCAGGTGACCGGTGTTGGATCCGATGTCGAGCACGCCGAGTCTCATGGGGCCTCTCCTCATGGAGGACACGGTAGCCCGCGCGGGGTCGTAGGGTGGGCCGGTGCCCGAAGTGGATCTGGACTTCCCCCGTGCCTGGGTCGAGTTCCGCGACCCCGCCGACCCCGACCAGGTCTTCCGCTGCGACCTGACGTGGCTGACGTCGTCGTACACCTGCATCTTCGGCCAGGGCTGCCACGGGATCTACAAGACCTCGCCCGACACCGGGTGCTGCACGCTCGGCGCGCACTTCTCCGACAAGGACGACGAGAAGCGGGTCGCGGCGTACGTCGCGCAGCTCGACGCCGACACCTGGCAGTTCCGGCCCGAGGGCAAGGTGCGGCGCCGGGACTGGGTCGAGACCGACGACGAGGGGGCGCGCAAGACGCTCACCGTCGAGGTCGACGGGCAGGAGGCGTGCATCTTCCACAACCGCACCGACTTCCCCCTCGGCGCGGGCTGCGCCCTGCACGCACTGGCGATCCAGCAGGGCCAGCACCCGCTGGAGACCAAGCCGGACGTCTGCTGGCAGCTGCCGATCCGGCGCTCCTTCCGCGACGTGCAGCGGCCCGACGGCACGTCGTACACCGAGGTCGCGATCTCGGAGTACGACCGGCGCGGGTGGGGCCCGGGCGGCCACGACCTCGACTGGTACTGCTCGGGGAACACCGAGGCGCACGTCGCGATGGAGCCGCTCTACGTCACCAGTGCGGCCGAGCTGACCGAGCTGATGGGACCCGAGGGGTACGCCGAGCTCGCGCGCCAGGCCGAGGCGCACCTGCGCTCGCGATCGACGCTCGGACGGCACCCCGCCGACCCGTCCTGAAACTCTCGACGTCAAGAGACCGGACCCCGATGCGTGGCCCGGAGACACTGCAGAGTTCAGAATGCTTGACATGCGTCTGGACCATCTCTCATACGCCGCCGCACCCGATGGCCTCAAGGCCACGGCCCGGCGCATCGGTGATCTGCTGGGGAAGGAATTCACCGACGGGGGCATCCACCCGCGCTTCGGGACCCGCAACATGATCCTTCCGCTGGCCGACTCGACGTACCTCGAGATCGTCGAGGTGCTCGACCATCCCGCCTCGGACAAGGCCCCCTTCGGCCAGGCCGTGCGCGCCCGTTCCGCCCTCGGTGGCGGCTGGCTCGGCTGGGTCGTCGCGGTCGACGACATCAGCGAGGTCGAGCGACGCCTCGGCCGTGAGGCCGCCGACGGCAACCGCCATCGCCCCGACGGGACCAACCTCACGTGGAAGCAGATCGGCGTCAACGGCCTGATCTCCGACCCGCAGCTGCCGTTCTTCGTCGAGTGGAAGTCGCCCGCCTCGGACCACCCGAGCGCCGGCGGCACCGGGGAGTTCTCCCTGGCCTGCCTGGAGATCGCCGGCGACCCGCAGCGGGTCAGCGAGTGGCTCGGGCAGTCCGTCGAGGCCCCGCTGGAGGACGTGAAGGTCGAGTGGGTCGCCCCGCACGGCACCCCCGGGATCATCGCGGCGCAGTTCCAGACGCCGAACGGGCTGGTCCGGCTCTAGGGGTGGACGGCGCCGTTCCGAGCCCGAACATCTGGCACCACACGGCGACGTACGAGCTGGAGAACCGGGCCGCCGACCCCGAGCACCACATCGAGTCCGCCATGCGCGGGCTCGCGACCTGGTCCGGTCGCACGTTCCTCGACCTCGGCTGCGGCAACGGCTTCCACCTGCCCCGGTGGGCCGAGGACGCCGCCGCCGTGATCGGCGTCGAGCCGCACGCCGACCTCGTCGCGCTGGCCGCGCGGCGTACCCGCCGGCTCGACCACGTCACCGTGCGGCAGGGCACCGCGCAGGCGATCCCGCTCCCCGACGCCTCCGTCGACGTGGTGCAGGCCCGCTGGGCGTACTTCTTCGGCCCCGGCTGCGAGCCCGGGCTGGCCGAGCTCGACCGGGTGGTACGCCGCGGGGGCACCGCGTTCGTCGTCGACAACGACGGCACCCGGTCCACCTTCGGCGGCTGGTTCCGCCGCGGCTACCCGATGATCGACCCGGACGAGGTCGAGCGGTTCTGGTCGCGGCACGGATGGCGGCGTACCCCCGTCGACATCCGCTGGTCCTTCGCGCACCGCGCGGACCTGGAGGCGGTGGTGCGCATCGAGTTCGACCGGCCCACCGCGGAGGCGATCATCGCCGAGCACGAGGGCACCGAGGTGGACTACGCCGTCAACCTCTGGAGCAAGGACTTCTAGCCCGAGCCGCGGACGACGAGCGTCGGCGTGAGCAGCCTCGGCTCGTGCACCACGCGGGGGTGGCTGAGCATGCCGTGCAGCGCCGCGACGACCTCGACCGCCACCTGCTCCAGCGGCTGCCGGACCGAGGTCAGGCCGCGCGGGATGACCTGGGCGGCCTGGGAGTCGTCGAAGCCGACCACCGCGATGTCACGGCCGGGCCGCAGGCCACGGTGGGCGAGCGTGTGCAGCACCCCCATCGCCAGGGTGTCGGAGGCACAGACGAACGCCGTCGGCCGGGCCTCGCCGAGCAGCAGCGCGGCGGCGTCGCGACCGGAGGCGACGGTGTCCTCGACCCGCGCGGCCAGCCCGGTGGTGGCGAAGCCGCGCTGGCGCATCGTCGCCGACCAGCCCGCCCGGCGGTCCTCGCCGATGCGGGAGTCCTTGCGCCAGCCGATCCAGGCGACCCGCTCGTGACCCTGGTCGAGGACGTGGGCGGTGGCCAGCGCCCCGCCGGCGGCACCGTCGACGTCGACCCAGGGATGGGTGGCGTCGGGGTCGTCCCACGGCCGGCCGAAGGCGACGAACGGCACCCGGTGCTCCTCCAGCCAGGCCGACTGCGGGTTGCCGAGGTAGGTGTCGGTCACCACGAACGCGTCGACGGCGGTCGAGCGCACCAGCTCGTCGTACCCCGTCGTCGGGTCGGCGACGTCGGCCGCGAACAGCAGCACGTGGTAGCCGGCCTCGCGGCTCTCCTCCACCAGCGAGTGCACGAAGCGGTCCATCAGCGCGTTGGCGGTGCCCTCCTGGGCGGGGGCGTAGCGCATCCCGATCAGGTGCGTGGCCCGCGTGCGGAGGTTGCGGGCGGCCCGGTTGGGCGAGTAGCCGAGCTCGGCGACCGCCTGCTGCACGCGGTCGAGGGTGTCGGCGCGGAGCAGGCCCGGGTTGTTCATCGCGTTCGACACGGTCTGGCGGGAGACCCCCGCCAGCTCCGCGACGTCGGTCAGCGTCGGGGGTACGACGGGACCCCGGCGGGTCTGAGAGGTCACGGCCACACCCCCTGTTGATCGTTCCAATCGCCTCCCGCGATCATGCCACGGCGCGCGTCCGGGCGCTGTCGGTGGGCTCACCTAGGTTGTCGGCATGGCGAAGGCGAGGACACGGTCGGCGTACCGCTGCGCGGAGTGCGGCTGGGAGACCGGCAAGTGGGTCGGGCGCTGCGGCGAGTGCCAGGCATGGGGATCGGTGGCCGAGGTCGGCGTCGTCACGACGGTCCGCGCCCAGGCCGGGCCGGTCAGCAGCCCGGCGGTCCCGATCGGCGAGGTGTCGGTCGAGGAGTCGGCGTTCCGGGCCAGCGGGGTGCCCGAGCTCGACCGGGTGCTCGGCGGCGGGCTGGTGCCCGGCGCCGCGATCCTGCTGGCCGGCGAGCCCGGCGTCGGCAAGTCCACCCTGCTGCTCGAGGTCGCCGCGCAGACGGCGCGGTCGAAGCGGCGCACGCTCTACATCACCGGCGAGGAGTCGGCCTCCCAGGTGCGGCTGCGCGCCGACCGGACCGGCGGCGTGCACGACGAGCTCTACCTCGCCGCCGAGACCGACCTCGGGGCCGTGCTCAGCCACATCGAGCAGGTCCGCCCCGAGCTGATCGTGGTCGACTCCGTGCAGACCATCGGCGCCGCCGACTCCGACGGTGTCCCCGGCGGGGTCACCCAGGTCAAGGAGGTCGCCGCCGCGCTGGTGCGGGTGGCCAAGACCCGCAACATCACCACCGTGCTGGTCGGCCACGTGACCAAGGACGGCTCCATCGCCGGCCCGCGGGTGCTCGAGCACGTCGTCGACGTGGTGCTGCACTTCGAGGGCGACCGCAGCTCGCGGTTCCGCATGCTGCGCGCGATGAAGAACCGCTTCGGCCCCGTCGACGAGGTCGGCTGCTTCGACCTCTCCAGCGACGGCATCGTCGCGGTCACCGACCCGACCGGGCTGTTCGTCGAGAACCACCACCAGCAGGTGCCCGGCACCTGCGTCGCGGTGAGCATGGAGGGCCGCCGGCCGCTGCTGGCCGAGGTGCAGTCGCTGGTCACCGCCTCCCCCATCGACAAGCCACGGCGTACGACGTCGGGGCTGGACTCCTCGCGGGTGGCGATGGTGATCGCCGTGCTCCAGCAGCACTGCCGCCTCCGCCTGCACAACCAGGACGTCTTCACCTCCACGGTCGGGGGCGCCCGGCTCAGCGAGCCCGCCACCGACCTGGCCATCGCGGTCAGCCTGGCCTCCGCGGCGTACTCCCGTCCGGCCCCGAAGGGCGTCGTCGCGATCGGCGAGATCGGGTTGGCCGGCGAGCTGCGCCGGGTCCGCGACCTGCCCCAGCGGCTGGCCGAGGCGGCCCGGCTCGGATTCCAGCACGCGGTGGTCCCCTCGGACCGGTCCGGGCCCTCCGGACGCGAGCGCGACGTCAACGGCCTGCGGGTCATCGACGTGCCCGACATCGGCACCGCCCTGCTGCGGCTGGGCTTCGACGCTCCGATCACCCGGGCACCCGACCTGGGCGTGCGGGATCAGGGCATGGGGCTGCACCCGATCCCCTAGACTGACCGCGCATTCGACGCTGGACGAGACGGGGAGAACGTGGTCACCACCGAGCGCTCGGAGGAAGCCCTCCGCCTGCGGGCGACGCTTGCCTCGATCGCCCCCGGCACCGCCCTGCGCGACGGCCTGGAGCGGATCCTGCGCGGGCGCACCGGCGCCCTGATCGTGCTCGGCACGGACAAGACCGTGGAGACCATCGCCACCGGCGGGTTCACCCTCGACGTGCCGTTCACCGCGACCGGGCTGCGCGAGCTGGCCAAGATGGACGGCGCGATCATCCTCGACAGCGAGGTCACCCGCATCCACCGGGCCGCGGTGCACCTCATGCCCGACCACACCATCCACAGCGACGAGACCGGCACCCGCCACCGCACCGCCGACCGGGTCGCCAAGCAGACCGGCTTCCCGGTGATCTCGGTGTCCCAGTCGATGCAGATCATCGCGGCGTACGTCGGCGAGACCCGGCACGTGCTCGAGGACTCCGGGCAGATCCTCTCCCGCGCCAACCAGGCGCTGGCCACCCTCGAGCGCTACAAGCTGCGCCTCGACGAGGTGTCCAGCACGCTGTCCGCGCTGGAGATCGAGGACCTGGTCACCGTCCGCGACGTCGCCGTGGTCGCCCAGCGGCTGGAGATGGTCACCCGGATCGCCCGCGAGATCGAGGACTACGTGCTCGAGCTCGGCACCGACGGCCGGCTGCTCTCCCTGCAGCTCGAGGAGCTGATCACCGGCGTCGACGCCGAGCGCGAGCTGGTGATCCGCGACTACCTCCCCGGCGGCAAGCGGGCGAAGTCGCCCGGCGACCTGCTGGCCCGGCTCGAGGCGCTGTCCCCCACCGAGCTGGTCGACCCGGCCTCGGTGGCCCGCGCCCTCGGCCTCGGCGCCAGCGAGCACCTCGACGGCGCCGTCGCCCCGCGGGGCTACCGCCTGCTCGCCAAGGTGCCCCGGCTGCCCAGCTCCGTGGTCGACCGGCTGGTCGAGCACTTCGGCACCCTGCAGAAGCTGCTCTCGGCCGGCGTCGACGACCTGCAGGCCGTCGACGGGGTCGGCGAGCTGCGGGCGCGGAGCGTGCGCGAGGGGCTGTCCCGGCTCGCGGAGTCGAGCATCCTCGAGCGGTACGTCTGAAATACCTGCGGTTTGGTCCCCAACCGCAGGGATTCGCGGCCAGGACCTGCGGTTTGTGACCAGTCGACGCCGGATCAGCCCGGCTCGGTCGCCCCGCTCGGCGTACCACCGGCCGGCTGGTCGGTCGGCGTCGAGCCCTTCTTCTGCTTCGGCTCCGGCGCCTTGGTGATCGTCTTCCGCGAGGGGTTGACCAGGGTGAACTGCTGGTCGGTCGGCTCGCCGCCGAACGGCGCCGCGATCACGTGGTAGTCACCGGCCCGCGCCCACGCCGCCTCGCGCAGCACGCAGCCGTCGTTGGAGCGGCGGCCGCTCCAGCTCCAGGCCACCCGGGCCGGCTTCTCGGCGCGGACCACGACGTCCTTGCTGGGCAGCGTCCGGCACTGCTGGCTCGTCCAGATGAGGTCCTCGCCGGAGGTGATCTTGACCGCGACCGTGTCCTGGCCGAAGACGAACGAGCAGGCCGGGTCCGGCGTGGTCAGCTCGAAGACGATGCGGACGGCGTCACCGGCCGCGGCCCTCTCGATCAGCCCGTCGACGGTCACGTCCTCGGGGACGCACGGACCGTCGGGCACGGCCAGCGGCTTCTTGGTCGGCTTGGCCTTCTTCGGCTTCTTCGTGGCTGTGGCCTTCGGCCCCGTGGTCAGGCCGGTGGCCGGCGGGCCGGTGGTCGTCGTCTCCGCCGCGGCCCGCGAGGCCGTGGGCTCGTCGGAGGAGGCGTCGCTGCCACCGCCGAGCGCCTTGCCGATCCCGAGCACCAGGAGCAGGGCCACCGAGAGGACCAGGAGGCGCCGGGTCCAGTACACGCGGGCCGGCAACGGGCCGCGCGGACGGGTGACGGCGCTCATGGCCTCACCGTAACCAGCGCCGGCCCCCCGACCCGGGAGCGACACCGCCGCACACCCGATTGCTCGCCGCGTCTAGCATCGGAGCCGCCATGAGCGACCTCCACGACCCCATCCTCGGGTGGTACGACGAGCACGCGCGCGACCTGCCCTGGCGGCGTACGTCGGCGAGCGCGTGGTCGGTCATGGTCTCGGAGTTCATGCTCCAGCAGACCCCGGTCGCGCGGGTGCTCCCGGTGCACGAGGCCTGGCTCGACCGCTGGCCGGCGCCCGCAGACCTCGCCGCCGACGAGCCGGGCGAGGCGGTGCGCGCCTGGGGACGGCTCGGCTACCCGCGCCGGGCGCTGCGGCTGCACGCGGCCGCCACCGCGATCGTCGCCGACCACGACGGCGAGGTGCCGTCGTCGTACGACGACCTGCTCGGCCTGCCCGGCGTCGGGGACTACACCGCGGCCGCGATCGCGTCGTTCGCGTTCGGGCGTCGGCACGTCGTGCTGGACACCAACGTGCGCCGGGTGCTGACCCGGACCGTCGTGGGGCGTGAGTTCCCGGCCCCCTCGGTCACCCGCGCCGAGCGCGACCTCGCCACCGGGCTGCTCCCCGACGACGAGCCGACCGCCGCCACCTGGGCGGTGGCCGTGATGGAGCTCGGCGCGCTGGTGTGCACGGCGGCCTCACCGTCCTGCCACCGCTGCCCGGTCGCCGACCTCTGCGCGTGGCGCGCGGCCGGCCACCCGGCGTACGACGGGCCGGCCCGCAAGGTGCAGACGTACGCCGGCACCGACCGCCAGTGCCGCGGGCGGTTGCTGGGCCTGGTCCGCGAGAGCCACGGAGCCGTGTCCCGTAGCCGGATGGAGGCCCTGTGGACGCCGGCCGAGCAGCGGGAGCGGGCGCTGGCGAGCCTGCTCGCCGACGGCCTGCTGGTGCGCGTCGACGCGGCGCTCGCGAGCCGGCGAGGACCACTTCAGGCTCCCCTGACCCAACCGCCGACCTGTCGCAGACTGACAGGCGCGGGTCGGCGTCAGCTCGCCCCGACATGCAGACGACCCGCCGCAGATCCGGAGATCTGCGACGGGTCGACGTGTGGTGCGTCAGTCCTCGGTGCCGGACTTCGGGACGTCCGTCGGGCCGGGCTCCTCGCCCTCCGCGGGCGCGTGGCCCTCGGTCGAGCCGAGCACGTCCGCTGCCTCGAGCGGCGGGACGTCGGGCAGCGCGCCGACCTTCTGGCCCTTGAACGTGAACGTCGCGGTCGGGCCCTCGCCCTCCACGTCGACGACCACGATCTGGCCGGGGCCGACCTCGCCGTACAACATCTTCTCGGCGAGCACGTCCTCGACCTCGCGCTGGAT
Source organism: uncultured Actinomycetota bacterium (assembly GCA_963721775.1). Lineage (GTDB taxonomy): Bacteria > Actinomycetota > Actinomycetes > Propionibacteriales > Nocardioidaceae > Nocardioides. The sequence continues at coordinate 109,750 of CAVRMH010000028.1, read as the reverse complement.
CGTGCGCCGCAGCGGGCGGGCGCCGAGCACCGGGTCGAAGCCGCGGACGGCCAGCAGGTCCTTGGCGGCCTGCGTGAGCTCCAGCGACATGTCGCGGTCCTTCATGCGCAGCTCGACCGACGCGATCATGTTGTCGACCATCGCGATGATCTGGTCGCGGGTCAGCGGCGGGAAGACCACGATCTCGTCGACACGGTTGAGGAACTCCGGGCGGAAGTGCTGCTTGAGCTCGTCCGAGACCTTCGCCTTCATCCGGTCGTAGGACCCCTGGGTGTCCGATGCCTGGTTGAAGCCCAGGCTCGCGCCCTTGGAGATGTCGCGGGTGCCGAGGTTCGTGGTCATGATGATCACGGTGTTCTTGAAGTCGACGACGCGACCCTGCGAGTCGGTCAGGCGACCCTCCTCCAGGATCTGGAGGAGCGAGTTGAAGATGTCCGGGTGGGCCTTCTCCACCTCGTCGAACAGCACCACGGAGAACGGCTTGCGACGCACCTTCTCGGTGAGCTGGCCGCCCTCTTCGTAGCCGACGTAGCCGGGGGGCGAGCCGAACAGCCGCGACACGGTGTGCTTCTCGGAGAACTCCGACATGTCGAGCTGGATCAGCGCGTCCTCGTCGCCGAACAGGAACTCGGCGAGCGTCTTGGACAGCCAGGTCTTACCGACACCGGACGGGCCGGCGAAGATGAACGAACCGCCGGGGCGCTTCGGGTCCTTCAGGCCGGCACGGGTACGGCGGATCGCGCGGGAGAGTGCCTTGACGGCCTCCTCCTGCCCGATGACCCGCTTGTGCAGCTCGTCCTCCATCTTGAGCAGCCGCGTGGACTCCTCCTCGGAGAGCTTCACGATCGGGATGCCGGTGGCGACCGCGAGGACCTCGGCGATGAGCTCCTCGTCGACCTCCGCGACGACGTCCATGTCACCGGCGCGCCACTGCTTCTCGCGCTCGGACTTCTTGAGGATCAGCTGCTTCTCCTCGTCGCGCAGCGACGCGGCGGCCTCGAAGTCCTGGCCGTCGATGGCGGCCTCCTTGCGCTGGCGCACCTCGGCGATCTTCTCGTCGAACTCGCGCAGGTCCGGCGGTGCGGTCATCCGGCGGATGCGCAGCCGCGAACCGGCCTCGTCGATGAGGTCGATCGCCTTGTCCGGCAGGAACCGGTCGGAGATGTAGCGGTCGGCCAGGGTCGCCGCCGAGACCAGCGCCTCGTCGGTGATGGTGACCCGGTGGTGCGCCTCGTAGCGGTCGCGCAGACCCTTGAGCATCTCGATGGTGTGCGCGATCGACGGCTCGGCGACCTGGATCGGCTGGAAGCGGCGCTCCAGCGCGGCGTCCTTCTCGAGGTACTTGCGGTACTCGTCGAGCGTGGTCGCGCCGATGGTCTGCAGCTCGCCGCGGGCCAGCATCGGCTTGAGGATGCTCGCCGCGTCGATCGCGCCCTCGGCCGCACCGGCGCCGACGAGCGTGTGGATCTCGTCGATGAACAGCACGATGTCACCGCGGGTGCGGATCTCCTTGAGCACCTTCTTCAGCCGCTCCTCGAAGTCACCGCGGTAGCGGGAACCGGCCACCAGGGCACCGAGGTCCAGCGTGTAGATGTGCTTGTCCTTGAGCGTCTCGGGCACGTTGCCCTTGACGATGTCCTGGGCCAGGCCCTCGACGATCGTGGTCTTGCCGACGCCGGGCTCGCCGATGAGGACGGGGTTGTTCTTCGTCCGGCGGGACAGGATCTGCATGACCCGCTCGATCTCCTGCTCGCGCCCGATGACCGGGTCGAGCTTGCCCTCGCGGGCGGCCTGGGTCAGGTTGCGGCCGAACTGGTCGAGCACCAGCGACGACGACGGGGCGTCGCCCTGGGCCGGGCGCGCCGGCGGCGGTGCTCTCCTTGCCCTGGAAGCCGGAGAGCAGCTGGATGACCTGCTGGCGCACCCGGTTGAGGTCGGCGCCGAGCTTCTGGAGGACCTGGGCGGCGACGCCCTCGCCCTCGCGGATGAGGCCGAGCAGGATGTGCTCGGTCCCGATGTAGGAGTGGCCGAGCTGCAGCGCCTCGCGCAGGGACAGCTCGAGCACCTTCTTGGCGCGCGGGGTGAACGGGATGTGACCGCTCGGGGCCTGCTGGCCCTGACCGATGATCTCCTCGACCTGGGCACGCACGGCCTCGAGCGAGATGTCGAGGCTCTCGAGCGCCTTCGCGGCCACGCCCTCGCCCTCGTGGATGAGCCCGAGCAGGATGTGCTCGGTCCCGATGTAGTTGTGGGACAGCATGCGGGCCTCTTCCTGGGCCAGCACCACCACCCGGCGGGCACGATCCGTGAACCGCTCGAACATGTTCGCCTCGTTCCTCGAACTACGGAAAAGTCTTTCGGGGTCGGCGCAGGAGTTCGTACGTCGCCGACACAGGTTCCAACTTGCCCCACAGCCTACGTGTTCCCGGCCGCGGGAAAAGGTCGGTCCGCCCTCAGCGAACACGCGGGCCGACGCCGTACGTCGTCCGGGGACGGGAACTGACACTCCGGCCCGGCACCCCCATTTCGCCGACCTGTCGCAAACTGACGCGCTAATCCCGTCGACCTGTCGCAAACTGACGGGCGCATGTCGCGTGCGCGACGCGAGCCCTCGAGCGTGTCACTTTGCGACAGGTCGGCGCATTTCCTGGTCAGTTTGCGACAGGTCGGCGAAATGGTCAGTGGGCGGCGTCGTACGCCGAGCGCACCTCGGCCGAGACCCGGCCCCGGTCGGGGACGTCCCAGCCGTTCTGCCGGGCCCACTCGCGGACCTCGGCGGCGGTCGGTCCGGACGCCGCCGGTGCGGCCGCACGGCGCCCGCCCGCCTTGCGGGTGCCACCGCTGCGCCGGGCGTGCCCGACGTACGGCGCCAGCGCCTCGCGGAGCGCGGCGGCGTTCTTCTCGTTGAGGTCGATCTCGTACGTCGAGCCGTCGAGCCCGAAGGCGACGGTCTCGGTTGCGTCGGAGCCGTCGATGTCGTCGACGAGAACCACGTGGACCCGCTGGGCCATGGAAGTGCCTTTCCAGGAATGAATTCAATCGAGGTCAGGGTATCGGGTAATCCGAAATGCGGATCGATTCCCCGGTTAATGGTTCAGACCGTCAATTTCCCGGAGACATTCTCACGGTCGACCGAGACGAATACGCAATTCACTTTCCGGACCCGTCGCCCGGGATGCGCACGTGTCTCGACGACGGTGGACCCGCCGGCCGCCACGACCGGCGACTCGAGCACCGACCGGTCCAGCACGGCGCCGTCCTGCCGCCGCGGCCAGGCGCAGCGCGAGGCGGTAGCGCACCGGGGTGTCCGTCGGGTTGGAGGTCCGGGCGCGGACCAGCCAGCTCCCGTCGGCCGCACGCCGGCAGTCGAGGGTCTCGACGTCCGGGCGGGCGTCCACGTCGTTGACGATGTCGGAGCCCGCCCCGAGCAGCGTGCTCGGAGTGGGCGACGGGGAGTCGGAGGCGCGCTCCGTCTCCCCACCACCACAACCGCTGGCGAGGGCGGCCACCACGACGGCGGTCGCGAGCAGCCGTCGCACCGGCCTGCCTCGTCACGCGGTCTCCTCGTCCCGCCGCCGCCGGTCCCGGACCAGCACCACGGCACCGGCGATGACCGCCAGCAGACCGAGGCCCAGGATTCCTGCGGCGGGGCCACCCGTGTTGGGCAGCACCGGCGACCGAGGGGTGTCGCCGCCGGACGGCTTGGTGGGCGCCGATCGTCGGGCCTCCGGGCGGGAGGACCGGCTCACTGATCACCGTGTCCTCGGGCTGGTCCACCGGCAGGGTCTCGGTCGACTCGTTGGAGGTGACCTCACCCCCGTCGGTGCGGACCGCGGTCGCGACGGCCGTGTTGACGACCTCGCCGGCCTTCACGTCGGCGCCCGTGACGACGTACGACGCGGTGCAGGTCACCGAGTCGCCCGGCAGCACCGGACCGCCCGGGCAGGTGACGGCCACCGGGACCGCTTCCAGCTTCGGGTCGGACACCGCGACGTCGGACAGCGTGACGTTGCCGGTGTTCGTGACCTCGAACGTGTAGTCCACGATCTCGCCCTCGTCGGCCAGGCCGTCATCGTCCCCGTCGACCAGCACGCCGGTCTTGACCAGCGCCAGTCCCTCGGTGCCGTCGGCCGGCACCTCGGCGTCGGCGAGGTTGCTGACCACGTTCGCCTCGGCCGGGGTCGTCGCCGTGGCGGTGGCCTCGTTGCGGACCACGCCCGCGTCGACGTCGGCCTGGGTCACGGTGTACGACGCCGTGCAGGTCACCGCGCCACCCGGGCAGCACCGGGCACGGCCGGGCAGGTGACGTCGTTGCCGGCCTCGGCCAGCATCGGGTCGTCGACCAGCACGTCGGACAGGGTCGTGGTGCCCGCGTTGGTGACCTCGAACGTGTAGTCGATGGTCTCGCCGGCGTCGGCCAGGCCGTCACCGTCGCCGTCGACCAGCGCCGCGGTCTTCACCAGCGACAGGACGTCGCGGGTGTCGGTCGGTGTGGATGTGGTGTCCGGCGCCGAGTCGACCCCCGGCAACCCGGCAGCCGGAACCCCCGAGGCGGTGGCCACGTTCGCCACCTCACCCAGGTCCACATCAGCCTGCGTCACCTCGTAGGAGGCGGTGCAGGTCACCGAGAATCCAGGAAGGACCGTCCCGGTCGGGCAGTCGACGCTGATGCCGGCGTCGGCCAGCATCGGGTCGTCGACCGTGATCTCCGAGACGGAGACGGTCCCTTCGTTGAAGACCTCGAACGCGTAGTGCACGGTCTCGCCGACGTCGGCGAGGTCGTCCCCGTCGGTGTCGGCGAGGTGGGCACGCTTGTCGAGGCGCAGCGCCGCACGGGCGTCGGCCGGGACCGTCGCGTCGTCCGGACCGGAGCACGGTCCGTCCGTCGTGCGGGGTGGCCGCCGAGGCGGTCGCCACGTTGTCGACCGAGCCGTGGTCGACGTCGGCCTGCGTGACGACGTACGACGCGGTGCAGGTCAGCGCCTCACCCGGCAGCAGCGAGCCGGACGGGCACGTGACCGTGACCGGGACCGCCGCCAGCTTCGGGTCGGCGACCGCGACGTCGGAGAGCGTGACGTTGCCGTCGTTGGTGAGCGTGAACGCGTAGTCCACGGTCTCGCCGACGTCGGCCTTGCCGTCGCCGTCCTGGTCGACCAGCGTCGCGTCCTTGACCAGGCCGAGGGCGGCGGCGTCGTCGGCGGGCAGGGTCTCGGTGGACTCGTTCGAGGTCACGCCGGCACCACCGGGCCGCACGGCGTGCGCGGTGGCGGTGTTGACGACAGTGCCGGAGTCCACGTCCGCCTGGGTGACGACGTACGACGCGGTGCAGGTGACCGACTTCCCGGGCAGCAGCGCAGCCGGACGGGCAGTCCACGGAGCCGAGCTTCGGGTCGGCGACGGAGACGCCGGAGAGCGTCACGTGGCCGGTGTTGGTGACCTCGAACGAGTACTCCACGGTCTCCCCGACGTCGGCCAGGCCGTCGTCGTCGGCGTCGTCGAGCGTCGCCGGTCTTGACCAGGCTGAGCCCGTCGGCGGCGTCGGCCGGGACCTCGGCGTCGTCGGGTGCGCTGTCGACCCGCGGGCCGGCCGGCGGTGCGGCCGAGGCGGTGGCGACGTTGCGGACGACGCCCGTGTCGACGTCGGCCTGGGTGACGATGTACGACGCCGTGCAGGTGACCGACTTCCCGGGCAGCAGGGCAGCCGGACGGGCAGGTCGACGTCACGCCGGCACCGGCCAGCATCGGGTCGTCGACCAGCACGTCGGACAGGGTCGTGGTGCCGGTGTTGGTGACCTCGAAGGTGTAGTCGATCGTCTCGCCCGCGTCGGCGAGCCCGTCGGCGTCGCCGCCGTCGTCGACCGCGTCCACCAGCTGCGCGGTCTTGTGGACCGCGAGCGCGGAGCGGGTGTCGGCCGGGACGGAGTCCGTGGCCTCGTCCGAGCGGATCGGCTCGGCCGCGGTGACCGGGACGGCCGTGGCGGTGGCGACGTTGTCGACCGAGCCGTGGTCGACGTCGGCCTGGGTCACGACGTACGACGCCGTGCAGGTCACGGACTTCCCGGGGGCGAGCGGGCCCGCCGGGCAGTCGACCGAGCCGAGCTTCGGGTCGTCGACGGCGATGGTGTCCAGGGTGACGTTGCCGTCGTTGGTGACGGTGAACGCGTAGGTCACGGTCTCGTCGACGTCGGCCAGGTGGTCGCCGTCCTCATCGACGAGGGTGCCCTTCTTGGCCAGCGTGACCGCCGCGTGCGTGTCGACCGGCACGACCGCCTCGTCCGGCGCGGACGTGACGTCCTCGTCGTCCGGGTCGATCGCGGTGGCCGCCGCGACGTTGCGCAGCGTGCCCCGGTCGACGTCGGCCTGGGTCACGACGTACGACGCGGTGCAGGTCAGACCGACTTCCCGGGCAGCAGCGAGCCGGCCGGGCAGTCGACGGTGACACCGGCGCCGGCCAGCATCGGGTCGGTGACCGCGATGCCGTGCAGCGTGGTGGTGCCGGTGTTGGTGACCTCGAACGCGTAGGCCACGGTCTCGCCGGCGTCGGCCCGGTCGTCGCCGTCGGCGTCGACGAGGTGCGCGGTCTTGTCGATGGCCAGGGCGGCGCGGGCTGTCGGTGTCGACGGTCTCGGTCGACGGGTCGGAGTCGACCGGGTCGTCGTCGGGGTCGATCCCCGTGGCGGTGGCGGTGTTGACCACCTCGCCGGCGTCGACGTCCGCCTGGGTGACGACGTACGACGCGGTGCAGGTCACCGACTTCCCGGGCAGCAGCGAGCCGGCCGGGCAGTCGACGGAGTCGACCCGCGGGTCGTCGACGGAGATCCCGTGCAGCGTGGTGCGTGCCGTCGTTGGTGACCACGAAGGAGTACTCGACGGTCTCGCCCTTGTCGGCGAGGTCGTCGCCGTCCTCGTCCACGAGGCTTGCCGGTCTTCACGATCGACAGCGCGGCGTGCGCGTCGACCGGCAGCGTGGCCTCGGCGGGCTCCGACGTGATCGGGTCGCGGCCGGTCGGAGCGCCGCTGGCGGTGGCCACGTTGTGCACCGAGCCGCTGTCGATGTCGGCCTGGGTCACGGCGTACGTCGCGGTGCAGGTGACCGACTTCCCGGGCGCGACCGAGGTGACCGGGCAGCTCACCGGGCCGGCCTTCGGGTCGCTGACGGTGACGCCGTGCAGCGTGACCCGGCCCTCGTTGACGACCACGAAGGTCCAGGTGACCAGCTCGCCGACGTCGGCCTTGGCGTCGCCGTCCTGGTCGGCGAGGACGCCGGACTTCTCCAGACGGATCGCGGTGACCTGGTCGGTCGGGGTGACGGTGTCGTCGGGCTGCGACGAGATCACGGAGCCGTCGGTGTCGATCGCTGCCGCGGTCGCCACGTTGGTCACCGAGCCGTTGTCGACGTCGTCCTGGGTGACGACGTAGTCCCGGGTGCAGGTGACCGACTGCCCGGGGCCGAACGAGCCGGCCGGGCAGGTGACCGCGCCGGCCTTCGGGTCGGTGACGGTCGCGCCGTGCAGGGTGTCGTTGCCGGTGTTGGTCACGGTGAAGGTGAACCGGATGGTCTCGCCGAGGTCGGCCAGGCCGTCGTCGTCGCCGTCCTGCAGGTGCGCGCCCTTGTCGAGGGTGACCGCGGAGGACTCGTCGACGGGCAGCGTGTGCGAGGCCTCGTTGGAGCCCACGGTGGCGCCGTTGGGGCCCTTCGCGGTCGCGGTGGCGACGTTGTGGACCGAGCCGCTGTCGATGTCGGCCTGGGTCACGGTGTAGGTCGCGGTGCAGGTGGCGGTGCCGCCGGGCGCGACCGGTGCGGACGGGCAGGAGACCGCGCCGACCTTCGGGTCGTTGACGACCACGTCGGTCAGCGGGGCGTTGCCGGCGTTGGTCAGCGTGAAGGTGTAGGTGACGACCTCGCCCTTGTCGGCCAGGTGGTCGCCGTCTCCCTTGTCGGCGACCGAGTCGCCAGCACGCCGTCCTTGACCAGGGTGGTCTCGAGGTCGATCTCGATGTCGCGGAACTCGCGGACCGGGAGCGTGGTGCCGGCGTTGGCGGCGTTGATCACGACCCGGCTGGAGTACGGGTCCGCGGGCAGGAGGTAGTCCGCCGGGGCGACCGTCTCCTCCCAGTAGAACGCGCCGAAGCCGAGCTGGTCGACGCTGCACAGGCCGTTCGCCCCGGTGGTGCAGGTGCCGGCCGCGGTGTCACCCGCGGACGGGCCCGGGGTGGCGTCGGTGTCCTTCCAGAGCTTGAACTTCGCACCCTCGAGGACCGATCCGTCGGCCGCGTCGACCTTGCGCACGGTGAGCGTGCTGGGCTTGCGCGGGTCCGCGACGGCGACGGTCGGGTCGAGGTGCGTGGCGTCGACGGTGACCAGCCTGGGCAGGTCGGGGTCGACGAGGTAGCCGGTGGGCGGGACGGTCTCCTGCACCCAGTACTTCCCCCAGGTCAGGTCGCCGAAGGTGAGCGTGCCGTTGCTGGACTGGGTGGCGGAGCCGATCGGAGTGTCGGTGGCGGTGGAGAAGGCGCCGTCGCCGTTGTCGCGGTAGAGGCGGAACGTCGCGTCCAGCGCGGCTCCGCTCACCGCGTCGGTCTTGTTCACGACGATCGAGCCCTTGAGGCGCGGGTCGGTGAACGCCGAGGACGTGCTCGGGTTCGGCGTGGCCACCGAGACGGTCACCGACTTGGGGTTGCCCGAGGTCGGCAGGGCGTAGCCGGCCGGCGGCACGGTCTCGCGGACCGAGTAGGTGCCGGTGTAGAGCCCGGTCACGGTGACCGCACCCGCGGCCGGGTCGGTGTCCCGGGTGCCGTTGTCGACGACGGTGATCGGGCCGGAGAGCAGGGCCTGCGCGTCGCCGGAGGTCGCGGTGAGCGTGTACGTCGCCCCGCCCACCTTGGCGCCGCCGGTCTCGTCCACCTTGGTCCAGGACGCACTGCCGAGGCCGTTGGTGAACTGCTTGACGGTCTGGTTGCCGGTGGTCACCGTCGCGTTCTGGGCGGCGGCGGTGAGGAGGTAGCCCTTCGGTGCCGCGGTCTCGGTGACGACGTAGCTCGCCGGGGATCGCCTTGGTGAAGTCGATGACGCCGTTGGCGGTGCCGTCGGGGTCGTTGGCCCCGCCGTCGGTGACGGTCAGGCTGCCGGTGCCGGTCGACGGGTTCGGGGCGACGGTGAAGGCGGCACCGGGCAGCAGCGCGCCGGCCGGGTCCTGCTTCTGGATGGTGAGCCGGCCGCAGTTGTTCGGCATCGTGATCGAGCCGGGCTTGACGTAGTCCTTCAGGTCCGAGGTGACCGAGGACGAGCTGGAGCGCGAGCGGATGTTGACCGCGGTGACGTCCTGGCCGGGGCAGGCCGGCCGGGCACTGAAGGCCGCGGTGACGTCGATGCCGATCTCGGCGAACGTGCCGGCGGCGAGGGTGTTGCCGTCCACGTCGGTGACCGGACCGGAGTTGGAGGCCCCGCTCACGGCGTTCGCGGCGCCCGGGGAGAGCGCCCACGTGGAACCGGTCCAGGAGTAGACGCCACCGACGGTCACGGCGCCGCTGCCGGACTGGGTGACGTCGATGAGGATGTCGCCGTTGGTCCGGTTGGGCACCGAGAGGCCGTTGCCGTTGATCTTGTTGCCGAGCTGGTTGAGCTCGACGTTGAACGCCGTGCTGCCGCCGGAGCGGGAGCGCTCGAAGCCGACGAACCCCCACTGGTGGGAGTTCACCAGGCGTCCGAGGCTGTAGATGTCCCCGATGTCGTTCGCGTCCGGGGTCACCTTGGCGGTGACGGTGTCCCAGGCGTCCGGGTTCTCCTCCTTGGCGCTGTTGCCCGACTTGAAGCCGTCGTCGGAGCTCGACGAGACCAGGTCGCGGGCGACGGGCTGACCGCCGACGTTGGACCAGTCGAGGGCGCCGGACGCGGTGAGGTCGCCGTCGATCTCGAATCCACCGACGGTCGCCGCAGAGGCGGACGCGGTCCCGAGGAACGGCGCCGAGATGACCACCAGGGCCAGGACGACGAGCAGCCGGGCGGTGCGAGCGCCGGCAGCAGAGACAGAACGTGCGGCCACGAAGGACCCTTCCAGAGAACGTGGCCGACCCCCCGTCGACCACCAGTTCCTGCACCGTAGGTAGCCGCGCTCGCCGAATCGCCGGGTGTTACCGACGTGTAGGTGACTCGTGGGGGCGAAATGGGCCTCAGGTGTTCCGGCTGAAGATCAGGTCCAGACCAGTGAGGGTCAGCCACGGGGCGTGCTCGGTGAAGGCCGAGCACTCGTCGTACACCAGGGGCGCGAGGTGGCCGGTCGCGACCACCGTCACGTCGGCGGGGTCGGCGCCGAGCTCGGCGATCATCCGGGCCACCAGCCCGTCGACCTGGCACGCGTTGCCGAACAGCATCCCCGACTGCACGGCCTCGACGGTGTTCTTGGCGATGACCGTGCGTGGGCGCAGCAGCTCGACCTTGCGCAGCTGCGCACCGCGGCGGCCGAGCGCCTCCAGGGAGATCTCGATGCCGGGGGCGATCGCGCCGCCGACGTACTGGCCCTTGGCGCTGACCACGTCGAAGGTGGTCGCGGTCCCGAAGTCCACCACGATCGTCGGGCCGGTGTAGAGGGTCGCCGCGGCCAGGGCGTTGACGATCCGGTCCGCGCCGACCTCGCGCGGGTTGTCCATGAGGACCGGCACGCCGGTGCGGATGCCGGGCTCGACCACCACGGCCCGGATGTCGCCGAAGTGGGAGGTGAGCATCTCGCGCCACTCGTGCAGCACCGCGGGCACCGTCGAGCACACCGCGATCCCGTCGACGCGGACGCCGGCCGGGGCGTCGCGCAGCAGCCCGCGGATCAGCACCGCCCACTCGTCGGCGGTACGCCGCTCGTCGGTGGCCACCCGCCAGTGGGCCAGCACCTCGCCGTCGTCGAGCAGCCCGAGCACGGTGTGGCTGTTGCCGATGTCGGCGGCGAGCAGGGTCATGGCGACTCCTCGAGGTCCATCCCGAGGTCGAACACGACGACCGAGTGGGTGAGGGCGCCCACCGAGATGTAGTCGACGCCGGTCTCCGCGACCTCGCGGGCCCGGGCCAGGGTCAGCCCTCCGGACGCCTCGAGGCTGGCCCGGCCGCCGGTGATGCGGACCGCCTCGGCCATCGTCGCGGTGTCCATGTTGTCGAGCAGGATCCGGTCGCAGCCGGCGTCGAGCAGCAGGCGCAGCTGATCGAGGTCGGTGACCTCGACCTCGACCGGTACGTCGGGGTACTGCTCGCGGACCGCGGCGTACGCCGGCAGCACGCCACCGGCGGCGATCACGTGGTTGTCCTTGACCATGGCCATGTCGCTCAGGCTGAACCGGTGGTTGACGCCGCCGCCACAGCGGACGGCGTACTTCTGCAGGGCGCGCCAGCCGGGCAGCGTCTTGCGGGTGTCGAGGACCCGGGCACGGGTGCCGGCCAGCGCGTCGACCCAGTGCGCGGTGGCGGTGGCCACGCCGGAGAGGTGGCTGGCGAAGTTGAGCGCGGTCCGCTCGGCGCAGAGCAGGCCCCGGATCGGCCCCTCGACGCGCATCACCACGTCGCCCGCGGCGACCCGGGTGCCGTCGGCGACCCGGTCGGCGACCAGCACCTCGTGCCCCAGGACGTAGGTGAACACCAGGGCCGCCACCCCGAGCCCCGCGACGACGCCGGGCTCGCGAGCCGCGAAGACCGCCGAGCCACGCGCGTCGGCGTCGATCGTCGCGCGGCTGGTCACGTCGCCCCGGTCGCCGGGGAGGTCCTCGGCGAGCGCGGCCACCACGGCGGCGTACACCGCCTCCGGGTCGAGTCCGGCCGCGGCCAGCTCCTCCACCAGGGCGGCGGGGAGGTCGGCGTACGGCGTGGCGACGATGCCGGGCGGGGTGCTCATGCGGGGCGGCTTCCGGTCGGGCTGGGCTCGTGGTCGGTGGCGGCGGCCGGGACGAAGTCGAGGCCGAGGCCGGCGCCGGTGAGGCGTACGTCGACGTGCCCGGCCCACTGCGCGTCGTCGCGGTCGGGGAAGTCCTCGCGCCAGTGGGAGCCGCGGGTCTCCTCGCGCAGCGCGGCGGCCGCGGTGAGGGAGACGCTGATCGCGGCGACGTTGCTGGTCTCCCAGGCGCGGGTGCCCAGCAGGCCGTCGTCGCCGGCCACCACCTCGGCCAGCCGTCGCCGCCGCCTCGGCCATGCCGTCGGCCGTGCGGAGGACGCCGACCTGGTCCGTCATCGCGGTCTGGATCTCGTGGCGGTGCTCGGCGGCCACCAGCGACTCGGGGCGGGTGTCGGGTGCCGGGTCGGCCCACGGCCGGAGCTCCCCGGGGAGTACGTCGGCGATCCGGCGGGAGAAGACCAGACCCTCGAGCAGGGAGTTGGAGGCGAGCCGGTTGGCGCCGTGCACCCCGCTGCACGCGACCTCGCCGGTGGCGTAGAGGCCGGGCACGTCGGAGCGCCCCCACAGGTCGGTGCGCACGCCGCCGGAGGCGTAGTGCTGGGCCGGGGCGACGGGGATCAGCTCGGTGACCGGGTCGACCCCGTGCGAGCGGGCGGTGGCCAGGATGGTCGGGAAGCGCTTCTCCCAGAACGCCGCGCCCAGGTGGCGGGCGTCGAGCCACATGTGCGGTCTGCCGGACTCGATCATCCGGCGGGTGATCGCCTTGGCGACGACGTCGCGCGGGGCGAGGTCGGCGAGCTCGTGGACGCCCTGCATGAAGCGGCGGCCCTCGAAGTCGACGAGGAAGGCGCCCTCGCCGCGGACCGCCTCGGAGATCAGCGGCTGCTGGCCCCGGGACTCCGGGCCGAGCCACATCACGGTCGGGTGGAACTGCACGAACTCCAGGTCGCGCAGCGTCGCGCCGGCGCGCAGCGCCAGCGCCATGCCGTCGCCGGTGGAGACCGCCGGGTTCGTGGACTGGGCGAAGACCTGGCCGAGGCCACCGCTGGCCAGCACGACCGCCCGGCAGTGCACCGCACCGACGCCGTCGCGCTGCCCCTCCCCCATCACGTGCAGGGTGACGCCGGCGACGCCGCCGTCCGCGCCCAGCAGCAGGTCGACGGCGAGCGCGTGCTGGATGACCTCGATGCCGGGCTCGGCCGCGACGGCCGCGATCAGGGCGCGCTGGATCTCGGCACCGGTGGCGTCGCCGCCGGCGTGCGCGATCCGGTCGCGGTGGTGGCCGCCCTCGCGGGTCAGCGACAGCTCCCCGGCCGCGGTGTGGTCGAACTCCGTGCCCAGCGCGATCAGCTCGCGGACCGCCTCGGGGCCCTCGGTGACCAGCACCCGGACCGCGTCGAGGTCGCAGGCCCCGGCCCCGGCGACCAGGGTGTCGTGCTCGTGCTGCGCCGGGGTGTCGCCCGGGCCCAGGGCCGCCGCGATGCCGCCCTGCGCCCACTGGGTCGACCCGGCGTCCAGGACGTCCTTGGTGACGACCAGCACCGTGCCGCCGGCCTCCTGGAGCTCGGCGCGGATCCGCAGGGCGGCGGTGAGGCCGGCGATGCCGGAACCGATGACGACCACGTCGGAGCGCGTCGTCCAGCCCGGGGCGGGCGCGCGCAGCCGGCGGGGGACGTCGGCGGGCGCGCGGCGGGTCATCCGGGCAGGCTAGCGGTCGCCGCGGACCAGGCCGGAGCCGGCAACGGCCTCCGCCGGGTCGAAGCCGGTGGCCAGGATCTTGTTGTCGGCGTCGACGAAGACCACGTGCGGCCGCAGCGCCTTCGCCTCCGCGGTGTCCATCTGCCCGTAGCCGATCAGGATGACGGTGTCGCCGGGGTGCACGAGCCGGGCGGCGGCGCCGTTGATGCCGATCACGCCGGAGCCGCGCTCGCCGGCGATCGTGTAGGTCTCGATCCGGGCGCCGTTGGTGACGTCGACGATGTGCACCAGCTCGCCGGCCAGCAGGTCGGCCGCGTCGAGCAGGTCCTCGTCGACGGTCACCGACCCGACGTAGTGCAGGTCGGCCTGGGTGACCGTGGCCCGGTGGATCTTGCTCTTCATCATCGTGCGCAGCATCAGGACTCTCCGTCATCGAGGGGGGCGTCATCGAGGGGGCGGCAGGGCGTCGAGGGGTGGGTGCGGTCGAGGGTCGGCGTACCCAGGGTGACCGCGCAGTTGTCGATGAGCCGGGTGCGGCCGACCCGGGCGGCGATGAGGACCCGGGCCGGGCCGTGGTGCGGTGCCGGGCCGAGGTCGGGTGCGGTCACCTCGAGGTAGTCGAGGTCGACGCCGTGGGCCTGCCGCAGCTCGGCGCGGGCCGAGCCCAGCAACGCCCCCATGCCGTACGGCGCCGCGTGGGCCGCCGCGGCCAGGGTGCGGGAGAGCGCCACCGCCTGCAGCCGCTGCTCGGGCTCGAGGTAGCGGTTGCGCGAGCTCATCGCCAGCCCGTCGTCCTCGCGGACCGTCGGCGAGCCGACCACGTCGACGCCGAGGCAGAGGTCGGCGACCATCCGCCGGATCAGCGCGAGCTGCTGGTAGTCCTTCTCGCCGAAGACCGCGACGTCGGGCCGGACCAGGCCGAACAGCTTGCGCGACCACGGTGAGCACGCCGCGGAAGTGGGTGGGGCGCGACCGACCCTCGAGGACGGTGGCCACCGGTCCGGGGTCGACGGTGACCTGCGGCTCGCCGCCCGGGTACACCTCGTCGACGGACGGCACGAACACCACGTCGACGCCCTGCTCGGCACACAGGGCGAGGTCGGCGTCGAGCGTGCGGGGGTAGCGGTCGAGGTCCTCACCGGGCGCGAACTGCATCGGGTTGACGAACACCGAGACCACGACCGGGCCGGAGCCGACGTGCGCCCGGGCCGTCCGCATCAGGGAGGCGTGGCCTGCGTGCAGGGCGCCCATGGTCGGCACCAGGCCGACCCGGTCAGCGTCGGCACGGGCCGTCGCGAGTGCCTCGACCAGCTCGGCGCGGGTGTGCGCGAGGGTCGGTCCCGTCATCGCAGGCGAGCCCGGTCCACGGCCCCGGGCCGCGGCGCCGTAGCACCGGGAGTCCCGGCAGCCGCGGCATCGAGCAGTCCCGAGATCTTCGCTGCCCGGATCGGCAGCAGCCGCCCGTCGGCGACCGCCCGGGACAGCGTGGCGCGCGCCATCGCGACGTACGACGGGAGCGTGTGGGGGGCGGAGTCGCGGAGGTCGGCGAGGTGGGCGCGGACGGTGTTGACGTCGCCGCGCACGATCGGCCCGGTCAGCGCCGCGTCGCCGTAGTTGAGCGCGTTGTCGAGGGCGGCCTCGAGCAGCGGGCGCAGGGTGTCGGCGGGCTGGTCGGCGCCGGCCGCGGCCAGCATCTCGAGTGCCTCGCTGACCAGGGTGACCAGGTGGTTGGCGCCGTGCGCGAGTCCGGCGTGGTAGAGCGTGCGGCGGTCCTCGGGGACCCACATCGGGCGGCCGCCGAGGTCGGCGACGAGGCCGGTGGTGAAGGTGCGCTCGGCGTCGCCGGCGGTCACGCCGTACACACAACCGGGCAGCCGGTCGAGGTCGAGGTCGGTGCCGGTGAACGTCATCGCCGGGTGCATCGCGACCGGCCGGGCGCCCACCGCGGTCGCAGCGGCGAGGACGTCGAGGCCGTGGCGCCCGGAGGTGTGGACGACGTACTGGCCGCGGCGGATCGCGCCGCTGGCGGTGAGCATCTCGACGACGTTGCGGAGCATGTCGTCGGGGACGGTCAGCAGCAGGACGTCGCAGGCCCGGGCCACGGCGCTGGGCTTGGCCACGGGTACGCCGGGCAGCAGCGTCTCGACGCGGGTGAGCGAGGCGCCGGACTCACCGGCGGCCGCCACGATCTCGTGGCCCGCGGACCGGAGCGCGGCGGCCAGGACGGCGCCCACGCGTCCGGCACCGACGACGCCGATGCGGTAGGAGGTCGCGCCCGAGACGGGCCCGCCGAGGGGCTGGGTCATGCTGTTCAGCCTTTCGTTCCAGTCCCGCCGACCACCCTCGGACGAGGGCCGGCACGGGTACCAGACGTGTGCTTGACAGTGCTTCCAACCCCGAGGGTACGCGTGGCGATTCCGGGTGGGAACCGGCCGATCCGGTGGCCTGCGTCACACGGGCCCGGGGCGTCCTCCCCGTCAGGCGCTCAGCCGCGACGACGCAGGACCGCCGCCCCCTTGTGGAGCGCGAGGATCTCGTAGCTGAAGTCCGGCAGCTCCGGGCGCCAGCGCTCCGAGACCTCCCGGTCCTCGGCGCGGACCAGGTCGTCGACGAGGATCGTGCACGTCTCGGCCAGGTCGTCCTTCAGGATGGGGATGGCCGGGAACCGGGCGGCCGGACCGGTGCGGGCCGGCGGACCGTCGACGAGGAGGAGCCCGATCCCCTTCAGGTCGCTCAGCACGGTCTCGTCGTACCACGGGGTCTCGTGGTCCTCGAGGTGCGTGCGGGCCAGCGGGGCGTGACGGACCTCGGCGAACTCCGCCACCCCGTGGTGGGCCAGCATCTCGCGGGTACGCCGTGCGTAGGTCCGGTCGTGCTCGAGGGCGACGATCCGCGTCGGGACGCCGTACTGCTTCGCGGCCAGGGCGAGGAACAGCGTGGACACCCCGCTGCCGCACTCGACGACCAGGCCCGGCTTGTCCTTCAGGAAGGTGTCGACGGTCCAGAGCACCAGGTCGGGGGACGCCGCCCAGTGCGACATGGCCGGGACCGCCGCGGTCACGTGGACCATGTCGAAGAGGTTGATCATCGCCTGGACCCGCTCGCCGAGCGCCTCCGCCGACGCCTCGACGTCGGCCTCCGTGGCGGGCTCGGCGCTGGGCAGGGACCGCAGTGTCCGCCCCTGCTGGCGCAGCATGGTGTCCATCTCCAGATTGCCCGTCCGCAGCTCCTCGCCCTGCTCGAGCAGCAGCCGCAGGTCACGCTGTGCGGCCTCGTCCCGCCGCTCACCCGAGGCGACCAGGCGGGTCACCCGCAGCAGCAGCGCACCGAGCACGGCCAGTACGACGAAGATGCCCGCGAGGGCGAGCCCGATCACCGCACCGTCGGCCCCGGCGGTGACGCCCAGGACGATCGGCAGGCCGGCCACCAGCACGAGCACGACCAGCAGCTCCGCCAGGAGCGTGAGCACGCGCCCGCGACGGCTCGTGGCCCCGAGGAATCCCGACGCCGCGCGGGCCACCCGCACCGGTAGCGAGGCAGGGCGCTGCGCACGCGCCCGCCCGCGGGCCGGATCCGCCACCGCCTCCTGCACCCGCTGGGACAGGCGGCGGCGGGCCGGCTTGCTCTTCAGCTTCTTGATCTCCGCGCGCGCGGCCCACAGCTGCTTGGACGTCTCGTCGAGCTCCTGCTCGAGCTCCAGGGCACGCGCCTGGGCCGCGTCGACCTCCCAGGGCGAGACCAGCCGCTTGTCGCGGGTCCGTGCACGGGTCGCGGCGGCGAAGACCGCCGGCAGGATGGGGTCGTCGGTCCCGGCGATCGGGGCGTCGCTCCCGATCAGCAGGCAGGCCCGGTCGCGGAAGTGCCGGACGCCGACGACGGGGTGCCGGGCGGCACCGAGGAGCTCGGCCACGGCCTCGCTGGTCCTCCCCGACTCGGGCAGCTCGATCGCGACCAGCAGGTCGGGATCCGCGGCCCGGGCCTCGAGCGCGGTGGCGACGGCCTCGGCCATGCCCCGCCCGGCGCTGATCCCGATGAAGTCCGGCCGGATCTCGGGGAGCGCGGAGGCCAGCTCCTCGTAGGAGGTCGACAGGTAGTCGTCGAGGTCCTCGGCGTACCGCTTGGCGGCTTCGTCGCGGGTACGGCCGACCACGAGCGCTGTCGCGCTTCGCGTACTATCCACGACGGCCCCCTCGACCGGAGAGACGAGGTGCAGGCCGAGTACACGCGGCTAGGAGTGGGAAGAACATGCAGAGGATTGTGCCAGCAAGCCCCGGCACCCGACGGACGCCCACTGCCTCGGTGATCCTCGACGCCTCGGAGAGCAGCGACGGCCTCTCCCGCACGCTGGAATCGGTCTCCTCCCAGACCCTCCCGGGCGGTCGGTTCGAGGTGCTGCTCGTGGTGACCGACGCCACTGGCGAGGTCGACCCGGCGCTGGCCACGTTCCGCGAGGAGCACCCCGACCGGGTGGTCCGCGTGGTCCGTTCGACCCGCCCCGGCGCGGCTGCCAAGAACTCCGCGCTCTGGGCCGCCCGCGGTGAGTTCGTCACCTTCGTCCGCGCCGGGGATCACCTCTCCAGCGACTACCTCACCCGCCTGCTCAACGCCCGGCGCATCCCCGCACCCCCCGGCAGCGAGCGCGAGGACGAGGAGACCCCCGACACCCGCCTCGGTGTCGTGCCGCTCGCGCGACTGGCCGGCCCCGACGGCACCATCGCGTCCCGCGCCCCCGCCCGCCGGGGCCGGGGACCGTCGCCCGCCCTGGTCCACCCGCTCGACCTGCCCGCGGACGCCATGTCCGACCTCGCGGGTGCCCTGCTCCCCACCGGGGCGGCCCGGGAGACGGGGTTCGACGAGCGGCTCGAGACCGACGTCGACCTCGTGTTCATGACGCGCCTCTATGCGCGCAGCCCGTTCCGCTTCCGGCTCCTCCGGCAGCACGCGGCGTACCACCGGGGGGACGCCGTCGTGGCCGACCCGCTCGGGGCCGACCGTGAGTCCCAGGTCGGCCGCTCCCTCGACGTCGTCGCAGTGCTGGACGAGATCGAGACCGAATCGACGGACGTCGAGCGCGTCACGGTCCGGGCAGTGGAGCGGCAGTACCACCGGCTGAACGCCTTCATCCGGGCGCACCCGGAGCAGCGGGAGAGCATCGTCGACGAGATCGACCGGCGGGGGCTGCGGCGTGTCAGGTGGAGCAGCCTCAACCACGGCATGGCCCGTCACCTCGGACTGCTGTACACGTTCACCCCGTGGAACACCACGAGCGGCCTGGTGGCCGCCCGTCGCATCCGTGAGCGCGGCATCGTCACCGACGTGATCTGCCAGGACCTGGACTCGGTGCGCGAACGTGACGAGAGCTCCCGGCAGATCGCGGAGCCCTTCATCGACTCGATCCACGTCGTACCCGGACGGGGCCACTACCGCGAGTGGTGGGCGGTGCGCGCCTACTCGCACGGGGTCTTCGAGGCCCTGCCCGCGCTCGAGGCGACCAAGAAGTACGAGCGGGTCTACTCGCGCGTCGGCTGGGCCGCCTCCCACTTCGTCGCCGCGCAGTACAAGGCACGCAACCCGCAGGTGGAGTGGCTGGCGGAGTTCTCCGACCCGCTGTTCCGCACCATGGAGGGCGAGCCCCGCCCCGAGCTGATGGACGACGACGAGATCGTCGCCGAGCTGCGCACGGCGATCACGGAGGCGGGCTTCACCCCGCCGGAGGGCCTGCGGCTGTTCGAGTGGGTGGAGTACGTCGCCTACGCGCTCGCGGACGAGATCCTGTTCACCAACGAGAACCAGCGCCGCTTCATGGTCGACTCCATCGAGGACCCGGAGCTGGCCGCCCGCGTGGCGCGGGTCGCGACGGTGGCCCGGCACCCCACGCTGCCGCCGCCGTTCTACGCCATGAAGCCCCACGAGTACGCCCTGGACCCGGAGCGGGTCCACCTCGGCTACTTCGGCGTCTTCTACCCCCGCCGCGGCCTGACGGAGGTCACCGGCGCCCTGGCGGCGCTGTCGGCCCTGGACCGCGAGCGGGTCCAGCTCCACGTCTTCACGGTGCAGCACAAGAAGGTCCGGGCCGAGGTCGCGGAGGCCGGCCTCGGCGACGTGATCACGGTGAACCCGTACCTGCCGTTCCTGGAGTTCCTGAACGTCACCCAGCACTTCGACGCCCTGCTGGTCAACGACGCCAACACCGAGGGCAAGAAGATCAACCCCTACCTCCCCTCCAAGCTGTCCGACTACCTGGGCAGCGGCTCGGCGATCTGGGCCATCTCGGAGCCGGGCAGCGTGCTCAGCACCCTCGACCTGCCGTTCCGCACCCACCTCGGCGACGTCCCGGCTGCGGTGGCCACCATCCAGAAGATCATCGCCTCCACCCAGGAGCTGCGTTCGGTGGGTGGAGCCGGAGCCCTGACCGTCGTACCCGCTTCCCTGTCATGAGCGCCGACGTCACCGTTGTCGCCGGGAAACGCCGGGCGGCGCCCACCGTCAACCGGACCGGCTACGCAGCCCTCCGGGGCGACATCGAGGGGCTCCGTGCCATCGCCGTCGGCACCGTGCTGCTCTTCCACATCGGGATCAGTCGGCTCAGTGGCGGATTCGCCGGCGTCGACATCTTCTTCGTCATCAGCGGCTTCCTGATCACCTCGCTGCTGCTCCGGGAGGCCACCCGCTCGGGCCGGATCTCCCTGACGACGTTCTACGCCCGCCGGGCCCGGCGGCTGCTGCCGGCCGCGTCGATCGTGCTGGTCTTCACGGCCGTGGCGGGCTGGTACGTCCTGCCCGCGCCGCGGCACGTGGACCTGGCCACGGACGTGACCGCGGCCACCCTGTACGTCGTGAACTGGGCGCTGGCCTTCAGGTCGGTCAACTACCTGGCCGAGGACGCCGGGGTCTCGCCGGTGCAGCACTACTGGTCGCTGTCGGTCGAGGAGCAGTACTACGTGGTCTGGCCGCTGATGATGATCGCCGGCCTGTACGTCGCCCACCGGTGGTCGCTGAACCCGCGCCGGCTGCTGTTCCTGCTGATCGGTGGCACCGCAGTCGCGTCGTTCGTCTACTCCGTCGTGCACACCCGCTCCAACCCGGCGACCGCCTACTTCTTCACCACCACCCGGGTCTGGGAGCTGGCCATCGGCTCGCTGCTCGCGTTCGCCGCCGCGCGCCTGCGGGTCTCGCTCGGGGCACGAGCCGCGGGGGCCCTCGGCTGGATCGGCCTGGCCCTCATCGTGGTGGCCGTCTTCCGCTTCACCTCGGCCACGCCCTGGCCGGGCTCCGCGGCCCTCGTGCCCACCCTGGGGGCGGCGGCCATCATCGCCGCCGGCTGCGCGACGCAGGAGACCAGCGTCGCCCGCATGCTGAGCCTGAAGCCGATGACCTGGCTCGGGGGGATCTCCTACTCCGTCTACCTGTGGCACTGGCCCCTGCTGATCCTCGCGGCCGAGCAGTGGCCGGGCATCGGCCTGCGACAGAAGATCGCCATCGGCGGCCTGGCCGTGCTGCTGGCCTGGCTGACCAAGCGCTTCATCGAGGACCCGGTGCGGTTCAACCCCACGCTGGCCAAGCGGAACGGGCTGGCCCTGGCCATGGGCGGCCTGGTGATGGCGGTCTCGCTGGGTGCCGCCGCCGCGGTCCGCAGCTCCGTTCCCGAGCTGGACCTCAACGCCCGGACCGACGGCGCCACCGCCCTGGTCGCGAACCCCGACGGCCGGAACTGGAAGGTCATCGACGACCCCGAGAGCGTGTTCGACGACTCCGGAACCGTCGTGCCGGACCCCGCCGTCGCGCGGCTCGACAACCCGACGTACTACGACCAGGACTGCCAGGTCGAGGACGGCGTCGAGGAGCTCCGGTCCGGCTGCACCTACGCGGCTCGCGACTCCGGCCGGACGATGGCGATGCTCGGTGACTCCAAGATGGGCCAGTGGTTCCCCGCCGTCGAGGACATCGCGATCCGGGAGGACATGCGTCTCGACCTCTACCTCAAGTCCGCCTGCTCGTTCACCCTGGCCGGGGTGGACGACGACTGCTCGGCGTACACCCGCAACGTCCTGGACTCGTTCCGCGCCGGGGGGGCCCCGGACTACGCCCTGGTCTCCCAGGGCCGCGTGGCCAGCCCGGAGCGCACCCAGGGCATGGTCGACGCCCTGACCGAGCTGCAGGGGATGGGCACGAAGATCATCCTGGTGGCGGACAACCCGCGACCCGGCGAGCAGAACGTCTACGAGTGCGTGGACGAGCACCCGAAGAACTACTCGGCGTGCGCCTTCGAGAAGGGGTACTACGGCGACGGCGCGGGCACGCCGCCGCTCCGGGACGTCGCGGAGCGCATGGACCTGCCCCTCGTCAACCTCAACCGGTGGATCTGCCCGCCGGCGGACGCCGCGACCTGTCCTCCGGTGATCGGTGGCACCCTGCTCTACCGGCAGGGCAGCCACCTCACGGCGACATACATCCGCACCCTGGCACCGATGCTGCACCGCTCGCTCAGCGAGCTCGGCGTCACGAAGACGCCGGTCCGCGAGATCGGCGTGGACCAGGTGGCGCCGGCCCGCCGTCGCTGAGCGACGCGGCGCGCCTTCACGCCCCCGGGCGACGCGAGGGCACGCCGGGGGCTCCTGCCGACCGGGTCAGAGGCGGTTGCTGTCCGGGCCCGACGTGACGCCACGGGTGTCGAGCAGCCGCCCGGCCGCCGCCTCGATCGCAGCGATGTCGTAGGCGGAGTGGTTCTGCAGAAGGATGACCAGGTCTGCCTCGCCGGCAGCGACCACCGCGTCGGAGTTCCCGGCGGAGACGCCCTCCACATGCCACTCGCTGACGAACGGGTCGTGGAACGAGAGCTCCGCCCCCATGTCGAGGAGGCGGCTGGCCAGGGCCATCGCGGGCGACTCCCGCTGGTCGGCGATGTCCGGCTTGTAGGTCACGCCCAGCAGCAGGATCTTGCTGCCCCGGACCGACAGGCTGGCCTCGTTGAGCAGCTCGACGGCGCGGAGGGCGACGTACGACGGCATCGAGTTGTTGATCTCCTGGGCCAGCTCCACGAATCGGAACCCGTACCCGAGCTGCGAGCGCACCCGGTGGCTCAGGTAGTTGGGGTCGATCGGGATGCAGTGACCCCCGACGCCCGGGCCGGGGTGGAACGCCTGGAAGCCGAACGGCTTGGTGCTGGCGAGGCGGATGACGTCCCAGAAGTCGATGTCGAGCTCGTGGAAGAACCGCGCCATCTCGTTGACCAGCGCGATGTTGACGTGCCGGTAGGTGTTCTCCAGCAGCTTCGCCGATCTCCGCCTCACGGGTGCCCCGCGCGACGACGACCTCGTCGACGATGCCGCCGTAGAACGCGGCCACCGCCTTCGACGCGGCCTCGGAGTCCGCGCCGACGACCTTCGGGGTGTTCTTGAGGCCGAACCGGCTGTTGCCCGGGTCGATCCGCTCCGGGGAGAACGCGACGTGGAAGTCGCTCGCCGCCGAGAGGCCGGAGGTCTCCTCGAGCAGCGGCGTCATGACCTCGGCGGTGGTGCCGGGGTAGGTCGTGGACTCCAGGACGACCAGGGTGCCGGCGGTGAGGTGGCGGCCGACCGCGCGGCAGGCGCCCTCGACGGCGGCCAGGTCGGGCCCGCCGTCGGCGCTCAGCGGCGTCGGGACGCAGATCACGACCGTGGAGGTCTCGGCGATGACCGCCGGGTCGGTCGTGGCCCGGAAGCCCAGGCCGACGAGCTCGGCCATCTCCTCGTCCGACATGTCATCCACGTGCGAGCGCCCCGCGTTGAGGGCGTCCACCACCTGTTGGTTCACGTCGAGGCCGACGACCTCCAGCTTCGCGCGGCAGGCCTCGGCCACGAGAGGAAGTCCGACGTACCCCAGACCGACAACGACAAGATCACTCACGACAACTCCAGTAGCAGCAACGGTCGGTGCTAGTTTGCACACCGCGAAAGACCCTACTGGAACAGGCGCGAACCCCATGAATTCAGTGCTCGACTCGATCTGCCACATCACCGGCGCTCGACCCAACTTCCCGAAGCTGGCACCGGTGCACGCCGCGCTCGAGAAGCGCGGTGTGCCGCAGTACCTCATCCACACCGGACAGCACTACGACGACAACATGTCGGCCGTCTTCTTCCGGCAGCTGGACCTGCCGAGCCCGGACAGGAACCTCAACGTGGGGTCGGGCAGCCACGCCGTCCAGACCGCCGCGATCATGACCGGCCTCGAGGAGATCTTCCTGGCCGAGCGCCCGCGTCTGGTGGTGGTGTACGGCGACGTGAACTCGACCGTCGCGGCGGCCCTGGTGGCCAGCAAGCTCGACCTGCCGGTGGCCCACGTCGAGGCCGGGCTCCGCAGCTTCGACCTCACCATGCCCGAGGAGATCAACCGGATCGTGACGGACCGGCTCAGCAGCCTGCTGCTCGCCACCAGCCCGGACGCGATCGCCCACCTCGCCCGCGAGGGGGCTCCGGCCTCGGCCATCCACCTGGTGGGCAACCCCATGATCGACACCCTGCTCGGCCATCTCGACAGCTTCGACCCCGAGCGGGTCCGCGCCGAGATGGACCTGCCGGACACGTACGCCGTGGCGACGCTGCACCGGCCCGCCAACGTCGACGCCCCCGGGGGCCTCGCCCCCCTGGTCACGGCCCTGCACGCCGTGGCCGACCAGGCGCCCATCGTCCTGCCCGTGCACCCCCGCGGGCGCGCCCGGATGCAGGAGGGCGGGCTGTTCGACCACCCCGGCATCCACGCCGTCGAGCCGCTCGGGTACGTCGAGTTCCTCAGCCTGGTGCGCGGGGCCGCCCTGGTGGTGACCGACTCCGGCGGCATCCAGGAGGAGACGACCATCCTCGGCGTCCCCTGCCTGACCCTGCGCCCCAACACCGAGCGACCGGTGACGATCACCCACGGGACCAACCGGCTGACCACGGCCGAGGAGCTGCCGGCGGTCGCCGCCCGCGTGCTCGCGGGCGGCCGGCCGACGACGTGGCCGACCCCGCCGCTGTGGGACGGCGCGGCGGGTCCGCGGATCGCCGACGTGATCGTCGACTTCCTGGGCGACGCCTAGGAAGCCGCCGTACGGACGATGTGACCCGACGGTGAGGGCGGATACGCGTACGGCCTTCAGGCCGAGTGCGGGACGCCGGCGCCGATCGTCCGGAGGACGGCCGCGGCACCGTGCGGGTCCCCCACCGCCGACGCGTGGGCGGTGTCGATCGAGCTGAGCACGCTGCCCTCCTCGGTGATCGCCCAGACCGGGGTGCCACTGCCCAGGTAGTCGGACAGCTTCGAGGGCAGGTAGGGGTTGATCCGGTGGTGTCCGGCGGTGGACGCGTCGTTGACCACCAGCACGTCGAACAAGGTGGTGAGCTTCAGGAAGGACAGGAACGGCAGGTAGCCGGACACCCGGACCACGTCGTCCAGGCCCGCCTCGGCCACCTGCGCGGCCACGTCGTCGGGCGCGCTGGTGAAGACGTGCAGCCGGATCCGGGCCCGTTCCTCCGGGCCGAGCAGGCTCAGCCCCTCGGTGACCTCCGTCAGCCCCCGGGTGGGGTAGAAGACACCGAAGTACGCCAGGTGCACGACGCCCGGTTCGAGCTCGAGGTCGTCCTCGGCCATCCGGTAGAACTCGGCGGGCAGGGTCGGGTGGTGCGACACCGACGAGAGGGACTCCGCCCGGCGGGCGGCCTCGGCGTCGGCGCAGTAGCCGAGCATGTACGCCCGCTGGTTCTCGTTGGTGAACACGACCTCGTCCGCGAGCGCGTAGACGAGGCGCTCGCACCACTCGAAGAGCAGCAGGCCGGAGGGCGGGGCGAACCCCGCCGACACCATTCCGGCGCGCAGCCGCTCGACCGTGTCGCCCTCCGCCATCTCCGCACCCCGCACCCGGCCCTGGATGTCGTAGAGCAGCGGGTCGGAGAGCTCGGCGCGCCAGTGCAGGGCGGGACGGCGGAGCTTGATCAGGGCGGCCGCGATGGTCGACGCGGCCCACTGGGAGCGGCTGTAGAGGGTGCGGTAGGGACCGTGGCGCTCCTCGAGCGCCGCGAACCGGCGGAGCGCCTCGACGCCGAACGCCTCGATCGGGCCCCAGCCGGAGAACGACGACCGCCCCCGCACCATGGACCGCGTGGCGACGAACTCCGCGGCCACGCGTGAGGAGCCCTCGTCGCGCCGGAGACGGTCGTCGAGGTCCTGGGTGATCAGGTCGGTGACGGCACCGCGTTCGCGGATCCGGCGCGCGGACACCACCGCGCTGGTGTCGACGTACGGCGGGAAGCAGTAGACGACGGCGAGGTCGGTGGCCAGCCCGCGGTTGACCCGCGCCCAGTCGATGAGGCGTACGTCGCGGCGCCGGACGTCGGCGCGGACCCGGTCGTGGTCGCTCGGGTGGGCGAGCAGGTACTCGTTGACCAACCCGCTCTGGTGGGTGGCCAGGGCCTCCAGCAACCGGCGCGTGGACGGCATCACGGGACCGATCTCGGCGAGGGCCTCGAGGCAGTCGAGCCGCCGGGTCACGGCGAGGTCGTACCCCGCGTCGCCCCGCTCGACGGCCTCGGGGCCCCGGAAGTAGACCACCTCGTCTGCGAGGGGCACCACACGCAGCGCGGCCTGGCTGATCGTGAAGATCCGGGCCCAGTAGACGGCGGACCCACCGACGGCGAGGTCGGTCGGGAACTCCGCCCGGCGGGCGAGCGAGGTGGGCACCAGCTTGGCGCCGCCCACAGCGACCGCGGCGGCCACGTCGGTGGCGGACACGGTCGTCCCCTCGTGCGGCAGCAGGACGCTGCTGACGTCGTTCAGGCGGTCCTCGCACCAGGCGCCGGCGGCGTCCTCGTGGACGTCGTACACGAACGCGGTGGGGACGACCCCGGGCCCGGCCGCGGACAGGAGTCCCGCCAGGTACGCCGGCGAGACCCAGTCGCCGTCGTCGAGGAACGTGACGTGCCTGCCTCGTGCCACCGCGAGGCCGGCGTTCCGGGCCTCGGCCACCCCAGGCGTCGTCAGCTCGAGGAGACGGACGGCCAGTGTCGGGTGATCGGCGCGAGGGTCCGGCACCGCGCCGCCGGGAGCGTCGGACGGCCCGTACCGGACCAGCACGACCTCGAAGCGGTCCGCCCCGATCGACTGGCCAGCGAGGGAGGCGAGGGCGCGGTCTGCACGACGGCTCCCTCGGGGAGCCGTGAGGACGACCGAGACCTCGGGTGTGGTCCGCGTGACCGGGGCCGCGGATGACGCTGCCGGTGGTGGCACACTCTCTCCTTGCACAGCAACGCTATCGAGGAGCATCGGATGACAACGGCGGATACTACTCGCGGCCGGCACGTCGTCATCGGCGTGACCCCGAACGCTGCGCTCAGCCACTTCGGCGACGGGCTGGAGGACGCCCTCGTCACCTCTTTCGCCGACGCGGCGGACCTTCCCGAGGACGTCTCACGCGTGAGTCTCCTCTGGGGCGAGGGTGCCCTGCCGGTCGCCCGCACCCTCGTGGACCGCATCGCCGCTGGTGAGGACCTGACCCTGGTGATCGCGTCCCCGCTCGAGGAGCGGGTTCCGGCCGCTTCTGCGCCGGGCGCGACGGTCGGTCCCGACGACTCCGTCGACTGGACGGTGGACTCGCTCAGCAGGCGGGTCGCCGAGCTGGAGCTCGCCCTCGACGAGGCCCGCGCCGACAGCGAGGCGCTCCGCGGGCGCCTGGGCACCGCACGCTCCCGCAACCGCCGGCTGCGGGGCCAGCTGGACACCGTCGACGGGGAAGCGGGCCACGACCGGCCGGCCGAGGTCCTCCTGCCTCGTCGGCGCCGCACCCGCGCGCTGGTCCTGGCCGCGGGCGCCCTCGTGCTCGCCGTGGCCATCACGTTCGTCGCCGCCGCGGCCGGCGACTTCTCCGCGGACGCCGTCACCGGTGCGCTGGCGCTGGGGCTCGCCGTGGTCGTGCTGGCCCTGCTCGGTGTTGCCGTCGTCGTCCTGTGGAGCGCGGTCCGCGCGCTCGCCGAGAGCATCGCGGCGACCCGGGCGGAGCTCGCCCAGCTCGGCGGGGGGCTGCCCGACCTCGACATCCGTCTTCACGCCAACACCGAGAGGATCGGCCTGCTCACCGCGCGCCTCGAGGAGCTCGGCGGAGAGCAGCAGCGGGCACTGGCGGACCTCCGGCACCGCGTGACAGTCGCCTACCGCACGGGCGCCGGGGCCGGGCCGGACGACTGAGAACGGTCGGCCCCCCGGGCGCACCGCCTCAGCGCTTGGCGACCACGCGGGTGAGGACCGGGTCCTCGCCCTTGTACGGCGACAGGCCGGTGCCCTCCTCGAAGTGCAGCACCTCGAAGTTGTACTGCAGGCCGAGCGAGTCGCGGAACTCCTCGGCGTTCTGGAAGCGCCGGTAGTGCTTGGTGTGCACCTTGGCGTTGGCCTCGTCCTTGTCGGTGCGGAACTCCGCCACGAGGTAGTCGCCGGGGCGCGCGTGGATGTCGATCGCCTTCATCAGGCCGCGCTGCACGTCCTCGGGGATCGCGTGCAGGAAGAACCGCATGTAGAACGCGACCGGACCGTGCGCCGCCTCGGTGATCTGGTCCATCGCCCGGCCCAGGTCGTCGACGTCGGCCACGTCGCAGGTGCGGAAGGAGACCTTGTCGCCCAGGCCGATCTCGGCGGCGTGCGCGGACGCGTGCTCGATGCCGACCGGCGACTGGTCGACGCCGAGGACGGTGCGGCCGGCGGCGCCGAACGCGCACGAGTCGCGGCCGTCCCCGCAGCCGATGTCGATGATGTTGTCCGGAATGCCGTCCCAGGCGTTGACGAACTCGAAGAACGTCGAGCCGGAGGTGTACTGCGTCTTGTTGTAGAAGTTCGCCCAGTAGACCTTGGTCCGCTGCTCGGTGGTCAGCAGGCCGTCGCGCGCGGAGTCGGTGCGGTCGAGCTTCCAGTTGAAGCCTGGCTTCGGGCTGCGCCAGTCGTCGCCGTACAGGTGTGCGACCAGCTTCTCCGCGGCGACCGGGACCAGGCCGGTACCGCCGCCGAGCTCGATCTCGCGGGTGCCCTTCCAGTCGTCTTTGGTGAAGGGGCTGGTGCCGGCGATCCCGAACGGGAAGCGGATCCGGCCATCCTCGTCGAAGTAGGTGTGGAACAGGTCGATCCGCAGGTGCGACTCCGGGTCGTGGATGTGCAGCGCGGTGAACTTGCACTCCACGTCGAGGCCGTGCCGGATCAGGGCGAGGGCGATCTCCTGCAGCTCGGCCGCGGCGTCGCCGCCCTCGGTGTACTTCGACACGAAGGCGGCGTCGAAGTCCTCGTCGTGCCCGATGAAGCCACCGTCGCGGACGGCGCCGAGGAGCGTGCCGTAGACGAAGAAGACGTCGTGGCCGAACTCGTCGGCGACGATCGTGCGGGTCCGGGTGTAGAGATCCATCACCCGGGCCTGCCACTCCGTGTCGAGCCGCTTGGAGAGCGCCACCTTGCCCGTCTGGGTGAGGAGGTACCCCTCCTCGAACTTCGCGGCCAGCTCCTTGACCGAGCGTCGGCCGTTGCGGGGCGGGTTGAGGTACATGCCGTGCCCGTAGATCGGGAGCGGCTGGCCGTTCACGCGCACGGTGATCCGGGTGCCCTTCTTGACCCAGGGCCAGATCCCGCGGATCCGGAAGGAGAAGGTGCGGATCGACTGCTTGCTGTTGCGCCGGTCGTCGGCCGGGCCGGGCACCATCGGCACCTGCCACTCGTGCACCAACGCCGCGCCGGCGGCCTGACCGCCGTCCTTGCGCAGCGCGCTGCGGTAGCCCGACATCGACGAGTCGGGCGTGGCGTACGTCGAGGCGGCCTTGAAGTTCCCGAGATAGAGGTCGACGCGCACCGGGGCTGCGTCGGCGGGCACCGAGATCCAGCCGACGATCAGGCGGCGCGAGAACTCCTCGACCAGCCCGCTCAGCGCTGGCTCACCGGACGCCTTGGCGCCGGGCCGCAGCCCGCTCACCGTGTTCTTGCCTCGTACCAGGACATTCCGCAGCTTGTTGCCCACCTGCGCGCACACACCATTCCTCATCCGTGCCCCACCTCGACCTGGCGGCGCCAACGATCGGCCAACAGTAGTGCACTGGTCTGGCAGGACCACGCAGGCACCTGTCCGCTCGTGACAGGATTTGCCGATCGTCCGGGGTGCCCCCACCGGGGGACCCGCCGCCGGACCCGTCCCAGGAGCCGCGCATGCCCACTCCCGACCGCCGTCGTGTCACCGAGCTGCTCGCGGCCGAGCGAGCGTCGTACACCCACGCTCACCCGGGCAGCGCGGCGGCGTACGCACGGGCTGGGCACCTGTTCGGACGGGTGCCGATGACCTGGATGAACATGTGGTCCGGCGGGTTCCCGCTCTACCTCGACCGGGCGCACGGCAACCGGGTCACCGACGTGGACGGGATCACGTACGTCGACTTCGCGCTCGGGGACACCGGGGCGATGGCCGGACACTCCCCCGCGGCCACCGTGGCGGCGGTCGAGCAGCGGGCCGGCGAGCTCGGCGGCATCACCACGATGCTGCCCACCGAGGACGCCGAGTGGGTCGGCGCCGAGCTGGCCCGGCGCTTCGGGCGGCCGCTCTGGTCGTTCTCGCTGAGCGCCACCGACGCGAACCGCTGGGCGATCCGGCTCGCCCGGCTGGCCACCGGCCGGTCCAAGATCCTCTGCTTCGAGTACTGCTACCACGGCTCGGTCGACGAGACCTTCGCCGTCATCGGCCCCGACGGCGACGCCGTGGCGCGCCCGGGCAACGTCGGCCCGCCGGTGCCGCTCGACGCCACCACGCGGGTGGTGCCGTGGAACGACCTCGCGGCGGTCGAAGCGGCACTGGCCCACGGCGACGTGGCGGCGGTGCTCACCGAGCCGGCCCTGACCAACATCGGGATCGTGCTGCCCGACGACGGGTTCCTCGAGCGGCTGCGCGAGCTCACCCGGCGCGGCCGGCAGCCTGCTGATCATCGACGAGACGCACACGTTCTCGGCCGGACCCGGGGGCGCCACCGCGGCCTGGGGCCTCGACCCCGACATCGTGGTGATCGGCAAGAGCATCGGCGGCGGCATCCCCTGCGGCGCCTACGGGATCGGCGAGGACCTCGCCGAGCGGATCACCCGCCACGCCAGCGACGGCGACGCCGACATCGAGGACGTCGGCGGGGTCGGCGGCACCCTGGCCGGCAACGCGCTCTCGGTCGCGGCCATGCGGGCCACCCTCGAGCACGTGCTCACCGACGCGGCGTTCGGGCACATGACCGCGCTCGCCACCCGGTTCACCGCCGGCGTCGAGGAGGCGCTGGCGACGTACGACGTGCCGTGGTCGATCGCGCAGGTCGGGGCCCGGGCGGAATACCGCTTCGTCTCGCCGGCGCCGCGCAGCGGGGCGGCCTCCGAGGCGGCCGCCGACACGGAGCTCGACGAGCTGATGCACCTGTGGATGGCCAACCGCGGGGTGCTGATGACGCCGTTCCACAACATGGCGCTGATGTGCCCGGACACCACCGAGGACGACGTCGACCTGCACACGCGGCTGTTCGGGGAGGCACTGGCGGCGCTCACCGGCTGAGGCCCGCACCTGCGCATCGGGCTGGCGGCCGCCATCTGGGAACATGACGGCATGGAATCACGCAGCCAGGTCCGCAACGTCGCCGTCCTGCTCGCCGGTGGGGTCGGGACCCGGGTCGGGCTCGACATCCCCAAGCAGCTCATCAAGGTCGCCGGCAAGACGATCCTCGAGCACGCCCTGATGGCACTGCACCACCACCCGCTGGTGGACGAGGTGCTGATCATGATGACGCCGGGTCACCTCGACGCGGTCCGGGCGATCGTGAAGAACGGCGGCTACGACAAGGTCACCGACATCCTCGAGGGCGGCGAGACCCGCAGCCAGACGACGATGCTGGCGCTCGAGCGGCTCGGCGAGGGCGAGTGCCACGTGCTGCTGCACGACGCCGTGCGGCCGCTGGTGACACCGCGGATCATCGAGGAGTGCTTCGCGGCGCTGCAGGAGTACCCCGCCGTCGACGTGGCGATCCCCTCGGCCGACACCATCGTCGAGGTCGACGCCCACGACATCATCACGGCGGTGCCGCCCCGGGCGTCGCTGCGCCGGGGGCAGACCCCGCAGGGCTTCCGCTCCTCGGTGATCAAGCGGGCCTACGCGCTGGCGATGCAGGATCCCGACTTCGTGGCCACCGACGACTGCAGCGTGGTGCTGAAGTACCTGCCCGACGAGCCGATCGTCGTGGTGAACGGCGACGACCGGAACATGAAGGTCACCGAGCCGATCGACGTCTACCTCGCCGACAAGCTCTTCCAGCTGACCAGCGCCTACCAGCCGTCGCCGACCTCCTCCGAGGAGGACTACCGCGCTGCGCTGACCGGCAAGACGATGGTGGTGTTCGGGGGCAGCTACGGCATCGGCGCCGACATCGCCCAGCGCGCCTCGGGCCTGGGCGCCGACGTCTTCACGTTCAGCCGCTCGTCCACCAACACGCACGTGGAGCGCCGCGAGGACGTCGCCCGCGCCGCCCGCGAGGTGGTCGCGAAGACCGGCCGGGTCGACTTCGTCGTCAACACCGCCGGGGTGCTGCCCCGCGGCCTGCTGCTGGAGACCAGCGAGGAGACGGTGTACGCCGCCACCGAGATCAACTACCTGGCGCCGGTGTTCATCGCGCAGGAGTTCTTCGCCCCCCTCAAGGAGACGCAGGGATCGCTGCTGCTGTTCACCTCGAGCTCCTACACGCGCGGGCGCAGCGGGTACAGCCTCTACTCCTCGGCGAAGGCGGCCACGGTGAACCTCACCCAGGCGCTGGCCGACGAGTGGGCCGGCGACCGGGTCCGGGTCAACTGCGTCAACCCCGAGCGCACTGCCACCCCGATGCGCACCAAGGCGTTCGGCCAGGAGCCCCCGGGCACCCTGCTCGACTCCGACACCGTCGCGCGCACCTCCCTCGACGTCCTGCTCTCGGCGCAGACCGGGCACATCATCGACGTACGCAAGGACGACCCGCTGTCCTCCATGCTCGACAGCGAACAGCTCGACCTCCCCTAACCGCCGAACCGTGCGCTCTGGCCGGCCGAACCGTGCGTTCTGGTCGGCCGAACCGTGCGTTCTGGTTGACCCAACCGTGCGTTCTGGTTGACCCAACCGTGTGTTGTGGCCGGCCCAATCGTGCGTTCTGGTTGGCCCACCCGTGCGTTCTGGTCGAGCCAGGCACCACAACGCACGGTTGGGCGCACCACAACCGACGGTTCGGCGCCCCACAACGCACGGTTCGGCGCCCCACAACGCACGGTTCGGCGGGGTGGGGTCAGGGTCAGGAGCGGTGGCGGCGGAGCTTGTGGAGCAGGCGTGCGCCGGCGACCTTGATCAGGTCCCGGCCGCCCACCTCGCCGACCTTGCGTGCCTCGAGCGGCGGGGGGGCGGCGGCGTTCGCGGCGGCCGCCTCGGCCCGCTTCTCGGCCTGCCTGGCCCGCTCGTCGGCGGCACCCTTGGCGCGCGCCTCCGCGGCGGCCTCCTCGATCGTGTCGTGGCTGATCGCGGCCGCGTCGGAGAACAGCCGCTCGTAGCGGGCGCCGAGCTCGTCGAGCGTCGCCGAGGCACCCTCGTCCTGGCCGCCGGCGTCGAACAGCACCATCAGGGCGTCCCAGACGCCCTGCGCGATCTCCTGGAGATCGGCGGGCACGTCGAGGTCGTCCCAGGTGACGCGGACCCGGCGCAGGTCGGGGTCGATGAAGTCGTCGACCGGGTGGTGCACACCGGGGGTGAGGTCGCCCTCGTAGGTCAGTCCGAGCTCGTCGGCGACCTTCGCCACGGCAGGGCGCCAGTCCTCGAGGAGGTTGGTGTACTTCACGAACGTACGACGCTGCCCGCGCGTCTCGCGCTCGCTGATGAGGGAGTTGTTGATCCACCGGGCGATGCTGAAGATCTCGTAGCGACGCCGAGCTGCCTCGTCGGATCTCGAGGCGTAGTACATCGCCCGGCTGCCGATCACCTCGGCCGGGTGCCGCAGCATGGAGAGGTAGCGGATGTCGAGCCCGGCCTCGGCGGCCGCGTCGCGCCACAGTTCCTGGGCCCACACGGACCGTGGGTCCTTGATCACGACCTGGGCGTGCCCGCTCGCGCGGTCGCGGAGGAAAGCGACGAGCTCCGCGCGTCGCTGAGGGGTGATCACGGCCCGGACCCGATCCAGTGCCTGGGGCCGGCTGTCCATGTCGGTGATGCCCGCAGCACCGGTCAGGCGCTTGTGGAACCGGATGGCCCAGCGGGACTCGTAGAAGCCCTTGGGGTTCGACTCGTTAGCCCCGAGATACGGCCCGGGCACCTCCAGCCCGAGGTGGTGCAGCGACCCCGCAATGGTGCTCGTGCCGCTGCGACCGGTGCCGGTCACGAGGACGAGGACGCCGGTCGGACTCAGTTCGCTGGACACACGCAGGAACCGTATCAGTGCGTCAGGCGTCGCCACGGGGGGCGATCACGGCGTCGACGAACCGCTCGCCGGCCCGTCCGTCCTCGAGGTCGAGGTAGTCCGCACGGAACCGTTCGTAGGCGGCGGCGTACTGCCGGCGGACCCCGTCGAGGTCGCGTAGCCGCTCCACCACCTCGTCGGTCGTGGCCACCATCGGACCCGGGGCCGTCGGCTCGAAGTCGAAGAGCCAGCCGCGGGTGTCCTGGTAGCGCCGGAGGTCCGGGACGTGGAAGATCATCGGCTTTCCGGTCACGCCGAAGTCGAACCGCAGCGAGGAGTAGTCCACGATCGCGGCGTCGGCGGCGAGGTAGAGATCGGAGACCTCCGGGTAGTCGGTGACGTCGATGCACCCTGCCACCGGCTTCATCCGCGTCTTCACCCGGGCGTTGAACGCGTGCCCACGGACGAGGAAGACCGTGTCGTCCCCCAGCGCGCGGTGGGCGGCGGCGAAGTCGAAGAAGTCCGCCATCAGGGCACGAGTGTCGCCCTCCGCCAGGTAGTCGCGGAACGTCGGCGCGTAGAGCACGGCGGTCCGCCCGTGGGGGATCCCCAGCGACTCCCGCACCCGGTCACGGAGTACGTCGGCCTCCGCCGACTGCAGCACGTCGTTGCGCGGGTAGCCGATCTCGAGCACCTCGCCCCGGTAGTTGAACTCGCGGGTCAGCAGCGGGGTTGCGTAGCGAGCCGGCGAGACCAGGAAGTCCCACTCGTTCGCGCGGACGTCGTACGCATCGATCTTGGCCTGGGAGAACTGCTGGGCCTGCCAGTGCGTGTGCCCCATCTGCTTGAACGGGTACCCGTGGAATGTCTGCACGATGACCTGGCCCTCGGGCTTGTGGTGGTACTCCGGCTGGTACATGTTGTCGAGGTAGTACGCCGCGGTCGCGAGCAGGCGGTACCACTCGGTGCTGTTGACGACGACCGGGATCCCGCCCTCGGGGACCGGGATCGAGTGGTCCTGGACCGCCCAGTAGACCGGCAGGTCGGAGCCCCGGCGCTGCAGCTCGCGCTGCACCGAGATCCCGTTGTCGGTCGCCTGCTCGCCGAAGTAGGACCGCACCAGCAGGCACCGGGTCAGGCCGTCGGCGGAGTGGTCTGCGGTCCGGAGCAGGTGCTGGCGGTACTTCCCGCGGGCTTCGCCGATCGGCCGGAGCAGGTGCACCCGCAGGACGGCCTGCGGCCCACGTACCACCGCGCCCTCGTGCACGTCGGTGGCCAGGGTGAGAGGGAGGTTGCTGCCCAGCCCCGCGGAGACGACCACCGGGACCTCGACCGGCGTACCGGTGCCCTCCTCGCCGGTGTGCACGAGCGCGTGGACGTCGTGGTCGCCGATGGGCAGCGGGCGGGCGCCGAAGCGGAAGAGCTCGTGGCGCAGGTCCAAGCGTGCGGTGAACCGACCGTCGGCGACCTCGGTGAACGGGCTGTCGCCGCGCACCTTCAGCCCCCGCGTGGTCAGGCTGAGACCCGTCGCGGCGCCGAGCACCCGCCCGCTGACCAGCAGCGAGCCGTCGTCCTGGACGACCACGTCATCGGCGGTCGCGCCGAGCTGCCACTGTCGACGGCGAGCTCGCCGTTGCGGTTGGTCGCGGGCACCAGCAGGCCGCCCTCGATGCCGCGGGACGGCTCGCCGAGGTCGCCGTGGGTGACCAGACGCGTCATCCGCGCGTCGAGCAGCCGGGCCTCGACCAGCCAGGTGAGGGGCGACCCGGGTCCGGGCAGCGCGCCCGCCGGGAGCGCCAGCCGGAACGTGCCGTCGTCGTCGAGCTTCGCGAAGGCCGTCAGCGGTCCAGCGTTCGCCTCGATGCGATCGACCTCGTCGGCCCCCTCGCGACGACACGACCGATGAGAGTCCGTCCCTCGAGGTGAACGTCCTGCGCAGGAACGCCTTCGCGGTCGATGCGGATGCGCAGCGACTGCTGGAAGGCCCATTCGACGGTGAGTCGACCTCCGTCGGCGAGACCCGTCGCCGGAATGATTCCGGCGCTGCCGCTGCGCAGCAGTCGGTGGACCGTCGAGGTGACGGTGAAACCGCCGACGGTCACACGGAGACGCACCAGCCAGGAGTCGTCGGGCTCGGCTGCGGCGACGACGTGGGCAAGCGGGACGTCGATCCCGAACGTGCCTGGCTGGTAGTCGCACCAGACGTCGTCCACCGGAGGCGGCAGCACCGCGGGCGGTCGCGAGGTGACCGGAAACGCGTGCTCGGCACCGGTGCGCTCGTTGCGCACCAGCACCTCGGTCGTGGCCTCGAACCGGGACAGGTCGACCTTGGGCACGAACGCCCAGCCGGACATCCGGAACGTCGCCTCCTGACCGTCGACCCAGGCGAACTTCTCGACCGCGTGCGCGACCGTGAGCTGCTCGGGGCGGAGCAGGAACATGTCGTCAGGCAGCGACGGGTCGCCGAAGAAGGGCAGGTGGAGAAGCACGCCATCGTCGCGGGTGGACGTCGGCCAGCGGTCCTCCAGGAGCGCGTCCTGCCGGACGAACTCCTGGGCGTCGGCCCGCCGGTCCTGACGGGCCAGCTCGATGAGCACCCGCTTGCCGGGGTCGGTGGCGTCCCAGATCCAGACGCCGCACCCGCGGTGAAGTCACGGACGGCGGCGACCAGCTCGGTCCAGTAGTCGTCGTCGACGGTGCCCTTGCTCTGCAGATACCACTGGAAGTGGGCGTCGAACAGCGTCGCCAGCCACCCGTCGTACACCTCCCGCGGCAGCTCGGCGCGGAACGCGTCGCGGCTGACCTCCCAGGCCCGGATGCGGGCGCGGAGATCCTTCAGGCCGGCGGTCTGCTGGCTGATCGAGCTCTTGTCGTCGCGGGCGCGGTAGAAGTAGACGACGTCGGGGACGACGTCGATCGCCGACGCCCGGGCGAACAGCTGGGTGATGATCGGCTGGTCCTCGTAGGCCACGCCCTCGCGGAACCACAGGTCCTGCTTGTCCCAGAAGTCGCGCCGGAAGACCTTGTTCCAGGTGTAGAGGTTGCGCAGCAGCGGCAGGAAGTCCTCGATGCGTACGCCGGTCCGGGGCTGCTCGTGCACCTTCTCCACCCAGGTGGGGCGCCAGCGCCGTACGGTGTCGAAGCGCTCGACCGAGCCGACCACGATGTCGGAGCCCGTGGAGAGAGCGGAGCCCATCAGCACCTGGAAGGCGTGCTCGGGCAGCACGTCGTCGGAGTCGACGAAGGTGAGGAACCGCCCCTTCGCGGCCCGGACACCGGTGTTGCGGGCGGCACCCAGGCCGCCGTTGGGACGGGTCACGACCCGGAACCGCGGGTCGCCGGCGGCGTACTCCTCGGCGATCCGCCGCGAGCCGTCCGGGGAGCCGTCGTCGACCAGCAGCACCTCGAAGTCGTCGAAGCCCTGCGCCAGGATCGAGTCGAGGCACTCGGCCAGATACGCCTCGACGTTGTAGAACGGCACGATCACGCTGAGGGCGGGTCCGCGGACCCGGCGGACCACCTCCGACCGCACCACCCGGCGACGCACCCGACGGGCAACACCGATCGCACGACGACCGATGCGACCGGGCGCTCCACCCGTCCTCGGCGTCTGCGGCATCGGGTTGGCGTCCTTCCTGGCGGTGGGTCCCACAGCGGGGATTCCGGCAGGTCAGACTACCGGTGAACGGAGTGGGCTACCGACCGGGGCCGAGGCCCCGACGATACGATCTGCCCGAGCAGTCGCTGGGCTGTGACGACCGAGCCGCCGACGAAAGAGAGCCACGTGCCGTTCTGGCGACGATCCACGCCGGACGCTGCCCCGGGCACGTCGGTGGCAGTCGGTGATCGCACGGTGGCGACGTACGCCCGGGTCCTGGACGGCGCCCACGTCTGGTTGGACGTCGAGTCCACGACCGGCGGCACCCTCGCCTTCGGCAGCCCCGACGGGTCCGTGATCGCGGTCGACGGCGCCGCGATCGGCGCCCACGACGCCACGGCGCTGGTCGTCGACCTGACGACGCTCCCCGGTGACGGCGACGGCGAGTTCCCGGTCCGGTGCCTCGGCGCTGACGGGTCCTCCTGGCCGGTCCACCTCGGCGATGCCGCGCTCGGCGCTCGGACCGCGACCCCGACCACGCCCGACGGGCGCTTCCGTTTCCGCGTCGGCGCGGACGAGGCGGGCGACCTGCGGCTGTGCCGCACCACGGTCCCCCCGGCCGCCCGGGTACGACGTGTGGACCAGGTCGAGGGCGGCCTCGAGGTCTGCTGGTCGTCCCCGGCACGTCACCGCGTCTCCTCCTCCGCGACGCGGGCGGAGCCGTCCTGTCCGAGGTCGACAGCGTCCGGCTCGACGGAGACTGGTGCGCGACCCTGACCGGCGAGGACCTGCCCGCGCAGACGTCCTCGGCGACCTTGTGGGTCGTCGACGAGCACGGTGGCACGAGCGAGGACGCCCGTCCGCTGCGCAGACAGCACGAGGACCTTGCCGAGCCCGCCCGCTCGGTGCTGCTGCCCGAGACCCGGACCCGGGACGGCGGACGGGAGATCGTCGTGCGACTCACGTGGTCCGACGGCGGGGTGCTCACCCTCGAGCGCCCGACGGAGGATGTCGAGACGGCATGAGAATCGTCTTCCTTGTCGGCGCCCTCGACCGGCTCGGCAACCTCGAGCTGACGGTGATGGCCCAGGCCGGCGCGCTCGCCACCTTTCACGACGTACGGGTGGTGAGCGTCCTGCGGACCTCGCGGCGCCGAGTCGCGCACTCCCGCACGGTGCCGGTGACCTGGCTGGCCTCCGTCGTGGC
This sequence comes from uncultured Actinomycetota bacterium, assembly GCA_963721775.1. Classification (GTDB taxonomy): domain Bacteria; phylum Actinomycetota; class Actinomycetes; order Propionibacteriales; family Nocardioidaceae; genus Nocardioides. The sequence continues at coordinate 70,988 of CAVRMH010000028.1, read as the reverse complement.
CGACGAGGTCTCGCCCGAGGTCACGATGGGGATCGACGAGGCGCGGGCGCTCCGGGCCCGGGGCTCCGCCCTCGTTCCGGGAGAGCTCGACGCTGAACGCCCTGTCCGACCTGGCCCTCGAGCGACGGCTGCCCCTCATCGACGCCGACCTCGTGGTGACGACGTCGCCGGCGCTCCTGGCGGCGGCGGGCCAGCTGCTCCCGCCCGATGTGGCCCTGGTGCACCAGGAGCACCGGTCGTCCATGCACCGCCTGGCGGGCCGGGAGGCGCTGCTCGCATTCGCCCCGCGCGCCGATGTCGTCGGGGTCCCGGCCCAGCGCGAGGGCGACTGGCTGCGCGAGCAGCTCGGGGAGGTGGCGCCCGCCACTTGGGTGCTCCCGCCCGTCCTGCCCCCGGGGCCACGACCGCGCTCGCTTCTCGACCGGCGTCTGATCGTGGCCGGCGGCCCGCTCACGCCCGAGAAGCAGCACCACCACATGGTCCGTGCATTCGGCCGGGTCGCCGACCAGCTGCCCGACTGGCGCCTGCGCATCCTCGGAGCCGGGCCCCAGCGGGGTCTCGTGTTCCAGACGATTCGGCGCATGGGCCTCTACGACCGGGTCGAGCTGCCCGGTCCTGTGGGGGACAGCGCCGACGAGTGGGCCGCGGCCGGGCTGTCCCTGCTGACGTCGCGGCGCGAGGGCCCGCCGCTGCACCTGCTGGAGGCGATGGCGGCCGGGGTGCCGGTCATCGCCTACGACTGCCCGACGGGGCCGGGGGACCTGATCCGCGACCGGTACGACGGCGTGCTGGTGGCCCAGGACGACGAGGTCGGCCTGGCCGCCGCCCTGCTCGAGCTCGCCGGCGACGACGGTCTGCGTTCGTCGTTGGGCGCGGCCGCCCGCGAGTCCTCCCGGCGGCATCGTCCGGAGGTCGTGGCGGGCGTGTGGGAGGAGATGCTGCACCATGCCGCCGGCACCCGGAGGCTCCGCGGCACCCAGCCTGCTTCGGAGCCGCTGACGGGCCAGCTCCCCTCGTCCGGCGACGAGGCCGCGGCAGCGCCCTCCCCGGTGCGCGCCGAGGACCTCGCCCACCTCACACCGGCAGCGGCCCGACGTACCGCGCTGGACCTGGCCACGGCCGCAGCGCGCACGAGCGCGCCGGAATGGTTCGTCCTGCCGGCCCGTGCGTCCGAGCCACCCGTGGTCGTCGTCCCACGGTCCGACCGCACCGCGTTCCTCGACACCCTGGCCGACACCGCGGCGCCGGCGTACCTCAGCCTGGCGGTCTCCGAGGGCGACCACTGGCAGCCACGGCGTGGTTCGATCTCCGAGACGGCCCGCGCCCTGCGCTCGACGACGGCGGCACGGGTGTCGCTGGAGCCGTGGCCGCAGGCGGCCGGCAACCCCCACCATCTGAGCCGCGATGCGGGGGTGCGCATCGAGTTCTGGAGCCGCACGCCCAGCGGTGAGCTGGCGGCACCGGTGCCGAACCCCTTTGGGCTGCGGGTCCCCCCGGGCTCCGCCCGGGAGGCGATGGTCGTCGAGGGAGTGCCCGTGGCGGGCCTGCCGGGCCTGGCCGGCCCGTTCCCCGACCAGTGCCGCTTTCCGGTCGATGTGGTCTACACGTGGGTCGACGACCAAGACCCCACCTGGCGCGAGAGAATGCTGGCCGCCCGGGCCGCCGCCTCGGGTGCCTCGTCGGAGAAGGAGAGCAGCGGCGAGGCCAGGTTCCGCAGCCGAGACGAGCTGCGGTACTCCCTGCGCAGCATCCACATGTTCGCTCCGTGGGTCCGCCGCATCCACGTCGTCACGGCGGGGCAGACGCCGGAGTGGCTGAGGGAGACGGCCGAGGTCCGGGTGGTCGACCACCGGGAGATCCTGCCCGCCGACGCGCTGCCGACGTTCAACTCACACGCCATCGAGACCGCCCTCCACCAGGTGCCGGACCTCAGCGAGCACTTCATCTACGTCAACGACGACGTCTTCCTGGCCCGCCCGACCCGGCCCGAGCAGTTCTTCACCGCCGGGGGGCATTCCGCGGTGTTCATGGCGCCGTGGCCGATCGGCGTCGACGGTCACGACCGGAGGACGTTCATCCTCGCCGCACACAACAACCGGCGCCTGCTCCAGGACCGCTTCGGGGTCACCATCACCCGGACCCTCGCCCACACGCCGCACCCGCACCGGCGGTCGGTCCTGGAGCGCCTGACCGAGGAGTTCCCCGAGCAGCTCGCGACGACCGCGCGGTCGCGGTTCCGTTCCGAGCACGACGTGTCCGTGGCCTCGTCGCTGGCTCAGCACTACGGACTGCTCACCGGCACGGCCGTGGAGGCCGACATCGCGACCCGATTCGTGGACCTCAGCAACATCGGGGTGGAGCGCAAGCTCGCGCGCCTGGACTCGCGCGAGTGGGACACCTTCTGCCTGGGGGACCAGCACGACTACGCCATTCCCGTCGAGGAGGTCGGCGACATCCTGCACGCGTTCCTCGAGTCCTACTTCCCCGTGCGACCTGCGTGGGAGGTGTAGCCCCGGCCCTCGAGCAGCGCGTCGACCACCCGTGAGGCGGCCCGTCCGTCGTGCCACGTGTTGAACGTCTCGTTGAACGCGGCCAGGTCGGCGGCGGTGGCCGCCCGCAGCCCGTCGAGGTCGCGGAGCAGGCCGAGCACCTCCTCGGTGGTCGCCACCAGCGGTCCCGGCGCCGACTCGGTGAACGGGTAGAGGAAGCCGCGGCTGGCTCCGGCGTACTCCTCGAGGTCGGGCACGAGGAACACCATCGGCTTGCCCGGTCAGCGCGAAGTCGAAGCGCAGCGAGGTGTAGTCGAGGACGGCGACGTCGGCGGCCAGGATCAGGTCGTTGATCTCGGGGTACGTCGAGACGTCGAGCACGCGGGCCGACGCGTCGCTGCCCGGGGGCTGGTGGAAGCGGTGCCCGCGGAGGAGTACGACGTGGCCGGGGCCGAGACCGGTGGCCAGCCGCCCGACGTCGAGGTGGGTGACCAGCGGCGCGGCGCGGAAGTTGGTGGCCACGTCGTCGCGCCAGGTGGGGGCGTAGAGCACGGCGACGTCGTCGTCGGCCAGGCCGAGCCGGGCCCGGGCCGCCGCGCGACCCTCGACGGCCGCCTCCCCCACCAGCGCGTCGTCGCGCGGGTAGCCGTGGTGCAGGATCGGGCCCTCGTAGGAGTACTGCTCGCGGTAGTGCCGATCCATCTCCGGGGTCGGGGTGAGCGCCACCGACCAGTTCCGCATCGTGTTGTCGAGCTGGAGCTGCTGCCGCAGCGGGGAGTGGTTCTTGGACCGCCACAGGCCCAGCCCCATCGACTTCGACGGGTAGCCGTGGAACGTCTGCACCAGCCGCTGGCCCGGCCGGGTGCGGAAGAACCGGTCCATCTCGACGTTGCTCACCACCAGGCCGGCGGTGGCGAGGGCGGCGTACCACGCCCGGCTGCGCACCAGCACCGGCTCCGCGCCCTCGGGCACGCGGACGCCGTGGTCGGCCACCGCCCACAGCACGCGCAGGTCCGGGCGCCGGCGGTGGAGCTCCTCGAAGATCGCCCGCGGGCTGTCGGTGGCCCCGGTGCCGGCGTACGACGAGAACAGCGCGAGGTCGTCGTCGACCGGCCGGGTCGTGGCGACGTACTCCTCGAGCAGCCGGTGCTGGGCCCACGGTCCGAGCTCGTCGTCGGCCAGCGGCGGCGCGAGCTGGAGCAGCAACTGGCCCCGCAGCCCGCGCAGCACCCGGGCCCGGAAGGCGTCGGTGCGCGCGTCGAGCGGGGTGGTCGCCGCCAGCGCGTCCGGGATCGGCAGGTCGCCGCCGGCCCGGCCCTCGGACCACTCGAGGTGCCAGGTGCCGGTGGGTACGGCGGCCGGGCCGAGCCCCCACGGGTCGTGCTCGAGCGGGACGACCGCCTCGAAGCGGCCGTCCGCGACGGTGACGTCGGCATCGACCCGGTGGGTGCCCTGCACCAGGGCCAGGGAGAACGCGCCGCCGGCGGCGCCGCTGAGCATCGAGGCGTTCGGTCACCGTCACCGCCTCCACCTGCGGCCCGGGACCCGGCGTACGGCGGGGGGTGGGGTCCTCGCCGGCCAGCACGGAGACGCCGTGCTCGGTGTCGAACGTGGCCCGGTGCGGCCCGCACGCGCGCAGCAGCCCGGCCGAGCCCCGCGGCTCCCGCTCCGTCACCCGGGTGGTCGCCGTGGCTCCCGCGGGCGGTGACCGTGACCTCGAGGCGCCAGCGCCCGGCCCGCGGCACCGCCAGGGGGTCCACCGTGACCTCCAGCAGCCCGGCGTCGTGGTTCTGGTGCGCCTGCCGCGCCCAGCGGGTGACGGCGGGGTCGCTGCCGGGGCGTACGTCGAGCGCGATCCGCTCGCCGGAGTCGTCGACGAGGGCGGCGGCGAGCTCGGGCGGGTCGTCGGCGAAGTCGACCCACGGGAGGGCGGCGAAGACGGTCAGGCGCAGCAGGTCGTCCTGCCCGCGCACGCGCTGCAGGGACGCCGAGGCGGTGGGCCGGATCTCCAGCACGGACTCGGGCACGTCGATGCCCTCCAGCGCGTCGAGCACCGCGAACACCCGGCCGTCGGCCACGCGGGTGGACGCCTGCCCGCCGCTGAACCACCGGTCCACGGTCATCCGGCTCATCGCCGTGGCCCGTCCGGTGGCCAGCAGCCACAGCCGGGCCCGCGTCTCGAACGGAACGGCGAGCCCGCGGTCGGCGCCGAGCGCGTCGAGCACGGCTCCCGCCACTGCCGCGAACCGGGTGACGTCGGCCCCCTCCGCGTGCTCGAGGTCGTCGAGGAAGGCCGGTGTCTCGGCGGCGACCACGTCGGCCAGCCACGGCGAGCGCAGGCTGCCCTCGAGCGCCCCGACGAGGGACGCGAGCTCGGCGGAGACGGGCGGCACGGTCCCGAACGGGGTCGCCCAGACCGGTTCGCCACCGGAGAGCCGGCGGCCGATGACGGGCCCGGCCGGCAGCGCGGCCCAGGGAAAGCGCCCGTGGGCGGGGTCGAAGCGCGGCACCGCGTCACGACGCCAGAGCCGCTCGGCGAGGCGGTGTCCCTGCCCGGCCACCACGTCGACCCCGTCAACCAGGCGCCCGCCGAGCACGGCGAGGGCCTCGGGCCGCAGGGTGTCGGTGGCGTCGAGGTGGAGGACGCCCGGTGTGCCCGCGGCGGCGGTCCCCGCGTTGCGGGCGTCGTTCGCCGTGGCGGCGACCGGGAGCACGGTCGCCCGGACGACGGGCTCACCGCCGGGCAGGGCCGGGTCGACGTCCCCCCAGGGCGCGAGCACCAGCTCGGCCAGGGGATGGGTCTGGGCGGCCAGGGACGCCAGGCACGCGGCGAGGTGGCGCTGCTGTCGCGGCCCGACGGCGACCACCGTGGTGACGGGGGTACGGCGCCGCCGGACCGCGCGGCGTACGCGCTCTCGCAGCGTCAGAGGAGGCCCTTCTCGGTCAGGTAGTTCTTGGCCACGTCCGCGGCCTTCTCACGGTCGACGGAGACGCGGTTGTTGAGCTCCGCGAGGTCGGCGGTGGTGAGGGTGGACATCAGGTCGTTGAGCACGCCCTCGACGTCGTCGTGGTCGGCCAGCCAGTCGGAGTTGATCGCCGGCACGAGGTTCTGGGCCGGCTGGATCTTCTTGTCGTCCTCGAGCAGCACCAGTCCGTTCGCCTCCAGCGAGCCGTCCGTGGTCGCGGTCAGACCGAGCTGGGACTCGTTGTCCTTGACCGACTTGTACGTCGCCGCGCCGCCGAAGCCGAGCGGCAGGATCTTCGTGATCTTGATGCCGTAGACGTCGCTGAGGCCACCCTCGCAGTCGGCCCGGCCCTCGCAGTCGGGGGCGGCGGCGAGCACGACCGACTTGCCGGTGAGGTCGGAGAGCTTGGTGACGCCGTTGGCCTCGCTGTACTCCTTGGTCACGAAGAACGCGTTGGTGTCGGTGGCCTCGGAGGGGTTCAGCAGGGTCACCTTGTTCTTCTCGAGCAGCGACTTCGCGGCGTCGATCGACTCCTGCGCGTCGGGCGTGGTGAGCGGGTCGGCGTCGGCGCCGTTCTCGAGGGTGTTGAGCAGGTCGATGATGCCGCCGGTGTACTCCGGGACGATGTCGACGTTGCCCTTGGTGAGCTCACCGAGGTACTGGTCGCGGCTCTTCACGAGCTTCGGCTCGACGGTGTACCCCTCCTTCTCGAGGAGCTGTTCGTACATGCTGGCGACCAGGGCCGCCTCGTCGAAGCTCTGGCCGGACAGGGTCACCGTGCCCTTGTCGCTGTTGCCGCTGTCGTTCTTGTCGAGATCGTCACCCGCGCAGGACGCCGCGCTCAGCGCCAGCGTCGAGACCAGGGCCGCTGCCAGGATCCGTCGAGCCTTCATTGTCATCACCTTCTGTGTCCCGCGGCTTGACGCCACGCGTGTCCGGTCGAGCCCTTGCCTGCACAGCGCGCTGTGCCCACGCAGAGAGTAGTTCAAGCACCAGCGCCACTGCCGCCACGACCACGGCACCGGCCAGGCCTCGGGGGTAGTCGCCGTTGAAGAAGCCGGCGGTGATGACGTTGCCCAGGCCGGGCCCGGCGACCAGGGCCGCGATGGTGGCGGTCGCCCAGACCTGCACCAGCGCGATCCGCAGGCCGGCGACGACCAGCGGCGAACCGAGCGGCAGCTCCACCCGGAGGAACTTCTGCATCCCGCGCATCCCCATGCCGTCGGCGGCCTCGCGGATGTCGCGCGGCACCTCGTCGATGCCGACGTAGGTGTTGGTGACGATGGGGGGCAGCGCGAAGAGCGCGAGCGCGATCAGGGTGGCCAGGCCGGCGCGTCCGAACGGCCCGAAGGTGCCGTAGCCGACCGGTTCCCACAGCACCAGCAGGGCGAGCACCGCGAAGGTCGGGACGGCCCGGCCGGCGCCGGAGATGTTGATGGCCAGGAACCCGCCGCGTCCGATGTGGCCCAGCCACAGGGCGATCGGCAGGCCGATGACCATCGCGATCAGCAGCGCGGTGAAGGTCAGCAGCAGCTGCTCGAGCATGAGGTCCAGCAGCCCGCCGTCGCCGGTCCAGTGCGCGGGGTCGGTGAGGTAGGCCCAGGTGTCGGCGAAGAGGTTCATGCGTTGCTCCGTACGCCGCGGGTCCAGGGCGTCAGCCCCTTCTGCACCAGCAGCAGGAAGACGTCGAGCACCAACGCGATCAGCACGCAGATCATGCTCGCGGCCAGCACCTGCGCCCGGAAGTCGGTGGTGACGCCGTTGTAGAGCAGGTTGCCCAGGCCGCCGTACGCGACGAGGGCGCCGATCGTGGTCAGCGCGACGGTGGAGACGGTGGCGATCCGCAGGCCGGCCATGATCACCGGCAGCGCCAGCGGCAGCTCGATCCGCAGCAGCAGGCGGGTGCGGGAGTAGCCCAGCCCGGTCGCGGACTCGACCACGTCGTCGGGCACGGCGCGGAGGCCCTCGACGGTGTTGCGGACCAGGATCGTCAGCGAGTACAGCGCGAGCCCGATGACGACGGTGGTGCGGGTCAGCCCGGTGAACGGCACGATCAGCGGGAACAGCGCCAGCGAGGGGATCGTGTAGACCGCGGTGCAGAAGCCGAGCACGACGCCCTCGAGGCGGGCCGAGCGTCGGGCCAGCAGCGCCAGCGGGATGGCCAGCACCAGGCCGAGCGCCACCGCGGCGACGGTGATGACGAGGTGCTCCTTGGTGGCCGCGACCAGCTCGTCCTGCCGGTCCACGAAGTAGTCCTTGCAGATCCACTCGTTGACCAATGCGCTGTAGCACTTGGGTTCTGGGGCCGTGGTGGCACCGACGCCGTTGGTGGCTGCGACGGCACCGGCCGCGGCCGCGCCGCCAAGTAGGGTCACCCCATGGACGGTACCGAAGATCCGATGATCCGGTTGGAGGGCGTCGGCAAGACCTACGCCGACGGCACGGTCGCGGTGCAGGAGCTCGACCTCGACGTCGCCCGCGGCGAGCTGGTCTGCCTGGTCGGACCGTCCGGGCTGCGGGAAGTCGACGACGCTCAAGATGGTCAACCGGCTGATCGAGCCCAGCTCCGGCCGGATCTTCATCGAGGGCAAGGACGTCACCGGCGAGGACCCGGTCGCGCTGCGGCGCGGCATCGGGTACGTCATCCAGCAGGTCGGCCTGTTCCCCCACCAGAAGATCGTCACCAACGTGATGACCGTCCCCCTGCTGTACGGCGAGTCCCGGGCCACCGCGCGCAAGCGGGCGCACGAGCTGATGCACCTCGTCGGCCTGGACCCCGACCTCTACTCCGACCGCTACCCGCACCAGCTCTCCGGTGGCCAGCGGCAGCGGGTCGGCGTGGCGCGGGCGCTGGCGGCGGACCCGCCGGTGCTGCTCATGGACGAGCCGTTCGGTGCCGTCGACCCGATCATCCGCGGCCGGCTGCAGGAGGAGTTCCGCCGGCTGCAGCAGGAGCTCGGCAAGACCGTGCTGCTGGTCACCCACGACATCGACGAGGCGGTGCGGATGGGCGACCGGGTCGCGGTCTTCGCCCAGGGCGGCCGGCTCGCCCAGTACGACGTACCGGCGGTGATCCTGGGGCGCCCGGCCGACGACTTCGTGGCGTCGTTCGTCGGCGCCTCCCGCGGCCTGCGCCGGCTGGCGGTCACCCCGATCCGGCGCGAGGACCTCGAGCCGATGGACGGCGTCACCGCCGGCCGAGCTCGGCGGCGCGATCGACGCCGACGCCACCCTCGAGGACGCGCTGGCCCTGATGATGCGCGACGACAAGCCGATGATCGGCGTGAAGTCCGGCGCGGAGTTCCTCGGCGTGCTCACCCCCAACGGCGTGCACCGGGCCCTGCGTGCGTCGGTGTCGGCACAGGAGTGAGCAGAAATCACTAGGTACCTAGTGAAACCAGCGCTTACCTCGCGAAGTTTCGTGCAGGTAAGCGCCAGATTCCCTAGGTACCTAGTGAATCCGACAGGCGTCAGGCGTGCTTGCGCAGCGGCATCGACGCCGAGGTCTCCCACGCGGTCAGCTCGGCCTTGAGGTCGACGATCTCCTGCTCCAGCTCGGCGGCCAGCACGATCGCCTCGGCGGCGCGCTGCTCGGCGTCCTCCAGCTTGGCGCCCTCCTCGACCAGCCGCGACTCGGCCTGGTCGGCCCGGCGGGCCTCGGTGCCCAGCTTGAGCGTGGTCTCGGCGACCCGGCGGTGCATCACCGACAGCTGGCCCTCGAGCTCGTGGATGAGCTTCTGGCGGTCGGCGATGCGCTCGGTCATGGTGGCCGTGAAGGCCTCGGTCTCGGCGGTCCGCTGGTCGGTCAGGACGCGGTAGGCCTGCGCCTGCTCGGCCCGGTCACGAGCGGCGTCCACCCGGGACTGCATCAGCTCGGAGTGGGTGATCTTGGTGGCAGTGGCACCGAGGAGTACGGCGCCCGCGCCGGCGACGGCGGTCAGGAGGAAGGATCCACCGATCGCCGCACCGGCGACGATCAACGTGGCGATCATGATGAGGGCAACAGCGACCGTCAGGCGCGTGCTGCGCTGCCGGCGTCGGGCGTTGGGGGAAGCCATGGGGTCAGGTTAGGCGTCGTCGTCCTCGGAACGGACTCGACACGCGCGTTCGAGGAGGAGCGCTGCGACACAGGCCAGCAGGCTGGCCAGGGCCGCGATCGCCGAGCGCAGCAGTCGCTGGTCGGCCAGCTCGGCCTCCATGCCGAGCCAGGTGAGGGCGTACCCGGCGTACCCGCCGGCGACCAGGGCGCCCACCAGCGCGCACGCCTTGGCCATCACCAGCCGGTTGACGGCGCGGTGCGGCTCGAGACGGTGGCCGTGCACGTGCAGGGTGCGCCAGGTCGACCACGCGGTGACCGCGACGATGGCGGCGACCAGGAAGAGGGCGAGCACCTGCGCCCAGGTGACCACCGGTGCGGTGCGGTCCAGCCGCTCCCACACCGGCCGGATCAGCCAGCCGAGGACGAGTCCGGCCAGACCCCACCCGAGGAGCAGGCCGGCGGACGTCGTGCGGACGTGGCCGACCTCCGGCGGTCGCGGCGGCTCGCTCACGGGCGGGTCACTGGGTCTCGAGGCTCAGATCGTCGCGCCGCGTCATGCCGCTCTGGTCGGCGGCAGCGAGCAGGTCGGCCACCGGGCCGGCGTCGGGGAGCACGGCGTCGGGCTCGAGCTCGTGCCACGGCTTCAGCACGAACGCGCGCTCACGGGCCCGCGGGTGCGGGAGCTTGAGGAAGTCGTCGTCGGAACGACGGTCGCCGACCACGATCAGGTCCACGTCGAGGGTGCGCGGGGCGTTGCGCTCGGCGGGCCGGACCCGGTCGAAGGCGTCCTCGATGGCCAGCGCCCGGTCGAGCAGGGTCGCGGCCGGCAGGGTGGTGTCGATCAGCACGACGGCGTTCAGGAACTGCTTGGCCTCGGCCGGGCTGTCGACCGGCTCGGTCTCGTAGACCGACGACACGGCGGTCACCCACACGTCGGGGGTGTCGGCCAGCGAGTCCACGGCGCCCTGGAGGCTCGCCATCCGCTCTCCGAGGTTGGAGCCCAGCGCCAGCACGGCGCGCCGGATCGGGTGCATCTCCCCGGTCAGGGTGTCGGTGTCGACGATGTGCGGATTGGGGGTCTCAGTCACGGCCCTCACGTCCTCTTTCGGTCAATCGTCAGCGCGACGTCCGAGAACGTCGCGTCGATGGGGGCATCCGGCTTGTGAACGGTGACCCGCGCCCATTCAACACGAGCGTCCAAGAGACAGACGTCCGCGATCCGCTGGGCCAGGGTCTCGATCAGGTCGACCGGTTCTGTCTCCACGGCAGCTTTCACCGAAGTCACGAGACTTCCGTAGTCGACGGTGTCATGCAAGTCGTCGGAGGCCGCCGCCGGGGCGGTGTCCACGCCCAGCACGAGGTCGATCACGAAGACCTGGCCCTCGCGCCGTTCGAACGCGAAGACGCCGTGGTGGGCGAAGCACTCGATGCCTCGGATGGCGAGCTCGTCGGTCATCCCTCACCCTCCTCGACGCCTGGTCCGTCCGCCCAGCGGGCGACGACCCGGAGCGCGTCCATGCTGGCACGCACGTCGTGGACCCGGAGCCCCCACACCCCCCGGGAGGCCAGCAGCGTGGTCAACGCCACGTTGGCGTGCTCGCGCTCGTCGACCGGACGCGGACCGCTGTCGTCGGCCAGCAGCCTGCCCAGGAACGACTTGCGGCTCGCGCCGACGAGCAGCGGCGAGCCGAGCGCGGCGATCGCGTCCAGGCCCCGGAGCAGCTCCCAGTTCTGGGCGGCGGTCTTGGCGAAGCCGAGCCCGGGGTCGAGCACGATGTCGTCCTCGGCGATGCCGGCCGCCAGCGCCGCCTCCACGCGCTCCGCCAGCTCGTCCCGCACGGCCGCGACGACGCCGCCGGGCCCGTCGTACACCGCGTGCTGCTGCATCGTGGCGCTGTGCGCGCGCCAGTGCATCGCGACGTACACCGCGCCGTACGACGCCGCGACGCCGAGGACGGCGCGGGTCGGCCAGGCCGCCGGAGACGTCGTTGACGACCCGGGCGCCGGCCCGGCAGGCGGCCTCGGCGACCTCGTGGCGCATGGTGTCGACGGAGACCGCAGGCGCCGTCGGCGGCCAGCGCCTCGATGACGGGTACGACGCGGCCGAGCTCCTCGGCGAGCAGCGGGCGGGTGGCTCCCGGGCGGGTGGACTCGCCGCCGATGTCGAGGAGGTCGGCGCCGTCGGCGAGCAGGTCGCGCCCGTGCGCGATCGCGGCCTCGGTGGTGGCCCAGCGGCCGCCGTCGGAGAAGGAGTCGGGGGTGACGTTGACGACGCCCATGAGTCGCGGGCGGCCGAGGGGTTCCGTCAGCCCGGGCATGTCACCGGCTGCGGATGAGCATCATGGCCTCGGACCGGGTCGCGGCCTGGTGCATCATGCCGCGCACCGCCGAGGTGATGGTGCGGGCGCCGGCCTTCTTCACGCCCCGCATCGTCATGCAGAGGTGCTCGGCCTCGATCACCACGATCACGCCGCGGGCCTCGAGGATGTCCATGAGCGCGTCGGCGATCTGCGTGGTCAGCCGCTCCTGGACCTGCGGCCGCTTGGCGTAGACGTCGACCAGCCGGGCCAGCTTGGACAGGCCGGTGATCTTGCCGCTCTCGGCCGGGATGTAGCCCACGTGGGCGACGCCGGTGAACGGCACGAGGTGGTGCTCGCACATCGACCAGAGCTCGATGTCGCGGACCAGGACCATCTCGTCGTGGCCGAGGTCGAAGGTCGTGGTGAGCACGTCCTCCGGGGTCTGGCGCAGGCCCGGCGGTGAGCTCGGCGTACGCCCGGGCCACCCGGGCCGGGGTCTCGCGCAGGCCCTCGCGCTCGGGGTCCTCCCCGATCGCGGCCAGCAGCTCGCGGACCGCGGCCTCGGCCCGCGGCTGGTCGAACGGGGGCAGCGAGGCCGGGTCGCGCTCGACCTTGCTGATGGGGTCCGTCACGGACGGGCCCCACCGTTGGAGTCGGCCGGACCCGGCGGGCCGGGGTCGTGGCCCGGCGGGAGGTCGAAGGGCGGCGGGGTCCTCGGCTCGCTCGGGCCCAGGTCACCCGGGGTCGGCACGGTGGCCGGGGGTACGGCGTCGGGTCGGGCCGTCGGGCCGTCGGCGTCGGGGTGCGGGAGCACCGGGCTCTCGGACTCCTGCCGGCGCTTCTGCTCGGCCTCCACCTCGGCGCGCGAGGGGCGGTAGTCCACCGGCGGGATCGTCGAGGGCACCCGGTCCGGCGAGCCGGTCCAGGCGGGACGCACCGGGCGGCGACGCAGCGGCGCGAAGATCTCGGCGACCTCCGCCTTGTCCAGCGTCTCGCGGTCCATCAGGGCGAGCACCAGGGCGTCGAGGACGTCGCGGTTCTCCACGAGGATGTCGAAGGCCTCCTGGTGGGCCATCGCGATGAACCGCTTGACCTCCTCGTCGACCAGCGCGGCGACGTCCTCGCTGTAGTCGCGGGTGTGGCCGTAGTCGCGGCCCAGGAACGGCTCGGCGTTGGACTCGCCCAGCTTCACCGCGCCGAGGCGCTCGGTCATGCCGTACTGGGTGACCATCGCCCGGGCCAGGTTGGTGGCCTTCTCGATGTCGTTGCCGGCGCCGGTGGTCGGGTCGTGGAAGACCATCTCCTCCGCCGCGCGGCCGCCCATCATGTAGGCGAGCTTGTCGAGCAGCTCGGCCCGGGTCTGGGAGTACTTGTCGGTGTCGGGCAGCACCATCGTGTAGCCCAGCGCCCGGCCGCGCGGCAGGATCGTGACCTTGTGCACGGGGTCGCTGCCGGGCAGCGCCGCCGCGACGAGGGCGTGGCCGCCCTCGTGGTAGGCCGTGACCAGCTTCTCCTTCTCGGACATGAGGCGGGTACGGCGCTGCGGTCCCGCGATCACGCGGTCGATCGCCTCGTCGAGCGCCTCGTCGCCGATCATCTTCTGGTTCTGGCGGGCGGTCAGCAGGGCCGCCTCGTTGAGCACGTTGGCCAGGTCGGCGCCGGTGAAGCCCGGCGTACGACGCGCGACGCTGAGCAGGTCGACGTGCGGGTCCATCGGCTTGCCGCGCGAGTGGACGGCGAGGATCTGGTGCCGGCCGTTGAGGTCGGGGGCGTCCACGCCGATCTGCCGGTCGAAGCGGCCCGGGCGCAGCAGCGCCGGGTCGAGCACGTCGGGACGGTTGGTGGCCGCGATCAGGATGACGCCACCGCGGACATCGAAGCCGTCCATCTCGACGAGGAGCTGGTTGAGCGTCTGCTCGCGCTCGTCGTGGCCGCCGCCCATGCCGGCCCCACGGTGCCGGCCGACCGCGTCGATCTCGTCGATGAACACGATCGCCGGGGCGTTCTCCTTGGCCTGCTCGAACAGGTCGCGGACCCGGCTGGCGCCGACGCCGACGAACATCTCGACGAAGTCGGAGCCGGAGATGGAGTAGAACGGCACGCCGGCCTCGCCCGCGACCGCGCGGGCGAGCAGCGTCTTGCCGGTACCGGGCTGGCCGTAGAGCAGCACGCCCTTGGGGATCTTGGCGCCGACCGCCTGGAACTTGGCCGGCTCCTGGAGGAACTCCTTGATCTCGGAGAGCTCCTCGATCGCCTCGTCGCACCCGGCGACGTCGGCAAAGGTGGTCTTCGGCATGTCCTTGGTGATCAGCTTCGCCTTGGACTTGGCGAACTGCATGACCCGGCCACCGCCACCCTGGACGCTGTTCATCAAGAAGATGAACAGCAGGATGATCAGGGCGAACGGCAGCAGTGTCGCGAGCAGCGAGCCGATCAGGCTGGGCTGGGGGTTCTCGGAGTTGTACTTCTCGATGTTCCCCTTGTCGACCTGCTCCTGCGTCAGCTTGATCAGGTCGTTCTGCTGGCCGTTGACCCAGTGCGTGACGACCTTGTCACCGCCGTCGCGCTTGACGTCGGAGTCGAGCGTGGCCCGGATCTCCTGGTCGTTGTCGATGAAGGTGATCTCCTTCACCTGACCCTTGGCGATGTACTGCTGCATCTCCGACGTCTGGATCTCGTCACCCCCGCCGTTGGGCGCGAGGAACTGGAGGGCGAGCAGGACGCCCACCACTCCGATGACGATCCAGAGCCAGGGACCCTTGAATATGCGCTTCACAGACTTCTTCCGGGACAGCTCAGAACCACGCCTGAGCGGTGACCTATGTGACGACTGACGGTACAGGAGCGCGGCAACCGAGGGGCGAGGATGGTCAGGAGTACACGTGCGGGGCGAGTGTGCCGATGCAGCGAAGGTTGCGGTACTTCTCCTGGTAGTCCAGGCCGTAGCCCACGACGAACTCGTTGGGGATGTCCCACCCGACGTACTTCGGCTCGACCGGCATCGCCAGTGCCTCCGGCTTGCGGAGCAGGGTGGCGATCTCGACGCTGGCCGCGTTGCGGCTCGACAGGTTGGAGATCAGCCAGCTCAGCGTGAGACCGGTGTCGATGATCTCGTCGACCACCAGGACGTGGCGGCCGGTGATGTCGGTGTCGAGGTCCTTGAGGATGCGGACCACACCGCTGGACTTGGTGCCGGAGCCGTAGGAGCTCACCGCCATCCAGTCCATCTCGAGGTGGCGGTCCAGCGACCGGGCGAGGTCGGCCATCACCATGACGGCGCCGCGCAGGACGCCCACCATGAGGAGGTCCTTGCCCTCGTAGTCGTCCTGGATGGTCTTGGCCATCTCCGCCAGCTTGGCCTGGATCTGCTCCTCGGTGAAGAGGATGTCGACGAGCTCGTCCTCGATGTGCGCGGAGTCCATGGCGTCAGCCTGCCACACGGGTGCGCGCGGTGGACCCGGGGCTGCGGTTTGGTCCCCCACCGCACGATTTCGCGGCCGGGGCCTGCGGTTTGTGACCAATCGTCGGGCTGCGGCTCAGGGTCGCTCGAGCACGATCCGGCCGTCCCGGCGTACGGCGCGCAGGGGTCCGGGCAGGTCGATCCACCGCTGGCCGTGCCAGTGGGTGACCAGCCGCTCGAGCGCCACCACGTGCTCGTGGAAGAGCTCGGCCGGAGGAGCCCCGGCGGCCAGCGCGGCCAGCCGCAGCACCCGTCCCCGCAGCGCCGGGGCCAGCCCGGCGAGCCGGTCGACGACCAGCGCCCCCTCGTCGAGCACCGAGACCAGGGCCTCGTCGGCCAGGGCGTCGAGCAGCTCCGTGTCGGCCCGCAGCTGGTCGGCGGTCCGGGCCAGCGTGGTGGCCACGCCCGGGCCGAGCTCCTCCTCCAGCAGCGGCAGGACGGTACGTCGCACCCGCGACCGGAGGAAGCGCGGGTCGTCGTTGTGGGGGTCCTCCCACCAGGCGATGCCCTCGGCCCGGCAGGCCGCCTCGGTCTCGGCCCGGCCCACGTCGAGCAGCGGGCGACGGTAGACCTCGAACGCCCGCCGCATGCCCGCCAGCGAGCGCCCACCCGAGCCGCGGGTGAGGCCCATCAGCACGGTCTCCGCCTGGTCGTCGCGGGTGTGCCCGAGCAGCACGACCCGCGAGCCCAGGCTCTCCGCGGCCTGGCCGAGGGCGGCGTACCTCGCCTCCCGGGCGGCGGCCTCCGGCCCGAGGCCGGGCGCCTCCACCCGGACCCGCACGGCCATCGTCTCGTCGGCGCCGAGGCCGGCCATCTGCGCCACGACCCGGTCGGCGTGCTCGGCGGACCCCTCCTGCAGGCCGTGGTCGACGGTCACCCCGACCACCCGCCAGCCGCCGGCCCGCGCCTCGAAGACGGTCGCGGCCAGCAGGGCCAGCGAGTCCGCCCCGCCGGAGCAGGCCACGAGCACCGGCTCCCCCGGCGCGAGGTCGACGGCGTCCGCGAGGTCGCGGCGTACGGCGAGGCGCACGGCGGCGACCGCGGGATCGAGCGTCATGGCTGGCTCAGCCGTGCACCCGCGTCACCCAGGCCGCGGGGTCGGAGATCTCGTCCTTGGACGGCAGGTGCTCGGGGCCGGCCCAGACGGCGTTGAAGCCCTCCATGCCGACCTTGCCGACGACCCCGCGGACGAAGTCGGCGCCGTCGCGGTACTGCGCCATCTTGGCGTCGAGGCCGAGCAGCCGGCGCAGCAGCCGGTCGAGCGAGCCGACGCCCTTGCGCCGCTGGGTGAACTTGCGACGGATCGCCGCGACGCTCGGGATGACCTCCGGCCCGACGCCGTCCATCACCACGTCGGCGTGACCCTCGAGCAGCGACATCACCCCGGTGATCCGGTCGATGACCTCCTTCTGCTCGGGCGTGCTCATCGCGTCCATGAGGCTGCCGCCCTCGCTGCGGAAGGACTCGGAGAGGCGCTTGAGGCCGTCCTCGAGCATCCGGGTCGGCTCGACGGTCTCGGTGAGGTTGGCGATCTCGGTGCGCAGGTGGTCGCGCATCCACGGCACCGCGGTGAACTGCACCCGGTGGGTCTCCTCGTGCAGGCAGACCCACAGCCGGAAGTCGGTCGGGTCGGCGCCGAGCTCGCGCTCGACGTGCACGATGTTCGGGGCGACCAGGAGCAGCCGTCCGGCCGGCTCGAAGAACGGGTCGAACTGGCCGAGCACGCGGGAGCCGAGGAAGCCGAGCAGCAGCCCGACCTCGGCACCGGTGACCCGCGAGCCGATCGCGTGGCCGAGCGGCCCGGGCCCGCCCTTCTTCGACGAGATCTTGTCGACCAGGGGCGTGAGGATGGTCGCGAACCCGTCCGCGTTGGCCTGCACCCAGCCGGGTCGGTCGACGACCAGGACGGGCGCGGTGCGCTCGCCGGCGGAGAGCCCGGTGAACTCGCGGACCAGCCCGGTGGAGCGTTCGGCGTCGTGGCGCAGCTCGGCCACCACGGTGTCCGCCTCGGTGCCGCGTGATCTCGGGACCCTCCCCGGCGAACCGCGAGCCGATCCGGACCGCGAGGTCCCAGTCGACCATCTGCGTGGGTCCGTTTTCCGTCATGCCCGGAACACTACGGTGCCGTTCCAGATCCCTCGGGCGTTCTCCGGAACGACGGTCAGCCGCCGCAGTGGCAGGCACCCAGTGCGGCGGCCATCTGGTCGAGCGTCGAGCGCGCGTCGAGGGTGTCCTCGAGCCGCACCCGGTCGGCGAGCAGCACGAACATGAGCACGTTCCCGTCGAGGTCGGTGGTGACCCCGGCCAGGCCGTGCACCCCCGACAGCGTCCCGGTCTTGGCCCGGACCCGCCCGCGGCCGGCGTCGGGTCCCTTGTCGAAGCGGTAGGCCAGCGACCCGGTGAAGCCCGCGACCGGCAGGCCGGTCACGACCGACCGCAGCTCGGGCCGGTCCTCGGCCGCGGCGCGCTCCAGGCGGCCAGCAGGGTGGTCGCCGGGAGCACGTCCTGGCGCGAGAGGCCGCTGCCGTCGTGGATGACCGCCTGGTCCAGGGGTACGTCGAGGCCGCGGAGCACCTTCGTCACGCCCTTCACCCCGCCGGCGAAGGACGCCCCGAAGCCCTCGGCGCGGCCCACGTGGTGGGCGAGCAGCTCGGCGCCCTCGTTGTCGCTGATCGCCAGCACCCGCTCGACGAGCTCGCCGACCGGCGCGGACTCCACGGCCGCGATCTCGTCGCCCCCGGACGCCGTCGTACGCCGCACGTCGCCGGTGACCGTGATGCCCGCGGCCCGGAGCTTCTCGACGAAGATCGCGGCGGCGGCGGCGGACGGGTCCGACGCGAAGCCGTACCCGTCCCGGTCGGCGCCCTGGTCGGCCCAGAGCGCGGTGATCGGCGCGACCACGTCGACGTACGACGCGGGCCAGGTCGGGCTGGCGGTCGGTCCGGTGAACAGGGAGTCGTCGAAGCGGACCCGGACCGAGCGCCGGCCCTCGCCCTTGAGCGCGGCGGCGGTGCGGCCGGCGAGGGTGGTGAGGTCGGCGTGGGCGGGGTAGTCGCCCGGCTTCATCGGCTTCGCGGAGAGGTAGGGGTCGCCGCCGCCGACCAGCACGACGTCCTTCGCCCTGGCGCCGTGGACGACGCGGGTGGCGAAGGTGCGGTCGGGGCCGAGGGACTCCAGCGCGGCCACGGTGGTGAGCAGCTTCATGGTGGAGGCCGGGGTGGCGGTCGTGCCCTTGCGGAAGACCGGGACGCCGTCGGTGCCGGCGACCGCGATCGCGACGTGGCGGCCGAGGTCGGGGTCCTTGAGGTACGGCGCCAGGGCCGCGCGCACCTTGCCCGGGCGCAGGTCGGCCTCGGGGGCGGGGTCCGCGACGGCCGCCGGGGCGGTCAGCTCCGGCAGCTCCAGCCCCTGCGGGGGCTCGACCGCGGCGGGTCCGGCGTCGTCCTCGGACCAGCCGAGCCGGCCGGGCACGTCGTACTGGAAGGACGCGAACGCGGTGGCGAGGATCACCAGCACCAGCCCGGTCGGCAGCCAGAGGAAGACCCGTCGGCGCCAGTGGCCTGCGTCACCTCGACCCACGAAATCTCCCTTCCGAGTACGCGATTGCAACCATTGTGCGGGAGGATGGCTGCGGCCCGGCGTCCGGGTCACGACCGACTTTCCGGGTGGCCGGCCCCCGGCCAGAGCCCCCGAGCATGCCCGACGACACGTGGAGGAAGAAGTGCTGGAGTTCGACGTACTGGTGGAGATCCCCAAGGGTGAGCGCAACAAGTACGAGGTCGACCACGAGACCGGCCGCCTCCGCCTCGACCGCATGCTGTTCACGTCCACGGCCTACCCGGCGGACTACGGCTACATCGAGAACACCCTCGGCCAGGACGGCGACCCGCTCGACGCGCTGGTGATCCTGCAGGCGCCGACCTTCCCCGGCTGCCTCATCGCGTGCCGCGCGATCGGCATGTTCCGGATGACCGACGAGGCCGGCGGCGACGACAAGGTGCTGTGCGTGCCGAACCTCGACCCGCGCCTGGAGCACCTGCGCGACATCAACCACGTGTCGAAGTTCGACCGCCTGGAGATCCAGCACTTCTTCGAGGTCTACAAGGACCTCGAGCCCGGCAAGTCCGTCGAGGGCGCGAACTGGGTCGGCCGCGACGAGGCCGAGGCCGAGGTCCGCGCGTCGTTCGAGCGTGCCAAGCAGGCCGGCGGCCACTGAGCACGGCGCACTGACCACACAGAACTGGCGCTTACCTCGCGAAACTTCGTGAGGTAAGCGTCAGTTTCACTAGGTACCTAGTGAAACCATCAGCCGACCAGCTCCGGCGAGCGGAGCATCTCCTCGGGCACCCCGAACGCCTCGACCAGGTCGACCGCGATCGGCCGGAGCTTGCGGCACAGGTCGGAGACCTCCCGCGAGATCGCCTTGGACCGCGGCCCCGACAGCCGGCCGTGCTCCATGAACCACGCCCGGTCCTGCTCGATCCCGGCCAGCGCGTGCAGGTCGCAGAGCAGGCCGAGCGCGACCTTGGTGTCGCCGTCCTCCAGCGTGGCCAGCTTCTCCACGAACGCCTCCAGCACCAGCCGCTCGACGTGCGCGCGGGCCGCGCCGATCACGTGGTCCTGCACCCGTGAGAACACCTCGCCGGGGTTCATCCCGTCGTCGATGCCGCGCTTGAGGCGGCGGGCGACGCCGGCCAGCATGTGCTCCTCACGGAAGCGGTACATCGCGAGCTGGTAGTTGGGGTCGAGCAGGCCCGCCTCCTGGTCCCACTCGTCGCCGCCGGGGAGCACGTCGCGGATCCGCTCCAGCAGCTTGTGCACGCTGGTGCGCTCGACGACGGTCTCGACGGCCAGGCCGGCGACGAACTTCACCATGCCGAACTGGTCGAGGTCGGAGAAGTCGCTGGAGTAGTCGGTGAGCAGCCCCTTGGCGACCAGCTGCAGCAGCACGTGGTTGTCGCCCTCGAACGTGGTGAACACGTCGGTGTCGGCCTTGAGCGCGGCGAACCGGTTGATCGCCAGGTACCCCGCGCCGCCGCAGGCCTCCCGGCACTCCTGGATGGTGCGGGTCGCGTGCCAGGTGCCGAGCGCCTTGGTGCCGGCCGCACGCGACTCCAGCGCCCGCCGGTCCCGCTCCTCGTCGGTCTCGCCGGAGAACACCGCGTGCAGGTCGGCGGCGACCACCTCCTGCGCGAAGTGCAGCGCGTAGGTCCGGGCGACCAGCGGGAACAGCCGTCGCTGGTGCATGCCGTAGTCGAGCAGCTTCTGCTCCTCGGTCTCCGAGGTGGCCTCGAACTGCCGGCGCCGGTCGGCGTACCGGGTCGCGATCACCAGGGCCACCTTGGCGGCGTTGATCGCGGCCCCGCCGACGCAGACCCGGCCCTGCACCAGCGTGCCGAGCATGGTGAAGAAGCGTCGGTTGCGGTTCTCGATCGGCGAGGCGTAGACACCCTCGGGCGAGACCGACGCGAACCGGTCGAGCAGCGCCTCCCGCGGCACCCGCACCCGGTCGAACCAGATCCGCCCGTTGTCGACGCCGTTGAGCCCCATCTTCGGCCCGTCGTCCTCTATACGTACGCCGGGCAGGGTGGCGCCGTCCGCCCGCAGGGGTACGACGAACGCGTGCACGCCCTCGGACTCGCCACCGATCTCGAGCTGGGCGAAGACCACGCCCACGTCGGCGTGCCGGGCGGCGTTGCCGATGTAGTCCTTGCGGGCCGCGTCGTGCGGCGTGTGGATGACGAACTCCTGCGTCGCCGGGTCGTACGTCGCGGTGGTGCCGAGCGCCTGGACGTTGGAGCCGTGCCCGGTCTCGGTCATCGCGAAGCAGCCCATCAGCCGTCCGGTGACCAGGTCGGTGAGGTAGGCGTCGTGGTGCCGCTGCGTGCCGAGCTGGAGGATCGCGCCGCCGAAGAGGCCGAACTGCACGCCCACCTTGACCAGCACCGACAGGTCGCCGAAGGCGAGGGTCTCGAACGCCGCGACGGAGGCGCCGATGTCGCCACCGCCGCCGTACTCCTCGGGGAAGCCCATGCCGGTCTGGCCCGTGGCCGCCATCTCGACGACGAGGTCGCGGACCCGGTCGCGGTAGTCGTCCCGGCCCAGCGTCTCCTGGTCCTCGAGGATCCCGGCGAACTTCGCGAGGTTGGTGCGCACCAGGTCGCGGACCTCGGCGTACCTCCCGTCGAGCAGGGCGGTGACGGCCGGGACGTCGACGACGGGCTGCTCGTAGACCATGGCGTCATGCTGCCACCGACCCGCAGGAGGTGGGCCGGAGTGTGATCAGGGACGCGCGAAGAAGTTCGGCGGCGTCCAGTAGTACATCGACTCCTCGGTCACCGGCCGCCCGGTGCGCGGGGCGTGGATCATCCGGCCACCGCCGATGTAGAGCGCCACGTGGAAGATCGACGACGGGTTGGACGACGACCCCCAGAACACCAGGTCACCGGGGCGCAGCTGCGAGCTGCGGATCGGGGTCGCGGCGTCGTACTGGCCGACGGAGTAGTGCGGGAGGTACTTCCCGCCCGCCTGCCAGGCCTTCATGGTGAGGCCGGAGCAGTCCCAGGCGCTCGGCCCGGCGGCCGCCCAGCGGTAGGGCTCGCCGATCTGGTCCCGGGCGAACGCGATCGCGCGCTGGGCACCGGAGGTCGAGGGGGCCGGCGGCGTCGGGTCGGGCGCGGGAGCCGGGTCCGGGGCGGGGGCCGGCTCGGGGTCGGGCGCGGGAGCCGGGTCCGGCTCGGGCTTCGGGTCCGGTGTGGGGTCCGGCTTCGGGGTCGTGTCGGGCTTCGGGTCGGACGCCGGGGCCGGGTCGGGGCTGGTGGGAGCCTGCTCGGGCTCGGGGTCCTCGGTGGCGGCGGCGTCGGCGGCCCGCTGCTGGGCGGCCAGCTCGAGCGCGGTCTGGCGGCGGGTCGCCAGGCTCAGCGAGATGTGCTGCAGGTCGGCCAGCTCGGCGAGCAGCTGGTCCTTCTCCTGGGCCACCTCCTCGGACTGGGCGAGCGCGGCGGTCTCCTGGCTCTCCGCGTCGGTGCGGGCCGCGGCGGCCTCGGCCTCGAGCGTGGCGGCCGAGGCCTTCGCGGCGTCGGCGTCCTTGCGGGCCAGCTCGGCGACCGACTGCGAGGCCTCGAACTCCATCTGGAGGTCGTCCATCGACGCGGTCATCTCGAACATCGTGTTGGCCTGCTGGACCACGCCGTCGATGCCGTCCTGGCCGACCAGCGCGGACAGGGTGCTGATCCCCGGCGACATCTCGTACGTCGCCGCGATCACCTGGCCGTAGGACTTCTGGTGGGCGGCGAGGTCGGCCTCGGCCCGGGTGGCGCGACCGTCGGCGGCGCGGGCCTCCTTGCGGGCCTGCTGCAGCTTCCAGCGGGCCGCGTTGTAGGCCTCGGAGGCCTGGGCCGCCTTGATGCTGGCGCCCTGGAGCCGCTGGTTGGCCAGCAGCAGGTCGGTCTGCACGGCGGCGACGTCGCGCTGCTTGCCGGCGGTGGCCTGGCGTGCGGCGTCGACCTGGCCCTTGGTCGGCGTCCGGCCGGAGGGGTCGGGGTCGGCACTCGCCGGGGCGAGCGGGCCGAGCGCCAGCGCACCGATGAGCACGGCGAGCGGAAGCGAACGCCCGGAGCTGCTCCGTCGCACGTCGGGGACCCCTTCTGTCATGGAATGGGCCTCGGGCGACTTCCCCTTCGCCCGAGGCACTTTGAGCACGCTAGTGCTCACGAGTCACAAGGGAAACGCTTTTCACAAATTTTCTCAACTTTCACGGCGTGTCGACTTGACGAACTACAACCTTGTAATTCAGCCAGCCGCCGGGACAGGCGTGCGTCCACCCGAAATGCCGTCGAGTCGGCGCGAGCCCACGGGAGCTCGCGCCGACGCGGAGGACGGGGTCAGGAGCGGTCGTCGACGGGGACCTTGGAGGTCGTCGTCGTCGGGTGGCTGGACAGGCCGTGGCGGTCGAACTTCTGACCGGAGGCGAGTCCGCCGAGGTAGAACGAGATCAGCGCGATGGCGATCCCGGCGATGTCGTCGGCGATGTAGTGCCAGCCGAAGTAGAGGGTGGCGACCACGGTCACACCGAAGTTGGCCCAGAGCGCCCAGTGCACCCAGCGGACCCGGATCGTGTACTGCGCCATCAGCGCGACCAGCAGCGTGATCGCGCAGTGCAGGCTCGCGAAACCGGCCACCGACTGCACGCTGTCGGTGATGCCGGACCACAGCACGGTTTCTCGTCCGCTGGCGAGGGCGTCCATCAGCTGCGAGGAGCCGGTGTTGTCCAGGTCGACGTACAGGTACTGGTACTCGAAGCCGGGGCCGAGCGTCGGCAGCGCGTAGTACGACGCGGTGCCCAGGCTCCACGCCAGGCACTGGGAGGTGGCGAACCAGTAGCCGTAGCTGATGTTGCGCGACCAGATCAGCCAGGCGGTCAGCACCAGCGGCACCATCGGCAGGAACCACAGGTAGATCGTGGAGAGGAAGTGCGCGATCAGGCCGGTGCCGAGCAGGTTGTGCAGCACGACGGCGGGCTCGTTGCCGAAGAACAGGGCCTGGTCGAGCAGGTGCAGCGGTCGGTCGTACTTCTTCAGGCCCATCGCCTCGGGCAGGAACGACTTGAGGTTCCGGTAGGACACGTAGGTGATGTAGAAGCACACCAGGCCCATCACGACCAGGGTGATCCGCTCGCGGTTCCAGTGCTCGTTCCAGCGGTCGACGACGATCTTCTTGTACGTCCGCGGCTTGAGCCGGCCGTACCAGATGACGCGCGGCACCATGTCGAGCGCGAGGGCACCGAGGACCAGCAGCGGGAGCCGGAGCCACGACGGCCCGAGGAAGCCCTCGGGGTCGACCAGGCTCTTGTCCAGGCTGAACGCCGTGAGCAGGGCGAGCCCACCCATCAGTGCTGCTACTCCGATCAGGAGTACGTAGGCCCGGCGATACACGCGGTGCAGTCTAGAGAACGGATGCGTGGATCACCCAAGCGGGATTGCGGCCAGACGAGACCGCTCGACGGCCAGCCGCACGTGCTCCCCCGGGCCGGGCGCCGGACCCTCCGCCGGGGCGACCGCCTCCACCACCCCGACCCCTGTGACGTCCACCACGAGACGGGTCGCCTCGGGGGTGGCCCGGGCCGCGAGCACCGTCCCGGCCAGGGTCCCGGACGGCTCGACGCGCAGGGCCGAACGGCGCAGCGCCACCTGGCCCGCGGGCGGCGCCCCGGCAGCCGTGAGTACGACGGCCGCGCGCTCGCCGTCGAGCACGGAGGCGTAGCCGAGGAACGCCGCGGCGTCGGCGTCGACCGGGTGCGCCCAGACCTCGGCCGGGGTGCCCGACTGGACCAGGCGGCCGTCGCGCATGAGGGCCATCCGGTCGGCGACCGCGAACGCCTCCTCGTGGTCGTGGGTCACCAGCAGCGCGGTGGTGCCGGCCCGGGTCAGGATCTCGCGCAGGTCGCCCGCCAGCCGCTCGCGCAGCGAGGCGTCGAGGGCCGACAGCGGCTCGTCGAGCAGCAGCAGCCGCGGCTCGACCGCGAGCGCCCGGGCCAGGGCGACCCGCTGCCGCTCGCCGCCCGACAGCGTCGCGGGCGCCCGGTCGCCGTACCCGTCCAGTCCGACGAGATCGAGCAGCTCGGTGACCCGCTCGGCGACCCGGCCCCGCGGCCGGTGCCGGATCCGCAGCGGGTAGCCCACGTTGGCCGCGACGCTCTGGTGGTTGAACAGCTGGCCGTCCTGGAACATCAGGGCGAAGCCGCGCCGGTGCGTCGGGACGCCGGCCAGGTCGTCACCGTCGAAGGCGATCGTCCCCGCGGTCGGCGGCTCCAGGCCGGCCACCGCGCGCAGCAGCGTGGACTTGCCGCACCCGGACGCGCCGAGCACCGCCAGCACCTCGCCCCGCGGCAGCTCGAGGGAGACGTCGTCGACCGCCACCAGCGCGCCGTACCGGACGGACAGGTCGGTGATGCTCAGGCCCGGCACGTCAGAACCCTCCCACGCCGGGCGTGCGCAACCGCTCCACGGCCAGCATCACCAGCGCGGTGGTGGCGGCGAGGACGACCGAGGCGGCCAGGGCCATCGCGTAGTTCTGGCTGCCCGGGTGGCCGAGCAGCCGGAAGATCACCACCGGCACCGTCGGGTGGTCCTCGCGGGCGAGGAACGAGGTGGCGCCGAACTCCCCCAGCGACACCGCGAAGGCGAAGCCCGCGGCCACCACGAGCGGGGTCCACAGCACCGCGAGGTCGACGCTCAGCAGGGTCCGCCACGGGGAGGCGCCCAGCGACGCGGCGGCCTGGCGCTGCCGGTCGTCGATGCCGGCCAGCACCGGCGCGATGGTGCGTACGACGAGCGGCAGCGCGACCAGGGCCTGGGCCATCGGCACCAGCAACGGCGAGTCCCGGAAGTCGAGGGGCGGTTCGTCGAGGGTGATCAGGAAGCCGAAGCCGAGGGTGACCGCGGAGACGCCGAGCGGCAGCATGAAGAAGCCGTCGAGGCCGGCCCGCGACCCGGCGCTCGGCCACCGAGTGCGAGCGGCGGGTCACGATGAGGGAGACCATCAGGCCGAGCCCGACCGACATCCAGGTGGCGTCCACCGCGGTCCGCAGCGAGTTCGCCAGCGCCTCGGTCACCGGGACGACCAGGGCCTGGTCGGTGCCGGTGGTCGTGAGCGCCCGGTAGTTGTCCAGCCCCCACTGCCCGTCGACCCGCAGCGACCCGGCGACCAGGGTGGCGATCGGTATCGGCGACGAGGGCCACGGCGACCAGGGTGACCGCGACCGCGGGTACGTCGCCCAGTCCGGGCCGGTGCGGTCGGACCCGGCGCCGGGCGACCGCGGTCGCGCCCGACCGGGACCGGTGGGCGCCGTACAGCAGGACGGTCACCACCGCCAGCTGGAGCAGCGACAGCGCCGCCGCGGCCTGGAGGTCGAGCAGCTGGGTGGTGAGCTGGTAGATCTCGGTCTCGACGGTGGCGTAGCGCAGGCCGCCGAGGATCAGCACCACCCCGAACGCCGTGGCGCAGAAGAGGAAGACCACCGAGGCGGCCGAGGTGATCGGGCCGGACAGCGCCGGCAGCGTGACCGTGCGGAACACCTGGCCGGGGCGGGCCCCGAGCGCGGCCGCGGCCTCGCCCGGTCGCGGGTCGAGGCTCTCCCACGCGGCGCCGACGGTGCGCACGACGACGGCGAGGTTGAAGAACACCAGGGCCGCGATGATCGCCGCCGGGGTGCCGTCGAGGCCGAGCCCCTCGAGCGGCCCGCCGGCGCCGAGCACCTGCCGGAACGCGACGCCGACGACCACGGTCGGCAGCACGAACGGCATCAGCAGCGCGGCCCGGGCGAGCCGCTGCCCGGGGAACCGCAGGCGGTAGAGCACGTACGCCGCCGGCACGCCGAGCAGCACCGTCACGACCGTGCCGGCCGTCGCCGACCAGAGCGTGAACCAGAGCACCCGGTGCACCCGCTCGCGGCCGAGCACCTCCAGCACCCCGAGCGGGTCGAAGGTGCCGTCGGGCCAGAACCCCTCGGCGATCATCCCGGCCACGGGCAGCACGAAGAAGACGCACAGCACCAGGACCGGGCCCGCGGCGAGCCCGGCCAGCGTCAGCAGCCGGTTCACCGGCTGGTGATGTCGGTCCACTCCGTCAGCCAGTCCTGGCGGTGCTCGGCGATCGCGGCCGGGTCCACCGAGTACGGCGACTCCGGCTGGGTCGCGAACTTCGCCCAGTCCGCCGGGAGCGTCGTGGCGCCGTCCACCGGGAAGACGTACATGTTGTCCGGGAGCGCCGCCTGCACCTCGTCGCTGAGCAGGAAGTCGACGACCTCCCGGGCGCCGGCGGGGTTCTTCGCGTTCTCGAGGACTCCGGCGTACTCCACCTGACGGAAGCAGGTGTCGAGCAGCGCGGCCGTGGTCGACGTGCCCGTCTTCTTGTCGACGGTGAACGCCGGCGAGGTGTCGTAGGAGACGACGATCGGGCGGGTGCCCTTCTCGGCGCCGCCGGTGAAGTCGACGAAGTAGGCGTCGTTCCAGCCGCTGGTCAGCTTGGCGCCGTTCTTCATCAGGGCCGACCAGTAGTCCTGCCAGCCGTCCTCGCCGTACGCCGCGATCGTCGACAGCAGGAAGGCCATGCCCGGCGAGCTGGTCGGTGCGCCGGGGACCACCAGCTGGTCCTTGTACGCCGGGTCGGTCAGGTCGTCGAGCGTCTGCGGCGGCCGCTGGTCGTGGGCGGCGTACCAGCGCTTGTCGACGTTCACGCAGACCGAGGCCTGGTCGACCGGGGCCAGCCGGTCGGCGCCGTCCTCCAGCGCGTAGGCGTCGGCGCCGTCGGGCAGCGTCGGGTCGTTCTTCGCGAACACGTCCTCGTCGAGGGCCCGGGACGCGAAGGTGTTGTCGACGCCGTAGGCGACGTCGCCGATCGGGTTGTCCTGGGTGAGCACGAGCTTGTTGGTGAGCGCGCCCGCGTCGCCGGAGGGGCGTACGTCGAGCTTGAGCCCGGTGTCGGTCTCGAACTTCGTGAGGAGCTTCTTCGGCAGCGCGAAGGACTCGTGGGTGACCAGCACGACGGTCGACCCGGGCTTCGCGCTGTCCTTCTTCTCCTCCGACTTCTCGGCCGCGAGGGTGCACGAGGACAGTGCGAGGGCGGTGACGGTGGTGATGGCGGTTGCCGTGGCACGGCGGAACATTCCGACTCCCTTCGCCGGTGCTAACCGGATCAGGTCCTGAGGGTCTGCGGCGGATCCGCACTCTCAGCTCTCCGTGGACGGCGTGACGCCGTCGGGGAGGGCTCCCCTGTCTTGTGTCGCCAACCTACCAACACCGCCTCAGCGGCCCACTCGCCCGGGCGGCCTTGGTTTCGAGACGGTCGCAGAGAGCGACCTCCTCAACCAGCGGCGCGCGCCCTCAACCAGCGGCGGTGCCCTGGTAGGCCCGGGCCACGTAGCTGACGAAGTGGTAGACGCCGTCCTCGCTCGGCGCCAGCGGACCGGGCTCGAAGTGCGGCGCCTTCATCCCGCGCTGCACCGACTCGCACGCCGACCAGTCCTGGCGGTTGGTGAGGTCCCAGAAGTCCACGGCGTACGCCGGGTCGAAGCCCTCGGCGTTCGCGACGTCGGCCGGGAACGCCCACGAGCACCGGATGCGGGTGCGGTCGGGCGTGAGCGGGGTGAGCAGGTGGCTCATGACGTAGTCGGGGTGCAGGCTGATCAGCAGGTTCGGCAGCACGGCGACGTACATGACCGTGCGCTTCTCGTGCTCGTCGAGCCGGGCGATCGCGGTGCCGCCGCTGCGGCCGTCGAGCGACATCGTCTGCGCCCCGTCGCGGAGGTCCATCCAGCCGCCGATCCAGTTGCCGTCCCGCTCGATGTTCTCCCCGCTCTCCGGCGGGCTGACCCGGCACAGCTCGGGGTGGATCATCGAGCAGTGGTAGCACTCCTGGTAGTTCTCGATGATCACCTTCCAGTTGGCCGCCACGTCGTACTCGTGCGAGACCGGGGTGACCAGGTCCGTCGGCGCCGTACGACGCCACGACGTCCTCGAGCTCGCCGATGTGGTCCTCGAAGGGCTGGCCGCGGCCGGTGCGGTCGACGAAGACCCAGCCGTGCCACTCGCGCACCTCGACCGGCTTCAGCCCGAGGGACGCCTTGTCGAGCTCCACGTCGCGGTGCCCCGGCGCTCCGACCAGGCTGCCGTCGAGCCGGTAGGTCCACGCGTGGTACGGGCACACGATCGCCTTGGTCTGCTGGGATCCTCCGCACGGCAGCAGCTCGTGGCCGCGGTGCCGGCAGGCGTTCTCGAAGCCGCGCAGCACGCCGTCCGCGTCGCGGGTCAGGAGTACGCCGTACTCGCCGACGGACTCCGCGCTCATCCCGCCCGAGGCGACGTCGCTGGACCGGCCGACGCACTGCCAGCCGCCGAAGAAGTGCTCGCGCTCCCAGGCCAGCACGGCCTCGTCGAGGTACGAGCCGCGCGGCAGCATCCGGCTGGAGCCGAACGGCGCCAGGGCACGACGAACCTGCTCGGCGTCGACGGGTGCGGGGGGAACGGTTCCGGTGACGAGCATCAGTGGCCTCCACCTGTGGTTGAACGGCTGTTCAAGATTACGCCTCGCCGGTGAACACGTCGAGCCTCCCGGCGTCCTTCTGTCCGCGCCCGAACCAGCGGTAGAGCAGGTAGCCGCCGGTCACCGCGAGCAGGGACGCGAGGAGCAGCAGCGTGGTGAGCGCGTTGAGCGCAGGCGTCGGCGCCGCCCGCGCGGTGTTGTAGACCTTCACCGACACCGGTTCGGTCGAGGAGTCGCCCGAGAGGTAGCGCACGATCACGAAGTCGTCGATGACGTCGGCGAAGACGAGGACCGCGCTGGCGAAGATGGCCGGCAGCAGCATCCGCATCAGGACCCGGCGTACGGCGCCGGCGGGCGAGGCGCCGAGGTCGACCGCGGCCTCCTCGTAGTCGTCGCCGATCGTGAGCAGCCGGGCGCGGACGATGACCACCGGATAGGCCAGCTGGTAGGTCACCAGGCCGACCACCTGCCCGCTGGTGCCGAGCCCGACCGGGGTGGTCATCACGGTGACCACGAACAGCAGCGAGACCGCGATCAGGATCTCCGGCAGCACGAACGAGATCAGCACGACGACGTCGGCGCCGGAGGGGATCCGGCCCCGCCAGCGATCCAGGCCCAGGGCCAGTGCGACGCCGAGCGGCACGGTGATCGCGGTCGCGAGCACCCCGAGCAGCAGGGTGTGGGTGAGCGCGGTGTGCAGGCTCGCGTCGTGCCACACCGACCGCAGCGGGTCGCCGTAGTACCACCGCATCGAGAAGCCCTGCCAGTTGGTGCGCGAGCGCCCGGCGTTGAAGGAGAAGAGCACCGCGATCAGCACCGGCGCCAGCGACCAGAGCAGGTAGAGGAAGGTGATCGTCATCAGCACCCACGGCCTGCGCCACGGGTTGCGGTGCCAGCGGGGGCCGCTTCATTCGGGGTCCCTGCGCAAAGCGGAGCGAAGCGAGCATTTGCGTGGGGTGGTCATGACGCGATGTCCTCGGCGCTGCGGGTGTAGCGGACGTAGACGACCATCGGCAGGATCGAGACCAGCAGGATCAGCAGGACGAAGGCGCCCGCCTGCCCGGTCTGGCCGGGGGTGAGCACCGAGTTGTTGATCAGGTTGCCGATCATCGAGGTGTCCGGCGAGCCGGACAGCAGGTCGTTGGTGAAGTAGTCGCCGAGCATCGGCACGCTGGTCACCAGGACGCTGGCCACCACCGCCTGCCTGCTCAGCGGCCAGGTCACCCGGCGGAACGTCTCCCACCGGTTGGCGCCGAGGTCGCGCGCGGCCTCCAGCGTCGCGACGGGCATCCGGTCCAGGCCCGCGAAGAGCGGCAGGATCATGTACGGCACGTAGCCGTAGACCAGGCCCATGACCACGGTCTCGGGCCGGCCACCGAGCCAGTTGACGTCGACCTCGAGCAGCCCGCCCAGGCTCAGCGCCTTGTTGACCAGCCCCTCGGTCTGGAGCAGGTTCACCCAGGCCAGCATCCGCATCATGTAGCTGATCCAGAACGGCGCGATCAGCGCGGCGAGCAGCAGTCCCTTCCAGCGGCCGGCGAACCGCGCCGTGTAGTAGGCCACCGGGTAGGCGATGAGCAGGCACAGCAGGCTGGACACCCCGACGTACACGACGGTGCGGACCAGCGCGGGACGGAAGAAGGCGTCCTGCCCGACGATGTGCTGCCAGACGTAGTCGAACTGCGCGAAGTCCCAGAAGTACGGGTTCCAGACCGGGACCGGCTGGCGCAGGATCGGGTCGACGTCGCCGAACAGGATGGCGAGCACGACGTAGAACGGCGCCACCAGCAGGAGGGCCATCCAGACGATGCCGGGGATGGCGAGAGCCGGCCACAGGTTGTGCGTCCGCCGACGCGCCCCCCGCTCAGCCACCTGCCTTGAACTCCTGCCAGATCTGGTGGTACGCCGCATCCGCGGCCACGGGCAGCTGCAGCAGCGGGACACCGGTCTCGAAGTCCTGCTCGGTCACCACCGCGCGGGCGAGGTTCTCCGGCACGTACCCCTTCTTGACCAGGGTCTCGGGGGTGAAGGCGGTCAGCGGTGGTTGGTACCCGGTGAAGCCGAAGTTCGTCTCGGCGATCTTCTCGTCCATCAGGTCGTTGATGAAGAAGTGCGCCGCCACCGGGTTCTTGCCCTGGGCCAGGCAGACGACCAGGTCGTTGTCGACCTCGCCCTTCCCGTCCTCGGGGTACCAGTAGCGCATGATGTCGACCGACTTGCCCTCCGGCAGGTAGTACTGGGTGTTGATCGCGTCCCCGGACCACATCTGGGCCAGGCCGTACTGCCCGGCGGGCAGCTCGGTGTACATCCCGATCGTCACCTTCGGCTTCATCGTGTCCCGCAGCTCGAGCAGCTGCGTGCGGACCATGGCGATGTCGTCCGGGTCGGTGCTGTTGATGTTCATCTGGCCGTTGCGGAGCAGGACCATCGCCATCGCGGTGTGCCAGTCGTCGAGGACCGCCATGTTCCCCTTGTAGGCGGTGTCCCAGAGGCTGTCGTAGGGGTTGTCGAGCGCCCCGATGTCCTCGGGGACCATGTCGGTCCGCCAGCCGATGCCGGTGCTGTAGATCGTGTACGGCACGGTGTAGCGCGAGCCCCGGTCGTACCACGGGTCGCGGAAGCCGGGCCACAGGTTGGTGGTGTTGGGCAGGTAGTCGTGGTTCAGCGGCCGGAGCAGGTCGGCCTGGACGAGACGGCCCAGCGAGTCGTAGCTCGGGAAGTACAGGTCGAACTTCAGCTTCTTCGAGGCGATCTTGGTCAGCGCCTCGTCGGCGTCGTTGAACGTCGACAGCCGGATGTCGACGTCGTACTTCTTCTCGAAGTCCTTGAGCATCCGCGGCGACAGGTAGTCGGAGTAGTTGTAGATCCGCAGCGTGCTGCCCGGCTCCGGCCGCAGCCCGGACTCGATCGCCGGGTTGGCCTTGCTGAGCTCCCAGGTGATCGGGTTGTCGGGCGACGGGATCTTCTCGGTGCCGCCGCCGGACGACGTCTTGCTCTCGCCGCAGGCCTGCAGGAGCGGCGCCAGGGCCAGGGCCGCGAGGCCGCCCTTGAGCACAGACCGACGCGCCACCTGCGAGCGGCCGGAGAACGGTGGGATGCGCTCCGGCATCGACCCTCCCTCGGGGATCCGATCCTTGTTCCCGATCCTCAAGGTCGCATAGACTGAACAATCAGTCAATGACCTGATCCCTCACCTGAAGAGTCGTTCCGCGACCGGCCGGGAGCCCCGATGACCGCCACCGCCACGATGCTGTCCGAGGCGCTCGACGCGCTGATCGAGGAGGAGACCGAGACCTTCCTGGCGCGCCAGCCGCAGAGCCGCGCCTTCCGCGACCGGGCCCGCGCGCTGGCCGGCGCCGCCACGTCGAACTGGCAGATCGCCGAGCCGCAGGCGGTGTGGATCAGCCACGGGCGCGGTCCGAAGATCTACGACGTCGACGGGGTCGAGTACTCCGACTTCCACGGCGGGTACGGCGTGTCCCTGGCCGGCCACGCGCACCCCGCCATCGTCGCGGCGGTGCAGGACCGGGTGACCCGCGGCACCCACTTCGCCCAGCCGACCGAGGACGCGATCGTCGTCGCGGAGAACCTCGCCGAGCGGTTCGACCAGCCGCTGTGGCGGTTCGCGAACTCGGGCACCGAGGCCACGATGGACGCGGTCCACCTGATGCGCGCCGCGACCGGCCGCGACCGGATCCTCAAGGTCGAGGGCGGCTACCACGGGCACCACGACTCGGTGGAGGTGTCGGTGCTGCCCGAGGCCGACGACGACATCGGTCCCGCGGACCGGCCGCACAACGTGGCGGACAACAGCGGCATCCCCAGCGCGATCATGGACCTGGTCACCGTGGTCCCGTTCAACGACCTCGACGCCGTCGAACGGGTGCTGGCCGAGCATCCCGGTGAGGTCGCGGGGATGATCGTGGAGCCGGTGATGATGAACGCCGGGATCATCCATCCCGTCGAGGGCTACCTCCGCGACCTCCGGGACCTGCTGCACCGGCACGGCGCGCTGCTGGCCTTCGACGAGGTGAAGACCGGCCTGACCGTCGGGCCGGGCGGGGTGACCCGGATGGTCGGCGTCACTCCCGACCTGGTCTGCCTGGCGAAGGCGATCGGCGGCGGGGTCTCGACCGCGGCCATCGGCGGCAGCGAGCGGGTCATGTCCCTCATCGCCGACGGCACCTACGAGCAGGTCGGCACCTTCAACGGCAACCCGCTCGCCATGGCCGCCGCCCGGGCGATGCTGACCGAGGTGCTCACCCCGGCGGCGTACGCGCACCTCGACCGGCTCCGCGACCGGATGTCCGGCGGGCTCCAGGACGTCGTGGACCGCCACCGGATGCCCTGGCGGGTGGTGACCGCGGGCGCCAAGGGTTGCGTGTCGTTCCTCCCCGACCCGATCCGCGACTTCCGCGACTTCCTCCGGCTCGACGGGCGCTACGGGCAGGCCCACTGGCTGGTGCAGGCCAACCGCGGCGCGTTCCTGCCGCCCTGGGGCAAGGTCGAGCAGTGGCTGGTCTCGGTGCAGCACACCGAGGAGGACGTCGACCGCTTCGTCGCGAACTGCGACCACCTGGCCGGTCGCCTCGGCGCGCAGGGCGCCGGATGACGGGCGCCGTCTCGCTGAGCGGGCTGACCAAGACGTTCGGCGACGAGGTGGCCGTCGACGGCATCGACCTCGAGATCGGCGACGGCGAGTTCTTCTCCCTGCTCGGTCCGTCCGGGTGCGGCAAGACCACGACGCTGCGGATGATCGCGGGGTTCGAGCAACCGGACTCCGGCGCGATCCACGTGGACGGCCGCAGCCTCGCGGAGATCGCCCCGCACAAGCGTCCGGTCAACACCGTCTTCCAGTCCTACGCGCTGTTCCCGTTCCTCGACGTCGAGGACAACGTCGCCTTCGGCCTGCGCTACCAGCGGACGACGAAGCAGGAGGCACGGCGACGCGTCGCCGACGCGCTGGACCACGTGCAGATGGGCGCGTACGCCAAGCGCAAGCCCTACCAGCTCTCGGGCGGCCAGCAGCAGCGCGTGGCGCTCGCCCGGGCGCTGGTCCTCCAGCCGATGGTGCTGCTGCTCGACGAGCCGATGGGCGCCCTCGACGCCAAGCTGCGCAAGCAGCTCCAGATCGAGCTGCGCTTGCTCCAGCGCGAGATCGGGACCACGTTCGTCTACGTCACCCACGACCAGGAGGAGGCGCTGACGATGTCCGACCGGCTCGCGGTCATGTCCCAGGGCCGGGTGATGCAGGTGGGTACGCCGAGCGAGGTCTACTCCCAGCCCGCCAGCGCGTACGTCGCCAGCTTCCTCGGGTCCACGAACCTGTTCCCCGCGACGGTCACCGAGGTCCGGCCCGACGGCTGGGTCTGCCGGGTCGACTCCCACGACCTCGCCGTCGGCACCTGCGAGCACGCGCCGGCGGTCGGTGACGACGTACGGGTGATGGTGCGTCCGGAGCGGGTCGAGGTCTTCCCGGCGGCGAGTCCGCGCGACGCCGCCGGCGACGTCGCCAACCTGCTGTCCGGCCGGGTCGAGGCGCTGGTCTTCCGCGGCGCCCACACCGGCGTGGTCCTCGACTGCGACGGTCTCCGGGTCGAGGCCGAGGTCGCCAACCACCGGGGCGAGCCGCCGGAGTGGCTGGTCACCGGCTCCGGCGTACAGGTGCGGGTCTCGCCGTCGGCGCTGCGGGTGCTGGTGTCCTGACGAAGCGGACCGGTCAGGACAGCCCGAGCTCCTTGACGGCGACACCGAGCGCGACCCGCTTCGCCATCGCCACGTCCACGACCGGGTCCTCGAGCGCGACCTGCACGACCAGCCCGTCGAGCAGGGCGGCCCACATGACCGTGAAGGCCTGCACGTCGACCTTCGCGATCTCCTCGGCGGCGATGCCCGCCTCGACCACCCGGGCGATCAGCGCGCGCCACTGCTCGTCGAGCTGGGCCCGGTCCTTCTTGACCTCGGGGTGCCGGAACGCCTGCGCCCACAGGTCGAACCAGAGACCCCAGTCGTCCGGCACGTCCTTCGACTCGGGCAGGCAGGCCTCGACGAGGTTCTCGATCCTGGCCCGCAGCGACGGGGTCTCCTGGAGCATCTCCTCGACCGCGGCGTAGAACGAGCGCTCCGACCAGCGCAGCGCCTCGGTGAGCAGGCTGTCCTTGGTCCCGAAGTAGTAGATGACCAGGGCCGGGCTGGCGCCGACCCGCTCGGCGACGTCGGCGATCCGGGTGTCGGAGAAGCCGCGCTCGGCGATGAGATGGGCCGCGGCGAGGAGCATCTGGTCGCGTCGCGCATCCGCGACGGCCTCGCCCTGCTGCTTCACGTCGGTCACCCGACAGACCTCCGAATCCGTCGCCCCGAATCCGTCACCCGAGTCCTTGTCGCGCACCGTAGCACGCCCCTAGACTGAACAGTCAGTCAGGACCACCGGACCACCAGGGCGGGGTGATCGCGATGACCCAGCGGGCCCTCGGGCACGGTGCGATCCTGCTCCCCGGCGCGGTGGGCCGGTGACCCGACCCCCCGTCCGTCCGCGGCTGCGCCGCATGCTCGAGGGCCGCACGGTGGCGGTCGTCGGCGCCAGCGAGCGACCCGACTCCTTCGGCTGGCGGATGACGACCGAGGTGCTGCGCAGCCCCGGTATCGAGCGCACCTGGCTGGTCAACCCGGCCCGTACCGAGGTGCTGGGGCAGCCCTGCCTGCCGACCCTGGCCGACGTACCGGAGCCGGTCGACCTGGTGCTGCTCGGCGTCCCCGACCACGCCCTCGTCGAGCAGGTGCGGCTCGCGTCCGGACGGGGCGACGGCGGCGCCGTGGTGTACGGCGCCGCGCACGGCCTCCGCGACGAGCTGGTCGCCGCAGCGGACGGGCTCGAGATCTGCGGCGGTGGCTGCATGGGCTTCGTCAACGCGGTGCGGGGCGTGCGCGCGATCGGCTACCTCGAGCGGGACCCGCTGCCGGCCGGTCCGATCGCGCTGGTCACCCACTCCGGCTCGGTGTTCTCGGCGATGCTGCGCACCCACCGTCGCCTGGAGTACTCCCTCGTCGTCTCCTCCGGCCAGGAGCTGGTCACCACCACCGCGGACCACCTCGCCTACGCGCTCTCGCTGCCGGAGACCCGCGTCGTCGGCCTGGTGCTCGAGACACTGCGGGACGCGGACGGCATGCGCGCCGTGCTCGCCGATGCCGCGGACCGCGACCTTCCCGTGGTCGCGCTCACGGTGGGTACGTCGACCCGGGGGCGGACGCTCGTCGACGCGCACTCGGGCGCCGTGGCCGGCTCGGACGCCGGGTGGGAGGCGCTGTTCGCGGCGTACGGCGTGCACCGGGTCGAGGACCTCGGCGAGCTCGCCGACAGCCTCGAGTGCTTCGCGATCGGACGCCGGGTTCGCCGCCGGCACGGAGGCATCGCCACGGTGCACGACTCCGGGGCCGAGCGCGTGCTGGCCGCCGACGTGGCCGAGCGGCTCGGCGTCCCCTTCGCACCCCTGTCGACGACCACCACCGAGCGACTCGCCGCGCTCCTCGACCCCGGGCTCGAACCGACCAACCCGCTCGACGTGTGGGGCACCGGCAACGACACCGAGGGGCTGCTGGCCGACTGCCTGACCACGCTCGCCGACGAGCCCGCGGTCGACGTCGTGGCGCTCGCCGTCGACCTCGTCCCGGAGTACGACGGGGACGAGTCCTTCCCCAAGGCCCTGGCCGCCCTGCTCGACCACACCGACAAGCCGGTGGCCGTGCTGACGAACCTCTCCTCCGCGATCGACGGGCCGCTCGCGGCCGAGCTGCGGACGCGCGGGATCCCCGTGCTGGAGGGGACGCGTTCCGGGCCTGCGTGCGCTGGGCCACCTGCTCGACCACGCCACCCGCCCGACTCTCCCCGAGGCCGTCGTCGACGAAGCCCGGCGGGCGCGCTGGTCCGCGCGGCTCCGGGCGGGGGACGTCGACCCGTTCGCCCTGCTCGCCGACTACGGCGTACCGGTGGTGACGACCCGGACGTGCAGGACGCCGACGCGGCGGTCGCGGCGGCGGACGGCCGCCGGCTACCCGGTCGTCCTCAAGACCGCGGCCCCGGACGTCCACCACAAGCTGGACGTGGACGGCGTCCGCCTCCACCTCACCGACGCGGCCGCCGTCGCCGCGGCGTACGCCGACCTCGCCGGCCGGCTCGGCCCGTCGGTGCTCGGTGCAGCCCGAGGTGCCGGCCGGGGTCGAGGTGGCGCTGGGACTGTGGCGCGACCCGCTGCTCGGCCCGCTGGTCCTGGTGGCGGCCGGCGGTTCGCTGGTCGAGCTGCTGGCGGAGCGGGCGGTCGCCCTGCCCCCGGTCGACGGCGAGCGCGCGGCCGGCCTGGTCGCGCGACTGCGCCTCGCGGAGCTCCTGGCCGGGCACCGCGGCCAGCCCGCCCTCGCCGCCGAGGCCCTCGTCGACGCGGTGGTCGCGTTCTCCCGGCTGGCCCACGAGCTCGGCGACCTCGTGGAGGCGGTCGACGTCAACCCGCTGGTCGTCGGTCCGGACGGGGTGGTCGCCGTGGACGCCCTCGTCGTGCGCCGCTAGCCGGGACGCGGGCGGTCAGGTCGCGGTCTCCGGGAACGGCAGCGCGATCGGGTCGGGCGCGAGCCGGCTCCGGCCGTGCTCGTCGAACCGGTCCAGCCCGAGGTCGGTGACGTCGACGACGTCGGTGGCGCCGGCCACGGCCAGGTCGGCGGCGGCCTTCGAGACGCCCGGCCCCCACATCATCCCGTGGCCGCCGGCGGCGGCGACGACGGTGCCGGACACCGGCCCGCCCTCGGCGAGCAGCGGGCCGAGGATCGGCAGGTGGTCGGGGGTGTAGTCGATCGTCGCCGACCAGGCCTTGCGCAGGCCCAGGTCGGCGGTGGCCGGCAGCAGCGCCGCGATCCGCCCGCGGACCTTGTCGTAGTAGGCCCAGTCGAACTCGGCGGCCTCGCCCGGCCGCTCCTCGGGGTTGCTCATCCCCCAGAGCACCCCGCCCTCCTCGGGCCGCCAGTAGATCCCCGAGGCGACGTCGAAGACCATCGGGAGGCGGTCCGGCACCAGGTCCTCGTGAGGCTGCGTGACCACGACCTGGTGCCGGGCGCCTCCGGCCGGGATGCGTACGCCGGCCGCCCGGCCCACGGCGGCGAGGGTGGGCCCGCCGGTGAGCACGACGCGATCCGTGGCGATCCCTCCGCCTGTCGTCGCGACGCCGGTCACCCGGTCCCCGTCGCGGAGCAGGCCGGTGAATGCGGTGCGCTCGAGAACCCGGACACCCGAGGTGAACAGGGCCGCGGTGTAGGCGAGCACGTTGCGCGGCGGGTCGATGTACCCGTCGCCGGGGGCGTAGGAGCCGCCCATCGTCTGCCCGCGCGGCCATCGCCGGGTTGATGTCGTCGAGCTCGTCGGGCTCCACCCAGCGCACGTCGAGGCCGAGCGCCTGCTGCATCGCGATCCGGGCGTGTGCCTCGACCACCTCGGCGCTCGGAGAAGCACGGCATGAAGTAGCCCTGGGCGACGAAGCCGGAGTCGATGCCGAGCCGCTCCTGCTGGCCGGCGTAGAAGTCCCGGCTGAACAGCCCGAGCCGTACGGCGGCCTCGGTGCCGCCCTGCGCCCGGACCATGCCGGCGGCGCGGGGACTGGCACCCGCCCCGAGCGTGCGCTGCTCGACGAGGACGACGTCGGCGAGCCCGGCCTCGCGGAGGAACCACGCACACCACGCGCCGATGGTCCCGCCGCCCACGACGACGGCGTCGGCGGTCCGCGGCCAGGCGCTGGTCACGTCGTCGAGCGTCGCATAGACTGAACAGTCAGTCAATGACCGTGAGGCGGAGGACCCCGATGTACGGCCTGACCCCCGAGGACCTCGACCTCCAGCGCCGGGCGCGCGCCTTCACCGACGAGCTGATCGGGTTCGAGCTCGAGGCCGAGACCCACGACGGCACGCTCCCCCACGAGGTGACGAAGGCGCACCACGAGCGGGCGATCGAGCTCGGGCTCTTCGCCACCAACATGCCGGTCTCCGTCGGCGGCCGCGGGCTGTACGTCGCTCCAGCAGGTGCTGGTGCAGGAGCAGGTGGGCCGGGTGACCAACGGCATCGCGTGGTGCTGCGCGACCCCTCCGTCCTGGTGGCCCGCGGTCGCCAACGACCACCAGCGCGAGACCTGGCTGCTGCCGACCGTGCGCGGCGAGCGGGCCGAGTGCTACGCGATCACCGAGGAGGGCGCCGGCTCCGACGTCTCCGACCTCACCGCCACCGCCCGCCGCGAGGGCGACGAGTACGTCCTCGACGGAGTGAAGTGGCACGTGACGTCGTACAACGAGGCCGACTACGTCTTCTTCCAGGCCGTGCTGACCACCGGTCCGCACGCCGGCGACCAGGCGCTGTTCGTCCTCGACAAGGACACCCCCGGGGTGCGCGTCGTGCGCACGCCGACGTACACGCACACGCTGGGGCACGCCCACCCGATCGTCGCCTTCGAGGGGGTGCGGGTCCCGGCCACGCACCTGGTCGGCAGCGAGGCGGACGGGATGTCGTTCGTCTACGAGTGGTTCCGCTTCGAGCGGCTGATGGTCGCGGCGCGCTGCCTCGGTGCGGCCGAGCGACTGGTCGACGAGGCCACCGCCTTCGCGAAGCAGCGGCTGGTCGGCGGGCAGCCGCTGATCGAGCGCCAGCTGGTGCAGGGGATGCTCGCGGACAGCCTGACCGAGCTCTTCGCCGCCCGGTCGATGACCTACGAGACCGCACGCTCGATCGACGAGGGCGCCGACACGAAGGTGCTGCACGCGCGCTGCTCGATGGTGAAGCTCTACGCCTCCGAGATGGCGAACCGCGTCGCCGACCGGGCCGTGCAGGTCTTCGGCGGCCGCGGCTACATGCGCGAGAACGTCGCCGAGCGCTTCTTCCGCGAGCTGCGGGTCGAGCGGATCTGGGAGGGCGCGAGCGAGGTGCAGCGGGTCATCGTCGCGGACCAGCTGGCCAAGCGCGGGCGCTCCGCCCTCGTGTGACGCCCGGTGGTTTCGAGACGGGCCTCGTTCCTCGGCCCTCCTCAACCACCGGGCGCGTAGAGGAACCCGCCGTCGGACGGCGCCCGGCTCATCTCGCCGCGCGCGACCAGCAGCTCGAGGTGCGCCTTCGTCTCCAGCGTGGCCAGCGCCGCGTTGAACAGGTCGAGGTCGTCGAGCGCGTGCTCGTGCCGGGTCCAGGTCAGCCGGCGGGCCACGTCGTACGCCGTCCCGGGCTCGGCCTGCACGGCTGCCCGGCAGAGGTCGAGGCGCCGGTCGTGGTGGGCGACGAGCTCGTCGATGCGGGCGTGCGTGGAGGGCGCGACCGGGCCGTGGGCCGGCAGCAGGGTCAGGTCGGGCATCGCGCGGACCTTGGCCAGCGAGCCGAGGAAGTCGCCGAGGGGCTGGTCGGCCAGCACCGGCTCGAAGCCGATCGACGGCGTGATCCGGGGCAGCACGTGGTCGCCCGCGAACATCAGCCCGGCCGCGCGGTCGGCGAACACGAAGTGCCCCTGGGTGTGCCCGGGCGTGTGCACGGCGTCCAGGACCCGCGCGCCGACCGGGATCTCGTGGTCGCCGGACAGCCAGGCGTCGGGGTACTCCCACATCGAGACGTCGGGCTGTCGCCTTCGCGCTGAACTTCGCCCACGCGTCCGCGATCCTCGTGGCCCCGGCGTCGCGCAGCATGGCGACGTGGGGGTCGGCGGTCGAGGCGCCCGGCTCGAGGATCAGGTCGAGCGTCGGCTTGTCGCCGAGGCCGAGGCTGACGTGCGAGCCGAACTCGCGGCGTACGGTCACCGCCTGCGTGTAGTGGTCGCGGTGCACGTGGGTGACCAGGAAGCGGGTGATGTCGGCCAGGCCGCGGTCGATCTCGGCGAGGGACTTCTCGAGCAGCGCCCGGGACTCCTCGATCGCCCAGCCGCCGTCGATGAGGGTGAGGCCCTCGTCGTCCTCGAGCACGTAGACGTTCACCGCGCGCAGGCCGTCCATCGGCAGCGGCAGCGGGATCCGGTGCACGCCCGGGGCGACCGGCCAGGCACCGGGCTCGGTCCAGGCCCGGGCGTCGTCGGACGGCTGCTCGTGCGTCGAGGTCACGGGCACGACCCTAGACGTGCCGGCGGTACTCCCCGGGAGGGACGCCGACCAGCCGGGTGAACTCGCGGGTGAAGTGCGCCTGGTCGAACCAGCCGTGCTGCGCGGCGAGGTCGGCCAGCGACCCGTCGTACCCCTCGTCGAGGGCGGTGACCACGTCGTGCATCCGGTAGCGCGCGAGCACCCACTTGGGGCTGACGCCGACGTACCGCGCGAACAGCCGCTGGAGGCTGCGGGTGCCGAGGCCGCACGCGCTCTCGACCTGTGCGACCCGCACCAGCGACCGGTCGGCGAGCATGGTGGCGACCACGTCGAGCAGGGCGTCGTACTCCGGGTCGGGGTCGCCGGCGAGCCGGGCCAGGGCGTCGTCGGCGATCTCGCGGCAGTCCTCGAGGCTGGTGCCGGGACCGAGCGCCCGCAGCGCCGCCACCGTCGGCTCGGGCAGCACCTCGGAGGCGGGCACGGTGCGGTTGCGCAGGTCGCCGGCGTGCACCCCGGTCAGGGCGGCGAGGCCGCCGGGCCGGAACTTCACGCCGTGCACCCAGCCCCGGCCGCGGACCGTCACGTCGAAGCGGCGGGTCGGCACGCCGGTCACCACGACCGGGTCGGCGCCGACCTCGGCGCGGGTCGCCCCGCGCTCGACGCTGAGGTTGCAGGCCGGGTGCGGGAGCGTGGAGGACAGGTACGTCGCGCCGTCGGGCAGGTCCCAGCGCAGGGACCAGTGGTTCTCCACCCACGCGGCGACCTCCGGGGCGCACTCCGCCCGGTCGACCCGGACGTGCGCGGCGAGCTGGTCGGGGCGCAGCACCCCGGCCCGCGTGGCCGTGGGGGCCGGCGCGGTCGCTGACGCATTTGTCCAATCCACCACGGCGCCAGCCTAGGAGGCTGGACCGACAGCCACACCCCGACGAAGGAGAACCGATGAGCACCGCCTCCCGCACGCCTGGCCATGGTCACCCTCGACTGCGCCGACCCCGAGCAGGCCGCCGCCTTCTGGTCGGCCCTGCTGGGCTGGGAGGTCGCCCACAGCGAGAAGGACTACGCCATGCTCACCGGGCCCGACCACGCGCTCGGCTTCGGCCGGGTCGAGGGGTACGCCGCCCCGCCGTGGCCGAACGAGAACGGCAGCAAGCAGTTCCACTTCGACCTCGCGGTGGCCGACCTCGACGCAGCGCAGGAGCACGCGGTCGGGCTGGGCGCGTCGGTGGCCGACCCGCAGCCCGGGGAGACCTGGCGGGTCCTGCTCGACCCGTCCGGCCACCCGTTCTGCCTGACGAAGGCCGAGAACTGGGGCTGAGCCGGCGTCCTGAACCGAGCAGCGCTGCGAGCGCCGGCGCGTGGACCGGCGCCGGCTGGGTACTACCCCGCCCCGAGAACGAGAGGGGCACCGCCAGCATGGTCCGCCTGCGCACCACGTCGCCCGACATGCCGGGCTGGACCCGCCGCCGTGCCGGCCGGGGGTTCGTCTACCTCGACACCGACCGGAACCGGTTGCCCGACGAGGACGCGCAGCGGGTCCGCGACCTGGTGATCCCGCCGGCGTGGGAGGACGTGTGGATCTCGCCGTACGCCAACGGCCACCTGCAGGCGGTCGGCACCGACGAGGCCGGGCGCCGCCAGTACCTCTACCACCCGGACTGGCGGGCCCGGCGCGACATCCTCAAGTACGAGCGGGTGATGCAGCTCGGGCGGGTCCTCGCCGAGGTACGCCGCCGGCTGCTCACCGACCTCGCGGTGGAGGACATGACCCGCGAGCGGGCCTCCGCGATCGCCGTACGCCTGCTGGACCTGGGGTACTTCCGGATCGGCAACGACGTCTACACCGACCAGCACGGCAGCTTCGGGCTGACCAGCCTCGAGCGCCGGCACGTACGCCGCCACGGCGACACCCTGGTCTTCGAGTTCACCGGCAAGTCCGGCATCGACCACATCATCGAGATCGACGACGCCCTGGTGCTGGCCGCGATCGACATCCTGCGGCGGCGGCGCAGCAAGACCGACAACGCGCTGCTGGCCTACAAGGACGGCCGGCTGTGGAAGCGGCTGGACCCGGCGATCGTCAACGACTACGTCCGCCAGGTGACGGCGCTCGAGGTCACCGCGAAGGACTTCCGCACCTGGCACGCCACGGTGCTGGCCGCGGTCGCCCTCGCGGACTCCGAGGAGCCCGGCGACACCCAGGCGTCGCAGCGGCGGGCGATCAGCGGCGCGGTGAAGGAGGTGGCCGGCTACCTCGGGAACACCCCGACCGTGGCCCGGTCGTCCTACATCGACCCGCGGGTGATCGAGCTCTACGAGCAGGGCGTGACGATCACGCCGTCCTCCCGGCGCCGGCACACCGACCCCGACGAGCTCCGCGGCGCCACCGAGCGGGCGGTGCTGCGGCTGCTCAAGAACTCCTGAGGTCGTCCGGACCAGCGCACGCCAGACCCCGCCGGACGTGGCACGCTGGGGCGGTGACCGAGACACCCACTGACCCGGCCGCCCGCGAGGCCGAGCGGCAGCGCATCCGCGAGCAGCACCTGCGTCCCGCCCCGGACCGGCCGACCTCGTCGGCGCGCGGGCTGCACCACACCGCCTTGATCAGCAGCGACGTCGAGCGGACCGTGCGGTTCTACCAGGACGTGCTGGAGTTCCCGCTGACCGAGCTGATCGAGAACCGCGACTACCCCGGGTCGTCGCACTTCTTCTTCGACATCGGCAACGGCAACCTGCTCGCCTTCTTCGACTTCCCCGGGCTCGAGGTCGGGCCGTACGCCGAGGTCCTCGGCGGCCTGCACCACGTGGCGATCTCGGTGGACCCCGAGCGCTGGGAGCACCTGGTCGACAACCTGCGGAAGGCCGGGATCGAGCACGAGGTGCACAGCGAGGTCTCGGTCTACTTCCGCGACCCCGACGGCGCGCGGCTCGAGCTGATCGCCGACCCGCTCGGGGAGATGTACGGCACCGTGGTCCTCTGAGGCCCACCGATCTCGGAGGTGAGCACGATGGCAGGTCCGCTCTCGGGGCGCGTGGCGCTCGTCGCCGGCGCGACGCGCGGCGCCGGTCGGGCCATCGCCGTCGAGCTCGCGCGGTCCGGCGCGTTCGTGTACGCCACCGGGCGCAGCAGTCGCGTGCAGCGGTCCGTCGGACATGGACCGCCCGGAGACCATCGAGGAGACCGGTGACCTGATGGCCGTCCGCCGGCGGGGACGGCGTCGGGCTGCGCGTGGACCACCTCGAGGCCGACGAGCCGTGCGGGATCTTGTCGACCGCATCCGCCGGGACCACGGGCGTCTCGACGTACTGGTCAACGACATCTTCGGCGGCGACCGCTACGCGCAGTGGGACCAGCCGCTGTGGGAGCACGACCTGACCGGCGGGCTGCGGATGCTGCGCATGGGCGTGGAGACGCACATCGTGACGAGCTCGATCGCGCTGCCCCTGATGCTGGAGACGGGTGCCGGCCTGCTGGTGGAGATGACCGACGGCACCAGCGCGGTCAACGCGAGACGTCCG
Organism: uncultured Actinomycetota bacterium; assembly: GCA_963721775.1. Lineage (GTDB taxonomy): Bacteria > Actinomycetota > Actinomycetes > Propionibacteriales > Nocardioidaceae > Nocardioides. The sequence goes on along the minus strand of CAVRMH010000028.1, from coordinate 26,103 downwards.
CGCCGGGGTCGGGTTCTACTACGACTTCGTCAAGGCGAGCGTCGACCGGCTGGTGAAGAACTTCGCCGTCGAGCTCGCCGACCACCCGGTCACCGCGCTCGGCGTGACTCCGGGATGGCTCCGCTCGGAGCGCATGCTGGAGAACTTCGGCGTCACCGAGGCCACCTGGCGCGAGGCCTGCGGACGGCGCCCGGCTTCGCGATCTCGGAGTCCCCGGCCTACGTCGCACGTGGGGTGGCGGCCCTGGCCGCCGACTCCTCGCACCGTCGGTTCGCGGGCCGCGTGCTGACCGCCCGCCAGCTGTCCGACGACTACGGCACCACGGACACCGACGGTTCGCGCCCCGACTGCTGGGGCCTCATCGCGGAGCGCGGGTGGGACGAGCAGGACCCCCAGGTCATCAGCCGGTACCGCTGAGCACCGCGCGCCCTCCGGTCCCGGGGACCTGTGGCCCGCGCCGGCGGGTCCCTCGCCTCCTGCCTTCGTCGAGCGGGCGCACCAGTCTGGTGGGGAAGCCCATCACCCGACCCTGGAGCGAGACATGAAGGCCCTGCGACTGAACGCCTGGAAGAGCGAGCCCGTCCTCGAGGACGTGCCGGTCCCGGAGCCCGGGCCCGGTGAGGTCCTCGTCCAGGTCGGCGGCGCCGGCGCCTGCCACTCCGACCTGCACCTGATGCACGAGTTCGAGGACGGCGCCCTGCCGTGGGCACCGCCGTTCACGCTCGGCCACGAGAACGCCGGCTGGGTGCACACGCTCGGCGCCGGCGTGACCGGCTACGAGGTCGGCGAGCCGGTGGCCGTGGTCGGCGCGTGGGGCTGCGGCTCCTGCGAGCGCTGCCTGGCCGGGCTCGAGACCTACTGCGACCGGCCCGACCTGGCCCCGGTCCCCGGTGGCGGCGGCGGGCTCGGGCTCGACGGCGGGATGGCGGAGTACCTGCTGGTGCCCAGCGCCCGGCACCTGCTCCGCTCCCCGACGGGATCGACCCGGTGCACGCCGCGCCGCTCACCGACGCCGGCCTCACGCCGTACCACGCGGTCCGTCGCTCGCGGGAGAAGCTCGGGCCCACCTCGACGGCCGTGGTCATCGGCATCGGCGGGCTCGGCCACATGGCCGTGCAGGTGCTGCGCGCCACCACCGCGGCGCGGATCGTCGCGGTCGACCCGCGCGACACCGCGCGGGAGCTCGGCAAGCGCAGCGGCGCCGACCTGGTGCTGGCACCGGGCGCGGACGCCGCGGCGGAGATCCGCGAGGCCAGCCGCGGCCTCGGCGCCGACGTGGTCATCGACTGCGTCGGCTCGGACGAGACCCTCGCCCTCGCCGCCGCCGGCCTGCGCCAGCTGGGCGACCTGACCATCGTCGGGCTCGGCGGCGGGACCCTGCCGGTCTCGTTCTTCGGCCTGCCCTACGAGGCGAGCGTGCAGACGACCTACTGGGGCAACCGGGCCGAGCTCGCCGAGGTCCTCGACCTCGGCGCCCGCGGCCTGCTCCACGCCGAGATCTCGCGCTTCGGGCTGCACGAGGCGACCCACGCCTACGAGCAGCTGCGCATCGGTGCCGTCGACGGACGAGCCGTCGTCGTGCCGAACGAGCGGTTCCACGCCTGACGACCGTCGATCTCGACGGTATTCGGCGGTTTCACGACGAAATCCGGACTCGAGACGGGGCGCACGGGCGACCTCGCCCGTGGAAATGGCCTAGACCGATGAAATTCGTTGTGGCGAAAGCCGAGACAAGGCCTTGATCGATGTTGCAGTATGGGTCGTGCCCCGCAGGTGACCCGAGACGCCTGCGGGGCACTTTCATTTCCGGCCAGGTCGACGCCCCGGAATGCGGCCCGGCTCCCCGGAGTTGCCGCTCCCGTGGACACCTTCCTCGCCCTCCACGGCAGCCTCCGCACCGGCAGCCACTCCGGGACCGTGCTCGATGCGCTCGGCTCGCTCCTGCGCGACCGCGGCGCCGAGCAGGTCACCTGGACCGGGCTCGCCACCCTCCCGGCGTACAACCCCGACCTGGACCCGGCCGAGGACGGCGCGGCGGTCCTCCCGGAGGCCGTCCACGCGTTCCGCGCCGCGGCGGAGTCGGCGCGCGGGCTGGTGGTGGTGTCACCGGAGTACGCCCGCGGCTACCCGGGGTTCCTCAAGAACGGCCTGGACTGGCTGGTCGGCTCGCAGGCGGTGTTCGACCGGCCGGCCGCGGTGGTGACCGCGTCCCCCGGCTGGAAGGGCGGAGAGCTCGCGGCCGACGGCCTGGCGGCGGTGCTGACGATGATGGGCGCGACTCCGTTGCACACGCTGTCGATCGGCCAGGTGGTGCTCAAGGTCGACGGCGGCCGGGTCACCGACGGCCCGACCCTCGCTGCGCTCAGCCGGCTCGCTGATCGGCTGCTGGCGGGGCGTTGACCTCGGCGAGCTCGCCCGGCTCCACGATCATCACCGGGCACGACGCGCCGGACAGGACCGCGCGGGCGGTCGACCCGAGGTGCGGCGACATCGCGTGCTGGCGGTGGTGCCGACCGACCACGATCAGGGAGGCGGTGTCGCCCTCGACGATCAGGGCGTCCTCGGGCTCCCCGTGGTGGACGAAGGGCACGACCCGGACGTCGGGGTACTCCGCCGCCAGGTCGGCGAAGTCGCGCTCCATCGCCGCGGTGATCCGCTCCGTGGCCTCCTCCTCGGACCAGCCCCGCTCCTCCTCGTGACGCAGGCCGCTGGGGCGCGCGTGCACCAGGTGCAGGTCGGCGTGCCACTCGCGGGCCAGCTCGAGAGCGGCGCTGACCAGCGGGCCCGACACCTCGGGCTCGTCGATGCCGACCGCCACAACGGGCGGGTGCTCGCGGTAGCGGCGCCAGGACGACGGGACCACGACCACGGGTACGGCGGCCCGGGCCGCGACGCCGTTGACGACGCCCAGCAGGCCGAACCGGTTCATCCCGGTGCGCGGTCGTCGCTGCAGGAGGACCAGGCAGGCGTGCTGGCTGGCCTCGACGAGCTCGTGGACGGCAGGTCCGTGCACGATCTCGGTGGTGACCGTCAGGTCCTCGCCGAGCATGTGCTCGAGCTGCCGCGATCCGGCCAGCAGCACCTCGCTGCCGGCCCGCTGCATGCTGTCCGAGCTCACCGACAGCTCCGCGAAGTCACCGGAGCCGCCCGATCCGGCGAACACCGCATGCATCAGATGTACGCCGCACCGGCGGCGTACTGCCTCGGCGGCGGCGAACTCCAGCACGCCGTCGACGTCGCCCAGCTCGTCCACACCGACGAGGATCTTGCGCGGCTCGATGTCCAACATGGTTGCCTCCCAGTCTCACTCCCACCTTGCTCCGTGGACCTCGCCGGGCGTAGGGCCCTTCGTCCTCGCGCCCGGGCTCACTGGTCCCGCTGGACAGTCCGAGAGGTAATGGCTGCGTCTCCAGCGGATTTCGAGCCAGTTCCTCTCGGACCATCGGGCCTGTCCGCCCACAGCGGATCCGCTCTGAGCAGCGCGCCCTTGTCCGGCACCGGGCCGGACCGGAGCGTGGTCCCATGACGACCACGACACTCCCGTCCGGCATCGACGACGACCTCACCCGACGGCTCATGGACCAGCGCATCATCGTGCTCGGCACCGCCCTCGAGGAGGTCAACGGCAACCGGCTCTGCCACCAGCTGTTGCTGCTCTCGGCCGAGGACCCGCGCCGCGACATCAGCCTCTGGATCAACTCCCCCGGCGGCTCGGTGCCCGCGATGCTCGCGATCCGCGACGTGATGCGGCTGATCCCCAACGACGTCAGCACACTCGCCATGGGCCTGGCCGCCAGCGCCGGGCAGTTCCTGCTGTCGGCGGGTGCCCCCGGCAAGAGGTTCGCCCTGCCGCACGCGCGGATCCTGCTGCACCAGGGCTCGGCCGGCATCGGCGGCACCGCCGTCGACATCGAGATCCAGGCCGACGACCTGCGGCACACCCGCGACGTCGTCCTCGGGCTGATCGCCGGGGACACCGGCCAGGACGTGGCGACCATCGAGCACGACTCGCGGCGGGACCGCTGGTTCACCGCCGACGAGGCGCGGGACTACGGGTTCGTCGACCGGGTGATCAGCACCGTCGACGAGGTCACGCCCGCAGGTCCGCGGCGCGCCGGGCTGGGGGTGCGGGCATGAGCGGCTACACGATCCCCTACGTCACCTCGCAGACGCCGCGGGGCGAGCGGACCGTCGACCTCTACAGCCGGCTGCTGGCCGACCGGATCATCTACCTCGGCACCGAGATCGACGACGGGGTCGCCAACGTGCTGATCGCGCAGATGCTGCACCTGGAGTCGGAGAGCGCGCAGACCCCGATCAGCCTCTACATCAACTCCCCCGGCGGGTCGATCACCGCGATGCTCGCGGTCTACGACGCGATGCAGTTCGTGTCGTGCCCGATCGAGACCACCTGCGTCGGGCAGGCCGCGGCCACCGCGGCGGTGCTGCTCGCGGGCGGCGCGGAGGGGCACCGGACGATCCTGCCGCACGGGCGGATCGTGCTGCACCAGCCGGTCGCGCAGGGCCGCGGCACCGTGCCGGACCTCATCCTCGAGGCCGAGGAGATCGCCCGGGTGCGGTCGGTGATCGAGGAGGTCCTGGCCCGGCACACCGGCCGCACCGCCGAGCAGGTGCGGGAGGACACCGACCGCGACCTGGTGCTGACCGGGCAGGGCGCGGTCGAGTACGGCATCGTCGACGCGGTGCTGGACTCGCGGAAGATCGCGCTGCCGGCGTGATCCAGCGCCGTGCGCCGCCGGGGGCGTCAGTCTGCGACAGGTCGGGGGTGTCAGTCTGCGACAGGTCGGCGCTCAGGCGGCGAGGCAGAGCGGGCCGCGGGGGACGGAACGGGCCACCCGCGACGACAGGTCGCCGAGGGTCAGGCCCAGCGCGACGGTGATCGCGGCGAGCAGCTCGGAGGAGGGGTCCTTGAGGCCGCGCTCGACCTCGGAGAGGTACTGCGGCGAGACGCCGGCCCGGTCGGCGACGTCGACCAGGCGCTCGCCCCGCTCCCGGCGGCGGGCCCGCAGCTGCTCGCCGGCGACCTCGCGCCACAGCGGCTCGACCGGGACTCGCTCCGGCGTGGTGTCCGGGAACCGAATGACCTCACCCATGCCAGCACGGTAGGCCGGTCGGTGCCGGGCGGCCAGCCCATTCCGCTCTGGGCCGAACGGCGTCAACGGTCGGCGGGCGGCCGGCACCGGCGGTCGTCTCGCGGCCGGCCGGACCGGCGCGCGCTCCAGGGTCGGGAAGGCCCGCCGGAACACGTCGACCGCCGGGCCGAGCAGCAGGAAGACCACGACCGTGCCCGGCCCCACCGCGGCGCCGAGCGCCCACCCGACCAGCGCCCCGCCGAACTGCACCAGGTTGTAGCTCCACCGGAACGGCACCGGCGGGTCCCACGCGAGGGCCATCGCCTCGGCCGGGCCGGCGCCGGTCGCGCTGGCGAGGTACCCCGCGACCCCGACCGTGATCAGCGCCAGCGCGCCGACGAGCATCGCCACCCGGACCGGCATCGACCCGACGTCGGGGATCCAGGCCATCACCGCGGAGATCACCACCCCGACGAAGAACCACTGCACGAGCGTTCCGGGGCCGGGACGGGTGCCGCGCACCCAGGCCAGCCCGACGAAGACGGCCCCGACCACGATGTTGAGCTGCCAGAACTCCAGCCCGGAGACGATCGTGAGGCCGTTGACCAGGGTGGAGTACCCGTCCGAGCCCAGCGCCGCCTCCAGCAGCAGGGCGACGCCCACGCCGAGCACCGTGCAGGCGAGCAGGAGCTGGGCGTACTGCACCACCACCGGTCCCGACGTGCGGTCGTACCTCGGGCTCACGGGACTCCCTTCCGCCGGGAGGGGCGACGTACTCCTCCGGCGTTCCGCACGATATGTCCCACCAGAGGCCACCAGGAAAGCTATTACGTGCGGAACGCCCGGGGACGCAGTGCCCGCACGGTCAGATCCAGCGCCGCACCCGCCCGGCGTACTCGTCGTACGCCGGACCGAAGCGCTGCCGCAGGAAGCGCTCCTCCGGACGGACCGCGCCCCAGTCGACCAGCACCACCGCGACCGGGAACAGCAGGAGCGCCCACACCGACGGCGCCAGCAGGGCGAGCCCGAGGTAGAGCACCAGCAGGCCGAGGTAGAGCGGGTTGCGCGAGCGGGCGTACGGCCCCTCGAGGATCATCGCCTGCGTCGCCTGGCCGGGGAGCAGGCCCGTGCGGTGCCGCCGGAAGAGGTACAGCGACCAGCCGTTCCAGACCGCGAAGAAGGCCACCAGGACCACCCCGACCGGCACCGCGGCGGCAGGCAGCCCGAACGGGTCGCCCCACAGCCGGGTGACGAGCAGCCCGACCAGCAGGGGCGACCCGATCGCGATCGGCGGCCACAGCCGGAAGGCCACGATGTCGGGCACCGTCCCATGGTGCCGCCGTCACGGCCTCCGTGGCACCTCATTACTCCGCCGTACGACGGCGCCGGGGTCAGTAGCCGCTGGGCGCGCGCAGCGTGTAGTGCTCCTCGAGGGCGCTGACCTCGTCGTCGGTCAGGTCGACGTCGAGCGCCGCGACCGCGTCGGGCAGGTGGTGCTCCTTGGTCGGGCCGACGATCGGCGCCACGACGGACGGGTTCTTCAGCACCCAGGCCAGCGCGACCTGGGCCATCGGGATGCCGCGGGCCTCGGCGACCTGCTCGACCGCGGCCGACGATCGGGGCGTTGCCCTCGTCGACGTACCGCTGCCCGATCGGGTCGTTCTCCGAGCGCTTGGTCTGCTCGCCCCACGGGCGGGCCAGCCGGCCCTTGGCCAGCGGGCTCCACGGGATGCTGCCCGACGCCCTGGTCGGCGAGCAGGCCGAACATCTCCCGCTCCTCCTCGCGCTGGAGCAGGCTGTACTGGTTCTGCATGGAGACGAACCGCGTCCAGCCGTGCAGGTCGGCGGCGTACTGCATCTTCGAGAACTGCCAGGCCCACATCGACGAGGCGCCGAGGTAGCGGGCCTTGCCGGCCTTCACCACGTCGTGCAGCGCCTCCATCGTCTCCTCGACCGGGGTGTGCGGGTCGAAGCGGTGGATCTGGTAGAGGTCGACGTAGTCGGTGCCGAGCCGGGTCAGCGAGGCGTCGATCTGCTCCATGATCGCCTTGCGGGACAGGCCCGAGCCGCCCGGCCCGTCGTGCATCGGGAAGAACACCTTGGTGGCGAGCACGACGTCCTCGCGGCGGGTGTACTTCGTGATGGCGCGGCCGACGATCTCCTCCGAGGTGCCGAAGCTGTAGACGTTCGCGGTGTCCCAGAAGGTGATGCCGAGCTCGACGGCCTGCCGGAAGATCGGCTCGGCCGCGTCGTCGTCGAGCGCCCACTCGCTGAAGCCGTGCGAGCGTGTCGCCGAAGCTCATGCAGCCGAGCGCGATCCGGCTGACCTTCAGTCCCGAGGTGCCCAGTCGTGTGTAGTCCATGGTCCGACCGTACGTCGCGCCTCGTCACCCGCCGGCGGGTCCGGCCTCGGGTCGCCATACTCGACGCGCCCGTCGAACGCCTCCACGCGCCAGGAACCCCACGGGTCGGCCTCGTCGTCGCCCGAGCCGACAGCCGGGTCCCGGACGAGGAAGTAGGTGATCGTCTTCGAGAGCCGCACCAGGCGTGGGTCGCCCGAGATCCAGAAGTGGACGTCGGCACTGGCCGTCTGGGTGACCGAGAGCAGGCGGCCGCCGACCCTCTCCGGGGCCGTCACAGTCGTGGTGTCGATGCGCTGGTCGACCGCCCGCGGCTTCAGCTCCGACCGGAGGTGCCAGGTGTCGTTGCCCAGGCTCCAGAACGCCATCACGGACACGGCGTCCATCTGCTTCTGGGTGGCACCCGCGGCCAGCCCACGCCGGACGGTGCGCTCCCAGCGCGTGCGGCAGGCCGCGGTCATCACGTCGTCGACGAACGTGAGCTCCTCGGGCTGGGCGTAGTGCGACGGCATCAGGTCGGTGCGGAACGTGGCGGTCTGCGTCACGTGCGTCGCCAGCGCCACCGCCTGCTCGAGCTCGGCGGAGTCGTACGTCGACGTCGCGGCCTCGTCGAAGGCGGGCTTCGCGACCGTCCACGACGACGGGTCGGTGAGCACGTCGGCCGCGTCCGATCGCCGGGCCGGGCTCCCCTGGACCGCGGCGTCGTCCGCCCCCGCAGACAGGCAGCCCTGGGCAGCCAGCAGTGGCACGAGCAGCAGAGCGACCAGCAGCCGTCGCACGAGTCCCCCAGGGTGCTGGCCGGCGTACGTCACGTCCGCCGGCGACCGAGAATGCCCGCCGAACACTACGCCCAGGCGTCGAATCAGTCAGCGGCGCACGCGGTAGCGCAGGTGCAGCACCCGGTCGCCGCGGATGACGACGTCGGGGTCCTCCAGCAGGTGCTGGCCGTCGACCGGCCCGAAGTAGCGCTTGCCGGAGCCGAACACCACCGGCACGACGTCCATGGCGACCTCGTCCACCAGGCCCAGCGCGAAGGCCTGGCCGCCGACGTCGCCCGCCGCGACCGCGACGTTGCGCTCGCCCGCGAGCTCACGGGCCAGGGTCAGCGCCGCCGCCACGTCGTCGACGAAGTGGTACGACGCCTCCGGGTGCCAGCCCTCGGGCTTCGGGCGGTGCGAGACGACGACCACGTGCTCGCCGGTGGGCGGCGTACCCTCCCAGCCGTTGGTGATGTCGAACAGGTGGCGGCCGATCACCATCGACCCGATCGAGTCCCAGGTCGGCCGGACGTAGTCGGCCGAGGCCCGCGAGACCATCCCGATGCCCTCGCCCAGCGGCTGGTCGCCGTTGGAGTACCACTCGAACAGCGGCCCGACCTCGTCGTTCTCGTCGGCGATGAAGCCGTCCACCGACACCACGTTGTGCATCACCACGATGCCCACGGTCGGGTCCTAGCGGAACGTCGAGGGGTTGACCGCAGCGGTGACGGCGGCGGTGTACGCCTCGTAGCCGTCGGCGTTCGGGTGGAAGGCGCCCGGGTCGAACAGGCCGAGCACCCACGGCTCGGGCGAGTTCACGCCGTGTCCGTCGAACCGCTTCGTGACGTCCACGAACCGGAAGCCGTGCGCGGCGGCGGCCTCGGCGATGACGCCGTTGAGCAGGTCGGCCCCGTCGTTGAGCGCCTGCTGCTCGGCGGGCGACGCGCCGAGGTAGGGGCCGTACTCCGGCGAGAAGAGCCGCGGGTAGCCGGTGACGACGACCTGGGCGTTCGGGGCGCCGGCCGCCACCTGCGCGTAGACCGTGTCGAGGAGTCCGGGCAGCGTGGACCGGATCCGGGCGCTGGTCAGGGCGAGGCCGCCGGCGCACTCCGCGTCGCTGCGGACGAGGCAGGCGCCGACGGCCGTGGACCACCCGATGTCGTTGCCGCCGATGCTGATCGTCACCAGGTCGGTGTCCGCGTCGAGGGCGGTCAGCTGCCCACCGGTCACCAGGGACGTGGTGGTGGCGCCGGCACAGGCGACGAAGTCGTCGAGGTCGATCTTCTTGCGGCCGTCGAGCTGCACGGCGTACGCCGACTGGGACCGGCCGCACGCCGAGTACGGCGGCACGCCGTACCCGGAGGCGTAGGAGTCGCCGAGGGCGTCGTACCGGATGGGCTGCCGCGGCGCGGCCGAGGCGGGGGCCGCCCCGAGCAGGACCGGGACGAGGAGGGCGAGTACGGCGAGGGCGGGCCACGTCACCCGAGAAGGACTCTTCATGACGCGAACCTAGCCCTCCTGGGCGCGGCGTCCGGAAGGGGTTCGGCCCACCCCGCGCGACGACCTGCCTCGTCCGATTGACAGGGTTGGGGGCATGGACGGACAGCGCGACTGGATCAGCACGCCGCTCACCGGGGACCTCGTGCGCGGTGCCCTCGACCTGGAGCGGACCGCGTCCGGCCTGCTCCCGCATCGGCTTCCGGCGTGGGCGCGGAAGCAGATCCCCGACGACCAGCTGGCGATGACCGAGGCCCAGCCCGCCGGCGTACGCCTCGCCTTCCGCACCCGGGCCACGGCCGTCGAGCTGGACGTCCTCCCCACGAAGCTGGCCTACCGGGGAGCGCCGCCGCGTCCCGACGGGGTCTACGACCTGCTCGTCGACGGCCTGTTGGTCGCTCAGGCGACCGCCGACGGCGGCAACGTCCGCACCATCGACATGGCGGCCGGGTCGGCGGTCGTCGAGCCCGGTCCGGTCGCCACGCTCCGGTTCACCGACCTGCCGGCCGAGGCCAAGGACGTCGAGATCTGGCTGCCGCACAACGAGACCACCGAGCTGGTCGCCCTGCGCACCGACGCCCCGGTCGAGCCGGTCCCGGACCGCGGGCGCCCGGTGTGGCTGCACCACGGCAGCTCGGTCAGCCACGGCTCGAACGCCGACAGCCCGACCACGACCTGGCCGGCCCTGGCCGCCCGCCTCGGCGGCGTCGAGCTGGTCAACCTCGGGTTCGGCGGCGGCGCCCTGCTCGACCCGTTCACGGCGCGCGCGATGCGGGACACCCCGGCCGACCTGGTCAGCGTCAAGATCGGCCTCAACCTGGTCAACGCCGACCTGATGCGGCTGCGGGCCTTCGGCCCGGCGGTGCACGGCTTCCTCGACACGATCCGCGAGGGGCACCCGACCACGCCGCTGCTGGTGATCTCGCCGCTGCTGTGCCCGATCCACGAGGACACCCCCGGCCCCGCGATGCCGGACTTCAGCGGTCTCGCGGAGGGGCGGCTGGGCTTCCTGGCCACCGGCGACCCCTCGGACCCCACCCGCCTGACCCTCACCCGGATCCGCGCCGAGCTGGCCCGGATCACGGCCGCCCGGGCGGCCGACGACCCGCACCTGTCCTACCTCGACGGCCGCGAGCTGTACGGCGAGGCGGACGCGGCCGAGCTGCCGCTGCCCGACGGGCTGCACCTGGACGCGGCCACGCACCGCCGGGTCGGCGAGCGCTTCGCCGCGACGGCGTTCGCCACGGGCGGGCCGCTCCCGGTCGACCTGAGCGGGCGCTACCGGCCCTCGAGGTGGCGGTCCAGGTTCTCCTGCACGCGGTCGGCCACCTTCTTGTCCTCGCGGAGCAGCGCCCTCATCTCGCGCGCGTCGAGCACCAGCAGGCGCATCGGCGTCTTCGCGACGACCGTGGCCGTGCGCAGCGTGTGCTTGAGCACCCCGATCTCACCGATCAGCTCGCCGATCTCGGTGTCGCGGACCCGCTTGCCGTCCTTGGTGATCTCGGCGACGCCGTCGGCGATGATGAAGGCCTCGTAGGCACCCTCGCCCTGGGCGGTGAGCACCTTGCCCGGGTCGACGTTCACCTCGTCGAGGTGCTGGTCGATGTGCGAGAGGACCTTGGTCGAGAGGCCCTCGAAGAACGGGACCTGACGGAGCACGTCGATGCGCTCCCGAGGAACACCGTGGCGATGGAACATCTCCTTCCCCCTTCCCGGGACTCCTCAGAGTGGCAGGACCGGGGCAGGCAGGCAATGGCATGGACGGGTCGACTACTGCTCCTTGGGGCCGCCGTGCATCAGCCCCGCGACCGCGCCCGCGGGCAGCGTCTCGACGAGGCCGTCGTCGAACTCGCCGTCGACGAGGACGAAGACGACCTTGGCGGTCCGGGAGCCGCGGTTGGCCCAGGCGTGGTCGGTGCCGCGCTGCACCACCACGTCCCCGGCGCCCAGCGTCACCTCGGAGTCGTCGAGGACCAGGGTGATCTCGCCCTCCAGCACGATGCCGTAGTCGATCGACTCGGTGCGGTGCACCGGCGACTGCAGCCCCGCCTCGTTGAGGAACCCGGGCGCGAACTCGTTGATCCGGATCTTCGTGCCGCGCGGCGGCGGCGGGACGGCCAGCCGGCGCTCGGTCGGGTCGACCTCCTCGGCCGCGGTGATGCGGGCCGGCGCGCCCTCGGTGTTCCAGATCTCGTGGAAGGCCACGCCGTCCTCGGGGATCGTGCGGCTCACCGGGACCGGGCCGTCCGAGAGCACGACCGACGTACCGCTCGGGTCGTGGCCGGTGACGATGCGGCGGGGCGGGGAGGTCATGCGGGCTCCTTCTCGGTGGGCAGTCCGGGCAGGTACGGCGGACCAGCCGCCGTCGATGACGAGGTTCGCGCCGGTGACGTACGACGCCTCGTCGGAGGCGAGGAACCGCGCGCAGCGGGCCACCTCCTCGGGCCGGCCGACCCGGCCGAGCGGGATGGCCGCGGCGATCCGGCGCATCGGATGGCCGTCGGCGAGCAGGTCGCCGCGGGTGGCCGGCGTCTCGATCATGCCGGGGCTGACGCAGTTGACCCGGATGCCGTACGCCGCACCCTCGGCCGCGAGCTGCTTCGTCAGCGCGACGACGCCGCCCTTGGTGACGGTGTGGGCGACCCGGGCGTTGGTCACCGAGCCGGTGAGCCCGGCGGTGGAGCCGACCAGGACGACCGCGGGCGCGTCCGACTGCTTCAGGTGGCGCCAGGCGTGCTTGACCGGGAAGAACACCACGTCGAGCTCGTGCCGGAGCACCCAGTCCCACTCGTCCGCGGTGGTCTCCTCCAGCGGGGAGAAGCGGGTGGCGCCGGCGTTCGCGTAGAGGATGTCGATGCCGCCGTGCTCCTCGGCCGCGGCGTCCACCCAGCGGCGTACCGCCTCCTCGTCGGTGAGGTCGACCGGCGCGGTGCCGTCGGTGGGCGCGAGGTCGCAGCCGACCACGGTGGCGCCGGCCGCCGCGAACAGCTCGGCCGCCGCGGCGCCCTGCCCACCCGCCGTACCGGTGATCAGCGCGACCTTCCCCGCGAGCGTCCCGGTGCGCTCATGCCATCTCGGCGAACGTGTCCTCGATCCAGTCCGCCGTGTACGCGCCGACGTGCGGCAGGTGGTCGAGCCCGACGTGCTCGGTCGCGCCCTCCTCGGGGGTGAAGATCCGCAGCTCGCGCTTGGGGCTGTTGACCGCCTGGTCGTAGGACTGGTGGGCGTAGGCGACCGGGATCTGCCGGTCGTTCTCGCCGTGGGTGATCAGGAACGGGCAGGTGATCTGCTCGACGACGCCGTTGAGGTTGACCGCCTCGGCGTCCTTGATGAACGTCTCGACGTCGTCGCCGCCCCACACCCACAGCACGTGCTCCCAGTAGTGCGGGACCGGGTTCTCGCCCTCGCGCTCGAGGCGCCGCTTCTGCACCTCGCCCCAGTTGTGGTTGGCGCCCCAGGCGACGACGAGCTTGATCCGCTTCTCGTACGCCGCGGCGCGCGGCGCGTAGTAGCCGCCCAGCGACCAGCCGACCAGCCCGATCCGGTCGGCGTCGACGTCGTCGCGGGTCTCGAGGTAGTCCACGCAGGCCTTCGCCCAGTCCTCGGTCTCGACCCGGCTCGTCAGGCCGAGGAAGCGCAGCGCCTCGCCGCTGCCGGGGCAGTCGACCATCAGCGTGGAGATCCCGCGCGCGGCCATCTCCTTGCGGCCACTCGGAGGTGTACATGTGCTCCTTGGTGGAGTCCAGGCCGTTCCACATGATCATCGTCGGCGCCGGGCTGCCGTCGGCGCGCGTCGCCTGCGTGAAGTACGCCGGCAGCAGGTCGCCCTCGAACGGCACCTCGACCCGGGTGGTCGCCGGGTCGATCAGCTCGAACGACTTCTGCATGAGGTCGAGGCCCTGCTGGTAGAACGGGATCCGCTCGGGGTCCTTCGAGCTGAGCATCCGCTCGGCCTGGCAGACGTACGCCGCGGCGCGGAAGTACTTCTGGCCCGCGGTGCGCAGGTGCCCGGCCTTCTCGGCCTCGGTGGCCTGCTCGGCGACCTGGTCGGCGACCCGCTTCCAGGCCAGCATCAGGTCGCGGGTGCCGGCGTCGCCGCGCTCGGCCGCCTCACGGATCGGGCGGCAGGCCCGGTCCACCTCGTCGATCGCGCCGCCGCTGTTCAGCGTGGCCGCGACACCGAGGCTCCAGATGTAGTTGGTCGGGAAGTACTCGAACACGGGGCGTCCTCGCGGGTCGGCGGGCTGGTCTGCCTCGACTGTGCCGGTGCTCACACGCGGGCGGAAGCAGGCAGTCGTGATGCGAGGTATCGGCGACGCCTGCTTCCGGATGTGGCGGCCGTCTCGTTGTCTGGGTCCATGACCTCACGCAGCTTCCCGTCCGACTTCCTCTGGGGCGTCGCCGCCGCCGGCCACCAGGTCGAGGGCGACAACACCGGCAGCGACACGTGGTTCGCCGAGCAGGTGACGCCGTCGGTCTTCATGGAGCCGTCCGGCAAGGCCTGCAACGGCTACGAGCTGTGGCGCGAGGACATCGACCTGGCCAAGGGCATGGGCCTCAACGCCTACCGCTTCTCCGTGGAGTGGGCGCGCGTCGAGCCGACCGAGGGGAAGTTCTCCGAGGACGAGCTCGACCACTACGAGGCGATCGTGGACCGCTGCCTCGAGGTCGGGATGGCGCCGGTCGTCACCTTCAACCACTTCACCTCGCCGCACTGGTTCGCGATGCGCGGCAGCTGGCTCGACCCGGAGGCGCCCGCGCTGTTCGCGCGCTACTGCGACCGCGTGATGGAGCGCTTCGGCGACCGGATCGCGATCGCCGTGACGATGAACGAGCCGAACCTGACCCGGCTGCTCAGCTGGATCGACCTCCCGTCCTTCATCCGCGACGTCGAGCGGGCCACGCTGGAGGCAGCCACCGTCGCGACCGGAGTTCCGGCGTACCGGCTGGCCAACGTGATGCTCCCCGAGGAGATGGACGCGTTCGCGGACGGCATGGCCGCGGGCCACGTCGCCGCCAAGGCGGCCATCAAGGCGCGTCGCGCCGACCTCCCGGTCGGGCTGTCGCTCGCGATCGTCGACGACGTCGTGGACGGCGACGACGCCGTCCGTGCGCGACCGCAAGCGGGCCGAGGTCTACGAGCGCTGGCTGGAGCCTGGCCCGCGACGACGACTTCGTCGGGGTGCAGAACTACGAGCGCATCGCCTACGACGGCCACGGCGCCGTCCCGCCCGCGCCCGGCGTACCCCTCAACCAGATGGGCAGCGCGGTCGAGCCGCTCTCCCTGGGCGGCGCCGTCCGCTACGCCCACGAGGCCGCCGGCGTGCCGGTCCTGGTGACCGAGCACGGCATGTCCACCGACGACGACACCCTGCGCGCCGGCTTCCTCGAGCCGTCCCTGCGCGGCCTGCTCGACGTGATGGACGACGGCGTCCCGGTGCTCGGCTACCTGCACTGGACGCTGATGGACAACTTCGAGTGGGTCTTCGGCTACGGCCACCAGCTCGGGCTGCACGAGGTCGACCGCGAGACCTTCGTGCGTACGCCGAAGCCGAGTGCCGGTGTGTACGCCGCGCTCGTCCGGGCCAACGGCACGGTTCAGCGGGTGAAGGCGAAGTCGGTGACGTCGGGCAGGCGTCGGTAGCCGGCCGACGCGTAGGTCGCGACGGCGGCCTGGTTCGAGGTCGGGGTGGCCACGAGTGCGCTGGAGGCGCCGAGGTCGCGCAGGGCTGCGGCCGCGGCGCGGCAGATGGCGGTGCCGTGGCCGTGACCGCGGTGGTCGCGGTGCACGCCCATCGGTTCCAGCAGGCCGGGTCGGCCGGGCCCGGCCGACCACACGGTGACCGCCGCGACGGCAGTGGCCCCGTCGTCGTACCCCACCAGGCAGCGTGCGTCCGCGTACGCCGGCGCCTGCGCCATCTCCGTCCACCGCTCGGCGGTCAAGGTCGACCGGTCGAAGGCCGATCTCTGCACGGCGACGCGGTCGTCGACGTGGTCCGGCCCGACGACCTCCACCCGGAGGCCACTGTCCTCGACCGGGTCGCCCAGGTCACGGACCAGCGGCGTCCACGGGTCGTCGTCGACCCACCCGTGGGAGCGCAGCCGCGAGCGGAACGCCGCGCCGTGGCGCGCCTCGACGGTGACCTGCTTCCCGTCGAGGACGCCGCGTGCGGGGTCCTCGAGGTCGCGCACGAGGACGTGCGCGAGCTCCTCGTCGTCGTCCGCGGCCGGCGCGACCGCCATCCGGATCAGCGACTCCGTGTCGAGGAACCCGATGACCAGGGCCGTGCCGCCGACGGTCCACACGCGCAGTGCCTCGGCGAGCGTGGTGGACCCGAAGCGCCAGTGCCATCCCAGGTCCCCGGGGTGCAGCTGGACCGGAACACCGTCCTGCTGCCAGGACGCCAGGGCCTCGACGAGGCCACCGAGCTGGTCCGGTGTCGGCGTCGACAGTTCGCAGCGCATCCGGCGATTCAATCCGGGATCGGGCCTTCCTGCACCTGGATATCCGTGCGATCCGTCCAGGCACCGCCTCCGAGCCGACTCCAGTGCTGGTCTGGCCCTGCTCCCCGGGCGTGCAGCCGGACTATGGTGCCGGCCCCCGCGGGTCCGTAGCGTCGTTGTCGATCCGCGGCGTGCGGACCACCTCGAGGAGGAAGAGGACATGCCATGCCCAAGCTGATCGCCACCCACGAAGTCGACGACGTCGCCCACTGGCTCGCGTCCCCCAAGCGGGAGGAGGTCTTCGCCTCCGTCGCGACCGACATCCGCACCTTCGTCGATCCCACCCGGCCCAACCACGTCGGCCTCAGCATGGACGTGATCGACATGGAGGGGTTCCAGGCCATCATGGAGAGCGAGGCGGGCGCGGAAGCCATGAAGTACGACGGTGTCCGCCCCGACACGATCGCCATGTACACGGAGGGCTCGGGCTGATCGCAGCCGAGACCGTCCCGGGCTCAGCCCTCGAGGCGCTCCTGGATCCGCTGCGTGATCGTCGCGGCGATGTCGGGGTGCTCCGCCTCCAGCCGACGGAACTCGAACGCGGTCATCGCGATCACCGTCAGCGGCGAGGTGGCCGCGACCGTGGCGGTGCGCGGCGAGTGCTCGACGATGGCGATCTCCCCGAACCAGTCCCCCGGGCCCATGCGTCGGAGCGGGTGGCCGTCGGCGGTCGCCTCGGCCTCGCCGGACTCGATCACGAAGAACGCGACCGCGAGCCCGCCCTGGGTGAAGACCGTACGGCCGGCCTCGACGTGCCGGACCTCGCAGTAGCGCGAGAACTCCTCGGCGTCCCCGCGCGTCAGCGTGGCGAACAGGGGCTGCGCCAGGATCCGGTCGGCGTCGACGCCGTGCGAGGGAACGGAGGTCATGAGTCGGATCGTAGCGATCCTGCGGCCCGGGCACCTCCGTCGATTGTTCGGGGGTCCTCAGGTCAGGAGGACGGGCTCCGCTGCGCCGTCGTACGCCGCACCGACCGGGATGCGCATGCCTTCCCTGGCCACGACGACCGGGAGCGACGCCTCCACGCCGTCGAGGATGCGGTCCAGCTGGTCGTCGGTGCGCACCGGGGAGTGGTGGAAGAGCACCAGCGTCCCGACACCGGCGTCGCCGGCCAGGGCGACCGTCTCCTCCACCGTGGCGTGCCCGTAGTCGTCGGCGAGGCGTCGCTCGGTCTCGGTGAACTGCGCGTCGTGCAGCAGCACGTCGACGCCCTCGATCAGCGCCCGCGCGGCCGGCGCCATGCCTCGCGACGGGGCATGGTCGGGCAGGTAGGCGAACGACGCCGAGTCACTCACCACCCGGTAGCCGAACGTGCGACCGCCCTTGTGGTTGATCTCGGCGGCGGTGACCTCGAACCCCTCGACGGCCACGGATCCCTCCGGCATCCCCCGGAACTGCCAGCTCCCGAGCAGGCCCTCGGGCTCGATGGGGAACGACGGCGGCGACATCGTGCGGGCGAGCAGGTCCCGCGCCGAGACACCGTCCTGCTCGGGAAGGTGCAGCGCGACCCGGGCGTCGTCGCGGTCGACCGCCCGGCAGAACGGCAGCCCCTCGACGTGGTCCCAGTGCAGGTGGCTGAGCAGGATGGACCCGCGGAACG
The DNA here is from genome assembly GCA_963721775.1 of uncultured Actinomycetota bacterium. Classification (GTDB taxonomy): domain Bacteria; phylum Actinomycetota; class Actinomycetes; order Propionibacteriales; family Nocardioidaceae; genus Nocardioides. Next base: position 8,291 of record CAVRMH010000028.1, on the reverse strand, counting down.
GCTCGGAGCCGAGCAAGGAGGGCAGCGAGCGGATCCCGGTCCCGGCGTCCATCAGCAGGCGTCGGCACGACGGCCCCGGCGGGGACCACGGCGACGCACGACGTGTGGCCGCCGTACCGGACGTAGTCCGGGCCGGGCGCCGGCGTCGACCCTCGAACGCCCAGGAGCACAAGTTCCACCCGCCGACAGTAGCGACGTACGGACCCGCCGGTCTCCGTTACTCCGACTCCAGCGAGCGCTTCAGCGAGTTGAGGGTGCGGGTCCGCTCGACCCTTGCCATCAGCGCGGCCGCCGGCTTCATGACCCGCATCCAGCCGAAGAGCTCTCCGACGGCGACGTGGTGGACGACCGTCGCGTCACCGTCGCCTTCGAGGAGGTACTCGGGCCGGGCCTGCGTCATCCCGGAGCCGAACCAGTGCAGGGTCTCGCGAAAGGCGAGGCGCGACGGCGGCACGAACTCGGTCACCTCACCCTCGAAGGTGCCCATCCGGGTCGCATCGACGTACGTCGTCCCCTTGTCGCACCGGGGCCTCGGAGGTGAGTCCGCACCGGCGGAACAGACCCGTGCGGTGCATCCATCCTCCGTATCCCGGCACGTCCGCCAGACGCTCGAAGACCACGCCGACGGGTCGTCGGATCACCGTGCGCGACTCGAACCGGATGGTGCTGCTGGCCACCCCTCACCGCCTTCGCTCTCCCCTGTCCCTCACGGTACGCGTCCGGCAGCCGACGGCGTACCTCGGCTCAGGACAGCTGGGGGTCGAACGCCGGAATGGGTGTGTGCCAGGCGGCCGGCGCGACGTACCGGGGGCTGCTGAAGTCGCCGGCGTAGTAGCCGTTGTGGGGGTGCACGTGGCCGGCGGATGCTCCGGATTCCAGCTCGACGGGGATCGAGGCGGCCATGATGCTCACTTCCCTCTCTGGGCTGATGTCGTGAGGTCTGTTCAGACCTCCGAGTCCTGTGGAAGTCATCGACTTTCGCTCCGATCGACTCCTCTTTGCTGACCTCGATCGTGCGCCGTCTGATACGTCGGCCGCATCGGTGAAACCACCTGGTCCGGCCCCGGCCGGTGTGTTGCAGACCCAGAACGAGCCGCCCGGTTTCGGCCCCCCCTCCATCGTCATCGTGACGCAGCCGAGGCGTTCTTCGTCCTGGAGGGCGAGTACCTGATGTTCCTCGACGAGGAGCAACATCGCTGTGGCCCGGGCACCTACGTCTACGTTCCCCGGGGCGTGCCGCTCAAGCGCCGCGACGTGTGAACCGCCACCCGGCTGCACGACCGTCCTGAACCCGCACCCGTGAGCCGAAGTCGGAGGGCACCGCCGGTCGGAGTCTCGGCTTCGTCAGACAGGCAGAGCGGGCCTCTGTTCGGCCCAGGGTCGGGCCCGCTCGAGTTGTGAGGCCAGCCGGAACAGCACGTCCTCACGACCGAACCGGGCCATGAAGTGCGAGCCCACCGGAAGCCCGGCTGAGGTCCAGGACTAAGCGGGACGGACATGGCGGGGTTGCCCGTGACGTTCGCCGTCACGAGCGGGAAGGCGACCAGGTTGGCGGCCACCTCGTTGCCGCGCCACGGTTCGCCCTGCGTCGACGTCATGGTTCCCAGCTCCGGCGGCAGGGTGCCCAGCGTCGGCGAGAGCCAGAGGTCGAAGTCGGTCATGGCCTCGGCGACCCGCCGGGTGAATGCCTGCAGGGTCGTCTGCGCCATCAGGTAGTCCCCGCCGGTGACCTTCCGGCCGTGACCCCACAGCGCTCGCGTGAACGGGTCGAGCTCCTCGTCGGTGGGCTCGCGACCCAGCTCGCGGATCCAGTACTTGATCGCCCAGTCCGTGCCGGCCCCGTACATCGTGCCGATCGCCGCACCCACCTCGGGCGTGAGCTCGGTGAGGTCCCGCTCGAGCACGTCGTGGCCCAGGTCGGAGAGCAGTGCGGCCGTGTCCTCGACCGCGGCGACGCACTCCGCGTCGGCCTTGCGTCCGTCGGCCGGGACCGACGTGACCGCGATGCGCAGTCGTTCCACGGGCCGGGTGACCTCGGCGGCGTACGGGCGCTCCTGCGGCGGAGCGGGATAGGGGTCGCCCGGGCTCGGCCCCGCGGTCGCGTCCAGCAGCGTCGCGCTGTCGCGCACCGAGCGGGTGAGGCCGTGCTCGACGCAGCCACCGCCGAAGATGTCTCCGTAGTGCGGGCCGTACGGCGTCCGGGCGCGCGTCGGCTTCAGTCCGAACAGGCCGCAGGCCGAGGCGGGGATCCGGATCGACCCACCGGCGTCGTTCGCTCCCGCCATCGGCACCATCCGGCTGGCCACCGCAGCTGCCGACCCACCACTCGAGCCTCCAGTGCTGCGGGTCAGGTCCCAGGGATTGTGCGCGGCGCCGTAGAGCCGGGTCTCGACGGTCGGTTTCATCCCGAACTCGGGTGACCCGGTGCGGCCGAGGATCACCAGACCCGCAGCACGCAGCCGGGTGACCAGGGTGCTGTCGCGGGTGGACACGTAGTCACGGAGGAACACCGACCCTTCGTGCAGCGGCAGTCCCGCCGCTTCCAGCGCGAGGTCCTTGAGCAGGTACGGAACGCCCGTGAACGGCCCTGCCGGCAGGTTGCCGACGGCCTCCCGCGCACGGTCGTACGCCGTCACGACCACGGCGTTGAGTGCGGGGTTGAGCCGCTCGATCTGTTCGATGTCACCGAGAGCAGCTCACCTGCGGTCAGCTCTCCGGCGCGCACGAGATCCGCCTGTCCGGTGGCGTCCAACGCCAGGATGCGCTCGGCATCCGAGGCGGTCACGGCTCGCGCCATGCGCTCAGTGTCCACCCGACGTACGTCCGTGCACGTCGCCGAGGTGTGACGTGATGGTGACGTCGCCCCTCGTGTCGCCGACCGGCGGCATCGATGCCGCGCGTCAGACCAGGTCGCGGAGGCGGGCGACGAGAGAGTCCTTGACGGCGTGGGTGACCGCCGCCTCGACCTGCGCGTTGAGCTCGTCCGGGTCGTCGAGGTTCGCCAGCAGGCTCCGCAGGTCCAGGTTCTCGATGGCACGGGTCAGGACGTCGTCGGTCTTCAGCGCCGCGTCGACGACCGAGTCGGGAAGGGCGCGGATCAGGGACTTCACGAAGTCGTTGAGGTCGGCGGAGTCGAGCGCCTCGTCGACCAGCTCCGACGCCGGAGGCAGAGTGCCGTCGTCCTTCATCTCGCCCACCGCCGACAACAGGCCCTGGTGCAGCGCGTCGACCTCGGCATCCGTGGGGGTGCCGGGACCGGCGAGCCCGAGCGTGAACGCCTCGCGGCTGACGCCCAGGCTGCAGGCGGCGTTGTCGATGCCGATGAGCACGAGACGCTCGGTGAGGCCGTCGATCCCCTCGGACTGCGAGGTGACGGTCCGCCCGGCACAGGGATCGGCCGGCCGCAGTGGCTCGTACGTCCGGCCGCCGTACGCGAGCTGGAGGCCGAGCACACCGGTCACCAGGACCAGCGCGACCGCGGGCAGGCCCGCGACCCGGAGGAGGCGGCTCATGAGGTCCTCCGCCGGCGGGGCGCGACCACGGCGAGCAGCGCGAGGAGCGCCAGGCCGGCGCCGACGAGGAACGAGTCGCGGAAGGCCCGGGTGGCGGCGCGCTCCAGCTGGTCGTCGAGGTCGCGCTCGAGCGTGGCCGCGGCGGGACGGGCCTCGGGCGCGAGCTCGGCCGCCGCGAAGGCGCGGTGCAGGTCGGGCACCTGACCCTGCTGGTCGGACAGCTCGTCGCCGAGCGCTCGAGCGAGGGACACCTTGTCCTGCGCCGTCAACGGTGCGTCGAGCACGAGGGAGGTGATCGCCTCCTGGGCCGGCACCTGGGCGTCCTCGAGATCCCCGACGAACACCGGCGTCAGGATCGCCAGCCCGACGACCACGCCCAGGTGCCGGGCGCTGATCGTCCAGCTCGCGTGCTCGACCCGGGGCAGGCGCAGGTGCATCGCCTGGGAGGTGAGCTGGTCGACGGTCAGGCCGAGACCGAGGCCGACCAGCGCCTGGGGCGCGACGGTCCACGCGAGGTGGGCCGACGGCAGGAGCGCGAGGCCGACCAGCCCGCCGGCGATCAGGAAGCAGCCCGACGCGACCTCGACGTCGGGCGGAGTCTGCAGGAGCCGGGCCAGGGGGCGGGCGGCGAGCGCCGCGACCGGTACGACGGACACGGTCAGCGCCGCGGTCGCCGGCGAGTGGCGCCAGCCGTCGACCAGCAGCAGGACCAGCAGGAACAGCGCCGCCGTCAGCGCGGCCGACAGCAGGGCGAGGGTCAGGTTGGGACGCACCGCCGGACGGTGCCGGACCGGACCGCGCGGGTCGGGCGCAGGGGCCGGTCCGGCGCGCACCGCGAGCGCCGCCGGCACCGCCAGCACGGCGACCGGCACCTGCACCACGAAGATGGCCTGCCACGAGATCGCCTGCGTGAGCAGCCCACCCGCGACCGGACCGGTGGCCGTGCCGATCACCCCGGCCGTGATCCAGGCGGCGATGCCGCGGCGCTCGCCGTACACCGCGACCAGCAGCTCGAGGCACCCGACCAGCGCCAGCGCGCCGCCGAGCGCCTGCACGCACCGAGCCCCGATCAGCACCTCGATCGACTGCGCCACCGCACACCAGGCCGAGGCGCCGGCGAACACCGCGATGCCGACCGCGCCGAGGATCCGCGGGTCGGCCCGCGCGAAGCCCACCGCCGTCGGCACGGCGACGAGCCCCAGCACGAGGTTGAACGAGATCAACACCCAGGCGACCTGCGCGACGGAGGTGTCGAGGTGCAGGAGGATGTCGGGCAGCGCGAGCGTCACCACCGCGGAGTCCGCGAGCACCATGGCCACGGTCACCGCCAGCAGGGGACCCACGGCACGACGCACCCGGCCATCTTGGCAGCCGATGCGGAACCCGTGGGCGACCAGACGGCACCAACGAGCCATGGACGCGCCCTGACGGCGGGTGCCACCGTGGGAGGCGTGACGCGGATCGTTGACGCGGACTACCTCGTGGTGGGCGCTGGCGCCATGGGGATGGCCTTCACCGACGCCCTGATCGACCACGCCGACGTACGCGTGGCGCTGGTCGATCGTCGGCACGGCGTCAGCGGGCACTGGCTCGGAGGCGTATCCCTTCGTCCGGCTGCACCAGTCCTCTGCCTTCTACGGCGTCGCCTCGACCCTGCTCGGCGGCGGCCAGCTGCAGCAGCGCGGACCCGAACGCGGCCTCCAGGAGCGAGCCACCCAGCCCGAGATCTGCGTCTACTACGCGCGGATGCTCGAGCGGTTCGAGGAGTCCGGCCAGGTCGAGTTCTTCCCCAACAGCCAGTACGTCGGCGGTCGCACCGTCGTCTCCCTGCGTCTCGGGTGAGCGGTTCGAGGTGCCCGAGCGCTGCCGGATCGTCGACGCGCACTACCTGGCGCCGAGCATCCCGGCGGAGAAGCCCGCCGCCGTTCGACGTCGCCGAAGACGCCCGGGTCCTCCCGGTCAACGGCCTCGCCCGGCTCGACGACGCCCCGAGCCAGTACGTCGTCGTCGGCGCGGGCAAGACCGCGACCGACGCCTGCATCTGGCTGCTCGGGCGTGGGGTCGACCCCGACGCCATCTGCTGGGTGCGGCCGCGCGAGCCGTGGATGATGAACCGGGCCGTGGTCCAGCCGGACCCGGCGATCTTCACCGGCATGGCTGCCGACATCATGCAGGCAGGCGCGGAGTCGACGTCGCTCGAGGACCTCTTCCTCCGTCTCGAGGACGCCGGCATCACGCTGCGCATCGACCGCACGGTCATGCCGACGATGGCCAAGGCGCCGACCCTCGCCGATCTGGGAGCTCGAGCAGCTGCGCACGCTCGAGAACGTCCTGCGACGCGGACACGTCAAGGCCGTGGAACGCGGCAAGCTCACCTTCGCCGACGGATCGGTGGCCGTTGCGGACGATGCCCTGGTCGTGCACTGCGCGGCGGACGGCTTGAAGTACCCGCCGCTCGTCCCCGTCTGGCGTCCGGAGGGCATCACGCTGCAGGCGATCAGGGCAGGGTTCCCGTGCTTCGGCGCGGCCGTGACCGGGTACGTCGAGGCGACCCGCCACGACGACGCCGACAAGAACCGGCTCTGCCCGCCGACGGCGTACGGCAACTCGATGGCGGACTGGGCGCGGATGAACGTCCGCGGCACCCGGGCGGTGATGTCCTTCATGAGCGAGCCCGACATCAAGGAGTGGGCGAACCTCGTGGCGATCAACCCGGCGCGGATCCCGCCCGGGTACCCCGGCTCCCAGGCGTTCGACGACGCCCGCGAGCGTCTCGCGGCGTACGTCCAGCCAGGGGTGGCGCGGCTGGCCGAGCTGTCCTGACGGTCGGCGTGCAACGCCGGAGTCCTCACCGGCGGGCCCTTTGGCCCTTCACTGGCGACCAGGCGGGGCGCATCGTGGAGTGATAGAACTCACACGCTTGCCGTGCCGGGCTCGACCCGGATAGCACCCGGTTGGGGGTCGAGTACGGCGGGCGTCGCATGGAGGAGAGCCGGGCAGCGCCTCGGCGACCCACCGGCGGCAGCGGCCCCGCTTCCTAGTGGTCGAGGTAGCGGACCACGCCGTCAGGAGCGTCCCATGATCAGGATCGAGTCCCTGTCCAAGAGGTACGGCGGTCGCACCGTCGTCGACGACGTCACCTTCACTGCCCAGCCCGGCCGGGTGACCGGCTTCCTCGGGCCCAACGGTGCCGGCAAGTCCACCTCGATGCGGATGATGGTCGGCCTCACCCGCCCTCACGGCGGGCACGTCACCATCTACGACCGCAGCTTCGTGGAACTGCCCAACCCGGGCAGGGACGTGGGCGTCATGCTCGATGCCTCGGCCCAGCACGCGGGGCGCACGGGTCGGGAGATCCTCACCCTCGCCCAGCTGACCATGGGCTTACCGCCCGGCCGGGCCTCCGAGATGGTGGAACGCGTCGGACTCACCGCGGACGCAGCAGAGCGCCGGGTAGGCACCTACTCGCTCGGGATGCGCCAGCGCCTGGGCATCGGAGTCGCGCTGATCGGCGCACCGTCCGTGCTCATCCTGGACGAACCGGCAAACGGCCTGGACCCGGCCGGCATCCGGTGGATGCGCGACCTCCTGCGAGCCTTCGCCGACGAGGGCGGAACCGTCCTGCTGTCCTCGCACCTCCTGCACGAGGTGGAGGTCATCGCCGACGACATCGTGATGATCGGGCGTGGCCGGATCGTGTCCCAGGGCTCCAAGGTCGACCTGCTCAAAGGAGCAGGCACCGTCGTCCGGACGCGTGACACCGAAGCCCTGGAGCGGGCTCTGAGCGACTCGGGGCTGATCACCACTCGCACTCACGACGGAGCCCTGCACGCGGACGCCGAGCCCAGCGTCGTAGGTCTGGTCGCGTGGAAGTCCGGCCTCGCCCTCGCCGAGTTGCGCACGGCCGACGGCGGCTTGGAGGAAATGTTCCTCGCGCTGACCGCCGACACAGATCGAGAGGGGAAGGCAGCATGACCACCATCGCCCTTGACCCGGTCCACAAAGGCCTGCGCCATGTCCACCGCGTCCCGCTGTGGCGGGTGGTGGGTGTCGAGCTCCGCAAGATGTTCGACACCCGTGCCGGCTTGTGGCTCATGGCGAGCATCGTCATCTTCGCCCTGATCTCCACGGTCGCCACGATCGCGTTCGCCCCGGAGTCCGATCTCACCTTCTACACCTTCTCCGCGGCGATCGGCTTCCCGATGACCGTCATCCTGCCGATCATCGCGATCCTGGCGATCACCGGTGAGTGGAGCCAGCGCACCGGTCTGACGACGTTCACGCTGCTGCCGCACCGCATGCGGGTGATCCTCGCGAAGGTCATCGCCTCACTCATCGTGGGAGCGGCCTCGATGCTGATCGCCCTCGTCTTCGGTGTCGCAGGCAACGTGGTCGGCCCCGCCATCACCGGAACCGACCGGGTCTGGGACGTGTCGTTGGTCCACTTCCTCGAAATCGTCCTCGGAAGCCTGATCTCCCTGCTGCTGGGCACCATGCTCGGCATCCTGTTCCGCAGCACACCGGTTGCGCTGGTCGCCTACTTCGTCATCTCGTTCCTGCTGCCCACGGTCCTCGGGCTGCTGGCAACCAACGAGCCGGGATTCCAGGATCTGCAGCGATGGGTGGACCTGAACCTCGCGCTGTCCTTCCTGTTCGACGGCACCATCGCCGGGGTGCAGTGGGTGCGACTGGGGGTGGCCACGACGCTCTGGGTGGTCTTGCCGGCGCTTCTCGGGCTGCGTCTGGTCGCGCGGGCGGAGGTGAAGTAGCGACACCTGG
>CAVRMH010000027.1:0-9257 GCA_963721775.1 uncultured Actinomycetota bacterium | reverse complement strand
GCCCGCGAACGTGGACTGGGCGCCGGCGTCGACCCGGACTACCTCCGCGAGTACGAGCACCTCACTCTGGCGCGGCTGCTCCTGGCCCAGAGTCGCGCCGGCCAGCGCCCCGACCGAATGGGAGACACGTCCTCGCTCACTGCTGTCCACGCGTTGCTCGAGCGGCTGCACGACGCGTCCTCCGACACCGGACGCCACGGCAGCCTGCTCGAGATCCGGATGCTGCAGGCGCTCGCCCACCATGCCAGCGGCGACCGGGACACGGCGCTCGGAGTCCTGGGCCAGGCGCTGAGCGACACCCCTGAGCCGGAGGGTCATGTCCGCGTGTACCTGGATGAGGGCGCCCCCATGCTTGACCTGCTGCACCACGCTGCCGCGACAACCAGCGAGGAGGAGCACCCGGCGATGGTGCGGTCTTGGGCCCGTCGGCTGCTCGACCACGCCCAGGCACACGCCGACCGACTTGGGGCTCAGCCGCCCTTGGCCGACCCGCTGAGCCAGCGTGAGATCGACGTGCTCCGGCTCCTGGACTCGGAGCTGACCGGGCCGCAGATCGCCGCGGCACTCTACGTCTCGCTCAACACCCTGCGCACCCACACCAAGCGGATCTTCACCAAGCTCGACGTCAAGACGCGCGCCGCGGCGGTACGCAGCGCCCACGAGCACGGACTCATCTAGGCCGAGCCTCAGCAGACCGAGCTCCGGGCAGCGGCCCGATGTCACATCGTCAATCACATCCTGTGGTGACGCGGACGAGCCCCGCCCTTTTCTAGGTTCCAGGTATCCCCGCGGTACCCGCCACGGACAACCCGAAAGGGCCAGACATGACCATCACCCCGAACCTGCTGATCCGGTGGGCCGGTATCGCCGCCGCCGCCGCCGGTGCCATCTTCATCGGCGTCCAGATCAACCACCCACAGATGAGCGCGACGTCCATCCAGACCACCGACGTCTACGTCCGCGACACGCTCAAGGTGGTGATGGCCGCACTGGCTCTGGCCGGCATCACCGGCATGTACCTGAACCAGGTCCGCAAGCACGGGCTCCTCGGGCTCATCGGCTACGTGGTGTTCGCGGTCGGCTACCTCGGCATCATCGGCGTCACCTTCGCTGCCGCCTACGTGCTGCCAGAGGTGGCCAACTCCGATCCTGGGTTCGTCAACGACGTCATCGCTGTCGACACCGGCCGCGGCACCGTGCACGGTGACATCGGTGCGCTGGCGACGGCGATCAAGGTGACAGGCTTCGCCTACCTGGCCGGTGGGCTGCTCTTCGGCATCGCGCTGTACCGCGCCCGCGTCCTGCCCCGCTGGGCCGCAGCACTCCTCGCCGTCGGGGGCATCGTCTCCGCAGCCCTCGTGGTGATGCCGGACGCGTTCTACCGGTTCCTGGCCTTCCCCAACGGCATCGCCATGATCGCCCTGGGCTACTCGCTGTGGAAGGTCGCTCGGACCGACGACGCGCCCCAGCCCGGCACGGTGCCGGCCACCCCGGTGCCCAGTGCGGCAGGTGTGAAGTGAACCACCAGTCGGCCACGACGACGCAGGACTCCCTGGCCGGCACCGGTGCTGCACCGGTACCCGGCCGGGCGCGAAGCCGGTCGGGCTGGTGGGTTCCACCGGCCTTGCTGGCCCTGGCGCTCATCCCGGTCCTGGGCGGCACAGGACGCCTCATCGAAGTGCTGGGAGGCCCAGAAGTCCTCCCGACCGACGCCAGGTTCGCCGCGTCCCCGGCCCCGCTGATCGTCCACATCGTGGCCGCTGTTGCGTACGCCGCCCTCGGCGCCTTCCAGTTCTCCGCCCGTCTGCGCCGCCGCCACCCCGGCTGGCACCGCCGCACCGGGCGGGTCCTGGTCGTAGCCGGCCTCGCGGTCGCGTTCTCCGGGCTGTGGATGACGCTGACCTACCCCCAGAAGGAGGGCACCGGTGACATCCTCTGGGCGACCCGGCTGCTGGTCAGCTCAGGGATGGGCGCCAGCCTCATCCTCGGCGTGGTTGCCATCCGCAACCGCAACATCGCCCGTCACCGCGCCTGGATGACCCGCGCGTACGCCCTCGCTCTCGGCGCAGGCACCCAGGCGTTGACCGTCGGCTTCGGCGAGGCCCTCTTCGGTGCCGGCGTCGTCCGTACCGACTTGATGATGGCCGCGGCCTGGGCCATCAACCTCGCGATCGCCGAGTGGGTCATCCGCCGTCCGGGCCTCCGACGGGTCCGGCGGGCTCGTACCGCCCTGGTCGGTTCGTCATGACCGCGCCACCACGCGATGTCGCCGCCTCCTACCAGCTTCGGGTGATGGGGCACCTCGATCGGCGCTGGTCGAGCTGGTTCGACGGCTTCAGCCTCACTCATGAGGACGACGGCACCACCACGCTTCGTGGCGTGGTGCGCGACCAGTCCGAGCTGCATGGGTTGCTCAACAGGGTCCGCGACCTCGGCACGACCCTCATCTCGGTCACGGCCGTCGAGGTCACCGGCGCCGACTCCGAGGACCGCGCGGATTCCTCATCGCAGCGGGCTCGCGCTCGTGAAATAGCCCGACGGGCTACCGCTCCTTGCCCTGAGGACGCAGATTGGTCCATCCGGTCCAGCCACGCTCCTCGAGCCGACGCAGGATCCGACGCGCACCCGGGACCGAATCGAGGAAGACCGCGTCGAGCAGCGCGGCGAGGTCATCGGGCAGCGCTGCGGCGTCCCACCCGTCCACGGGCACCGACTCGAACTCGTCTGCCAGCCGATCGGCGACGTCGTCCAGGCGGGGATCCTCGGCGGACCATTGCGTGACCTGCGCGAGGTCGCGGTAGAGCTCGCGGACGCGCGGGTCGTCGAGCTGCTGGTTCTTCATCTCCATGTAGAACGGCATCCGCTCGGGCAGCTGGGCGGCCACGAGGATCCAGGCGTCCCGCTCGGCCTCCACCATCAGCTCAGGCACCCCGACGCTGCGGAGCCGCTCGAGGTAGGTGACCGCCTCCGGCGGCAGCGCAAGGCTGTCGCCGGCGGCGAGCAGGGCAATCCGCTCCCGGTGGCGCTGCCGCTCCCGGATCTCCGCGCGTAGCCGCTGGTCGATCTCCCCGACCGCGGCAGCGAACGCCTCGTCGTCGGCCGCCAGCAGCCCACGCACGCGTGACAGCGGGACCCCGGCGTCCGCGAGGGTACGGATCCGGATGAGGTCGACCACGGCGGCCGCGTCGTAGCGGCGGTAGCCGGAGTGGTCGCGCGCCGGCTCCGGCAGCAGTCCCTTCGCGTGGTAGTGCCGGACCGCGCGCACCGTCACTCCGGCGTACGCCGCGAGCTGGCTGATCGTCAGCATGCGCTCATTCTGCGCTGGTAGGTGCGCATCGCGAGCACATAGGCGAGGACGAGCAGACCCGTGCACCAGCCGAGAGCGGTCCAGACGTCGTTGCCGAGTGGCTGCTGGGCGTAGAGGTTGCGGAGCGTGTCGACGATCGAGGTGACCGGTTGGTGCTCGGCGAACCAGCGCACCGGTCCGGGCATGCCGTCGGTCGGCACGAACGCCGAGCTGAGGAACGGCAGGAACAGCAGCGGGTAGGCGAAGCCGCCGGCGCCGTCCGTGGACTTCGCGGCCAGGCCGGCTATCACCGCGAGCCAGGTCAGGGCCAGGGTGAAGAGCACCAGGATGCCGAGCACCGCGAGCCAGGCGAGCGGACCCGCACCGGAGCGGAAGCCCATCAGCAGCGCCACGAGTACGACGAGCATCAGCGAGATCAGGTTCGCCACCAGCGAGGTCAGCACGTGCGCCCACAGCGTCGCCGACCGGGCGATCGGCATCGACTGGAACCGCTCGAAGATGCCGCCCTGCAGGTCCAGGAACAGCCGGTACGACGTGTAGGCGACGCCCGAGGCGATCGTGATCAGCAGGATCCCGGGGAGCAGGTAGTCGACGTACTTCTCGTCGGGACCGCCGCCGGTGTCGATGGCGCCGCCGAAGACGTAGACGAAGAGCAGGAGCATGGCCACCGGCGTGATCGCTGTGGTGATGATCGTGTCGGGGCTGCGCGCGATATGGCGCATCGACCGCTTGGTCAGGACGACGGTGTCGCGGAGGAACCAGGCCTGCGTGGACTGGACGGACTGGGTGGTCATGGCGGGTCCTTTACTGGTCGGCGCCGGCGGGCGAGCCGTGGCCGACGATGGCGAGGAAGATGTCTTCGAGGGAGGGCTGCTTCTCGACGTACTCGACCTTCGCGGGGGGAAGCAGAGCCTTGAGCTCGGCGAGGGTGCCGTCGGCGATGATCCGGCCGTCGTGCAGGATCGCGATCCCGTCGGCGAGCTGCTCGGCCTCGTCGAGGTACTGCGTGGTCAGCAGGACCGTGGTGCCCTGTCCGGCGAGCTCACGCACCGTCTTCCAGACCTCGAGCCGCGACTGCGGGTCCAGCCCGGTGGTGGGCTCGTCGAGGAACAGCACCCGTGGGTCGCCGACCAGGCTCATCGCGATGTCGAGGCGACGGCGCATTCCTCCGGAGTACGTGGCTACCCTGCGCCCGCCCGCATCGGTCAGGTCGAACCGCGCGAGCAGGTCGTCGGCGATCCCACCCGGGCCCGACAGGTGCCGCAGCTGGGCGACCATCACCAGGTTCTCCCGGCCGGTGAGGATCTCGTCGACGGCGGCGAACTGGCCAGTGAGACTGATTGACTCCCGGACCCTGGCCGGCTCCTCGGAGACGTCGTGCCCGTCGACGCAGGCCCGGCCGTCGTCGGCCCTCAGCAGCGTGGACAGGATCTTCACCACCGTGGTCTTGCCGGCGCCGTTGGAGCCGAGCAGCGCATAGATGCTGCCCGCAGGCACCCTCAGGTCGACGCCCTTGAGCACGGCGTTGTCGCCGAAGGACTTCCTGAGTCCGGCGATGTCGATGGCTGGTGTCGTCGTCATGCCCCGAGCCTGCAGCCCTGACCCTGCGTCAAGGTCAAGCGGAGCCTTGGTGGGGTCGCCAGGCACGGTGGAGGGGGCCCGGACGTGAGGATGGTCTCCGGGTCGACCTGGCCGGTCTCGACCACGTCAGCGACCTGGACGATGGGTGGCGTGGGCGTGGGCGTGGGCGTGGGCGTGGGCGCCGTTGCCGGCGTTGTTGTTGACCACGGTGAGGTCCGTAGCGCCCTGGCGGCGCAGTGCGCCGATCAGCTCACGCGGCGTCCTCGTTCTCGAGCACGATGGCCAGCCCCTGGCCCACGCCGATGCAGATCGCAGCGACGCCCCAGCGGTGACCATCGGCGCGCATCGTGGCCGCGAGGGTGCCGAGGATGCGGCCGCCGGAGGCGCCGAGCGGGTGGCCCAGGGCGATCGCGCCGCCCCGGGTGTTGACGATGTCCGGGTCGACCTTCCATGCGTCGAGGCACACCAGCGACTGCACCGCGAACGCCTCGTTGAGCTCGACCGCACCGACGTCGGCCCAGTCGACTCCGGCCCGTGCGAGTGCCTTGTTGGCCGCCTCGACCGGGGCGTAGCCGAACCGGTGCGGCTCGACCGCGTGGGTGCCGCGACCGGCGATTCGTGCGATCGGGTCGCGGCCGATCCGGTCGGTGGCGGCCGCCGAGCCGAGCAGCACGGCCGAGGAGCCGTCGCTGAGCGGCGATGCGTTGCCGGCGGTGATGGTGCCGTCCTTTCGGAACGCGGGCTTGAGCGAGGCCAGGGCCTCGGGCGTCGAGTCGGGTCGGATGCCCTCGTCCTGCACCAGGTCCGTGCCGGGGATCGGGATCACGAGGTCGTCGTAGAACCCTCGCTCCCAGGCTGCGTGGGCAAGCTGATGGGAGCGTGCGGCGAACTCGTCCTGCCGCGCTCGGGAGATGCCGTAGATCTCCTGCAGCTGCTCGTTGGACTCGCCGAGCGAGACCGTCCACTCCGCCGGCATCTGCCGGTTCACCAGGCGCCAGCCGAGCGTCGTCGAGACCAGCTCGGCGTTGCCGGCGGGGAAGGCGCGCTGGGGCTTGGGCAGCACCCAGGGAGCGCGGGTCATCGACTCCACGCCTCCGGTGAGGACGATGTCGGCGTCGCCGGTCTCGATCATCCGCGATCCGACCATCGCCGCGTCCAACGACGAGCCGCACAGGCGGTTGATGGTGGTGCCGGGCACCGACACCGGTAGGCCGGCGAGCAGAGTGGCCATACGGGCGACGTTGCGGTTCTCCTCGCCGGCACCGTTGGCGTTGCCGAGCACGACCTCGTCGATCGCGGCCGGGTCGAGGCCGGTGCGCTCGACCACGGCCTTCAACGTCGCCGCCGCGAGGTCGTCCGGCCTCGTGCTCGCCAGGGCGCCGCCGAAGCGGCCGAACGGCGACCGCACCGCGTCGTAGAGGTAGGCCTGCGGCGTTGTGCTCATGACTCGGTTCCTTCCGGCGATTCCTCCGAGTGTGCGCTGCGCGACGCGGAACGCGGCGTTCGCGTCCGGCACGCCGCAGTAGATCGCGCACTGCAGGAGGATCTCCTTGATCTCGACGTCGGTGAGGCCGTTGGTGCGGGCCACGCGCAGGTGCAGCTCGAGCTCATCGGTGGCGGCTTCCGGTTCATGTTCGGCACGTTCTGCGACATCGCGGCCGACCCGGAGGCCAACGAGGCGGCCGCAGCCTTCATCCGGTCCAAGATCAAGGCGACCGTCAAGGACTCCGAGAAGGCCCGCGTCCTCACGCCTGCCCGAGGGCGTGCGCACGGCTCGACCGGCTCACCGCGGGCGGGGTCACCGGCCGCATCGTGCTGAAGGAGCAACCCTGTGAGGCCGGCTCGTACGTCCGTACCAGCGTCCGGGACTGGGCCGAGGTGCGCAGAAGTTCCAGGCACGACTGCTCGGAGCCCTGGTCTCCGACGACCAGGCCGCTCCCGCGCCCGGGTCAGTCAGGGTGCCCGAGAAAGGCGCGAAGGCCTCGAGGTCGAGGGAGCCGCGCACTACCTTCCCGCCTACGCCGGGAACCTCGACATCATGACCTCGGCCGCCGTGCGCGTCGCCGAGCAGATCGCTGCCGACGCGCAGCAGCTGGAGGCAGTCACGTGAGCACGTCACCCACCAGGCTCTTCATCCAGGACGTCACCCTGCGCGACGGCATGCATGCGGTCCGGCACCGCATCACGCCCGAGAACGTGGGGCGGATCGTCGCTGCCCTCGATGCGGCCGGCGTCGATGCCATCGAGGTGGCCCACGGCGACGGCCTCGCCGGCGGCAGCCTGAACTACGGCCCCGGCTCCCACACCGACTGGGAGTGGATCGAGGCGGCGGCCGCCAACCTGACCAGGGCACGGCTCACCACGCTGCTGCTCCCTGGGATCGGGACCATCGAGGAGCTCAAGCACGCCTACAGCCTGGGCGTTCGTTCGGTCCGCGTCGCAACGCACTGCACGGAGGCGGACGTCTCCGCCCAGCACATCGCGACCGCCCGCGACCTGGGGATGGACGTCTCCGGGTTCCTGATGATGAGCCACCTCGCCTCGGCCGAGGAGCTCGCGAAGCAGGCCCTGCTGATGGAGTCCTACGGCGCCCACTGCGTCTACGTCACCGACTCCGGCGGCCGGCTGACCATGGATGGCGTCCGCGAGCGGGTGCGCGCCTACCGCGACGTCCTCGACCCGGCCACCGAGCTGGGCATCCACGCGCACGAGAACCTCTCGCTCTCGGTGGCAGACTCCGTGGTGGCCGTCGAGGAGGGCGTCACCCGGGTAGACGCGTCGCTGGCCGGCCAGGGCGCCGGCGCCGGCAACTGCCCCATCGAGCCGTTCATCGCGGTTGCGTCGTTGCAGGGCTGGGAGCACGGATGCGACCTGTTCGCCCTCCAGGACGCTGCCGAGGACCTGGTCCGGCCACTTCAGGACCGTCCGGTTCGGGTCGACCGGGAGACGCTCACGTTGGGGTATGCGGGGGGTCTACTCCAGCTTCCTGCGTCACGCAGAGGCCGCCTCGGAGCGCTATGGCATCGACGTGCGCACCATCCTGATGGAGGTCGGTGCCCGAGGTCTCGTTGGCGGTCAGGAGGACCTGATCGTCGACATCGCGCTCACGCTGCGGGTCCAGAGCGAGGCGGCCGTCTGAGAGCGCGTCGCCGGTCGCCCTGTGAACGAACAGGGCAGGGGGCTGGGGGCCGCGACGGTATCGGGTTATCGCCGACGAGGACAGGGACCAACGTCCCGGTGCGCGCGGCCGCGCAACGCCGTACCGTTGATGCCACCGCGTCCTTTGGGGGAGGAGACCCACATGACGGGTTTCGGCATCGACCTCGGCACCGCCAACACGGTGGTGTGCCATCAGCGGCGCGGGGTTGTGCTGGACGAACCGTCCGTGATGGTGGTGCGGGTGTCCGAGGCTCGCTCCCGGCGCGTGCGACCGGTGCTGCTCGGCCACGAGGCGCGCGACCTGATGGGCCGCTGTCCGGTCGGGCTCACCGCGATGCGGCCGCTCCACGACGGCGTGATCGTCGACCTGGAGGCCGCCCGGGCGTTCGTGGTCGGTGTGCTGGGCATGCTCGCCGTACCCGCCTGGCGGCGTGTCCGCCCGCGGGCGGTGATCGGGGTTCCTGCCGGGGCCACGGCCCTGGAGCGGCGAGCCCTGCTCGAGGTGGCCGACGAGGCCCGGATCCGTACGCCGGTGCTGATCCCCGAACCGATCGCCGGGGCTGTCGGGTGCGGACTCGACCCGCTCGAGCCGCGGGCGCACATGGTGCTCGACATCGGCGGGGGGACGTCGGAGATCACCGCGTTCTGCTACGGGGGTGTGCTGTCCCACCGGTCGTCGCGGATCGCCGGGGACGAGATGACTCTGGCGCTCTACCGCTACCTGCGAGCCGAGCACCGGTTGCTCGTCGGCGAGCTGACCGCGGAGGCGCTGAAGTGCCGGGTCGACACGGACCAGGGTCTCTCCTCGGTGGTGCAGGGCATCGATCTGGGCACAGGTAGGCCGCGACTGCTGACCCTGGAGTCCGAAGAGGTCCTCGAGGCGCTGCGGCCGACCGCCAACGCGATCATCGCGGCACTCGCCGGCGCTCTCGACGACCTGCCGCCACAGGCGGCCGACGACATCCTCACCGACGGGGTCACGGTGTTCGGTGGCTCGAGCCTGCTCCGCGGCTTCGACAAGCTCGTCGAGTCCGAGCTCGCCTTCCCGGTGCGGATGGCCGACCGGCCGTTGACCTGCGTGGCCGAGGGTGCCGCGCGGTGCCTGGCCGACCCGGACGTGGTGCGTGCCTACGAGACCGCCTTCCTCGACGTGGCCTAGCGCGCTCCCTTGCCCAGGATCTCCTTCTCGTGGGCGAAGAAGTACTGCATC
>CAVRMH010000026.1:0-3471 GCA_963721775.1 uncultured Actinomycetota bacterium | reverse complement strand
TCTACCGCTACCTGCGAGCCGAGCACCGGTTGCTCGTCGGCGAGCTGACCGCAGAGGCGCTGAAGTGCCGGGTCGACACCAACCAGGGTCTCTCCTCGGTGGTGCAGGGCATCGACCTGGGCACCGGTCGGCCGCGACTGCTGACCCTGGAGTCCGAAGAGGTCCTCGAGGCGCTGCGGCCGACCGCCAACGCGATCATCGCAGCACTCGCCGGCGCTCTCGACGACCTGCCGCCGCAGGCGGCCGACGACATCCTCACCGACGGGGTCACGGTGTTCGGTGGCTCGAGCCTGCTCCGCGGCTTCGACAAGCTCGTCGAGTCCGAGCTCGCCTTCCCGGTGCGGATGGCCGACCGGCCGTTGACCTGCGTGGCCGAGGGTGCCGCGCGGTGCCTGGCCGACCCGGACGTGGTGCGCGCCTACGAGACCGCCTTCCTCGACGTGGCCTACACGCGCTCCCTTCGACGCGGCCCGCGCCCAGGATCTCCCGCTCGTGGGCGAAGAAGTACTGCATCACGGGCAGTACGACGACGCCGGACGTGCTGACCCCGTGACCGCCGCCGCGGACGAACGAGGTCGCCACCATCCGCGGGTGCTTCAGCGGAGCGGCCGCGGTGAACCACGAGTCCGGTGCGCCGTTCGGGGCCGACGGGTCCTGTGAGGAGCCGGTCTTGGCGCCTGCCTTGACCGGGAGCGCGTTCAGGATGCTCGCGGTGCCGGACGTCGCGGCCAGCGCCATCCCGTCGCGGACCGGGCCGAGCTTGTGGGCGTAGGCGAGCCGTCGCGGCTTCGGCCAGTCCAGGCGCGTGAAGAGGCCCCGCCCCTCGCCGTACGCGAGGCCGAGGTGCGGTGTGGCCACGGCGCCGGTGGCGATCCCTGCGGTCCAGAGCGCGTCCTGCAACGGCGTCACGGCGAGGTAGCCCTGACCGATGCCGAGGATCACCGTGGAACCGGGGTACCAGGTGTCCTCGGGCGACCGAGGCCGGGGTGCCGAGGTAGCCGCCGGTCTCGCCGGGCAGGTCGATGCCGGTCGGCCGGCCGACGCCCAGGCTGCGGGCAGTGCGGATCATCGGCCAGGGGCCCAGGGCCCAGGCGAGCTGGTAGAAGTACACGTTGTTGGACCACGAGATCGCCTGCCGCAGGTCCTGCGCCGGCAGGCTCATCCAGTTGCCGAAGGTGTGGTCGCCCAGGGTCCAGGCGCCGCCGCCGGGGAGCACCCGGTCCGGTGGCACCACTCCGCGCCGCATGCTCGCCGCGGCCACCACCAGCTTGAACGTCGATCCCGGGGGAGCGGCCACCTGCGTCACGTGCTCGAGCATCGGGCTCGCCGGCTGGCGTGCCAGCCGCGCGAGCGCCCGGTTGTTGACCGGAGGGCCGAAGACGCGGTTGTCGTACGTCGGCAGGCTCGCCATGGCCAGGACCTGGCCGTTCCGCGGATCCAGGACCACCGACCCGCCGAGGTCCCCACGGGGCTGGCCCGGCACGCCACGCATCACCGTGGCGAGCTGCCGGGAGAGCTCGTGCTGCAGACCCAGGTCGAGGGTGAGCCGAAGGGTGCTGCCACGCCGGGGTGGGGTGTAGGGACCGAGGGCCATCGGCGTGCCCGCCGGCGTGACGTAGACGCATTGGCGCCCATCGGTGCCGCGCAGGATCGGGTCGTAGACCTGCTCCAGCCCGGCGCGGCCGACGGTGGCGCCGAGAGGCAGGCCGGGCCAGCGTTCCATCTCGACGGGTGTGGCCACGCCGGTCCATCCCAGAACGGCGCCCAGCGTGGCACCTTCCGGGTAGCGCCGGAGGGCCTCGGGTACGACGAACACCCCGGGCAGCCTGGCGTCGCGGACCCGTCGACCGGCCGCCTTCGGCAGGGTCGCGATCGTGAGGTCGAGGCTCGAACGGTTCCGGTCGAGGAGCCGGCGCACGCCAGTGACCGGCCGCGCGGTGAGGGCGGCGAGGACGGGTACGTCGTCGGGCCGGACCAGCGCCGGCACCGTCGCCACGCGGTCGCGCCTGACGACGACGGCGAGGGGGCTCCCGTGCCGGTCGGTGATGTCGCCGCGGGCGGCGGGGACGCGCGTGCACCTCAGCATCTGGCTCAGCGCGGCCGCGCGGAGCTGCGGACCGTCGGCCGCCTGCAGCTGCCAGACGAACCCGACCATGCCGAGCAGGGCGGCGGTGACCCCGAGGGCGGTGGTGCGCAGCAGCCGCGGCCGCAGCGGGTCGAGCCCGCCGCGGACCCAGAGCCGGTGGGTCTCCCCGTCGGCGCGGAGCGCCAGCACCAGCCCGAGCGTGGCGATGTGGACGGTGGCCGCCGTACCTCCGTAGCTCAGCAGCGGGAACGGCACCCCGGCGGTCGGGATCAGGCCGAGGTTGCTGGCCACCGAGACCGCCACCTCGACGCTGACCAGGGCAGCGAACCCGGCCGCGGCGAGGGCCGCGGGGCGGCTGATCGCGCGGCGGCTCGCGCCCACGACCCGCCAGACGAGGACGGCTGCGGCGAGGACGGCCACGGAGCCGGCGAGGATCCCGCGTTGCTCGACCAGGCTCGCGAAGGCGAGGTCGGTCTCCCGGCTGGGCAGGTAGAGCGACACCAGCCGGTGCAGGGGATGGTCGGCGCCGCCGGTGGCGCCGCCCCAGGCCAGCGCGATGTGCATCTGCAGGATCGACCAGCCGGAGCCGTCGACGTCGGTCGAGCCGCTCAGGAAGGCGTTGAGCCGCTCCTGCTGGTAGGGGCGCATCCAGTGCTCGCTCAGCGGCAGCAGCAGCACGGCGGCGACCAGCAGGAGGAAGAGCACCCTCAGCGGGATCCGGCCGAGCACGAGGATCGTCGCGGTGAGGGCACAGAGGACTGCCGCGGTGGACAGGTCCGGCTGGGTGACGACGAGGGCGATCGGCAGCGCGGCGACGAACAGCGCCGTCGCGAGGCGGCGCGGCCACGACCTGTCGGAGCCGAGCACCTGGGCCAGCACGAGCACCAGGCCGAGCTTCGCGAGCTCCGAGGGCTGCATGGTGAACGAGCCGAAGGCCAGCCAGCGGCGGGCGCCGTTGACCGTCGAACCACCGAGGTCGACCGCGGCCAGCAGCACGAGGCTCACCAGGTAGCAGCTCCAGCCCAGCCAGCGCAGGCCGTCGGTGCGCCAGCGCCTCAGCAGCAGGAACAGCGCCACCCCCGCGACATCGACCACCAGCTGGTGCCGGATCAGTGACTGGTCACCGAGAGCGGCGAGGTTGGCCAGCCCGAGACCGGCCAGGACAGCCATCGCCCCCACGGCGAGGGGGTCGATGAGGGTGGCGATCGGCAGCTGCGCCGGCCTATTCGTTCTCGGGCGGGTCCGGTGGGCGCCCAGCAGCCCTCGTTCGACGCTGAGCATGGCGGACTCGCACTGCAGGGAGGAGCCGGTGACCGGCACCGGCCGTGACTGGGCCCGGGCCGGTGTGGTCGTCAGGGCGGTGAGTGCGAGCTGGCGGCCCTTCG
>CAVRMH010000025.1:0-14833 GCA_963721775.1 uncultured Actinomycetota bacterium | reverse complement strand
TTCATCGTGGACTCGCCTGCAAGCTCGAGCGACCGCGCTTCCGTCGCAACGACGGGCCTGCTTCGCGCTGGCCTGCGCGCAACATCTGGTTGGCCTCGAGGCCTCGGCCAGAGAAGCGGAGCTCCTCGACGCCGTCGACGCCGGTTGGGGCCCCGCCTCGCCGGCGAGACCCGCGACCTTCGTGTTCGGCACGCTGAACTAGAAGCGCGCGAGGACGCCGACATCGACGAGGTCGCGTGCGTCGCTCACGCTCTCGCCGCGGTGGCTCAGGGCGCCGCAAGGGGCCACACTCTCTGGGTCGCTGACGGGCGCTGGACGCCGCCCGCGAGCGTGTGCCCTACCCGGAGGACGCGGCCGCGTTGCGACCGCTTGCCGAAGACGTCGCGCCCCCCGCCGTCCGGCACGAGATCCGCTGGCGCGTGGCGTACTGGCCCTCCTGGAGAGTGCCGCGGACAGCGACGTCCAGCACTTCCGGGACCACGTCGAGCCACGCGGTTGAGGGAACTCCATCAGCTGCAGTGCGGCGTTCAGCCCCGCCAGAAGCACGATCGCCGCCGGCTCGAGCAGAACGGCGTGGCGGGGGCTGCCCTGCGTGCGGCCCGTTGCGGTCGAGGGTGACGGGCTGCGGCGCGGTCGTCGAGCACGGTCATCTCAGCTGCCCGCCTTGGTCGCGACCAGATGCAGGTGGCAGGCACCCGGCTCGGAGAACGGCTGGAGCTCACTGGCGCTTCCGTCGTGGTCGTACGCCGCCATCGCGCCGCGCACGATTCCCAGGTGCACGCTGCACACCACCGTGGGCGACTCGTGGGCCGCCTGCAGGAGTGGGCAACGGGTCAGTCGCACGTCGACCCCGTTGCGGTCGGCCTGTGGCTCGAACCCCATGCGCTCGAAGATCTGGATCACCTGTCGACGCGCGCCGGCCGGGGTCCGCCTCGACGGGCTGCCGACCTCCGCCGCCAGCCGTTGCCCCCACTCGTATCCCGCGGCCGCCGCGTCCTCGGCGGGGGAGTCGCTGGTGCGCTCGACGAGGGCGGCGAGCGCGGTGGCGAGCCCGGCGTACTCATTGCCCACGGTGGCTTGCGGGCCGAAGGTCGCTCGGTAGAGCCAGGCAGGGCGGCCCCGGCCCTCGGCCGCTGCGCGCTGTCGTTCCACCAGCCCCTCGTCGACGAGTGCATCCATGTGCTCACGGACCGTGTTGCGGTGCAGCCCGGTCGCGGCGACGAGCGCGCTCAGGCTCACCGCGTCGTGCTGGGTGCGCAGTGTCTCCAGCAGGGTTGCGCGCGAGGAGGACAAGGCTCGTCCCGAGGCCGGTGGAACGGGTAGGGGGCCGAGGCTGGTATTTTCCACGGAAACGAGTGTACTAAAATATGAGCACGGCGCCCACCCCAGGGCTACCGATCCGCTGGAGAGGAACCACCATGGACATCGTCGTCGCCTCCACCGAGGCAGACCTCGCCGCAGTCGAGGCGATCAAGGACCACCACGCCGCGATGGCCGGGGCGCTGGGCGCCAGGGTCGGCGCCGTGCAGCAGGCGGCCCGGAGCGGGCAGGGCGTTCCGGCCGCGCGTGACGCGGTCGTCGCGTGGTCGCGCGCCGAGCTGCTGCCGCACGCGGCCGCCGAGGAGCAGACGATCTACGCCGCTGCGGGGGTGCGCATCGAGGGTCGACTGCTGGTGGAAGCTCTCGTCGCCGACCATCGCGTCATCACCGGGCTGGTCGACCGTGTCGCGAACGCCGATGATGCTGTCACCGTCGTCGGCGCGGCTGCCTCGCTGGAGGCGCTGTTCCTGGCGCACCTGGCGAAGGAGAACGAGCAGGTGCTCCCGTTCCTTGCCGCCGACCCGTCAGTGTCGGTCTCCGAGCTGCTGGGCGGCATGCACCACGAGCTCGGCGGGCACCAGCACGCCGACACCGTGCCGCAGGAGTCCGGTTGCGACGGCAGCTGCAGCTGCGGCGAGCGGGACGGCTCCGGAGACGTCGAGCTGGACGCGCGCGGCGTACCGCACGCGATCCGCCACGCGACGATCTTCGGCGCACTCGACAGCCTGGGCGCCGGTACGGCGCTGGTGCTGGTCGCGCCGCACGACCCGGTGCCGCTGCTCGCCCAGCTCGAGCAGCGAAACCCCGGCGCGTTCGAGGTGAGCTACCTGGAGCGTGGACCCGAGGCGTGGCGGCTCCGGCTTCTCCGCCGGGCCGCATGAGGGCGGGGTGCGCCCATGTGTGAGCACTGCGGCTGCCGCGGCGTAGAGCCGATCGCCGAGCTGATGGACGAGCACTTCGCGCTGCTGGACCTCGCCGGCGATGTGCGGCGTCACCTCCAGCGCGACGACCGGGTGGGCGCGATGGCGACCCTCGAACAGCTCGGTGCCAAGCTGCTTTGCCACGTCTCGCGTGAGGAGCGCGGCGTCTTCGCCGCCCTCAAGGAGCAGGGCGACTTCTGCGACGCCGTGGCCGAGCTGGAGGCCGAGCACCTCGCGTTCGACATCCAGCTCGACGAGATCGACCCGGACTCACCCACGTTCGCCACGGACATCACCTCGATGATGGACGACCTCGTCACGCACATCGACAAGGAGAACCTCGGAGTCTTCCCCGTCACGGTGGTCACCCTGGGCGCCCGCGGATGGGCGACGATCGAGGCCGCCCACGAAGCGGAGGCCAGCTTCCTGAGTGCATCCAGTTCCCTTCCGGCGCGCGATGGTTAGCCTGGACGAGAGGCGTTGGCGCGGAAGGTGGGGTCCCGACGGCAACGGGTGACCACTTGGCGGTAAGGCCGGTTTCCCGCCGCCTTTGGCGTCCTGATCCCTTTGCCGCAGTTTTACGAGCCGTTCTTGGTCGACTTCCTGACCGCCACCTTCTTGGTGCTGTCCACCCCGGTCCCGACCAGCTCCCAGAGGGGCAGATCTTCCATGCCGCGGGTCCATCCGAGGGCGGGTGGACGATCATGGCCGTTCATGAGTCGCAGGCGAGCTGGGAGAAGTTCCGCGACGAGATTCTGATGCCACTGATGCAGGCAGGCATTGAGGGCGGCTTCCCGACGCCGCCGGAAGAGCGCACTATCGACCTCTACAAGGTCACGCGTTAACCGGAGGACCCGCGCCGTCATGTCGGTCGCCCGGTTGAGGGGTCGGTGCACGCCGGATTAGTGCGGGCGGAAGCGGCGGTATGACTCGGCCTGCAGTTGGGTCACCCCCAAGGAAGGGCGTACGCGACGCTCCGCGCGAGGGCACTTGGGCCTCGATCAGGTGACGGCTGGTTTCTCGGCGATGAGCTGGATGAGGTTGCCGCAGGTGTCATCGAAGACGGCGACGACCGCTGTGCCGATGTCTGTGGGCGGCTGGGTGAAGGCAACGCCTCGCTGGGTGAGTCGCTCGTACTCGGCCTCGACGTCGTCGACTGCGAACTGAGCCAGTGGGATGCCGTCCTCGACCAGTGCGTCGCGGTAGGGCTTGACCGCGGGGTGTTCGGCCGGCTCCAGCAGCAACTCCGGCCCGTCGGGGGAGTCGGGCGAGACGACGGTGAGCCAGGAGTGCTCGCCGAGTGGGATGTCATGGTGCGTGGAGAAGCCCAGTACGTCGGTGTAGAACGTGAGCGCTGCTCGCTGGTCGTCGACGTGGATGCTCGTCAGCTGGATCCTCATGGGGTGTCCTTTCGGGTGGTTGGCCAGCGTTGGGTGATGGCCTCCAGCGGTTCTCTGTTGAAGTAGTGGAGCTTGGTGCGGCCATGTCGCTCGGTCGCCACGAGGCCGGCGTCCTGGAGTACGGCGAGGTGCTGGGAGATCGCCTGCCGGGTCGAGCCGACCCTGTGCTGCGTCGTGAGAGCGGTGCAGATCTCGAACAGGCTCTGGCCGTCCCTGGTCGCGAGCTCGTCGAGGATGAGACGTCTGGTCTCGTCGTCGAGCGCTCTGAACACGTCCGCCACCTGAACGACAATATGCAAGTAGCGGCTTGCGTATCAAGAGGCGTCATCAGACGGGCACCGAGGTCGCGGCCCGCCGTCGGAAGCGTCCTGGAGTTCCTGGCCGGCCAGGTGGTGCGGGGTGGCGCGCCATCCGGCCGGGCTCAGCCGCCTCCCGCCAGGAACCCGGGCAACCAGACAGCCTCCCAGTCCGGGATCTCCTGGCGCCCGATCGGCGCCCGCGCGGGAGCCTGCGCGACCACGCGGTAGCGCCCCTCGGCGCGCTCGAGATAGTGGTAGTTCACCAGCTCGCGGCGCAGGTAGGCGAAGTCCTGGTGGACGCCGAGAAGCACCTCGTTCACTTCCGGCTCGGTGTATACCCGTCCCGGCTCGAAACGGGTGAGCACCTCGAGCAGTGCTCCTGCCCTGGTCTTGCGCTTGGCTGGGATCTGCGCCAGCCGGCCGTCGATGAAGAGGTGCCCGACCAGTCGTTTCTGCTCGCGGCGCGCTGCCTCGTATACCGTCTGGACTGTCGGTCCCGGAGGCGTCGCCACCCTCGGCGGAGCCTGTTGCTCGAGGGCCGCTCGGGCGGCCGTGTAGGTCTCACCGGTCTGGGCCATCCGCGCGCGGACGACCTGCTTGAAGTCACGATCCCTGGTCACTGTCTTCACCTCGCCTGCGTCGCGTCCCCAGTCCGCCGCCGCAGTGCGTGTGGAGCGACGAGTGCCATGTGACCGCCCGTTCACCGACGCACCCGACCCGCCCCGACCTGCCCCGCCTCGCGCCGCGCCTCGCCTTGCCTCGCCTTGCCTCGCCTTGCCTCGCCTCGCCTCGCCTCGCCTCGCCTCGCCTCGCCTCGCCCGCCTCAGCGTTTCGACCGACCGCGTAGGCAGCAGACGAAGCCAGGGCCAAGGCGGTGCACGACAGGCAGGGGAAGCGAAGACAGCAAACGCACCCGAGGCCACCATCGCTGTGACCCCGGGCCCGTTCGCCTCGCCCGAAGAAGTTTCGGCTACTCCATCAGGAAGTTGCGCCCCGTGCACGGGTCGAAGCCAACCGAGTAGTCCTGGCACAGCTCGACGCGCACCCGGCCGCCACGCGCCGTCCCGAAGTAGTCGAAGGTCTTGCTCGCGCCACCGCACACGCGGTAGCGGATGTCTTCGACCAGGTTGATCGAGTCACCGTGCAGGATCTTCACGTACGTACAGTCGTCGCCCGAGCGATAGTCGCGGACCGTGCCCTTGACCTCAAAGCCGCGCGTCATGTCATTGAGGTAGGTCGATCCTGAGGCCGTCCCGCTGCCGCGCGTCCACGGCCCCCACGGCGCCCACCCAGACGCGGACGCCGGCTGCTACAACCCGGTCAGGGCCGCGAGGACGAGACCGGCCACGGTGACCGGAAGCGCCCGCCCGCGCCTCGCGAGCGCCTTCATGCGCCCACGCACCCAGAAGCCGACACGGCCAGGCTGCCGTTGACGTAACCGGTCACGCGCGTGCACACCTTCGTGGTGTCCCCGAAGGACCCGTCCTTGAACGAGATCGCAGAGGCCCGCACGTCGCACGGCGTCGGGGAGCAATATATGTGCGGTGGGTGTGCGGGTACACGGCGTGATGTGCGGTGGCAGCCCTATTTGTCGTGCGGCCAAAGTTGGGACTGGTTCGGCACGTCCGCGGCAGCGGCGAAGACGCTGATATGGAGGTACTGAGTCCGTCCTCGTGTCGGGCTTTACGGCCGTGCTCTGCCGCATCGTCGGTTCGGTGCCTGTTACTTTCACCCTGATCTACCTGACGGGACTCGCCTCGACATCTACGAAAAGGCGCGCCCGGTGCTCACCCGACCGGATCCGCTCCGGCGCCTGAGCCAACCGATCCGCTGCGCCTTGCGTGTAGTTGTTGACACGATGCAGCCGAACGGGGGTGACGATGCGCAGCTCGGCACGGGACGCGGAGTTCAGCGAGTACGTAGCGACCCGGCGTGCCCACCTGCGCCGGACGGCGTACCTGCTCTGCGGGGACAGCCATCGGGCCGAGGACCTCGTCCAGACCGTCCTGATGAAGCTGTATGTCGCGTGGCCGCGGATCCGCCGCGGCGACGGGGAGACGGGCGGCAACGTCGACGCGTACGCGCGGCGGATGCTGGTCAACGCGAACGTCGACGAGGGACGGCGGCCGTGGCGACGCGAGACCAGCGGCCTCGACGGGCACGACCTCCCGACCGCCCCGTCGACGTCGACCGAGGACCGTGACCTGCTGCGCGCCGCCCTGGTAGACCTGCCGCCTCGGCAGCGGGCCGTCGTGGTGCTGCGGCACTTCTGGGGCCTGTCGGTGGAGGAGACCGCCCGCGACCTCGGCGTCAGCACCGGCACCGTGAAGAGCCAGACCTCGCACGGGCTGAACAAGCTCGAAGCCACGCTGGCACCCCACTACGGCGAGAGGAGCCACCCGTGACACATACCGACTGGCGGGCCCTGCTCAGCGACCTCGCCGACGAAGACCGCACCGCAGCGCATGCGGACATCGCCGCCGACCTCGCCCGTGGCCGCAACCGGCTTCGCCTGCGCCGGGTTACCGGGCTCGGCGCTGCCGCGCTCGTTACGGTCGTGCTGTCGGGCGGCGGGCTCGTTCTGATAGACGGACCGGGCACCCCGCGCATCGACCCGACGCTGGCCGCGACGCACACGCCGACGACCCAAGAACTGTCAACGCCGTCCCTCGACCCGAGCCGCACGGCGGCGGCGCGGGCCCTGCAGCAGGAGCTCGACACGGCAGCCGACCGCGGCGACTCACCGTTCGCGCAGTGGCGAAAGCGGCTGTTCGCGACCACCCGCTCCGTACTCGACCCGACGGGCGACCACCTCACCTACAACGGTGACAACTTCCAGGGCGGCACCGACCGCGACGGCGGCTTCCACCTCGGCGCCAACCTCGACTGGCGCGAGCCCGACCGACCCGGCCAGGCCGTCGTGCAGGTGCGGGTCGACGACGGGACCGGCTCCGACCAGGCGGCGTGCCGGAGCGTCGCCGACTTCGAATGCCCTCGCCCCGTCGTCCGCGACGGCGCGACCCTGCTGATGGGCGACTCCGGCAGCGCGTACGTCGTCCTGCATCGGCAGCCGGACGGCGACCGGGTCGTCGTGCTTGTCGACACGCTGCTCCACAGCGACGCCGTCACCGGGCTGTCGGAGATGAGCCTCGATCGGGAGGACGTCTACCGCTTCGTCCAGGACGACCGGCTCGCCCTCCCACGCCCCTGACCTACCCGGCCCCAATCACGGGGGGTGCGGGTTGCGGGGCACACAGCAGCACGCCTCGTCGCGGAGATCGATGACCGCGACGAATACTCCGACCTTGTTCCGGGATGGCTTGACGTCGTGAGCGACGTGAGAAATGACGAGGCCTGGACCGGCGGAGGGCTCGCGAGTGAGGAACGCACCTGAGAAGTGACGCGAAGGAGAAGTCGGTGAACTGCCTTCGGCGCGCCCACACGGCAGGTGACCGGCAGATCCGTGAAACTCGGCCCGCCGACAGGCGGCGGTATGACGCACCCTGACGGCGGCATGTGCGTGCCGCGACGACTCAACGACCGCAGCGGTTCACACGCTCCCACGGCCAGTCGGAGGCCAGCCAGCGTGCGACGACGTCGGCGAGTGGCACGTCGAGGCCCGATCTGTCGGCCCGCACCCAGGACTGCACCGTGACGTCCCACTCCTCGGAGGCCGAGGGGTACAGGTAGACGCAGCCGATGACGTCGTTGTCGCCCGGGTCCAGGACGGTGAAGGTGTAACCGGCGCCCCGCGTGAAGTCGTCGGCGTGGCGGCGAAGGTCGGAGAGGTTCTCCTCGAGCGTCATGCCGCTACGCGGCGGCCAGTTGCCGTCGGGGTAGCCGGGGGTGGAGCGGATGTGCTCGATGCTCGACATCCAGGCGGCATGGTCGGCCTGATTGTGCTGCGGCCCCAGTGGTTCGAGGTGGAACCGGTCGGTGATAAGTGAAGTCGGCGGATCGAAGTCGACTGGAACGAACTCGTCCGAGGTCATGACCGGGACCGTACTGGGTTGCCAGACCTCCTGCACTCGAGTTCTTCTCGGCGGCGGCATGCTGGACCGCCGCCGGCCATTCGGCATGCGAGTGCACTACAGGTGCGCCGCCTCGCGGCGGCGTGACGCACCTGCCGGCGGCCTGTCGGTGCGTTGGGCGGCTCTCAGCCTCGCTGCATCTCCCAGGCAAGGTCGATGGCCGCGCGCACCGCACGAGGCTGTGCCCGATCGAGATAGGCCTCAACCTTGTGATGCGCCTCCATGCGAGGCGGCACGCCGAAACTGTCCGGGTAGGTCTCGAGCAGGAGTTCTCGCTTGCTCAGAGGCACCCGAATCACCACCGTGTTCTGGTCATGCAGGCGCACCACGAGGCGGTCACGGACATACCACGCTGGACGCGACTCGGTCCCCTTGCGCTTGACCTGCGGCAGCGACTCGGCATACCGACCAATCTCGTCGGGGGTCACCCGCGAAGCGTAAGCCCGCCTGTACCAATCGAGCCATCATCAGGCCGTCGCCCATCGGCCATGAACGCGCCATAGGATCTGCGCCGCTGGGCGGCTGGTTCACGCTCTGGGTTGCCCGGTTCGGATGACAGCGGCTGGCTGGTCACCTTGGCCGCAGCAGCGCGGTCACCGACCGGACACCGATGACGGATGAGGTCCGCGCTCGTCAGTACGGTTATGACGACGACACAGCCTTGGGGAGACCAGATGTCCGGCTCGCGCGAACAGCAGGCGGCTTGGCTGCAGCGCGCCTTCGACGAGCACCGCCGTGAGTTGCACGTGCACTGCTACCGCCTCGCCGGGAACGTCACCGACGCGGACGACCTGGTGCAGGAGACTTTTCTACGCGCCTGGAGGGCCCGCGGCCGCTTCGAGGGGCGGGCGACGGCGCGGACCTGGCTCTACCGGATCGCCACGAACCTCTTCCTCGACAGCCGTAAGGCGGCCGGTCGACGCACCGTACCGTCCGGTGACCCGTTCGAGTGGTCCACCGAGCTCGGTCCCTATCCCGACGCCCTGCTTGGTGACGACCCGCAGGCCGGTCTCGCAGCCCGGGAGACGGTCGAGCTGGCCCTGATCGCGGCGTTGATGTACCTGCCTCCGCGGCAGCGGGCGGCCTTCGTGCTGCGCGATGTGTCCGGCTGGACGCCGCAGGAGATCGCGGGCGCACTCGACACCCCGTTAGCGGCCGTCAACAGCCTCCTCCAACGGGGCCGCCACACCCTGCGGCGACTCACTCCGTCTGACCCGCAGGACTGGCGCCGCCCGCAACTAACCAGCGAGGACGAAGAGATCCTGCGCCGCTACGCCAACGCCAAGGACCCGGAGACGATGCGGGCACTGCTCGCCGAGGACGTCCGGATCACGATGCCACCCGAGCCGCCGGTTCTCGGGATCGACGCTGCCGCGGACTTCCTCGGTCGACCGTTTGACTGGCGGACGTTCCCCACGTCGGCCAACGGGCGTCCGGCGCTGATCAACTACCTCCGTCGGCCGGGCAGCCCGCACTACGAGGCTCTGGTCGTCGACGTACTAAGGATCGAGGACGGGAAAATCGCGGAGAGCAACGCCTTCGTCGGTGCGCGTCACGTGGCCGCCTTCGGCATGCCCGCCACGCTCGAGCCGTGATGACCGTGGCCAGATCACCGAGCGGACCCTTGATCCCGTTTCCATCAGGGGGGCGACAGCGGCTGCGGCCGCTCGTGCTGCTTCTGCTCGTGGACCTGCTGGTGCTCGGGACCTTCCTCACGGCGGTGACAGACCCCGATGCCCCCCGCGGGGCGCGCGTCGAACCGGTGCTCGGTGCCACCAGCCCGCCGACACCTCAGGTGCCGGCGGGCCGCTCCACCTGCCGTCAGGCGAGGGTCGAGGTGTCGATGACGAACCGGTAGCGGACGTCGGAGGCGAGGACACGCTCGTAGGCCTCATTGACCTGGTCGGCGGCGACGACCTCGACCTCGGCGCCGATGTGGTGCTCGGCGCAGAAGTCGAGCATCTCCTGGGTCAGGGCGATGCCGCCGATCATCGACCCGGCGAAGGACCGGCGTGCGCCGATGAGCGAGAACACGTCGACGCTCAGCGGCTCGGCCGGGGCGCCGACGTTGACCAGCGTGCCGTCGACGGCGAGCAGGCCGAGGTAGGCGTCGAGGTCGATGCTGGCGCTGACCGTGTTGACGATGAGGCCGAACCGGCCGGCGAGCTCCTCGAACGTGCCCGGGTCCGAGGTGGCGTGGTAGTGGTCGGCGCCGAGCCGGAGGCCGTCCTCCCGCTTCTTCAGCGACTGCGACAGGACGGTGACCTCGGCGCCGAGCGCGTGGGCGATCTTGACGGCCATGTGGCCCAGGCCGCCGAGCCCGACGACGGCGACCTTCTTGCCGGGGCCCGCGCCCCAGCGGCGCAGCGGCGCGTAGGTGGTGATGCCGGCGCACAGCAGGGGCGCAGCGGCGGCCGGGTCGATGCCGTCGGGGACGGACAGCACGTAGTCGGCGTCGACGACGACGTGGGTGGAGTAGCCGCCCTGGGTGGTGGTGCCGTCGCGGTCGGTGCCGGCGTAGGTGGGGACCATGCCGTCGAGGCAGTACTGCTCGTCGCCGTTGCGGCAGTTGGCGCACTCGCCGCAGGAGTTGACCATGCAGCCGACCCCGACGCGGTCGCCGACCTGGTGCCGGGTGACGTCGGCGCCGACCTCGGTGACGGTGCCGACGATCTCGTGCCCGGGTACGACGGGGAACGGTTGCGGACCCCAGTCTCCGTTGACGGTGTGGATGTCGGAGTGGCAGATGCCGGCGTACTGGATCTCGATGAGGACGTCGTTGGCCCCGACGTCACGGCGCTCGATGGTGGTCGGGGCCAGCGGCTGGCCGGCGGCGGGTGCTGCGTAGGCGTTGACGCGCATGCGGAGGGTGCTCCTTCAGGTGGTGCGTTCGGGGCTGGGTTGCGGGGGTCAGCTGACGGGCGGTGCGGCGGCGTACTCGTCGTCGGTGACCGGCGTGAGCCAGTGCACGACGTCGTGCTGGTCGTCGCCCTCGTTGATGGCCATGTGGACCATCAACCGGTTGGGGGCCGCGCCGTGCCAGTGCTCCTCGTCGGCCTCGAAGAGGACGCGGTCGCCGGGGCGGATGACCTCGATCAGGCCGCCGCGGCGCTGGCAGAGGCCGACGCCCTCGGTGACGAAGACGGTCTGGCTCAGCGGGTGGCGGTGCCAGTGGGTGCGGGCGCCGGGCATGAAGTGCACCAGGTTGGCCGTCATCCGGGACGGCGGCGGCGCGGCGGCGACGGAGTCGATGTAGACGTCGCCGGTGAACCAGTCGCTGGGTCCCTTGGCGGTGTCGATCGAGCTACGCGTGATCTGCATCGGGTTCCTTCTGCCTAGTTGTTGTTGGCGGGTATTTCCGCGGGTGCTGCCCAGGAGGCGAGCAGCCGGAGTCGTTCGGCGGACGGGGAGCCGGGTTCGGCGGTGTAGACCATGAGCACGAGTCCCGGTTCGGCCGTGATGGCGAGCTCCTCGTAGGCGAGGGTGAGCTCGCCGACGACCGGGTGGTGGAAGCGTTTGGTGCCGGTGCCGTGGGTGCGGACGTTGTGGTCGGCCCACAGTCGCCGGAAGGTCTCGCTCTGGGTGGAGAGCTCCCCGACGAGGTCCTGGAGGCCGCGGTCGTGGGGGTCGCGGCCGGCTTCGGTGCGCATGATGCCGACGCACATCTCGGCGAACAGGTCCCAGTCGGGGTAGAAGTCGCGGGAGGCGGGGTCGAGGAACTGGAACCGCGCGAGGTTGGGCAGGCGCCCACCGTCCCCGATCACCGGTGAGTAGAACGCACGGCCGAGGGTGTTGGTGGCGAGCAGGTTCTGGTGGGGGTCGCGCACGAACGCGACCCCGTCGGTGATCGCCTCCAACGCCCACCGCAGGCTCAGCCGGGCGCCGGCCTTGCTCGGCGCACGGCGTCGGGGGCGGCCCGAGGTCGGGATGCCGTCCGCGGCCCGGGCGAGGTCGAAGAGGTGGGCTCGCTCGGTCTCGTCGAGCTGCAGCGCCCGGGCCAGCGCCTCCAGGACCCCGGAGGACGCGCCGGCGATCTGCCCCCGCTCGAGGCGGGCGTAGTACTCGACGCTCAGACCCGCGAGGGCCGCGACCTCGCTGCGCCGCAGTCCGGGGACGCGTCGGCTGCCGGTGGTCGGGAGCCCGACCTGGTCCGGGGTGATGCGGGCGCGGCGAGTGGTGAGGAACTCGCGTACTTCCTGACGGTTGTCCACGGCTTCGAGACTAGGCGGCCTCGGCGGCTGACCGGAGCCACGAAGGATGCCCTGTTGGTACACCCCTCGACAGTGACTTCCAGCCCGCCGCTTCGGCGCGTTGACTCGACGTCGTGGGGCCCTGGGGGCGCCACGCAGGCCGCGAAGGACCAGTCCGCGGCTACGCGATCAACGAGGAAGAGGAGGCGCGGCGATGCGTCAGGTTGTCATGTACGGACCCGGGGACGTGCGGGTCGAGGACCGCGAGGACCCCACGATCGTCGAGCCGACGGACGCGATCATCCGGCTCTCGGCGACCTGCATCTGCGGCAGCGACCTGTGGCCCTACCGCGGCGCCGAGCCGGTCGACCATCAGGTGATGGGCCACGAGTACGTCGGCGTGGTCGAGGAGGTCGGCTCGGAGGTCCGCAACGTCGAGGTCGGCGATTTCGTCGTCGGGTCCTTCTGGGCCTCGGACAACACGTGCGAGATCTGCCAGGCCGGGTACCGGTCCCACTGCGTGCACCGCGTCCTGATGGGCACCATCGGCACCCAGTCCGAGCTGGCCGCATCCCGCTCGCCGACGGAACCCTCGAGGCGACCCCCGAGATGCCCGATCCCGACCTCATCCCCTCCCTGATGGCGGCCTCCGACGTGCTGGGCACCGGCTGGTTCGCCGCCGTCGCTGCCGAGGCCGGGCCCGGCAAGACGGTCGCGGTGGTCGGCGACGGCGCGGTCGGCCTGCTCGGCATACTGGCCGCCAAGCAGCTCGGCGCCGAGCGCATCATCGCGTTCAGCCGGCACGCCGACCGTCAGGCGCTGGCCCGCGAGTTCGGCGCCACCGACATCGTCGAGGAGCGCGGCGACGACGGAGTGGCCCGGGTCAAGGAGCTCACCGGAGGGCTCGGCGCGCACTCGGTGATCGAGGCCGTCGGCACCCAGGAAGCCATGATGCAGGCCATCCACTCCACCCGGCCCGGCGGTCATGTCGGGTTCGTCGGGGTCTCCCACGACGTCGCGATCCCCGGCGACGAGCTCTTCATGGCCGGCGTCCATGTCCACGGCGGCCCGGCACCCGTCCGGCAGTTCCTGCCTGATCTCATCCAGCTCATCTGGGACCGCACGATCGACCCCGGCAAGGTCTTCGACCTCACCCTTCCGCTGGACAGGGCGGCCGAGGGCTACCGGGCCATGGACGAGCGCACCGCCACCAAGGTCCTGCTCACCGTCTGAACCTCACCGAAGCCCGTCGGGTCACCCTGAGCGGCGCCGGCCCAGCCACCCCACCGTGCGACGCGGCCGAGCCGGCGTCGCCCTGTCCACCAAGGATCTCGCAAATGTCTGTACGCACGGCAACCGGCCCGGAACACGGCCAGCGAGCCGATGACCACGACCCCACCGCCTCCCGTGGCCCCGAAAGGGCGCCACACGGGCGGGCACTGGGCGTCGTCCTCTGCCTGCTGACCGTCTTCGGGCCCATCTCGATGGACCTCTACCTGCCGGTCCTGCCCGCCCTCACTACCGACCTGGGGACAACGACGTCCGGTGCCCAGCTGACGGTGACCGCATGCCTGCTCGGGCTCGCGTTCGGGCAGGTCGTCGCCGGACCCGTGTCGGACCGGTTCGGGCGACGGCGGCCGCTGCTGGTCGGGGTGGCCGCCTACCTCGCTGCCTCGGTGTTGTGCGCGCTCGCCCCGACGATCGAGACCCTCATCGCCGCCCGCCTCGTCCAGGGGCTGGCCGGCGCGGTCGGCATCGTCATAGCCCAGGCCGCCGGCCGCGACCTCTTCACCGGCCCCCGACTCCTGCGCTACTACGGCAGCCTCACCGTCCTGGCCGGCCTAGCCGCCATCGTCGGCCCGGTGATCGGCGGCCAGCTCGCGAAGGTCACCGACTGGCGCGGAACATTCGTGTTCCTCGCCGCCGTCGGCGCCGTCATCCTCGCGGCCAGCGCTGGAGTGCTGCGAGAGACACTGCCACCCGTCCGGCGACACACCGGCGGGCTCACCGACAGCGTCCGCGTCTTCCACCGGCTCCTCGCCGATCCGGTCTTTCTCGGCGCGACCCTCGTGACCGGCTTCGCCAACGCCGCCCTCTTCGCCTACCTCAGCGGCGCCACGTTCGTCCTGCAGGGCGTCTACGGGCTCACCCCGCAGGGCTACTCCTTCGCGTTCGGGCTGAACTCCCTGGGGTTCATGGTCTTCGGGTTCGTCGCCGGCCGCACCTCGGCACGCTGGTCGGTCCACGGCACCCTCGCCACCGGCCTCGCGATGGTCCTGGCGGGAGCCGCCGGCGTACTCGCCACAGGGGCGCTGCACCTGCCGCTTCCCGCCATCGTGATCTCCCTGCTCGTCATGGTCAGCGGAGTGGCCGTCACGACACCCCCGTCGACGTCCCTGGCGCTGGAGAACCACCCCGACGTCGCCGGGACCGCCTCTTCCCTCCTCGGCCTGGCCCGCTTCGGGCTCGGAGCACTGGCCGCTCCACTGGTCGGCGTCGCCGGTCCCGGAACGGCGGTTCCTCTCGGCGCGGTCGCCCTGGCCGCAGCCGCCTGCGCCATAGGCGGCTACACCCTTACCCGCCGCCCGGATCACGCCACAGAGTGAAGCTGCTCCTGCGCACAGAGCTATCCGCTCACCGAATCGCGGCGGCTTGTTCCATGGACCCAGGACC
>CAVRMH010000024.1:0-11874 GCA_963721775.1 uncultured Actinomycetota bacterium | reverse complement strand
TGGTGGTCCTCGTGATGCGGTACCTCGCCCACAGGGCGGGAGACCAGACATGGCCCGGTGACCGGCACCAGCTCGGCCGGCGTCACGAGCAACACCACCACGCGTGAGCCACCACCGCCGTCGTGTGGACGTGGGTCCACGAACAGTGGCGACATCCCACGCGGCCTCCTTCGGAGGGGTAGATCATGTTGGAGTTCGACGGAGCCGTGAAGCGCTTCGACTCGCTGATTGCCCTCGACGGGTGCACGTTCGTGGCGCGGCCCGGGCGACTCACGGGGTTCCTGGGTCCGAACGGTGCCGGGAAGACGACCGCGATGCGTGCCGTGTTCGGGCTGCTGCGGCTCGACGCGGGCGTGGTGAGGTGGCGCGGCTCGACCATTGTCGAGGCAGACCGAGCCCGCTTCGGGTACATGCCCGAAGAGCGCGGCCTGTACCCGCGGATGCGGGTCCGCGAACAGCTCGTCTACCTCGGCCAGCTGTGCGGGCGCACCAGCCTCGAGGCGGGCCGGGTCACCGACGTGTGGCTCGAGCGACTGGGCGTCGCGGCACGGGCGACCGCCCGCGTGGACGAGCTCTCCCATGGCAACCAGCAGCGGGTGCAACTGGTCGCCGCCCTGGTCAACGAGCCGGACCTTCTCGTGCTCGATGAGCCCTTCGCCGGCCTGGACCCGATCGCGATGGCCGCGATGGCAGACCTGCTCCAAGAGCTGGCCGGCCACGGCGTCACGGTGCTGTTCTCCAGCCACCAGCTCGACCTCGTCGAGGACGTCTGCCAGGACGTCGTCATCGTGGACCACGGACGCGTGGTACTTGCCGGCGAGCTCGAAACCCTGCGCGCTGCGACCCCGCAACGAGTCGTCGACATCCGGTATCGCGGACCGGCCCCGCAGTGGTCCGGACTGCCCGACGTACGGGTCCTCGAGGACACCAAGGGGTCCGTCAGGCTCACGGTGCCCCGAGACACCGAACTAGCCGCACTACTTGCGCGGATTGCGGGCGATGACCAGGTCACCTCTCTCACCTACCAGCCGCCCACGCTCTCGGACCTGTTCCTCGAGGCGGTGAAGACATGACCGCCGCGAACCAGGGATGGCTGGTTGCCCGACGCGAGATGCGTGAGCGCGCCCGCTCCCGAGCATTCAGGATCAGCACGCTGCTGATGCTGCTCGTCGTCATCGCCCTGGTCGTCCTCCCCCGCCTGCTGGACACGACGGACTCCACCCGGAATGTCGGCATCTCAGGTGCAACGTCTGAGGTGTTCGAGCATGCGCTGTCCAGCCAAGCCGACTCGGACGGCACCACGATCCACCTGCGCCGCTTCGACAACCTGGCCGTCGGCGAGCAAGCGCTACGGGACGAGGACGTCGACGTGCTCGTGGTCGAGGCGCAACGCCTGGAGTGGCGCGGGAGGGCGGATGCCGAGCTGCAGTCCCTGGTCGTCGACGCCATCCAGGTCGCGACCGTCCAGCAACGTGCCGCCGCCGCAGGCGTGGACCCCGACACGGTGGCACGGATGCTCTCACCCGTGCCGGTGGAGAGCGTCCAGATCGGTGCGACGCCCGGCCGCAGCGCAGACGACGGCACGGCGGCGGTACTGATGACCGCCGCCCTGATGACGGCCATCATCATCTACGGCAACCTGGTGCTGACCGGTGTCGTGGAGGAGAAGTCCAGCCGCGTCGTCGAGGTCCTGCTGGCACGGGTGCCGGCCAGGGCGCTGCTGGGCGGCAAGGTCGTCGGCATCGGGCTCCTCGGACTCGGCCAGCTCGCCGTCACCGCTGTGGTGGCGCTCCTCACCTCGATGGCGGTCGACTCCGTGGACCTGCCGTCGGTGTCCGGCGGCGTCCTCGCCTGGGTGCTCGTGTGGTTCGTGCTCGGCTATGCGCTGTACGCGATGGTCTACGGAGCCCTCGGCTCCCTGGCCTCACGCACCGAGGACGCCCAGGCGGTCGCGGGCCCCGTGGGCTACGTACTGATCGCGGGATACTGGGTGTCCTTCCTGGCCCTGAGCGCTGACCCCGACGGACTCTGGGCTCGCACGCTGTCCCTCTTCCCGGCAACAGCACCGCTGGCCATGCCTGGGCGGATCGCGCTCGGGGCCACAGCATGGTGGGAGTCACCCCTCGCCGTGATTCTCACCCTCTCCGCAATCGCCGGACTCGTCGTCTTCGCGGGCCGGGTCTACCGGAACGCCATCCTTCGCACCGGTGCCGTCCTTCGACTTCGCGACGCCTGGCACAGCAAGCCGGCCGACGAACCTCGAGCACCTCGCACACCGCCACTTCAGGCTGTGTTCGAGGTGATCACAACTCGTCACAACCCCACGATCTGGACAGTCGCCCTGGCCATCGCGGGCGTCTGCGCGGCCGCGATCATCTTCACGCTCACCAGCGACGTCATCTGGAGCGCGATCGCACTACTGGTCACCTTCGTGGCTGTCCGCCGCGTCATCCAGCACCGCTGAGACGCCCACTCGCGGCCGCCGCAAACATGACTGAGGGGCACTCCTGACGGTCACGCGTGCTCGCGCTGTTTCGGGGCTGCCTGCGAGTCGGCGACCTCATCGAGTCGGGCCAGCATCTTGTCGACGATCATGGTGAGGCTGGCGACATCGTCGGTGTCGAGGGCGTCGAAGACGAGCCGGCGGACGGCGGCCACATGACCCGGCGCCGCCCGCTCGATTGCGGCGCGCCCCGGCGCGGTCACCGCGACGAACGCACCCCGACCGTCCTCGGCGCACTCGGTCCGCGCCACCAGACCCCGTCGCTCCATGCGCGTGACGTGATGAGACACCCGGCTCAGCCCCCACTGCAGCAGTCGGGCCAGGTCGGAGACGCGGAGCCGACCCTCAGGGCTGTCGGTGAGGTGGACCAGTACGTCGTAGTCCGACATCGACAGCTGCGCACCGCCCTGCATGTCGCGCTGCAGCGTCGCGGACAACTCGGTGTTGAGCCGCATCCAGCCGCGCCACAAGCACTCCTCATCCGCGGCCAGCCACGGCACCTCGGGTTCCATGCCCCCAGCGTATCCGGAATAGTTGACACGTCATCTATGTTCTGGAGGCATGTAGTTGACAGATCAACTACATGCCAGAAGTCTTTCCAGCCCCAGGAGTGCAACCATGACCAGCATCACCACCAACACCCCCGCCACGCTCGCCGACCTGTCCGGCACCTACGTCCTCGACGCGACCCACACCCGCATCGGGTTCGTCGCCCGGCACGCCATGGTCACCAAGGTCCGCGGCCAGTTCAACGAGTTCGAGGGCACCGCGGTCGTCGACGCCGAGGACTTCACCAGGTCCACCGCGCAGCTGACCATCCAGGCCGCCAGCATCGACACCCGCAACGAGCAGCGCGACGGGCACCTGCGCAGCAACGACTTCCTCGCCCTGGAGGAGTACCCGGAGATCAGCTTCGTCTCCACCCGCGTCGCCCAGACCGGCGCGACCA
Organism: uncultured Actinomycetota bacterium; assembly: GCA_963721775.1. Taxonomy (GTDB): domain Bacteria; phylum Actinomycetota; class Actinomycetes; order Propionibacteriales; family Nocardioidaceae; genus Nocardioides. The sequence continues at coordinate 8,422 of CAVRMH010000024.1, read as the reverse complement.
GCCTGGAGCTCACGGGCGACCTGACCATCAAGGGCGTCACCAACAGCGTCACGGTCCCCTTCGAGTTCGAGGGTGCGGCCACCGACCCGTTCGGCAACCTCCGCGTCGGCTTCGAGGGCTCCGTGGCCATCAACCGCAAGGACTACGGCGTCACCTGGAACGCGGCGCTGGAGACCGGCGGCGTCCTGGTCAGTGACAAGATCACCCTCGAGTTCGAGGTCTCGGCCATCAAGAGCGCCTGACCGGACGACGACACGGGAGACGGGCAGGCGAACACGGATGGTCGACACGATGCGCGCGGTGGTGCTCGACACCCCCGGGCCGGTGGACAACCTCCAGATCCGCGACCTGCCCGTCCCCGAGCCTCCCCCGGGCTGGGTGCGGATCAAGGTGATGGCCTTCGGTCTGAACCGGTCCGAGCTGCACACCAGGCTCGGGTACGCCGAGGGCGTCATCCTCCCGCGGGTGCTCGGCATCGAGGCCGTCGGCATCGTCGACGCCTCCCCGGACGGAAACCTCTCCCCCGGCCAGCAGGTGGCCACCTTGATGGGTGGCATGGGACGTGTCTTCGACGGCGGCTACGCCGAGTACACCGTGGTGCCGGGCAGCCAGGTGGTGCCCTTCACCTCGGACCTCCCGTGGGAGGTCATCGGCGCGGTGCCGGAGACCCTGCAGACCGCCTACGGCTCCCTGACCACCGGGCTCGACCTGTCGCGCGGACAGACCCTGCTCGTGCGCGGTGGCACCTCCTCCGTCGGCCTCGCCGCGAGCACCGTTGCCAAGGACCTCGGCGCGACCGTGGTGGCCACGACCCGCCAGGCCGATCGGGTGCCGGCACTCCTGGACCACGGCGTCGACCACGTGCTCGTCGACGACGGCCACGTCGCCGATCAGGTCCACGAGCTGCTGGGCGCGGGAGTGGACACCGCCCTGGAGCTCGTCGGCACCCCGACCCTGCCCGACACGCTCCGCGCCACCCGCGTCCACGGCACCGTGTGCTTCACCGGCATGCTGTCGAACCAGTGGACGGTCCCGGACTTCTACCCCATCGGCTACCTCCCCACCGGCGTCCGGCTCACCGCCTACTCAGGCGGCAGCGCCGACCTCCCCGCGGACGTGCTCCAGGGCTACCTGGACCGACTGGCCGAAGGCTCCGCCAGCCTCGGCCCGATCCGGGTGCACCGACTCGGCGACATCCGCGAGGCGCACCTCGACCTGGAGCACAACCGCACCTTCGGCAAGCACGTCGTACTCACCCATCCCTGAACCAGACCCAGGACACGTCGAGCCGCCGAGCGCGACAGCGTTCATCACTACGTCTTATCAATCACGCGCTCTTTCGTCCTTGTGCTTTCTGAATACTCAGACCTACCGTCGATGGATGCGGGCCGGGAGTGACCGGCAGCACACCGACGGAGGAGAAGGCATGGAGCTGCGACACCTGCGCTACTTCGCGGCTGTGGCCGAGACCAGGCACTTCGGGCGGGCCGCCGAACGGCTGCACCTCGCCCAGCCGGCGCTGTCCCAGTCGGTGCGCCAGCTCGAGGCGGAGCTGGGTGTCTCGCTGTTCACCCGGACCACCCGCCAGGTGCAGCTGACCCCGGCCGGGGAGTTCCTCCAGCGGGAGGCGCAGCGCGTCCTGGCCGCGGTCGACGACAGCGCCCGCGGCGTACGTCGCATCGCCGACGGCACGCAGGGACTGGTCCGGATCGCGTTCACCGGCACCGCCGCGAACACGTGGCTCCCCCGCATCGCCAGGCTGATCAAGTCCGAGCTGCCCGGCGTCGCACTGGAGATCCACGCGGACCTGCTGACTCCCCGTCAGCTCGACGGCCTCGACGACGGCCATCTCGATCTCGGCGTGCTGCGCCCTCCGGTGGCGCGCGACGGCATCACGACCCGCACCCTCGCTCACGAGCGCCTGGTCGCCGTGCTGCCCGCCGACCACCGACTGGTCGACGAGCCCGCCCTGACGATGACGGACCTGCGGGCGGAGCCGTTCGTGATGTACGCCGACAGCCACTCGGCCGTGAACGGCGCGGTGCTCAGGAGCTGCAAGGACGCGGGGTTCGTCCCGCACCGGGAGCACGAGGCCCCCGGCACCGCCGTGCTCCTCGCGCTCGTGTCCGCAGGCCTCGGCGTGGCGCTGGCGCCGGAGTCGGTCCAGGCGTCCCCGCTGCAGGGAGTGGTGTTCCGCGACCTCCCCGATGCCGTCACCATCGACGTCGCCCTCGCCTGGCGCACCGACGAAACCTCACCGCTGGTCGCGAGCATCCTCGGTGCCCTGGAGGCCGACGGGCTCTTCGACACCGACACCACCGACCCCGCGGGGGCGCTGCGATGAAGATCAACCGGATCGAGGCGATCCCGTACGCGATTCCCTACCGCAAGCCGTTGCGCTTCGCCAGCGGGGAGGTGCACGTCGCCGAGCACGTGCTGGTGCGGGTACACACCGACGACGGTCTCGTCGGGGTGGCCGACGCACCCCCGCGGCCATTCACCTACGGCGAGACCCAGGCCAGCGTGATCGCGGTGGTCGAGGACATCTTCGCCCCGGCGCTCGTCGGCCTGAGCCTGTGGGCGCGCGAGCAGATGCAGGCCCGGCTCAGCCGCACCGTCGCCAACCCGGCCGCGAGGTCGGCCGTCGACATGGCCGTCTGGGACGCGCTCGGCAAGTCCGTGGACCAGCCGGTGAGCACCCTGCTGGGCGGTTTCACCGACCGGATGCGGGTCTCGCACATGCTCGGCTTCGACGAGCCGGCCGCCATGGTCGACGAGGCCCTGCGCATCCGATCGACGTACGGCATCACGACGTACAAGGTGAAGGTCGGCCGACGCCCCTACACCCTCGACACGGCGGTCGTGCGCGCTCTGCGCGAGGGCCTCGGCGACGAGGTCGAGCTGTACGTCGACGGCAACCGCGGCTGGTCCGCGTCCGAGTCAGCCCGCGCCCTCGACGAGATGGCCGACCTCGGCCTCACCTTCGCCGAGGAGCTCTGCCCCGCCGACGACGTGCTCGGCCGGCGCTGGCTGGTGGAGCGGTGTCCGGTGCCGTTCATCGCCGACGAGAGCGCGGTCACCCCCGCCGACGTCACCCGCGAGATCCTCGGCGGCTCCGCCACCGCGGTCAGCATCAAGGTGTCGCGCACCGGCTTCACCGTGTCGCGGCGCACCCACCACCTGTGCGAGGGGCTCGGCCTCGAGGTCGTCATGGGCAACCAGATCGACGGCCAGCTCGGCTCTATCTGCACGGTGGCCTTCGGCTCCGCCTTCGAGCTCACCTCGCGCCGCGCCGGGGAGCTCTCGAACTTCCTCGACATGAGCGACGACCTGCTCACCGAACCACTCGAGATCCGCGGCGGCGAGCTCGCCGTCCGCCCCGGCGCCGGCCTTGGCGTGGAGATCGACGAGGACAAGCTCGCGCACTACCGCACCGATTCCTGACCTGAGACCCCTACCGAGGAGACCGTCATGACCCAGCTCGACCAGCCCAGCGAGTTCGACGCGAAGGCCGCCCAGTCCGGCGCCAACGCCACCCGCGTGTTCCAGAGCAAGGAGGGCACGGCGCGCCCCGAGATCAGCAAGGAGCGCGTCGACGAGGTGGCCACCGCAGCCATCAAGGCCCTGCACGAGGTGATCCGCGACAAGCAGGTGACCTACCAGGAGTACGACGCCCTCAAGGCCTGGATGATCCAGGTGGGCCTGGACGGCGAGTGGCCGCTGTTCCTCGACGTGTGGATCGAGCACGTGGTCGAGGAGGTCGCCAACGCCGACCGTGAAGGGTCCAAGGGCACCATCGAGGGGCCGTACTACGTGCCCAACGCTCCGGAGCTCCCGGCCGAGTGCACGCTCGAGATGCGGGAGGACGAGCCCGGCACACCCCTGCTGTTCCAAGGTCAGGTCCGCGGCGTGGACGGCACCCCGCTCGCGGGCGCCGTCGTCGACATCTGGCACGCGGACGACGCCGGCTTCTACGCACAGTTCGCTCCGGGGCTCCCCGACTGGCTGTTCCGCGCCCGCGTCACCGCCGACAGCGAAGGACGGTTCTTCATCAACACGATGCAGCCCGCGCCGTACCAGATCCCGACCGACGGCTCGTGCGGCAAGCTCATCGCCGCCGCCGGGTGGCACGCCTGGCGTCCCGCCCACATCCACCTGAAGGTCTCGGCACCCGACCACCGGCTGATCACCACGCAGCTCTACTTCGAGGGCGGCGAGTACGTCGACACCGACATCGCCGACGCCGTGAAGCCCGAGCTCATGCTGGCACCGACCCCGCGCGCCGACGGCGCCGGCAACGAGGTCACCTACGACTTCGTCCTGGACCCCGCCTGATGCTGTTCGCCGTACGCATGGACGTGGACCTCCCGCTCGACCTTCCGGGTCGGGAGGAGCTCCTGGCCGGCGAGAAGGCCTACAGCCAGGAGCTGCAGCGGGCCGGCACCTGGGTCCACATCTGGCGTGTGGTCGGCGCCTACTCCAACCTCAGCATCTTCGACGTCGCCGACAACGAGGAGCTGCACCACGTGCTGTGGAACCTGCCGCTGTTCCCCTACATGGCCATGACCATCACCCCGCTGGCGGGGCACCCCTCGGCCATCACGACAGGCTGATGACCCGGCCCGGACCGGCACCGCGACGACCATCCCCAACAGAGCGGCCAATCAGCACCCACCGGACGCCTAAGCCCGTCAGGCTCGGTAAGTATCGCGGCCAGTTCTTCACCCTGATCGGGCCTCCGGACATCAGTGACTGCGAGGAGGAGTGGCGTCCCCAGGAGCCCTCGCCCTATCTCCAGGGCCCGGACAACCGGTGGGACATCTGGGTGATGGACGTCGGCGGGGTCCGCGTGCTGATCGTGGCCGAGTACCGTCCCGGCACGTCCGCGAAGATCAGGACCGAGCTCCACCACATGCCCGAATCCATCCGCCGTTCGCGCCCAGCAAGGCATAGTCAGGGCGGAAAGGGGACCTCGCCGCGCGGCGGACTATGCGCGGATGGCCCAGCTCGTCGAGCAGTACGACGATTCACCGCTTGGCCAGGAACTGGCCCCGAGTCGCGTGACCCAATGTGACCTCACCCGATCAGGGAACGCCGTTTGCGCAGGTCAGACCGGGTCTGCAGCTTTGCCCTCCGACAGGGCACCGCCAACGCTCCGCGAGGCGGTGATCCGCGGCCTTGACGGCGCGCAGGGGGCGCGGGCCGCTCGCTCACGCACACCCAGCCCCAGCGGGAGAGCAGTGGGGCCGGGTGTGGTGGGCCGCGACGGTGCGCGGACCCGGGTTCGGGTCGGACCACCCCCTGGCCCGGTTGCTCCGAACCCAGAGCGGTGGAGCTCCACGCCGCACGCCGCTGGGGCGACGCGGGCCGGAACCCGTCACTCAGGGTCGCCGAACGGACTGTGGGAGGCACCCGCCGATGTACGGGTCCAGGTACCTGCTTTCCGGAGGTGCCGGTCAGCGGACCACGATGACCGACCCCCGGGCTTCGCACTTCGAGGACGCTCGGAGCGAGAAGTACGACGAGGGCGCGGACGCGATCCAGGCGTAGTAGCCCCGGTGCGACACCGTGATGCGGGGTGTCCAGTGCGCCACGTTCGCCTCGGCCGTGTACCACCGGGAGGCGAGCGTCCGACTTGCCGAGCAGGTGACGCGATCGCGGTGCAGGAAGGGTCCGACGAGCCGCACCTTGCCGGCCCGCTTGTAGCCGTCCGGGAACCCGGTCGCCTTGACCGCCGCCCGGACCCGGGTGCCGGCGGCGACCGTCGTCGCGGGTGCGCGGACCGCCAGCCTGGGCCGGCTGAGGGCGCGGACCTTCCCGCCGCAGCGCTCGGCCTCGTGGTTGAGCCGGTTGGCCGCGGTCCTGACCTTCCACACGTAGATGCCGTACCGCGGCACGCGCAGGTGCGGGAGCGGGTAGGTGCCGTTCCCGCCGACGGTCACGCTCGCCGACGCGCGCGCGACGAGGTCGACGCACACGGCCTGTGAGGTCGAGTCGAACGGTCCGTAGAGCGTGGCGGTCGCGGTGTTGGGGGCCGTGCCGCCGACTCCGTCGAGGGTGAACGAGCCCCTGGTCAGCCCGGGTCCGACCATGGTGGCGGGCGGGCTGACCACGATGGCAGGTGTGCCGCGGACGGGGACCGTGAACCGGCGCGTCTCGGTCACCCGGATCCCGGCGACGGCGGCGCGGGACGCCCGCCTGTTCGCGGGGACGCGGACGAACATCGTCGGCGCCGGAAGACGACCGATCCGCACGGTGACCGGGATGTCGCCCGGCCGGGTGGAGGTGAACCGCGTCTCGACGGTGCCGTTGCTGTCCGTCCCCAGCCGGACCGGCTGCCTGCCGTCGTAGCTGATCCTCACCGGGCGGTGCGGGATCGGCGCCCCGGTGGCGGCCGCGGTGATCCGGGCGCGCACGGTCACCGGTCCCCCGACCGTCGCGCCCGTCCTGGAGATGACGACGCGATACGGCCCGGCGTACTTCTTGGACACGCTGAGGAAGTACCTGACCCACGACCGCAGCGTGTCCGCCCGGCCGCTCTGGCGCAGGTGCCGTCGGGTCACGGTGCCGGTCAGGCCGTACTTCCCGCCCACCAGCAGGGCGTCCAGGGCGATGTCCGTGGCGGCCGCGTAGTAGCGCCGGTCGGCGCCGTGCTGGTTGCCGTAGCGGGACAGGATCCAGGCCGCACGTGCGGTGGCCCGGCGAGTGTTGAGCACCTTGACGGACTTCGCGGCGGCGTACCGGGTCGGGACGAGCTTGCGGCCGGGGTCGATGAGGTAGACCGGTCGCGAGCCCAGCGTCCGGCTGCCGAGCCAGGACCCCGACGCGGTGCCGTCCGCCGGGATGCGGAAGCCGATCCGGCTGACCGGGTACGCCGCTGTGGCCGGCGGAGACCCGGCCAGGGTGACGAGCGTGGTGACGGCCACCGCCAGGGCGGTGACGGGGACGACGAGCCTACGGCGCATAAGGACCCTCCGGGGACGGGGCGCCGCCACCACCGAACGGGGCAGCGGGCTGGTTGGTCTGACCCCCACCGCCGCTGTGCGTCGGCGCGGTCTCGGTGCTCTGTACGGTCGACCCTCCCACCGGGGTCGACGGTGTCGTCGGTGCCGGCGCGTACGTCGGCCCGCTGGGCGCCTGTTCGGTGGTCGCATCGATCGGTTCCGGTGCGGGCGGCGGTGGCGGAGCAGTGACGGCGACCCGACCGGAGTCGCGGTCGACCAGGGCGAGGGTCCAGCTCGAGGCGGCAGCCACCTGCCACCTCCACGTTCCCGGTCGCAGGTGCCGGAACACCGCGGACAGCGCCGCATCGGTCAGGGCCACGCGGCGGATGACGCGGTTCACGGGGGAAGCCCCGGCGCCATCGGCGGCGGTGAGGACGACGCGCAGCCGGGCCGGGATCTCGTCACTCGGGAGGAACGTGCCGCTGGTGCTGATCCGGAGGCGGAGCGCTCCCGGTGCGTACGCCGCGACCCGAGCATGGAGTGCGAGCCGTGGGCGGGGGGTCGGGACGGGGTCCTCCGACGGGGCAGCAGTCGCGGTGGGCGCCCGCGGCCGGGACACCTGCTCACTCGACCTCGAGAGCAGGGGCGCCGCCGCGATGACCGCGGCGATGGCCAGCCAGACGAGGACGGCGAGGGCCAGGATGAGCGCGCGCGACGTCGCGACACTGCCCCTCATGTCGCCTCCCCGGGTAGGGCTGACATGGCCTCTCCCATTGTTCGCCCCGCCGCCGTGAACCCGTCAATGCCCCATGTGGGCGATCGAGCGGCGTGCCCGGGCCCCTCGACGGCGAGTAGCGAGTCGGGCGAATCGTCGCCTCTTGGCTAATGGCGCAGGTCTCGAACCTGGGATAGGGCGGAGGAGTCGGCGGCCGCCGCCGGGCGGCTGCGACGTCCGAAAGGAGACAGACATGCTCAAGCGCTGGGGAGTCACAGCAGCCATGGCCGCGATCGCGGTCCTCGCCGTCAGCTCGGCCGTTCCGGCGACCGGCCACGGCGGTGGTGGTGATGGTCGCGACAGGATCCGGGTGCTGTCGACCAACACCGAGGAGTCGTTCGTCGACGTGGGCCCGTCCGACCTCAGCCTCGGCGACTCGTTCGTCTTCACCTCGAACCTGACCAAGCACGGCAGGCAGGTCGGGCACACGGGCGTGGTCTGCACCGTCACCTCCGTCGCCCGCGAGGAGTCCCAGTGCGTCGGCTCCGCACAGCTGCGACGAGGCGAGATCACCATCCAGGGACTCGTCGCCGGCGAGCCCGACACGTTCGAGTTCCCGATCACGGGCGGCAGCGGCGACTACGAGGGAGCCGAAGGCACCCTGGTCGTCAAGGAGATCCCCGGGTCCGACCCCACCCAGGAGGTGCTGACCTTCTACCTCAGCGACTGAGGCTCGGGAGCGGCATGCCGCGGGAGTGGCTCC
>CAVRMH010000023.1:0-13113 GCA_963721775.1 uncultured Actinomycetota bacterium | reverse complement strand
GCCGCGCGGTTGAGCCCGGGCTTCCTCACCGACCTCGCGGTCCGGCTCGACCCGGTGCGTGCGGAGCCGATCATCCGCGGGCTGCCGGTGCCGCTGGTGCAGGAGGTCGGGGCCCGCCTCCTCGACCGGGGCGAGCACCTCGCGCTCGGCCGCTTCGTCTCCGTCGTGGACGTCGAGGCGGCGCTCGCCGTCGTCGCGGAGGCCTCCCCCGCCGACCTGCTGCAGGTGGCGCTGTGCACCGAGGACCTCGACGCGCTGGAGGCGGTGATGAGTCGACTCCCGGACGACCGGCTCGTCGGCGTGCTGGAGGCCGGCCGCGCACCGGGGTCGTCCGACGACCTGGCCGCGTTGCTGGAGTCGGTCAGCGACCCGACGCGGGACCGCCTGCTGGGGCTGCTCGACCGACTTCCCGGGGCCTGAGAACGCTACGAGCCCCTTCCTCACGAGTCCTGGGACTCGAGGGCGGTGACGCCGCCGGCGCACGACGCGAACGGCTCGCGAGCCGAGCCGCCGTCGCCGTACGCCGCGACGAAGTCCGCGAGGCGCGGGTCGTCGGCGCCGGTGAGGGCGAGCTGGAGGTTCCACACCGTCACCACGACCGGGGACGGGAGCCCGTCGTACGGCGAGAGGATCCCCTTCTCGGGGAGCTGCCGCTCCAGCGCGTCGACGTCGGCCGCGGGCAGGTCGGGGTCGTAGGTGATCCAGACGGTGCCGTGCTCGAGGGAGTGCACGGCGTTCTCCTCGCGGACCGGCTCGTCGTAGGCACCGCACTCCAGCCACTGCGGCGCGTGGTCGCCCCCGACCGGCGGGGACTGCGCGTAGTCGACCCGGTCCTCGGTGTGCTGGACCTCGCCCACGTCGTACTCCACGACCTGGTCGAGCCCGCTGGACTCGTCGGGAGGCTCGGTGCCGGCGGACGTGCCGGCATCACCGCTGCGGACGGTGCCTGCGGCCTCCTCGTCACCGCCGACCAGCCGCGGCACGAGGACGACGGCCAGGACGAGGAGTACGGCGCCCGCGACGGCGACCCCGAGCCGGTTGCCCCTCACGCCGTCCTGCCCGTCACGCCGGTCCACCCAGGGCGTCCTCGATCCGCTGGACCTTGGCGGTGAGCTGGCCGTCGTACCCCGGACGGATGTCGGCCTTGAGGACCAGCCCCACCCGCGGCGACACCGCGGCGACGACCTCGACGGCCTGCTTGACGACGGCCATCACCTCGTCCCACTCACCCTCGATGTTCGTGAACATCGCGTTGGTCTCGTTGGGGAGCCCGGACTCGCGGACCACGCGGACCGCGGCCGCGACGGCCTCGGTCACGGACCCGGTGCCGTCTGCGGAGGTCGGGGAGATGCTGAACGCCACGATCATGCGGCAACCCTAGAGGGCCGGACCGCAGCATTCGCCGGAACGCACTTGTATTGAATACGCGGGTGTTCCATCCTGTGGGGATGACGTCGGTGGCAGGACCGGCCAAGCGCCCCTATGACTCCACGCGTCGGCGCGCCCTGGCCGCCGACAACCGGGCGGCGGTGATCGAGGCGGCGAGCCGCCTCTTCGCCGAACGCGGCTGGAGCGGCACCAGCGTGCGTGACATCGCGCGGGAGGCGGGGGTCTCCGTCGAGACCGTCTACGGGACCAGCGGGTCCAAGGGCCAGCTGCTGCTGCGCACCATCGACGTCGGCGTGGTCGGGGACGACGAGCCGGTCCCGCTCGCCGACCGGCCCGCGTTCGTCGCCCTCGGCGACGGCGAGCGCGCCGCCCGGCTGCGCACGGCGGTCGATCTGCTCGCGACGCAGTACGCACGGATCGCGCGCCTGCTCCGGGCCCTGGCCCAGGCGGCCGCGGGGGACGCGGAGATGGCCGTCCACCTGCACGAGTCGCGGGCGCGCCAGCGCCAGAGCTTCCAGGACGGACTGCGCCTGGTGCTGGGCGGCGAGCCCGCGCCGGAGCTCGTCGACGGTCTGCGGGCCATCGCCAGCCCCGAGGTCTACCTCCGGCTGGTCGAAGAGGCCGGCTGGAGTCCCGAGCAGTACCGCGCCTGGCTGGCCGATGTCGTGCTCAAGCTGCTCGCCGCACCTCCGGAGGAAACCGCATGACCAGGTACCGCACCGACCCCGACGGCCCTGCCGACACCCGGACCATGGGCATCGTCCACTCGGCCCTCCGCCGGGACCTGGTGCGCCTCCGCCTGGTCCTCGGCACCGATGCCGCCCGTGAGCCCCGGCGGCGGCGCGCGATCGGCGAGCACCTGGTCTGGATGATGGACTTCCTGCACGCCCACCACCAGGGCGAGGACGACGGCCTCTACCCCCTCGTCCTGCGCCGCAACCCGGGCGCCGGAAGCCTCGTCGAGCGGATGGACGCCGACCACACGAGCATCAGCCCGGCCATGGACGGCGTCATGGAGGCCACCCGGCGCCACCTCGAGGACGCAGGGCACTCCGACGAGGATCTCGACGCGGCGCTGGAGCGGCTCTCCGAGGTGCTGCTCCCCCACCTCGCCCGCGAGGAGCGGGAGATGATGCCGGTGGTCTCCGCGAGCATCACCGAGCGTGAGTGGCGGCACTGGGACGAGGAGTTCAACCTCAAGCCGAAGGGGATGCTCGCTCTGGCCCAGGAGGGCCACTGGATCATCGACGGGCTCGACCCCGCCGGTCGCGAGCACATCGAGCACCTCGTGCCACCGGTGCCGCGGTTCGTCGTGGTCCGGCTGCTGGGCGGCCGGTACCGCCGCAAGCGGTCGGCGCTCTGGGGCGGCACCCCCGCCGCCGACGTACCGTCCCTCGACGTCGCAGGGATGGAGGCGTGGTCCTCGACCTGAGTCGGTCTCAGTACCCGGGTCCCGCGACGACCTGCAGCGCGATCTCGGACGGCTGCTCGGTGGCATCGCCCCACACGGTGACCGTCGCCCACCCGGCAGGGACGCCGACCGACTCGTGCTCGCGGTAGTGCAGGTCGCGGACGGAGATCAGCCCCTCGGTCTCGATGCGGAACTCCCCCAGTCGGGAGAGGCCGGGCGCAGCGTCCGGGGTCAGGCGGATGCTGGTCGCTGACTCCTGGACGTCCACCACCGCGATGGCGACGCAGTCCCGGGTCGCCACGCAGACGCTGCCACCGAAGGACCTCGGCGGGGTGAAGTCCTCGCGCCCGACGACGAGCAGGACCGAGCTGGGCGGGCGGATGAGGCTGGGCACCCGGCCATCCTGCCGGAGGCTCGACGAGCCGTCGGCAGCGGCTCAGCCGGCCAGGAACGAGTACCGCACCTCGCGCACCGTGTTGTCGACGTTGAGGTCCACCAGGCACACGCTCTGCCAGGTGCCCAGCGCGAGACGACCGGCCAGCACCGGCACCGTGGCGTACGGCGGGACCAGGGCCGGCATCACGTGCGAGCGGCCGTGGCCCGGCGATCCGTGCCGGTGCCGCCAGCGGTCGTCGGCCGGGAGCAGGTCGCCGAGCGCGGCGAGCAGGTCGTCGTCGCTGCCGGCGCCGGTCTCGAGGATCGCGATCCCGGCGGTGGCGTGCGGCACGAACACGTGCAGCAGCCCGTCGCCCTCGCCGGAGACGAAGTCCCCGCAGTCACGGGTCAGGTCGAGCACGACCTCGCGGTCACCGGTCCGGTAGCTCCTGGTCTCGCTGCGCATGCCCTCATCGTTCCACCGGCACGCAGGGGCGCTGGTGGAAGGGGTCGGTCAGGAGGACGTGTCCGCGGGTTCCTCGGTCCCCTGCCCGGCCAGCAGCAGCGTGAACAGGACGGCCAGCCAGACCGAGGCGTAGACCAGGCTGGTGAGGACGTCGGTGAGGTGGTGCGCACCCTGGTAGAGCCGGGCCAGCATCACCACGAACGGAAGCGCCAGCAGGACCCAGATCCAGCGGCGGGCGCGGCGCGCGTACACCCAGGTGAGCAGCACGATGCCGACGTACACCGCGGTGGCGGTGCCGACGTGGCCGGACGGGAAGCTGTGGTCCGGTACCAGGCCCGGGTCGAGGATCTTGACCGGCGGGCGGTCCCGCGGGTCGGCCATGGTGGCCAGCGAGTAGAACCCGCCCATGCCGGCCACGAGGATGCCGAAGAAGACCACCGGGCGCCAGGACCGCTTCCAGACGGAGAAGGCCAGAGCGACGACCGCGCCGATACTCATCGCAGGGATGGTGTCGCCGAGGAAGGTCCCGACGTCCGCCGGCCGGTCGAGGGCGGAGGTCCGCTGGTCGGCGAACCAGCGGGACACGTCGTTGTCCCACGGGTCGACCGACGACTGCCACGGATGGGTGATCAGCCAGCCCAGCCCGACGACGGCGCCGAGGATCGCCAGCCAGGCAACGAGGATGACGAGCGCGGTGGAGAGCGTGCTGCGCGTGGACGCCGGGGCGTCGGCGCGGGACCGAGAATCCAGGGACATGGGGGCCAGTGTGCTGCATCGGGTCCCGGGTTTCCCACCCCGGTGGTGCGCGTCGCTAGGGTCGGGCAGATGGTGACGGTGGGCGGCCCGGACGTGATGCTGCTGGGGGCGCTCGTGTCCGGCGTCGTCTGCGTCCTGCTGGGACTCGGACTCGCCCGTCTCGGCGTACCGCGGGCCTGGGCGGTGGCCGGCCTGCTCTGGTCGGTCGTCGTGATCGGTCTCGTGACGCTGCTCCCCACCGACGGCTCCCCCGGCTGGATCCCGGTCGAGGAGGCGCAGGACGCCTGCTCGTGGGACTACGGCGGCCCGGCCCCGGAGGGTTTCTGGATCTTCGGTGGCGGCCAGCGGCTGCTCAACACCGTCCTGTTCGTGCCGGCCGGCTTCTTCCTCGCGGTGGCCACCGTGCGCCGCGGGACGTGGTGGCTCGCGCTGCCCGGGCTGGCGCTGCTCGCGGCGTACTCCGTGGCCATCGAGAAGGTGCAGCTCGAGCTGACCCGGCTCGACCGCGCCTGCGACGTCACCGACGTGGTCGACAACGTGACCGGTGCGGTCCTCGGCTTCGGTATCGGGATCGTCGTCGCCGGCGCGCTCGGCCTCGGCTCCCGGCGTACGGCGCGCTGACCTACGCCGACGGCCCGCCACCCTTCACGGGTGACGGGTCGTCGCGTGTGCTGGTGGTCAGGCCTTGCGCAGGTTGCGCAGGACGTACTGCATGATCCCGCCGTTGCGGTAGTAGTTCGCCTCGCCCGGGGTGTCGATGCGGACCACCGCGTCGAACTCCACGCTCTGTCCATCAGAGGGGGCCGCGGTGACCTTGACGGTCCTGGGCGTGCGGCCCTCGTTGAGCTCGGTGACGCCGCTGATCGAGAAGGTCTCCTCGCCGGTCAGGCCGAGGGACTCCGCGGTCTGGCCCGCGGGGTACTGCAGCGGCAGCACGCCCATGCCGATCAGGTTCGACCGGTGGATCCGCTCGTAGGACTCGGCGATCACGGCCTTGACGCCGAGCAGCGCGGTGCCCTTGGCCGCCCAGTCGCGCGAGGATCCGGAGCCGTACTCCTTGCCGGCCAGCACGACCAGCGGGATGCCGGCGGCGAGGTACTTCTCCGAGGCCTCGAAGACCGTGGTGACCCCACCGTCGCCGGCGAGGTCGCGCGTGAAGCCGCCCTCGGTGCCCGGGGCCAGCTGGTTGCGGAGGCGGATGTTCGCGAACGTGCCGCGGATCATCACCTCGTGATTGCCGCGCCGCGAGCCGTAGGAGTTGAAGTCCCGGTGCTCGACGCCGTGCTCGGCGAGGTACTTCCCGGCCGGGGAGTCCTTCTTGATGGCACCCGCCGGCGAGATGTGGTCGGTGGTGACCGAGTCGCCGAGCTTGAGCAGGACGCGCGCACCCTCGATGTCGGTGACCGCCTCCGGCTCGTCGGGCATGCCGTCGAAGTACGGAGGCTTCCGGACGTACGTCGAGTCCTCGTCCCAGGCGAAGGTCTTGCCCTCGGGCGTCGGGAGCGAGCGCCAGCGCTCGTCCCCGGCGAAGACGTCCGCGTAGTCGTTCGAGAACATCTCGGCGGTGATCGCCTCGCCGATGACCCGCTCGATCTCGGTCGGCGAGGGCCAGATGTCCTTGAGGTAGACGTCGTTGTCCGTCGGTGTCGGTGCCCAGCGGGTCTCCGAACAGGTCGACGTCCATCGAGCCGGCCAGCGCGTAGGCGACGACCAGCGGCGGCGAGGCCAGGTAGTTCATCTTCACGTCCGGGTTGATCCGGCCCTCGAAGTTGCGGTTGCCCGACAGCACCGAGGTGACCGCGAGGTCGGCCTCGTTGACCGCGGCGGAGACCTCGGGGATGAGCGGCCCGGAGTTGCCGATGCAGGTGGTGCAGCCGTAGCCGACGAGGTTGAAGCCCAGCTTGTCGAGGTACGGCGTGAGGCCGGCCTTCTCGTAGTAGTCGGAGACGACCTTCGAGCCGGGCGCCAGCGTGGTCTTGACCCACGGCTTGCGCTGGAGGCCCTTCTCGACCGCGTTCTTGGCCAGCAGCGCCGCCCCGATCATCACCGACGGGTTGGAGGTGTTGGTGCACGAGGTGATCGCCGCGATGGCGACCGCGCCGTGGCCGATCGTGTGGGTCCGGCCGTCGAGGGTCACCTCGGCGGTCGCGTCGGGGTTGTCGGAGTAGTCCGCGAGCGCCGTACGGAACGACTCGCCCGCGGCGGTGACCTCGACGCGGTCCTGGGGGCGCTTCGGGCCGGCCAGCGAGGGGACGACCGTGGACAGGTCCAGCTCGAGCTTCTCGGAGTAGCGCGGCTCGGCGGACGGGTCGTGCCAGAGGCCCTGCTCCTTGGCGTAGGCCTCGACCAGGGCCAGCTGCTCGGGGCTGCGGCCGGTGAGCGTGAGGTACTCGATGGTCTGCTCGTCGATCGGGAAGACCGCGATCGTGGAGCCGAACTCCGGGCTCATGTTGCCGATGGTGGCCCGGTTGGCCAGCGGCAGGGCGGAGACGCCGGGTCCGTAGAACTCCACGAACTTGCCGACCACGCCGTGCTTGCGCAGCATCTCGGTGATGGTGAGCACCAGGTCGGTGGCGGTGGAGCCCTCGGGCAGGTCGCCGTTGAGCTTGAAGCCGACCACGCGCGGGATGAGCATGGACACCGGCTGGCCGAGCATGGCCGCCTCGGCCTCGATGCCACCGACGCCCCAGCCGACCACGCCGATGCCGTTGACCATCGTGGTGTGGGAGTCGGTGCCGACACAGGTGTCGGGGTAGGCCTGGAGCTCACCGTCCACCTCACGGGTGAAGACGGTGCGGGCGAGGTGCTCGATGTTGACCTGGTGGACGATGCCGGTGCCCGGCGGGACGACCTTGAAGTCGTCGAAGGCGCCCTGGCCCCAGCGCAGGAACTGGTAGCGCTCGCGGTTGCGCTCGTACTCGATCTCGACGTTGCGCTCGAAGGACTCGGGGGTGCCGAACACGTCGGCGATCACGGAGTGGTCGATGACCATCTCGGCCGGTGCCAGCGGGTTGATCTTCGACGGGTCGCCGCCGAGGTCCGCCATCGCCTCGCGCATCGTGGCGAGGTCGACCACGCACGGCACACCGGTGAAGTCCTGCATGATCACGCGGGCGGGCGTGAACTGGATCTCCTTGTCGGGCTCGGCGTCGGCGTCCCAGCCGGCGAGCGCCTTGATGTCGTCGGCGGTGATGTCCGCGCCGTCCTCGGTCCGCAGGAGGTTCTCCAGCAGCACCTTGAGGGAGAAGGGCAGCGAGTCGACGTCGAGGCCCTCTCCGGTCACCGCACCGAGGCGGAAGATCTCGTAGGACTTCCCGTCCACGTCCAGGGTGCCCTTGGCACCGAAGCTGTCCTGACTGGCCATCAGCCGCATCTCCTCGGGGTTCTCGGTCTCTCGGCCCCATCTTGCCGCCGGTCGGACACCGGCGGGAAGGCGGGGCGCTCTGTTCTGGTCACAGCATATCTCTTGACGTCAAGATACATGACGTCAAGGTTCTGAGGCGAGTGCGTCAGTCGGCCTGCCGCGTGAACTCGACCATCCGTGACCCGGCCGGGTGGCCCCACTTGCCGATGTAGCGGAAGTCCCACGGGCTGCGCCGGGCGGCCCAGCGCAGGTCGCGGCGGTAGTACCAGTAGGCGTTGCGCTCGGTGAACCGCTTGCCGCTGCGGGAGATGCCGTCGATCGGGAAGTCGTCGGGCATCTCGAAGAACGTCGCGTAGAAGCGACCACCGGGCGCCATGACCTGCGCGACCCGCGCCAGGCACAGCCGGATCCAGTTGAGGGACACGTGGGTGAAGACCGACTGGGCGATCGCCATGTCGAACTCCACGCCGAAGTCCGCGTCGAAGCGGTCGGTGGCCCGCAGGTTCTTGCTGGGCAGCCTGGCCCGGCCCGCGTCGTCGAGCTCGTTGTCGTAGCCGGCCACGAGCAGGGAGTGGTTGATGTCGATGCCGTAGTAGTTGCCGGGGTCGACGTACTGGGAGATCAGCCGGCCCGCCCGCAGCGAGCCGCACCCGACGTCCAGGAAGCGGTGGCCCGGCTGCAGCCCCTGCTCGCGGAGGAAGGCGATCTGCTTCTCGCCCATCTCCTCCCAGTGGCCGCCGACGAAGTTGCGGTGCTTGCCGGTCTCCGGGTCGAACGCGTACTTCTGGTACTCCGGGTCGCGCCGGCCGCCGGCCTCGTCGCGGATCTCGATCTCCGTGGGCACTGGTGTCCTCCTCGAGTGGGTCTCCTGTGGCCCGACCCAGTCAAGCAGACGCCGGGGCGGGCGCGTCAGGTCCGCTCGAGCAGCGCGACGCACTCCACGTGGTGCGTCATCGGAAAGAGGTCGAAGGACCGCAGCCCGGCCAGCCGGTAGCCGTGCTCGGCGAAGGTGGCCAGGTCCCGCGCCAGCGCGGCGGGGTCGCACGCGACGTACGCGACCGCGCGCGGTGCGCGGTCGACCACCTGCTCCACGACCTTGCGGCGGGCGCCCTCACGCGGCGGGTCCAGGACGACCAGGTCGAACGGCTCGTCGTACGACGACGCGAGGACGCGGTCGACACTGCCCGGGATCACCGTGGCCCGACGCAGGTGGCCGAGGTTTCCGCGGGCGTGCTCGCAGGCGGTGCGGTCGCCCTCGACTGCGACCACGCGACCGGTCTCCCCCACCCGCTCGCCGAGGAAGGCGGCGAAGAGCCCGACCCCGGCGTAGAGGTCGAGCACCTTCTCCCCCGGCCGCGGCTCCAGCATCTCGACCACGGTGTCCACCAGGACGCTGGGCGCGCCGGGGTGGACCTGCCAGAACCCGTCGGCCGCGACCGCGAAGCCGTCCTCCCCGTGCGCGGTCTCGACGGTCGCGTGGACCAGGCCCTCGGCCCGGTGGCCGGCCGTCGTCTCGATCGCGTCAGGGTGGGCGATCAGGCACTCGTCGATCGGGATGACCTCGCGCGAGCGGTGCCGCCGCATGCCGCGGCTGCCGTCGCGCGCCACGGCGTACTCCATCCGGGTGCGCCAGTGCAGGCCGTGGTCGTCGCCGGGCACCGCCTCGACCTCGACGTCCACGTCGAGCTTCGCCAGCCGGGCGAGCTGCTCGCGGACCACGGCCGCCTTGAGGGCGCGCTGCGCGGGCAGCGAGACGTGCTGGAAGTCGCAGCCGCCGCACAGGCCGGGGCCGGCGTAGCGGCACGGCGCGGGCACCCGGTCCGGGGAGGCGGTCAGCACCTCGACCGCGTCGCCGCGCCAGAACCGGTCGCCCTCGGTGCCCTCGGTGATCTCGACGACCACCTCCTCGCCGGGCAGGGCGTGCCGCACGAACACGACCCGGGTGCCGGGTTCCTGAGGAGGTTGCGCAGCAACCGTCTCGAAGGGCCCGACCCGGGCCACGCAGTGCCCACCGTGGGCGACCGGCCCGACCGTCGTGGTGAACCGGGCACCGACGCGGGACGCGCCGCGCTCCTGGCGCTGGCGGGGGGTTCGGCTCATGGTTTCCTCAGTCGTCGTTGATGCGCGGGTCGCGGTCGCGGCGGCTGACCGGGCCCGGTCGGCTGGCGGTGCCACGACGTACGTCGCCCGCGCGGGAACGCAGGTCCTCGCGCGCCTCCCGCTCGAGGGCGGCGACGGAAGAACGCAGCTGGTAGGGCACCGAGGTGACCATGACGCCCGGGGTGAACAGCAGCCTGCCCTTCAGCCGCAGCGCCGTCTGGTTGTGCAGCAGCTGCTCCCACCAGCGGCCGACGACGTACTCCGGGATGTAGACCGCCACCACGCCGCGCGGGTTCGCGGCGCGGATCTCCGCGGCGTACTGCACGATCGGCTTGATGATCTCGCGGTACGGCGAGTGCAGCACCTTGAGCGGGACGTCGATGCCGCGCTCGTCCCACTCGGCCAGCAGCCGGTTGGTCGACTCGGGGTCCACCCCGACGTAGACCGCCTCGAGGACGTTGGGACGGGTCGCCTTGGCGAACGCCAGGGCCCGCAGCGTGGGCTTGTGCAGCTTGG
The DNA here is from genome assembly GCA_963721775.1 of uncultured Actinomycetota bacterium. Lineage (GTDB taxonomy): Bacteria > Actinomycetota > Actinomycetes > Propionibacteriales > Nocardioidaceae > Nocardioides. The sequence goes on along the minus strand of CAVRMH010000023.1, from coordinate 2,736 downwards.
AGGCGAGGACGATCGCGTGCACGCGGGTGGGCAGCACCTTGTCCTGGTCGTCGGCGGCGAGCTCCTCCTCGACCCGGTCGTAGTGCTTGCGGATGCCGCCCATGAGCATGAAGAACACGATCATCGCGAGGATCGTGATCCAGGCGCCGGCGAGGAACTTCGTGATCAGCACGATCACCAGCACGACGGCGGTGAAGGACAGGCCGATCGTGTTGATCATGCGCGAGCGCTGCATGCGATGCCGCTCCGCCGGGTCGGTCTCGGTCTGCAGGTGACGCGTCCAGTGCCGGATCATCCCGAGCTGGCTCAGGTTGAACGACACGAAGACGCCCACGATGTAGAGCTGGATCAGCCGGGTCACCTCGGCGTCGAAGGCGAGGATCAGGATGATCGCCATCACGGCGAGGAAGACGATGCCGTTGCTGTAGGCGAGCCGGTCCCCGCGCGAACCCAGCGCCCGCGGCGCGAAGCCGTCCTTCGCCAGGATGGAGCCGAGCACGGGGAAGCCGTTGAACGCGGTGTTGGCGGCGAGCACCAGGATGATGCCGGTCATCAGCACCACGAAGTAGAAGCCGGGCGGGAAGTCGTTGAAGACCGCCTTCGCGATCTGCGCGATCGCCGTGTGCTGGTCGTAGTCGTCGGGGAGCGGGCTGCCGTCGGCCCTGGTCAGCCGGTCGAGGTCGTGGGGGTCGACGTACCGCAGGCCCATCTGCCGGGCCAGCAGGATGACGCTGAGCATCATCGTGATCGCGATCATGCCGAGGAGCAGCAGCGTGGTCGCCGCGTTGCGCGACTTCGGCTTCCGGAACGCCGGCACGCCGTTGGAGATCGCCTCGACACCGGTCAGCGCGGCACAACCGGAGGAGAACGCCCGGGCCAGCAGGAAGACCAGGGCGATCGAGGTGAGCTCGCCCTCGTAGCCGGGCGCCGCCTCGATCCGCAGGTTGGCGCTCTCCACGTCGGGCAGGGTGCCGAGGAAGAACTGCAGCATGCCGAAGGCGCACATGCCGAGGATGGCGAACATGAAGAGGTACGTCGGAACGGCGAAGAACGTCCCCGACTCACGGATGCCGCGCAGGTTCATGGCGGTCAGCACGATGACCAGGCCCGTCGCGAAGGTCGCCTCGTGCCCGGAGAGGACCGGGATGGCGGACGCGGCGTACTGCGCGCCCGACGAGATCGACACCGCCACCGTGAGCACGTAGTCGACCAGCAGCGCACTGGCCACGGTGACGCCGGCGTTGCGGCCGAGGTTGACGGTCGCCACCTCGTAGTCGCCGCCGCCGCTGGGGTAGGCGTGCACGGTCTGCCGGTAGGACATCACCACTGCGGTCATCACCAGGGCGACCGCGATGCCGATCTTCCACGACCAGACGTACGCCGACGCGCCGGCGAGCGACAGCATGATGAAGATCTCGTCCGGGGCGTAGGCAACGGACGACAGGGCGTCGCTGGCGAACACGGGCAGCGCGATGCGCTTGGACAGCAGGGTCTCGCCCAGCTGCGAGCTCCGGAGCTTGCGCCCGAGGAGGATCCGTTTGGAAACGTCACCGACACCCACGAGCCAACAGGCTAGTCCACGAGGTAGGCCGCCGAGCCTGCGGTAGCGTCTGCGCTGTGCATGTCGTGATCATGGGCTGTGGCCGCGTAGGTTCCACGCTGGCCCGCAGCCTCGAGGACCGCAACCACACGGTGTCGGTCATCGACAACAACCCCGACGCCTTCCGCCGGCTGGGACCGTCGTTCAACGGCGACAAGATCACCGGCTACGGCTTCGACCAGGCGGTGCTGACCAAGGCGGGGATCCAGCGCGCGGACGCGTTCGCCGCGGTCTCCAGCGGCGACAACTCCAACATCATCGCCGCGCGTGTCGCCCGGGAGACGTTCGGCATCGACCAGGTCGTCGCCCGGATCTACGACCCGGGCCGTGCCGAGGTCTACCAGCGCCTGGGCATCACGACAGTCGCCACCGTGAAGTGGACCGCGGACCAGGTGCTCCGCCGGATCCTGCCGGCCGGCGCCGAGCCCGACTTCCGCGACCCCTCCGGGACCATCCGCGTCGACCAGATCCCCGTGCCGGGTGTCTGGGTCGGGCACCAGACCATCGACCTGCAGGCCCAGTCGCGCTCCCGCATCGCCTGGATCGACCGGCTCGGCGAGGGCATGCTGCCCACCCGCGACACCGTCATCCAGGAGGGCGACCTGCTGCACCTGGTGATCCGCGAGGAGAACGCCGGACACGCCTACACCGTGATCGAACGTGGACCGGAGGACAGCTGAGATGAGGGTCGCCATCGCCGGGGCGGGAGCGGTCGGCCGCTCCATCGCCCGCGAGCTGATCGACAACGGGCACGAGGTCCTGCTGATCGACAAGGACGCCGACTCCATCAAGCCCGAGCGCGTCCCGAACGCCGAGTGGCTGCTCGCCGACTCCTGCGAGCTCCTCGCTCGAGGAGGCGCGGCTCCAGCACTGCGACGTGGTGATCGCGGCCACCGGTGACGACAAGGCCAACCTCGTCACCTCGCTGCTGGCGAAGACCGAGTTCGGCGTGCCGCGCACGGTCGGCCGGGTCAACCACCCCAACAACGAGTGGCTCTTCACCGAGGCCTGGGGCGTCGACGTCAACGTCTCCACCCCGCGGATCATGTCGGCGCTGGTCGAGGAGGCTGTCACCGTCGGCGACCTGGTCCGCCTGTTCACCTTCCGCCAGGGCAACGCCAACCTGGTGGAGATGA
>CAVRMH010000022.1:0-51163 GCA_963721775.1 uncultured Actinomycetota bacterium | reverse complement strand
TCACCTCGACCCAGGTCCTGTCAAGGTGTGTGCGCACGCACACATTGGTTGGTAGGGTCCGGCCATGGACTCCGACCGCACCGCCGCCTGGGCGTCGCTGCTCCGCGTGCACGCGACCGTCGTACCCAAGCTGGCGCGCGCGGTGGCCGCCGCCGGGCTCCCGATCTCGTGGTACGACGTGCTGCTCGTCCTCAACGCGGCGCCCGACCGCCGCCTGCGGATGTCCGACCTGGGGGCCAGGGCAGTGCTCAGTCGCGAGCAGATCAGCCGCGTGGTCAGCGAGCTCGAGCGCGAGGGTCTGGTCGAGCGGCGGCCGAACCCGGACGACAAGCGGTCGTCCTTCGCCGTGATCACCCCGGCCGGACGCAAGCGACTCCGGGCCGCCGCGCCCACGTACCTCGCCGCGATCGAGGACCACTTCGCCCGCCACCTGGCACCGGAGGAGGCCGAGACCGTCGCCCGGGCGCTCGGAAAGGTGCTGGACGCGGAGGAGTGACGACGCGCCGGCCCTGAGGTCATCCCGATGGGGTCATCCCGGTGCGGCCCGACCGCGACCGCGCCGGAGAACGACGTCGCCTGGTCGCGGCCGGACGATTGCGCAGGGAGGCCTCACTCGGAGGGCTTCTCCCGGCGGGTGATCGGAATGGTCTGCTGCTGCTCCGAGGCGGCCGCAGCAGTCGGTGCGGAGACGGTCAGTACGCCGTCGGCGTACTCCGCCGTGATGTCCTCGGGCTTCGTTCCGCGCGGCAGGGTGATCAGTCGCTCGAAGGAGCCGTAGCGGATCTCGGTGTGGTAGCGGTCGTGCTCCTCGGCCCGGCGCTCTGCGCGCAGGCGAAGCATGCCGCCCTCCACGCTCAGGTGGATGTCGCGGTCGGGGTCGACGCCCGGGATGTCGGCACGGATGATGTGCCGGTCACCCTCGATGTAGTCCTCGACCTTGAGGTCGCTCTGCGACGCTGCGGCACCCATCCAGCTCATCAGGTCGCTGACCAGTGACGGGCCGTCCCGGTGGACCAGCGTGGTCATGACTTCTCGCTCCTCTCTCTCCTCGGGTCCCACCCTCCAGCACACTCCTCGTCCCGGCGCCAGCACAGGGGAGAAGGTCCCGGCCGCAGGCTCCGGGGGACCGGACTTCGCGCCCCGGCACCGCCATACTGGTGGCGGCGGGCACCGGCGCAGCACGCGTCCGGGCCGAGCCGACGGAGAAAGAGGTGGCCATGGACGACGAGACGGCTCGCGCGCTGCTGGAGGCCGAACGGGCACGGGTGGAGGACCTCCTGCAGAGCTCCCGCGTCGCGAGCGGCGAGGACAGGTCGGCCCAGGAGTCCGAGATCGCTATCTCGGACGCCGCCGAACCGCTGGCGGCCGAGGGTGTGGACCAGGCCGTGACCGTGTCCCTCGTGCGCCGGCTCGATGCCGTCCACCGGGCGATGGCGCGGTTGGAGGCGGGCACCTACGGCCGGTCCGTGCGCAGCGGCCAGCCGATCCCGGACGAGCGGCTGGAGGCCGACCCGGCCGCCGAGCTGACCATCGAGGAGGCGCGGGCCGACGCCGCCCACCGGTAGGTGGTCGTAGTCTCACGCCATGACCCGTGACCTCGACCGCCTCGCGCTCGTCGTCGTCGACGTCCAGCAGGGCTTCGACGACCCCTGGTGGGGCGAGCGCAACAACCCCGACTGTGACGCCAACATCGCCGCCCTGGTCCGGGAGTGGTCCGCGGGCGGGCGTCCGCTGGTCTACGTGCGCCACGACTCGGACGAGCCCGACTCCCCGCTGCGCACCGGCTCCCCGGGCAACCGGCTCAAGGAGTACCTCACCGCCGAGCCGGACCTCGTGGTCAGCAAGTCCGTGAACTCCTCGTTCCTCGGTACGCCGGACCTCGACGCGTGGCTGCGCGAGCAGGACCTCGAGGGGATCGTGGTCTGCGGCATCACCACGAACCACTGCTGCGAGACCACCGCGCGGATGGGCGGCAACCTCGGGCACCGGGTGCTCTTCGCGCTCGACGCCACCCACACCTTCGACCGCACGGGACCGTACGGCGAGGTCGTCACCGCCGACGAGCTGGCACGGGTCACCGGGGTGAACCTGCACGACGAGTTCGCCGAGGTCGTGCGCACGGCCGACCTGCTGGGCGAGCCGTAACGGGTGAGCCGACCTCGCGAGCGGGGTCAGGCGGCGACCGCGACCGCAGCACCGGCGGCGACGAGGACGAAGCAGGCCAGCTCGACGAGCCCGACCTGCGCCGGCCGCCACCCCGACCAGTCCCGCTTGAAGGCCCGCGCCGTGAGCACGACGAAGGGGACGACCAGCGCGACTCCCTCCGGCAGGCCCCAGGCCACCGCCAGTCCGGCGGCCAGCACCAGCGAGGCACCAGCGAAGATGCGCGAGGCCACGGCGTACGCCGGGTTGCGTCGCTCGCGCAGCAGCGACTTCACGTGCAGCGTCGAGCCGACGAGGACCAGCGCACAGACGGTCGTGAGCAGCCACACCCGGTCGGGGACCGAGGCCAGCGGCAGCGCCCAGGTGCCTGCGCCGGACGATGCCAGCAGCCAGGTCAACGGCACCAGCGCGACGGCCTGGGCGACGAGCGCGGCGTCGTTGCCGAGGTCCCGCTCCCGGTTGCGCCGCGCGAAGGCCAGGTTCACCGCGAACAGGACGGCGTACGCCAGCCCGACCCAGACCAGCCAGGGCCGGGCCGCCAGCAGCACGGCGCACGGCACCGCGGCGGCGAGCGTCCAGACCAGCAGCGGACGCCGGAACCGGGCACCCCGGCGTGCGCGTCCCAGGCTCAACGCGAAGTACGACGCCGGGTAGAGCGTGAACGCCGCCCAGGTGAGCAGCAGCGTCGTCCACGACGCCGGCGACACCAGGGCACCGAGGACCAGCGGCAGGCCCAGGAACGCCCACGCCCCGTGCTGCGGAGGCGCCAGCGAGGTCGGCCTCGCGTGGGGGCGCGGCGGGTGGGCCGCCCGGGCGGCGGACGCGGGGAGCTGCGGTGGCACGGCTCCATGCTCGGTCAGGGCCACCCGCGGCCACAGGGCCGAAGGTCACCCGGCGCGGCGCCGTTCAGCCGGCGGTCGCGGCTGCCGTCCTCGCGTCGACCAGCGGGGCGTCGGTGCCCTCACGGACCTCGTCGAGGGTGACCCCCGGGGCGAGCTCGACGACCCGGAACGAGCCGTCGGCGACGTCGAAGACGCCGAGGTCGGTGACCACCCGGTCGACGACGCGCTTCCCGGTCAGCGGCAGGTCGCAGGTGGTGACCAGCTTGGCGGCGCCCGTGCGGGTGCGGTGGTCCATGACCACGATCACCCGCTCGGCGCCGCTGACCAGGTCCATCGCGCCACCCATGCCCTTCACCATCGCGCCGGGCACCATCCAGTTGGCCAGGTCGCCGTCGGCCGAGACCTGCATGCCGCCGAGGACGGCGACGTCGATGTGGCCGCCGCGGATCATCGCGAACGACGTGGGTGAGTCGAAGTACGACGCCCCGGGCAGCACGGTGACCGTCTGCTTGCCCGCGTTGATCAGGTCGGGGTCGACCTCGTCGTCGTACGGGAACGGGCCGACGCCGAGGATGCCGTTCTCGGCGTGCAGGGTGACCGTCGACCCGGCCGGCAGGTACGCCGGGATCAGTGTCGGCAGGCCGATGCCGAGGTTGACGTACTGGCCGTCCTCGAGCTCGGCGGCGGCTCGCTCGGCCATCTGGTCGCGGGTCCATCCGGGCGACTGGTCCATGTCAGCTCGTCCTCTCGCGCGTGGTGCGCTTCTCGATGTCCTTGCGGGCGGCCTGCTCGGGCGTGAGCGCGACGACGCGCTGCACGAAGACGCCCGGCAGGTGCACGTCGTCCGGCCCGAGCACGCCGACCTCGACGACCCGCTCCGCCTCGACGACCGTGAGCCGGCCGGCCATCGCGGCCGCCGGGTTGAAGTTCCGCGAGGAGGCGTGGAAGACGCAGTTGCCGGCCCGGTCGGCCACGGCGGCACGGACCAGCGCGACGTCGGTGACGATCGACTCCTCGAGCACCATCTCCCTGCCGTGGAAGGTGCGCACCTCCTTCGGCGGGGACTGCTCGACGACGTGACCCTCGGCGTCGTACCGCCACGGCAGCCCGCCCTCGGAGACCAGCGTGCCGACGCCGGTCGGGGTGTAGAACGCGCCGAGCCCGGAGCCGCCGGCGCGCAGCCGCTCGGCCAGGGTGCCCTGGGGGGTGAGCTCGACGGTCAGCTCGCCGGAGAGGTACTGGCGGGCGAACTCCTTGTTCTCGCCGACGTACGACGCGATCACGCGGCTGATCCGGCCCCGCTCCAGCAGCAGGCCGAGCCCGGCACCGTCGACCCCGCAGTTGTTGGAGACCACGGTCAGGTCGTCGGCACCCTGCTCGAGCAGTGCCTCGATGAGGAAGAGGGGGATCCCGGCCAGGCCGAACCCGCCGACGGCGAGGCTGGCCCCGGAGGGGATGTCGGCGACGGCGTCGGCCGCGCTCGAGACCACCTTGTCGAGGCTCATCGGACCGCCTCGAAGACGGCCGCCAGGCCCTGGCCGCCGCCGATGCACATGGTCTCGAGCACGTAGCGGCTCTCGCGGCGCCGCGCCTCGTGGGCCAGCGTGGCCAGGATGCGCGCACCCGTCGCGCCGACGGGGTGGCCCAGGGAGATCCCGGAGCCGTTGGGGTTGAGCCGCTCGTCGGTCGGGTCGACCTTCCACTGGCGGAGGCAGGCGAGCACCTGCGCGGCGAAGGCCTCGTTGAGCTCGATCAGGTCGATGTCGTCCAGGGAGAGGCCCGCGCGGTCGAGGGCGGCCGCGGTCGCGGGCACCGGGCCGATGCCCATCACCTCGGGACCGACGCCGGCCACCGCCCACGACCGCAGCGCGAGCAGCGGGCGGAGCCCGCGGCGCTCGGCCTCGTCACGGGTGGTGACCACGCACAGGGCGGCGCCGTCGTTCTGGCCGCTGGCGTTGCCGGCGGTGACGGTGGACCCGGGGTCCTGGGCGAGGCGGACCGGCCGCAGCCGGGCGAGATCGTCGAGGGTCGTCTCGGGGCGGGGGTGCTCGTCGCGTTCGACCACCACGTCGGGCTTGCCTCGCCGGCCGGGGACCGTGACCGGGACCAGCTCCTCGGCGAACCGGCCGGCCTCGTGGGCGGCGCCGGCACGCTGCTGCGACCGGACAGCGAGCTCGTCCTGCTCCTCGCGGCCGATGCCGAACTCGCGGCGCAGGTTCTCCGCGGTCTCCAGCATCCCGCCGGGGACGGGGTGGTCCTTGCCGCCGGCCGTGATCCGGGCCCGGTCGAGCCGGTCCATCAGCTCCACCCCGCCGGCGCGGACGCCGGTGCGCAGCCGGAGGGCGTAGTGCTCGACGTTCGACATCGACTCCGCGCCTCCGGCGACGACCACCCGGGCCGCGCCGGTCGCGACCTGGCCGGCGGCGTACAGCACCGCCTGCAGGCCGGAGCCGCAGCGGCGGTCGAGCTGGAGGCCGGGCACGCCGGTGCCCAGCCCGGCGTCGAGGGCGGCGATCCGCCCGATGGCGGGAGACTCGCCGTTGGCGTAGCCCTGGCCGAGCACGACGTCGTCGACGTCGCCCTCGCCCAGCCCGGTCCGGCGTACCAGCTCGGAGAGGGTCACGGTGGCGAGGTCGACCGCGCTCAGGGAGGACAGGGCGCCGCCGAAGCGGCCCACGGGGGTCCGGACGGGTTCACAGATCACGACGTCGTTCATGGCGACCACGCTAGGCGGTCGCGTCCATATGAGGAAGTATCCATTTCGGCATGATCAAGACTCTGAGAGTATGAGTGCATGGAGCTCCGACACCTGCGCTACTTCGTCGCGGTCGCCGAGGAGCGGCACTTCGGGCGGGCCGCCGAACGCCTGCACATGGCCCAGCCGCCGCTGTCGCAGCAGATCCGCCAGCTCGAGGCCGAGCTGGGCGTCACCCTGCTGCACCGGACCACGCGTCGGGTCGACCTGACCGACGCGGGGTCGGCGTACCTCGAGCGGGCACGTGGCATCCTCGCCGCGGTCGACGAGGCGGGTCTCGAGGCGCAGCGGGTCGACCAGGGCATCGTGGGCAGCCTGGTGATCGGGTGCGTCGGCTCGGCGACGTACAGCCTGCTCCCGGCCCTGGCCCGCACGCTGCGCGAGGAGCAGCCGGGCATCGACTTCTCCTTCCGCGGCGAGATGCTCGTCCCGGACCAGGTCGAGGCCCTCCTCGACGGGACCATCGACCTCGCGCTGCTGCGGCCGCCGGTCGACGAGCCGCGCCCTGGCGGTCCACCCGCTGCGGAAGGACCGGCTGATCGTCGCGGTCCCGGAGGGGCACCGCCTCGCCGCCCGCCGCCGGGTGAGGGTCGCCGACCTCCGGGACGAGGACCTGGTCATGCACCCGGCCCGGGGGAGGTCGGTGATGCACGGCCTGGTCGAGTCCCTGTGCCGCGATGCGGGCTTCCGGCCGCGCGTCCGGCACGAGGTGGCGGAGACCTCGACCATGGTCACCTTCGTCGCGGCCGGCCTCGGCGTGGCCGTCGTGCCCGAGCCGGTCGGCACCCTCGGCGTCGTGGGTGTCGTCTACCTGCCGCTCGCGGCGGCGGGCGCCGGCGTCGAGCTGGCGGTCGCCCTGCGGGCCGGCGACGAGCGGCCGCACATCGCCCGGGCCCTCGACGTCTCTCGGCTCGCTCGTGTGACCCGACGTGCCCCTGTGCCGGCACATCTCGGGACAGGTGTCGCTCAGGCAGGGAGTGCGCGGGCGTACCGGTGGTGCAGGGTGCGGACGTGGTCGACGAGCTCGGGCGGCTCGGTGACGTGGAAGTCCAGGCCGAGCATGCCGATCCAGACCGCGACGGTCTCCACGCTGTCGCCCCCGGTGACCAGCACCGAGTGCTCGTCGTCGACCGTCTCGACGACCCCGACCGTGGGGTTGATCCGGGCCAGCACCTCCGAGGCCGGGGCGTCGACGGCGATCCGGGCGTGCACCTTCCAGCCGTGGAACGCGACGTCGCGCAGCACGAACGCCGCGTAGTCGCCCCCCTCCAGCGGTGCTGCCGTGAACCGCGGTCCACCCGGCAGCCGCAGCCGGAGCCAGTCGACCCGGAACGCCTGCCACCGCCCGTCCGGACGCCGCCGGCCCACGACGTACCACCGCTGCTGCCAGCTGACCAGGCGGTACGGGTCGGCCTCCACGGGCTCGTCCTCGGGGCCGTAGAAGAAGCGGATCCCCCTCTGGTCGCGCACGGCGTGGGCCAGCTCGGCGAGGAGGCCGGGGTCGACCTGCGGTGCCTCCACGTTCGTGCCGGTGTTCGCGGGACCGACCTCGGAGCTCTCGTGCAGGGCGCGGATCCTCCTGCTGAGCCGGTCGGGCAGCACCTGCTCGAGCTTGGCCTGGGCGCGCCGGCTCGTCTCCTCGATCCCGGGCACCGCTGCCGCGGCGCCCAGCCCGACCGCGACTGCCACCGCCTCCTCGTCGTCGAGCAGCAGTGGCGGCAGCCGGCCGTGGTCCCCGAGCCGGTAGCCGCCGGCCGGCCCGCGCGCGGACTCCACCGGATAGCCCAGCTCGCGCAGCCGCTCGACGTCCTTGCGGAGGGTGCGCTCGCCGATGTCCAGGCGGGCCGCGAGATCCGCACCGGCCCAGGCGTTCCGGGTCTGGAGGAGCCCCAGGAGGGCGAGCAACCGCGCTGACGTCCCGAGCACACCGACCCCCGTCCCGAAGCCGGCCGAAAGAAGTTCCCGACCGGCGAGAGATTTCCGGAACGAACCGTGCCGGAACCCTTCGTAACTTAGCCGCATGACAACCACCAAGCACGCTGATATCGCCGCCGGCACCCTGACCGTCCGTCCCTTCGAGGTGGCGGTCCCGCAGGCCGAGCTCGACGACCTCCAGGCCCGTCTGGACCGCACCCGGTTCGCCGCCGAGGTCGACGGTGACGGCTGGGAGCACGGCGCTCCGGTCTCCTACCTGCGCGACATGGTCGAGCACTGGAGCTCGTCGTTCGACTGGCGCGCCCAGGAGGCGCGGATGAACGAGTACCCGCACTTCCTCACCGAGATCGAGGGCCAGACGGTGCACTTCCTGCACGTGCGTTCGGCGTACGCCGAGGCGACGCCGGTGCTGCTCTGCCACACCTACCCCGGCTCCTTCGTCGACTTCCTCGACGTCATCGGTCCGCTCACCGACCCGGAGGCGTACGGCGGTCGGGCCGAGGACGCCTGCCACGTCGTCATCCCCAGTGCCCCCGGCATGGGGTTCAGCACGCCGCTGGCCGAGTCCGGCTGGACGATCGGCCGCGTCGCCCGGGCCTACGACACCCTGATGCGTGGACTGGGCTACGACTCCTACGGCGCGCACGGCTCGGACATGGGCGCGATGGTCGCGCGCGAGCTGTCCCGCCTGAGCCCGGCGGGGTTCCTGGGTGCGCACGTGCTCCAGCTCTTCTCCTTCCCGTCCGGCGACCCCGCCGAGTTCGAGCGGATGACCCCGGCCGACCACGCCGCGCTGGAGTTCGCGGGCTGGTTCCAGACCGTCAACGGCTTCGCGCAGATGAACGCCTCCCGGCCGCAGACGATCGCCGCGGCACTGAGCGACTCGCCGGTCGGCCAGCTCGCCTACAACGAGCTGTTCGAGAACTTCGGCCGGGGCACCAGCCTGCTGTCCCGTGACCAGGTGCTGACCCAGGTGAGCCTCTACTGGCTGACCAACACCTCGGCCGGAGCGGTCCGCTACTACTTCGAGGAGAAGTCGGTCGAGCCGCAGGTCAACGCGGGCCCCATCGGCATCACCGTGTTCGCCGACGACTTCGTGTCGATGCGGCCGTTCGCCGAGCGCGACAACACCGACATCGTGTCGTGGACCGAGCGTCCCTCGGGCGGCCACTTCGCCGCGATGGAGCTCCCTGACGCGGTGGCCGAAGAGGTCCGGGCCTTCTTCGCGTCACGGCGCAGCGCCTAGGGAGGTGGGCGGGGCACACCCTCGGGCCGGCCACGGTCGGGCGTGCCCCGTCAGCGGCGGTTGCGAGGGAAGGACACGGGGCGCAGGGCAGTGAGCGCCGCGAGCTGGTGCGGCGTCTGCATCGGGACGGTCCGGAAGTCGGCGGCGCAGTAGCCGTTGTGGTGGCGGAGCGTGCGGGTGTCCGTGCCGTGTTCCTCTTCGATGACGAAGCTGGACATCGGGATCATCTCCTCGGCGGGTTCTTGTGGTTCCACCGTGGCCCAGGTGCCCGGTCCGTCGGACCGGCGAAATGGCCGGGTTCGGCCGGGGTCAGGAGTCCAGCAGGTCGCGCATGAGGTCGATCTCGTCCTGCTGGGAGGACTGGATCGACTCGGCCATCGCCACCGTGTCGGCGAACTCGCCGTCGGACGCCGCCGTGGCAGCCATCTCCAGGGCGCCCTCGTGGTGCTCGATCATCATCTCGAGCCACAGGGTCCGGAACTCGGCTCCCCGGGCGGCCTCGAGGTCGTCCAGCTGCTCGTCCGTCACCATCCCGGGCATCGGGTCCATCTCCACGTGACCGTCACCGTGGGCGTTGGCATGGTCCTGGACCGTCTCGGGGACCGGCTTCTCCCAGGCGGTCAGCCAGTCGACCATCGTCTCCACCTCGCCGACCTGGGCGGTCCGGATGTCCTCTGCCAGCTGTTCGACCTGGGGATCGAGGTCGCGGCCCATGGTCATGTCGACCATCTTCAACGCCTGCGCGTGGTGCTGGATCATGTCGGTGGCGAAGGCGACGTCCGCGTCGTTGAACGTGTCGCCGTTCGCGGCCGTGTGGGTCTGCTGGTGCTGCTCCGGCTCGTCGGCTCCGCAGGCGGTCAGCAGCGGGGTCAGGGCCAGGAGGGCACCGAGAACGGCGAGCTTCCCCGGCAGGGTGCGCGTGTGATTCATCGCGGGCAGTCTACGGACCGGCCCCAGGCACCACGCTGCCCCCCGGATCGCTCAGCGGCGGCCGACGCTCGGGTGTGCCCGCAGCGGCACGACCACCCAGAGCACGACGTACCCCACGAACGCGGCCAGGGAGGCGACGATGCCGGCGGCTCGGTTGGCGGCGAGGTCGAACGCGAGGAACACCACGCCGCACATGGTGAGCGCGGCGAGCACGAGGCCGGCCCGGGCGATCCGGTTGGCGGAGTCGACCAGCCACGGCCGGCGGTCCTGGCGGAAGAGGATCCGGTGGTAGGCGATCGGTGCCAGCACGGCCATCGTGGCGCTGACCGCGCCGGTGAGGACGATGAGGTACGCCGTCCGCTCGACGTGGTCGAGCGTGTGGAAGCGGTCGGTGAACGGGACCGCGAGCAGGAAGCCGGTCAGCACCTGCACGCCGGTCTGGGTCGACCGCAGCTCCTGGATCAGCTCGGTCCAGTTGCGGTTGATCGTCGCCTCGGGGACGGGGCCCGGCGGCGGCTCCGGTTCCGACGTGGTCACACCTGCACGGTACTGGCCCCGACGCGCTGGTGGGTGCCCCGTCGCGGTCGCGATCTGGACCTCCGCGCACGTCTCGCGCGGGACCCGGAAGATCGGGGCTTTCGGCCCTCGGACGGTCCCGCCGCCCGCCCTAGCGTGGTGGTCCATGAACGACTTCCCCTATGCCGAGCGGTTCCCCGTCAACCGGCGCCTGCCCGAGCAGGGACGCCCCCGCGAGGACGTCCTCGCCGAGCTGCACACGATGGCCGAGGAGGAGGACGCGTTCTGGGAGACCGGGAAGTGCTCGGGAACGATGTACTCCGGCGACCACGAGCACTACCGCTTCCTCAACGAGGCCTTCGGGCTCTTCGCGCACGTGAACGTCCTGCAGCGCGACATGTGCCCGAGCGCCACCAGGTTCGAGGGCGAGATCATCGCGATGGCGCTCGACCTGATGCACGCGGACGCGGTCCAGGACGCCACCCCCGGGGGACTGATCACCAGCGGCGGGACGGACAGCATCCTGCACGCCATGCTGGCCTATCGGGAGTACGCCGCCCGGGAGCGCGGGATCGACGGCTCGACCGGGCGGCCGAACATCGTGAAGCCGGAGACCGCGCACCCCGCCTTCGACAAGGCGGCCCGGTTGCTCGGGCTCGAGCTCCGCGTCGTCCCGGTCACCGACGACACGACCGTCGACCCCAAGGCGATGGCCACCGAGATCGACGACCTGACGATCGGGATCGTCGGGTCGTCCTGCAACTACGGCTACGGCACGGTCGACCCGATCGAGGAGCTCGGCCGGCTCGCCCTGGAGCGCGGCGTACTCCTGCACGTCGACGCGTGCCTCGGCGGGTTCATCCTGCCGTTCGGTGAGCAGCTCGGGTACGACGTCGCACCGTTCGACTTCCGCGTTCCCGGCGTGGCCACGATCTCCGCGGACACGCACAAGTACGGCTACTCGTTCAAGGGCACCTCGACGCTGCTGTTCCGCGACAGGAACGTCCGCAACGCGCAGTACTTCGAGCTGGCCGGCTGGAGCGGCGGCAAGTACATGTCGCCGAGCGTCGCGGGATCGAGGTCGGGCGGCCTGCTGGCGGCGACCTGGGCGGCGATGGTGCAGTACGGGAGGCCGGGGTACCTCGAGCACGCCCGGGCGATCTTCTCGACCGCGGACCGGATGAAGGCGGTCGTTCGCTCCCACCCCGAGCTGCGGATCATCGGCCGGCCGACGTTCTGCTTCAGCTTCACCTCCGACGTGTTCGACATCTACCACGTCGCCGACTTCATGCGGGAGCGCGGCTGGCGCTTCAACGGCCAGCAGTACCCGAACGCGATCCACATGGCGGTGACCGGACCGCAGACCCGACCGGGCGTCGTCGAGCAGTTCGAGACCGACCTCGCCGAAGCCGTGCCGTACGCCGTCGCCCGGGAGGCCGCGGGCGAGCCGGCTGTCAGCGGCGCGATCTACGGGGGAGTGGCCGAAGGGCTGACGAGCGAGGTCGAGGAGTTCATCCGGGCCGTCATGACCGACATGCTCGACACCCAGCAGTCCGTGCCCCCGCCCGGCCCATGACCGAGGCGACCCGTCGCTTCGTCCTCGCCGTCGACCTGGGCACCGGCGGCCCGAAGGTCGGGCTGGTCTCCACCCGCGGCGAGATCGTGTGGTGGGACCACCGGCCTGTCGCCACGCGCTGGGGACCCGGCGGAGCCGCCACCCAGGACGCCGGGGAGTGGTGGCGGCTCGTGGTCGAGGGCACCCGCCGGGGCCTGGCCGAGAGCGGCGTCGGGGGCGACGAGATCGTCGCGGTCGCGGTGACCGGCCAGTGGGCCAGCACCGTGCCGGTGGACGAGGCCGGGGTCCCGGTCGGCGAGTGCCTGATGTGGATGGACTCGCGTGGCCGCGACCTGTCGCGCGCGGTCGTGGGTGGACCGGTGTCGGGATACGACCCGGTCGCGCTGGCGACGTGGGTACGCCGGACCGGCGGCGTACCGTCGACGAACGGCGACGACCCCCTGGGCCACCTGCTGTTCGTGGAGCGCGAGCAACCCGACGTCGCGCGCCGGGCACGGTGGTACCTCGAGCCGGTCGACTACCTCACGATGCGCTTCACCGGCGTCCCCGCTGCCTCGCACATGTCGATGACCGCCGCCTGGCTCACCGACAACCGTCGCCTCGACGTCCTCGGCTACGACCCCAAGCTGGTGCGGCTCTCCGGGGTGGCGGCGGCGAAGCTCCCGCCCCTGGTCGCGTCGGGTTCGGTCATCGGGCCGGTGCAACCGTCCGCCGCCTCCGAGCTGGGCATCTCCTCGCGGGCGCAGGTGGTCACCGGGCTTCCCGACCTGCACGGCTCGACCGTCGGCTCGGGGTTCGTGAAGCCCTACGAGACCCACCTCTCGATCGGGACGACCGCGTGGATCGGCTGCCCCCTGCCCGGGAAGAAGACCGACGTCATCCGGCAGCTGGCGGCGGTTCCCGGGCTCGGCCGGCTGGCCGGTGCGCCGTACCTGCTGGGCAACAACCAGGAGAGCGCCGGCCGCTGCCTGCAGTGGTTCCGGGACACGGTGGCCGGCGGCGTGTGCGGCCCGCCCCCGTCGTACGACGAGATCACCCGGCTGGCGGCGACCGCCCCGGCGGGCGCGCACGGTGTCGTCTTCACGCCCTGGCTGGCGGGGGAGCGGAGCCCGGTCGACGACCGGACCGCCCGCGCCGGCTTCCACAACCTCTCGGTCGGTACGTCGACCGCGGACCTGGCCCGGTCGGTGCTCGAGGGAGTCGCGTTCAACGCCCGGTGGCTGCTGGCGGCCGCCGAGCACTTCACCGGCCGCCGGATGGACCCGCTCCGCATCATCGGCGGCGGCGCCCAGTCGGAGCTGTGGTGCCGGATCGTCGCGGACGTCTGCGACCGGACCGTGGAGCGGGTGGCCGACCCGCTCCTGTGCGGGCTGCGCGGCGCCGCGCTGGCGGCCGCCGTCGCGCTCGGCGACGTCGATCGCGACGAGCTGCGAGACCTGGTGCGCGTCGACAAGACGTTCCGTCCCGACCCCGCGCACCGCGCGGTCTACGACGAGCTGTACGCCGAGTTCCCGCGCCTGTACCGCGCGCAGCGGCGGATGTCCCACCGGCTCAACCGCGTCAGCTGACCAGCACCTCGGCGTACCGCTTCAGGTAGAGCGGCCATCCCTCGCCGGTGCTGACGCCGTCGCGGACGCCGGTCCAGCCGTCACCGTGGCGGTCGAGGTGACGGTGCGCGATCTCGACGCGAGTGCGGTCCTCGGCCAGGGCGGTGAAGGTCACCTCGACCTCGCTGGTCCTGCTCTGGTCTGTCTCGACGGACCACTGCGGGCTGATGTCCCAGCTGAACACGAATCGACGGGGCGGCTCGAAGGCCAGGATGCGGGCCCAGCGGCACTCGGAGCCGTCCGTGCCGCGGTCGATGATGTGTCCTTCGACATGGGTCTCCACGATGGTCTCCGCGATGGGCACCGTCAGGAGGTTGTGCTCGGGGGGCTTGAACAGGCCGAAGTCGCGGGTGAACACCTCGAACGCGCGCTGCACTGGTGCGTCCACCTCGATCGTGGCGTTCACCGCGGTCGGTTCGGTTGTCCGGGTCATGGCTTTCCCTTCTGTGTCCGGTCCTCGAGGGTGTTGCGGCTGGTCGTGGTCGCCGTGCTCCACCCGGTGCTTGTAGGCGAGCAGCGTGTCGTTCCAGAACGTGTCGAGCTCGGCGCGCATCTGGTCCAGGCCGGGCTGGTTGACCCGGTAGATGCGGCGCGCGCCCGCGCGCTCGTCGAGGACGAGGCCGGCGTCCTTGAGGATCTTCAGGTGCTGGGAGACCGCGCTGCGGGTCACGGGCAGCGTGTCGGCGAGCTCGCCGACTGCACTGGGTGCGGCCGCGAGCCGGGCGAAGATGGTCCGCCGCGTCCGGTCTCCCAGGGCGGCCCAGCCGTCGATTGCGTTAGTAGTCACTAACGGTAAGCATCGGCTAACGGGATTGCCGTGTCAACGGGCGGCCGGCACGGTGAGCTGTCTCCGGTGGAACTCGTAGTGCCGGGTGCCGTAGTGGAAGACCTCGGCCAGGGTCATCGTGTCGCGGAAGAACGGGTCCCAGTCGACGGGGAAGTGCATGCTTCGGCACAGGGCGGCCTCGCTCTCGGCGTCGAGACGCCGATGGAGAGCGTCGAGCGTGTGGTCGAGCAGTCGGGTCAGCCGTGGGCCGCGGAACACCAGCGCTCCGCCGCAGGAGCCGAGGTAGTTGACGAGGTGGAACGGTCGGGTGATCGCGTCGAGCATCCGGGCGAAGCTCTGGCTGACCCCCTCGGGAACCCTGCCGAACCCACGCACCAGCGGCAGGAGCCGGCGCACGATCAGGTACCCGAACACCATGTGGAACAGCATCTGCTGATTGGTCCACCTGGTGCCGTCGGTCCGCCGTCGGAGGTCGGACGGCGACGCCAGCGAGACGAGCCGGTGGAAGTCGGCACGCACGCGCTCCAGCTCCTCGTGGATCGCCTCCCGGTCCACCGGCCGGCCGCTCTCGGTCATGGGTCCAGTGTCCCGCGGTTCATCGGCGGCCGTCCGAGCCGCACGTGGCTAGGCGCTGACGGTCGGCAGGTGCGCGTCCGCCCACTCCGGGAAGCCGTCCTCGAGCCGGGCAGCCTTGAACCCCTGCGAGGTGAGTGTGCGCACCGCGTCGTCGGCGTACACGCAGTAGGGGCCACGGCAGTAGGCCACCACGTCCGCCCCGCCCGGGATCTCGCCGAGGCGGGACTGCAGTTCCTTGATCGGGATGGACACGGCACCACGGATGTGGCCGGACGCGTACTCGGCCCCGGGGCGTACGTCGAGCACCACGACGTCGCCGTCCCGCAGTCGGCGTCGCAGGTCGTCGCGGCTGATCGTGCGCAACGTGCGGCGGTCCCCGAGGTAGTCGGCGGCGAGCTGGTCCAGGTCTTCGACGTGCTCCTGCGCTGCCTGCCGCAGGGTCCGCCAGAGCTTGCCCACGATCGGGCTGGACAGGGAGTAGTAGATGCGCGTGCCGTCGCGGCGGGACTCGACGAGCCCGGAGCGCAGCAACCGCTGCAGGTGCTGGGAGGTGTTGGCCACCGACTGGTCGATCTCGGCGGCGAGCTCCTCGACGGACCGCTCGCCCTGGGCGAGGACGTCGACCAGCTCGGCGCGACGCCCGTTGGACAGGGCCTTGGCCGCCTCGGCCAGTGCGTCGTACAGCGCCGCCTTCGCCACGTGGTCTGCCACGGGATCACCTCCGACCCCAGTATTCAAGATTCTCCTTGACAATGCCAGCAGTCCAGGCGTCATATTCAAGAAGATCATTGAATTCAAGGAGGTGGGGTCATGGCGGTCACGGTCGACGCCGAGGAGCTCGAGCACAAGGTCAGGGACATGTACCGGCAGGTGGCGCAGCAACCCGGCGACCGGTTCCACTTCGAGCTCGGTGCCCGGGTCGCCCTGCGCGCGGGGTACGACGAGGCGCGGTTGGCGGAGGTTCCCCAGGGGGCCGTCGAGTCGTTCGCCGGCGTCGGCTTCTTCTTCGACCTCGCCGACCTCGAGCCGGGTGAGTCGGTCCTCGACCTCGGCAGCGGCTCGGGCATGGACGCCTTGTACGCCGCCACCCTCGTGGGCGCCTCCGGTCGGGTCTACGGCATCGACTTCACGCCGGAGCAGCTGGCCAAGTCCCGCCGCATCGCCGACCAGCACGGGTTCGCGGCGGTGGAGTTCCTCGAGGGGCGCATCGAGTCCCTCCCCCTCCCCGATGCGAGCGTCGACTGTGTGATCTCCAACGGCGTGATCAACCTGTGCCCCGACAAGGAAGCAGTGTTCCGCGAGGCGGCTCGGGTGCTGCGCCCGGGCGGACGGCTGGCGATCGCCGACATCATCAGCGAGCGGCAGCTCACGGACGCCATCGTGTGCAACGCCGACCTCTGGGCCTCCTGCATCGGCGGTGCCGCCCAGCAGGACCTCTACCTCCAGGCCATCGAGGCCGCCGGGTTCGCCGTGGCGCGGCACCGCGTCAACGACTACGAGTTCATCTCCGAACAGGCGCGGGGCGCCAGCGCGACGTACGGCGTCAAGAGCATCTCGGTGCTTGCCGTCCTTCCGGCCGACCGATCTGCCTGACGCGACCTGGCACGCTTCCCGGAGGAGCCGGTCAGCGTTCGAGGCCGACCACGCACCAGCCGAACCCGCGCCACCGGTACGTCGGGTGCAACCCGGCCTCGGCCAGCACGGCCAGCATCCGCTCGGGCGGATGCGCGAAGGCGCGGAAGTCGTCGCCCTTCCAGCGCCGGACGGTGTTCTCTGCCCAGTGCACGGCCCGGGTCGCCAGGTTGCGCGGCGGATGGCTGAACACCAGCAGGCGGCCGGCCTTGCTGCCGGCCGCGGCCAGCAGCCGCTCGTAGTCCGGGTAGCAGCACACCACCCGGTGAAGGACCACGACGTCCGCGGGCTCGACCTCCTCGGGCGCTCGCGCCACATCCAGGACGCGGCGTTCGGTGCGGTCCCCGAAGCCTGACTGGGCCAGCAGTTGTCCGGCCTCGGCCTCGTAGTTGGTGGATATCTCCAGGTTGACCGCACGTGCTGCGCCGCGACGCAGCAGCTCGACCTGGACATGCCCCACCCCGCCGCCGATCTCGAGCACCGACGCGCCCTCGAGGCCGCGCTCGGTCAGGAAGCCGGTCAGGGCAGCGGCGGAGCGGCTGAGCCCGTGCCGGCGGTACTGGCGCGCCGTGCGACGCGCGAACCGGGTACTGAACGTCCGGTCGTAGCCGTCCGGGCCGCAGCAGTCGCTCATGGTTCAGTATCGACCTTCGTCGGCGAGATATTCAAGTGTTTTCTTGACAATGGATGGTGCGGAGACGACTATTCAAGAGGTCCCTTGAGCGATCTGCACAGCGGAGGCGATGTGCCCAGCCCGATCCCGATCGTCGACGACGGCCTCGGCAACAGCAGCTACCTGGTCGATCTCGGCGACGGCCGCGCGCTGGCGGTCGACGCCAGCCGGGACCTGCGCGCGCTGCGCGCCGAGGCGGCTCGACGAGGATTGGCGGTGGCCTTCGCCGCGGACACCCACCTCCATGCGGACTTCCTCAGCGGTGCCGTGGAGCTCGCGGCCACCGAGGGCGCATCCGTGCTCGCGTCCCGCGCGGGAGGTCGCGAGTACCCGCATCGCGGCCTCGTCGACGGGGACACGGTCGACCTGGGTGGTCTGGCCCTGCGGGCGATGACCACGCCCGGCCACACCCACGAGCACCTCGCCTTCGAGCTCGTGGACGGCGCGCGCGTTGCGGGAGTCTTCACCGGTGGGTCGCTGATCGTCGGCTCGGCGGCGCGCACGGATCTGGTCGCACCGGACCGCACCGAGGAGCTGGCTCGGGCGCAGTACCGGTCACTGCGACGACTCGCCGACCTGGACGACGAGGTGCGGATCTGGCCCACGCACGGCGCGGGTTCGTTCTGCTCGGCGCCGGCGGGAGCGGACCGCGTCTCGACCATCGGGACCGAGCGTGCCACCAACGCCCTGCTGCGCGCCGAGGACGAGGATGACTTCGTACGCCGGCTGCTCGGCTCCCTGGGCAGCTTCCCGCCGTACTTCCTGAAGCTCGGTGAGGTCAACCGCCGCGGCGCGGCCCTCGTCGCGGGCGACAGCCTCGCGCCACTGAGCCCGGACGAGGTCGTGCGGATGCAGGCCGGGCGCGCGGTGGTCGTCGACGTTCGGCCGCTGGACGCCTTCTCCCTCGGCCACGTACCCGGCTCGGTGTCCATCCCGCTGCGGCCGGTCTTCGCGACCTGGCTGGGGTGGCTCGTCCCGGAGGATGCGCCCCTCGTCATCGTGCGCGCACCCGAGCAGGACCCTGCCGAGATCGTCTGGCAGGCCCGCAAGGTGGGCTACGACTGGATCTTCGGCGAGCTCGCGGGTGGCCTGTCCGCGTGGAGTGCCGCCGGGCTGAGCACCGCCTCCATCCCGCTCGTCGGCGCCGACGAGCTCGGCGACGCGCGGGTCCTCGACATCCGGCAGGACGGCGAGTTCGCCTCCGGACACCTCCCCGGGGCTCACCACGTCGAGCTCGGTGCGCTCGCCGCTCGGCCCGACCGTGCCCCGGCAGGGCCGACGGTCGTGATGTGCGGTCACGGTGAGCGGGCGATGGGCGCCGCGAGCGTGCTGGCCCGTGCCGGGCGCCGTGACGTCGCCGTGCTGACCGGAGGGCCGGGGGAGTGGGCAGACGTCACCGGACAGCGGCTCGAGGTGGGGTCGTGAAACGCCTCGCCGCTGAAGCGCGGCGCGGGACCGGGGGGGTCGAGCTCGGGCTGCGGCAGAACCTCGCCCAGTTCACGCTCCTCGTCACCGTCAACGCGCTGGTCGGGGGCATGCTGGGTCAGGAGCGCACCGTCCTTCCCCTGCTCGGGGCCGAGGAGTTCGGGCTGCAGGCGTACACCGCCGGCTTGACCTTCATCCTCGCGTTCGGTCTCGCCAAGGCCGCCACCAACTACGTCGCGGGCACCTGGATGGACCGCTTCGGACGCAAGCCGGTGCTGGTCGCGGGCTGGCTGGTCGCGGTGCCGGTGCCACTGATGCTGATCTGGGCACCGACGTGGACCTGGGTCATCATCGCCAACCTGCTGCTCGGCATCAGCCAGGGCATGACCTGGTCGACCACGGTGGTGATGAAGATCGACCTCGTCGGACCGTCCCGGCGCGGCTTCGCCATGGGGCTGAACGAGGCCGCCGGCTACGGGGCGGTGGCCGTCACCGCACTGGCCACCGGTTACCTGGCCGAGGCCTACGGGCTCCGGCCCGCACCGTTCCTGCTCGGCCTCGCCTTCGCCGCCCTCGGCCTGGGACTCTCCGCCTGGGCGGTCGAGGAGAGCCAGGGCCACGCCCGGCTCGAGGCGGCCGGCCACCGGGCCCGTCCCGACGGACGTCACGACCACCTCCATTCCGGGTTGACGGACCGGGAGGTCTTCGTCCAGACCAGCTTCCGCGAACCGGCTCTCTCCTCCGCCAGCCAGGCCGGACTGGTGAACAACCTCAACGACGGCCTGGCCTGGGGACTGTTCCCCATCCTCTTCGCCGCGTCCGGCATGTCGGTGGGCCGGATCGGCGTCCTCGCTGCCCTCTATCCCGCGGTGTGGGGCGCCGGCCAGCTGGTCACCGGTGCCCTGTCGGACAGGTGGGGACGCAAATGGCTGATCGCCGGCGGCATGTGGATCCAGGCGCTGGCCCTCGCCGGCGTCGCCGTCGGCGACTCGTTCGCGGCCTGGGCCGCGGGCGCCGTCCTCCTGGGCGCCGGCACCGCGATGGTCTACCCGACCCTCCTCGCCGCCATCGGCGATGTGGCGCACCCTGCCTGGCGGGCCCGGTCCGTCGGGATCTACCGGCTGTGGCGTGACGGCGGGTTCGCCGTCGGGGCCCTGCTCGCCGGCGTCGTCGCCGACGTCCTGGGGGTCCGCGCGGCCGTGTGGACCGTCGCCGCGCTCACTGCGGCGTCCGGTCTGGTGGTCGCTGCGCGCATGTACGAGACGCACCAACGGCAGGGAGCCGGCCTCGCGCGGCGGGTCCGCCCCCGCGTGAGCGCGGCGAGACCGATCGCGACCCACACGGTGTTCAGCGCGGCGGACGGCCATGCCGCGTGGGCGGCACCGTTGGCGAGCAGGCCGGCGCCGCCGGCGAGGTTGAGCAGCTGGAACGTCCTGCCGCGCGCGTGCAGCTGACCGGAGGAGACCAGGAAGTACGCCGTGAGGAGGGCCGCCGCACCGAGCCATCCGGCGGCGTCGACGGTGGAGGTCATGGCGACTCGCGGCCCACGACGGCGTACGCCCTGACGGGCCAGGTCCCCACGCCGTGCCACGCGATCGGCGCGGCGTGCAGCCGGGCTCCGCGGCTCGGGAGATCGGCCAGCCCCGTCAGGTGCTCGAGGACCAGGGCGCCCCGGCCGAGCAGCTCGGTGTGCGCCGGCCGTGCGAGGTCGTCGAGGTCGTCGACGTTGACAGCGTCGATCCCGACCAGGGCGGGCTCCCGGTCGGCGAGCCACGCTGCGGCGTCGCCGGTCAGGTAGGGCGCGTCGACGGCGTACTCCGGCGTGCCGAAACCTCGATCCCCGCCGGTGTGGAGCAGGACCGCACACCCGGCGACGCGGTCGTCGCGGAGTCGGTGCCGGAGGAGGTCCGGGTCGACCGCGCGCTGTCCCCGGGTGTCGACCACCACGGTGGGCAGGTCGGCGACCGCCGCCAGCGGCACCGCCGACAGGTCCGCTCCCTCGGCGAAGCGATGGAAGGGGCTGTCGAGGTACGTGCCGGTGTTGCCGACCATCGTGACCCGGTCGATCTGGAAGGTGGTGCCCGTGGCTTGCTGGTACTCCTCCCTGGTCCGGAACGGTTCGCAGTGCGGAGCGGGCAGCCCCGGGTGCGTGACCTGCCCGGGCCGGACAGGCTGCGACAGGTCGACCAGCCGCCTCATGCTCCCGCCAGGGCGAGCAGGGTGGCGTGCGTGGACAGCAGAGTGGTCATGGGGGCTCCTTGTCGGGGATGGAGTCACGCTCCGGCGGGGGCGCGGGGGTGGGGGTCTCCCCGCCGGAGCGTGAGCGTGGGGGTCAGGCCAGCTGGTAGCCGGCCTCCTCGACGGCCTCGCGCAGCCTGGCCAGCGGCACCGCCTGCTCGGCGGTGACGCGTACCTGGCCGGCCCCGAGGTCGACGTGGACCTCGCGGACGTCGTCGATGGCGCTGACCTCGGTGGTCACCGCGCGGACGCAGTGGTCGCAGGTCATGCCGATGACGTCGTAGGTCTCGGTGTGGGACATGGGGGTTCTCCGTTTCTGTTGGTGCCAGCGGAAGCTGGCGGTGGTGTACGCCGGCTGGTGCCGGCGGGTCTGGTCAGGCGACGAGGGATGCGTCCTCGGCTGCCTCGGGTGCTGCCTGCGGGTTCTTCAGCCACTTCGCCGAGAGGACCGCGCCGAAGGCCGCGATGCCGGCGGCGCCGAGCAGGCCGGCCGAGAAGCCGTCGGTCAAGGCCACGGCGTCGCCGATCTTGTCTGCGCCGGAGGCGGCGGCCACTGCGGTCATCGCCGCCAGTCCGAGCGCCGAGCCGACCTGGTAGTTGGTGTTGACGATGCCCGCCGCGAGGCCCGCCTCCTCCGGCGCCGCCGAGGACAGCGCCAGGCCCAGTGAGGGGATGAAGGCCATCGCCATGCCGGCCGCGGTGACCAGCGTGGCGGGGAGGACGTCGACGGCGAAGCTGCCGTCGGGCCGGATCGTCTGCAGCCAGAGCAGCCCTGCCGCGAGCGTGGCGAGTCCGGTGACCGTCATGGTCTTCGGACCGAACCGGGCGATGAGGCGGGGGGCGACCGCGATCATCCCGACCATGATCGTCACCGTGAGCGGCAGGAGCGCAGCCCCGCTGGCGAACGCGCCGAGCCCGAGCACCTGCTGCAGGTAGAGGTTCAGGAAGAAGAACATCGGGATCCAGGCCGCCCCGAGCAGGAACTGGGCGGCGTTCGCGGCGGCCAGGTTCGGCGCCCTGAAGATCCCCAGCCGCATCAGCGGCTGCGTCAACCGGGCCTGCAGCGCCACGAACACCACCATCAGGGCGATCCCGCCGAGGCCGGCGACCAGGGTGGAGGCGGAGGTCCAGCCGGCCTGGGGGGCGCGGACGATCGCGAACACGATCGCGCCCAGTCCCGCGGTCACCGTCAGGGCTCCGGCGAGGTCCAGCGAACCGCGCCGGGTCAGGCCCTCGGGCATCACCGACGGGGTGAGCACCAGGACGACGGCGGCCAGCGGCAGGTTGATGAAGAAGACCCAGGGCCAGGACGCGTACTCGGTGAGGACGCCGCCGAGGAACACGCCGGCGGTGCCGCCCGCAGGGGCTGCGGCGCCGTACAGGGCGAGGGCCTTGGTGAGCTCCTTCGGAGAGCCGCCGAAGATCGTGAACAGCAGGGTGAGGGCGGCCGGTGCGATCAACGCGGATCCCGCGCCCTGCACGGCCCGGCCGGCCAGCTCGACGCCGACGTTCCCGGCCAGTCCGGCGGTGAGCGATCCGGCGGCCAGGATGGCCCATCCGGCCGCGAAGACGCGACGGGCGCCGAGCAGGTCGGAGAGCCGGCCGCCCAGGAGCAGCAGACCGCCGAAGGCGACGACGTAGGCGTTGAAGACCCAGCTCAGGCCGTGCGGGGTGAAGCCGAGGTCGTGCTGCATCTCGGGCAGTGCGACGCCGATGATCGAGGTGTCCATGATGACCATGAACTGGGCCGCGGCGATGAGCCCGAGTGCCAGCCAGCGTCGGCTGTCCCGGCCTCCCGCGGCGCGAGGTGTGGAAGACATGGTGTGCCTTTCGGTCGTGACGGAATCAGCCAGATGGCTGTGCTGAGGAGCGTCACGGCCGCCACTGTCCGGCTCCTGTCGTGCCGCTGTTGTCGAGAACCTCGACGCGGTACGTCGTCCCGGCGAAGGCGGCCAGGACGTCGCCGAGGGCCATGGAGCCGCGCAGGAGGACGACCGACCGGCGCGCGTCGGCGGTCACCGTCTCCACGCCGACCACGTCGCGCAGTCGCGCCGTGACCTCCCGGACACATCGCCGGCAGCCCATGCCGCCGACCTGCAGGGTCATCTCGCTCATGTCCGCCTCCCTCTCGTCGGGACACAGGGGTGACGGGACCACGGTCCGCCGCGGCACTGTCCAGCCGCTGTCCGGGCCGACCGCGATCAGCCCGGACAGGAGGTGGACAGCGGCGGGCCAGCCCACCGGTCGAGTCTCGGGTCATCAAGCAACCAGCCGAGGATCCGCCTCGGCCCTCCTGACGAAGGACGTGAACGACATGGCCGCCTCGCTGATCATCGAAGAGGAATCGGGCACCTGCCGGGCCTGGACCCACCCGCACAACGGCTACTACGCCGGTGACTTCTGGGCCGACACGCGGGACTCCGACAGCACCGAGTCCCGGCACTGAGCCCCGTCATGACCGAGCGCCACATCCACCTCGTCGTCGAGGACGTCGACCCCGCTGCTCTCTCCGCCGACGACCTGCCCATCCCACCGGCACGACTTCCCTGCGCCGTCTGCGGCGAACCGAGGTCGGCACACGGCCCCTGGTCTGCCTGCCCGCTGTTCGTGCGTCCGGCGCTGCCCCGGGGCCACGCCTACGTGGACGACCTGGAGGTCGGTTCGGCCTTCCGCTTCCTCGATGCCGGACGAGCCACCTGCCGTCACGTGCTCTCGCAGCGGGGTCCGACCGGCCGCTTCGCGCCCGGCCTCATCCAGGTCGAGGCCTCGGGACAGACCTGCGGGGCAACCGTCTACCTCCTCCACGAGGCCACCGTCGTCCGTGTCGAGGAATGACCCCACCACTCGTTCCCACCAGCAGGAGATCGCATGACCACCACCGTCCCGCAGGACACCACCGAGATCTGCACCCTCGACATCGGCGGCATGACGTGCGCGTCGTGCGTCCGCCGCATCGAGAAGTCGCTGCTCAAGCTCGACGGTGTCACCGACGCCCGGGTCAACCTGGCCACCGAGGTCGCCTCCATCACCTACGCGCCCGAGATGATCCGGCTCGAGGACCTCACCGGCGCGGTGACGAAGGCCGGCTACACGGCCAGCCCGCGCCGGCAGGCCGAGGACTCCGGCGGCGCGTCGGCAGAGGGCCGCCAGCAGGAGGGCCCGGACGCGGATGACCGCGATCGGGAGCTGAGCCGCATGAAGCGGAAGTGGCAGGTCGCGCTGGCCACCGGGCTCGGCCTGATGGGCCTGATGTACGTGCCGCTCTACATCGACACCATGGACTGGCTGATGCCGGCGATCTTCGTGGTCGCCACCATCGTCCAGTTCTGGGCCGGCAAGGACATCTACGCCTCCGCCTGGACCGCGGCCAAGCACCGCTCGACCAACATGACGACGCTGGTGGCCCTCGGCACCGGCGTCGCCTACGGCTACAGCACCTTCGTGACCCTGTGGCCGGGCCTCGCCGAGTCCTGGGGGCTGCCCCTGCACGTCTACTACGAGACCTCGCTGATCATCGTCGCGCTCGTGCTCGCCGGGAAGTGGATGGAGGCCCGCGCCAAGAAGCGCACCGCAGCCGCCGTCACCGCCCTGGTCGGGCTGGCCCCGAAGACCGCCCGCGTGGTCCGCGACGACGTCGAGGCCGACATCCCGGTCGAGGAGGTCGTGGTCGGCGACGTCATCCGCATCCGCCCCGGCGAGAAGATCCCCGTCGACGGCGTCGTCGTGAGCGGCACCACCGCCGTGGACGAGAGCATGCTCACCGGCGAGAGCCTCCCGGTCGACAAGACCGCGGGAGACCCGGTCATCGGCGCCACCCTCAACACCACCGGCTCGGTGCTGATCCGCACCACCGCCGTCGGGGACGACACCGCCCTGGCCCAGATCATCCGCCTGGTCGAGGACGCCCAGGGCTCGAAGGTCCCGATGCAGCGGCTCGCCGACAAGGTCTCGTCGATCTTCGTGCCGGCCGTCATCGTCGGCGCCTTCGCGACGTTCGTGCTGTGGGCCGTCTTCGGTCCGGACACCGAGAACCTGACCATGGCGATCACCACGACCATCGCCGTCCTCATCATCGCCTGCCCCTGCGCCCTCGGGCTGGCCACGCCGACCGCGGTCATGGTCGGCACCGGACGCGCCGCCGAGCTCGGCATCCTCATCTCCAACGGCGAGGCGCTCGAGCAGGCCCGCCGGGTCACCGCGGTCGTCCTCGACAAGACCGGCACCATCACCCAGGGCAAGCCGGCCCTGACCGCGGTCACGACCACCGGCGCCTGGGACGAGGACGACGTCCTGCCCCTGGTCGCCGCCGCCGAGAGCGGCAGCGAGCACCCGGTCGCCCACGCCATCGTCAGCCACGCGACCGGCCAGGGCATCGACGTCCCGGCACTCGACGCGTTCGAGGCGGTGCCCGGGCACGGGCTCGACGCCCGGGTCGCCGGCCGGCACGTGCAGGTCGGCAACGAGGCGATGATGCTGCGGGCCGGCACCACCGTGGACCCGCTCCGCGATGTGGCCCTCGACGCGGCGTCCCGCGGAGAGACCCCGATGTACGTCGCCGTCGACGGCGACCTGGCCGCGGTGATCACCGTGGCGGACACGGTGAAGCCGGAGTCGCACGAGGCGGTCGCCCAGCTCGAGGCCCTCGGCCTGGAGGTGTGGATGATCACCGGCGACAACGCCGCCACGGCGAACGCGGTCGCGGCCCAGGTGGGGATCACCCACGTGCTCTCCGACGTGCTGCCCGCCGACAAGGCGGCCGCCGTGGCCGCGCTGCAGGACCAGGGCCACGTCGTGGCCATGGCCGGCGACGGCATCAACGACGCCGGCGCGCTCGCGCAGGCCGAGCTCGGCATCGCGATCGGGACCGGCGCCGACGTGGCCATCGCCGCCTCCGACATCACCCTCGTCGGTGGCGACCTGCGCAGCATCGTCTCGGCCATCGCGCTGTCACGGCGCACGGTCACCACCATGAAGCAGGGCCTGGGCTGGGCGTTCGGCTACAACGTCCTGCTGATCCCGGTGGCCGCGGGTGCGCTCTACGCCTGGGACGGCCTGCTGCTCGACCCCGTCCTGGCCTCCGCCGCCATGGTGATGAGCTCGATCAGCGTGCTCAGCAACGCGCTGCGCCTGCGCCGGTTCCGCCGTCCGGCGACGGTGCAGGAGATCCTGCACCCGCCGGTGCGGGCCCGGGTCGGCCAGTACGCCTACCTGACCGGCGTCGCCGTGGTGGCGCTGGCCATCGGTGGCACCCTGACCGCGGTCAGCCGGATGGACTTCGCCGAGCGCGGGATGAACGGGCAGCTGGCCTGGATCGAGTCGACCGGCATGCCCATGCGGCCCGCGATGAGCGAGATGATGACCGCCGAGGTGCCCGCGACCGAGGCGACCGAGGCAGGGCTCGACGTGCGGCTCGACGTCCCGGACGACACCCGTGCCGGAGTGCCGACCCGGGTGACGGCCACCGTGCTGGACACGGAGACCGGCGAACCCGTCGAGGACCTGACCCGCAGCCACCAGGCGTGGATGCACTTCATCGCCACCCGCGCGGACCTGGGCACCTTCACCCACGTGCACCCGGAGCCGACGGGACGGGCCGGCGAGCTGGCCGTCGAGGTCACGTTCCCCACCCCGGGGCGCTACATCGTCAACACCGAGTTCCGGCGGCAGGGCCAGATGGACGACATCCACCAGCGCCAGGAGGTCACGGTGTCGGGCGTGGCACCCGAGGCCGTCGCCCTCGCGACCGGGCCGCGCACCACGACCGTCGACGGCATCCGTGTCGAGCTCGGGGGAGAGGCCCGCGTGGGCGCGCCCAGCGACCTGCACTTCGCCTTCACGGACGCCGCCACCGGCCGTCCGGTGGACGACCTGCAGCCCTTCCTGGCAGCCGCGGGCCACGTCGTGGTGATGCGGGCCGACGGCAGCACCTTCGCCCACGAGCACGCCGAGGTCGAGGACGACCAGGGGCGGCCCGTGTTCGCGATGCCCGGTACGACGTTCGGCCCCGAGCTCGACGTACACGCCGAGTTCGACACCCCGGGCCTGTACCGGCTCTGGGGTCAGTTCCGGCTGGCCGACGGCGAGGTCATCACCGCCCCGTTCACCGTCGAGGCATCCTGACCCGCCCCTCGAGTCGCCCGGCCCGCACACCCCAGCGGGCCGGGCGGCTCCCTTCCACACGACCCTGCGCAGTACGACGAGGAACCCCCGATGAGCGAGCTCGCCTCACTCCTGGACCGGCTCGGTGGGCGACGCGGCCTCATCGACGGCGCGGTGCCACCGCTGCTGTTCGCGGCCACCAACGCCGTCGGCGGGGCCCTCGGGGACGGCGACCGGGCACTCCCACTCGCCGTGACGGCCGCCGCGACGTCCGCGGTTGCGCTCGGCATCCTGCGCCGTGTCCAGGGCACATCGCTCGCGGGTGTGCTGCGTGGGCTCGTCGTGCTCGCCGCCGCGGCCGGCCTCGCGCTGTGGACCGGTCACGCCCGCGACTTCTTCCTGCCCGGCATGTACGTGGACGGCGCCTATGCGCTCGCCCTGGCCGGGTCGGTCCTCATCAGGCGCCCGCTCGTCGGGTACGCCTACGCCGCCGTCTTCCGGGACGGCCGGTGGCGGCACGACCACCGGCTCCGGCGTGTGCTGGGCATCGCCACCCTGGGCTGGGGCGCCACCTACGGGCTCCGCGCGAGCGTGCAGCTGGTGCTCTACCGGGCTGACGAACCCGGGTTGCTCGCGGTCGCGAAGCTGGCGCTGGGCTGGCCACTGACCGCGGCCGCGGTCATCCTCACCCTCCGGGCAGTGCGCCACCCCAGTGGCCGGAACAGCGGTCCGACAGGCCGCGGACAGCGGTCGACGACACCTTGGGTGGAGCAGGTCGAACTGGTCGGCCTCACCGAGCAAGACGGAGGATGATCATGTGCGGACGTCACGAATTGGTGGAGCTGGGTGAGCGGGTCGCGGAGGACGGCGTGCACAGCCACGAGCAGGCGGTGCGAGGTCTCGCGGCGACCATTGCCCCCTACTCGCCCGGCGCGGCCGCCGTGCTCGGCGACCCGGCCGCGCCCGAGGTGCTGAGGCAACGCGCCTTCGGGGTTGCCGTGGACGTGGTGCTGCGCAACGCCATCTGGTCGGAGGAGACCGCGGAGCCGGAGCACGATGCGCAGGTCGACGTCGAGCTGCAGCGGCTGCTGGTGGACTGGCAGGGTCAGCTGGTCGGGTGGGGCGCCTGAGCCGAGACCGTGGGGTCGTGCGGCTGGGCCGTCGGTCACCGCGCGGTCGCCGGGGTGCCACGTGTCCTGGTAGCCCGGGCGGGGCCGGCCCAGTCGCTCCCGTACGTCGGCGGCCTCCCGCTCGAGGTCCCCGGACCGCTCCGGGTCGACCGCGGCCCAGCTGCGCGCGAGCCCTTCGAGCGAGGAAGCGGTGAGCCCGGGTTCCCCCGCCTGGGCGCCGAAGGCGTGGGCGGCCTCGAAGAGCTCCCTGGCCGCCGAGGCCTCGCCGCGGAGCTCGACGCAGCGGCCCAGGGTCAGCAGCGCCCAACCCTCCCAGACCGGCGTCCTCAGCGTCGCGAACCCGTCGCGGGCGAGCCGGAAGAGCCGCTCTGCCTCGTCGACGTCGCCGTCCTGCAGGGCCAGCAGGCCGTGCCCGTAGTGGGCCAGGACGGTGCCGGCGCCGTCGCCGACGTGCTTGGACGAGGCGTCGGCCCGGTCGAACAGGTCGCGAGCGACGTCGCGTCGCCCGAGGTTCAGCTGCACCAGGGCGAGGTCGGCCAGCGCCCACTGGACGGTGTTGAACAGGCCGGCGCTGGCGGCGACGTCGATGGCTTCCTCGAGGTCGTGGGCGCCTTCGTCGTTGCGTCCGAACTGCCGCAGCCCCCACCCGAGGTGGTACAGGATCGCGGAGAGGCCCCAGTAGTCGTCGAGCCGGCGGAACCGGGACGCGGCAGCTCGACCGACGCTGACGGCGGTGTCGAGGTCACCGGTCTTCAGGGCGGTCTCCATCCGGACGAACCCGATGACACCCAGCCCCCACTCGTCGCCGTCGTCGCGGAACCGCTCCTCGGCGTCCGCGAGCAGGGCGGGGGAGCGTTCGGGGTGCGCGCCGGTGACGCCCTCGACGGCGAGCAGCACCTTGGACAGCGCGGCACGCGAGCGGTCGCCCGACTGCTCGAAGATCCTGAGGCTCTCCTGGGCGGTCTCCGCGCACAGGGGGCTCGGATGGACGAGACAGGCCCGGGGGCGTTCCACGATGGACACGGCCTGCAGGGCGTGAGCGCGGGCCTGGTCGCTGCCGCCCAGAGCCAACGCCCGCTGCAGGACGTCGCGGCCTTCGAGGTGGCGGCCCAGGTGCCAGAACAGCGCCAGGGAGCCGGCCATCTCGAGCGCCTGGTCGACGTCCCCGTCGGGGCCGCTGAGCCACGTCAGAGCCGCGCGCAGGTTCGGTTGCTCCCGTCGCAGCCGGGTCAGGGCGTCGCGTTGCCCGTGCCCGCGCAGGTCCAGCTCGGCGGCCAGGGCCTGGTCGTGGAAGTGGCGGGCGTGTCGGGCTGCCACCCTGGCCTGCTCGCCGGCGGCGCCGAGACGTTCGGCGGCGTACTGGCGCAGCGTCTCCAGCATCCGGTAGCGGGTGGGCGAGCCTGGTTCGGCGACGACCATGGACCGCTCGATGAGCCGGGCGGTGGTCTCCAGGACGAACCCGTCGGGTGCGCCGGGGTCGGCGACGACAGCCTCGGCCGCGGCCATCGTCCACCCGCCCTGGAAGACCGAGAGCCGGTTGAACACCTGCTGCTCGTCGTCGGTGAGCAGCGCGTAGCTCCAGTCGACGGTGGCGCGCAGCGTCTGCTGGCGGGCCTCGGCGGTCCGGGATCCGGAGGTCAGCAGCGCGAACCGGTGGTCGAGCCGGTCGGCGATCTCGACCGGCGACATGGCGGCGGCGCGGGCGGCGGCCAGCTCGACGGCGAGCGGGATGCCGTCCAGGGCGCGGGTGATGCGGCCGATGGCGAGCAGGCTGGACTCGGTCGAAGACGGTGCCGGGGCGGACCGCGCGGGCACGCTCGACGAACAGCTGGGCGGCCGGGTAGTCGAGGACCTCGGGTGCCGGGACGTCCTCGGGCGGAGCGTCGAGGGGGCCGACGTTGACCTGGACCTCGTCGGGCACCGCGAGCGCCTCGCGGCTGGTGGCCAGCACGGTGACCTCGGCGCAGCGGCCCAGGATGTCGTCGGCGATGCTGGCGGCGGCGTCGACGACGTGCTCGCAGTTGTCGAGCACGAGCAGCAGCCGGCGGCTGGCGAGGTAGCTGTAGATGCGTTCGCGGATGTCACGTTCGGCAGCGGCGCCGTCCATCGGCATACCGAGCGCGTCCGCGACGGCAACCGGCACCTGCTCGGGGGTGGTGACGGACGCCAGCCGGACCCCGAACACGCCCCCGGGGAACGCGTCGCGTTGCTGGACCGAGACGCCGAGCGCCAGGGAGGTCTTGCCGGCGCCACCGGGCCCGACCAGCGTGAGCAGTCGGACCCCGTGGACGAGCTCGCCCACCGAGTGCAGCAGCTCGTCGCGGCCGATCAGCGGCCGGACCACCGTGGGCAGGTTCGTCGGCCCGGTGGCGGGTGCCCCGCCCCCCGCCCCCGTGCCCTCGTCGGTGGCGTCGTGCTTGCGGCTCCGTCCCGGTGTCGGGGTCCGGACCGGGACGGCCATCTCCGGCTGCGCGCCGAGAGCCTCGTCCTGTCGGAGCACGCGTTCGTGCAGCGATCGCAGGGTGACCGATGGTTCCAGTCCGAGCTCGTCGTCGAGGGTGGTGCGGGTGCGGGCGAACACCTCGAGGGCGTCGGCCTGCCGGCCGCCGCGGTACAGCGCGACCATCAGCAGCCCGGCCAGTGACTCCAGCGTGGGGTCGTCGGCGACGACGGGCTCGAGGTCGTGCACGACCTCATGGTGACGGCCCAGGGCGAGGGCGGTCTGGGCACGCTCTGTCAGGCCGGTGATGCGCAGCTCGTGGAGGCGGGCGGCCTCGGTGCTGGCCCACTGCTCGGTGGCGAAGTCGGCCAGGGGCTCGCCGCGCCAGAGCGCCAACGCGCTGTCGTAGGCGTCCAGGTGGTCCTCGAGGACCTCGGGTTGGGCGTTCGTGTCCGCGGCGGCGGCGCGGGCGGCGCGGATGCGGGTGGCGAAGTCGACGGCGTCCACGGCGGCCGGGTCGACGGTGGCGCGGTAGCCGACCCCTTCACGGGTGACCAGGTCCGGTGCGCCGTGGGACTTGAGGCTGCGGCGGAGCTTGGAGACCCGGATCTGCAGGGCGTTCATCGGGTCGACCGGCAGGGCCGACTCGGCCCAGAGCCGGTCGACGAGCAGGGAGGCAGGGAGCGTGCGGCCGGGGGAGAGCAGCAGCTGTGCCAGCAGGGCGCGCTCGGCCGTGCCCGGCAGCGGCACCGCGGCACCGTCGACGGCGATCTCCATCGGCCCGAGCAGACCGAAGTGCAGGTCACTCACGAGCTTCCCTCCGCGACACCGCAACCTTCCCTCGAACTCATCGTGCCGGAACCGTCCTGACGGAGCAACGGAACCGTGGCCTCGCGTCGTCCACCCACGACTAGACACGCTGGGTGCGCAGCCGCAGGGCGTTGGTGATCACGCTGACCGAGGACAGTGCCATGGCGGCGGCCGCGATGATCGGCGAGAGCAGCCAGCCGAACGCCGGGTAGAGCACGCCGGCGGCGATGGGGATGCCGGCGACGTTGTAGGCGAACGCGAAGACCAGGTTCTGCCGGATGTTCGACATCGTCGCCGCGGACAGGCGGCGTGCCCGGCTGATGCCGATCAGGTCGCCGTGCAGCAGCGTGACCCCGGCGCTCTCGATGGCCACGTCGGTGCCGGAGCTCATGGCCAGGCCGACGTCGGCGGCGGCCAGTGCCGGGCCGTCGTTGACGCCGTCGCCGGCGAAGGCCACCACCCGGCCCTCGGCCCGGAGTCGATGGACGACCTCGCTCTTGCGGTCCGGAAGCACCTCCGACTCGATGCGGGTCGATGCCCAGCTCCCTGAGCCACCGCCTGGGCGGTGACCTCGTTGTCACCGGTCAGCATGACGACGTCGATGCCCTCGTGGCGCAGCGCGGCCAGCGCCTCGGGGGTGCTGTCCTTGACCCGGTCGGCGATCCCGATCACCCCGGCGGCCCGGCCGTCGACGCTGACGAACACGGCCGTCGCCCCGTGGCTGCGCAGCCGGTCGGCCTCGTCGGACAAGGCGCCGGTCTCCACGCCTTCGTCGGCGAGGAAACGGGCGCTGCCGACCGCGACCGGGCGGCCCTCGACGGTGCCGCGGGCGCCCCTGCCCGCGGGCGCCTCGAAGTCGGTGACGGCAGGCAGCCGCCCTGCCTCACCTGCCCGCACGTCGGGCGCCCTCGACGATCGCCCGGGCGAGCGGGTGCTCGGAGGCGACCTCCACGGCGCCGGCCAGTCGCAGCAGGTCCGCCTCGGCGAAGCCCGGCACCGGTACGACGGCGCTGACCGACGGCCTGCCCTCGGTCAGGGTGCCGGTCTTGTCGACCACGACGGTGTCGACCTTCTCCATGCGCTCCAGCGCCTCGGCGTTCTTGATCAGCACGCCCATCCGGGCGCCCCGGCCGACGCCGACCATGATCGAGACCGGTGTGGCGAGACCGAGGGCGCAGGGGCAGGCGATGATCAGCACGGAGACGGCCACGATCAGGGCGTGGGCGAGACGGGGCTCCGGTCCCACCGTGGCCCAGACCAGTGAACGCGACGACCGCGGCCCCGATCACCGCCGGGACGAACCAGGCCGACACCCGGTCGGCCATCCGCTGGATGGGGGCCTTGGAGCGCTGGGCCTCCGCGACCATCTGCACGATCCGGGCCAGCATGGTGTCGCGGCCGACCGCGTCGGCGCGCATCACCAGCGAGCCGACCTGGTTGAGCGTGCCACCGATGACGGTGTCTCCCTCGCCCTTGGTCACCGGCAACGACTCGCCGGTGACCAGCGACTCGTCCAGGGAGGACCGGCCGTCGACCACGAGGCCGTCGACCGGCACCGTCTCCCCGGGCCGGACGCGCAACCGGTCACCGATCTGGACCGCGTCCAGGGTGACGTCCTGCTCGTCGCCGTGCTCGTCGACCCGGTGGGCGACCTTCGGGGTCAGGTCCAGCAGGGCCCGGATCGCGCCTGAGGTCTGCTCACGGGCCCGGAGCTCGAGCACCTGGCCGAGCAGGACCAGGGTCGTGATGACGGCGGCCGCCTCGAAGTAGACCGCGACGGCACCGTCCATGGTCTGGAAGGAGTCGGGGAAGAGGTCGGGCGCGACGGTGGCGACCACGCTGAACAGCCAGGCGACGCCGGTGCCCATCGCGATCAGCGTGAACATGTTCAGCTTGCGTGTGCGCACCGACGTCCATGCCCGGGTGAAGAACGGCCACCCGGCCCACAGCACGACGGGCGTGGCCAGGGCCAGCTGCAGCCAGGTGGAGACACGGTCCGGGATCGCCTCGTCGATGGCCGGGACCAGCTCGGCACCCATCTCCAGCACGACGATGGGGACGGACAGGACGACCGCCGTCCAGAACCTGCGGGTCATGTCGAGGAGCTCGGCGCTGGGTCCCGTCTCGGAGCCGACGGTGACCGGCTCGAGCGCCATGCCGCAGATCGGGCAGGACCCGGGCCCGATCTGCCGGATCTCGGGGTGCATCGGGCAGGTGTACTCGGCCTCGTCGGTGGCAGTCGGCGCCCCGTGCGCGCCTGCTGGTGCGTCGGCCCGGGCTGACGCGTGCTCGTCGTGGTCGTGGGTGTGTCCGGTGTGCCGTGCCATGGCCTTCACGATAGTACCCCCGGGGGGTATCAACAAGACTCGCGATGAGGTCGTGACCGAGGACGGTGCTCGGGGGGCCTTTCGGCCCTCACTGATGGGACAGCGCGGTGCTGTCCTGAAGGCGAGAACCGAGAGGAGGGTTCTCATGACTTCTCCGCGCACCCCCAGGACCGACCCGAAAACGGTGCCGCATGCCGGGGACGCCGGCACGCGCGCCCGGCCTGACGAGACGAACCCGCCGGCCCTCGAGGCGAACGGGCTGACGAAGGCGTTCCACCACGGCATCTGGCCATGGCGGCAGGTACGTCCCGTGCTGAGTGGGGTCGACCTGGAGCTGCAGCCCGGCGAGGTCGTCGGCCTGGTCGGCGAGAACGGGGCCGGAAAGTCCACGGTCATGCGGATCCTGGTCGGCGACCTGACCGCCGACTCCGGTGAGGTCAGCCTGGCTGGGCAGCTCGGGTACTGCCCCCAGGTGCCGGTGGTGTACCCGAGGTTGACCTGTGACGAGCACTTCGACCTGTTCGGCCACGGCTACGGCATGACCGAGACGGCCCAACGGGAGGCCCGCACGCGGCTGTACGAGGAGCTGGGCTTCGCCCGGTACGCCGCTGTACGCGCCGACCAGCTCTCCGGTGGCACCCTGGCCAAGCTCAACCTCGCCCTGGCGCTGCTGCCCACGCCTCGCGTTCTGCTCCTCGACGAGCCCTACGCGGGTTTCGACTTCGACACCTACCTGAGGTTCTGGGAGCTCGTGACCACACTGCGGTCGTCCGGGTGCGCGATCCTGCTGATCAGCCACTTCGTGGCGGACACCGAGCGGTTCGATCGCATCGTCGACCTCGTCGACGGCCGGGCGGAGCCGAGATGAACACTCCGAGGCCGCCCGTGACCGCTCGGCCGGGTCGCCGTACGGCAGGGCGCCTCGCCCTGCCGCACCTGGTCGGGACCATGGTGCGGGACTACGCCCGCAATCCGGTCAACATGCTGTTCCTGGTTCTCGTCCCCACGGTGTTCGTCGTCGTGGCCGCCGACACCCTCGCCGACGCGGCCACGCTGATCGGCGTCGGCAGCCAAGCCCCGGTCGAGACCGCCAGTGCCGGATGGGCCGCATCCTTCCTGGCCGGTCTGGCGATGTACTTCCAGGTCGCCGTCAATCGGGACGCGGACCGACGACTCGCCCTGGCCGGGTTCCCCTCCGCCGGCCTCACCATCGCCCGACTGATCACCGGTGTGGCCGTCGCCGTGGCGGTCACGGCGGTCTCCACGCTCGCGCTGGCCGCCAGCGCCGACATGCCCAGCCCTGCTCGTGCGGTGATCGGCACCCTGGTCTCGGCGTTGATCTACCTGGGCATCGGGGCGGTCGTCGCGGTCGTCGTTCCCGAGCCCCTGAACGGCAGCATGGCCCTGCTCTTCATCTGGATCATCGACGTGTTCTTCGGCCCGGTCATGGGCAGCAGCCAGGCCGTCGGCTGGAGGCTGTTGCCCACCCACTTCACCTCCCTGTGGGCGGTGGACCTGCCTTCCGGGCACGCCGCCACCCCCGGCGACCTGGGCTGGTCACTGACCTGGCTGGCGCTCTCGCTCACAGCGGCGTTCCTCGCCGTCGCCACGGCGGTCCGTGGCCCACGCCGGCACCACCACCGCCGGCCGCACCGTGCGCCGCAGCAAGCCGTCGCGGAATCCGTCACGGAGCCCGGAGGACCGGGCCACCAGTTCGGCGTGGCACTGCGCCTCGGTCTCCGCCAGCTCGGCCGCACTCCGGTGCTCTGGCTCCTGCTGGCCGCCGTGCCCGCGGTGTTCATCCTGCTCGCTGAGGGGACCACCCCGCACCGCATGACCGCCATCACCGTCACCGACGCCGGACGGACCGCGTCGGTGCCGTTCGACCTCGCCGACATCCACGGCGGCACGATGGCTCCCATCGCCGTCGCCTCCCTGGCGATGCTGGCCGGTCTGTTCCAGGCGGTCGAGACCCGTACCGGCGACCAGCGCCTGGCGGTGACCGGCTACCGGTGGCTGCGGCTCGCCGCTGCGCGGACCGTCACGGCGATGATCACCGCCGGCGTGGCCGTCGTCGCGTCCCTGGTCACGGCGGCCTTCGTGTTCGACCCCCGCAACTGGACCGCCTACATCCTCGGCAACGCGCTCCTGGCTGCTGCCTACGTGCTCCTCGGCGCACTCATCGGGCCGTACGTCGGCATGCTGGCCGGCGCCTTCCTCGCGTTCCTCGTGCCGTTCCTCGACGTCGGCCTCGGCCAGAGCCCGATGCTCCACGCATCACCACCCACCTGGGCCGAGCTCCTGCCCGGCAACGGAGCCAGCCAGGTGCTCCTGGACGGCGCCCTGACCACCGGCTTCGACCGCTGGAGCGGCCTCGTCCTCGCCGTCGGCTGGGTCCTGGTCCTCTTCGTCGCCACCATGCTGGCTTCCCCCGGCCGGCGCATCCGACGTCCAGGGATCGTCCCGGGCGCCGTCCCAGCGGGCTACTGCCCGTCCGTAGACTCGGACCATGCCCGGCGGCCGCGCGACCTCCAGCACCACGGCGCGTCGCCGCATTGTGGCACCCGGGTCGGGTCGTCCGGTCGGCACCTGGGTGGCCCTTCTCTTCGTGATGGCCGGCCTGTTCGCCATGCACGGCCTGGGAACCCACGGCACGCATGCCGCCCACCAGCCGCCCGGCATGCACGCGTCAGCGACGAACGGGCACGCCGTCACCCACGGCGACGCCGCCTCGGGCGACACCGGAGACAACGTCATGGTCGCGGCCAGACGGCGGCCTCGGCACCGGATCTCGTGACCCATGCGAAGGCAGTCCTGGCGTCTGCCTCGCCGGCCCCGGCGGCGACGGGCAGCGCGCGAGTCTCGGGCGACATAGCCGACGCATCGGGGTGGATGGCCCTCTGCCTGGCGATCCTCGCCGGGGTGCTTATCCCGGTCATCGGCTTCGCCCGACGCGCCTTGGTAGGCGCGGCCAACCCGGTGCACTGGAGGTACGCGCCGTCGACCCCGATCCGCGGTCGCGACCGCAGCCCACCCTGCCTCGAAGCCCTCTCCATCCGGCGCTGCTGAGCGGCGTCAGGGAACCCCTGCCTCCAACGAGGCGGCGGGCTCTCAGACGACCCCTCAGCAATGGAACGGAACCCACAGGAGAGACCGTGAACAACAAGATCATCAAGCTCGCCGCGCTGTTCGCCGCCGCCACCCTGACGCTCGCCGCGTGCGGCGACGACGGTGGAGCTTCGAGCAGCGGCTCGGACCACAACGATCAGGACGTGGCGTTCGCCTCGGACATGATCCCGCACCACGCCCAGGCCGTGCAGATGGCACAGATGGCCGAGGACCGCGCCGACAACCCGCAGGTCCAGGAGCTCGCCTCGCAGATCGAAGCGGCCCAGGGACCGGAGATCGACACGATGGCAGGCTGGCTCGAGGACTGGAACGAGGACGTCCCGCCGACCGACATGGGTGACATGGGCGGGACGAACGACAACGACATGGACCACGACATGGGGGACATGGGCGGCACTGACATGCCGGGCATGATGTCCGAGACGGCCATGGACGAGCTGGGAGGCTCCACCGGCGCGGACTTCGACAGCATGTTCCTCCGGATGATGATCGAGCACCACGAGGGCGCAATCGAGATGGCCCGGACCGAGCAGCAGGAGGGCAAGAACCCCGACGCGATCCAGCTCGCCAAGGACATCGAAGCGGCCCAGACCGACGAGATCGCCACCATGGAGGACCTCCTCACGTCCTGAGGTCCTTGCCGTGCCCCGGCGTCGTAGGTCATCGGGGCACGGCACCTGGCACGCGGAAGATCGCTTCGTGCAGATCGAGCGCACACGCTGGGCGCCCTGTTGGAGACAGCCGCAAGGGGAATAGCGTCAGGGCATGCGTGCGATCGAGTACTCCCAGACCGGTGGCCCTGAGGTCCTGACGCTGGTCGAGCGTCCGACGCCCGATCCCGGGCCGGGAGAGGTGCGGGTGCGGATCCATCGCTCCGGCGTCAACCCGACCGACTGGAAGTCGCGTCGCGGGGAGGGGCCGGGGGTCAGCGTCGCCCCGCCGCAGGTCCCGAACCAGGACGGTGCCGGCGTCGTCGACGCGGTCGGACAGGGCGTCGAACCGGCTCTGCTGGGGTTGCGCGTGTGGATCTGGGAGGCGGCCCACCTCCGTCCGTCTGGTGGCACCGCGCAGGAGTACGCCGTCGTACCGGCCCGCCATGCGGTCTTCCTGCCGGACGTCGCCTCGTACGACCTCGGTGCCAGCCTCGGGATTCCGTTCCTCACCGCGCACCGGTGCCTGACCGTGACCGAGGACGGCCCCACCCGGTTGGGGCCGGGCACGCTGGAGGGGCGCACGGTCCTCGTGGCCGGGGGTGCCGGGGCCGTCGGGAATGCCGCCATCCAGCTCGCCCGGTGGTCCGACGCCACGGTCATCACCACCGTGAGCAGCCCGGAGAAGGGGCACCTCGCGGCACGCGCCGGGGCAGACCACGTCATCGACTACCGGCGACAGGACGTCGTCGCCGAGGTGCATGCCATCGCGCCCGGGGGTGTGAACACGATCGTCGAGGTCTCGCCGGCGGTGAACGCCCCGCTCGACGCGGAGGTCCTGGCCAGGCACGGCTCGGTGGCGGTGTACGCCGCCGACGGCGGCACCACCGTGGACCTTCCCGTGCGGCCCTCGATGGTGCCGAACGCCCGCTGGCAGTTCGTCCTGGTCTACAACGCTCCGGACGCCTGGCGTGCCCACGCCGTGGACGACCTGTCCGCGGCCGTGCTGGACGAGGCGGTACGCGCCGGGGAGGAGGTCGGGCTGCCCCTGCACCACTACCCCCTCGAGCAGGCCGCCGAGGCGCATGCGGCCGTCGAGAACGGTGCCGTCGGCAAGGTGCTGATCGACGTCCGCCCCTAGCGGAGCCGCACGTGGCGACCCGCATCCGCGAGTGGGCGTCTCACCGGTGCTGCAGGACACGGCGGACGGCCACGAAGGTGACCAGCAGTGCGATCGCGCCCCAGATGACGTCCCTGGTGAGCGTGAAGATCAACGCGGCCACGCAAACGCCCGCGATGGCCAGGACACCTGTCCAGATCGTTGCCTTGGGAGGAGATGTGAGCACCTTGGTCGCCGTCTGGATGGAAGATGTTCGAGGTCCTCGAGACCTGTCGATCGGCTTGGTGTGCCAGACGTCGCGAAGTCGAAGGACGGCACCGGTGCGGAGGATGGCGTTCCGGTAGACCCGGCCCGCGAAGACGACGAGTCCGCCGATTGCGCAGAGGGTGAGAAGCACGGCAAGGGGTGACTCCCACCATGCCGTGGCCCCGAGCGCGATCCGCCCGGGCATGGCCAGCGGTGCTGTTGCCGGGAACAGGGACAGCATCCGAGCCCAGAGTCCGTCGGGGTCCGCGCTCAGGGCCATGAAGGACACCCAGTATCCCGCGATCAGTACGTAGCCCACGGGGCCGGCCACGGCCTGGGCGTCCTCGGTGCGTGAGGCCAGGGACCCGAGGGCTCCGTAGACCATCGCGTACAGCGCATAGCCGAGAACGAACCACACGAGCACCCAGGCGAGGACGCCGCCGGTCACGGACGGCAGGTCCACGGAGTCGACTGCCATCGAGGCGAGGAGCGCCACCACAGCGGTGACGGCGAGCTGGCCGAGTCCGAGGAGCCCGATGCCGACGACCTTGCCGCCCAGCAAGGCCCTGGCCGGTACCCGAGCCAGCAGGACCTCGACGACGCGACTGGACTTCTCCTCCACGACACCGGTCAGCACCAGGTTGCCGTAGATGATGATGGCCGTCATCAGGGCGACCGTCATGAGCACCGCGGCCGTACCGTCGTCTGCGCTGCGGCCGGGCGTCGCACCGATCTGGACGCTCTCCACCGGCACGGGTGAGAGCATCCGTGCCACCGTGTCGGGGTCCACTCCGGCGGCGGCGGCGCGTTGCTGGACGGTCGCGACCTGGATGGCGTCGACGACCAGGGACTGCAGCTCGGCATCCGCTCTCCCGCGCCACTCCAGGCGTTGGGCTTCGACCACGAGCACGTCGACGTCCTCGTCCCGGAGCGCTTGCTCGCCGGCGGCCAGGTTGTCGAAGCGGCGGAGGTGGATCGTGGTGTCGTCCGAGTCGGCTTGGCTGGAGAGCGCTTGCTCGAACACCTCTGACGTTGCACCTGAGATGCCGACGTTCCGGGTGGGGCCCGTCGTGTCCAGCAGGCCGGGGAGGACGACCAGGGCGATGACGACGAGCAGCATCAGCAGCGTGCTGATCCTGAATGCGCGGGACCGGGCGCGCTCGCGCATCTCGCGTCGCGCAACGAGCCATCCCTGGTTCACGACGGTCATGTCCTCACCGCCTCGATGAACAGGTCCGAGAGCGTGGGCGGCTGGTAGGTGAAGGAGGTGACCTCGCCATGCCCCGTCATCCGCGTCAGCAGTGCGGCAAGTGTCGGTGTCGCGTG
Organism: uncultured Actinomycetota bacterium; assembly: GCA_963721775.1. Lineage (GTDB taxonomy): Bacteria > Actinomycetota > Actinomycetes > Propionibacteriales > Nocardioidaceae > Nocardioides. The sequence continues at coordinate 10,985 of CAVRMH010000022.1, read as the reverse complement.
GCACCTTGAGCCTGACCGAACCCTCCGTGTTCTCGAGGACCTGTACCTCGCGCAGACCGGACCACTGCGGCGCCGCTCCGCGATACCGGATGTCGACGACTCGTTGCGGGGTCGCCGCGCGGAGGTCTCGAGCTCGCCGGCCAGTACGACGCGTCCGTGGTCCACGATGACGACGTCCTGGCAGACGTCCTCGACGAGGTCGAGCTGGTGGCTGGAGAACAGCACCGTGACTCCGTCGGCCGGCCAGCTCCTGGAGCAGACCTGCCATGGCAGCCATCGCGATCGGGTCCAAACCGGCGAAAGGCTCATCGAGCACCAGAAGGTCCGGCTCGTTGACCAGGGCGGCGACCAGTTGCACCCGCTGCTGGTTGCCGTGGGAGAGCTCGTCCACGCGGGCATTCGCCCGTGCCGCAACCCCCAGTCGCTCGAGCCACACGTCGGTGACCCGGCCCGCCTCGAGGCTGGTGCGCCCGCACAGCCGGCCGAGGTAGACGCAACTGTTCGCGGACCCGCATCCGCGGGTACAGCCCGCGTTCTTCGGGCATGTACCCGAAGCGGGCACGGTCTGCCTCGACGATCGGCGAGCCGCGCCACGTGACCACGCCCGCGTCGAGCCGCAGCAACCCGAACACCGCACGCATCGCGGTCGTCTTACCGGCACCGTTCGGACCCAGGAACCCGGTGAGTCGCCCGGGCCGCGCCACGAACGTGCACCCGTCGAGGGCAACCAGCGAGTCGAAGCGCTTCACGGCTCCGTCGAACTCCAACATGATCTACCCCTCCGAAGGAGCCGGCGTGGGTCGTCGCCGCAGAGTCGTCCCGACGCCGCGTCGGCTGTCGCCACTGTCGTGGACCCACGTCCACACGACGGCGGCAGGGGCTCGTGGGTGCCGGGTGGGGACGCGGTCGACGTTGGCCGGGTTGGTCGCGGTGATCGACATGGTCAGGGCTCCTCCCGCCCATGTGCGTGCAAACGGGTGCGGACGCGTGCAGACCGGAACACCAGAATGACTACGGCGGTGGTGAGCACGCTGGACAGCAGCACCTCGTCGCGTGACAACCCGTCGATGTTCGGCTGCAGCTCCTCCTCGGTGGCCCAGCCGAACAGCACCTCACTGGTGACCAACCCGACTCCGAAGCACGCGACGGTCGCGATCGCGGTAGCCAACAGTCGGTGTGACACGCCGTGGCCCGCGAGCAACCCGGCGATCACGCCGAAGCCGAGCGACAAGGCAGCCAGCACAGCCAGTCCCTGAAGTCCCAGGTCCCACTGCATGACAATGCCTCCCTCCCAGGTCCTTCTCCTTCCATGCTCGGTCCGCGCCCTCGACACTACCAAGGGCCGCAATGCCCCAACCGCGGGGCCCATGAGCACAGGTTCACGAACTGGCGAGGAGGATGTCCCGACCTCGCTCTCGTCATCCCCGCTGGGCGACGGGAAAACCCCAGTTTCGCGGGACCGGGGATGCCCGCCCGAACGGTGCCGCGCGATGCCTAGGGCAACTGATGCGCACGTGCCATGGCGAATGTCGTTGCGGCGCGGATGCTGGTGGTGGGGGCGCACAGGAATGGTGAGGGGACCATGACACGCAGCGGGCTGGGGCATGCGGGCGGGCGAGACACCACGGGGCACGGTTCCGTCCGTGGCGGCGCACGATGGCGCCCGCGACGGCCCGCGAGGTCCCGTGGCGTCCTGCTGGCCGTCTCGATCATGGCGGCCGCGGCGTCCCTGACCGTGAGCTCGTCGACCGACGCCGAGGGTGCCGCGGTTCTTCCGACGGGATTCCAGGAGTCCGTCGTGTTCAGCGGCCTCACCAACCCGACCGCGGTCCGCTTCGCCAGTGACGGTCGCGTCTTCGTTGCCGAGAAGCGAGGCGTCATCAAGGTCTTCGACTCGCTCGCCGACCCGTCGCCGGACGTGTTCGCCGACCTGAATGCCAACGTGCACAACTTCTGGGACCGCGGTCTGCTCGGGATGGCGCTCGATCCCGATTTCCCGAGCACCCCGTACGTCTACGTGCTCTACACCTACGACCACGAGCTGGGCTCCACGGCGCCGGCACCGCGCTGGGGTACGCCGGGCGTCTACTCGGATCCGTGCCCGACACCGCCGGGGGCGACCGCGGACGGCTGTGTGGTGAGCGGACGGCTGTCCCGGCTCCAGGCCAGTGGCAACGCGATGACGGGAGCCGAGCAGGTGCTGGTCGAGGACTGGTGCCAGCAGTACCCCAGCCACTCCGTCGGGACCGTCGAGTTCGGTCGCGACGGCGCGCTGTACGCCAGCGGCGGAGACGGCGCGAGCTTCAACTTCGTCGACTACGGCCAGGACGGTGCACCGGTCAACCCCTGCGGCGACCCGCCCGGCGGCGTCGGCGCGACGCTCACCCCGCCGACCGCCGAAGGAGGTGCGCTGCGCAGCCAGGACCTGCGGACGGCCGGCGATCCGGTGAGCCTCGACGGCAGCGTCATCCGCGTCGACCCCGGCCACCGGTGACGCGCTGCCGGACAACCCGCTGGCCGCGAGCCGCGGACCCCAACGCCCGGCGCATCATCGCCCACGGCCTGCGCAACCCCTTCCGCTTCACCCAGCGTCCGGGCACGGACGAGCTCTGGGTCGGTGACGTCGGCTGGAACGACTGGGAGGAGATCAACGTCCTCACACCGGCCGGGCCGGCGGTGGAGAACTTCGGCTGGCCGTGCTACGAGGGCTCCGGGCGCCAGTCCGGCTACGACAGCGCGAACCTGAACATCTGCGAGAACCTCTACGCGAGCGCCGGCGCGGTCACCGCGCCGTACCACGCCTACCACCACAGCAGCCGCGTCGTGCCGAACGAGACCTGCCCCACGGGCAGCTCCTCGGTCGCGGGGCTGCAGTTCGAGTTCGCCGCGGCTCAGAGCTCGTACCCGGCCGAGTACGACGACGCGCTGTTCTTCGCCGACTACTCGCGGGACTGCATCTGGGTGATGCCCAAGGGGGCGGACGGAAAGCCCGCGCCGGGACTCGTCCGGACCTTCGTCGCCGGTGCCGCCAACCCGGTCAACCTGCAGATCGGGCCGGGCGGCGACCTGTTCTACGTCGACTTCGACGGCGGCACGATCCGGCGCATCACGTACACCAGCGCCAACCAGGCCCCGGTCGCCGTCGCCACCGCCACACCCACCACCGGGTCGGCTCCGCTCACCGTCACCTTCGACGGCAGCGGCTCGAGCGACCCGGACCCCGGCGACGTCGCTGACCTACGCGTGGGACCTCGACGGCGACGGGGCCTTCGACGACGCGACCGTCGCGCGGCCGACGTACACCTACACCACCCAGGGCACCTACACCGCCGTGCTCAGGGTGACCGACAGCCAGGGTGCGACGGCGACCGACTCCGTCGTCATCTCGGTGGGCAACACGGCACCGACGGCGGTCATCCAGACGCCTGTCGCGGGCACCACCTGGAAGGTGGGTGACGTCCTGACCTTCTCGGGGTCCGCCACCGACGCGCAGGACGGCACCCTCCCGGCCTCGGCCTACCGCTGGGACCTCGTGATGCAGCACTGCCCCTCGAACTGCCACGCGCATCTCGTCCAGAGCTTCGTGGGAGCCACCGGCGGCTCCTTCACCGCTCCTGACCACGAGTACCCGTCGTACCTCGAGCTCCGGCTGACGGTCACCGACTCCGGCGGGCTCAGCGACACGAAGACGCTCCGGCTCGATCCGCGGACCGTGTCGCTGACCTTCCAGACCACGCCCGGTGGGCTGTCCCTGGTCGTGAACGCCACCGCGTCCAAGACGTCCTTCAGTCGCACCGTGATCGTGGGGTCGACCAACACGATCAGTGCTCCCACTCCCCAGAACAAGGGCGCGAAGGCCTACCGGTTCGTCTCCTGGTCCGACGGTGGTGCCCAGACCCACACCGTCGTCGCCCCGGCCACTGCCACGACGTACAGCGCGCGCTACCGCTGACGAGTGTGGTGCAGCTACCCGGCTCGCCATCGAGAGGAGCGGAAGTCAGACACTGTTCTCATCGAGGTTCATGACTTCGAGGTGACATGCTCGGCCACCCGCCGACGTCGCCTGCGAGCCCCGCCGGACTCGACGCGTCCCGTCAACGCGCTGGCGAAGCGTCCGGGCAGCACGGTCGGTCCGGAGCCACAGTTTCGATGCGCTGTCGAAGCTCCAGCGCTCGCTGACTGGGCCCCAGCCCGAGCTCGAGGTGGAGGATGCGGTCGAGCTCGTCGAGCTGCCGCAACGCAGCAGGACGGTCCCCTCGCTCGACGTACCGCTGGGCCAGCGCGAGATGGGCGGGCTCGTTGGTCAGGTCAGCGGCGATGACGAGGTGCCAGTCCTCGGCCTGGTGCAGCAGCTCGGTGTGCAGGCGTCTCAGGTGCAGCCGGGGCTGTTCGGCCCACGGTTCGTAGGGGTCCTGGGGCAACAGCTCGCCTCCGTACACGGCGAGCGCCGCCTTGGCCGCCGCAACGCCGCCGTCGGCGACCGCCGACTCGGCGTACTGCTGGAACCGCGCTCGGTCGATGTCCACGTCGTCATCGGGGTACAGCCGTACGTTGTCGGCATTGAGGACGACGGCGCTGCGGTGGCCCAAGGCCTCGCGGGCGTAGTGCGCCGCCTTGTGCAGCCGCGGGGCCGCGAGGTCGACGCCGAGGTCGGGCCACAGCGCGTCGATGACCTGCTCCCGGTGCAGGCTCCGCCCCGGCACGAGGGCGAGCAGCTTGACCAGGGCCGCGCTGTGCCGCCGCGACCAGTGGCGCGGGGGCACAGTGCGGCCGTCGACCCGGACCTCGAAGCCGCCGAGCAGTCGCACCTGGATCCGCGCGGGGGCGGCGACCCGGGGTTCCGGGCCCGAGGCGGAGCCGGCTCCGGCGCCGGCGGGCCGCACCTCCTCGAGGACGGATCCCTGCGCGGCCATCTCAGGCGTCCTCGGCGCTGCCGGCACAGCAGGGGGTGGCGTCAGCCGGTCCTGCGGTGCAGCACGTCCCGGTCGATGCCTGCTCGGTGGCCGGGTCGTCGTCGAGCACGGTGTAGAACTCCCACGCGCCGAGCGGGACGTCGGGAGCCTCGACCCACGCCTTGTCCTGGACGGCGTGGCAACAGGCGTCCACCTCGGCGGTGGTGTGGGCGAGGCCGGCGTCGGTGAACCGGCGGGTGGCGGCGAGTACGTCGGCGCTCGACGCGACCTCGACACCGAGGTGGTTGAGCGGGGAGGCCGCGCCGGCGTTCTCGAAGAGCACCAGCTTGAGCGGGGGGTCGGCGACGACGAAGTTCGCGTAGCCCGGACGCCTCTTGGCGGGCTGGACCCCGAACAGGTCGGCGTAGAAATTGGTGGCCGTCTCGATGTCGGCGACGTTGAGTGCGAGCTGGATGCGGCTGGTGGTCATCGGGTGACTCCTCAGGTTCTGCCTTCGCCGGTGCGAGGGGACACCCCTGTAGACGAACCCGTCCGGTCGGGGACGCACGACGGTGCGTCTGGGCCGGTGCGTCCATCTCCCTGCTGCGTCGTCTTCTACGATGAAGAGGCGCGGAGGATGGCCAATGACGGACTCACGGAACCAGAGCACCACCGAGCGCCGCGACCAGGAATGGGGAGAGACCCTGGACCGGGTGCGGGGCTTCATCGCCGCACGGGTCGGGGACCCGGACCTCGCCGCCGACATCACCCAGGACGTCGTGGTCCGCAGCATCGCCTCGGGGGCACTGGACCGGGTGGACGACGTCTCGGCGTGGCTCTACCGAGCGGCCCGCAACGCGGTCATCGACCACTACCGGACCCGACGCCGGCACGACGGCGATATCGACCTGGACCTCTGGCCCGCACCAGACACCTCCGGGAACCTGCCGAACGACGCCACCCGTGAGCTCGCCCGTTGTCTCCAGCCGATGCTGGGCCGGCTCCACCCGACCGCTCGCGACGCCCTGACCCGGGTGGACCTGGACGGGCAGACCCATCGGGCGGCAGCGGAGCAGCTCGGCATCTCCGTGTCCGGGATGAAGTCACGGGTGCAACGTGCGCGACGTGCAGCTCAGGGAACACCTGACCGCCTGTTGCCAGATCCGGACCGACTCCAGCGGCGCCCTGGCCGACTACGCACCGAACGCCGGCACCTGCGGTTGCGACGACGGCGCATGAGGAAGACCGACGTGGTGGAGGAGCAGCGGTTGAGCGTGACCTCGGTCCACGAGGAGCTGGAGCGCGCCCGGTCCACCTTCCACGACCTGATCGAGCAGGCCTCCGACGCCGACCTCCGACGCGCCAAGCGAGGGGACCCGGTGGAGCAATGGCCAGCTGCTGTTCCACATGCTGCTCGGCTACGGGCTGGTCCGCTCGCTGCTGCCACTGGTCCGCACCTTCGGCCGGCTCCCCGAGAGCTACGGCCGGGCCTTCGCCGGCGTACTCAACGCCGGCACGAGACCGTTCCACGTCGTGAACTATCTCGGCGCCTGCGCCGGAGCCACGGTGCTGCACGGACAGCGGTTGTCCAGCAAGGTCGACCGCACCATCGACGCCCTGCACCGCCACCTGGACGCGGAGACGCGTACGTCGCTGGCCTGCAGCATGCACTTCCCACCGGCTGGGACCCGTACTTCGCCGACACCATGACCGTGCTCGAGGTCTACCACTACGCCACCCAGCACTTCGACCATCACCGGGCACAGCTGACCCTGCCGCCGATGACCTGACCGCCGGGCGCCTCGTTCGTCGGCTGCGCCCCTGTCACCTCCGCGGTTCCCGCCGAGCATGGGTGACGTTGCCGTTCTTGCCGGAGGAGAAGGTGCCGGTTGGGTGCCGTCGGCGTCGAGAGTCCGGTGGCGGAGATGAAGTGCGGCCTGACCGCCTCGGACGTCGTCGACGCAGCGACGTCGGTTCGCAGGAGGCGTGGTTCTACGTCACCCTGCTGACCATCGGCTACATGGTGAGCCGTGGGCTGGCGAAGTCCGGAGCGGCAGGCAACTGAGCCGATCGGTGCATGCCGAGGGTCGCGTCGGGGCACGGAGTTGCATGACCGCGACCTCACACGATGCCCACGCGCGTAGCCGGTTTGAGCGACGGTGACATCGAAGTCCTGGGCCGGGAGCTGGAGACGATCCGGCAGGAGGTCCTGGACAGTCGCGGGGAACGGGACGCGGCGTACATCCGGCGCCTGATCAAGACCCAGCGGCTCCTGGAGCTGGGCGGACGCGTGGCGCTGTTGGCGAGCCGGAGACGCGGGGCATGGGTGGCAGGTGTCGGGGCACTCACCGTCGCAAAGATCCTGGACAACATGGAGATCGGCCACAACGTGCTGCACGGGCAGTGGGACTGGATGCGTGATCCCAAGATCCACTCGTCCAGCTGGGAGTGGGACCACGTCACGCCGGCGGCTCAGTGGAAGCGCGCCCACAACGAGACGCACCACACGTACACCAACATCGTGGGCCGCGACAACGACCTCGGCTACGGCATCATGCGTGTCGACGAGGCGCAGCCGTGGCAGCCGCGCTACCTCGTCCAGCCGGTCTGGAACCTCGTCACCGCCTGCATCTTCGAGTACGGCATCGCGACGTACGACCTCGACCTCGGTGAGCACATCCGGGCCAAGCGGAAGATGTCACCGGAGAAGAAGGCCGAAGTGAGGCCGACCCTGGCCAAGGCGCGCCGGCAGCTCGTGAAGGACTTCGTGCTCCACCCCGCGCTCTCGGGCCCCGGTTGGCGAACCACCCTCACGGCGAATGCCACCGCCAACCTCCTGCGGAACCTGTGGAGCCACTCGGTGATCATGTGTGGGCACTTCCCTGAAGGCGTGCAGACGTTCGAGGCGACCGAGATCGACGATGACGAGGTGCGGGTGCGTGGTACCTGCGGCAGATGCTCGGCTCGGCCAACATCTCGGGATCGCGGGCACTGCACGTGATGGCCGGCAACCTGTCCCACCAGATCGAGCACCACATCTACCCGGACCTGCCCAGCAACCGGTACGCCGAGATCGCCCCGCGGGTGCGCGATGTCTTCGAGAAGTTCGGGCTCACCTACAACTCGCGGCCGCTGGTCCGTCAGGTGGCCAGTGCCTGGCACAAGGTCATCAGGCTCTCCCTGCCGAACGGCTGGCTCACCGAGACCAACCGCCGCAACCTGCTGCCGCAGCTGCGTCGCCTCGTGGTCAGCGACGACTGACGAGGAGTCGCGGGCTGCGCGATGGGCCCGGACGTCCTGCTCGACCGCCCACTCGGGGCATTGACGCCAGCACAGTGGCGGTGCGAACAATGGACGGAGGCCATGTCAGCCGTACCCGGGGAGGCGACATGAGGGGCAACGTCATCTCGTCGCGTGCCTTCATCCTGCCCCTCGCCGTCCTCGTCTGGCTGGCCATCGCCGCGGTCATCGCGGCGGCGCCTCTGGTGACGAAGTCGAGTGAGCAACCCGCGCGGCCGCGGGCGCCCACCGCCACCCCGGCCCCGTCAGAAGACCCCATCCCGCGCTTCCGCCCCCGGCTCGCGCTCCATGCACGAGCCGCGGCGTACGCCCCGGGAGAGCTCCGACTCCGGATCAGCACCAGCGGCACCTTCCGGCCGAGCACCGAGACCCCGGCCCGGCTGCGCGTCGTCCTCACCGCCGCCGAGGCTCCCGGGACCACCTCCTCGAACCGCGTCATCCGCCGCGTCGCCCTGACCGATGGGGACCTGTCCGCGGTGTTCCGGCACCTGCGACCGGGGACGTGGCGGTGGGAGGTGGATGCCGCCTCGAGCTGGACGCTCGCCCTGGTCAACCGCGCCTCCGGTCGGGTCGCCGTCACTGCTCCTTCTCCGCCGCCAGAGCCCGCACCAGCCCCGCAACCGGCCGCAGGGACAACCGCGCAGGCGCCGAGCGAACCGGCGTACGAGCCAGAGCCGGCCACCACGTCGACCCAAGCGGGAGTGCCGGCCGCGGAGAGCCCCATCCGCGCCGACGCAGGGTGACGGCGGCCAGCCCAACCAACCCGCCGCCCCGTTCGGCGGTGGCGGCGCCCCGACCCCGGAGGCTCCCCATGCACCGTAGGCACGTCATCTCCGCCACTGTCCTGGCAGTGGCCGTCACCACGTTCATCACCCTGGTGGGGTCTGCGCCGGCGCACGCGGCGTACCCGGTCATCCGGACCGGCTTCCGGATCCCGGCGGACGGCACCGCGTCGGGGTCGTGGCTCGGCAGCCGGACGTTGGGCTCGCGACCGGTCTACCTCATCATCGACCCGGGCCGGAAGCTGGTCCGGGCCCGGTACTCCGCCGCGAGGCCGGTAAGAGTGCTCAGCCTCGCCGGGCCACCGCGCGCGCGGCGTGGATCCTGTCTCGGTACGGCAACCAGCGCGGCGCGGACCGGCGCTACTACGCCGCCGCCACGGACGTCGCGCTGGACGCCCTGCTCGTGGGCGGACAGCCTGACCGGCGCCGTGACCCGGCGACACCTCCGCCAGAGCGGCCGGGCGGACACGTTGCGGTCGTGGGCCCGGTACTTCCTCACCGTGTCCAAGAAGTACGCCGGGCCGTACCGCGTCGCCATCTCCAGGACCGGCGCGACCGTCGGCGGACCGGTGACCGTCCGGGCTCGGATCACTGCGGCCGCCACCGGGGCACCGATCCCGAGCGGCCGGTGAGGATCCGCTACGACGGCCGGCAGCCCGTGCGCCTCGGCACGGACGACAACGGCACCGTCGAGGCGCGGTTCACCTCCACCCGGCCGGGCGACGTCCCGGTCACCCTGCGAATCGGCGACCTGCCGGCGTCGACGATGTTCGTCCGGGCACCCTCGACCACGAGGGCATCCCGGGCCGCCGTCGCCGGGATCCGGACGGCCGAGATCCGGCGGTTCACGGTTCCGGTACGCGGCACCCCGGCCACCGTGGTGAGCCCGCCCGCCACGATGGTGGGGCCCGGCTGACGACTCGACCTTCACCCTAGACGGAGTCGGCGGCTCGGCCCCGAACACGGCGACCGCAACCCTGTACGGCCCCTTCGGCTCGACGTCCCAGGCCGTGTGTGTCGACCTCGTCGCGCGCGCGTCGGCCAGCGTCCCCGTGAGCGCCAACGGCAAGTACCCGCTTCCGCGCCTCCGCGTCCCGCGGTACGGCATCTACATCTGGAAGATCAGGACCGCGGCCAACCGGCTCAACCACGAGGCCGAGCGCTGTGGCGGCAAGGTCCGCGCCCTCAGCCGGCCCAGGTTGGCGGTCCGCGCACCCGCGACGACGGTCGCCGTCGGCACCCGGGTCCGCGCGGCGGTCAAGGCGACCGGGTTCCCGGACGGCTACAAGCGGGCCGGGAAGGTGCGGCTGGTCGGACCCTTCCTGCATCGCGATCGCGTCAACTGTTCCGTGGGCCGGACGCTCGCGACCAGGTGGTTCACGGCAGAGGCGAACGTGGCGCACTGGACGCCCCGCATCACGGTGTCGCACAGGGGCTACTACGCCTGGTTCGCGTCCGCTCCCTCGTCGTACTTCTCGCTCCCGGCGTCCTCCGTGTGCGAAGCCCGGGGGTCGGTCTTCCTGGTCCGCTGACCGCACCTGCTGAAAGCAGGTACCTAAACTTGTACATCGGCGGTGCTCCCCAGCGACCGTTCGGCGACCCTGAGTGGCGGGTCCCGGCCCGCGTCGCTCCAGCGGCGTTCGGGCGCGGAGATCCACCGCTCTGGGTTCGGCGAACCGGGCCAGGGGGTGGTCCGATCCGATCCGAGTCCGCGTACGTCGCGGCCCACCACACCCGGCCCCACTGCTCTCCCACTGGGCTGGGTGTGTGTGGAGGACCCGGACGCTGTTCGCGTCACGGTGAGTTAGGCGACGTGGCCTGCGACGCCTGCCAGACTCGACGGGTGGCGGAGGGTACGGCGGGGGCATACGCCGACGAGTCGGTCTCGAGGGTCGCCAACGACGCCCTGGCGCGGCTGGAGTTCCTGCGTCGGCTGAACAGGGTCCCCGCCGAGGTGGACCGCGGATACCTCCCCTTCCGACGAGCAGCGTCGGCGTTCATGGAATGGCAG
>CAVRMH010000021.1:0-7890 GCA_963721775.1 uncultured Actinomycetota bacterium | reverse complement strand
CGACGATGGGGGTCGACGACTCCCGGCCGGCGACGGCCCCGGGCTGGTCGCTCCGCCAGCTCGAGGCGCCCGAGCCGTTCGCCGCGGCCCTCGCGTGCGAGGGCGGCGCACCCCGCGTCGTACGCCGCTCGCTCGACGACGAGCTCGACGCGAGTGCCTAGGCGGCCAGCTCGAGCTGGAGATGGCTGCGGTGGATCTCGACGACGATCGGCCGTCGGGGGCGCGTCACACGCGGCTCCACCGGGAGAGATGGCGCCTGCGACCGATGTGGGTGCCCGGTGGGGGTGGTGATCTCGACGGTGTGGGGCTCGGGCCAGCGGCTGGTCGTGCGGTGCCGCCAGCCGGGCTGCTCCTTGGCGTAGTTGCACGCCTCGCACAGGCCCTGCCCGCCGTCGAGCGAGGTCGGCCCGCCCCGGGCGCGCGGCGTGACGTGGTCACCGTGTCGCGCTGGAGCATCGCACCAGGGGGTGCGGCAGGTGTCACCGTCGCGGCCGTGGAGAAGGCGACGGAGATTGCCGGTGAAGACGATGTCCTTGCTGTCCATGGCGACCAGGGTGTTGGACCCGGGCGCGGCGTAGATGCGGCGGACCAGCACGTCCTCGTCGGCCGAGGCCAGCAGCGCCGTGGCCGTCGTCGGGGTGATCGGCCCGTAGCCCGCCAGGTGCGCGGGCGTGGTCCGGTCGATGCTCAGCAGCATCTCGGCGCTCATCACCAGCTGGACCGCGACGCGGCGCGCCCCCGCGACGGCGGGAACGTCGAGGCGGTTGCAGAGCTCGTCGGCGGCGATCTGGTCACGGGTCCTGGGGTCGCCGGTGCTGCGCAGGAGGTCAGCACGCTGGCGCAAGGACGCGATCGCGGCATGGGCATCGGCCGCCGGCAGCTCTGCGGAGAGTCGGGCCATCCCGTCACCCAGCGGCCGCAGGGTGACCCGTCGTCGGGTGCGCGCGCGACGCACGCGCTCTTCTGCACCCGCCGGGTCCAGCTCGTAGGCCATCCGCCGCGCCAGGACGAGGATCTCCCGGTTGCCCATCCCGGCGAGCCTCGGGGCGAGGGTGGCGTCCACACAGGACCGGTCCGCGGGCGAGAGGTCGGCCGTCTCGAGGGCGATGATCTGTGCACGCCGCTCGTTGATGTCGCCCCGGGCCAGGGCGGCCAGCGTCTCAGGGAGCTGCTCCAGCGCCAGCGCGAGAGCCACGTGCTCCCGCCCTGCGTGAGGCGCCTCGCGCCGGGCCAGCGCGACCTCGTGGCCGACGCCGCGCCCGCGGCGCTCGGCCGGCACTCCCTGTGCGCGATCCTGCGCACACCGACGGTGGTGCAGCTGAGCGGTGATCCGAGCCTTCGCCGCTGCCGCAGCCGAGGTCAGACGCTCGAGGGCCGCGAGCTCGTCGACGAGCTCGGCGTCGTTGAGCTCCGACGGCGTCACCTCTCCCAGCACTCCCACCCACGCGGAGGCGCGATCGAGCTCGATTCCGGCAGGAAGCGACTCGATCATGTGTTCGAGTATAGTCACACATGCCGCCACATGCAAGGGGGGATCGTCGTCGAGTGGTTCGCCCTGCAAGGGCATGTCGTTCCCGGGCACTACAACCCGAAAGAGCCGCCGGCGTAGAACGCCGCGGACCACGCGGCCGCGGCCAGGACGGCGCCGACCGCCAGGCCGACGCCGAACCGCCGCCACTCCGGGGCCGCCCACATCACGCAGACGATCAGGCCGGCAACGACGCCCGCCACCGCGGTCCCGAGCAGCAGGTCGTTGACCCAAGCCGTGAAGACCAGGGTGCCGGCAACGAGACCCAGCAGCACGCCGGCGGTCGGGCCCGCCGGCCGGCTTCCCACCAATCGGGGTGACTGGCTCACGAGAGGATCACCGCGACCACCGGGAGCGACTCATGCAGCCATTGTCGCCGACAAAGCATCGAGCCCCTGCTCGCGTCTCCGCGATCGGTGGACGCGTCAGCAGGTGAACGCGAGCGCGTCACGCACCGCGGCGAGGCGCTCCGGCACGACTCGGTAGAAGACCCAGGTGCCGCGCTTCTCGGTCGCGACCAGGCCGACGTCACGCAGCAGCTTGAGGTGGTGGCTCGTGGTGGCGGCGGTCTTCTCGATGCTCGCGCTGAAGTCGCAGGCGCAGACCTCGTCGGCGTTCAGCAGCATCGACATGATCTTCACCCGGGCCGGGTCGCCCAGCGCCTTGAACATCTGGGCCAGCTCGATGGCCGCCGTGTCGCTGACGCTCGTCGTCGGGGTGCAGCACGCCGCCATCACCGGAAGCTCAGTCGTGCCGGGGGAGCCGGTCGGCGCCGGGGTGTCCGTGGTCGTGCTCATGCGGTCAGCCTATCGGTCGGGAGCAGACTGTTTCGAGAAATGTCGAAGGAATGCTTTGATGTTTGTCGAAGTTATGCTTCGATGAACGTCGAAGGACGTTGCGCCGACTGTTCCCGACCGCCCGATCCACTCGAAGGAGACGTCATGTCCCGCCTGCAGCTCGCCCTGAACGTCGACGACATCGACGCCGCCGTGGAGTTCTACTCCACGCTCTTCGACACCGCCCCGGCCAAGCGCCGGCCCGGCTACGCCAACTTCGCCGTCGCGAACCCGCCGCTGAAGCTCGTGCTCTTCGAGAACGCTGCGGCCAGCGGCACGCTCAACCACCTCGGCGTGGAGCGCGAGTCGATGGAGGAGGTCGAGGCCGAGGCCGACCGGCTCGAGGCCGCGGGCCTCGAGCTGCGCGTCGAGGGCGACGTCGTCTGCTGCTACGCCCGCCAGGACAAGCACTGGGTCACCGGCCCGGACGGCCAGTCCTGGGAGAACTACGTGGTGCTCGCCGACTCCCAGCCCGAGCTCGAGGGCAAGACCCACGCCGACCTCACCTTGATCGAGTCCGGGGTCGCTGACGCCCCTGGCGGCTGCTGCGGGACGTCCCCGACCGGACGGGCCGAGCCGGCGACCACAGCCTCCAGCGGTTGCTGCTCCTGACGAGCCTCGCTGACCCACACTCATCACGTACACGGACCAGGAGAACTCCATGACCACATCTCGCCCCAGCGACCTGTCCCTCCACGCGCTCACCACCGATTGGACACCCGAGGAGCTCGCCGCCCTGCCGGTGGCGGTCATCGGCGCCGGCCCGGTCGGGCTGGCTGCCGCGGGCCACCTGCTCGACCGTGGGCTGGACCCGGTCGTGCTCGAGGCCGGCGACGCCGTCGGCGCGGCGATGGCCTCGTGGGGCCACATCCGTACCTTCACGCCCTGGAAGTACATCGTGGACGCCACCGCCGAGAAGCTCCTGGCGCCGACCGGCTGGGTCCGACCCGCGGGTGAGGTGCCGCCGACCGGGGCGGAGATCGTCGGGCACTACCTGACCCCCCTGGCTGACGCGCTGCGTGCCGCTCTCGGCGCCGACGCGGTCCGCACCGGCGCGCGCGTCACGGCCGTGACCCGCCTCGGCCTCGACAAGGCCCGCAGCCTCGGCCGTGAGGAGCGCCCCTTCCTGGTCCGCATCCGGCTCACGGATGGCACCGAGGAGGAGCTGCTGGCCCGCGCCGTCATCGACGCCTCCGGCACCTGGGGCCAGCCGAACCCGCTCGGGGGCTCCGGCCTCGAGGCCCGTGGCGAGGCAGCGGCCACCGCGGCCGGGATTCATGGTCGGCCCGCTGCCCGACGTGCTCGGCCGCGACCGCGAGCGTTTCGCCGGCCGCACCACCCTGGTCGTCGGGATGGGCCACTCCGCCGCGAACACGCTGCTGAACCTCGCCCAGCTCGCCCGTGAGGAGCTCGGCACCCGCATCCTCTGGGCCATCCGCGCCGCCGACCCGTCCCGTCTGTACGGCGGCGGCGAGGCCGACGAGCTGCCCGACCGGGGCAGGCTCGGCACCGACCTGCGCTCCCTGGTCACCTCGGGTGCCATCGAGCTCGTCCCCTCCTTCACGACCACCGCCGTGACCGTCGACGCGGACGGAGAGACGGTCACGCTCGCCGGGGCCACCCCGACGGGGGAGCGCCGGATCGAGGCGGTGCACAACGTCGCGGCGGCCACCGGCTTCCGGCCCGACCTCGCGATGCTGGGCGAGCTCCGGCTGGACCTGGACCCCGGGCTGGAGGCGCCGTCCGCGATCGCGCCCCTGGTGGACCCGGCCTTCCACTCGTGCGGGACGGTCGCCCCTCACGGGCACCGCGACCTCGCCCACCCCGAGACGGACTTCTTCATCGTCGGGATGAAGGCCTACGGCCGCGCACCCACCTTCCTCATCACGACCGGCAACGAGGAGGTCCGCTCCATCGCCGCCGCCCTCGCCGGCGACCTCGCGGCCGCCGACGAGGTCCAGCTCGTGCTCCCCGAGACCGGCGTCTGCTCGGTGAGCATCCCGCTCAACGACGACGAGGGGTCGGCCGGCGGCAGCTGCTGCGGCACTGTCCCGGCGGAGACGACCGAGGCGGCTCCGGCCGAGGCTGACCCCTACCACCGTCCGCTGCCCGCCGGCGTCTCCCCGCAGGGCTTCTCCACGGGTCTGGGGCTCGAGGTGATCGAGACCAGCCCGGCCGCGGGTGGCTCCTGCTGCGGATGACGGCCCTGGCGCCGCGAACCGCGGAGTCCGGCGCGGCGCGCGGCTTCTACGGGTGGCGCATCGTCCGCACCCTCGCCGTCGCCCAGACCATCTCGTGGGGGATCCTCTACTACGCCTTCACCGTGCTGCTGCTGCCGATGCAGCGTGACCTCGGGTTCTCCACGGCCACCCTGACCGGTGCCTTCAGCCTCGCCGTCGCCGTGACGGGCATCGCGGCGGTGCCGGTCGGCCGGTGGGTGGACCGGCACGGCGCCCGAGCCCTGATGAGCTGCGGGTCCGCCGCCGGCGCGGTGCTGGTGCTGGCCTGGTCCCGTGTCGAGACCGTGCCCGGGCTGTACGCGACGTTCGCCGGCATCGGGCTGGTCTCGGCCGCCGTGCTCTACGAGCCGGCGTTCGCGGTCGCGGTCCGCTGGTTCCACCAGCAGCGGGCCCGTGCCCTGCTCGCCATCACCCTGGTCGCCGGCTTCGCCTCGACGATCTTCCTGCCCACCACCGCCTACCTCGAGCACGCGCTGGGCTGGCGGCACGCCCTGTGGGTGCTCGCGGCCGTGCTCGCTGCCGGCACCGTGCTGCCCTACGCGCTGGTGCTCCGTCGCGACCCCAGCGACCTGGGTCTTCATCCCGACGGCGCACCCGCGCCCGCCGCTGCGGCGGCCGGTGCCGCGCCGGAACGCGCCACCCTGGTCGGCACGGCCCGGTGGGCCGCACGGGACCGGCGCTTCTGGCTGCTGACCATCGCGTACGCCGCCCAGACCCTCGCGGTCGCGGTCGTCGCGGTCCACCTGGTGCCGTTCCTCCTCGAGCACGGCCACTCGGGCGGCTTCGCCGCCCTGGCGGCCGGCAGCCTCGGCGCCCTGTCGGTCACCGGTCGGATCACCGTCACCGGCGCCATCCGCCGCTGGCCGATCACGCGCGTGGCCGCCGCCGTCTTCGCGCTCCAGGGCGTCGGATGCCTCGTGCTGCTGCGCTACGGCGACAGCTCGGCGGGCGCGGTCGCGTTCGTGCTGCTCTTCGGCATCGGATTCGGGGTCGGCACCATCACCCGCCCTGCCCTGACCGCCGACGCGTTCGGCTCCGCGGCCTTCGCCACCGTCGCCGCCCTCATCGGCATCGCGCTGACTGCCGCGAAGGCCGCGGTCCGGTCAGCGCCGGTGTCCTGCGCACCGACTCCGGCGGCTACACCTCGGTGCTGGTCGTCGGTCGACGGCCGCGTGCCTCGTCGCCGCGGTCGCGGTGTCGGCGGCCGGGTCGGGGAGTCCCGTGGCAGCGTGATCGCCTGGCGCGCCGTACGAAGAGACGACACATGGATGACGGTCGATGTTGATGATGGTCAATGTTTGCCCCGGGATCGACGTCTGTCAACATTGACGTGTGTCGAACTCTCCTCGAGGTCCCCAGCTCCGCGAGCTGCCGCTCGCCGACGACCCGCTCGCCAGCTGCACGCCCCTGGCGCACGAGCCGATGAGCGCCGAGCAGGCCGCCCAGGTGGTGCCGCTGCTGAAGGCCATCGCCGACCCGGCCCGGCTCCGGCTGCTCTCCCTCGTGCTGTCCCACGAGGGCGGCGAGGCGTGCGTGTGCGACCTGACGCCGTACTTCGACCTGTCCCAGCCCACGATCAGCCACCACCTCAAGGTGCTGCACGAGAACGGCCTGCTGGACCGCGAGAAGCGGGGCACCTGGGTGTTCTACAAGGCCCGCCCGCAGGCGATGGCTGCGCTCGGCAGCCTCTTCACCTCCGGCGCGACTCGGCGACCGGTGACCTCGCGGCGACCGGTGACCTCGCGGGGGCCGGCGCATGAGCGACACCGTGCGTGAGAGCCGGCGCCCACGACGACGACGCGTGCTCAAGCAGCTCTCGACCCTCGACCGGTTCCTGCCCGTCTGGATCATCGCGGCCATGGTGCTCGGCCTGCTGCTGGGCCGGCTGGTCCCGGGCCTGGACGACGCCCTGGCCGCGGTCGAGATCGGCTCGGTGTCGCTGCCGATCGCGATCGGCCTGCTCGTGATGATGTACCCGGTGCTCGCCAAGGTCCGGTACGACGAGCTGGGCCACGTCACCGGCGACAAGCGGCTGCTGGTGACCTCGATCCTGCTCAACTGGGTGCTCGGCCCCGCCCTGATGTTCACCCTGGCCTGGCTGCTGCTGCCCGACCTGCCGGAGTACCGCACCGGCCTGATCATCGTCGGGCTCGCCCGCTGCATCGCGATGGTGCTGATCTGGAACGACCTGGCCTGCGGTGACCGCGAGGCCGCCGCGATCCTGGTCGCCATCAACGCCATCTTCCAGATCCTGGCGTTCGCCCTGCTCGGCTACTTCTACCTCCAGGTCCTGCCCGGGTGGCTGGGTCTCGAGCAGAACGCGCTCGACGTCTCCATGTGGGGCATCGCCAAGTCCGTCCTGGTCTTCCTCGGCATCCCGCTGCTGGCGGGCTACCTGACCCGCACGTTCGGCGAACGCGCCAAGGGCCGGGAGTGGTACGAGTCGACGTTCCTGCCCCGCATCGGGCCCGCCGCGCTCTACGGGCTGCTGTTCACCATCGTCATCCTCTTCGCGCTCCAGGGCGACACCATCACCAACCAGCCGCTCGACGTGGCCCGGATCGCCGTACCCCTGCTGGTCTACTTCGCCGTGATGTGGGGCGGCTCGATGCTGCTGACGAAGGCCCTCGGGTTCGACTACCAGCGCGCCACCGCGGTCTCCTTCACCGCCGCCGGCAACAACTTCGAGCTCGCCATCGCCGTGGCCATCGGCGTCTTCGGCGTGGCGTCGGGGCAGGCCCTGGCCGGGGTCGTCGGCCCGCTGATCGAGGTCCCCGCCCTGGTCGCGCTGGTCTACGTCAGCCTCTGGGCCCGCCGCTTCTTCCCCGACCGCACCACCGTCCCCACCTCGACAGGAGCCCCGCAGTGACTGGCTCGGTGACCCGCACCCCTCAGGTCGTCTTCGCCTGCGTCCGCAACGGCGGTCGCTCGGTCGCCTCGCGCGTGCTCACCGAGCACTACGCGAGGACGGCCGCGTCGTCGCGCTCTCGGCCGGCACCCAGCCCGGGGAGCACATCCACCCCGAGGTCGCCGAGGTGCTCGAGAAGCTCGGCCTCGACACCTCCGCCGAGCAGCCCAAGCTGCTCACCCGCGAGACCGTGGCCGCCAGCGACATGGCGATCACCCTCGGCTGCGGCGAGGAGTGCCCCTACGTCCCGGGCGTGAAGTACGTCGACTGGCCGGTCGACGACCCGGGCGGCCAGGACGAGGCCACCGTGCGCCGCATCGTCGCCGACCTCGACCGGCGCGTGCGCGACCTGCTCGTCGAGCTGGTCCCGGACATCGA
>CAVRMH010000020.1:0-24932 GCA_963721775.1 uncultured Actinomycetota bacterium | reverse complement strand
CTGCTCGAACGACACCGTGGACGACTTCACCAGTCCGCCGCAGTCCGGGCAGGCCGGGTCGGGGTCGACGTCGAGCCGCTCGTTGACCCAGTCGAACGGCGCGCTGAAGCCGCAGCCCTCGGGCGTGCCGTTGGCGGGCGCGTGCCCGATGCACATCACCTCGTGCGCCGTGCCGTGCAGCTCGACCACCCGCCTCGACCCGGCCTGCTGGTGCAGCCCGTCGATGTTCTGGGTGACGACCCCCGGGCTGCGCCCGGCCGCCTCGAGCCGCGCCAGCGCCAGGTGGGCGGCGTTCGGCTCGGCCGGGGTCCTCGAAGAACTCCCGGCGCATCTGCCAGGAGCGGGCACGGACGTCCGCGCTGGCGACGTACCGCTCGAAGGTGAAGTCGCGCGGGTCGAACCGCGTCCAGATGCCGCCGGGCGACCGGAAGTCCGGGATCCCCGACTCGGTCGAGACCCCCGCACCTGTGAAGGCCACCACACAGGAGGCGTCGGCGAGGAGGGAGACGAGGTCGGCCACCGGGTCAGGCTACAGACGATTCGGAGCGCAGCGGGTCCGCCGATAGACTGGCGGGACGTCATACAGATTGGTGTGCATATCCCTCGGTTCGTATGACGTCCTCCGAAACCCCGAGCGAAACGATTCTTCATGCCCGAGACCCTGCACCGCACCGACCTCCGGAACGTCGCCATCGTCGCGCACGTCGACCACGGCAAGACCACCCTGGTGGACGCGATGCTCTGGCAGGGCGGCGCGTTCGGCGAGCACCAGCACGTCGACGAGCGGGCGATGGACTCCGGTGACCTCGAGCGCGAGAAGGGCATCACGATCCTCGCGAAGAACACCGCGATCAAGTACACCGGCGCGGCCGCCGGCGGCACCCCGATGACGATCAACATCATCGACACCCCCGGCCACGCCGACTTCGGTGGCGAGGTCGAGCGCGGCCTGTCGATGGTCGACGGCATCGTGCTGCTGGTCGACGCTTCCGAGGGACCGCTCCCCCAGACCCGGTTCGTGCTCCGCAAGGCGCTCAACGCCGACATGCCGGTCGTGCTGGTCGTCAACAAGGTGGACCGGTCCGACGCCCGGATCAGCGAGGTCGTCGACGAGACCTACGAGCTGTTCATGGACCTGCTCGACGACAGCCACAGCGCCGAGGCGCTCGACTTCCCGGTCGTCTACGCCAGCGCCAAGGCCGGCCGCGCCAGCATGAACATGCCGGAGAACGGCGGGCTGCCCGACTCCGAGAACCTCGAGCCGCTGTTCCAGACGATCGTCGACACGATCCCGGCGCCGGTCTACCACGCCGACGCGCCGCTGCAGGCCCACGTCACCAACCTCGACGCCTCCCCGTTCCTCGGCCGTCTCGCCCTGGTCCGCGTCAAGGAGGGCACCTTGAAGAAGGGCCAGCAGGTCGCGTGGATGAAGCGCGACGGCACGACGACCAACACGAAGGTCACCGAGCTCCTGATCACCAAGGGTCTCGAGCGCACTCCCGGCGAGTCCGCCGGCCCCGGCGACATCGTCGCGATCGCCGGCATGCCCGACATCATGATCGGCGAGACGCTGGCCGACGTGGAGAACCCGGTCGCGCTGCCTCTGATCACCGTCGACGAGCCGGCGATCTCGATGACCATCGGCATCAACACGAGCCCGCTCGCCGGTCGCGGCCCGACCAAGAACACCAAGGTCACCGCCCGCCTGGTGAAGGACCGCCTCGACGCCGAGCTCGTCGGCAACGTGTCGATCAAGATCCTCCCGACCGAGCGTCCCGACGCCTGGGAGGTCCAGGGCCGTGGCGAGCTCGCGCTGGCCATCCTGGTCGAGCAGATGCGCCGCGAGGGCTACGAGCTCACCGTCGGCAAGCCGCAGGTGGTCACCCGCGAGATCAACGGCAAGCTGCACGAGCCGGTCGAGCGTCTCACCATCGACGCGCCGGAGGAGTACCTCGGCACGATCACCCAGCTGCTAGCGGTGCGCCGCGGCCGCATGGAGCAGATGACCAACCACGGCACCGGCTGGGTCCGCATGGAGTTCCTCGTGCCGGCCCGCGGCCTGATCGGCTTCCGCACCGAGTTCCTCACCGACACCCGCGGCACCGGCATCGCGCACCACGTGTTCGAGGGCTACGAGCCGTGGGCCGGCGAGATCCGGTCCCGCGCCTCCGGCTCGCTGGTGGCCGACCGCGCCGGTGCGGCCACGTCGTACGCCATGACGAACCTGCAGGAGCGCGGCACCATGTTCGTGGAGCCGACCACCGAGGTCTACGAGGGCATGATCGTCGGCGAGAACTCCCGTGAGGACGACATGGACGTCAACATCACCAAGGAGAAGAAGCAGACGAACGTCCGGGCCTCCAGCTCGGACAACTTCGAGAAGCTGGTCCCGCCGAAGAAGCTCTCGCTCGAGCAGAGCCTGGAGTTCTGCCGCGAGGACGAGTGCGTCGAGGTCACCCCCGACACGGTGCGCATCCGCAAGGTCGTCCTCGACCAGAACCTCCGCGGCCGGATGGCCTCGCGCGCCCGCAAGAACTGACCCGAGGTACGCCGAGTCGGCCCGTTTGGCTGGCCCCACCCCCTCGAGTCGGCGCGTTCGGCTGTACGCCGATGCGCGACCGTCGACCAGACGCGCCGACTCGACACGGTTCCGTCGACCAGACGCGCCGACTCGGCGGGGTTGCTGCGGTCAGTGGGCTGCGGCGCACCACCGGTTCATCAGCTCGGTGTAGACCGCGACGGACTCGTCGACCCGCGACAGGGAGCACCACTCGTCGGGGACGTGGCACTGCTCCGGCTCGCCCGGCCCCAGCACCACCATCGGCGCGGGCCGGCCGGAGGTCCCGAGCGGGCCGACCAGAGCAGCCGCGTCGGTGAAGTAGCGGGCCGGCTCGGCGACGGAATCGTCCAGCCCGGTTGCCGCCAGCGCCTCCTGCACCAGCGCGACGAACGGGTCGTCGCGGTCGGTGTCGACCGGCGGGAGCACGACGTGGTCGTGCACCTCCACGTCGGGACCGACGACGGACTCCACCAACGAGCGCGCCCGGTCGGCCGCGGAGGGGACGGTGCGGACGTCGAGCAGCAGCTCGGCCGCGTCGGGCACCACGTTGACCTGGGCGCCGCCGTGCAGGACGCCGACGTTGGCGGTCACCGACCCGAAGCCCGGCTCGGACGGCCAGTCCTGGTGGTCGTGCAGCGTCACCGCGGCCCGGGCCAGCTTCACGACAGCGTTGTCGCCGAGCTCCGGGGCGGACCCGTGCGCCCCGCGACCTGCGGCGACCAGCCGCATCCAGTGCGCGCCCTTGTGCGCGGGGACCAGCCGGTTCCGCGTCGGCTCGGCGACGACCAAGGGACCGGGCCGCATCGAAGAGGCGGGGATCTGGAGCGCGCCGGTGCAGCCGGTCTCCTCCCCCGCGGTGAGCACGACCTGGACGCCGCGGCAGGAGTGCGGCCGCGCGAGGTGCTCGGCGACGGCCACCGTCAGCGCGGCGACGCCGGACTTCATGTCGCTGGTGCCGCGGCCGACCATCCGGTCCCCGTCGGTCTCGGCGGCCAGCGGGTCGACGGTCCAGCCGGCGCCGAGCGGGACGGTGTCCAGGTGGCCGGTGAACGTCAGCGGCTCCTCGCCGACGGAGGCGACGTACTGCTCGCGCCCTGGCTCGAAGTCGAGCCAGCGCCCGGACAGCCCGGCGTCCTCGAGCAGCTTCGCGCAGGGCCGCCCGGCATCGGCCTCATGCCCCGCGACGGTCTCGGTCCGGATCAGCTCGGCGAGCAGGTCGGTCGCCGCGCTCACCGCAGCACCGAGCCCTTGGTCTCCTTCATGGTCAGCACGGTCAGGAACGCCAGCACCGCGGCCGCCGAGACGTACCAGAAGAACCAGCTGCTGTGCCCCGCGTCGCCGAGCCAGGAGATCACCAGCGGGGCGGTGCCGCCGAACAGCGCGACGGTGAGGTTGTACCAGGCGCCGATGCCGAAGCCACGCAGCTCGGTCGGGAACAGCTCGCTCATGATCGCGGGGGCGATCGAGCTGAGCATCGCGTAGAGGCCGAGCCCGAAGCAGAACACCAGCAGCACGCTGCCGAAGCCGGCACCGGGCTTGATCAGCGTCGAGATCGGCACCACCAGCAGCGCGATCGCACCCGACCACACCAGCATCTGCGGGCGGCGGCCGAACCTGTCGGCGGTCCAGCCGAACGGGTACTGCAGCACCACGAACAGCGCGGTGGCGATCGACAACGCCCAGAAGACCATGCCGTCGTCGAGGCCCTGCTGCTTCACCGCGAACGGAGTCAGCGCGGAGAAGAACGTGTAGTAGCAGAGCGTCGACAGCATCGTGAAGCCGATGAGCTGGGCGACCGCCCAGGGGTGCTCGCGCAGCGTCGTCATCAGCGGGTTCTTCAGCGCCTCGGCCTTGGCCTTGTTCTCCTCGTACTGCTCGGTCTCGGCCATGTCGCGGCGCAGCCACAGCCCGACCAGGCCGAGCAGGCCGCCGACCACGAACGGGACCCGCCAGCCCCATGAGGCGAGCTGGTCGTCGCTCAGGTTGTCCGCGAGCAGCGCGCCGAGCAGCGAGGCGATCAGCACCGCCGACCCGGTGGAGATGTAGAAGAACGCGGAGTAGCGGCCGCGGCGCTCGGGCGGGGCGATCTCCGCGAGGTACGCCGACGCGTTCGACACCTCGCCGCCCAGCGACATGCCCTGCGCGATGCGGGCCGCCAGCAGCAGGATCGGGGCCAGCCAGCCGACCTGGGAGTACGTCGGCAGGATCGCGATCACCATCGAGCCGCCTGCCATCAGCGTGATCGTCAGCATCATGGCCTGCTTGCGGCCGCGCAGGTCGGCGTACCGGCCGAGCAGCATGCCGCCCAGGGGCCGGAAGAAGAACGCGAGCGCGTAGGTGGCGAACGTCCCGATGAACGCCAGCGACTCGTTGCTCGCGGGGAAGATCTGGGTGGCGAAGTAGATCGAGAACGTCGCGAAGACCGTCCAGTCGTACCACTCCACCGCGTTGCCGACGCTGGCCGCGACCAGGGTCCGCAGCGGCAGCCGGTGCGGCTCCCCCTCCTGTCGTCGTGCGGCCGTGCTCTTCTGGGACACCTGGCTCATTGCTGACTCCTCCCGAGTGGGGTCGACCCCGGAATCCTTGCTGTGCCCCGGCACCGTCACACCATTCCTCGCCCCCCGGAGCGGCAGGCGGACCGGTCCACGCGACGAACGGTCGGCCCGCCGGGGCCGTTCAGGCGCCGTGGCTAGGGTGCGAGGCATGGCCTCCTTCACCTACGCGCCGCTAACCCCGACGTCGTTCCTGGTCCGCTCCGCCGGTGTGTTCGCGGACCGGGTCGCGGTCGTCGACGGCGCGTTGCGGCTGACCTACGCCGACCTGCTCGACCGGTCCCGTTGGCTGTCCGGTGCGCTGGCCGACCTCGGTGTGAGCCGCGGGGACCGGGTGGCCGCAATGTGCGCGAACAGCCACGTGATGCTGGAGATGCACCACGGCGTACCGATGCTGGGTGCGGTGCTGGTGCCGCTGAACATCCGTCTCTCGGCCGGCGAGCTGGCCTGGATCGTCGAGCACAGCGGTGCCCGGGTCCTGGTCGCCACCGAGGAGCTCGCCGAGGTCGCCCGCGAGGTGGCCGACCGCACCGGCGCCCGGCTGGTCCTCGACTCCGGCGAGGGCGGCGAGTACGACGCCCTGCTGCGGTCGGCGCAGCCGCGCGAGCCGGAGGTCGTGGACGAGCACGACCTGCTGGCGATCAACTACACCAGCGGGACGACGGGGTCGCCGAAGGGCGTGATGTACCACCACCGCGGGGCGTTCCTACAGGCCCTGGCGATGGCGTTCCACACCCGGCTCGACTCCGACAGCCGCTACCTGTGGACGCTGCCGATGTTCCACTGCGACGGCTGGTCGTTCCCGTGGGCGGTGACTGCAGCGGGCGGCACGCACGTGTGCCTGCGGGCCATCGAGCCGGCGGAGGTGTGGCGGCTGCTGCGGGAGGAAGGGGTCACCCACTACAGCGCGGCGCCCACCGTGCTGACCATGGTCGCCAACGCTCCCGAGGCGGACGGCGAGCCGCTGCCCGGCCGGGTGGCCGTCACCACCGGCGGCGCTCCGCCGACCCCGACGCTGCTCACGCCGGATGGACGGCGCTCGGCATGGACGTCACCCACCTCTACGGGCTGACCGAGACGTTCGGGCCGGTGGCGATCAACGAGTGGCGCACCGAGTGGGACGAGCTGTCCGGCGAGGAGCGGTCGACCCTGCGCGCCCGGCAGGGCGTCGGCAACGTGATCGCGCCGCCGCTGCGCGTGATCGACGCCGAGCGGGCCGACGTACCGGCCGACGGCGAGACGATCGGCGAGATCGCCGCACGCGGCAACGCGGTGATGCTCGGCTACTACCGCGACGAGGAGGCCACCGCCGCGGTCGACGCGGGCGGCTGGTTCCGCACCGGCGACCTCGCGGTGATGCACCCCGACGGCTACGTCGAGATCCGCGACCGCAGCAAGGACATCATCATCTCCGGCGGGGAGAACATCTCCTCGGTGGAGGTGGAGCGGGTGCTCGCCGCGCACCCCGACGTCGTCGAGTGCGCGGTCGTGGCGCGTCCGGACGAGCGGTGGGGCGAGGTGCCGGTGGCCTTCGTCGTGCTCCGGGACGGCGCCGCCCAGGACGCCGACGAGCTGGTGGCCCACGTGCGCAGCCGGCTGGCCGGCTTCAAGGCGCCGAAGGACGTCGTGTTCGGCGAGCTGCCCAAGACCTCGACCGGCAAGATCCAGAAGAACGTGCTGCGTCAGGGACTCCGCGGCTGACTACGGTGCCCGGCTGACCCAGCGGTACTCCACCTCGGGCCGGCCGCCCCCGCCGTAGCGGGACTGTCGCGCCACCAGGCCGGACTCCGCGAGGTGCTCGAGGTAGCGCCGCGCCGTGACGCGGGAGGTGCCGAGCGCCTCGGCCACCTCGGACGCCGACTGGCCGGGGCCGGACCGGAGCCGGTCGGTGACCAGCCGCAGCGTGCCGGCGCTCATCCCCTTCGGCAGCGGCGGCCGAGTCGGCCGGGGCCCGCAGCATCCCGAGCAGCTGGTCGACCTCGTCCTGGACGACCTCCTGCTCCGCGGCACCGAGCTGCGCGCGGTAGGCGGCGTACTGCTCGAGCTTTCCCCGCAGGCCGGCGAAGGTGAACGGCTTGAGGAGGTACTGCACCACCCCCTGCGCCACCGCACGCCGTACGACGTCCAGGTCCCGCGCCGACGTCACCGCGATCACGTCGCACAGCCGGCCGTCCTGCCGGATCCGGGTCAGCAGCTCGAGGCCGTGCACGTCGGGGAGGTTCATGTCGAGCAGCACGAGGTCGACGCCCGGGTCGTCGCGGAGCAGCCGGACGGCCTCGGCCCCGGACCGTGCGACGCCCGCGACCTCGAAGCCGGAGACGCGCCCCACGTAGGCGGCGTGCGCGGCCGCGGCCACCTCCTCGTCCTCGACGACCAGGACCCGGAACGTCATGCGGGCCTGCCGATCCGCACGTGGAACAGCGCCCCGCCGAGGTCGGAGACGCCGACGTCGACGTGCCCGCCGTACTTCCGCGCCGCCTGGCCGACCAGCGCCAGCCCGAGTCCCCGGCCGAGGCCGGCCTCGCCTCGTTTCGTCGTCCAGCCGCGCTCGAAGACCCGCGTCTCCAGGTCGGGCGGGACCCCCGGGCCGGAGTCGCCGACCCGGACGTCCAGGCCGGTGTCGTCAGCGACGACCCGCACCGACACCGTGCGCTCCGCCGCCTCGAGCACCGCGTCGAAGGCATTGTCGAGCAGGTTGCCCAGCAGCGTCACGAGGTCGCGCGCCTCGACCGGGAGCCCGGTCACCGAGGTCGCCTCGTCGATGACGAGGTCGATGCCGCGCTCGGCCGCCTGCGCCGACTTGCCGAGCAGCACCGCGGCGACGACGGGCTCCTCGACGGACCCGACCAGCCGGTCGGTGAGCAGCTGGGCGGCCTCGAGCTCCTCGGTGGCGAACTCGACCGCCTCGTCGGGCCGGCCGAGCTCGATGAGGGAGACGACCGTGTGCAGCCGGTTGGACGCCTCGTGGCTCTGGCTGCGCAGCGCGTCGGCCAACCCGCGGACGGTGTCGAGCTCGCCCGAGACGGCCTGCAGCTCGGTGTGGTCGCGCAGGGTCACCACCGAGCCGACGGTGCGCCCCTGCCACCGGGCGTCGGCCTGGTTGACCACCAGCACCCGGTCGTCGACGAGGTGGATCTCGTCAGGCCCGGCCGCCCCCTCCTTCAACGTGGCGACGAGCCCCGGCGGCAGGCCGAGGTCGTCGACGGACGTGCCGCGTGCCGGGGCGGTGGACAGCAGGCGGGTGGCCTCGTCGTTGGCGAGCTGCACCCGGTCGTCCTCGTCGAGGAGCAGCAGCCCTTCGTGCACGGCGTGCAGGACGGAGTCGTAGTACTCGTACATCCGGGTGATCTCCTCCGCCCCCAGGCCGTGGGTCAGCGTGCGGAGACGGCGGCTGATCAGCCACGCGCCGATCGCCCCGACGGCCAGGACGCCCAGCGCGGCGAGCCCGATCGGCAGCAGCTGCCCGGCGAGCTGGCGGTCGATCTTGTCCAGGGTGATCCCGACGGACGCGAGCGCGACGACCTGCGCGTCGCCCCCGGCCCCGGACGCGTCCGCCCCTGACGCGGCGCGCACCGGCACCACTGCCCGCATGGACCGGCCGAGCGTGCCGGTGTACTCCTGGGTGAACGGCTTGCCCTGGGGCGCGCCGCCGAGGTCGCCGATGAACGGCTCGCCGATGCGGGCGGGGTCGGGGTGGGAGTAGCGGGTCCGGTCCAGCGCCATCACCACGACGAAGTCGGTGCCGGTGTCGCGGCGCACCTGCTCGGCGAACGGCTGGATCACCCGCGCCGGGTCGTCCCCCCGCAGCGCCTCACGCACCGTGGGTGCGTCGGCGACGGCCTCGGCGATGTCGAGCGACCGGGTGCGGGCCGACTCCAGCTGGTCGCGTCGCGCGTCGGCGTACGCGAGCGACACCGACGCCACCACGACCAGGAACACGATCAGCGTCTGCAGCACGAACAGCTGCTGCGCCACGGAGCGTTCCCGCGTCCTGCGCACGCGACCTCCCGCTCCGCCTCGTAAACACAACGTACACAAGGGTGACCGCCGTCACACCGCCACCCAGCATGGTGGACAGATCCCAGCACTGTCACCGGAGGACACCATGGCCTACCCAGCAGCCGGCACCACGACGGCCCCCAAGAAGGAACGCACGCACTACCTCTACCTGGCCGTCATCGTGGCCGTCGGGCTCGGCATCCTGGTCGGGTTCGTCGCGCCCGACTTCGCCGTGCAGCTCAAGCCGGTCGGCCAGGCGTTCGTCGGCCTGATCAAGATGATGATCGCCCCGGTCATCTTCTGCACCCTGGTCCTCGGCGTCGGCTCGGTGCGCAGCGCCGCCAAGGTCGGCAAGGTCGGCGGCCTGGCCCTCGCCTACTTCCTCGCGATGTCGACTGTGGCGCTCGGCATCGGCCTGCTCGTCGGCAACATCCTCGACCCGGGCAACGGCCTGCGGCTCGACGACGCTGCCAAGGCCGCCGGTGCCGAGCAGGCCAGCGCGGGCCATGCCAGCACCACCACCGACTTCCTGCTCGGGATCATCCCCGACACGCTGTTCTCCTCGCTCACCTCCGGCGAGGTGCTGCAGACCCTGCTCGTGTCGCTGCTCGTCGGCTTCGCGATCCAGGCGATGGGCCGGACCGGTGAGCCCGTGCTGCGCGGCGTCGAGCACCTGCAGCGCGTGGTGTTCCGCGTGCTCGCGATGATCATGTGGGCAGCCCCGGTCGGCGCGTTCGGCGCGATCGCGGCAGTCGTCGGCGAGACCGGCATGGACGCGCTGAAGAGCCTCGCGGTCATCATGTTCGGCTTCTACACGACCTGCGCGATCTTCGTGTTCGTCATCCTCGGCTCGCTGCTGCGGGTGGTCACGGGCGTCAACATCTTCAGCCTGCTGCGCTACCTCGGTCGTGAGTTCCTGCTGATCCTGTCGACGTCGTCGTCCGAGTCGGCGCTGCCCCGGCTGATCGCCAAGATGGAGCATGCGGGCGTGGAGAAGACCACCGTCGGCGTGGTCGTGCCGACGGGCTACTCGTTCAACCTCGACGGCACCGCGATCTACCTGACCATGGCGACACTGTTCATCGCCTCGGCCATGGGCGACCCGCTGAGCCTGGGCGAGCAGGCCTCGCTGCTGATCTTCATGATCGTGGCCTCCAAGGGCGCCGCCGGCGTGACCGGTGCGGGCCTGGCCACGCTGGCCGGCGGGCTCGCCTCGCACCGGCCCGACCTGGTCGACGGCGTCGGCCTGATCGTCGGCATCGACCGGTTCATGTCCGAGGCGCGCGCGCTGACGAACTTCGCCGGCAACGCGGTCGCCACCGTGCTGGTCGGCACCTGGACCGACAGCCTCGACCGGACGCGTCTCGACAACGTCCTGGCCGGCAACGACCCGTTCGACGAGACGACCATGCTCGACCTCGAGGAGACGACCGAGCCGGCCGCGGTCCCGGAGCGGACACCGGAGCCCGCCGGCGTCTGACCTCTCCGAGCGTCGTGCGGCCCACGCCTCCCAGGGGAGAGGCGTGGGCCGCACGACCGCGTCCGAGGCGGCCGGGGTGCGAGGATCGGCGGGTGTCGAACACCGAGATGACCCGCCTGCCCGAGAAGGGCGTGCGCGACCTGGAGCAGCTGCACGCGCTCCTCGACAGCCAGTACGTCGGACACGTCGGCCTGGTGCGCGACGGCCGGCCGCTCGTCATACCGACCGGCATCGCCCGCGACGGTGACCGGGTCCTCGTGCACGGCTCGACCGGCTCCGGCTGGATGCGGCAGCTGGCCGGCGGCGCCGAGGCCTGCGTGACGGTGACGTCGCTGCACGGGGTCGTGGTGGCCCGGTCGACGTTCGAGTCGTCGTTCCACTACCGCAGCGCGGTGCTGTTCGGCCGGTTCACGCCGCTGGAGGACGCCGAGAAACGCCGAGCGCTCGACGTGGTCGCCGAGCACTTCATCCCCGGCCGCACCGGCGAGGTCCGGGCGTCCACCGCGAAGGAGCTCGCCGCCACGCTCGTGCTGGCGATGCCGATCGACACGTGGTCGCTGAAGGTGTCCGAGCAGTGGCCCGAGGACGAGCCGCTCGGACGTCGAGGGCGACGCGTGGGCGGGCGTCGTACCGATGGGCACGACCTTCGGCGAGCCCCGGCCCGCCCCCGACCTGCGCGCGGGCATCGACGTCCCGCCGTCGGTCCAGGCGCTGGGTCAGGCAACGCCGACGAGCCGGAGGTAGCCGTCCCAGAGCGGCTGCCCGAGGAACATCCCGAGCGCGGCGCCGGCCAGCATGAACGGCCCGTGCGGGACCCGGGTACGACGTCCGGCGCGGCCGCGGAGCATCAGCGCCACCCCGACTACGGCGCCGACCACGAAGCCGCCGAGCAGCCCGACCAGGCTCGGGCCCCAGCCGAGCCAGCCGAGCGCGAGCCCGAGCACCGGGGCGAGGGCGACGTCGCCGAGCCCCATCCCCCGGCCCCCGGTCAGCAGCCACACCCCGCCGTACACCCCGAGCCAGACCGCCGCGGAGACCAGCGCGGCCGTCCGGAAGTCACCGGAGCCGACCAGCACGTCCGCCGCGAGCGCGAGCACGACCAGCACCGCGACGACACCGGTGATCGCGAACGGCAGCCTCTGCCGGTCCAGGTCGATCATGAACAGCGCGACCCCGCCGGCGACCAGGGCCAGCGCCGCGGGCGCGAAGCCGTCCCGGCCGAACTGCGCGCCGACAAGCACGAACAACGCCGCTGTCGCGAGCTCGACCAGCGGGGTAGCGCGCGCTGATCGGCGCGTCGCAGTCGCGGCACCGACCGCGGAGCAGGAGCCAGGACAGCACCGGCACGTTGTCGTAGGGACGTACGGCGTGACCGCACGCCGGGCACGCCGAGGCGGGCCGCACCAGCGACATCCCCTCCGGCACCCGGTGGATCACCACGTTGAGGAACGAGCCGACGAGCAGCCCCAGCAGGCCGAGCGTCGGCAGCGTGACGCTGAGCGGGACGGTACTCATCCGTCGCGCGCACGGGTGGCCGAGGTCGAGCACCGCGGCGAACGCCTCCTGCTCGCCCGGCACGACCGCGGCGCACATCGCCACGCGCAGGTCGCCCGACGACAGCGTGCCGCGCGCGGCCGGCCCGCGGCGGCGCCGAGCTTGACCGCGGCGAGGTCCCAGCGCAGCTCGGTCGTGGCGAGGGTGGCGTCGCCGGTGGCCGCCGAGACGAGCACCAGGAACGCCTCGAAGCCGGCCAGGTCGGCGGCATCGGTCTGGCGCTGCCGCTCGTCCTCGTCGCCGACCTGCGCCATCACCTGGGCCACGGCCCGGCAGTCCGCGGCGGCGGTCAGCAGGTCCCCGACCAGCTGCTCGCCGCCGCGGCCGTCGAGTCGGTCCGTCACCGCCCGGTTGGCGGCTCCCGGTCCGGGTGCGGCCACCGCGTCGAGGTGGTCGAGTGCTGCGAGGCGGCCCCGGACCTGGTCGTGCACCGACGCGTCGAAGGTGCCGACCAGCTGCGCGCGGGCGGTCTCCACGACGGTCCGCACGCTGGCCGTGTCGACCGCAGCGAGGCCGGCCAGCGCCGTCTCGACCGCGAGCGGCACAGGGGGAGGACGTCCTCGAGCGTCGGCACCGGTCTCGAGGACCAGCGCCTGCACGGCGCGCACGTCGGAGGCCCAGGCGGCCAGGGCGGCCCGGCGTCCGTCGCCTCCGGCTGCGTAGGTGCGCGACAGCTCGGCGAAGTCGGCGGCCTGTCCTGCCAGGGACTCCTGGACGGGGTCGTGGTCGATCGCGGTCAGCACGGTGGCTCCTTCGGGCGGGTCAGACGCCGGCCGCGCGGCGCGCGCGACGGCCCTTGCGGGCCTGGGCAAGAGGTGCGGGCGGGGGCGGGACGGGCAGGACCCGGCCGGACCGGCGGGCGCAGCGGGATCGGGTACGACGTCCGGCGCGGACGGCGCGTCCACGCGGTTCCCGGCATCGGCTCCGGTCGCCTCGACGGCCGGCTCCGCCGGCGACGGCCGGCAGGGGCGACGGCGTCGGCGGCGGCAGCAGGCACGGTCAACGAGGCGAGCGGCAGCGGCGGCGCGAAGACGACCGGCCACGAGCCTGCGGCGACCGGCGAGAGCAGCGGCCGGACGAAGCCGCCGTCCGTGGCGAGCCGCTCCAGCGCCGTCTCCATCCGGGCCACGGCCACGTCACCCGTGCTGGTCGGCGACGACCGCGCGCATGACGCGCATCGTGGCCCGGACCCTTCGCTGCTCGCGGCGGACCTGCTCCTCGGCCTTCAGAGCGGCCTCGCGGCGCACCCGACCGAGCCGCAGGTCCTCCTCGGCCAGGGTGGCCTCGAGGCTGCGGACCTGCAGAGCAGCGCCTGCGGCGAGATCCCCGCCTCCGGCGACGCGGGGAGCGATGCTGCCACGTCCGATGCCGGGCCCGGGCTCCCGGCGGCGTGGGTTCCGGCAACGATCGCCTTGGGTTCGATCGCCTCCGGCTCCCACGCCGCCGAGTCCGCGTCCTCGGACTCCGCGCGTCCGCGACGCCGGGCCCGCCCAGCGGCGCCCGGAGGGCCACCACCGCGAGCAGGCCGGCCAGGAAGGCAGCGATCACGAGACGGAGGTGTCCGGCGACCAGGGCGTTCGCGGTGTCGTCGTAGACACCGGCGAGCACCACGGTCACCAGGGCCGCCAGCAGCACCGCGAGCAGCACCCGGGCAGCCCGGAAACGCAGCGGGGCCCGGGGCGCCGCCACCTCGGCGGCCACCTCCGGCGCCGTTGCGAGATCCACCACCATGTGCGCTCCTGCGTCGGACGTTGCCCGGGTATCGGCAGCGAGCGGGGTCCACTGAAGGGCAGTGCTCATGGCGTCTGCTCTGCCGATCCGGCGGCGGCCGGCTCGACGACGTCGTCCGGGTCAGGAGCCGGCGGCATCACGAACATCGTCCCGGTGATCGTGGTGGTGTAGCGGCCCGTCTCGGAGCCGCCGCCCATCGTCACCGCGCTGACCAGGTAGGCCCGTGGCAGCTCCTCGAGGTTCTCGAGCAGGTCCTGGGTGGCGGCGAAGTCGCCCTCCACCGACACGGTGACGGTCTGCTGGGCCAGTCCGCCGCCGCTCTGCGGGGTGGCCTGCACGGCGCCGGCGGCGTCGCCGCCCAACGGTCGGCGGGGTCGGGGTCAGCGCGGTCACGTTCTTCGGCCCGATTCCCGCCCCGGTGGCTGCGTCGTTGACCTGCTCGAACAGTCCGGGCTGGTCCGCGGTCGGCGGGAACTTCGCCGCCAGCGCCTCGGCCTCGGCCCGGGTCTCGTCGAGGGCGGCAGCCTGCTGCTTCAGCTTGAGCAGCTGCAGGGTGAGCAGGTCGTTCTGGTCGCGGGCGGCCTGGGTCTGCTCGCGCACGTCGCCCAGCTCGGCCGTGGCGGGGCCGAGCACGAACATCCAGCCGGCACCGGCGATCACGAGCAGCGCGAGGGCGCCGACCACCTTGGTGGCCATCGGCGTGCTGAGGTTCATCGCCGCGCCTCCTTCGCCAGCGTGACGTCGATGTCGGCGTACCGGTGGCTGAACGCCTTCTCGGACAGCCCCACCGAGCCCGTGAACACCACGTCGGTGCCCTCGGCGGTCGTGGTCGCGGAGATGAACGGCTCGACGAACAGCTTGTCGTGGCCGAGGTTGACCACGAAGTCGCCGACCGTGGCCCGGCTGTCGGCGGTGCCGGACAGGGTGATGCAGCCGACCACGACCCGGGTGTTGAACGGGTCCGGCCCCGGGCACGGGGAGACGGCCGTGGCCGCGGCGGCCTGCGCGCCCGCAGCGGGCGGGGGCGGCGACAGCGTGATGCCGCGTGGTCTCGACGCGCGCGCCGGACGGGGTGGCGTTGTGCAGCCCGGTCAGCACCCGCGACAGCAGCACCTCGTTGGTCATGGCGCCCTGGACGAGCACCTTCTGCTGGCCCACGGTGGCGACGTAGGTGCGCACCGGGGCGAGCTCGTTGGTCTGCGCGGTCAGCCGGGTGGTCTCCCCCTGCTCGCACGGCCAGCACCTGCTGGGCCTGGCCCGTGCGCAGGTGCTGGACGCCCCAGCCGGCGCCGATCGCGAGCACCAGGACGGCAGCGGCGACGGTGAAGCGCTTGCGCAGCCGCCGGGTCGCGATCGCCTCGAACACCCACGGGGACAGCAGGTTCACCGACGGTACGGGGCTGTGCCGGTCGTGGGCGTGCGGGCGGGCGGCGAGCCTCACGACGCCGCCCCCAGGCACAGCCCGGCCGGTACGGCGAGCTCGGTCTCCTGCTCGTCGAGCAGCAGCATCCGCCGCGGCCTGTGCACCCGGTCGAGCACGGCGAGCCGCTCGACGGGCAGGCCGGTCTCCTCGGCGACGGCCTCGGCCAGGCCGCCCAGACGCGGCGGCCCGCCCGGTGAGGAGGAGCCGGGAGAGCGGGTTCATCCCCACCGGTGGACGTGCGGAAGTAGTCGAGCGTGGCGCGCAGCTCGGTGACCAGGCCGGCGACCTGCTCGGCGACCGCCTCGTGGGCCGGGTGGTCCTCGTCGACAGCGGGCGGCTCGGCGCCGGCGTACAGGTCCAGCCGCGTGTGTCCGGGCAGGCCGAGCACGATCTTGGTGCGCTCGGCCTCCTCCCAGGTCCACTCGTAGCGCTCCATCAGGGCGCGGGTGATCGCCTGGCCGCCGTGGCCGGGAAGGGTGCGCACGAACCGCGGCCGACCGCCCTGGTGCACGACGACGACGACCGTGTCGGCGCCGATGTCGACGACCGCCTCCAGCGGGGCGTCGGTGTCCGGCGCCCCCGGGGCGACCGCGTGGACGGCCCGCACGAGCGCGAACGGGAGCAGGTCGACGCTCGCGGCCCGGAGGCCGGCGCCCTGCACGGCCCGCACGAACGTGTCGACCATCTCGCGGCCGGCGGCGACGAGCATCACCCGGGCGACCTTGCGCTGGTCCCCGTCGCCCTCGGCGGGGCGTTCGATCTCGTCGAGCATGTAGTAGTCGAGGTTGGCCTCGTCGACGGGGACGGGCGAGCGCGTCGGCGACCTGGTAGCGCAGACCCTTGCGGAAGTCGCCGGGCGGCATCCACTCGAGGTCCATCTGGCGCACCAGCACGGCGTCGTTGGCGATGCCGAGCAGCACGGTCTTGGTGCTGAACTTCCCGACCGACCACAGCTCGCGCAGCGCCTCGGACAGCGCGTCGGCGTCGGCCACCATGCCGGAGCGGATCACGCCCTCGGGCAGCGGGACGGTCGCGAACTTGCGCAGCGTCGTACGCCGTCCGAGGGAGAACTCGGCGGCGCGGACACCGGAGCTGCCGATGTCGAGGCCTACGACCGTGCGAGCCATGTCGTCCTTTTGCGGGCCAGTGAGCAGGGGGGCACCTGTGCTTCGGCCGGGACGGGGCCGGACTTGAACCGATCGCCCAGAAAGTCCGAGACGGTGCGTTCCGTGCACGCCGGGCGGTGCGGCATGGTGAAATCAGGACAAACAGCCGCACCACCCCGGGAGTCCTGACCGCATGACCATGCAGATCGCACCCTTCCTGCAGGCCGTCGTGGTCAACAACGCCTCCGACCTGCACATCAAGGCCGGCAGCGCGCCGAAGATCCGCATCTCCGGGTCGCTGGTGCCGCTGCAGATGGACCCGCTCACCGCCGACCAGGCGTGGGCGGTGATCCGCGAGACGATGTCGGCCGACGTGGTGCAGCAGTTCCTGGAGACCAACGAGGCCGACTACGCGCTGAGCGTCCCGGGCACCGGCCGGTTCCGCGTCAACGCGTTCCGGGCCCGCGGGGCCGCCGGCTGCGTGATGCGCCTCGTCGGCTCGGAGCCCGCCACGCTCGACCAGCTCGGCCTGCCCGACGTGATCCGCACCCTGGCGCTCGAGCCGCGCGGCCTGGTGCTGGTCACCGGACCGACCGGCTCCGGCAAGACCACGACGCTGGCCGCGATGGTGGACGCCATCAACGACGCGCGCGCGGTGCACATCCTCACCCTCGAGGACCCGATCGAGGTGCTGCACCGCGACAAGGTCGCCAGCGTCAACCAGCGCGAGCTCGGCACCGACACCCGCGACTGGCCGACCGCGCTCAAGGCGGCGATGCGGCAGGACCCGGACGTGATCCTGATCGGCGAGATGCGCGACCCCGAGACCGTGAAGGCCGCGCTGGCCGCCGCGGAGACCGGGCACTTCGTGATGTCGACGCTGCACACCACCGACGCGAAGGAGACGGTCCACCGGATCATCGACTTCTTCCCGCCGCACGAGCAGAAGCAGGTCCGGCTCGGTCTCGCCACCTCGCTCAAGGGCATCGTGTGCCAGCGGCTGATGCCCCGCGCCGACGACGCGGGCCGGGCCGTGGTGATGGAGATCGCGGTGAACACGCCCCGTCTCGCCGAGGCGATCGCCGACCCGGACCGCACCGACACCATCGAGGACATCGTCGCCTCGGGCGGCTACTCCGGCATGCAGACCTTCGACCAGCACCTGCTCCAGCTCGTGCTGGCCGGTACTGTGTCGATCCGGGCGGCCAGGCTGGCCTCCTCGAACACCCACGACTTCTCGGTCATGCTGAAGCGCGCGGGTGTGGATCCGGTGCTCGTCGACGCGGAGATGGCGGGCTGAGGGAGACGATGTCGCACAGCTCGGGCAACCAACCGGTCAGCCGTCGCCGCACCATCACCGCGCCGGAGCCGTCCCCGCACCTGGCCAGCCTCAGCCTGGCCGAGCTGCGGGCCTACCGGGAGCGGCTCAACCGCGAGGAGGAGCGGGCGTCCTACTGGCGCCGCCTCGTGCACGCCCGGATGGACCTGCTCGAGGCCGAGTCGCACGCCGAGGGGGTGCTCGGCCTGGAGGACCTGGTGCGCGTGCTCGGCGAGACCGGGTCGGGGCAGACCCGGCGCGCGCTGCTGCACGTGCAGGCCGCCGACCCGCTGCCCGAGCTGCCCGAGCTGGCGCAGATGTGGGTCGACGACGTCGACCCGCACGACGAGCAGGCGGTCGCGGACGCGCTGGAGCGGCTCGGCGCCGCGGAGGGCCAGCTCACGCAGTACCGGCGCGCGCTGTTCGACCGCATCGACGAGGCGACCAGCGAGCTGATCGTGCGCTACCGCGACGACCCGGCCAGCGCGCTCGTCGCGCTCCCGGAGGACTGAGCCGTGGTGGACTCCGGCACCGGGCAGACCGTGCAGGCGCTCCTCGACGAGCGGCTCGTCACCGACGAGCAGGTGGCGGCCGCGACCGAGTCCGCCGGGCGCTCGGGCCGGACCGCGCTGCAGGAGCTGCTCGACGCCGGCATCGTCGGCCGCGAGCAGGTGGTGCGGACGGCGGCCACCGCGGCCGGGCTGCGCTACGTCGACGTGTCGGAGTACGTCGTCAACGCGTCCGCCGCCGCGACCCTCCCCGCCGACTTCGCCCGCAGGTCCACGGTGCTGCCGCTGACCTGGGAGGACGGCGAGCTGCTCGTCGCGGTGGGGATCCGGCAGGCCGGCAACATCGAGCTCAAGGACGACCTGACCCGGCTCACCAAGAGCCGGGTGCGCTTCGCGGTGGCGAACCGGAGCCGACATCGCCGCGCAAGATCAACCAGGTCTACCGCGCCGAGGGCGAGCTCGACGACCTCACCTCCGACCTGGTCTCCGACGAGGACGCCACCGACCTGTCGGCGCTGACCGAGGTGTCCGACGAGGCCCCGGTGGTGCGCTTCGTGAACCTGCTGATCACCCAGGCGATCAGCGACCGGGCCTCCGACATCCACCTCGAGCCGACCGAGCACGACCTGCGGGTGCGCTACCGGATCGACGGCGTGCTGCACGACGCGCACCGCTCCCCCAAGAACATCCAGAACGGCGTGATCTCGCGGCTCAAGATCATGGCCGACATGAACATCGCCGAGCGGCGGCTGCCGCAGGACGGCCGGCTCTCGGTGAACCACCAGGGCCGCAAGGTCGACCTGCGGATCGCGACCCTGCCGACGGTGTGGGGCGAGAAGGTCGTCGCCCGGATCCTCGACAACTCCACGGCCCGGCTCGGCCTGGAGGACCTCGGGTTCAGCGAGGCCAACTACCAGCCGCTTCGCCGACCTCGTTCACCAAGCCCTACGGGATGATCCTGGCCACCGGGCCGACCGGTTCCGGCAAGTCGACGACGCTCTACGCCACGCTCAACCTGCTGAACCGGCCCGACGTCAACGTGATCACCGTCGAGGACCCGGTGGAGTACCGGCTGCCCGGCATCAACCAGGTGCAGACCAACGCGCGCGCCGGCCTGACGTTCGCCTCGGCGCTGCGGTCGATCCTGCGCTCGGACCCCGACATCGTGCTGATCGGTGAGATCCGCGACCACGAGACCGCCCAGATCGCGGTCGAGGCGGCGCTCACCGGGCACCTGGTGCTGTCCACCCTGCACACCAACGACGCCCCGTCGGCGGTGACCCGGCTCGTCGAGATGGGGATCGAGCCGTTCCTGGTGGGGTCCGCACTGGACGCCGTACTCGCGCAGCGGCTGTGCCGGTCGCTGTGCGAGCGCTGCCGGGAGGCCTACGAGCCGACGGGCCAGGAGCTGCTCGACGTGCGGTTCCCGTGGACCGAGGGCGACCCGCTGCCGACGCTGTACCGGCCCGCAGGGGCTGCACGTCGTGCGCCGGCACCGGCTACCGCGGCCGGCTCGCCCTGCACGAGGTGATGACGGTGACCGAGGAGATCGAGCGGCTCGCCGTCGCGCGCGCCTCGACCGACGAGATCAACCGGGCCGCGCGCGACGCAGGGCATGGCCACGCCTGCGCGAGGACGGCTGGCTCAAGGTCAGCCAGGGCCGCACCTCGATCGAAGAGGTCCTCCGCGTCGTCGTCTGACGCCGACCCGGCGCGTCCTCCGCCGCCCGGCACTCGCCGTCCGGACCCGCCGAGTCGGCGCGTTTCCGGCTGCGGCCCTCAAGCGGGGCGGTTCCCGGACCGAAGACCTGGATGGGCCTCTCCACGGACGGGCCCGGCCCTGGCCCCACCCGGACGAGGAACACCGTGACCGAGCAGACCACGCCCCCGCCGCTCGCCCCCTGCACTGGGCAGCTTCGGGCTCCCCCTCGCCGGTGGCGCGACCCCGGTCGCGCCCGCGCCGACGCCCGCCCCCGCGGCACCGCCCGCGTACGCCGCGCCAGCACCCGCCCGGCCCGCAGCGGCCGCGCCGGCCCCGGTCGCTGTCCACCCAGGCGCCGAGCCGCGAGCGCTGGCGGAGCCGAACGCGCCCACCGCCCAGCGCATGGTCCTCGACGACCTGCTCATCCACGTGCTGGGGGTCGGCGGGTCCGACCTGCACCTGACCGTCGGGGCGCCCCCGACGGTCCGCAAGAGCGGCGAGATGCAGGCGATCGAGGGCTACCCGCGGCTCACGCCCGAGCAGCTGCGCCAGACGCTCTACGGGATCATGACCGAGCGGCAGCGCAAGCGTTCGAGGAGGACCTCGAGCTCGACTTCGCCTACGCCGTCCCCGGACACGCGCGCTTCCGCGTCAACGTGTTCCAGCAGCGCGACTCGGTCGGCGCGGTGATGCGGATGATCCCCTGGGAGATCCTGCCGCTCGACGTACTCGGCATGCCGCCCGTCGTCGAGAGCTTCGCCCACCTCAAGCGCGGCCTGGTCCTCGTCACCGGCCCGACCGGCTCCGGCAAGTCGACCACGCTGGCCGCGGTGATCGACCAGGTGAACAAGACGCCGGCGCGGCCACATCATGACCATCGAGGACCCGATCGAGTTCCTGCACAAGCACGAGGGCTGCCTGGTCAACCAGCGCGAGGTCGGCCACGACACCCACGGCTTCCGGACGGCGCTCAAGCACGTGCTGCGCCAGGACCCCGACGTGATCCTGGTCGGCGAGCTCCGTGACCTCGACACCATCTCGGTGGCGCTGACCGCCGCCGAGACCGGCCACCTGGTGTTCGCCACGCTGCACACGCAGTCGGCGCAGGACACGATCAGCCGCATCGTCGACGTCTTCCCCGCCGACCAGCAGCAGCAGGTGCGCACCCAGCTCGCCGCGACGCTGCAGGGCGTCGTGTGCCAGGCGCTGGTGAAGACCGCCGACGGCAAGGGCCGGGTCGCCGCGCTCGAGGTGATGGTCTGCAACTCCGGGATCCGGGCGATGATCCGCGACGACAAGCTCCAGCAGATCCAGGGCGCCCTGCAGGCCGGCGCCAGGGACGGCATGCAGACGCTCAACGCGCACCTCGCCGCCCTGGTGAAGTCGGGCCGGATCACCTACGAGGCCGGCGTCGAGTACTGCTCCAACCGGGCCGACTTCGACACCCTCGTCGGCTCGAGCTCCTCGCCCACCTCGCAGAGCTGGGCTAGACCGTGCCCACCACCAGCAGTACGCCTACAAGGTCAAGGACGCCAAGGGGAAGTTCGCCGAGGGCAAGGTCGAGGCGGTCTCCGAGGCGGCCGTCGCCGAGAAGCTGATGGCGATGGGCTACGTCCCGCTCGACGTGCGCCCGCTCAACGTCGGCATGCAGCGCGAGATCAAGCTCGGCCGCAAGAAGCGGATCAAGACTCAAGGACCTCGCGGTGTTCTCGCGCCAGTTCGCGACGATGATCGACGCCGGCCTGACCATGCTGCGCGGCCTGACGATCCTGTCGGAGCAGGCCGAGAACCCCGAGCTGCGCAAGGTGCTGCGCCAGGTGAAGCAGGACGTCGAGGCGGGCATGAGCCTCTCGGCGTCGTTCGCCAAGGCGCCGAACGTGTTCCCGCCGCTGATGGTCAACATGACCAAGGCCGGCGAGGCCGGCGGGTTCCTCGACGTGACCATGCGCCAGATCGCCGACAACTTCGAGGCCGAGGTGAAGCTGCGCGGCAAGATCAAGGCCGCGCTGACCTACCCGGTCGTCGTCTTCGTCCTCGCGATCCTGATGTGCATCGGCATGCTGGTCTTCGTCGTGCCGGTGTTCTACGGGATGTTCAAGGACCTCGGCGGCGAGCTGCCGCTGCCCACCAAGGTGCTCGTGTTCCTGTCGAAGTCGATGCGCTACATGCTGCCGGTGATGATCGTCGGCGGTCGTCGGCTTCGTCTGGTGGTGGCGCAAGTACGGCAAGACGCCGGCGGGTCCGCAACGTGGTCGACCCGCTCGAAGCTGCGGCTGCCGGTGTTCGGCAAGCTCTTCCAGAAGCTCGCGCTCGCCCGCTTCGCCCGCAACCTCGGCACGCTGCTCTCCTCCGGCGTCCCGATCCTGCAGTCGCTCGAGATCGTCTCGGAGACCACCGGGTCGGTCGTGATCTCCCGGGCGCTCAAGGCCGTGCAGGACTCGGTCCGGCGCGGCGAGTCCGTCGCCGGCCCGCTCGCCGAGCACGAGGTGTTCCCGCCGATGGTGGTGCAGATGATCGCCTCCGGCGAGGAGACCGGCGCGATCGACCAGATGCTCACCAAGATCGCCGAGTTCTACGACCAGGAGGTCGAGGCCACCACCGAGGCGCTCACCGCGCTGATCGAGCCGCTGATGATCGCCTTCCTCGGCGGCATCGTCGGGTCGATGATCATCGCCCTGTACATGCCGATCTTCAAGGTCTTCGACCTCATCGGCTGACCGTCCGGCGAGCTCGTCCCGACCGGCCGCACGACGGGTAGCTCGACCCGTCCGGTGCGGCCCTTCGCCTCTGACCCGAGTGACCGTGGACCCCGCATCATGAGCGTGGGGTGAATTGTGATGACACGTGACTTTGAAGTCGTTCTGGTCGTTCCCGCGGAGGCGGAGCCGACCAACGGGGACAAACCCGCCGAGGATCGTTCCGAGATCTCAGGACTCGTGCTCCAGACCTGGCGCGACGGTTGGACCTACTGCAAGGCGTCGAAGAAGGCCGTGGCGCGCTACCAGTGGCTTCCCTGGCTGGGTGGTGCGACAGCGGTGGTGAGTGCCCTCACCGGCACCACCGTCTTCATGACGCTCCAGAGCGAGGACTCGACGATCGGGCGGATCGTGGTCGCCTCGGTGGCGCTGTTCACGGCGGCCATCGCGGCTCTGCAGGCCTGGACGACCAGCCGGGTCAAGGGACTCAACGAACAAGCCAAACGGTTCCATGAGTTCCACCGTCGGGTGCATGCCGACCTGGAGACCCGCGAAGACCTGAAGGTGAAGGACTACGCGGCGAAGATCGAGCGCGACCTGAGCGAGATCACCGCGGGGATGAGCGAGCCCTCGAACCGGGCCTGGCACGCCGCGAAGGCGGAGATGCGCGCCGACATGGCGGAGATCTGTCCGCAGCTGACGGCCGCTCGCCAGGAGCCGGCCGGCTGAGCGCCACCGCAGCGGTCAGCGGCACCGGTCAGCGGTCGAGCTCGCGGTAGTTGCCGAGCGCTGAAGTCCAGCAGCGCCGGGCTCACGTTGGCACAGGAAGCACGTGTCCAAGGACAGGTCGGCCGTGCCGGTGAGGTTCACCGTGTCGGCGTAGATCGTGCCGATGAAGTTCGACGTACCGTTCGCCTTGAACACCTGGCCGTACGGCGCGCCGGACAGCAGGAACACCGAGGCCGCGAGCTGCTGGTTGGAGTTCAGCTTCACGTTGCCGCCGTCGACGAGGATGATCAGCGACCGCGTCGTGCAGGCGCGTCGCCCACCGCGACGTTCGCGGCCCGGCCGAACCCGGTGATGTCGTTGAGGTCCACCGTTGCTCCGACGGATCGTGCCCTTGAGGTCGAAGAACATGACCGCGTTGGCCTCGTCGGGGCTCGACCAGCCCGTGGCCGAGGTCCAGTAGTTGCCGCTGGGCCTGGGCGATCGTGCGCATCTGGTCGATCTGCGACTGGGTCAGGACCGGGCTCCTGATCCCGAACAGCTTGAACAGCGTGGCGTCGTCCTTGATGTACGAGCCGTGGACGTCGTTCCCGGCCGTCCCCGTCGAGGTTCTGCGGCTCCGTAGTACGTCGGATAGCCGCTCTGGACCGAGGCGCAAGTCGGTGCTGCGTCAGGTCCCCGCCGAGCGAGTCCTGGTCGTAGCGGTAGTCCTTCAGCGGAGCGGTGTCGGTGCTCACGGCTTCGGGTTGCCGGAGTTGTCCCGGTGGATCGGCTTGTTGGTCGTCGGGCAGTACTGTCCGCTGCCGTTGGAGTCGGTGATGATCTGCGACGAGTGCACGGCGACCGGGATCCCGTAGGCGACATCGGTGCC
The DNA here is from genome assembly GCA_963721775.1 of uncultured Actinomycetota bacterium. GTDB lineage: Bacteria > Actinomycetota > Actinomycetes > Propionibacteriales > Nocardioidaceae > Nocardioides. Next base: position 706 of record CAVRMH010000020.1, on the reverse strand, counting down.
GGACATCTGGATCTTCGAGCGGTTGTAGACGCAGCCGGTCGAGAAGATGCTCTCCCGGGCGACGGACGCGTCGCCGCCACCGTTGATGGTGCGCGCGAAGATGCCCTTCGGCACCGGGGTCGTGGTCACGGACACGTCGGTGACGACCTCGCGGGAGGCCGGCCCGGCCGCCGTGCCGGTGGAGTGGATCCGGTAGCTGCCCGGGTCGTTCGTCGGGAACGGCCGGACCGCCTCGATCCACACCGGTAGGACTGGCCGGACGCTGCCGGGAAGGGTCACCTGACACCTGCTTGCCCGAGCCCCAGTCCCGGGTGGTGCAGTCCGCCGACGGCGGGGGCCGCGGCCGTGCACTTCAGGTCCCGCACGCCGTTGTTGCGCAGGTAGCTCATCGCCTGGGCGATGCCGGCGTCGGCCGCGGCGAGAGCCGCCCCGGCCTGCTGGGCCCGTCGTGAGCCCTGACCAGGTTGTCGATCGTGACGACGGCGACCGTGGTCGACAACGCGGTGACCAGCGCGAGCACCATCAGGGTGATGATCATCGCCGATCCGCGGTCGCGAGGTTCCTGGCCGGTGGTCATGGGATGCTCCATCAGTTCTGGTTCCGGTTCCGGAGGTCGACCTCGGCTGGTGTAGGTCTGCCGGTGCGGCCCGTCGAGCACGGTCATGGACACCGACACCAGGTCGACCAGGTCGAGCTCGAGCGGGTC
>CAVRMH010000019.1:0-8905 GCA_963721775.1 uncultured Actinomycetota bacterium | reverse complement strand
GGACCAGCTCGGTCAGCCGCCGGTTGCTGCACCACCTGGGCGAGGTGATCGCGCAGGGACTGGCCGGCCTTGCCCTGCACCTCGTCGACCCGCGCGACCAGCGCCTCGAGCGAGCCGAACTCGCGCACCCACTTGGCCGCGGTCTTCTCGCCCACGCCGGGGACGCTGGGCAGGTTGTCGCTGGGGTCGCCGCGCAGCGCCGCGTAGTCGGGGTACTGCGCCGGCGTCAGGCCGTACTTGCTCCTGCGACGGCGGCCGGGGTCATCCGCGCCAGGTCCGAGACGCCCTTGCTCGGGTAGAGCACGGTCACCCGGTCGCCCACGAGCTGGAAGGCGTCGCGGTCGCCGGTGACGATGTCGACCTCGAAGCCCTGCGCCACCGCCCGCGGGTCAGGGTCGCGATCACGTCGTCGGCCTCGTAGCCCTCGACCTCCAGCGACGGGATCCGCAGCGCCGTCGCAGCACCTCCTTGCACCAGCGCGACCTGGCCCTTGAACTCCTCGGGAGGCTCGCGCCGGTTGGCCTTGTAGTCGGCGAACATCCTCGGTGCGGAACGTCTGGCGCGACACGTCGAAGGCCACCGCGACGTGGGTCGGCTCCTCGTCGCGCAGGCAGTTGATGAGCATCGAGGTGAAGCCGTAGACGGCGTTGGTCGGCTGACCGGTCGTGGTCGAGAAGTTCTCGACCGGCAGGGCGTAGAAGGCCCGGTAGGCCAGCGAGTGGCCGTCGAGGAGCAGCGGTCGGCGGGTCGGGGCGGGTCGGCGGCGGGCACGGGTCCGATCCTAGTCGGCGCTGGCGACACGGTCTCCCGCCCCGATCCTGACGTCACCGGACGACCTACCCCCGGCTCGCTCGACCTCCCGGCACCGTGGCGCTGGGCCCCCGGGCAGCCTGGCCGAGCGGATGGGCATCGAGTTCACCGAGGCCTCGCCGCACCGGCTGGTCGCCACGATGCCCGTCGAGGGCAACACCCAGCCGTACGGCCTGCTGCACGGCGGCGCGTCGGTCGTGCTGGCCGAGACGCTGGGCTCGATCGGGTCGGCGCTGCACGCGGGCAGCGACCGGGTGGCGGTCGGGCTCGACGTCAACGCCACCCATCACCGGGCGGCCCGCGTCCGGGCGCGGTGACCGGCGTGGCCACCCCGCTGCACCTCGGCTCGCACGATGGCGGCCTGGCAGATCGAGATCACCGACGAGAGCGGCCGGCTGACCTGCACCTCGCGGCATCACCTGCCTGCTGCGGGACGTCGCGCCGGGCGGCTGACCGGCCGCCTCTCCCGGCGTACGGCGCTCAGTCGCCGACGCGGGCGACGGCGGCCCGCACCCGGCGCAGCGTGCGTCGCCGGGCGAGCAGGCCGTCGTTGACGGTCGCGAGACCCGGCGGGCGCGAGACGCCGGCGCAGGGTGCTGACCGCGGCGGACCGGCGGACGACCACCGGGGCGAAGCCCAGCCGGGCGTAGAAGCGCTGGGTCTCCCGCATCTGCGGCAGCACGCTGGTCATGATGTGCTCGGCGCCGACCTCGTCGGCATAGGTCACCGCGGCCGCGAGCAGCGCCTTCCCGACCCCGCGCCGCCGGTAGCCGTCCCGCACGTGCAGGTAGTGCGTGTGCACCGAGCGCTGCTCGAACAGCGGCGCGTAGTCGGTGGCCATGAGCAGCACCATGCCGGCCACCTCGCCGTCGACCAGGGCGACCATGGCCCGGGCCTCGGGGTCGGCCGCCACGGTGAGGAGCCGCTCGCGCATCGCCGCGTCGTCCGGTCCCGGGATGAGGCGTTCCATCCGGCTGCCGATGTCGCGCAGCTCGCCCCACATCTGGGTCATGGCGGGTACGTCGTCGGCGGTGGCTTCTCTGACCACGGGCAGCGAACGCGCCACGGACCCCTCCATCGGCTCATGGGGCGCACGGCACCCCTGGATCGAACCCGACAGACTGCCCCGTACAGCCGGGCCGGACCCTACGCCCCTCGACCCCGGTAGCGCGAGATGATCAGCCGGGGAAATTCGGAAGCCGGGCGATCTCCGACATCCCGCCCCGCCGGATCCGGCCCTGGACCGGCGCCACAAACCAACCCGGTGTCTTCTCGTTCAGCCGTGAAGCGGGGCACTATGCTCCCGGCCACCGGTGAGCCGATCCCGCCCGCCCCCGACCCGGAGGTGCCCTGGTGCGCACACGAGTCGCCTTCTTCCTTGCGGCCCTGCTCTCCGCCCTCGTCGTCGTGCTCGGCATGGGCGCCGGCGCCGCGCAGGCGGACGGCGAATCCATCTTCGGCTTCATGTTCCAGCTCAAGAAGGGCGACCGGGTCGCCTACGAGGGCGTCAAGGTGACGGCCAAGGGCAACGGCGGCTTCTCGGGCAGCGCAACCAGCGACAAGAACGGCCGGTGGACGATCCCGGTGCCCCGCCCCGGCAGCTACACGGTGACCATCGACACCAAGTCGCTGCCCAAGGGCGTCAACCTCACCGACCCGTCGAAGGAGTCGCTGAAGGTCCCGGTCCTGTTCGGGCAGCAGAAGCCGGTGCTGTTCCCCCTCGGCAAGAGCACCCGGGTGGTCGAGAGCAAGTGGAGCCAGGCCGTCCAGCTCACGGCGGAAGGATTCCGGTTCGGGCTGATCATCGCGCTGGCCGCGGTGGGCCTGTCCCTGATCTTCGGCACCACCGGGCTCACCAACTTCGCCCACGGCGAGCTCGTCACCATCGGCGCCCTGATGACCTTCTGGATCAGCACCGGCAACCTGCCGCTGCTGCCGGACTTCGGCGGGCTGCCGTTCTTCCCGCGGCCGCGATCGCGCTCGTGCTCTGCGGGCGTCTCGGCTGGCTGAACGACGCCGTGCTCTGGAAACCGCTGCGCAAGCCGCGGCACCGGCCTGATCGCCATGATGATCGTCTCGATCGGCCTGGCCATCTTCCTGCGCTACCTCTTCCTGTTCCTGTTCGCGCGGCGACACCCGGCCAGTACGCCGACTACCAAGGCGCAGGAGGGCATCAGCATCGGCCCGGTCGACCTGGCCGCCGATCGACTACGTCTCGATGGCCGTCGCGGTCGTCGTCCTGCTGGCGACGATCATCGCGCTGCAGCGCACCCGGATCGGCAAGGCGACCCGCGCGGTCGTCCGACAACCCCGCGCTGGCGTCGGCGTCCGGCATCGACGTCGACCGCGTCATCCGCGTCGTGTGGGTCGTCGGCGCGGCGCTCGCCGGCCTGGGCGGCATCCTGCTCGGCCTCGCCCAGCGGCGTCAACTTCCAGATGGGCTTCCAGATCCTGCTGCTCATCTTCGCCGGCGTCACGCTCGGCGGCCTGGGCACGGCGTACGGCGCCCTCGTCGGCTGCCTCGTCGTCGGCCTGTTCATCTCAGCTGTCGACGCTGTGGATCCCTGCCGAGCTCAAGAACGTGGGCGCGCTCGGCATCCTGATCGTCATCCTCCTCGTCCGGCCGCAGGGCATCCTCGGCCGCCGCGAGCGAGTCGGCTGAGGCGGAACGGAGAATCCCATGGACTGGACCGGATCATCAACAACGCCCTCGAGGCCTCCGTCGGCGTCGCAGGCGATCGTCTTCGCGCTGGCGGCCATCGGCCTCAACGTGCAGTTCGGCTACACCGGCCTGCTCAACTTCGGCCAGGCCGGCTTCCTCGCCGTCGCGGCCTACGGCCTCGCCGTGACCGTGTCGACCTATCGGCCTGCCGTTCTGGGTGGGCATCGTCATCGGGCATGCTCGGCGCCGTCGTGCTGGCCCTGCTGCTCGGCGTCCCGACGCTGCGGCTGCGAGCCGACTACCTCGCCATCGTCACCATCGCCGCGGCCGAGATCATCCGGCTCATCGTGCGCTCGGTGACCTTCGAGGAGACCTTCGGCGGCTCCGACGGCAGGCAGGCCTTCGCCGACGACTTCTACGCGCTCAACCCCTTCCCGGAGGGCGAGTACAGCCTCGGCCCGTTCGGCTTCAACGAGCGCCAGATGTGGGTGCTCATCGTCGGCTGGATCCTGGTCGGCGCTGTCCTGCCTCGTCGTGTTCCTGCTGATGCGCAGCCCGTGGGGCCGGGTGCTCAAGGCGATCCGCGAGGACGAGGACGCCGTGCGCAGCCTCGGCAAGAACGTCTACGCCTACAAGATGCAGAGCCTGATCATCGGCGGCGTGATCGGCTGCCTCGGCGGCTTCATCTTCGCCCTCGGCCAGGCCTCCATCCAGCCGGACATCTTCGGCACCGACATCACGTTCTTCGCCTACACCGTCCTCATCCTCGGCGGCGCGGCCCGGGTCGTCGGGCCCGGTCGTCGGCGCCGATGATCTTCTGGGTCGTGCTCGTCCTTCACCGACAACGTCCTCAACGAGGCCATCGACGCCGGCTACATCTCCGGCGTCGGTCATCAACAACACCCAGGTCGGCCAGTTCCGCTTCATGCTCGTCGGCCTGCTGCTCATGCTGCTGATGATCTTCCGACCGCAGGGGATCTTCGGCGACCGGAGGGAGATGGCGCTCGATGCCCGCTGACCACCGAGCCGACCGCGGCCGAGCACCGGACGTCACCCGGGCTCGGCACCCGCCGCGGCCAGCGCGACGCTGCCCGCGGCGCTCGCCGACGTGCCCCACGAGCCGGGCGCCAAGAAGCCCGACCCGATCCTGGTCGCCGACGGCATCGTGCGGCACTTCGGCGGCCTCACCGCCGTCGACGTCGAGCACGTCGAGATCCAGCGCGGCGCCATCACCGCGCTGATCGGCCCCAACGGCGCCGGCAAGACGACCTTCTTCAACCTGCTCACCGGCTTCGACCAGCCCGACGACGGGCGACTGGTCGTTCGACGGCAAGTCAGCTCAAGGGCGTGCCCGCCGCACAAGGTGGCCCGGCTGGGCATGGTGCGCACCTTCCAGCTCACCAAGGCGCTGTCCAAGCTCACCGTGATCGAGAACATGCGGCTCGGCGCCACCGGCCAGAAGGGCGAGAAGCGTCTTCGCCGCGCTGTTCCGCGGCATCTGGGCGCGGCCAGGAGACGGGAGATCACCGAGCGGGCCGACGACCTGCTGGCGCGGTTCAAGCTCGACGCCAAGCGCGAGGACTTCGCCGGCAGCCTGTCCGGTGGCCAGCGCAAGCTGCTCGAGATGGCCCGGGCGCTGATGGTCGAGCCCGGAGATGGTCATGCTCGACGAGCCGATGGCCGGCGTGAACCCGGCGCTGACCCAGTCGCTGCTCGGCCACGTCAAGGACCTGCGCGAGGAGGGCATGACCGTGCTGTTCGTCGAGCACGACATGGACATGGTGCGCGACATCAGCGACTGGGTGATCGTGATGGCCCAGGGCCAGGTCATCGCCGAGGGGCCGCCGGACGCCGTCATGGGCGACCAGCCGGTCATCGACGCCTACCTCGGCTCGCACCACGACGCCGCCCTCACCGAGGAGGACGAGCAGCAGGTGCTCGCCGAGGCCGAGGAGGCCTCGAACGGGAGCGCGCCGAGAACGAGGAGAAGTCGTGAGCAAGCAGGACGGTCCCGCGGCGAACGAGCGCCGGCGCCAACGAGCCCGGCCGGGCCGCGGGCGCCGAGACCTACTCGAGCCTCGAGGCGACCGAGATCGGCTCCGACCACGCCGCACCACATCGCGGCCCAGACGCACGAGATCTCCCGCGAGGACCGCACCGCGCACGAGGCCGCGGCCGCCGACGCGCTGCTGCGCGCCGACGAGCTCGTCGCCGGCTACGTGCCGGGCGTCAACATCCTCAACGGCTGCGACTTCTACGTGCAACGACGGCGAGCTGGTCGGGCATCATCGGGCCCAACGGCGCCGGCAAGTCGACCCTGCTGAAGGCGATGTTCGGCCTGGTCCGGGTCACGCGCGGCGGCATCACGCTGCGCGGCGAGGACATCACCGGCCTCAAGGCGAACCGGCTGGTCGCCAAGGGCGTCGGCTTCGTGCCGCAGAACAACAACGTGTTCCCCAGCCTGACCATCGAGGAGAACCTCCAGATGGGGGTCTACCAGGCCCCCAAGAAGTTCAAGCAGCGCTTCGAGTTCGTCACCGGACTCTTCCCCGCGCTCGGCGACCGGCGCGCGCAGCGGGCCGGGTCGCTGTCCGGCGGCGAGCGCCAGATGGTGGCGATGGGCCGGGCCCTGATGATGGAGCCGTCGGTGCTGCTGCTCGACGAGCCGTCGGCCGGCCTGTCCCCGGCGCTGCAGGACGAGGTGTTCGTCCGCACCCGGCAGATCAACCGGACCGGCGTGTCGGTGATCATGGTCGAGCAGAACGCCCGCCGCTGCCTGCAGATCTGCGACCGCGGCTACGTGCTCGACCAGGGCCGCAACGCCTACACGGCGTCGCGGCGAGGACCTGGCGAACGACCCGAAGGTCATCGAGCTCTACCTCGGCACCCTCGCCAAGGCCTGACCGCCCCGGCGCGGGCAGCCGGGTCCGCACCCGCCCGTTTCCCCAGCATCGGATACCCGATCGGGTCTCCCTCGAGCGCGAAACTCCCTCCGATGATGGGAGATCGCGGTCAACCGGCCCCGACCGAGCCGGCCGCACCCCGCCGCGTGCGTCCCGACGACAAGACAGAGGGCCCGGCCGTGACGGCCGGGCCCTCTCGTTGCGAGCTGTCAGACGCTGACCGTGCTGGTCAGATCTTGCCGCTCTTCGCCTCGACGAACGAGTAGTTGTTGTCGGCGCCGTACTGGTAGATGCCGATGGTGGCCTTGCTTCGGGTCACCGTTGTCGTTGAAGTCGAACGGACCGCTCACGCCGTCGTAGTCGATGTCCTTGCCGCTCGTTCAGCAGGTCGATGCAGTCCTGTACGAGTCGAGCACTTCGTGCCGCCCTCGCTGACCGTCCTGCATCTTGGACGCGATCGACGTCCTGCGTCGTCCTTGGCCGCGGTAGGCGGCCAGCGCGATCAGGATCGACGGCGTCGTAGGACTCCGGCGAGTAGGCGAAGTCGGTGAGCTTCGGGTTGACCGTCAGCAGCCGCGTCTTGAAGTCCTCGGTCGCGGCGACACCCGGGAGGGTGCCCTTGACGCCGTTCAGCGTGCCCTTCGGCGAAGTCCTTCGAGTAGTCGGCGAGTGTTGCCGTCGACGAAGTAGAGCTTCTTCGTCGGCGGGCCGATGCCCTGCTTGACGAGCTCGGGGATGATCTTCTTGGTCTCGTCGAAGCCGATCAGGCGATCGCCTCGGGGTCGGCAGCCTTGATCTTGCCGACCTCGGTGCTGAACGTCGCGGCCTTCGGGTCGTAGATGACCTGCTCGACGACCTGGCCGCCGCCATCGGTGAACGACTCGGTCACCGATCTTGGCCAGGCCCGGTGCCGTAGGAGTCCTGCAGCGCCATGATGCCGACGGTGCTGTTGCCGTCGGCGACGATGTTGTCACCGAGCGACCGCGGCCCTGGAGCACGTCCGGCGGGGCGGTGCGGAAGTACAGGCCCTTGTCGGCGTACGTCGTGAGCTCGTCGGAGGTGTTGGCCGGCGAGATCTCGCACGACGCCCGCGCCGATGATCTTGTCGATCACCGAGAGCGAGACGCTGGACGAGGCGGCGCCGACGATGGCGTCGACGTTGTTGGAGAGCAGGCGGTCGACGGACTGCGAGGCGGTGTCGGTCGAGGTGTCTCCGGAGTCGGAGTCGACCTTCTCGACCTGCTTGCCGTTCACGCCGCCGGCGTCGTTGATGTCGCTGGAGCGCGAGGTCCACGCCGGCGAACTCGGGCGGGCCGAGGAAGGCCAGCGAGCCGGTCTGCGGGAGCAGCGTGCCGATCTTCAGCGTGCCGTCGCCCTTCGCGGCCGCGGGCGCGGAGCTCGATGCCGCGTCGCTGGACTTCTCGGTGGTCGAGGTGCTGTCACTGCTGCCGCCACAGGCGGTCAGCGCCGAGACCGGCGACACCCAGGACCGCGACCGACCGCCATAGCGGGGTGGGGCGGATCATGAACCATCTCCTTTGAAAGGGTCCGCGGTCCATGCCGGACCGCGCAGGCGGCCTGCGCCTGACGCGATGAACCTACCGACCCCCGCGGCCCCGCTGCCGCGCAACAGCCCCAACAGCCCTAGGGTCGTTGCCGAGTCGTGACCTCCGGAGCCCCGGCTGCGACGCCGCCGTCACGCCTGGTCGGACGCCGGCTCCGCCAGCACCAGCTCGGCGACCTGGCGCATGGTCAGCCGGCGGTCCATCGAGGTGCGTCTGCACCCAGCGGTACGCCGCCGCCTCGTCGAGCCCGTGCCGCGTCCTGCAGCAGGCCCTTGGCGCGATCGACCAGCTTGCGGGTCTCCAGCCGCTCCTGCAGGTCGGTGACCTGGCTCTCCAGGGCCGTCAGCTCGTCGAAGCGGGCCATCGCCATCTCGACCGCCGGCACCAGGTCCGCCTTGCTGAACGGCTTGACCAGGTACGCCATCGCGCCGGCCGCCCGGGCCCGCTCGACCAGCTCGCGCTGGGAGAACGCCGTGAGCATGACGACCGGGGCGATCCGTGCAGCGGCGATGCGCTCGGCGGCCGAGATGCCGTCCAGCCGGGGCATCTTCACGTCCAGGACGACCAGGTCGGGGCGGTGCTCGGTGACCAGGTCGACCGCGGTCTCACCGTCGGCGGCCTCGGCGACGACCCGGTAGCCCTCCTCCTCGAGCATCTCCCGCAGGTCCAGCCGGATCAGCGCCTCGTCCTCGGCGATGACGACGTGCGGACCACCGGGCGCTGCGCGTCGACCACGCCAGCGAGCCTAGTGGCGGATGGCATGATGACCCGCACGCCCCGATAGGCCAACTGGCAGAGCCAATGGTCTCAAACACCATCCAGTGTGGGTTCGAATCCCACTCGGGGCACCGCGGGACGATTCCGGACATGTGAGCGGCGCCGCAGCGACCAGCGGGCGGCGCTGGTCGACCCGGGACGGCGACCTGTAGCGCTGCCCACACCACAGTGGGCAGCGCCACCCGTTG
>CAVRMH010000018.1:0-6233 GCA_963721775.1 uncultured Actinomycetota bacterium | reverse complement strand
GCAGGGCGAAGCTGAACATCCGGTACCAGCGGAGCTCGTCGCCGACGAACCGGCCGAAGCCGGGCGACCAGCCACGGCCGTCGAGCATCGTGGTGACCCGGACGCTGAGCCGGATGATGCCACCGCTGCGGGTGACCAGGGCCCGCCGGACGAAGAGGATCAGAAGCGCGGCGAGGATGACCGCGACGCCGATTCCGATCCCTTCCACGATCTCCATCGGCGGGTCGGCTCAGCGGCTCGCGCGGAGTGGCCGGGGTGGCGCTCTCGGCGAGGACGGTGACGCCCTCGCCGGTCACCGAGAGGAAGCCGCCGGCGACGTCGTAGGCGACCTGCTCGCCGCCGGCCTGCTTGATGCGGACCTGGCCGGGCTCGGCGAGCTGGCCGAGCAGCGGCGCGTGCCCCGGCAGCACACCGAGCTCACCCTCGGTCGTCCGGGCGACGACCATCTCGGCCTCACCGGACCAGACCTTCTCCTCGACGGCTACGAGCTCGACGTGAAGCTGCTTTGCCACGCTGTCTCCTTGCTGCGGCGGCGGATTGCCGAAAGTCTAGTCGCGACGCCGCGGCGCCACCCAACGCGGGTGGCGAGACTGCGCCACGGCCGCCGTGCGGCCCCGACGTGCGCCGGAGCCCGCTCGCGCTCAGTACTGTCTTCTGCTTGAAGTCGGGGTGCTCCAGCAGGAAGGCGTCGACCTGCTCGTTGCGCAGGGCGGTGAAGAAGTCCTGCGCCGCCGGCTGGAGCCGCTCGCCCTGGTACGCCGTGCCGGTGCCGATGCCCCCGCCGGGCAGCTTGATCATCTCGATCGTGTCCGAGCGGATGTCCTTGCAGCGCGAGCGCGAAGTCGACCACGCTGTTGCCCCGGCCGTTGAAGATCAGCGACTGGCCGGCGGCGCGGAGCACCCGGTCCAGCTTGATCGGGTTGGTCACCACGTCGGCGCTGAACGCCTGGCCGACCATCGCCTTGACGAACTGCTGCTGGTGGCGCTGCCGGCCGTAGTCGGCGTCCGGCACGCCGTTCTTCGGGTAGCGCTGGCGGACGTAGTCCAGCGCCTGCCAGCCGTTGAGGTGCTGGTTGCCCTTCTTGTACTCCGCCTGCGGGCCGACGTAGCCCTCGCCGTCCGGGTTGCCGCTGGCGCGTGCTTGCCGTCCGGCTTGCGGTGCTCGGACTTGCACGTCCCGCTCGATGTACATGTCGACGCCGCCCATCGCGTCGACGATCTTCTTGAAGCCGGTGAAGTTGATGATCGCGCCGGCGTCGAAGCGCTCGATGCCGGTGACCTGCTGCACCGTCTTGGCCAGCAGCTCGAAGCCCGCGCGCGGCGTCCGGGTTGCTCGCCCGGGCACCCGGCTGCCGTACGACATCGCCGCGTTGAGCTTGTCGGTGCCGCCCGGCGAAGTTCGGCCTTCGGGAACGCCGGGATGTCCACGCAGCAGGTCCCGCGGCAGCGAGAAGAGGTAGGCCCGGTCCATCGCCGGCCGGCACGTGCAGGATCATGATCGAGTCGGCCAGCGGCGGCGGTCTCCGGGTTGCGGGGGTCGATGCCGACCAGCAGGATGTTCAGCGGGCCCTTGATGTCGCTCTTGCGCTCGCTGGGCGCCGGCCGCCTGGTCGCCGAAGAGGTCGGCCTTGCCGACCGCGCCCTCGTAGCGGGCCATCAGCGTCTCGGTAGCCGACCAGCACCGCGCCGCTGAGCAGCATCAGCACCACCCCGAAGACGGTGCAGACCCGGGCCCAGCGGGGCACCCCGCGCCAGATGGACCGCTTGCCGCCGCTCCGTGCCGGCCTTACCCACGAGCATCTCCATTCGTCGCGCCCACGACTAGGAAGACGGGCGCACGCGACCGATTCGTTGCAGAGATCAACGCTCCGTGACGTGAGCGCGCGTGCCACGAACGGTACCCCGCACGTCCGGCGAGCCGCTTGCCGCGCGAACCGGACATCGTGCGTAGCACCGGCCCCGAAACGGACGGAAGGCCGCCCCGGCTGCGCCGGGGCGGCCTTCGCTGGACGGTGACCGAGAGGTCTAGCCCTTCATCAGCTCCTTGGCCTTGCGCTCCAGGTCGTCGAGACCGCCGCACATGAAGAAGGCCTGCTCGGGGAAGTGGTCGTACTCGCCCTCGCTGATCTTCTTGAACGCCTCGACGGTCTCCTTGACCGGGACGTACGAGCCCTCGATGCCGGTGAACTGCTCGGCCGCGTAGGTGTTCTGCGACAGGAAGCGCTCGATCCGGCGGGCCCGGCCGACGGTGATCTTGTCCTCCTCGGAGAGCTCGTCCATGCCGAGGATGGCGATGATGTCCTGCAGGTCCTTGTACCGCTGCAGGATCCGCTTCACCTCGGTGGCCACCGCGTAGTGCTCCGGCGCCGACGAACTCCGGGGCGAGGATCCGCGACGAGGACGCCAGCGGGTCCACGGCCGGGTAGATGCCCTTGTCGGAGATCGACCGCTCCAGGTTGGTGGTCGCGTCCAGGTGGGCGAACGTGGTGGCCGGCGCCGGGTCGGTGTAGTCGTCGGCCGGCACGTAGATCGCCTGCATCGAGGTGATGGCCTGGCCCCGGACCGAGGTGATCCGCTCCTGCAGCTCGCCCATCTCGTCGGCCAGGGTCGGCTGGTAACCCACGGCGCTCGGCATCCGGCCGAGCAGGGTGGAGACCTCGGAACCGGCCTGGGTGAAGCGGAAGATGTTGTCGATGAAGAGCAGCACCTCCTGCTTCTGCACGTCGCGGAAGTACTCGGCCATGGTCAGCGCGGAGAGCGCGACCCGCAGCCGGGTGCCCGGCGGCTCGTCCATCTGGCCGAAGACCAGCGCGGTCTTGTCGATGACGCCGGACTCGGTCATCTCCAGGATGAGGTCGTTGCCCTCACGGGTGCGCTCGCCGACGCCGGCGAAGACCGAGGTACCACCGAAGTTGCGGGCCACCCGGATGATCATCTCCTGGATGAGCACCGTCTTGCCCACGCCGGCGCCGCCGAACAGGCCGATCTTGCCGCCCTTGACGTACGGGGCGAGCAGGTCGAGCACCTTGATGCCGGTCTCCAGCATCTCGGTCTTCGGCTCCAGGTCGGCGAAGGCCGGCGGCCTTGCGGTGGATCTCCCACCGGTCGTTGACCTCGAGCGTCTCGCCCTCGGCTTGAGGTTGAGGCACTCGCCGATCGCGTTGAACACGTGGCCCTTGGTCGACGTCGCCGACCGGCACCGTGATCGGCCGAGCCGGTGTCGCGCACCTCGGCGCCGCGGACCAGGCCGTCGGTCGGCTGCATCGAGATGGCGCGGACCATGTTGTCGCCCAGGTGCTGGGCGACCTCCAGGGTCAGCGTCTTCGTCGCCCCGGCGAGGGTCACGTCGACGTGCAGCGCGTTGAAGATCTCCGGCATGGCGTCGCGCGGGAACTCGGCGTCGACGACCGGGCCGATGACCCGGACCACCCGGCCCGTGGCCGGTCTTGGTCTCTACTGGCGGCAGTCATCACACTTCACTTCCCGCCGCGGCCAGCGCGTTCGCGCCGCCGACGATCTCACTGATCTCCTGGGTGATCGCGGCCTGGCGGGCCGAGTTCATCTCACGCGTGTAGCTTCTCGATCATCTCTTCGGCGTTGTCGGTCGCGCTCTTCATCGCCCGCCGCCGGGCCGCCGACTCGCTCGCCGCCGACGTCGATCAACGCCGCGTAGATCCGCGTGTTGATGTACTTCGGCAGCAGCGCGTCGAGCAGCGCCTCCGGCCTCCGGCTCGAACTCGTACGCCGGCAGCAGCCCCTCGGCCTCGTCCGGCTCGGTCTCCTCGACCTGCATCGGGGCGAGGAAGTTCGGCCGACCGGCGTCTGGGTCATCAGCGAGCTGGAACTCGGTGTGACGATGTGCAGCTCGTCGACGCCGAGCACGCCGTCGCGCCCCGGCGCCGCGCCGTCGCACGTCGTCCGCGCCGGCCGACGAACGCCTTGATCAGCGTCTCGCCGACCTCGCGGGCGTCGGCGAAGGTCGGCTGCTCGGAGAAGCCGGTCCAGCTCGCCTCGATCGGCCGGTTGCGGAACCGGTAGTACGTCGACGCCCTTGCGCCCGACCACGTAGAGCACCGCCTCCTTGCCCTCGGCCCGCAGCCGCGGCGATCAGCTGCTCGGCCGTCCGGATCGCGTTGGCGTTGTAGCCGCCGCACAGGCCCCGGTCGCTGGTGATGAGCAGCACGCCGGCCCGCCGCACCGCTCGCGCGGGGTGCAGCAGCGGGTGGTCGATTCGCGCGTTGGACGCCAGCGCCGTCAGCACGCCGGTGATGGCGCTCGGCGTACGGCAGCGACGCCGCCACCCGGTCCTGCGCCTTGGCGATCCGGCTCGTCGCCACGAGCTCCATCGCCTTGGTGATCTTCTTCGTCGACTGCGTCGAGCGGATCCGCCGACGAAGAACGCGTACCTGAGCCGGCCATGCGCTACTTCTTCGCCGGCGGCGGCCGTCCTGACGCGGGTGACCGTCTCCTGGTCTCCACGCCCTCGCCAGCGCCTCGGCCGGCGCCTCGTTGACGCGCAGCTCGTCCGTCCTTGGCCAGGAACATCTGCTTGAACTCGGCGATCGCCTCGTCCAGCGTGGCGACGATGTCGTCGTCCCACTTGTTGTCGGCGATCGCGGCGAGCACGCCCTCGTGCGAGTGCCGCAGGTACTGCGAGGAACTCCGACTCGAAGCGGCGGACGTCGCCGACCGGGATGTCGTCGAGCTTGCCCTCGGTGCCGGCCCAGACCGAGACGACCTGCTCCTCGCACCGGGTACGGCGAGTAGTTCGGCTGCTTGAGCAGCTCGACCAGGCGGGCACCGCGCTCCAGCTGGGCCCGGGAGGCCTTGTCCAGGTCGGAGGCGAAGGCGGCGAACGCCTCCAGCTCGCGGAACTGGGCCAGGTCCAGCCGCAGCCGAGCCGGCGACCTTCTTCATCGGCTTGACCTGCGCGGCGCCACCGACCCGGGAGACCGAGGTACCGACGTTGATCGCCGGCCGGACGCCCTGGTTGAACAGGTCGGCCTCGAGGAAGATCTGGCCGTCGGTGATCGAGATGACGTTGGTCGGGATGAACGCCGAGATGTCGTTGGCCTTCGTCTCGATGATCGGCAGACCGGTCATCGAGCCGCCGCCCAGCTCGTCGGAGAGCTTCGCGCAGCGCTCCAGCAGGCGGGAGTGCAGGTAGAAGACGTCACCCGGGTACGCCTCGCGGCCCGGCGGGCGGCGCAGCAGCAGCGACACCGCGCGGTACGCCTCGGCCTGCTTGCTCAGGTCGTCGAAGACGATCAGGACGTGCTTGCCGGCGTACATCCAGTGCTGGCCGATGGCCGAGCCGGTGTACGGCGCGAGGTACTTGAAGCCGGCCGGGTCGGAGGCCGGGCGAGGCGACGATGGTGGTGTACTCCATCGCGCCGTGCTCCTCCAGGATGCCCTTGCACCGAGGCGATCGTGGAGCCCTTCTGGCCGATCGCGACGTAGATGCAGCGCACCTGCTTGCTTCGGGTCGCCGGACTCGCCAGTTGTCCCGCTGGTTGAGGATCGTGTCGAGCGCGATCGTGGTCTTGCCGGTCTTGCGGTCGCCGATGATCAGCTGGCGCTGGCCCCGGCCGATCGGCGGTCATCGCGTCGATCGCCTTGATGCCGGTCTGCAGCGGCTCCTTGACCGGCTGCCGGGCCATCACGTTCGGGCGCCTGCAGCTCCAGCTCGCGGAAGCCCTCGTTGGCGATCTCGCCGAGGCCGTCGATCGGCTGGCCGAGCGGGTTGACCACGCGGCCGAGGAAGCCGTCGCCGACCGGCACCGAGAGCACCCGGCCGGTGCGCTTGACCTGCTGCCCCTCCTCGATGCCGGCGAAGTCACCGAGGATGACGACGCCGATCTCCCGGACGTCGAGGTTCAGCGCGACGCCGAGCGTGCCGTCCGCGAACTCCAGCAGCTCGTTGGCCATGGTCGAGGGCAGGCCCTCGACGTGGGCGATGCCGTCACCGGCGTCGGCGACGATGCCGACCTCCTCGCGGGAGATCTCAGGCGTGTAGGACGAGACGTAGCGCTCCAGCGCGCCGCGGATCTCGTCCGACGAGATGGTCAGCTCGGCCATCCTCTGCTTCCTTAAATTTCAGGGGCCCGGGATACCTAGTACCGACCGGTCCGAATGGCGTCGAATCAGGGCTGCGGAGACGCTGGTCAGCGCTTCGCGAGCGCGTTGCGGGTCTCGTTGAGGCGGCGCAGGACGGTGCCGTCGTACAGGTCGGA
>CAVRMH010000017.1:0-17560 GCA_963721775.1 uncultured Actinomycetota bacterium | reverse complement strand
TGATCGCGCGCCAGCGCCGGCGGAGCCAGCCCGGTCGCGTGTCGGTGGGATCGGCGTCGACGAGATCCTTCAGCCAGAACGCTTCGAGGGCGTCCGCCGTGGCGAACGCCTCGGTGCTGCTGGGCGGGTTGTGGAACCACTCGCTCTCGACCCGGTCGCGCTCGCTGCCGAACCTGGCAAGCGCAGCAGGGAAGTCGCGCAGCGCCCGCCGGTGCAGCTGCTCGTGTCGCCACCAGCGGTAGGACGCGTCGTACAGGTTGGTGGGCATCGGCCGCGGGTCCACCTCGACCGGTTCCTCCACGCGCACCGGTTTGGCGATCGAGGTGCACGGCGCCGAGGTGGCCGTGACCCAGTGCCGCCGAGGCTCCGCCCGCAGGTCGGCCACCCACGACGCCGTCGACTGCGTCGTGGTGAGCGTCCCGGCTGCGTGGGCGCAGGGCGCCGCGAGCGCCCCGTTGACCCTGGACCACCGTGGTGCCGGACCACCGTGGTCGCGCAGGGCGGCGAGCATCGCGGCGACGTCGGCGGCACGCTCGGCGGAGGCCTGGGTCCGGCTGCGACGGGCCGCGCACTGGGCGACCCGTCCGCGCACCGGGTCAGCGTGTGCTCGCGCGAATGCGGGAATGGTCAGTCCGTTGCTGATCGAGCGACCCCGCCCGCGCACGTGCTCGGTTTCCCACCGCCGGCCGGCGGTCTCGAGCACGATCGCGCCGCCCGGGTCGGCGACGATGAAGGAGTTGTCGTAGCTGAAGCGCGGGTGCTCGTGGCTGCACGAGCCACCCTGGCCGTGTCGCTCCAGCAGTTCGACGATCACGCCGACCGCCTCCTCGGCGCTGGCGCCGCGTTCCAGACCGAGCCGGAGCAGGTCCATGCCCAGCAGCGCGGAGTCCGATCGCTCCCGGCCGGTGCCTCGGGTGAAGACCGCCTCGTTGCCGATCACAACCCCGTGCTCGTTGGCGCCGATCTCCGCGCCCCACATCCACCACGGCTGGCTGAGCAGGACGGCGTACGTGCGGGGAACCTGGTCGATCTCGCTCCACGTGCACCGCAGCCGCGTCGAGGTCGTCGAGGTCGCGGGGTACCAGCGCAGCACCTGGGCCTCGTTGGGATCGCGATCGCTGTTCTTGGCGAACAGCACGCCGTCATCGGTGAGGCTCACCAGGGTGTCGCACATGGCCGCACGGTACTCCGCGCTTCGGCGGAGGCGGATGCCATGTTCCGTCGTGGCTGACTGCGAGAACTTCCTCCGGACCAGGCCGGTGCCCACTACTCAAACAAGGCCATGCTGCAGTTGCATCGATGCCGCCGCAGGCGCGGCCACGCGACAGTGTGACGCACACCGCCGGGGCCCGGGGATCGGCACGGTTGACAACCTCGGGCCATGGACCCTGTCGCCACTCCGTGTCTGGTGCCCAATGGTGCCCATCAGTCCAAAGCGGGCGTCGCCGATGACCCGAGACAGGTGTCGCCTATGTCGTGAGACATCTGTCGCCGATGTCCTGAACCAGCACCCTGCCCCCGCTACAGACAACAGGGCCTGACCTGCGGAAACGCGGGTCAGGCCCTGTTGCTGTTGGAGCGCTTGCCTCCGAGCCGATCAGGTCAGAGGCCAGGAGCCTTGATCATCAGCAGCTGCCCACCTTCGCGCTTGTAGGTGAAATCAGGCTGGCCGTCGCCGTTGTTGTCATCGCCCGGGGCCTTCTCGATCCACAGCGTGTGGGCCTGGATGTTGATGAGGTACGTGCCAGGACCGAATGCCGCCGACGCATCGACGATGCCGGTCGACTCCCAGGCACCCCAGTTGCCGGCGGGGCGACCGTCGACATCCGTGGCACCACCGTCGGCCGACTGGTTGACCTTGGCCACGACCTGCGCACCTCCGCCGTACGCCACGTGCCAGAGGCGGGCGGTCGTGGCGGCCGGGTCAGTGGAGCCCGCCGGGAACTGCTGGCTGGATCCGGGGTCCTCGGTGAGGAAGAACCCGTTCTGGGTGGTCTCGATGTTGTCCGGCTGATGGACCTCGGAGAGCGTCTTCACCGGGTTGTCATCGCCCTCGACGACGACCGACATCGAGGTCACGACCGTCGGGTCGTCGGGGTCGAGGACCATCTTCCAGACCCGGCCGTTGGTCGAGCGGAAGTTGGGCGTGTCCAGACTCTGGGCCGCGGTCCGACCGCGTCCCGAGTCGACGAGGTAGACGACGTTCTCCATGCCCGGGCGCTTGTCGTAGGCGATGTCCTCGATGCGCACGAACTGGAAGACGTTGTGGGTGTCGCTCCAGTACTCCATCACCCACTGCGGGCCATCGATGCCGACGTTGGGGTTGGTGACCCGGAGGTCGGTCTGCCAGCTGCCGTTGGACGGCGGCGCCGGATAGCCGAAGTCGGCCGCGCGGACCTCGGACCCGTCGGCGTTCTTGCCGGTCGCGATGTCCTTGGGCACCGGGATGAAGTGACCGCTCACCGAGGTGTTCGACCCGGGGAGCACGTCGTAGTAGTTGCGGACCCCCGGTGTATCGGACACGAACGCGTAGAGGGTTCCGTCATCGGACAGCAGTGAGTCCGTGTCGGGGGCGATGTAGCTGTAGACCTGCGACTGGCTCGGGACGGTCACCCCGGCCGGCAGCGCGACGCCGGTCAGCGGTCCGCTCGTGAACGTGTCGTCGCCAGACATCACGACGAGGTCGTCGAAGCCCGGGATGGCCACGCTGTTCTCGTGGTTGTGGCGACCCATGCCGTAGATCGGGTGATGCTGGCCGGTCCGGACGTCGAGCGCGACGACGACGCCGCCCTCCTCTGCCCCGGCGTTGCTCACCGGCGGCGGCCACGAGGCCTCCTGGCGCATGACCCAGTCGGGGGTCTCCTCGTTGGTGAACAGGATGTCGCGGTCGAAGCCTTCGGCGGAGGTCGCGAGGTAGTTCGAGCAGAAGCGCTGGTAGCCGCTGCTGCTGTCGATGGCGAAGGAGCCGTTCAGGACGCCGGCCGACTGCCTGTTGAGGATGAGCTGGCTGACCTGCGCGTTGTCGAAGTCGTTCTCACCGTTGGCCGCGGTCGGGCTCGCGGTGTTGTACGGGAACGGGACCTTGCCGGTCTCGTGGTTGACGAGGAGGTCCACTCGACCCTGACCCCGGGACCGGACCGAGATCCCGTCAGGGATGGCCTCGTACCGGTACCCGCTCGAAAGCGTGTCCCCGACCGTGAGCAGCGGCGTCACCGTCGCGCCCGGCATCACAGGCGTGAGCATGGCGGCCTGGCCGGTTCTGAACCCGCTCTGCCCGCCGTCAGCGGCGGGAGCTCCAGGAGCGGTCAGCAGGGTGCAGGCGACCAGGCCGAGGCTGATGCCGACCAGGTGGCCGTGACGCGGAATGGCCATCGAAACCTCCTCCATCGAGCCACGATCAGGGCGCTCGGGCGGCGCTCGTGGCGACCTGTCCACGCTGCCCGGGGTTGCGGGACGGTGTCAATGGACAACCAGGGGGATGAGTTCTGCTCGACTGCGGCGCCCGGCGCCCTGGGGGCGGGGCGTGGACCGACCGCGGGTGTGTGGCCGTGAACGAGATCGGGCGGCCGCCGGAACGCTCAGCGCATCGCCAGCGTGGCCACCGAGATACCCGCGTAGTGACTGACGAACGCGAGCACGGTGAACGCGTGGAAGACCTCGTGGAAGCCGAACCAGCGGGGCCACGGGTCGGGGCGCTGGAAGAGGTAGACGACGGCACCGGTGACGTAGAGCGCGGCGCCGGCCACGAGCAGGAACAAGGTCGCGCCACCCGCGGAGCCGCCCAACCGCAACGCACCGTCGACGAGGTCGGGGACGAACACGAGGGCACCCCAGCCGGCCGCGACGTACAGCGGTGGGGAGAGCCACCGTGGCGCGTGCGGCCAGACGATCCGGGCGGCGACGCCGAGCAGGGCGGTGGACCAGATGATGCTGAGCATCACCACGCTGTCATGGACGTCGAGGAGGAGGGCGGCGTACGCCGTGGACGAGCCGGCGACCAGCAGGAAGATGTTGCAGTGGTCCAGACGGCGCAGGACGAACCAGGTGCGCGGCGACCACGTCTTGCAGTGGTAGGCCGCCGAGACGCCGAACAGCAGCAACGCGGAGACCGTGAAGATCGCGGCCCCGGTCCGGGTCCGCGCATCGGGTGACAACGTCACCAGCACCACGCCGCCGGCCAGCGTCAACGGCAGGATCCCGAGGTGCAGCCACCCCCGCAGGCGCGGCTTGGCCGCGGCGATCGACGCGCTGACCTGCTCGGCCACGACGGTGGAAGTGTGCATGTCTCGGACTCCTGGGCGGACGCACGGTCCGAGGTGCGGCATCGGTCATCGTTGAGGAGGGGACGAACTCAGGTGCGCCGAGACGTACCCACTCGACAGTACCGTCATGCGCGACCCGGGCAGAAGAATCTGTGACGGGCGCCGTGCCGTGCGACGCATGTGCCTGCCGGGATCCCGGCTCCCGGTAGTTTTGGCCGGTGACCGCCCGCACTGGAAGCCAGCTCCCCGACCGTGCCCGTGTCGTCGTCATCGGCGGGGGAGTGATCGGCTGCTCCGTGGCCTACCACCTCGCCCATGCCGGCTGGACCGACGTCGTCGTGCTCGAGCGCGACCGCCTCACCTCCGGCACCACCTGGCACGCCGCCGGCCTGATGACCTGCTTCGGGTCGACGTCGGAGACCTCGACCGCGATCCGGCTGTACTCCCGTGAGCTGTACGCGCGGCTCGAGGAGGAGACCGGGCAGGCCACCGGGTTCAAGCCGGTCGGCCTCATCGAGGCGGCCGCCGACGAGGCACGGCTGGAGGAGTACCGCCGGGTCGCCGCGTTCCAGCGGCACCTCGGGCTCGAGGTCGAGGAGATCTCGCCGCGGGAGATGGCCGACCTCTTCCCCTGGGCGAAGACCGACGACCTGCTCGCCGGCTTCCACGTCCCCGGCGACGGCCGCGTCAACCCGGTGGACGTCACCACCGCGCTGGCCAAGGGCGCCCGCCGGCTCGGCGTACGGATCATCGAAGGCGTCACCGTCGAGGACGTGCTCACCGACCGCGGCCGTGTCACCGGCGTACGGGTCTCCACGGGCGCATCCCGCGCGACGACCGCGATCGAGGCCCAGTCCATTGAAGCGGAGTACGTCGTCAACTGCGCCGGCATGTGGGCCCGCGAGCTCGGTGCGAGGAACGGCCTGGTGATCCCCAACCAGGCGGCGGAGCACTACTACCTGATCACCGACACCATCGAGGGGCTCGATCCCGACGCCCCCGTGTTCGAGGACCCGGCCTCCTACGGCTACTACCGCGAGGAGGGCGGCGGGATGATGGTCGGCCTCTTCGAGCCGCAGGCCGCGCCGTGGAAGGTCGAGGGCATCCCGCGCGACTTCTCCTTCGGCAAGATCCCGCCCGACTGGGACCGGATGGGCCCGTTCCTGGAGAAGGCCATGGCCCGCGTCCCGGTCACCCTCGAGGCCGGCGTCCGCACCTTCTTCTGCGGCCCGGAGTCGTTCACCCCCGACCTCGCCCCGGCCGTCGGCGAGGCGCCCGGGATCCGCAACTACTTCGTCGCCGCGGGCATGAACTCGGTCGGCATCCTCTCCGCCGGTGGCCTCGGCCGGGTGCTGGCCCACTGGATCACCACCGGCCGGCCGGACGTCGACGTCACCGGCTTCAACGTGGACCGGTTCCGTCCGTGGCAGGCCGACGACGGCTACCGTGCCGCGCGCACCACGGAGATCCTCGGCACCGTGTACGCCGCGCACACGCCGGGCAAGCAGCTGCACACCGCCCGCAACACCCTGCTGTCCCCGGTCCACGACCGGCTGGTCGAGCAGGGCGGCTACCTGCGCGAGGTGTCGGGCTGGGAGGGCGCCGACTGGTTCGCCGGGCCCGGAGCCACTCCGACCGCCGAGCCCACCTGGGGACGGGCGCCGTGGTTCGAGCAGTGGGAGGCCGAGCACCGGGCCGTCCGCGAGGGCGTCGGCCTGATGGACATGAGCTTCATGGCGAAGTTCCGCGTGCAGGGAGCCGACGCGGGCGACGTGCTCGACCGGGTCGCCGCCGGCGCCGTGAACGACAAGGCCGGGATGATCACCTACACCCAGTGGCTCGACGAGGACGGCCGGATCGAGGGCGACCTGACCGTCACCAAGCTGGGGGAGGGCGACTTCTTCGTGGTCGCCTCCGACACCGCGCACGGCCACACGCTGGCCTGGCTCGGGCGCCACGTCGGTGACGTCGACTGCACGGTCACCGACGTCACCGCCGACCACGGCCAGCTCAACGTCCAGGGACCGCGCTCCCGGGAGGTGCTCGCCGGGCTGACCGACGCCGACCTCTCGACCGAGGTGTTCGGCTTCCGTACCGCCCGCTGGATCGAGGTGGCGGGCGTCGAGGTGCTGTGCGTGCGGATCACCTACCTCGGCGAGCTGGGCTACGAGCTCTACGTCCCCGCGCGCGACACCGTGACCGTGTACGACGCGGTGCTGGCCGCCGGGGCGGCGTACGGGCTGCGGCCGATCGGGCTCAAGGCGCTGGCCTCGCTGCGGATGGAGAAGGGCTACCGCGACTTCGGCCACGACATCGACAACACCGACTGCCCGCTCGAGGCCGGACTCGGCTTCGCGCTCGCCCTCGACAAGCCGGGCGGCTTCGTCGGCCGCGACGCGGTGCTGGCCCGCAAGGCCGCCAACGCCGCAGCCGGGCGGGATGGGCCAGCGGATCGTGCAGGTGCGGGTGCTGG
Organism: uncultured Actinomycetota bacterium; assembly: GCA_963721775.1. Lineage (GTDB taxonomy): Bacteria > Actinomycetota > Actinomycetes > Propionibacteriales > Nocardioidaceae > Nocardioides. The sequence goes on along the minus strand of CAVRMH010000017.1, from coordinate 10,825 downwards.
ACCCCGACCCGCTGCTGTTCCACGCGGAGGTCCTCCACCGCGACGGGGTGGCGGTCGGCTACGTCCGGGCGGCGTCGTACGGCTGGACGCTCGGCGGCGCCGTCGGCCTGGCCATGGTCTCCGGCGGCGGCGAACCGGTCACCCCGGACTGGCTCAGGTCCGGCACGTGGGAGGTCGACGTCGCCGGTGTCCGGCACCCGGTCGAGGTGTCGCTGCGCCCGATGTACGACCCGACGTCGGCCCGGATCAAGGTCTAGCCGGAGCCGTTCGCCTGCTTCGTGGCGGGTGCGCGGTCCCCGGGAGGACCGCGCACCGCCGAGGTCACGCCGGTCAGCCGACGCCCACGGCCCGCCATGCTCCGCGGACGACCTGCGCCGCGCCCTTGGGGACCGCACCGGCCTTGACCAGGATGCGCGCGGAGTCCGCCACCTGCGTGGCGGCCTGCGCAAAGGTGCTGTTGGTCTTCATGAAGTGCAGGGAGTGGTACCAGATCCGCGCCGCCACCAGGGTGTCGCCGAGCTCGGTCGCTGCCAGGTAGAACGCGCGGTTCGGGATGCCCGAGTTGATGTGCACTCCACCGTTGTCCCCGGCCCCGGTGTAGCGGTTGCTGTAGTGCGCCGGCTGCGGGTCCTTGCCGATGATCGGGTTGTCGTACGCCGACCCCGGGTCCCGCATGGACCGCAGCGCTTCGCCGTAGAGGTCGGGCCCCATGATCTCGTCACCGATCAGCCAGTCGGCGTCCTCGGGGCTCTCGTGGTTGGCCCACTGCGTGATGGCCGTGCCGAAGACGTCGCTGAAGTGCTCGTTCAGGGCGCCGGACTCGTTCTGGTAGACCAGCCCCGAGGCGAACTGCGTCACGCCGTGTGCGAGCTCGTGGGCCACCACGTCGAGGGACCGGGCGAAGCCGGAGAAGACGACGCCGTCACCGTCGCCGAAGGTCATCTCGTCCCCGTCCCAGAACGCGTTGTTGAAGTTGGTGCCGAAGTGCACGTTGAGCACCAGGTCCAGGGCGCGGTTGTCGATGGAGTCGCGGTTGAGCACCTGCTTGAAGTAGGTGCGCACCTGGCCCGCGCTGTCGTAGGCGTTGATGACCTCGGGGTCCTTGGTCTCCGGTGATCCCTCGGGCCTGACCAGCTTGACGCGCTGGTTGGTGGTGTTGCCGCTGTCGTAGACCTCGCGGCGGCTGGTGCCCGTGGCGGCCGGGGCGAGGGTCGGCCCGGCATCGGGCGTGGCCCCGCTGATCGCGGCGGCACGTCGCTCCCGCGCGGCGTCGGACAGCGCCTGCTGACTCGCGTCGGCTGCGGCCCCGTCGACGTTCTCGCTCAGCGCCGCCTGGACGTACGGCGGCACGAAGTAGCAGATGGTTCGTGTGGATGTGGCGGTCATGATCCCTCCTTGGGCGGTGGACTCGCCATTGCCTGTCACACAAGAGGAACCGAGGGGGCGACGGGAGATACGGGAGGCAGGAGGGGATCAGCGAAGGACTGGGCCAGCGGCGCCGTGGTCGGCCACCTCGTGACGTGAGGTCAGGCCGGGTGTGCCGCACCGGGGCGGAACGGCGCCCCGTGACCGGGGACGATCAGCGACGGGCCGAGCTCGAGGAGCGCTGCCCGGGAACGCTCGAGCGCCGCCTGGTCCTCGGCCCGCGGGTCCTCGGCGGGGCCGTCCTCGGACCACCACAGGTGCGTGCAGGCCACGAGTCCCTCCGTGGTCTCGACCAGCGTCGTGATGTCCTGGGCGGTGTGTCCGGGTGTCGCCATCAGCGTGACCGAGGCGACAGCTGGAACCCGTCGGCTTCCCGGTCGGTCCAGGTGTCGGCCTCGTAGATCGCCCAGAAGTCGTGGAACCGCGCCCGTTCGAAGAGGGCTGCGTTCAGCGTGTGGTCGGGGTGGTGGTGGCTGAAGACCACGTCGCCCACCTCCGCGGGGTCCACGCCCAGGCCCGCCAGCGGGTCGAGGATCTTGCCGCGGTCGGACACCATGCCGGGATCGACGATGATCGAACGACCCTCGTCCTGGATCAACACCACCGTGCTGGCCACCCGCTCGTGGGCGTAGCCGGCACTGAGGACATGCAGCTCGGCCGTCATGCCGGCCATCCTGTCACGCCGCGTGGTCCGGCGTACGACGTCGACGCCGTTGGTGCCAGGACGGCTCGCGTGATCTAGATTTCGACTCCGTGAGTGCCCAAGCCCCTTCCGCTGTCATCCTGATCCGCGCCGAGAAGTTCCTGCCCAACCCGGCCACGGCGGCCGACAACGCCTTCCAGTCCGACGTGCCCGAGGGCCAGTCGGACGATGCGATCTCGGCGAAGGCGCTGGCCGAGATGGATGCGCTGGCAGACGCCCTGCGGGCCGCCGGCGTCCGGGTGCACGTGTTCGAGGACGAGGACCACACCCGGCCGGACAGCGTGTTCCCGAACAACTGGCTCTCCACGCACGCGGGCGGCGTGGTCGGGGTCTACCCGATGTACGCCTCCAACCGTCGCCACGAGCGCCGCGCCGACGTGCTGGAGATGCTGAAGTCGACGTACCGGGTCCAGACCATCATCGACTACTCCGGCCTCGAGCCCGACGGCATCTTCCTCGAGGGCACCGGCGCGATGGTGCTCGACCACGTCTCCCGCGTCGCCTACACCGCGGTCAGCCACCGCGCGGACACGCACGTGCTCGAGCGGTTCTGCACCGACTTCGGCTACGAGCCGATGGCCTTCGACGCGGTCGACTCGCAGGGCGTGCCGGTCTACCACACCAACGTCATCTGCTGCATCGGCACCGACGTCGCGATGATCGCGCTGGAGATGATCCCGGACAAGGCCCGCCGGGAGCAGGTCCGCGAGCGCCTCACCGTCAACGGCCGCACGGTCGTCGAGCTCACCGAGGACCAGATCCGCGAGTTCGCGGGCAACGCCGTGGAGCTGTGCGGCCGGACCCCGGAGGGGAAGCGCCGCTACGTGATGGCGATGTCGGCGAGCGCCCGGCGGAGCCTCCGTCCCGACCAGGTCGCGGCCATCGAGGAGTCCTGCGAGATCGTCGCCGTCGACATCCCCACCATCGAGCTGGCGGGCGGCTCGGTGCGGTGCATGATCGCGGGTGTCCACCTGGACCGCCGCCCGCCGGGCGTCGAGACCGAGCCCACCCCGGCGGTCGAGGCGATCGACGAGAACCCCCACACCGCGGACGGCCGCGACGTGGCCGGCGACGGCTGATCCTGCCTCAGGTGTCGATCGCCTCGACGTTGGCGCGGCCCTCGGTGGCGAGGATCGAGCGAGATCCAGCCGTCGGTGCGCTGGGCCTTCCGGACCGAGCTGTCGGTCACCTGGTAGCGCCCGGCGAAGTTGTGCGTCACGACGTACGTCGCGTCCGGCCAGGCGCCGCAGACCTCGCCGGTGGCGGCCAGCCGGAGGTACTGGCCCTTCGGCCCGGTCACGTCCACGGTGGCGGTCGCGGGCTCACAGACGCCGATCTCCGGCAGGCTGCCGTCGGCTGCGGCCAGCACGGCGGTGTAGGTGCCGTCGAACGGCGTGCCCGTGACGTGGCCGGTGAGCAGGGCCGCCCCGGCGTCGTCGACGACGAACGAGCCGACGTCGTCGCCGCGCAGGTCCACCCGCGGCGGGGGAGCGCCCTCCGCAGGGACGGCGGTGGCGGCGGCGAGCAGGGCGCCGCCGATCAGGACGCCGCCGATCACAACGAGGGTCTTGGTGGGCACGTGCATGGGATGTCTCCTCGGGATGGGTGTCACGGTGCGACCCGAACGGTGCCGCGGGCGACTTGGGCCTCGCTTGGCCTCTGCTTGAGGGAGGGGATCCGGGGGTCAAGTCGTCCCCAAGTGGCTCTCAAGGGGCCGGTTCCACCGTGGTGGCCGTCAGCACACCACGACCCCGGAGGAACCATGACCCTCGTTGACAGCCGTACCGAGCCGCTCACGTCCTACGCGCCCTTCGCCGAGCTGGACGTCCGCACCACCGGCACCGTCGCCGTCCCCGGCGACGCGGAGTACGACGCCCTCGTCTCGCCCTGGAACGTCGCCGTGCCGGTACGTCCGGCTGCCGTCCTCGCCGCGCGGACCGCGCAGGACGTCGTCGAGGCCGTCCGCTTCGCCGCCCGGCACGGCATGCACGTCACACCGCAGGCCACCGGCCACGGCCCGATGGCCGAGCTCGTCACCGAGCTGCTCGTCACCACCGCCGGCCTCGACGAGTGCGTGGTCCACCCCGAGGGCTGGGCCCGCGTCGGGGCAGGAGTCAAGTGGCTGCGCGTCGTCGAGGCGGCGGCGCCCCACGGCCTCGCGCCCCTGTCCGGGTCCATCACCGACGTGGGCATCGTGGGCTACACCACCGGCGGGGGACTCGGTCCGATGGCCCGCACCCACGGCCTCGCGATCGACAAGGTGCGTGCCCTCGAGGTCGTCACCGGCGACGGCATCCTGCGCCGGGTGACGCCCACCGAGCACCCGGAGCTCTTCTTCGGCCTGCGCGGCGCGAAGGGCATGCTGGGCATCGTCACCGCGATCGAGTTCGACCTCGTGCACCAGCCCACGTTCTACGGCGGCTCGCTCTGGTTCGACGGCGAGGACGCGGCGACGGTCATCGAGCAGTGGCTGCACTGGTCCGAGGACCTTCCCGAGCTGGCCACCACCTCCATCGCGCTGTTCCAGCTGCCGACCATGCCCGGCGTACCACCGGAGCTCGCCGACCGGCTCACGCTGTCGGTGCGCTACGTCTGGACCGGCGACGCCGAGGAGGGGGAGCGCCGCTTCGACGCGATCCGCGACGCGGCACCCGTCCTGCTCGACGACGTGGCGCTCAAGCCGTACACCGCCATCGACTCCGTGCACACCGACCCGCTGGACCCGCTCCCGGCGTACGAAGCGGCCGCGGTGCTCACCGACTTCCCCGCCGAGGCCGCCGAGGCCCTGCTGGCCCTGACCGGGCCGGGCTCCGCGTCGCCCCAGGTGCTGGTGGAGGTGCGCCAGCTGGGCGGCGCCTTCGCCCGCGCCGGTGAGCACGAGAGCGCCTTCAGCTCGCGGGGAGCGGCGTACTCGCTGCTCACCGTCGGCATCGCCGGCACCCCGGGGGTGGAGTCCCACGCGGCGGAGATCCTGGCCGCCCTCGGCCCCTGGACGGGTGGTCCCCGGCTGCCGAACTTCACGTTCACCCCCGAGGAGTACGTCGACGCCTACGACGAGCCGACCCTGGCGCGGCTGCGCCGGGCGATCCGCACCTACGACCCGCTGGGCGTGATGGCCATCGGACGCGTGCTGTCCGCCTGAGGTGACCTGAGCAGCCGAAAGCCCTCCGGGCCTGCCCGGAGGGCTTTCGACGCGCCCGGGGACCCCCCTTCCGATCAATCTGTATAAAACCAGTAGACTAACTTTGGTTACGACGACGGAAGGAACGACGGTGCGCATTTCGGTGATCGGCACGGGCTACCTCGGAGCCGTGCACGCGGCGGGCATGGCCGACCTCGGCTACGACGTCGTCGGGATCGACGTCGACCCCGACAAGGTCGCGACCCTGCAACGCGGCGAGGCGCCGTTCTACGAGCCGGGCCTCGAACCGCTGCTGCGCAAGCACGTCGAGTCGGGCCGGCTGCGCTTCACCACCGACCTCGCCGCGGCCGTCGACGCGGACGTGCACTTCCTCTGCGTCGGGACGCCGCAGAGCCGGCGCAGCGACGCCGCCGACCTCCGCTTCGTCGACGACGCGATCGCCCGTCTGTCGGCCCTCCTGGCCGCGCACCCGGGCGCACCGGCGCTCGTGGTCGGCAAGTCGACGGTCCCGGTCGGCACCGCGGCCCGGCTGCAGGCCACCCTGCACGGGCTCGCCGGCCCCGACGTCGAGCTGGCCTGGAACCCGGAGTTCCTGCGCGAGGGGTTCGCCGTCGAGGACACCCTGCGCCCGGACCGGCTGGTCTTCGGCGTCCAGGGGCCGCGTGCCGAGTCCGTGCTGCGCCGGGTCTACGCCGAGGCGATCGCGCAGGACACCCCGGTGGTGGTGACCGACTTCGCCACCGCCGAGCTGGTCAAGACCTCCGCGAACGCCTTCCTGGCCACCAAGATCTCGTTCATCAACGCCGTCGCCGACATCTGCGACCAGGCCGGCGCCGACGTCGCCACCCTGGCCGACGCGATCGGGTACGACGCCCGCATCGGTCGGCGGTTCCTCAACGCGGGCCTCGGCTACGGCGGGGGGTGCCTGCCCAAGGACGTGCGGGCCTTCCGCGCCCGGGCCGACGAGCTCGGAGTCGGCCACGCCCTCGACTTCCTCACCGGGGTGGAGGCGGTCAACGCCCGCCGCCGCGACCGGGTGGTCGAGCTGACCCGTGAGCTGCTCGGCGCGGCGCCCGGTGCCTCCCTTGCCGGGCACCGGGTCGCCGTGCTGGGTGCGGCGTTCAAGCCGCACTCCGACGACATCCGCGACTCGCCCGCCCTGGACGTGGCCCGGCGGCTCCACGCGGACGGCGCCGCGGTGACCGTCCACGACCCCGCCGCCGCCGTACCGGCGCAGCGCATCGCCCCGCAGCTGCGGTACGCCGACACCACGCTGGACGCGGCCGCCGGCGCGGACGTGGTGCTCCACCTGACGGAGTGGCCCGAGTTCCGGGCCGTCGACCCGGCCGCGCTGGCGGACGTGGTGGCCCGCCCCAACGTCCTGGACGCGCGCAACTGCCTCGACCGGGGGGCCTGGACCGCCGCGGGCTGGACCTACGTCGGGCTCGGCCGCGCCGGACGACCGGCGCCCCGGCTGGCCAGCGCATGACCGCCGAGAAGCTGACGCCGCTGCCCAGCGCGCCACCCGTCGGGCGGGTCGCCACCGCGGTGTCGGTGATCATGCCGGTGCTCAACGAGGAGCGCTACCTCGCGGAGTCCGTACGCCGGGTGCTCGCCCAGGACTACGACGGCGAGGTCGAGATCGTGCTCGCCGTCGGGCCGAGCCGGGACCGGACCGCCGCGATCGCCGCGGAGCTGGCCGCGACCGACCCGCGGATCGTGCTGGTCGACAACCCGGTCGGTCGCACCCCGCACGCCCTCAACGCCGCGATCGCCGCCACGCGTCACCCCTACGTCGTGCGCGTGGACGCCCACGGCTTCCTGCCGGAGGGCTATCTCCGCGACGTCGTCACCCTCCTCGACGCCACCGGCGCCGCCAACGTCGGCGGCATGATGCGCGTCGAGGGCGAGTCCAGCTTCGGGAAGGCCGTCGCCGTCGCGATGTCCTCGCGGCTCGGGATCGGCGGCTCGAAGTTCCACGTCGGCGGCGAGCCCGGCCCGGCCCGCACCGTCTACCTCGGCGCGTTCCGGCGCGACGTCCTGGTCGAGGTCGGCGGCTTCGACGAGCACTTCCTGCGCGCCCAGGACTGGGAGCTCAACTTCCGCATCCGCCAGGCCGGGCACACCGTCTGGTTCACCCCGCACCTCGCGGTGACCTACCGTCCGCGCCGCGACTTCCGCGCGCTGCGCCGGCAGTTCTTCGGCTCCGGCCAGTGGCGCCGCCAGATCGTCGACGCCCACCCGGAGACCGCCAGCCCGCGCTACCTCGCGGCACCGGTGGTCACCGCGGCGATCGGACTCGGCTCGGTCCTCGGGCTGCTCGCCGTGCTGGGCACGATCCTGGGTGTCCCGGGGGCGGCCTGGCTGCTGGCCGGCTTCCTGGCGCCGGTCGGGTATGCCGCGGGCGTGCTCGTGGCGACGTGGTTCATGGGCCGGGGGCTGCCCCGGCGGGCCCGGGTGCTGCTGCCGGCCGTGGTGGCCACCATGCACCTGGCGTGGGGCGCCGGCTTCCTCCGGTCCATCCCGCGGTCGCAGCGCCGCGGCTGACCTCACTGGATGGCCTCACGGTTCTCAATCTGGGCGTCAGCAGGGTGGTCGGCCGGCCGCCGTCCACGTTGGGTCTCAGGGACCGATGGGCGTCCGGCGTGCGGATCAGTCGGGCGTGCTCGGGGGCACCTCGCGCACCATCACGCAGTTGCCCTGGCCCTTGGGCCGGTCGTAGGTGAAGCCCTCGCGCTCGTACATCGTGCGGGTGCCGTTGTAGAGGAACGACGAGTTCTTCTTCCGGACCCCGCCGGTGTCGTGCGGGTAGCCCTCGACCAGCCCGCCGCCGGCCTGCGCGATCAGCTCGACGGCTCCGCGCAGGGCGATCGCCGCCAGCCCCTGACCGCGAAGGCCGCGCTCGACCAGGATGCAGGTGACCCGGTAGTCGGGCAGTCGCTCGGCAGTGGCGAGGTACTCCTTGCGGTGCTGGATGCTGGGCAGCTCCTCGGGGGACCCGTACTCCGCCCAGGCGACGGCCCGGTCACCGTCGAAGACCAGCGCCGCGTGCGCGATCCCGTCGGCCACCAGTCGTTGCTTGAGCACCCGGTTGCCCTCGGCGCTCTGGCCCTTCTCCGCGCAGTCGGGGTGGAAGTGCGTGCACCAGCAGCTGGCGAACATGCCCTTGTTCCGCTCGACGAGAGCGGCGAAGTCGTCGAACGTCTCCGGGGTGAGCGCCCTGATCGCGAAGTCGGACATGCCCGCAACGTAACCCGGATTGCGGACGTTTGGCGTCCGGTATTCCGCGCTGCCAGCGCTGAGGGCACACCATGGCCGACGCTGAGCGACTGACCGCCGACCGGGAGGTGCGCAACGGCGCTAGGGCGTGCGATCAAGGACGAACTCGCCCTCGGCGGTGATGATCCAGTTCTGGCCGGGGCACCACCTGCGGTTGAGCGTGGCGATCACGCGTCCCGACCGGGTCTGTGCCTCAAGGCCACCAGTCGTGCACTCACCAGCCCCGACCTGCGGTATTCATGCGGCCCTATGCTGACGCGCCTGCTCTGGCCGTTGGCGGGCTCGTCGTCGAGCCACAGGTTCTGCTCCGTGTCATTGCGTACGTCGATCGCGGACGTATCCGGGTCCGCGAGGAAGCACCCCGACAGCCCAGTCGCTGCGACCACCACCAGGCTCAGCCTCACCACTGACCGGATGGCCGGAGGCCCGAAGTGACTGCGTTGGCGCATGAAGTGACGGTAGTTGACGGTATGCCCCGCGAACGCTCATCAGCATGGGCGCACGGATCGCGGCATGAGCGGTCGATTCCAACGGGACCTTCGGCACTATCTCGGACCCGCGCTTGGTGCTCACGCTTGAAGGAATCGCGGAGATGATCGACATGACTCATACGCACACCCTCCCCGCAGGAAAGCATCACCTTTCGCCCTTCTGGCGGCACTTCCTGCAGATGCTGGCGGTCATGATGGTCGGGATGATCGTGGGCGCAGCGGTCCTCCTGACCTTCGTGGGGCTGAAGACCTGGGACGAAGTGACAACCCAGTACGGGACCCAGGCCCTCATTGTGATGGCGGTCAGCATGACCGTCCCCATGGTCGCCTGGATGCTCTATCGAGGCATGGGTTGGAAGAACTCCTACGAGATGGCTGCCGTGATGGTGCTCCCGGTGATCCCGTTCCTATGCCTGGTCTGGTTCGACGTCACCAAGAGCGCCCAGTGCGGCCCGTACTGCGCCGTAACGATTCTCGCCATGCTCGCGCTGATGTTCTACCGCCGCACCGAGTACTCATCCCCGATGTAGCCAAGGGGCTGCGGAAGAAGATGCTCAGTGAGTGCTCAGTACGCGTACTTCTACCTCATGCGCGCCGATGGCGCAGGGGTCCCCGAGGCGGTGCCTGACCACGTCGCTCACTGGCGTGCGCTTGGCCTGGACGACTACAGCGGAGGGCCGTTCGAGGATCGAACCGGCGGCCTGATCACGTTTCGGGCCGAAGGGACCAGCCGTGCCGAGCAGGCCGTGGAGACCGACCCGTTCGTCCGGCGTGGACTGGTGGAGGCGTACTGGCTCAAGCGTTGGCTGCCAGAGTAGGGCGGATCAACAGGACCAAAGGTCCATACGAGGACCACCACCACGGCATGAGCGTGCACGGATCGCGGCAGATGCGGGGCGAGGGTATCCGCCCGGAACAAGGCATAAAGCGGACTCGTCCGCAGGGTTGCTGGTGACTTGGGTTCCCGCGGGGGAAGGCATTACGCCCCGCGCTTCACCCCTCAGCCCCGGCGAGAATGGAGAAGGCAGTGGAGGTCAAGGAGGATCCGTGGTGAGCGCGCCACCGGCACAACCACCTGAACAGAACGTCGCCGGTGCAACCGGCAAGGCGGTCGACTCTCAACTGCTCATCGATCAGTTCCTGCCCACCTACGACCTCGGGGTCGTACACGCCGACGTCTTCCGGGTGGCGCCCACCCAGTGCTACCTGGTCGCCAGTGAGCTGGATCTGTTTCAGACGCCACTGATTCGGACCCTGATCGGCATCCGGCGACTGCCTCAGCGTGTGGCCAGCACTCTGAAAGGGCGCGGGACGACAACCACTCACGACGCATCCCTGCGTACGTTCCGGTTCAGGGACATGGTTGACCTGGGATGGATCTCGCTCGGCGAGACCCCGGGTTCGGAGATGGTCCTCGGCCAGGTGAGCCGCCCATGGAAAGGAGTCGCGGTCTCCACCCACGTACCAACCACGCCAGAGCAGTTCACGAGCTTCGACGAGCCTGGGTTCGCGAAGATCGCCGCCAGCCTCAGGGTCGATAGTTACGGGAACGACTCCTCAATCCTGACGATGGAAACACGAGTCGCCATCACGGACGACACGAGCCGCCGCCGGTTCAGGCGCTACTGGCTGGTCATCGGCCCCTTCAGCTATCTCATCCGTCGAATGGCGTTGCGCCTGCTGGCGACGGAACTCCGCCGGTCGAATCCTGGCTGGCCAGAAGATGGTGGAGTCGGGTAGCCATCGCCACAACGAGACTCGCTGCGCCGATGTCGAACGGGGTGC
>CAVRMH010000016.1:0-113642 GCA_963721775.1 uncultured Actinomycetota bacterium | reverse complement strand
GCGCGAGGCGCGCTACGAGCAGGCCGCGGCCCGTGCCGCGGTGCCGAGAGCCACCAAGCCGACCAAGCCGGCCACCACGCCCGCCACCACGCAGGCCGGCACACCGGAGACGAGGCCGGCCACGGATCCTGCGGCCGCGCGACGGTCACCGACGGATCCGGCGCCCGCCACGGCCGAGCCGCCGGCGACGGAGGCCCGCTGCGGCCACCGGAACATGAGCGGGCGCACCTGCACCCGTGAGCAGGGGCACGCGGCGAAGAGCCACCGCTACTCCTGACGCGGGGCCGCTTCACCGAGTCCGGGTCACCAGGCCGCGTCCTCGGGCAGTGGGAACCGGCGTACGCCGCCCAGCCGGCGGTGGAAGCGCACGTGCTCGGCGTGCCCGTCCAGCGCGTGCCACAGCGCCGCGTGGGCCGCCCACGGCAACGGCTCGTCCGCCGATGCGCCAGGTGGCGCCGAAGCCGATCCACACCGTGGCCCAGTTCGCCGCGAGGTCCCACGCGCCACGCTGCTTCATGATCAGCGAGCGGCGGAGCTGGAAGTCGGTCCGGGGCCCGTCCGCGCAGATCGGCGCGGTGCGCACCGGCCACACCCGCAGGTCCAGCGCCATCAGCTCGAGCTCGAGGTCGGGCAGGATGCGGGGGTCGACCAGCACCGTCGCGACGTTCTCGTGCGGCAGCCGTCTCACCCGCGAAACGCTAACCCGGATTTGGGGGCGCCGCAGAGCCCGGCGGACAATGACGCCATGACCGCCACCGCCACCAGCCCGCTCACCGGCGGCCTCACCCTCGGCAACGTCCGGGTCGAGACCCCCGTCGTGCTGGCGCCGATGGCCGGCATCACCAACGCGGCGTACCGCCGGCTCTGCGCCGAGCAGGGCGCCGGGCTCTACGTCTGCGAGATGATCACCAGCCGCGGCCTCGTCGAGGGCGACGCGGTCACCAGGTCGATGCTGGTCTTCGACGAGCTCGAGACCGTCCGCAGCGTGCAGCTCTACGGCACCGACCCGTCGTACGTCGGGCAGGCCGCGGAGATCCTCTGCAGCGAGTACGGCGTGGCCCACATCGACCTGAACTTCGGCTGCCCGGTCCCGAAGGTCACCCGCAAGGGCGGCGGGGGAGCGCTCCCGTGGAAGCGCGGCCTGCTCGCCGACATCCTCGAGGCCGCGGTCACCGCCGCCGGCCGGCACGACGTACCGGTGACCATGAAGACCCGCAAGGGCATCGACACCGACCACCTGACCTACCTCGACGCCGGGCGGATCGCCCAGGAGTCCGGGGCCGCGGCGATCGCCCTGCACGGGCGCACCGTCGAGCAGGCCTACTCCGGCCAGGCCGACTGGGAGGCGATCGGGGAGCTCGTCGCCCACGTGGACATCCCCGTCCTCGGCAACGGCGACATCTGGGAGGCGGCCGACGCGCTGCGCATGGTCGAGCAGACCGGCGTGGCCGGCGTGGTCGTCGGACGAGGTTGTCTAGGCCGGCCATGGCTGTTCCGCGACCTCGCGGCGGCCTTCGCGGGGGAGCAGGTCGCCACCCTCCCGACCCTCGGTGAGGTGGCCGCGATGATGCGGCGCCACTGCGAGCTGCTGGCCGAGCACATGGGGGAGGAGCGGGGCTGCAAGGAGTTCCGCAAGCACGTCTCGTGGTACCTCAAGGGCTTCCGGGCCGGAGGACCCCTCCGGCACGCGTTGGCGCTGGTCAGCACGCTGGCCGAGCTCGACGCCCTGCTCGTCGAGCTCGACCCCGACGAGCCCTTCCCGGTGGCCGAGCTCGGCACCCCGCGCGGGCGCCAGGGCAGCCCCCGCAAGCGGGTCGTGCTGCCCGAGGGCTGGCTCGACGACACCGACGGATCCGGTTGCGGAATGGCCGAGGAGCTGAGCGAGACCTCCGGCGGGTGAGCCGGAACACGCCGAAATTGTTCCTCGCGAATGGGACATTCCGCGTTCGTCTATGTTTCACTCGAACCTTCGTGCCCGGGCCCGACCGGTCTGGACATGAAGCCCCCGTCAGCAATAGCAAAGGATCAGCGCTGTGGCAGACCCACGCCACAAGCGGGACGCCAATGCCCGCCCGAGCAAGAGCACGAAGCCGAGCAAACTCACCAAGAAGAAGTCCGTCGCCCTCCTGGCGGCCCCGATCGCCGTGACCGCGACCCTCGCGTCCGTGAGCATCGGAGTCCTGGCCTCGACCCCCGAGACCCGCGCGACCGTCTCCGCGAACCGCACCGCCATCGGTGGCCTGGTCCGCGACGACGACAGCGTCTCGCGCTCCTCCGGTCGGCCCCGGCTGAGCGGTGAGCGCCTCGCCACCCTCGCCTCCTTCCAGAAGAAGCAGCTCTCGCAGCAGTCCGCCGCGACCCGCGCCGCCATCGCGAAGGCGTCGGAGAAGCGCTGGAGCACCACCGAGCTCAACCTGTGGTCGGCCGCCGACGACGGCGCGCGCAACCTCGGCACCCTCGATGCCGCCAAGAAGGTGCTCATCACCGGCCGCACCGACAACGGCCGCGCCGAGATCGTCGTGGACGGCGAGGCCCGCTGGGTCACCGCCGAGTACCTCAGCGAGAAGAAGCCCGAGACCGGCCCGCCCGGCCTCGGCGGCTCCTGCACCAACGGCACCTCCGTGCCGAGCGGCGTCAGCCCCAACATCGTCAAGGTCCACGAGGCCGTGTGCGCGGCGTTCCCCGACATCACGACGTACGGCACGTTCCGTGGCGACGGCGAGCACTCCCAGGGCCTGGCCGTCGACATCATGGTCAGCGGCGCCGAGGGCTACAAGGTCCGCGACTTCGTGCGGGCGCACTACGCCGAGCTGGGCGTGAACTACATCATCTACTCCCAGCACATCTGGTCGGTGGACCGTGGCGGCGAGGGCTGGCGGAGCATGTCCGACCGTGGCTCGATCACCGCGAACCACTACGACCACGTGCACGTCACGACGTACTGACGGATCGGCCGAGGTCGTCAGGCCGACTCGGCGAATTGCTCCAGTAGTGCGGCCACGCGGTCCGGGTGGCCCAGCTGAGGCACGTGCCCGGCGGGCAGCACCTCGAGGCGGGCGTGGGGGATCTCGGCCGCAACCGCGCGCGCGTGCACGAGGGGCACCACAGGATCGCGGTCTCCCCAGATCATCAGGGTGGGCACGGCCAGCCGGTGGAGGTCGGCGCGGCTGAACCGCATGCTGGTCCGGATGCTGCGCGGGGAGATGAGAGCCCTCAGCTCGGCCAGGTTGGCCTGGGTCGCGACCGGGTCCCGGGCGCCGGCGACGAGGGAGTCGAGCAGGTCGGGGTGCCGCACGATGGTCTCCGCCTCCCCCATCGAAGCCATCATGCGCAGCAACATCCGCCGGCCGGGCTTCGCCACCCGCACCATGAGATCGCCCACCCCCGGTGTCGCAGCCAGCCGCAGGGGGAGGGGCACCCGGCCACCCGGCAGGGTCGGCACAGAGCCCAGCATGACGAGCCCGCGCACCCGCTCGGGGTGGGCCATGGCGTACCACGTGGCCCAGATCCCGCCGCCCGAGGCGCCCACGAGGAAGGTGGCGTCGAGGCCCAGCGCGTCCAGCATGTCGCCGACGAAGCCGACGGCGTACTCGCGGAAGTGTCCCGGAGCGAACGAGTCCGGATCGCTGAGCCCGCAGCCGGGTCGGTCGACCAGGTAGGAGCGGGTGCCCGGCATCCGGGTCGCGAGCATCAGGTGGGAGAGGGAGCACGTGTTGGTGCCGTGCAGGTGCACCATCGGTGCGCCGTCGCCGGCCGTCACCACGTGCACGAGTCGCCCCGGCTGGCGCGGCACGCGACGACCTTGAACGCCGGCGGCGCGGAGCATCCGGCCGTACACGTCGTCGACCGCGGGGGTGTGCCGCGGCGCAGGAGCGGCCTTGCGGAGGGTGGTCATGCGCCCACGATCCGTCCGGCGGAGCAGGGCCGGCTAGTTCTGCCTTCGAACTTCTGGTGGGAGGCTCCCGGTGGAAGACTGGGATGGTGGGCTCGCCCGAGTTCCCCGGATACTGCTCCTTCACCAAGGCCATCGAGCACCTCGGCGACCGGTGGAGCCTGCTCATCGTGCGGCAGCTCGGGGTGTTCGGACCACTGGGCTTCAACGAGCTGACCCGGTCGCTGCCGGGCCGGATCTCCCGTTCGGTGCTCACCGAGCGGCTCCGGCGGCTGGAGACGCTGGGCCTGGTCTCGCGCGAGGGATCCGCCGGCTATCGCCTGACCACGGTCGGCGCCGGCCTGATGCCGGTGCTCTTCTCCCTGCGTGGTTGGGCCGAGACGTGGCTCCCCGACGACCCAGAGATGGTGGAGCGCGACCCGGACGTCGTGCTCGGGTGGTTGGCCCAGCGCGTGCGGGCGGCGCACCTGCCTGCCGAGGTCGTGGTGCTGGAGTTCTGGCTGCACGAGCACGGCCGGCGCTACTGGCTGGTGCTGCAGGACGGTGTTGCGCCGTACGGCTGTCTGGCCGATCCGATGCTGGACACCGGCCGCTACGTGTACGTGCGATGCGCACTCGCGACCCTGCTGGCGCTGGCCCGCGGCCGGCAGGACTGGCCGGGCGCGCTCGCTGACGGCTCGCTGACCATTTCCGGCGTCCCGGACCTGTGCCGCCGGGTGCCGGGATGGTTCGCCCCGCTCGCCGTGCCGGCCGCGTCAGTGGGCGGCTGACCTCGTCCGTGGTGCCCGCTAGGGTCACCACCGATGGATGACCTGGAGCTGTACGACGCCGCCGCCCGCGAGCGGCTCGTCCCGGAGCCGCCCAAGCGGGTGGACGCGCCCGTGCGCACCCCGTTCGAGCGCGACCGGGCCCGGGTCGTCCATGCGGCGGCGTCGCGGCGGCTGGCCGCCAAGACCCAGGTGGTCGGGCCGCAGACCGACGACTTCGTCCGCAACCGGCTCACCCACAGCCTCGAGGTCGCCCAGGTCGCGCGCGACCTGGCCCGGGCGCTGGGCTGCCAGCCCGACATCTGCGAGACCGCCGCGCTGGCCCACGACCTCGGCCACCCGCCGTTCGGGCACAACGGCGAGCGGGTGCTGGCCGAGCTGAGCGGCGACTGCGGCGGGTTCGAGGGCAACGCCCAGACCCTGCGGCTGCTCACCCGGCTCGAGGCCAAGACGTTCGACGACGCCGGCGGCTCGGTCGGCCTCAACCTGACCCGGGCCACCCTCGACGCCTGCACGAAGTACCCCTGGCCGCGCTCCGCCGCCGAGGAGCCCCGCGGCGTGCACGCCGACGGCTCGCCGCGGGTGGTCGTGAAGTTCGGCGTGTACGACGACGACCGGCCGGTCTTCGACTGGCTCCGGGCGGGGGTCGAGGGGCCGGCGCAGTGCCTGGAGGCGCAGGTCATGGACCTCGCCGACGACGTCGCCTACTCCGTGCACGACGTCGAGGACGGCATCGTCGCCGGGCGCATCGACCTGACCCGCGATCGACCGCGCCGCCGCCTGGCACACGGTCCGCGACTGGTACCTCCCCGACGCCGACGACGCGACCCTCGACGCCACCCTCGACGGCCTGCGCGCGATCTGGGGCTGGCCGGAGACGCCGTACGACGGGAGCCGGCGGGCGCTGGCCGCCCTGAAGAACCTCACCAGCGACGTGATCGGCCGGTTCTGCGGCAGCGTCCAGGAGGCGACCTGGGCGACCTCCGACGGCCCGTTCGTGCGGTACGCCGCCGGGCTGGTCGTCCCGGAGCAGACCCGGCTGGAGATCGCCGTGCTCAAGGGCATCGCCGCCCACTACGTCATGCGCGCCGACGACCGGGTCGCACTGATGGAGCGGCAGCGCCAGCTGATGGCCGAGCTGGTCGCGGCCCTCGTCGACCGGGGTCCTCGACGCCCTCGACCGGCCGTTCGCCGACGACTGGCACGCGGCCGCCGACGACGCCGCCCGGATGCGGGTCGTGGTCGACCAGGTCGCCTCGCTGACCGACGCCTCCGCCGTCTCGTGGCACCGCCGTCTCCTCGCCCCGAGCGCGACGTAGACTCCGCGACGTGGCAGGGCGCATCAGGGACGAGGACATCGCGGAGGTCCGCGAGAAGGCTCGCATCGACGAGGTCGTGTCCGACTACGTCACCCTCCGCAACGCCGGCGGCGGCTCGCAGAAGGGCCTGTGCCCGTTCCACGACGAGAAGTCCCCGTCCTTCCACGTGACCCCAGCTCGCCAGTTCTTCCACTGCTTGGCGGGTGAGACCCGGGTGCTCACCTGGGACGGAGTGCAGCCCATCCGTGACCTCGCCGGCGGGACTCATCGCGTGCTGGGTGTAGACGGGCAGTGGATCGATGCGCCGTTCCGGTCCTATGGAGTCCAGCGGCTGCACAAGATCACCCTCACCAGGAATCGACAGGTCAAGGAACTGTTCGCCACCGATGAGCACCGGTGGTTCGTCCGGGCGGGAAAGAAACGCACTGCGCGACGTGAGGAGATCACCACGTCGCTGAAGGCGGGGGACCGGCTCGCTTACGTCTACCCGCGTTCTCGCGTGGGTCGCACGACGCCATCCCCATTCGGCATCGCCCACGGCTTCACGTACGGAGACGGCACTCGCAGCGGGACGGGAAGCATGGCGCTGCTGTGCCCGCCGAAGGACCTGGCCATGTTGAAGTGGTTCCCGAACAGCCTCACAACTGCCTCCGGGGACAACCTGCTGGTGCACCACCTGCCGCGCTTCTTCAAGGAACTCCCGTCTCTCGACGAGTCGGTTTCGTACCTTTACGGTTGGCTAGCCGGGTACTTCGCCGCCGACGGTTGCGTGGCCACAGATGGCACCGTCATCTTGAACTCCGCGAATCGAGCGGACCTCGAGTTCGTCCGTGACGTGTGCACCCGTCTGGGGATCTCCACCTACGGCATCACGACGCAGTCGAGGGTCGGCCTCGGGACCGAGGCTTCGGACCTGCACCGGGTGCACTTCGTCAATGCGGACCTGCACGAGGACTTCTTCCTGCTCGACCAGCATCGGGAGAGGTTCGCGTCGACGAGCAAGGAGTTCGCGCGCCTCGGATGGGTCGTGGAGTCGGTCGAGGAGACCGACCGCCTCGAAGAGGTGTTCTGTGCCGAGGTCGACCCAGGGAACGCGTTTACCCTCGAGGACAACATCCTCACCGGCAATTGCTTCGGCTGCGGGGAGGGCGGCGACGTCTTCACCTTCCTGATGAAGATCGACGGCCTCGGCTTCGCGGAGGCGGTCGAGCGGCTGGCCGACAAGGTCGGCGTCCAGCTGCGCTACGAGGACGGCCCCGCGCCGACCCAGCAGAGCCGCGGTCCGCAGCGCCAGCGGCTGATCGAGGCCAACAAGCAGGCGCAGGCCTTCTACGCCGACGCGCTCGGCAGCGCCGACGCCCTGGTCGCCCGGCAGTTCCTCGGACAGCGCGGTTTCGACAAGGACGCGGCCGGCACCTTCGGGGTCGGCTTCGCGCCGCGCGACGGCGAGTCGCTGCTGCGCCACCTGCGCACGCAGGGCTTCTCCGACGAGGAGACCATCGCCGCCGGCCTGGTCGGCCAGAGCGGGCGCGGTCCCTACGACCGGTTCCGGGGCCGGCTGCTGTGGCCGATCCGCGACGCGTCGGGTGACGTCATCGGCTTCGGTGCCCGGCGCATCTTCGACGACGACCGGATCGAGGCGAAGTACCTCAACACCCCGGAGACCTCGATCTACAAGAAGTCCCACGTGCTCTACGGCATCGACCTCGCCCGCCGCGAGATCGCCCGCTCGTCCCAGGCCGTGGTCGTCGAGGGGTACACCGACGTGATGGCCTGCCACCTCGCCGGGGTCGGCACCGCGGTCGCCACCTGCGGCACGGCGTTCGGCGACGACCACGCCCGGGTGCTGCGCCGCTTCCTGCACGACCACGAGGAGTTCCGCGGCGAGGTGATCTTCACCTTCGACGGCGACGCCGCCGGCCAGAAGGCCGCGCTGCGGGCCTTCGGCGGCGACCAGAACTTCGTCTCCCAGACGTACGTCGCGATCGAGCCGGACGGCCTGGACCCCTGCGACCTGCGCATCCAGAAGGGCGACGCCGCGGTCCGCGAGCTGGTGGCCCGGCGGGTGCCGCTCTACCGCTTCGTGCTCTCCAACGTGCTGTCCCGCTACGACCTCGACCGCGCCGACGGCCGGGTCGACGCGCTGCGCGAGGCGGCCCGCCTGGTCAGCAGCGTGCGCGACAAGTCCAAGGTCGACGCGTTCGCCCGCGAGATCGCCTCCAGCATCGGCGTCGACGTCGACGAGGCCCGTGCGGAGGTACGCCGCGCCGCCGCCCGCGGTCCGCGACCGGCGCAGGCCGGGCGCCGGCCGCAGGCCGAGGAGGCCGCCCCGCAGCCGACCCGCAGCCAGGGGCCGCCGGTCCCCGACCTGCGCGACCCCCGCTTCGCGCTGGAGCGCGAGACCCTCAAGCTGGTCCTGCACGCGCCGGCCGCGGTCGGCCGCTTCGCCCGCGACCTCGACGCGAACGACTTCACCCACCCGACCTACCGCGGCGTCTGGGAGGTCATCGAGAAGTCCGGCGGAGCCGAGGCCGGCGTCGGCGATCCCGGCTGGGCACCGCGGCTGCGGGACAACGCGATGGACCCGGCGGTCTCCTCCGCGCTCAGCGCGCTCTCCGTGGAGGGCCTGCTGTCGGCCAAGGAGCCGGACACGGCGTACGTCCACGCCCACGTCTTCCGCCTCCAGGAGCTGACCGCGCTGCGCCGGATCACCGACCTGAAGAGCAAGCTGCAGCGGACCAACCCGGTCGAGCACGCCACCGAGTACAACCGCATGTTCGGCGAGCTGGTGGCGCTCGAGCAGCACCGCCGCAAGCTGCGCGACCTGGCGATGGGCAGCGCATGAGCGGCCGGCGTGAGGCCCGCCGCAACGCGACGCCCGACGCCGTACGCCGGGCTCCGGTGGCCGCGGGGGAGAAGGTGCTGGCCGGCGTCGTCGCCGAGGACGGCACGGTCGCCGTCGGCACCCGCGACGCGTTGTACGTCGGCGAGCGGCGGGTGCCCTGGGAGACGGTCGAGCGCGCCGACTGGTCGCAGGACACCACCACCCTCACCGTCGTCGAGGTCGGCACCTGGGGCGACCGGCGACCCGTGCACACCCTGGTCGTCGCCGCAGCCGGGCCGCTTCCTCGAGCTGGTCCGGGAGCGGGTCACCGCGAGCGTCGTGCTGCAGCGGCACGTGCCGGTGAACGGCCGCCGCGGGGTGTTCGTCATCGCCCGCCGGGCGCCGCGCGGGAACCAGCCGCTGAGCTGGGTCTACGAGTTCGAGGAGGGCGTCGACCCCGACGACCCGGCGGTGCGGCTGGCTGCCGAGGAGGCGCTGGCGCAGGCCCGCGACGAGGTCGGGCTGCCCTGACCCCGCGGCCGGGCCCCTGATTTCGCGGCCCGGCGGACGCCTTGCTATTCTTCCCGGGCTGCCAAGCGGTCCCCTGTAGCTCAACTGGCAGAGCATTCGGCTGTTAACCGGAGGGTTGTTGGTTCGAGTCCAACCGGGGGAGCAACGAAACCGCCTCTGACCTGCGTGTACGCAGGGCAGGGGCGGTTTGTCATTCGGTCGGCGACTGCGGCCGCCTCCGCCGCCCACGGGTCCAGGCGTCTCAGCTCGAGCGAGGCGAGGTCGACCACCGCCGCGGTGTCCTCGGGCACCGGTGTCCATCCGTCCGGGTCGACGCCGCTGGAGATGACGTGGACGCTCTCCGGGGTCAGCCGGTAGTCCATCGCGAAGTACTCGTCGGTGTGCCGGTGCGGGATCTCCTCCTCGGAGTCGAACAGGTCGCGCAGCCCGGTGACCGGCGCGGCCGCCTGGCTGTTGACGTGCACCCCGAACAGGTGCGTGGGCGTGAGCATCAGTGCGTTCAGGCTGGCGTCGGGGAACTCGCGGACCAGTCGGGCGAGGGCCTGGCGCAGCCCGTCCTCGGCGTCACCCTGTTCGGTGATGCACTGCAGGACGAACCGGAAGTACCGCTCGCTGTCGGTGTCGCCGCGCAGCTTCGCCAGGGACTCCGCGGTGAGCAGCCGCTCGAGCCGGTCGATGGGGGAGATGTGCCCGTTGTGCGCGAACGCGAATCCGTCGTCCAGGAACGGGTGCGTGTTCTCGGGCGACACCGGCAGCCCCGGCGTCGCCCACCGGAGGTGCAGGATGCCGGCCCGGCCGAGCTGCTGCCCGGCCAGTGCGGCGTACGTCGGGTCGCTGATGGCCGACTCGGCGGAGGACGCACTGTGGAGGGTGTTGTCCTCCGGGCCCTGCCAGGCCATGCCCCAGCCGTCGCCGTGGACGGCGGTGAGTGCCGTGAACGCCTCGAAGTTCCGCTGTCCGAGCACGTCGACGACCGAGGTCGGACGGCGGGCGACATAACCGAGCAGACGACACACGAGGTACCAGGTCCTTCGTCACGGCCCCGCGGTGAGTCGAGGTCACCCCGAGAATCCCGCGCCCAGTGTGGTCAGGCAACTCCGCTGCCACACTGTGGGCATGCGCACCGTCGGGGTCGAGGAAGAGCTCCTCCTGATGGACGCCCACGACGACCGGACGAGTCCCGTGGCCACCCGGGTCGCTCGGCATCGCGACCGCGTGCGGCGACGCCGTCGGCGAGGACCTCGACGGGGACGAGCGCGGGTATCCCTGCCCCGGGCGCACTGGTCCACGAGCTGCAGGAGGACCAGCTCGAGGCCTACACCTCGCCGCAGCGCACCATGACGACGCTGGAGGAGGAGCTGCGCTCCTGGCGGGCCCGTGCCGTCTCCGCCGCCGGCAGGCCGGGGCGCGCGTGGTCGCCAGCGGCGACGTCCCCGGTCGCCGTCGAGCCCCGCCTCGTGTCGACGCCGCGGTACCGCGAGATGGCCGAGCGGTTCGGGATCGTCACCCGCGAGCAGCTGACCTGCGGCTGCCACGTGCACGTGGCGGTGACGTCTCCCGAGGAGGCGGTCGGCGTGCTCGACCGGATCCGGGCGTGGCTGCCCTCGCTCCTCGCGCTGAGCGCCAACTCGCCGTACTGGCAGGGCCGCGACACCGGCTACGCGAGCTTCCGGTGGCAGGCGCAGGGCCGGTGGCCGGTGTCGGGCCCACCGGAGGTCTTCGGCACCGCCGCGGGGTACCGGGCGCTCGTGGACGGCATGCTCGCCTCGGAGGTCATCCTCGACGAGGCGATGCTCTACCTGGACGCCCGCTGCTCGAAGCGCTACCCGACCGTCGAGATCAGGGTGGCCGACGTCTGCCTCGACGTCCGCGACACCGTGCTGGTCGCCGCGCTCGTCCGCGGACTGGTCGAGACCGCTGCCGAGGAGTGGGCCGCAGGGCAGCCGGCACCACCCGTTCCCACGGCCCTGCTCAGGTTGGCGACCTGGCAGGCGGCCCGGTGGGGGATCGGCGGGACACTGCTCGACCCGCTGACCTCGCGCCCACGACCGGCCCGCGAGGTCGTCACCGCCCTCGTCGACCACGTCCGCCCCGCCCTGCGCGCCTCCGGCGACGAGGCCCTGGTCACCGACCGGATCGAGCAGGGTCTTCGTCCGCGGCAACGGGTCGACGCGACAACGGGAGGCTTTCGCGAAGACCGGTCACCTCGGCGACGTCGTCGCCGCTCTCGCCCGGGGCACCGTGGACCAGGCCGACCGCTCGCCGGCGTGATCCCGGCCTGATCCCCGCGGACCGGTCGCCGCACGTCCGGGCCGGTCATTTCGGGTCATTGCCCCGGACCCTTCGGATGAGATGTGGCCACCGTTCGGGTCAGATCCTGCGTCTTCGGCGTGCTGGACTCCCCAATTGCCCGTCTCCTCGGTAGTGCGCTGCCCCGACCCCAAGCCGGGGCAGCGCTCCGTCAGCAGCCCGAGGAGCCCCGACCTCTTGAACGCCCGGCCCAGTCACCGTGCGACGCGACCGCGCCGCACGCTGCGCGCTGCCGTCGTCCTGGGGCTCGCCGCGCTCGTCGTCTCGCTCACCGTGCAGGCCGGCCACTCCGTGTCCACGCCTGCCGCACCGGTCCCGGCCGGTGACACCGCCGGGACCGGCACCGGGCCCGTCGAGGACCGGCCCCGCGGCGTCGCGGCCGTCCCGGTGCCCGTCGTGGACCCGGCCCGGAAGACCACCGAGTCGGTCGACCTGAAGGGGCTGACCCTGGCGCAGCTGCAGGCCCGGGCCGCCCAGATGCAGGCCGAGTTCATCCAGGCGTCCGTCGCCTACGAGGCCGCCGCCGACCGGTCGAGGAGCGCCCGGGCCGCCGCCGAGGCGGCCGAGGCGAAGGCCGCGGTCGCGGTCACCGAGGCCGATGCCGCCGGGGACATGATGGGCGAGCAGATCGAGGAGCTCTACTCCGACGGCGTCGCCGCCAACCCGATGCTGGCCATCATCACCACGAACGCGGACCACACCGTCGACGACATGTACGCCGACGCGATGACCAGCGACCAGATCCTGTCCTACCAGTCGATGACCGTCGAGACGCTCGACGCCGAGCGCCACCAGGCCGAGGTGCTGTCCGCGGAGGCCACCTCGCTGCGCGCGACCGCCGACCAGGCCGCCGAGGAGACCAAGGTGCTCCTCGACGACATCCAGGTCCGGGCGGCCCGGGTCGCCTCGACGGCCAACGCCACCCTCGCCGCGACCGCAGGGAAGGGCAGGTTCGCCGATGCCGAGCAGCAGGCCCGCAACAAGGCCGCCCTCGCCGCCTGGCAGCGCTACCTGAAGACCCTCGACAAGGCCCACGTGGTGTCGCCGCCGGCGAAGGCGCTGAACCGGGCCGAGCTGCCCTACCGCCTCTCGCCGATGAAGGTCGACAAGGTGCGGGTGGCCGGGGTCGCCTCGATCAGGTTCCGCGGCAAGACCGTTCCGGTGCTGCCGGCCGAGACCGTCGCCGCCGTCTCGGGCGCGTTCGCGCAGCTCGGCAAGCCCTACGTCATGGGCAACGCCGGACCCGAGACCTTCGACTGCTCGGGTCTCACCCGCGCCGTCTGGCGCGCCCAGGGCCGGCGCCTCGGCACGGACCCGTCGGCGCAGTACGAGCAGGTCACGCGGGTGCCGACCCGCAACGCCCAGATCGGTGACCTGGTGTTCTTCTCCGACTCCGCCGCCGGGGTGCAGCACGTCGGCATCAACCTGGGAAACCGCCTCATGCTCGCCGCGGACGCGAAGAGCAGCCAGGTGGGCGTCGTGGAGTACCCGGGCACGCCGTACGCCGTCGGCCGGGTCACCCTGCCCCGCCACGGCACCCACAGCGCGCCCGCGGGCTCCGGGGGCACCGTGATGCGCTGCGGCAACGAGGAGGTCCCCGCCTCCTCCGCGGGCATGGACTTCCCGATGGAGAAGGGCACCTACCGCTTCACGAGCCAGTTCGGCGACGCCGGCGGGCACTGGGAGACGGGCTTCCACACCGGTCTCGACTTCGCCGCGCCGATCGGGACCCCGGTCCACGCCGCCAAGACCGGCTCTGTGACGGTCTCGAAGAGCGCGTGGGGTGGGCCGAACCTGGTCACCATCGACCACGGAGACGGCCTGACCACGCTCTACGCGCACATGGGGTACACCCACCTCATCACCGGCGACCGGGTCGCCGCCGGGCAGATCATCGGGACCGTCGGCGAGGAGGGCAACGCCACCGGGCCGCACCTGCACTTCGAGGTCCGTCTCGCCGGCCAGTCGATGGACCCGATGCTCTTCCTCGCCGGAGGGGGTGCCGCGGCCAGTGGCTGGGGCGGCTTCGCCAACGGGATGATCCCGGCCTCCGCCCTGTGCAGCCCGCAGAGTGCCCGGAGCCACCGACTGCGCTGCGACGCCGCCCACGCGTTCGACGCGATGGCGGCGGCGTACGCCAAGCAGAACGGCGCGCGGCTGTGCATCACCGACTCCTACCGGTCCTACGCGCTGCAGGTGAAGACGTACGCCAAGAAGCCGGTGCTCGGAGCGGTCCCCGGCACCTCCAACCACGGTTGGGGACTGGCCGTGGACCTGTGCGGCGGCATCCAGTCCTACTCCAGCCCGCAGCACGCCTGGATGACGAAGTACGCCGGACGCTTCGGCTGGCGGCAACCCGCGTGGGCGCAGCAGGGCGGGTCGAAGCAGGAGCCCTGGCACTGGGAGTTCGGGCGCCGCTCCTAGGCTCGGACCCATGAACTCCTCACCCCGGATCCCCGTCGACGCCGCCACGCTGCCCCACGGTGGCGAGATGCCACTGCTGGGCTTCGGCACCTGGCAGCTCAAGGGCGACGACGCCGTGACCGCCACGGCGGCGGCGCTCGAGTGCGGCTACCGCCACCTCGACACGGCCACCGTCTACGGCAACGAGGGCGAGGTCGGTCGGGCGCTGGCCGCCAGCGGTGTCGACCGCGACGACGTCTTCCTCACCACCAAGCTCATCCCGAGGCTGGCCGGCAAGGAGCGCGCAACGATCGAGGAGAGCCTGCGGCTGCTCGGCACCGACCGGGTCGACCTCTGGCTGATCCACGCTCCGGCGAAGGCCGACAACGTCGCCATCTGGCGGGCGTTCATCGAGGCGCAGCAGGCCGGGCTGGCCCGCGAGATCGGGGTCAGCAACTTCTCGCTCGAGCAGGTCGACGAGCTGGTCGAGGCGACCGGGGTGACCCCGGCGGTGAACCAGGTCGAGTGGAGCCCGCTGCTGCACGACGCCGGCGTCCTCGAGGGTCACCGCCGGCGGGCCGTGCTGCTGGAGGGCTACAGCGGCCTGCGCGGCGGCATCCTCGACCACGACGTCGTCACCGGGATCGCGGCCAGGCTGGAACGCACACCGGCCCAGGTGGTGCTGCGCTGGCACCTCCAGCACGGCATCGTCGCGATCCCGAAGTCCCGGGACCCCGAGCGGGTCCGCTCGAACGCCGACCTCGGCGGCTTCGAGCTGGGTGTCGACGACATGGCCGCCCTCGACGCGCTGGGCGGCCCGGCCGACTGACTCCCGACTGCTCGCGACTCTGGACCCTATAGTCGTCGCAGGTGCGCCGGGAAGTCTGGTCGGCAATGATGCTGTCGACCGCTCAGGAGCCCTCACCATGGCCACCAACCGAACCTCTGGCACCCTCCTCGGTCGCGGGTCGTGGAGCGAGACGCGGCGGATCGCCGACATCCTCCGCCAGGAGACGGTCGGCGGCGCCCTGCTGCTGGCCGGGACCCTGGTCGCGATGGTCTGGGCCAACTCGCCGGCCGGCGACTCCTACGAAGCGCTGCGCGACTACGAGATCGGCCCGGAGGCGCTGCACCTGCACCTCTCGCTGGGTGCCTGGGCGGCCGACGGGCTGCTCGCGATCTTCTTCTTCGTGGTCGGCCTCGAGCTCAAGCGCGAGTTCGTCGCCGGTGACCTGCGCGACCCGCGGCGAGCGGCGCTCCCGATCCTCGCGGCGGTCGGCGGCATGGCGGCCCCGGCGCTGGTCTACGTGGCCGTCAACCTGGGCAACGGCGGGGACGTCGCTGCGCGGGTGGGCGATCCCGACGGCCACCGACATCGCGTTCGCGGTCGCCGTCCTCGCGGTCCTCACCACCCACCTGCCGGCGGCGTTGCGGACGTTCCTGCTGACCCTGGCCGTGGTCGACGACCTGCTCGCGATCACGATCATCGCGTTCTTCTACACCGAGCCACCTCTCGGTGCTGCCACTGCTGGGTGCCGTGGTCCCGCTGGGACTGTTCGCGCTGGCGGTGCAGCGGCGGATCCGGTCGTGGTGGCTGCTGCTGCCGCTCGCCGCCGCGACCTGGACGCTCGTGCACGCCTCGGGCGTGCATGCCACGGTGGCCGGCGTCCTCCTCGGCTTCACGGTGCCGGTGCTCCGCAGCCGGGCCGCCGGGGGACCCGAGGCCGGGTCCCGGGCTGGCCGAGCACTTCGAGCACCGGGTCCGGCCGGTCTCGGCGGGCTTCGCGGTGCCGGTCTTCGCGTTCTTCGCCGCCGGTGTCGCCGTCGGCGGGATCGACGGCCTCACCGACGCCCTCGGCGACCGGGTGGCGATCGGGATCATGGCCGGCCTGGTCGTCGGGAAGACGGTGGGCGTCTTCGGCACGACGTTCACGCTCTCGAAGCTCACCCGGGCAGACCTCGACCCCGACCTGCGCTGGCTCGACGTACTCGGCGTCGCCATGCTCGCCGGCATCGGGTTCACGGTCTCGCTGCTGATCGGCGAGCTGGCCTTCGGTCCGGAGCAGCGCGCTGGACGAGCACGTGAAGGTCGCGGTGCTGGCCGGCTCGCTGATCGCCTCGCTGCTGGCCGGGCTGCTGCTGAAGTCGCGCAACCGGACCTACCGCCGCATCGAGCTCGAGGAGTCGGTCGACTCCGACGCCGACGGGATCCCGGACGTCTACCAGGACGACGACCGCGCCGAGCGCCCGACGCCCGAGTGACAGCGCCCGTGACAGCGCCCGGGTCTGCTCAGCCGCCCCAGCCCAGCGGGAACGACCTCGAACGGTGCCGCCAGCGCGACGCCCATCCGGCTGCCCGGCGGCCGGGCGAAGCCCTCGAGGAACTCGCGGGGGTCGAAGTCGGCCCAGCCGAGCCCGTCGATGTAGGCCCGGTGTGCCTCGAGCGAGGCCACCCCGACGTCGAACGTCGCGGTGATGTCGACGGCGTGGCCACCCTCCGGCGAGCCGAACGCCCAGACCGCGCGGACCCCGCCCCACGGCTCGAGCCCGTCGTCGATGACCTGCTCGGGGAAGACCCACCGGTTGCCGGCGTCGCGGACCGCGTCCAGCACGGCCTTGCCGACCGCGATGTGGTCGGCCTGGTTGAGGTTCTGCCCGCCCCAGGTGTCGCGGAAGTTGCCGGTGATCACGATGTCGGGCCGGTGCCGGCGTACGACGGCGGCGAGCTCGCGGCGCAGCGGCACGCCGTACTCCAGGATGCCGTCGGGCCAGCCGAGGAAGTCCACGACGTCGACGCCGACGAGGCCGTGCCGACTCGACCTGCTCGGCCTCGCGGACGGTGCGGCACTCGTCCGGCGTGCATGCCGTCGATGCCGGCCTCGCCGCTGGTCACCATGCAGTAGGCGACCTCCTTGCCCTGCCCGGTCCAGCGGGCCACCGCGGCCGCGGCGCCGAACTCCATGTCGTCGGGATGGGCGACGATGCACAGCGCGCGTTCCCAGTCCTCGTCCAGCGGGGTCAACGGCGGCGGCGCATCGCTCATGCCGTCGAGCATAGGGCGGACGCGGTTCACCTGACGACGAGCTCGTCGACCATCCCCGCGGCGTAGTGGCCGGGCAGGTTGCAGACCAGCTCGTAGCGCCCGGGCGCCAGCCGCACCGTCACCCAGCCGGCCCCGCCGGGCAGGATGCCGTCGCCGGTCCCGGCAGCACAGTCGGCCGACGCCTCGGTGACCGCGTCGTCCTCGGCCACGCTGCCGTCGTACCCCACCTCGCGCTGGCCGGCGAGCGCGTCGTCGGCGAGGGGCAGCACCACGAGCTCGTGGGTGAGCCCGCCGGTGTTGACCGCGACGAAGGTGACCGTGCCGGCGGGCACGGAGGTCGGCGTCGCGCGCAGCCAGCCGCGCATCGCCATGGTGTGCCCGCGCATCATCCCGGTCCGGCCCATGTGGCCGGCGGGGTCGCCCAGGGTCACCGTGACCCGGTGGCCGGGCACCGAGGCCGGGGCACACGCGACGTCGTACGTCGCCGTGCGGGTGTGGACGTCGTCATCGGAGGCGGCGGCGAGGGCGGTCAGCGACAGGCCGGTGAGGGCGAGGACCGCGGCACCGCCGGCCAGCAGCGTGCGGGCGCCCGGAGACAGGGGCATCGCGGCTCAGTGCCCGGATCGGAGCAGGTCGCGGCGCGCGGTGTACTCCTCCGCGTCGATCTCACCGCGGGCGAAGCGCTCGGCCAGGAGCCGTTCGGCGTCGCTCGTCGGCGCCGCCGTCGGGGGTGTCGGCGGCGGTGACTGCGAGGGGTGGGAACGGGCCTGCGGGTTGTCCTGCAGCGAGCGGATGACGGCGATCACGCCGAAGACGACCACCGACCAGAAGCCCAGCATCAGCAGGGCCATGAGCAGCCAGCCACCGGCTCCCCAGCTGTCGCTGCCGTAGCCGTCCATCATCGGACCCACCTCCTGCGCGTCGTCCTGCTTCGACGATGCGCCGGGCGGGCGGCCGTCGACAGGGGAGAACGTCCCGCCGCCCCCGGGCGCAGGGCCCGACCGGTGTCCGGGTCAGATGTTGGCGGTCTCCTCGGCCTCCTCCTCCGCGTCGTCGACCGCGAGGCCGGCGAAGGCGGCCGGCGGCTCCGACCACGGGTCCGGCAGGGTGCCCTCCGCCGCCGCCCGGACCGCTCCGGCGACCGCGGCGGGGGAGAGCGGCAGGTCGAGGTGGCGCACGCCGAGGTGGCTGAGCGCGTCGACGACGGCGTTCTGCACCGCGGGCGTGGACCCCACGGTCGCGGACTCGCCGATGCCCTTGGCGCCGAGCGGGTTCAGCGGCGTCTCGGTGACCGTGTTCGCCAGCGCCATCGGCGGCATGTCCACCGCGCTCGGCATCAGGTAGTCGGCGAAGGTCGAGGTGATCGGGTTGCCGGCGTCGTCGTACCGGAACTCCTCCCACAGCGCCTGCGAGACGCCCTGTGCCACGCCACCCATCTGCTGGCCGGCGACGATGAGCGGGTTGACGATGCGTCCGCAGTCGTCCACCGCGACGTGCCGCAGCGGGACCACCTGCCCGGTCTCGGTGTCCACCTCCACCACGGCCACATGGGCGCCGAAGGGGTACGTCGCGCCCGCGGGCTTGAAGTCGTGCTCGGCCGCCAGCTTCGCGCCGGCCGCCTCGGCGGCGGTGGCCACCTCGGCCCAGGTGACGGTCGCGCCGGGCGCACCGGCCACCCTGAACCCGCCGTCGGCGGCCTCGAGGTCGTCGACGCTCGCCTCGAGCAGCTCGGCGGCCAGCTCGCGCCCGCGCTCGAGGACGGTGTCGGCGGCACCCCGGACCGCGCTGCCGCCGAGCTGGAGCGAACGGGAGCCGCCGGTGCCCTGGCCGCGCGGCACGACCGCGGTGTCGGACTGCTCGTAGCGCACCGACTCCAGCGGCACGCCGAGCCGGTCGGCGACGAGCATCGAGAACGACGTGGCGTGGCCCTGGCCATGTGCCGAGGTGCCGGCCCGGACCGTGACCGTGCCGTCGGTGCCGACGAGCACGGTGCCGTACTCCCCGCCACCGCCCCCGGTGACCTCGACGTACGTCGCCAGGCCGATCCCGAGCTGCCGGACGTCACCGCGCGCGCGGCGGGCGGCCTGCTCGGCCAGCAGGTCGTCGTACCCCGCGATCCGCAGCGCCTCGTCGAGGGCGTGGGCGTAGTCGCCGGTGTCGTACGTCGTGCCGATCGCGGTCGTGTAGGGGAACGCGTCGGACGGCGGCAGGTTGCGGCGGCGGATCTCGGCGGCGTCGAGGCCGAGCTCGTCGGCGGCGAGGTCCATGACCCGTTCGAGCATGGCGGTCGCCTCGGGCCGGCCGGCGCCGCGGAAGGCGCCGTTGGGGGTGGTGTTGGTCAGCGCCGCGATCGCGGCGTACTCGATCCTGGGCACCGCGTAGACGCCGGTCGCCATGCTCCGGGTCGGCCCGATGGCGAGCACGCCGCCGAAGCCGCCGTACGCACCGCAGTCGCCGACGATCCGGCAGCGCAGCCCGGTGATCACGCCGTCGTCGTCGAGGCCGAGCTCGACGTACTGCACCTGGCCGCGGCCGTGCATCGAGAGCATCGCCTCGGAGCGGGTCTCGGCCCAGGTGACCGGCCGGCCGAGGTCGCGGGCGGCGGCCATCACCACCACGTGCTCGGCAGGTACGCCGGCCTTGCCGCCGAACGCGCCGCCGACGTGCGGGGCGATGACCCGCACCCGTTCCGGCTCCAGGCCGAGCGCGCGGGCGGCGGCCGCCTGCCCGACGTGGGGCATCTGGGTGGCCATGTGGACGGTGAGGTCGTGGCTGCCGTCGGGGGAGCCGGGGGTGGCCAGGATCGCGTTGCCCTCCATGGGCGCGACGGCCAGGCGCTGGTTGACGATGCGGGCGCGGACGACGTGCGCCGCCCCGTCGAGCGCGCCGACGTCGCGGCTGCGGACGCTGTGCACGATGTTGCCGGGGACGGCGTCGTACTGCTGGGGCGCGCCCTCGGCGAGCGCCGCCTCCATGTCGACGACCACGTCGAGGTCCTCGTAGTCGACGTCGACCAGCTCGGCCGCGTCCACGGCCTGTGCCTTGGTCTCGGCGATGACGACCGCGACCGCCTCGCCGACGAACCGGACCCGGCCCACGGCCAGTGGCGGCCGGGCGCAGGCCGGGTGGGTGCGGATGAACGCGAAGCCGGGCTGGAGCCCGAGGTCGCCGCCGGTGAAGACCGCCACCACGCCCTCGGCCTTCGCCGCCTCGGCGGTGTCGACCCGGGTGAGCTCCGCGTGCGCGAACGGCGATCTCACGAACGCCGCGTGCAGCACGCCCTCGGGTCGGAGGTTGTCCACGAACGTTCCCTTGCCCCGGACGAGGTCGGGGTCCTCGACGCGGGGAACGGCATTGCCGAGCAGCGATCCGGTCATGCTGCGGACCCTACGCCCCGGGTCGAGGGGCCCTTGCTCCCTGTTTGGAGCGCCCTGCCGGCGCGAGGCTGGGAGCAGGCAGGCAGGACCGGGAGGCGGCCGATGGCCACGGACGAGCACGTCCCCGCACGACGCGGCGTGGCCCGCCGCGCGGTCGCGTGGCTGCGGGGCGTCGGTGCGCTGCTGCTGTCGGTGGCGGTGGTGGAGTACTTCCTCCTGCCGCGCCTGGTGGAGGCCCGCGCCCAGGTCTCTCTGCTGGGGGACATCTCCGTGCCGCTGATGGTCGTCGCCCTCCTGCTGGAGGCAGCCTCGCTGGCGGCGTACACCTGCCTCACCCAGGTGCTCCTGCGCGGGGGCAGGACGCTGCGCTTCGGCACCCAGCTGCGGATCGACCTCACCGGGTACGGCGCCAGCCACGTCGTTCCCGGGGGTGGTGCCACCGCTGCGGCGCTGCGCTACCGGCTGATGGTCGCGCGCGGCATCGCCCCCGAGGCCGCCGTGTCGCTGACGGCGGTGCAGACCCTGCTGGCGGCCGTGGCGCTGCTGGGCGTGGCGACCGTCGGCCAGGTGCTCACCGCGGCCCGGATCGGGGTCAACGCGATGACGGTGGCCCTCGTCGTCGCGGTGCTCGTGGTGCTGACCGCGGGCGGCTCCTTCCTCGCCCACGACGCGGCCCCGGTCCCGCCGAGGCCTGTGCCGGAGCTCGGGGACGGGCGACTCGACCGGGCCCGCCGCCGGACCGCCCGGTGGTGGTCGCGTGTCGTGGCCGTCGCTCGGCAGATCCGCGAGCAGCTGCGGCGGGCGCCGACCCGGCGGCGCGGGCTCTCGTGGGCCTCGGCCAACTGGGTCCTCGACGCCGCCTGTCTCTGGGTCTGCCTGGCGGCGTACGGCGAGGTGATGTCGCCCGAGCTGGTGCTCTCGGCGTACGGCGTCGCCGGCCTGCTCGGCCTGCTGCCGGTCACGCCGGGCGGCCTCGGCGTCATCGAGGGCACGCTGGTGCCCGGGCTGGTGGTGCTGGGCGGGGCGAGCGGCCCGGTGGTGCTGGGCGTGCTCACCTGGCGGGTGCTGCAGTTCTGGCTGCCGGTTCCGGTCGCGGCCGTGACCTGGCTGAGCCTGCGGCTGGAACGGGGCGGGCAGCGCGTCACCCGGATCAGCGAGTGATGACGACCTTGAGCGCCTTGGTCTCGGCGGCCTTGCCGAAGGTCTCGTAGGCGTCGAGGAACTGGTCGAAGGTGAAGTGGTGGGTGGCGAACTTCTCCGCCGCCAGCTTGTGCTGGGCCACCAGCTTGAGCAGCATCGACGTGGTCGAGGTGCTGACCAGGCCGGTGGTGATCGACAGGTCCATGATCCAGAGGTCCTGCAGCGCCAGCTCGACCGGCGCCCCGTGGACGCCCACGTTGGCGACGGAGCCGCCGGGCCGGACGATCTTGGTGCACGGCGTCGAAGGTCGCCGGGATGCCCACGGCCTCGATCGCGACGTCGACGCCGAAGCCGTCCGTCATCGCCACGACCTGGTCGATCCAGTCGGCGTCCCCGCTGTTCACGGTGTCCGTGGCGCCGAACGACCTGGCCTCGGAGAGCCGGTTCGCGTCGAGGTCCAGCGCGATGACCCGCGCGGCGCCGTACAGGCCGGCGGTCATCATCGCCGCCAGACCGACCGGGCCGGCGCCGACCACGGCGACGACGTCGCCGGGCTTGACCCGTCCGTAGCGGACGCCGATCTCGAAGCCGGTCGGCAGGATGTCGGAGAGCATCACCGCGGCCTCGTCGGTGACGCCGGCGGGGATCTTGTAGACCGAGTTGTCGGCGAACGGGACCCGCACCAGCTCGGCCTGGGTGCCGTCGATGAGGTGTCCGAAGATCCAGCCGATGCCACTCGCGCCCTCCTCGGCCAGGCAGTGGGCGTACAGGCCCTGGTGGCAGTAGGAGCAGGCACCGCAGGCGCTGATGCACGAGATGATCACCCGGTCGCCGACCTGGACGGTCGACACGGCCGAGCCGGTCTCCACGACGGTGCCGACGCCCTCGTGGCCGAGGATGCGACCCGGGGTGACCGCCGGTACGTCGCCCTTGAGGATGTGCAGGTCGGTGCCGCAGATCGTGGTGGTCTCGGTGCGGACGATGATGTCGGTCGGCTCGACGATGACCGGGTCCGGGACGTCCTCCCAAGCCTTCTGGCCGGGACCGTGGTACACGAGTGCCTTCATGGTGACTACTTCCTCCGTTGCGGGGTGGTCGACCCGTCATCGGGTCGGTCCGGGTCGCTTCGAGTCTTCTGGTGTGTCGCCGCGCGGCGGCAGGGGCCAACGTCCCGCGCGCCGCGGCACGGGTCCCGAGGCCAAGGCGGACCACGACGTCGTCGAGCAGGAGCTGGAGCTGGAGACGGACACCGAGCTCACCCGGTTGATGGAGGGCCTGGTCAGCGAGATGCACGCGCGGCTGATGTCACAGCCGCCGACGGACGGACGCTCCTGGCTGTTGCCCGAGCCACTCGTCGGCGGAACGATGGACCGGTGGTCCAGGAGGACGCGGCCGCCGTCGACGGCGCGACGCAGGTGCTGGTGGTCGGGGCCGGCCCTGCCGGCCTGGTGACCGCGCTGGTCCTGGCCCGTCAGGGCGTCGACGTGCTCGTCGTCGACAAGCGGTCCGGTACGTCGCCCCTGTCGCGAGCGCTGGCGGTGAGCACCCGGAGCATGGAGATCCTCCGCGCGTGGGGGCTCGAGGAGAAGATTCGCAAGGGAGCCGCGGACGTCGAGTTCCGGGCCTGGGTGAGCCGGACGCTGGCCTCCGACGACGGGCACGAGATGCCCCTCGGCTACCCGACGGCCGCCGAGGTCGCGCGCGTGAGCCCGACCTCGCCGGCGTGGGTGCCGCAGGACCACGTCGAGCCGCTCCTCCTCGACCTGCTGCGCGCGGAGCCCCGGGCGAGCGTCCGCTTCGGGTGGAGCTGGTGGGTCTGGCGCTGGACGATCGACGGGGTCCATGCCGACCTGCGTGACCGGGCGACGGGCCGGTCCGGGCGCGTGGACCCGACGTACGTCGTCGGCGCGGACGGGGCGCACAGCACGGTGCGCGAGGCGGTCGGCATCGCGATGGTCGGCGGCGACGACCTGGGGGAGTACGAACGCGTCGAGTTCCGAGCGCCCCTGGAGGACCTGGTCGGGGCGCGACGCTACGGGCTCTACGTCGTCACCCAT
This sequence comes from uncultured Actinomycetota bacterium, assembly GCA_963721775.1. Lineage (GTDB taxonomy): Bacteria > Actinomycetota > Actinomycetes > Propionibacteriales > Nocardioidaceae > Nocardioides. The sequence goes on along the minus strand of CAVRMH010000016.1, from coordinate 89,979 downwards.
CCGGACGTCGGCGCCGTCCTCGCGCCCCGCGGCTCCAGCGGTCGATGGGGACTCTCGCGCGAACGGCGGCCCGGCCAGCGCTCGTTGACCGAGCACGAGGACGTCGACCTCGCTCGACCTGGTGCGGACCGCGGCAGGTGGCACCGACCTGTCGGTCGAGATCGAGCGCACCAGCGCGTTCTCGTTCGCCGCCCAGCTGGCCGAGCGGTACCGACGGGGACGCGTCTTCCTCGTCGGGGACGCCGCCCACCGGATGACCCCGCGGGGAGGCACCGGGATGAACACCGCCCTCCAGGACGGCTTCGACCTCGGCTGGAAGCTGGCGTGGGTGCTCCGTGGCTGGGCCACCGAGGACCTGCTCGAGACCTACGAGGCCGAGCGACGGCCGGTGGCGCAGCACAACGTCGAGCGCTCCGCGGATCCCGGTGGAGCGCAGCGCGACGTCGACGACGCCCTGCCCTGGGACCTGAACGGGCGGATATCCCACCACTGGGTGGTCGACGGCGACATGTCCACGCTGGACCTGGTCGGCGAGGGACTCACGCTCCTGACCGGCCCGGACGACACCGGCTGGGCCGGAGCGACGCAGACCGGATCCGCCGTGCCGGTGGAGGTGCACCGCCTCGACGCAGCAGCGGCGGACGCGCTCGGCCTCGGGGACCGGGGTGCGGTCCTGGTCCGACCCGATGCCCGGGAGGCCGGGCGCTGGGCAGCGCCGGTGGCTCCCGCTGCCGGTCGGGCTGCCGCTGCGCCGGTCTAGGCGATGACCGGCGCCGGCTGACCCGCCTGCAGGGCGCGGTCGAGCGTGGTGGCCGCTCGCGTCCCGAGCCGGGTCCGCCGCTGGAGCTGGTCGCGGGCCACCCGGGCCCGCAGGTTGCGGAGGACGCGTGGGTCACCGCCCGCTGCGCTCTGCAGCCGTTCGGCGGCGGAGTCGACCGACCAGTCCGGTGACGTGACGACGCGGGCCAGCTCGAGGAGGGCCGAGTCGAGCCGCTCCCGCTGCCGGCGGGGATGCCGGGGGCGTGGCGGCTGGAACGACGGGTTCTTGATCACGCGGGATCACCTCAGCACTCGGGGGAAGGCGCTGCCGTGCGGGATCTGATCCGTGCTGCGGAGCGTCCGAGAGGCCCTCAGGTAAACAGGATGTTTCCGGACAGACAAGACACAAGTCGACATTCGGGACCAAAGTCCCGGTCTTGGGCAGTGCCGGTCTCCGGGCGCGGTCGGACGCGCTCGGCGGACGTCCGCGTCCCCGTGGGTCCGGGCGCCCGATAGGGTCGCGCAGCGAGGGGCGGTAGCTCAGTCGGTCAGAGCAGAGGACTCATAATCCTTGGGTCGTGGGTTCGAGCCCCACCCGCCCCACAAGAGGTCCGGTCGTACGTCGATCACACCGACGCAGGCAGCTCGACCCGGGGCGGGGTGGCGTCGACCAGCTGGGCCAGGAGCTCGCGGTCGCCGCGCACGGTGACCTGGTCCAGGCGGCGCTCCACGAACATGTCGAAGATCCCGGTCGGCGTGGCCTCGACGACCACGTCCGGGTCCTCGATGGGCCCGCTGAGCACCTCGCCGTCGACCATCGACGAGACCTCGTCCCCGACGTGGAACTCGAACCGGCCGCGGGGGGCGCGGTGGGCGAGCGCGATGTCCATGGCATTGCCCAGCCAGCCCACGAACAGCCCGGACTCCGGCGTCGGCGGACCCAGGGAGCGGGCTCCCCAGAGCGCCAGCTCGCGCATGGCGGGGCGCAGGTCGCGGCCGTAGTCGGTGAGCTCGTAGACGCGGGAGGCGGCCGGCGGCGGAAGGGTCCGCCGGGTCACGATCCCGTGTCCCTCGAGGTCGCGCAGGCGGGAGGCGAGCATGTTGGTCCCGATGCCCGGCAGTGCGTCGACGAGGTCGGTGTACCGCTTCGGTCCGTGCATCAGCTCGCGGACCACCAGCAGCGACCAGCGTTCACCGACGAGGTCGAGGGCGTGCGCCATGGGGCAGTACTGGTCGTAGCGCTTGGGCATGCTCAAACGATAGCACTGTCTAGCGGTTTGAAACAAAAGACTTGCAAAAATGAAGTAGAGGCTCCTATCGTCGAACGCATGGCTACGAAAACGGCACAAACCACTATGACTTCGCAACGACGGAAGTGGCTCGCGCTCGCCCTCCTGTGCGTCGTGCAGTTCATGGTCGTGCTCGACATCGCGATCGTGAACGTCGCCCTCCCGTCCATCAAGATCGACCTGGGGTTCTCCCAGAGCGACCTCCAGTGGGTCATCAGCGCCTACGCACTCGTCTTCGGCGGGTTCCTGCTCCTCGGCGGCCGCGCCGCCGACATGCTCGGTCGGCGCCGGCTCTTCCTCGGCGGCCTCGTCCTCTTCACCGTCGCGTCGCTGCTGGCCGGGCTCGCCTGGTCGGAGGCGTCGCTGATCGCGGCGCGGGCCTTCCAGGGCCTGGGTGCGGCGATCATCGCCCCGGCGGCGCTGTCGATCCTCAGCACCACGTTCAGCGAGGGTCGCGAGCGCAACATCGCGCTCGGCGCCTGGGGCGCGGTCGGCGGCTTCGGGGCCGTCGCCGGCGTGCTCCTCGGCGGGGTCCTCACCGACGCCCTCAGCTGGGAGTGGATCTTCTTCGTCAACGTCCCGGTCGGCCTGGCCGCCCTCGTCGTCGCGCCGTTCCTGCTCGAGGAGAGCCGCGACGCCGTCGGCAAGAAGTTCGACCTGCCCGGCGCCGTACTGGTGACCAGCGGCCTCTCCTCGGTGGTCTACGCGATCACCCGGGCGGGCCAGGACGGCTGGCTCGCCGCCGGGACGCTGGGCATCTTCGCCCTCAGCGCGGCGCTGCTCATCGGCTTCGTGGTGTGGGAGCAGCGGCACCCGGACCCGCTCATGCGCTTCGGCATCCTGCGCATCCGCACGGTGAGCGGCGCCAACGTGGCCGGCTTCATCATGGGCACGGCGATGTTCTCGATGTTCCTGATGCTCACGCTCTACATGCAGCAGGTGCTCGGCTACTCGGCCGATGAAGACCGGCGTGGCCTACCTCGCGGTGGCCGGTACGGCGATCGTCTGGTCGGCCGTGGCCGCCCAGCTCGTCACCCGCGTGGGCGTGAAGCCGGTCCTCGTGGTCGGCATGGGGATGCTGACCGGCGGCCTGGTGTACTTCACCCAGGTGTCGGTGGGCGGGTCCTACCTCGGCGACCTGCTGCCGGGCTTCCTGATGATCGGCGTCGGCATCGGCTTCTCGTTCGTGCCGATCTCGATCGCCGCGCTCGCCGGGATCCAGCCGTCCGAGGCCGGCCTGGCCTCCGGGCTGATCAACACCTCCCAGCAGATCGGCGGGGCGCTCGGGATCGCCGCCCTGTCGACGATCGCCACCTCGCGGACCACCGACGCGATGGTGGCGGGGTCGGCGCCGCCGGTCGCGCTCGTCGACGGCTTCTCGGCGGCCTTCACCGTGGGCGCGCTGATCGCCGCCGTCGGCCTGGTCGCCGCGCTGACCCTCGTCCGTCGCGACGAGCTCGCGGAGACCGTCCCCGAGACGCTCGAGGCGGAGGCGCTGCTCGACGCGGCGTGACCCGCACCGTCCCGGGAGGAAGGCCCGGGCCTCGAGGCGGCCGGAGTCAGCAGTGGCTCCGGCCGCCGGGCGCCCGTGACGCGGACGGCCCGGCGCGACGTCAGCCCGCGAGCCGCTCCAGGAAGCCGAGCACGTCGGCCGGGGTCTCCGCCGTGGGGTGGCCGTGCGCGTCGTCGTACAGGTGTCCCCACCCGGCGTGCACGGGATGCGCGCCCGCGGCCTCCGCGGCGCCGACGTCGAGGGGTGAGTCGCCGACGTACAGGCAGCGAGCCGGGTCGAGCCCGAGCGCGCGTGCGGCGGCCTGCACGCCGTCGGGCGCGGGCTTGGGTCGCTCCACCTCGTTGCCGCCGACGACGACGTCGAAGTAGCCGCGCAGGCCGGTGCCCTCGAGGAGGTACGCCGCGGCCTGGTGGCTGTTGCCGGTGAACACCGCCTGGGGTACGCCGCGACCGCGCAGCTCCGCGAGCACCTCGCGTGATGCCGTCGTGGACCCGGACCCGGTCGGTCATGCCCCGCAGCACCTCGTGGTAGAGGTCGGCGTCGTGCTCGGTGCCCGGACGGTCGAGCATCCGGCCGAGCATGACCCGGGGGTCCCCGAGGTCGTAGAGCGCGACGACGCCCGCGCGGTCGGGCGGGGTGCCGCCGAGCCGGACCACCGTCTCGATGAACGCGTCGGGCACGACCGTCGCCGACGCCACCAGGGTGCCGTCCATGTCCCAGATGACGCCGATGTCCGCAGGCTCGTGCACGACGCCAGCCAACCAGACGTCGCCGGACCGACGCCCGGCGGGGACGTCCGCCCGCGGACCGAGCGCCTGCTGGGTCTAGGCGCCCGGCGGGGTGTACTCGACGGCCACGTTCATCGCCTTGTCGACCTCCTCGGGCGACAGCAGCACCACCGTCTCGTAGCTGCTGATCGCGCCCGAGCTCGCCACCGCGGCAGCGACCGCCGCTGCGGCGGCATTGTCCGGCAGCTCCACGATGACGTAGACGTCGGCGCCGCCGAAGGCGAAGTAGAACGACTCGACGGAACCACCGACCCCGGCGAGGGCGCGCTCGACGGACCTCACCCGGCTGGTGCCTCCGTCCTTCATGACGCCCTTCAGGCCGTCCACCGAGTACGACACCTTGAGCAGGTACTTGGCCATGGTTGTCTCCTCCTCGTTGAGACCTCCATCGAAGACCCGCCCCGTCCGCGCGGGCAATGACGAGTGCTGACTGGTCCACCGCCGCCGTTCGGACGGGCACCCCCGGTGTGTGGCCACGCCGAACATGGGGAGCCGCTCCCGATGTCGGCGTACCGGTGCGGACCCGACAGTGGGAACACCCGGCGGCACCAGGCCGCCGGGGTTCACACCGAAGGAGAAGGCTCATGACTCGTTTCCTCATCGAGCGCGAGATCCCCGGCGCCGGCGACCTCACCCTGGGGGAGGTGGCCGCCATCGCCCAGACCTCCAACGAGGCGGTCGCCTCGCTCGGGGTGCCGTACACCTGGGTGACCAGCTACGTGGCGGGCGACAAGATCTACTGCGTCCACGAGGCGGAGGACGTGGAGACCATCCTCGAGCACGCCCGGCGTGGCGGTTTCCCCGCCGACGTCGTGTCCGTGGTGGCCCACGAGTTCGGCCCGCACACCGCCGAGCTCGCGCCCGCCCGGTGACCACGGCCCCGCTCCGGGCACCGGCACGCGGCCGGGGCGTCGAGAACTCGGGTCTCGGCGTCCCGCGCCCGGCGCCCTACCCTGATCTCGTGGACCTGCTCGAACGCGACCACGAGCTCGGGGTGCTGCGTGCTGCGTTCGCCGCGGCGGAGGCGGGGGAGGGATCCGGGGTCGCGGTCGCCGGCGACTCCGGCACCGGCAAGTCCGCCCTGATCGACGCGGCGGCACGCCGACCTGGCCGGCGTCCGCGTGCTGCGCGGCTACTGCGACCCGCTGCAGACGCCGCGGCCGCTCGGGCCGTTCCGCGACGTCGCGGAGGAGGCCGGCCTCGGGCCGCTGCTGCGCGGCGAGGACGTCCTGCTCTCCACCGTGTGCGAGGAGATCTACGACGCGCTGCGCGCCGAGACCACCGTCCTGGTGGTGGAGGACCTGCACTGGGTCGACGCCGCCTCGGTCGACGTCCTGCGCTTCCTCGCCCGGCGCGTCGACGCGATGCCGCTGGTGCTGCTGGTGAGCTACCGGGACCACGAGATCGACCACCGCCACTCGGCCCGCCCGCTGCTGGGCGACTTCGCCCGGCTCGAGGGGCTGACCACGCTCCCGCTCCACCCGTTGTCGGTGACCGGCGTGGAGCAGGTCCTGCGGGGCACCCGGCTGGAGCCCGCGCGAGGTCCACGAGCTCACCGGCGGGAACCCGTTCTTCGTCACCGAGGTGGCCAAGGACCCCGACCGGCCGCTGCCGACGTCCGTGCGGGACGCCGTGCTCGCCCGGACCGCCGACGTCGCCCCCGACGACTTCGAGGTGCTGCAGCTGGCGGCCACCGCACCGGACCGGCTCGACGACCGGCTGCTGCCGGCGCTCGGGGTCGACCTGCCCACCCTGCGGCGTCTCGACGCCACCGGCCTGCTCACCCGCACCCGCGCCGGCCTGGTGTTCCGCCACGAGCTGGCCCGGCAGGCCGTCGAGAGCACCATCCCGCCCGGGGGAGGCCCCCGCCTGCACGCCCGGCTCCTCGACGCCCTCGAGCGGCTCGAGCCCCGCGAGCCCGCGGTCCTCACCCACCACGCCGTGGCCGCGTGCGACGCCGTACGCGCCGCGCGGTACGCCGAGGCCGCCGCGGTCGAGGCGATCCACGCCGGGTCGCACAGCGAGGCCGCGGCGTTCTTCCAGACCGCGCTCGACCACCTCGACCTGGCGCCCCCGGGCGACCGGGCCGAGCTGCTGCAGCGGCTCAGCTTCGAGCAGTACATGACCAGTCGCCTCGGCGATGCCATCGAGAACGTGCGGGCGACGTTCCCGCTGTGGCAGCGCGCGGGTGACCCGGCCGGCCTGGCCGAGGCGCACGAGACCTGCGCGGTCTACGAGTACTACAACGCCCGGCGCCACCAGGCCGAGGCGCACGCCGACCGGGCGGCCGAGATCGCGCGGGAGGCCGGCACCGAGCTGGCCTACGGCGTGGCCCGGGCGACGCGTGGCTTCCTGGCCTACCACCGTGGCGAGCTCGGGCTGGCGCTCGAGTGCATCGGTGACGCAGGCCGCATCGCCGGCGAGCACGGCGAGGGCGCGTTGGCGCTCAAGAGCGACCTGGTGCAGGCGGCGGCCGCCGTGGTCCGGGGTGAGCCGGAGGCGCGGCCCCGGTTGGTCGACACCATCGAGACGGCGCGGGCCGAGGGGTGGGACGAGCTGGCGTCCACCGGCTACTCCGCGCTGTCCAACCTCGACGTCGAGCAGCGCCGCTACCGCTCCGCCGAGCACGTCCTCGACGAGTCCCTGCCCTTCACGGTGGCGCGGGACATCCCCATCTGCCGCCACTGGCAGACCGGCGTCCGCTCCCGGCTGCGCTTCTCCCAAGGGCGCTGGAACGCCGCGGTCGAGGACGCCCACCACGTGCTCGACGACCGCGGGCATGCCGCTGGCCCGGCTCTGGCCGCACGTGATCGCCGCACTGGTCCCGCTGCGCCGGGGGAGCGGGGACGGCACCGGCGACGGCCGGAGGCGGCCCGTGCTGGAGGGGTCGACGTGGCCGGCCACCTCGAGTCCGCGTGGCGGCTGGCCGGGCAGATCGACGAGCCGCGCGGCCGGCTCGCCGTGCTCGCGGCGCTCGCCGAGCAGATGTGGATGACCGGCGCACGAGGACCCCCGGGTCACCGAGGTCGCCGTCGCCGACCTCCGATCGCCTGGCCGGTACGCCGGGCACGTCGTGGGCCGTGGGGGACCTCGCGACGTGGCTGCGGCGGCTCGACCTGCTGCAGGCGGCGCCCGACCCGGTGGCCGAGCCGTTCGCGGCCGCCCTGGCCGGGCGCTTCGCCGAGGCCGCGAGCTGGTGGCACCAGGCGGGCGAGCCGTTCGCCGAGGCGATGACCCTGGGTGACTCGCCCGACGCCGACGACCGTGCCCGCGGTGTCGAGCTGCTGGACAGGCTCGGCGCCATCGCGACCGCCGACCGCCGGCGCGTCGGCCTGCGCCGCGACGGGGTGGCCCAGGTGCCGCCGCGGCCGCGGGTCAGCACCCGCGCGAACCCCGCCGGGCTGACCAACCGGCAGCTCGACGTGGCCCGGCTGGTGGCCCGTGGCTTCACCAACGCGGAGATCGCCGCGCGGCTCTACATCTCGCCCAAGACCGCCGACCACCACGTCTCGGCGGTGCTGACCAAGCTCGGGGTGCCCAACCGCCGGGCGGTCGTGGTGGGGGCGGACGACCTCGGTCTGGACTGACCGGCGGGAAGAATCTTCCGCAACTCGATAGTGCAACTCGCCGAATATCCCTCCGGTCCAGTCCGGTTCGTGTCATCCTCCGGTGAGACTCGGAGGAGTCAGGCTCGGGCCCGGGGGGACTCACATGCACTCGACGATGACCATCGTGCTGGCTGGTGCGCCACGGCTCGTGCGGGTGCTGGAGCGAATCTCCGGCGAGCCGGCGCGACCGCCGCGGCCAGCGGGCGGTCACCATCGACTTCGAGGTGCCCGGCTGCGACCACATGGCCCTCGGCCGCGAGCTGCACCTGGCCTTCGACGACGTGCCGCTCCGCGACGAGCACGGCACCGCGTGGCAGGCCGTCACGATGTCCTCCACGATCGGCTCGGAGTGGGACACCCGGCTCTTCACCGTGGAACTGGTCGAGCTCTGAGGCTCCCTATGCTGGGGCCGTGCTCCCGGACGGCTACACGCTCCGCCCGCTCGCCGCGGACGACGGCCCCGCGCTCGCGGCGGCGTACCTCCGCAACCGCACGCACCTGGCCCCCTGGGACCCGGTCCGGGACGAGGCGTTCTTCACCGCTGCGGCGCAGACGGCCGCGGTCGCCCGCACCCTCGAGGCCGTGGCCGCCGGGACCGTGGACGCCTGGCTGCTGACCGCGGACGACGCCGTCGTCGGGCGGGTGAACCTCAGCAACGTCGTCCGGGGCGTCTTCCTGAACGCGAACCTCGGCTACTGGACCGACCACGAGCACCTCGGGCGCGGGCTGGCCACCGCCATGGTCGAGTTCGCCGTACGCCGCGCGGCGGACCTCGGCCTGCACCGCCTCGAGGCCGGGACGCTCGTGCACAACACCGGGTCGCAGCGGGTGCTGCTCAAGTGCGGGTTCACCGAGATCGGCCTCGCGCCCGGCTACCTCAAGATCGCCGGGGAGTGGCAGGACCACCTCCTCTTCCAGCGGCTGCTCTCCTGACGGCGGCCGCCGGCGGCGCCTGACCGGCCGGGATCCTCAGCCGACCGGCGCGGGTTGCCGGTCCTCCGCGCGCCGGCGCAGCGCGACCAGCCAGGCCCCGGCGGTCGCGCAGACCAGCAGCGAGGCGCCGGCGCCGAGCGCCCACACCCGCCGGCGGTCGCCGCAGTCCGCGGCGACCCGGTGCCCCATGGTGCCGGGGCCGGTCTCCCCGAGGTTGCGTTCGTCGGCCTGCAGCGTGCGGAAGTCGTCGCGCCCGTCCACGATCTCGACGCCACCCGGGACGCCGTCGTCGGAGGCGGTCGCACCCGGGCCGGCCACGCGCGGGCACGAGGCGGTGAAGGCGCCGTAGTCGACCTGAGGGCTGGTGAACAGCAACAGCCCGGCACACAGTGCGGAGGCCGCTGCGGTGATCAGGAGGAGTACGCGGGTCATCAGGGCACCGTACGCCGTGGTCAGTAGTCGCCCGTCATCACGTTGGCCAGCGGCTCCCCGGCGACGTACCTCCGGAGCTGGTCGCGCACCAGCCGGTGCGCCCTGGGCCACATGGCGCTCGAGGCGCCTCCCACGTGGGGTGAGACCAGCAGTCCGGGCGCGCCCCACAGCGGATGCTCGGCCGGCAGCGGCTCGGGGTCCGCGACGTCGATCGCCGCGGTGATCCGGCCGGTGTGCAGCGCGCGGACGAGGTCGTCGGTGACCACGACCGCGCCGCGGGCCACGTTGACCAGGAGCGCGCCGTCCTTCATCCGGGCCAGGAAGTCGGCGTCGACCAGGCCTCGGGTGGCGTCGGTGAGGGGGACGATCAGCACGACCACGTCGGCGTCCGGCAGCAGGGCGGGCAGCTCCTCGATCGGGTGCACGCCGTCGCGGGCGCGCCGCGCGACCCGCACCACCTCGACCTCGAAGGGCCGCAGCCGCGCCTCGACGGCCTCGCCGACGGCGCCGTACCCGACGATCAGCACGCGCTTGTCGGCCAGCGCGGGACGCCACGCGAACTCCCAGGCGCCGCGGTCCTGGGCGCGCACGAACTGCGGGACCCCGCGCAGCGAGGCCAGGGTGAGCGTGAGCGCCAGCTCGGCGGTGGAGGCGTCGTGGATGCCCCGCCCGTTGCAGAGCGTCACCCCGTCCGGGATGCGCGAGCGCACGTTCTCCACCCCGGCCGAGAGCGTCTGCACGACCCGCAGGCTCGACATCCGCGGCAGGACGTCGGCCACCTGCGGCCTCATCTGGTACGGCGGCACGTAGACCTCGACCTCGCCGACGGAGTCCGGCACGTGCCTGGTCGGGTCGACCTGCTCGTAGCGCAGCCCGGCCGGCCGGTCGCCGAGCAGGTCGGGGTCGAAGGGCAGCCAGACCAGCGGATCGCTCACCCGCCCGAGCCTACGGGCGCCCGTCCGGTTTCGCGCCGGTGACGGCATCGGGGCCCCCGTCCGCCGAATTGGAACGTTGCCGTAACCAACTGGACACGCCCCCGCCACGAATGTCGTGCAATCTAGTGGTGTTAGATCGCGGGGCAGGCCTGCGACGAAGGGGGAGAATCATCATGAGCACGACCGAGGTGACCGATCTGGAGCTCGATCGCCGGCTGGAGCTGATCAGCCGTCGCGCGAAGGGACTGACCGACCTGATGGCAGAGCGCGAGGACCTCACGGGGGTCTACGCGATGGCCGACTTCGTCGCCGAGTCCGTCCGCTGGAGCGCCTGAGCACGCCCGCGGTGCGGCCGCCGTCGCTCGTACCGGCGGCGGTCGCACCGTGCGACGATGCGCCCATGGAGAACGTGCGGCCCATCGAGACCTGGCTCACCGACATGGACGGCGTCCTCGTGCACGAGGAGGACCCGATCCCCGGAGCCACCGAGTTCATCGAGGCGCTGCAGGCGTCGGGCAAGAAGTTCCTGGTCCTCACGAACAACTCGATCTACACCCCGCGCGACCTGCGTGCGCGCCTGCTCGGCAGCGGGATCGACGTACCCGAGAAGGCGATCTGGACCTCGGCCCTGGCCACCGCCGACTTCCTCGACGACCAGCGGCCGCACGGCACGGCGTACGTCGTCGGCGAGGCCGGGCTGACCACGGCGCTGCACGACATCGGCTACGTGATGACCGACCGCGACCCGGACTACGTGGTGCTGGGGGAGACCCGGACCTACTCGTTCGAGGCGATCACCCGCGCGATCCGGCTCATCGACGCCGGGGCCCGCTTCATCGCGACCAACCCCGACCCGAGCGGGCCGAGCGCCGCCGGCAAGCTGCCGGCGACCGGGTCGGTGGCGGCGCTGATCAGCACCGCCACCGGGCGGAAGCCCTACTTCATCGGCAAGCCCAACCCGTTGATGATGCGCAGCGCGCTCAACCGGCTCGAGGCGCACTCCGAGACCACGATCATGATCGGTGACCGGATGGACACCGACATCATCAGCGGGCTCGAGGCCGGCCTGCGCACGGTGCTGGTGACCACCGGCTCGACCCGGCCGGACCAGGTCGACACCTTCCCCTACCGGCCCACCCGGGTGGTGGAGTCGGTCGCGGAGCTGGTCGAGCTCGCGGGCCAGCCGGTCGAGGTCGCCTGACCTCGACCTTCGGGGCGCAGGTCCTCCCCGCTCGGCCGGGTGTCCTCGTCCGGCGCCAGGGGAGTCATGTCGTGCAGCCGCGTGCCGTAGTCGTCGCCGTCGGCCGGCGGATGCTGGTAGTGCGCCCTCAGGTGGAAGGACATCTTTCGACGGTACGCCGACCCCCGCGACCGGTCCATCAGTTATGGACCGGTCGCCCTGGTGGAACGACGCGGTGGAACGACGTAGTGACCGGCTCACACCCAGCCGGCACCCTCGGCGATGAGCAGCAGGCCGAAGAGCAGGAACGCCACCGCGGCACCGATCCGGATCGCCCGCTCGGGCAGGTGCCGGCCGAGCAGGGCGCCGACGCCGATCGCGAGTGCGTCGGCCAGCACCATGCCGAGGGTGCTGCCCAGCCAGGTGCCGAACCAGCCCTCGCGGGCGGCCAGGGTGATCGTGGCCAGCATCGTCTTGTCGCCGAGCTCGGCGAGGAAGAACGCGACACCGACGGCGAGGAGCGCGGTACCGGTCGAGCACCGCGCCTTGTCCGCCTCCTCGTCGGTGAGCTCGTCGCCGCGGAGCGTCCAGGCGGCGAAGCCCAGGAAGGCGAGACCGGCGACGACCGAGATCGCGTCCTGGCTCCCGGCGAACCGGTCGCCGATGAAGGCACCGATCGCGACCGAGAACAGGTGCACGACCGCGGTCGCGGCGGTGATGCCGCCGCCTGGCCGGGAGACCTGAGTCGACGATCTCTCGACCAGGCACGATTCGAGGGTCGTGAACTGGTCGAAAGTCTCGTCCGCCACCGGAGGTGGCCTGGCGCACCGGACCCGAGGGGCAGTGTGTCGATGCGGCCGTTGGGGACTACTCCCTTTCGTGCCGCCATCCTAGGTGGCCGGCGCGAACGGCCGGCCGCCGGGTGTCAGCCGCTGGACTCGTCGAGGGTCCGCACGACACGCGCGGGGTTGCCGACGGCGACCACGTTCGCCGGCAGGCTCCGGGTGACCACGGCGCCGGCTCCCACGACGGTGTTGTCGCCGATGGTGACCCCGGGCAGCACGATCGCGCCGCCGCCGATCCAGACGTTGTCGCCGATGGTGATCGGTGCGCCGGACTCCCACTTGTCCCTCCGCGGGCCCGGTTCCAGCGGGTGGGTGGGGGTCAGCAGCTGGACGTTGGGGCCGATCTGGACGTCGTCGCCGATGGTGATCTTGCACACATCGAGCGCGACCAGGCCGTAGTTGGCGAACCCGCGCGCACCGATGGTGATGTGCACGCCGTAGTCGACGTACAAGGGGGCCCGGATCGCGGTGTCCTCGCCCACCGAGCCGAGCAGCTCCTCGAGGAGCTCGCGCCGCCGTTCGCGGTCGGGACCCGTTGTGTTGTAGGCCTCGCTGAGCTCGAGGGCACGCCTGTGCAGGGCGATCAGCTCGGGGTCGTCGGCGAGGTAGACCTCACCTGCGAGCATCCGTTCACGGGCGGTGCGGTCGTCGCTCGGGGTGGTCATGGCGCCCAGAATAGGCAGCACACAGGGGTCGCGAAGGCCACCACCCTGACGTGCCATGCTCAACACCGGGGTTGCCCTCAGGGCAATTCCTGTTGCTTCATGGCGATCTGCTCGCCACCCTTGGGTAGGTGACTGCAGTTGACGTGCCCGGTGCGGCGGCCTCCGCGGGGATGCCCCGGCGCCGCAGCGTGCCGCTACGCATTGCGCGTGGCCTGTTCGAGGTGGGCCTGATCCTCGCCCTGTACGTCGGCTACAGCTGGTCCCGGCTGCTCGCCAGCGACGACTTCGGCCTCGCCCGGGAGCGTGCCCGCGCGCTGCTGTCCTTCGAGAAGGACTGGCACATCGGGTTCGAGCGGTCGGTGATCAGCTGGTTCACCGACATCCCCGCGATCGGTATCCCGGGCAGCTACTACTACGCGACCGCCCACTACCTGGTCACCGCCGCCGCCCTGATCTGGCTGCACACCCGGGCCCGGCACGTCTACCGTCCGGCCCGCAACGCGCTGATCGCGGCCACCCTGTCCGGTCTGGTCATCTACCTCCTGGTGCCGATGGCGCCGCCGCGCCTGACCGGGCTGGGCCACGTCGACGTCATGAAGGAGTACGCCGCCGCCGGCTGGTGGGGCGGTGCCGCCTCGGCGCCGCGGGGCTACGGGCAGTACACCAACGAGCTCGCGGCGATGCCGTCGCTGCACGCGGGCTGGGCCCTGTGGGTGCTGATCGCCGTCACCTGGGCCGGGGTCCCGCTCATCTGGCGTCGACTGGCCGCGCTGCACGTCCTCCTCACCGCCGTGGTCGTCATCGGCACCGGCAACCACTGGGTGCTCGACGTCGTCGCCGGATGGGCCGTCGTCGCGATCGCGGCGTATGCCTGGCGGCCCGGGTCGCTCCGCGCCGCCCGCAGCGAGGAGCATGCCGAGGCGGCCGCCCGGCCGGCGACGCCGGAGTCCGGCGGGCTCGGGGCCGGCGTGCGCGGTCGGCCGCGCGAGGGCTGAGCCCGGTCAGCGCTCGTAGTTGATGAGGTACCGGCCGTCCTTGAAGACCAGCTCCAGCGTCACGTCCTCGGTGCGCCGGTCGCCGTTCTTCATCACGTAGTCGACGGTGTAGCCCACGGTCATGTCGTCGGGGTTGGCGTCGACGTTGCGCGGGGTCGCGGACTCGACGGTGCTCCAGTAGCCGGTGTAGCCGTCGTACCCGTTGCTCGAGGCCTGGAACGACGGGGTCAGCTGCTTCCAGGTGGTCTGAGGGTCGCGGGTGACGGTGTCGAGGTACTGCGCGATGAAGTCCTCCATCCCCGCGGCCGTCGCCTGCGCCGGTGCCGCCGGCTTGGTCGACGGGTTGCCCGAGCCGGCCGGGGGAGAGGACGGGTCGTCGGTGCTGGCCAGCAGCCAGCCGCCCAGCGCCACGGCGAGCACCAGGGCCACCGCGGCGGCGACGATCCACGTCGTACGCCGGGTCCGGCGAGCGGGCGGGCGCCGGTCGATCGCCCGGGTGTCCCCTCCGGTGACGGTGCCGCCCGGTGGCGCGCCCGCGGGAGCCGGGGGCGGCGCGCCGCCCGGCTCCGGGTTGGTCGCGGGCACCGTCGGCAGGACCCGGGTCGCGGTGGTCGGTGCCGCGGCGGTGACCGGGACGGCCGGCGCGGTGTCGGTCGGCCCGTGGGCCAGGAACCGGGCGACGTCGTCGGCGCTCCAGCGCGCGGCGGGATCGCGGTGCATGGTGGCGCGCAGGACGGGGTCGAGCCAGCCGGCCCGGTCGGTGCGCGGCGGGTCCTCGTGCACGATCCGGTAGAGCGTGCCCATGAGGTTCTCGGACGCGTCGTACGGCGGCTGGCCGGAGACCACGTGGAAGAGCGTGGCGCCCAGCGACCAGACGTCGCTGGCCGGCGTGGCCGGCTGCCCGGCGGCGACCTCGGGGGCGAGGTAGCTCGGCGAGCCGGTGACGATGCCGGTCTGGGTCAGCGTGACGTCGGACTTCGCCCGGGCGATGCCGAAGTCGCCGAGCTTGAGGATGTCGTCGTCGGTGACCAGCATGTTGCTGGGCTTGACGTCGCGGTGGACGATCCCGGCCCGGTGGGCGGCTGCCAGCGCGTGTGCGGCCTGCACCAGCAGCTCGGCGGCGTCGTCGGGGGAGAGCGGGCCGTCGCGGCGGATCCGCTCGGCGAGGTTCTGCGAGGCGAGGTACTCCATGACGAGCCAGTGCTGGTGGTCCTCGCCCTCGACGAGATCGAAGACGGCGACCACGTTCTCGTGGTTGAGCATCGCCGAGACCCGGGCCTCGCGGCGTACCCGCTCGACGTCCGCGGTGTCGCTGCCGGGCATCGTCCCGATCTGCTTCAGCGCGACGTGGCGGTGCAGCACGACGTCCTGCCCGAGCCAGACCGCGCCCATGCCGCCGCGGCCGACCTCCCGCTCGAGGAGGTAGCGCTCGGCGACGAGCAGGGCGTCCTCCGCGGCACCAGAAGGGTCGTTCATGGCGTCCACAGTAGGGCCACCGCGGGTCTTGCCTGACGGGGGACACTGGAGTTGACTTGCGCATCCGCCTGCGTTTCACCCGCAGGGGTGGAGGATCGGAGGCATTGATGCTGCGCTTCTCGGGAACGGGCGTGACCGACGTCGGCCGGGTGCGGGACCACAACGAGGACTCGGCCTTCCTCGGTCCCTACGTCGCGCTGGTCGCCGACGGTGTCGGAGGCGCCGCCGCGGGCGAGGTCGCCTCCGCGACGGTCGCCTACGTCGTGTCCGCGATCGCCCGGCTCCGCGCCGACCAGGATCCCGGCCACCGTCATCGCCGAGGCGATCGAGGCGGCCCGCGAGAGCCTGCAGGTCGGGATCGACGCCGACCTCCAGCGGGCCGGCATGGCCACCACGCTCACCGCGCTCGCCACCGACGGCACGAAGGTGGTCCTCGGCCACGTCGGCGACTCCCGCGGCTACCTCTTCCGGGCCGGCGGCCTGCAGCAGATCACCACCGACCACACCTACGTCCAGCAGCTGGTGGCCTCGGGGCAGCTCGACCCCGCCGCCGTACGCCGGCACCCGTGGCGCAACGTCGTCCTCCGCTCGCTGCACGGCGGGCCGCTGGAGGTCGACCAGGCGCCCGACGTCGTGGTGCTCGACCTGGTCCCCGGCGACCGGCTGCTGCTGTGCAGCGACGGTCTCACCGACCTGGTCGACGACGCCGCGTCATCTCCGAGATCCTGCGGCTGGACGACCCGCGTTCCGCGGCGGCGCAGCTGGTCGAGGCGGCGCTGGACGCCGGCGGCACCGACAACGTGACCTGCCTGGTCTTCGACCTCGTGGACGGCCCGCGGGTGGTCGGCGACGGGCTGCTGCTGGGGGCGGTGCGCGACGTGGTCAACATCGTCGACCCGGCCGCCGTACGCTCCCGCTGAGCGGTTTCGGCCGAAATCTGGAATTCATCCGCCACTTGGGTCACAATGGACTCACAACTACACACCTGTCATTCGTGACGAACTCACGCTCCGAACAGAGACCGCTGGGGAAGGCGTATCTCGACGCCGGAGAATGAGGAGGTCACGGTGACCACACGCACTGCCACCCGCACCGCCACGAGGGGCGTTCTCTACGTCCACTCAGCGCCGTCTGCGCTGTGCCCGCACATCGAGTGGGCCGTCGGCGGTGTCCTTGGCGTCCCCGTGAGCCTGGACTGGATCCCGCAGCCCGCCCAGGCCGGGACCTACCGCGCCGAGCTCTCCTGGGCGGGGCCACCGACTCCGCGGCCGCCGTCGCCTCCGCGCTGCGCGGCTGGAACCACCTCCGGTTCGAGATCACCGAGGAGGCGACGCCGTCCACCGAGGGCGCGCGCTACTCCTACACCCCCGAGCTCGGCATCTTCCACGCCGTGACCGGGCTGCACGGCGACATCATGATCCCCGAGGACCGGCTCAAGGCGGCGGTGGTCAAGGCCGCGCTCGGCGACAACACCCTGCTCGTCGAGATCGACAAGCTGCTCGGCAAGCCCTGGGACGACGAGCTCGAGACGTTCCGGCACGCCGGCGACGGCGCCCCGGTCCGCTGGCTGCACCAGGTGGTCTGACCACCGCTGGTTGAGGAGGTCGCCCTGCGACCGTCTCGAAACCAAGGCCGGTCGACCCGAGACCCTCAGAAGATCTCCGGCAGCTCACTCGCCCGACCGGTGAACTCGGGCTCGCGCTTCTCGCGGAACGCCGCCACGCCCTCCTTGCCGTCCCCGACGCTCGTCCAGAACATCGCCAGCGAGTCCACCCGGTGCGCCTCGAGAGGGTGGGCGGCCGCGGAGTTCCGGTACATCATCTGCCGGGCCAGCGCGGTCCCCACCGGCGACCGGTGGGCGGTGAACTTCCGGGCCAGGGCGTACGCCGCCTCGAGCAGCTCGTCGGCCGGGTGCACGGAGCGGACGAACCCGCCGTCCTTCGCCTCCTCGGCGGTGAGGATGTCGGCGGAGTAGACCCACTCCAGCGCCCGCGAGATCCCGACGATCCGGGGCAGGAACCACGTGGACGCCGCCTCCGGCGTGATCCCGATCCGGCCGAAGACGAAGCCGATCCGCGCGCTTCTCCGAGGCCATCCGCACGTCCATCGCACAGGTCATCGTGGCCCCGATGCCGACCGCCGGGCCGTTGATCGCGCCGATCACCGGCTTGGTGCAGTCGAAGATCGCGAGCGTGACCCGGCCGCCGGTGTCGCGGACGCCCCGGTGGATCTCCGGGTCGTCGAGCCGGTCCCGCAGGTCGGCCGGGGTCGGGTGCAGGCTCTCGTCGAGGCCGAACACGTTGCCCTCGACCGAGAGGTCCATGCCGGCGCAGAACGCCCTGCCGGAGCCGGTCACCACGACCGCGGCGACCGCGTCGTCGCGGCTCGCGCGCCCGAAGGCGTCGACCAGCTCGTCGGCCATCTCGACCGTGAACGCGTTGAGCTGGTCGGGGCGGTCCAGCCGTAGCGTGAGCACGCCGTCGTCGGCGAGGTCCCAGGCGAGCGTCGAGTAGTCGGGGGTGTCAGAGGCCATGCCGGGAAGGCTAGCCTCGGGTGCGGATGACCCGAATGAAGGGCCGCAGCCGGGGTACACCCCGTCCGGCGGCGGAATCGTCCGTTGCCCGGACGCCGAGGAGGCCCCATGACCACCACCCCTGACGAGCCGCTGAACGACGACGACATGACCACCGGCGACGCCGGCACCGCCGACGCCCCGGTGCCCGGCACCGACGCGGACGGCACGGACGCCGACGGCACCGACGGCGACTCGACGGACGCGACCGACGGGGACGCCTCGGACGCGGCGGCACCGACGGCACCGACGCCGACGGCACCGACGGTTCGGACGCGGACGGGACCGACGCGGACGGCACCGACGGCGACTCGACGGACGCGACCGACGGGGACGCCTCGGACGCCGACGGCACCGACGGCACCGCGGCCGGACGGGGCAGCGCTCTGAGCGCTCTCGACCTGCTCAGCGGCGACGCCCAGGCCTTCCTCGCGAAGGTCTGGGCGTCCCGTGTGCACCTGCACCAGGGTGACCCCGAGCGCCTCATCGACCTGTTCTCCCTCGACGACGCGGACCACCTGCTCACCTCCACCGCCATCCGCACCCCGCAGGTCCGGCTGGCGCGGGACGGAGCCGTGCTCCCGGAGTCGACGTACACCCGCGGCGGGTCGCTGGCCGGCAAGCCGCTGACCGGCCTGGTCGACGCCCGCAAGCTGCTGCGGCTCTTCGACGAGGGCGCGACCGTGGTGTTCCAGGGCATGCACCGCTACTGGCCGCCGCTGGCCGAGCTCGTCGCCGAGCTCGAGCTGGACCTCGGCCACCCCTGCCAGGCCAACGCCTACCTCACGCCGCCGGGCTGCCCAGGGCTTCGCCGTGCACTCCGACAGCCACGACGTCTTCGTCTTCCAGACCCACGGCATCAAGCAGTGGGAGGTGCACACCGACGGCGGTGTCGACCAGGTGCGGCTCGAGCCGGGCCTGTCGATGTACCTCCCGACCGGCACCCCGCACGCCGCCCGGGCCCAGGACCGGGCCTCGCTGCACGTCACGATCGGCATCAACCAGCTGACCTGGCGCTCGCTGGTGCGCCGGGCGGTGGACGACGCCATCGCCGGGATCGACGACGACCACCTGCCCGCGGGCTACCTCGACGACCCGGCCGAGCTGGTCGCCGGGCTCGGCGAGCACCTGGCCGGCCTGGCGGACGCGATCCGCGCCACCGACCCGGCCGAGGTGGTCGACGCCCAGGTGCAGCGGTTCCTGACCGGCCGTCCGACGCTCCTGCGCGGGGGCCTGCACGACGTGCTCCGCTCCCGTCGCCTCGACGACGACACCCCGCTGCACCGCCGCCCGGGCCACCCGTGCGTGCTGGTGGACCGCGGCGAGCGGCTGCGGGTGCTCCTGGGTGACCGCTACCTCGACGTGCCCGCCCGGCTCCGCCCGGCGCTGGAGAAGATCCGGTCGCGCGAGCACCTCGTGCCGGCCGACCTCCCGCTGGACGAGCAGAGCCGGCTGGTGCTCTGCCGGCGCCTCGTGCGCGAGGGCCTGCTCGAGGTCACCGGTTGACCGCACCGTTCCGCTGCGCCACCGCCAGCCTGGGCCGGGACGACCCGCTGGCGGGCACGGCGTCGACGGTGCGGGCCTTCCTGCTGGTCGAGCACGCCGGGCCCTGGGGCACCGACGTGCTGCGCGACAGCCGGCTGCCGGGGGACCTGGGCGAGCGCATCGCCGCAGCCGCCCGCGAGGCCGGGGTGCGGGTCCTGTTCGTACGCCGGCACGGGCGACGTACCGGGTCCGGCGGCTGCCGGGTGTTCGCGGCGTACGCCGACCCGGTCGCGCCCTGGGTGGAGACCACCGTGCTGGACGACGAGTCCGGCGTGCCCGACCTCGACCTCGCGGCACTGGGTGCGGGCCGCTCGCCCGGCCTGACGCCGTACGACGACACCCTGCTGCTGACCTGCACGCACGGGCGGCACGACGCCTGCTGCGCGGAGCGCGGCCGCCCGGTCGCCGCGGCCGTGGACGCGGCCCACCCGGACCAGGCGTGGGAGGTCTCGCACATCGGCGGCGACCGCTTCGCGGGCAACCTGCTGGTGCTGCCCGACGGGCTCTACTACGGCCGGCTCGACCCGCCGACTGCCGTGGCGGTGAGCGGGAGCCACCTGACCGGGCACCTCGACCTCGACCACCTGCGGGGGCGCTCCGGCCTGCCGATGCCGGTGCAGGCCGCGGAGATCGCGCTGCGCCGGCGACTGGGGGAGACCCGTCGATCGACGCGCTCCGCTTCCTGCGCCGTCGGGCGGCCGACGGCGTCACCACCGCCTGGTTCGACGTGGCCGGGGCGACGTACGCCGTGGAGGTGCGGTCCGCTCCCGGCGACGAGGCGCTGCAGCTGACCTGCGGGGCGGCCCGGCCCGGGCGGGCCCTGGAGCACGACGTGCTGGCCGTCCGCCGGGAGCGCTGAGCACGACGCAGGACGCCGTACGGCCCGGTCGCGATGGGCGACCGGGCCGTACGGCGTCGTGGTGGATCAGACGGACTTGAAGGCGATCGCCACGTTGTGGCCACCGAAGCCGAACGAGTTGTTCAGCGCGGCGAGGTCGCCCTCGGCCAGCTCCCGCGGCTTGTCGGCGATGTCCAGCCCGACGTCCTCGGGGTCCTCGAGGTTGATCGTCGGCGGGACGATCCGGTTCTGGAGCGCCAGGACGGTGGCGACCGACTCCAGGGCGCCGGCGGCGCCGAGCAGGTGGCCGGTCATCGACTTGGTGGAGGTCACCACGACCCCGTCGACCGCGTCGCCGAGGGCGTGCCGGATGGCGCCCGCCTCGGCCAGGTCGCCCTGCGGCGTGGAGGTCGCGTGCGCGTTGACGTGCACGATGTCGGAGGCCTCGAGCCCCGACTCGCGCAGCGCGATCTTCATCGCCCGGGTGGCGCCGAGACCCGCGGGGTCCGGCTGGGCGATGTCGTGCGAGTCCGCGGTGATGCCGGCGCCCGCCGCCTCGGCGTACACCTTCGCGCCACGTGCCGTCGCGTGCGCCTCGGACTCGAGGACCAGCACCGCAGCGCCCTCGCCGAGCACGAAGCCGTCGCGGCCCTTGTCCCAGGGACGGGAGGCGCGCTCGGGCTCGTCGTTGCGCTTCGACAGCGCCATCATCTGGCCGAAGGCGGCCATCGGGAGGACGTGCACGGCGGCCTCGGTGCCGCCGACCACGACGACGTCGGCACGACCCAGGCGGATCATGTCGATGCCGAGCGCGATCGACTCGTTGCCCGAGGCGCACGCCGAGACCGGGGTGTGCACCCCGGCCTTGGCGCCGATCGCGAGGCCGACGCCGGCGGCGGGGCCGTTCGGCATCAGCATCGGGATCGCCAGCGGAGAGACCCGACGGGGACCCTTCTCCTTCAGCGCGTCGTAGTTCGACAGCAGGGTGGTGACGCCGCCGATGCCCGAGGCCATCGCCACGGCGAGACGCTCGGGATCGACGTCGGCGTCAGCCAGGCCCGCGTCGGCCCACGCCTCGAGCGCGGCCACGAGTGCGAACTGGCCCGAGCGGTCCATGCGCCGGGCCTTGACCCGGTCGAGGACCTCCGTGGGCTCGACCGCCACCTCGGCAGCGATCTGGGCGCCGAGCTGGGCCGCCCAGTCCTGCTGGAGGCGGGCCACGCCGGACGTGCCGTCCAGCAGGGCGCTCCAGGTGGAGGCGACGTCGCCTCCGACGGGAGAGGTCGCACCGAGACCGGTGACGAGTACGCGCGTGTGAGACATGGGTTTCCTTCGGGGGAGGGGTGGGTCAGTTCTGGGCGTTCTCGATGAACGAGACCGCGTCCCCGACCGTCTTGAGGTTCTTCACCTCGTCGTCGGGGATGGTGACGCCGAACTTCTCCTCGGCCGCCACGACGACCTCGACCATGGACAGGGAGTCGACGTCGAGGTCGTCGACGAAGGACTTGTCGAGCTGGACGTCCTCGACGTCGATGCCGGCGACCTCGTTGACGATCTCGGCGAGGTCGGAGCGGATCTCTTCAGTGGTGGCCATGCGGGTTGTTCTCCTTTGTCGGTTTTCGTGGAAATCAGGGGACGACGACGACCTGGGCGGCGTACGCCAGGCCGGCGCCGAAGGCGATCAGCAGCGCGACGTCGCCGCTGCGTGCCTCACCCTCCGCGATCATGCGGTCGAGGGCAAGGGGGATCGAGGCAGCCGAGGTGTTGCCCTGCTCGGCGATGTCGCGCGCGATGCGCACGTGGTCGGGCAGCTTCATCGACCGGGCCATCGCGTCGATGATGCGCATGTTGGCCTGGTGGGGCACGAACAGGTCGAGGTCCTCGGCGGTGATGCCGGCCTTGTCGAGTGCCTGGCGGGCGACCTTGGCCATCTCGAAGGAGGCCCAGCGGAAGACCGGGTTGCCCTGCATCGTGAGGTGCGGCATCGACGGGTGCTCCTGCGCGATGACGTCGCGCCAGTCCTCCTTCTGCCGGATCAGGTCGAACTGCTCGCCGTCGGAGCCCCACACGACCGGGCCGATGCCCGGGGTCTCCGAGGCGCCCACGACGACCGCGCCGGCACCGTCGGCGAAGATGAACGCGGTGCCGCGGTCGCCGACGTCGGTGAGGTCGGAGAGCCGCTCGACGCCGATCACCAGGACGTGCTTCGCGCTGCCGCCGCGCACCATGTCCGAGCCGAGCGCCATGGCGTGGCAGAAGCCCGCGCAGGCGGCCGAGATGTCGAACGCCGCGGGGCGGTCGGTGCCGAGCTCGTGGGCGATCGCGGTGGCGACGGCCGGGGTCTGGAACATGTGGCTCACCGTGGCGACCACGACCGCGTCGATCTGGGCGACGTCGAGCCCGGCGTCAGCGATGGCCTTGCGGGAGGCCTCGACCGACATCATCTGCACGGTCTCGTGGGGCAGTGCCCAGCGGCGCTGCTTGATGCCCGAGCGCTGCTGGATCCACTCGTCGCTGGAGTCGATCGCGGCGATGATCTCGGAGTTCGGGATCACCCGCCCCGGCCGGTAGGTGCCGATGCCCAGGATCGCCGCCTGCGGCGAGCCGGTCGGGTTGGAGATGGTGGCCATCAGGAGGTGCCCTTCGGGGAAAGGTCGGTCGGGTCGGACTCGAGGCCCGAGGTCTCGCCGTGCTTCTCGCAGAACGCGCGGGCCTCGTCGAGCTGGTCGGGGGTCTTCAGCGCGAACGTCTCGACGCCCTTCATGGCACGCCTCGCGATACCAGTGAGCGTACCGGCCGGGGGCAGCTCGAGCATTCCCGTGACGCCGAGCCCGAGCATCGTCTCCATGCAGAGGTCCCACCGCACCGGGCGGCTGATCTGCCGCACGATCCGGGCGAGTACGTCGCCCCCGTCGCGGACCGCCTGCCCGTCGGCGTTGCTGATCACGGGCGTGTGGGGTGCCCGGGTGCTGACCGAACGGGCCAACGAGGCGAGCCGGTCGACGGCCGGGGCCATGTGGTCGGTGTGGAAGGCGCCGGCGACGGACAGCGGGATCAGGCGGGCCTTGGCGGGCGGCTCGTCGGCCAGCGCCGCGAGCTGCTCGACCGTGCCGGCGGCCACGATCTGGCCGGGACCGTTGTCGTTGGCGGCGGTGAGGCCGTGCTTGTCGAGGGCGGCGAGGATCTCGTCGCGGTCGCCGCCGAGGACCGCGGTCATGCTGGTCGGCGTGGTGGCGGCGGCGTCGGCCATCGCGATGCCGCGCTCGCGCACCAGGACCATGGCCTGCTCCGGGCTGAGCGCGCCGGAGGCCGCCGCGGCGGCGAGCTCGCCGACGCTGTGCCCCGAGAACGCGCCCACTGTGGCCGACCCGTCGGCCGGGACCAGGTCGAGGGCGGCGATCAGGCTCGAGGCGACGAGGAGCGGCTGCGCGACCCGGGTGTCCCGGATCGTGTCGGCGTCGGCCTCGGTGCCGTAGTGGGCCAGGTCCAGCCCGGCCACCGCGGAGAGCCATTCGAGACGCGCGGCGAACTGCGCGTCCTCCAGCCAGGGCTGGAGGAAACCGGGCGTCTGGGCGCCTTGACCGGGAGCGACGATGACGAGCACGGCTACCACTCTGCCGTGTCGGGTCCGTCCAGCGCGCGTTGGCTGCGCACGAAATGTCGCGCCCATTCGTTGTCAGGTTCCTACAAAAAAGGTGACTGGCCGGTAACGGACGGATCGGTGAGCCGGCCCAGGGCCAGTGCGATCGCGATCGTGAACGCGTGCCGGGGCTGGGTCGGCGTCAGTCCGGTGAGGTCGCCGGCCTGGCGCAGGCGGTACCGCACGGTGTTGGCGTGCACGAAGAGCACCCGCGCGGCGCCCTCCACGGAGGCGCCGTGGGCGAAGTAGGCGTCCAGGGTCTCGATCAGCGTGCCCTTGGCCTGGAGCAGCGGCAGGTAGACCTCGAGGACCAGCTGCTGGCGGGCGTCCTCGTCACCGGCCAGGGCCCGCTCCGGCAGCAGGTCGTCGGCCGCGACCGGACGCGGCGCCCCCGGCCAGGCCCGCGCGACCCGGGCACCGGCCAGGGCCGCGGAGGCAGAGCGGTGCGCCTGGGCGAGGTCGGGAGCCGGTGGCCCGAACACCACCGGACCCTCGGCGAAGTGGTGCTGCACCGCACGTGCCGCCCGCTCGGGGTCCTCCACCCGGCCGAGCACGACGACCATCTGGTCCCCCTGGGTCGCGCACAGCGCGTCGACGTGCGCGCCCCGGGCCGAGCGGCGTACGTCGTCGAAGACCGAGGCGGAGGCCGGCGTGGCCGGGGCGTGGCCGAGCACGACCACCACGTCGCCGTGGCCGCCCCAGCCGAGGGCGCCGGCACGGGAGAGGACCGTCGAGTCGGCGTCCGCGCGGAGCACGGAGTCCACGACGAGGGCCTCGAGGCGGGCGTCCCAGGCGCCGCGCACCTCGGCCGCCCGGGCGTAGACCTCGGCGGTGGCGAAGGCCAGCTCGCGGCCGTAGCGGAGCAGCCCGTCGTGCACGAGGCGGGCGAGGTCCCGGCCGAGCAGCTCGTCGAGGTTGGCCTCGACCACGTCGATGGTGAGCCGGACCAGCTCGACGGTCTGCTGGAGGTTGATCACGCCGGCCAGCGCCCGCGGCGCGGCACCGAAGACCTGGGCCGCGATCGCGGAGTCGGCGTCGGTGGCCACCGTGGAGGAGTCGCCGTGGTCGCGGTACCACGTCACGAAGCCCTTGATGCCGGCCTGGACGATCATCCCCACCCAGGAGCGGTCCTCGGCGGAGAGCTCCACGAACCATCCCTTGTCGGCCTCCATCCGGGCCATCGCGGAGTCGCTGAGGGCGCCGACGGCCCGCAGCAGCTGGGCGGAGGCCTCCTCGCGGGGGGCCGAGGGGAGGGAGGACACGGTCCGAGGCTAGCGAGGGGGATTCGGGAGGCGCCCGGAACCCAAGAAATCAGTGGGCATCCGCTCCACGGACCACCGAGATGTGATGGGATGCTTCGACATTCGACGACATCCGTCGGGACGAGCCGGGAGGACGCCATGACGTCACCGCCGCTGGAGGTCCAGTACGTCACGCTGCACGGCCACCGCCGCGCGTACGTCCGGGCCGGCGAGGGGCCGGCGATCCTGCTGCTCCACGGGCTCGGCTGCGACCACACCACGTGGGACCCGGTGATCCGCGAGCTGGCCCGCCGGCACACCGTCATCGCCCCCGACCTGCTCGGCCACGGCCTCTCCGACAAGCCGCGGGCCGACTACTCGCTCGGCGGCTACGCCAACGGGATGCGCGACCTGCTCACCGTGCTCGGCATCGACAAGGTCACCGTGGTCGGGCACAGCTTCGGTGGCGGCGTGGCGATGCAGTTCGCCTACCAGTACCCCGACCGCACCGAGCGGATCATCCTGGTCGCGCCCGGTGGGCTCGGACCCGAGGTGACCCCGGCGATCCGGGCGATCACCAGCCCCGGCTTCGAGCCCCTCATGCGGCTGCTGACCCTTCCGGGCGTACGCCAGGCCGGGGTGGCCAGCCTGCGGCTGCTGGCCGGTACCGGCTTCGCCGCGACCCGCGACCTCGACGAGGTCGCCGCGATCTACGACTCCTTCCGCGACCGCCGCGCGCTGGCCGCGGTCCGGCACGTCACCCGCGCCGTCGTCGACTGGAGGGGCCAGATCGTCACGATGAGCGACCGCGCCTACCTCACCGAGGCGGTCCCGATGTGCGTGGTCTGGGGCGAGGACGACCACGTGATCCCGGTCCGGCACGCGCGCAACGCCGAGGCGCTGGCCCCGGGCTGCCGGGTCGAGATGATCCCCAACGCCGGGCACTTCCCGCACAAGGACCACCCGCAGCGGTTCGTGAAGGTGGTCAACCGGTTCCTGCGCACGACCCAGCCCTCGGTCTACGACCGCGCGCACTTCCGGATGCTGCTCGAGGCCGGGGGAGACGTGCCGGTCCAGCAGGCCGAGGCCGGGCACGCGCCGGTCTCCCCGCTGCGCACCCTGTCCGGGGCGTGACCGCGCGGGCCCGACCGGTCCGGCCGGGCCCCGCGACGATCAGGCGTCGCCGCCCTCCTGCTTGACGTCGGCGACCGCGGTCGGGTCGTCGATGCGGTACTTCGCGAACGCCTCGGCCACCCGCTCGCGCGGGAACTGGCCGGCGTCGGCCAGCGCCTGGAGCGCCTGGACGACCACCGACTGGGCGTCGATGTGGAAGAAGCGCCGCGCGGCCGGGCGGGTGTCGGCGAAGCCGAACCCGTCGGCCCCCAGCACCCGGTAGTCGCCGGGCACCCAGCGGGCGATCTGGAGGGGTACGGCGCGCATGTAGTCCGACACCGCCACGACCGGGCCCTGGACGTCGCGCAGCTTGTCCGTGACGTACGCCGTGCGCGGGCTGTCGCTCGGGTGGAGGAGGTTCCACTCCTCGGCGGCGACGGCGTCGCGGGCCAGCTCGTTCCACGAGGTGACCGACCAGGTGTCGGCGGCCACGCCCCAGTCCTCGGCGAGGATCCGGGCCGCGTCGTTCACCCACGGGAAGCCGACGCCGGAGGCGAGCAGCTGCACGCGCGGTCCCTCGTTCTCCGCGGAGGAGACGTGGTGGATGCCGCGCAGGATGCCGTCGACGTCGACGTCCTCCGGCTCCTTCGGCTGGGAGACCGGCTCGTTGTAGACCGTCAGGTAGAAGATGACGTTCTCGGCGTCGGCGCCGTACATCCGCTCGAGGCCGGAGCGCATGATGTGGCTGATCTCGTAGGCGAACGCCGGGTCGTAGTGCACGACCGCCGGGTTCGTCGCCGCCAGCAGCGGGGAGTGGCCGTCGGCGTGCTGGAGGCCCTCACCGGTGAGCGTGGTCCGGCCGGCGGTGGCGCCGATCAGGAAGCCGCGGGCGAGCTGGTCGGCCATCGCCCAGATCGAGTCGCCGGTCCGCTGGAAGCCGAACATCGAGTAGAAGATGTAGAACGGGATCATGTGCTCGCCGTGCGTGGAGTACGCCGAGCCGGCCGCCGTCGTCGAGGCCATCGCCCCGGCCTCGGAGATGCCCTCGTGCAGCATCTGGCCCTGCGGGGACTCCTTGTAGGCGAGCAGCAGCTTGCGGTCGACCGATTCGTACTGCTGGCCGGCCGGGTTGTAGACCTTCGCGGTCGGGAACATCGCGTCCATGCCGAACGTGCGGTACTCGTCCGGCGCGATCGGCACGATCCGCTTGCCGATCTCGGGGTCCTTCATCCAGTCCTTGAGCAGGCGGACGACGGCCATCGTGGTCGCGATCTTGTTCTTGCCCGAGCCCTGCTTGAGCTCGGAGTACATCCCGTCGCCGGGCAGCTTGAGCGTCGTCGAGCGGTCCACGCGGCGCGGGATCGACCCGCCCAGCGCCTTGCGACGCTCCATCATGTACTCGATCTCGGGGGAGTTCTCGCCGGGGTGGAAGAACGGCGCCGAGCCGGTCTGCTCGTAGGAGTGCTCGAGGTCGCGGTCGCTGATCGGCAGGCGGAGCCGGTCGCGGAAGCGCTTGAGGTCGTCCGGGGTCAGCTTCTTCATCTGGTGCGTGGCGTTCTTGCCCTCGAGGGCGTCGATCGTCCAGCCCTTGATGGTCTTGGCCAGGATCACCGTCGGCTGGCCGACGTGCTTGGTGGCGGCGTCGAACGCGGCGTACACCTTGCGGTAGTCGTGGCCGCCGCGCGGCAGCTTCACGATCTGCTCGTCGGTCATGTGCTCGACCATCCGCCGCAGCCGCGGGTCGGTCCCGAAGAAGTTCTCGCGGATGTAGTCGCCCTTCTCCGTGGAGTAGGTCTGGAACGCGCCGTCCGGGGTGGTGTTCATCCGGTTGACCAGCACGCCGTCCACGTCCTTGGCCAGCAGGCTGTCCCACTCGCGGCCCCAGACGACCTTGATGACGTTCCAGCCGGCGCCGCGGAAGATCGACTCCAGCTCCTGGATGATCTTGCCGTTGCCGCGCACCGGGCCGTCGAGCTGCTGCAGGTTGCAGTTCACGACGAAGGTCAGGTTGTCGAGCTCCTCGCGGGCGGCCAGGCCGATCGCGCCGAGCGACTCGGGCTCGCCCATCTCGCCGTCGCCGAGGAACGCCCACACGTGCTGCTGCGAGGTGTCCTTGATGCCGCGGTTGTGGAGGTAGCGGTTGAAGCGCGCCTGGTAGATCGAGTTGAGGGCGGTCAGGCCCATCGACACCGTCGGGAACTCCCAGAAGTCCGGCATCAGGCGCGGGTGCGGGTAGGACGACAGGCCCTTGCCGATGCCGTGCTGCGCCTCCTGGCGGAAGCGGTAGAGCTGCTCCTCGGTGAGCCGGCCCTCGAGGAACGCGCGGGCGTAGATGCCGGGGGAGGCGTGGCCCTGGATGAAGACCTGGTCGCCGCCGCCGGGGTGGTCGTGGCCCTTGAAGAAGTGGTTGAAGCCGACCTCGTAGAGGCTGGCCGAGGACTGGTACGTCGCGATGTGGCCGCCGACCTCGAGGCCCTTGCGGTTCGCGCTGGAGACCATCACCGCGGCGTTCCAGCGGATGAAGGCGCGGATGCGGCGCTCGGCCTCCTCGTCACCGGGGAACCACGGCTCGCGCTCGGGCGGGATCGAGTTGATGTAGTCGGTGCTGCGCAGCGCCGGCACGCCGACCTGCTTCTCCCGGGCGCGCTCGAGCAGCCGGAGCATGACGTAGCGGGCGCGCTCGCGCCCGCGGTCGTCGATCATCGAGTCGAAGGAGTCCAGCCACTCGTGGGTCTCGTCGGGGTCGATGTCCGGGAGCTGGGTCGGCAGTCCCTCGTGGATGACGGCCGGAGTGGGGGGAGTCGAAGCACGGGAGGAGTCGTTCACGTGCCTCATCGTGTCACGCCCCGCCCCCCCGCAAAATCTACTGACCAGTACGGCGTCCACGCCCGCGCGGCATGTGCGCGCCGGGCGTCGGGAGTGCGAGGGTGGCCCCCTCCGGTGGAGCGAGGGTTGCGCCGCCGGTGGAGTTCTAGTGGACTACGTGCACGTTTCCGCAGCGACTGGAGGAGTCAGTGAGTTCGACCACGGGTGGCGAGGCCGCCCAGCAGAGCGGTGCCGCAGCACGGATGGGTCTGTCCACGGGGATGGTCGTCCAGGAGCTCGGATGGGACAACGACACCGATGACGCCGTACGCGTCGCCATCGAGGACGCGATCGACGCCGACATGGTCGACGGCGACTACGGCAACGTGGTCGACGCGGTCGTGCTCTGGTGGCGCGACGACGACGGCGACCTCGTCGACGCGCTCGTCGACGCGCTGACCGACCTCGTCGGTGGGGGCGCGATCTGGCTCCTGACCCCCAAGGTCGGACGGCCGGGCGCCGTCGACCCCGCCGACATCGCCGAGGCCGCGCCGATCGCCGGCCTCTCCCAGACCACCACCGCCGCGGTCAGCAAGGACTGGGCCGCCAGCCGCCTGGTCGCCCCCAAGTCCGCGCACTGACCGAAAGGGACCGCCACCTCCATGGGCAAGGCCGCACAGAGCATCTCCTCGGGAATGACATCGGCGGCCGTGCTCGCCAGGTCCGGCATCATCCGTCCCTACTCGCCGGGGACGCTGCTCCGCCTCGGCAAGGCGCTCAAGGACTGGGGGACCGGACCGGCCGGCGGCTACACCACGCTGGCGGTGCGCTTCCCCGACCGCACCGGGCTGGTCGACGACCTCGGCTCGCTCACCTTCGGCGAGGTCCACCGGCGCAGCAACGCGCTCGCCCACGCCCTGCGCGAGCGCGGCGTACTGGAGGGCGACAGCGTCGCGGTCATGTGCCGCAACCACCGCGGCTTCGTCGACATCAGCCTGGCCACCGCCAAGCTCGGTGCCGACGTCCTCTACCTCAACACCGCCTTCGCCGGCCCGCAGCTCGTCGACGTGCTCGAGCGCGAGCAGCCGCGCTACGTCGTGCACGACGAGGAGTTCACCGGCCTGCTGTCCGGCGCGGACGTCGAGCACCGGCTGCTCGCCTGGACCGACGGTGACACGGGGGATGACACCGGCGGACGACACCCTCGAGCAGCTGATCGCCGCCGGCTCCGAGGACGACCTCGAGCCGCCGGAGCGGCACGGCCGCATCGTCATCCTGACCTCCGGCACGACCGGCACCCCCAAGGGCGCCCCGCGCAACGAGGCGGGCATCGACGCCGCGGTCTCGCTGCTGTCGCGGATGCCGCTCAAGCACGGCTGGAAGACCCACATCGCCGCCCCGCTGTTCCACACCTGGGGCTACGCCCACCTCGCCCTCGGCATGCTGCTCGGCTCGACCGTGGTGCTCACCCGGCGCTTCGACCCCGAGGGCTGCCTGGCGGTCACCGAGCGGCACCGCTGCGACTCGCTGGTCGTGATCCCGGTGATGCTCCAGCGCATCCTCCAGCTGCCCGACGAGGTGCTCGACCGGCACGACCTGTCCTCGGTCAAGGCGGTCGCCGCGTCCGGCTCGTCGATGCCCGGCGACCTCGCGACGACGTGGATGGACCGGTTCGGCGACACCCTCTACAACGTCTACGGCTCGACCGAGGTCGCCTACGCCTCGGTGGCCACCCCGCGCGACCTGCGCGAGGCCCCGGGGACGGCCGGCAAGCCGCCGCACGCGACCGTCGTGAAGATCGTCGACGACCAGGGCCGGCCGGTGCCGACCGGGCAGCCGGGCCGCATCTTCGTCGGCAACAGCCTGCTCTTCGAGGGCTACACCGGCGGCGGCCACAAGGAGGTCCTCGACGGCCTCATGTCCAGCGGCGACGTCGGTCGCTTCGACGAGGACGGCCGGCTCTTCGTCGAGGGCCGCGACGACGAGATGATCGTCTCCGGCGGCGAGAACGTCTTCCCCAAGGAGGTCGAGGACTGCCTCGTCCGCCACGAGGCGGTGGTCGAGGCCGCCGCGGTCGGCATGGACGACGACGAGTTCGGCACCCGCCTGCGTGCCTTCGTGGTCACCTCGCTCGCCCGTCGAGGAGGACGACCTCAAGGCGTGGGTGAAGTCCAACCTCGCGCGCTACAAGGTGCCGCGCGAGATCGTGTTCCTCGACGAGCTGCCGCGCAACTCCACCGGCAAGGTCCTCAAGCGGGAGCTCGCCGAGCGCGAGTGAGCCTCGTCAGGAGCGTCGTCTTCCGGTAGCAGTTCATCTGCCGGTCGCCGGCGTCCCACTGCGGCTCGCAGCGGCCAGGTGACCCAGTAGGCGCCGTTGTCGGTGAACTTGTAGCAGGACTTGCCCTGCTTCTCGAAGAACGCCCGCTTGGGGTACTTCGCCGTCCCTTCACCGTGAAGACGCCGGCCCAGCGATAGGTGTGCGCCCTGTTGCACGTGACGTAGTGCCGGTCCCGCTGCGGTCGTCGACGCAGCGGAGGTAGGCGTCCTCGACCTTGGCGTCGCTGAGGATCGGGGTGGTACCGGGCGGCATCAGCTTGAGCCGGCCGTCGGTCTCGGCGGTCGCGTCGCAGCGGAACCAGCGGGCACCGGCGCTCCACTGGCTCGTGGTCGGCTCGAAGAAGACGAAGTCGAAGACCGAGGAGGCCAGCTGCTTCTTGGTCAGGCCCATCGCCGCGGGGAGCCTGGCCTTGCAGTCCTTGACCATCTGCGCCTCGTCGGCCGCCGCGGCGTCGTCCGGGAACGCGCCGACGTAGTAGGTGACCGTGGTGTGGTCGTCGTAGCAGGACGAGACGGGGTTGCTCATGTTGGTCCGGGCCTGGGCCGTGGCCATGCTCATCCGGTAGCACGCGTCGACGGCCGGTGCGCCCGCCAGCGGGTCGCCCGCCTCGGTCGGGCTCGCGGTGCCGGTGGCCGGTGCTCCCATCGCCGCGTCACCCGGACCGGCGTCCTCGTTGCAGCCTGCCAGCGGAAACAGCAGGCCGACGACGAGCGCCGCGGCGGTGGTGCGAAGATGGCCGAGATGGACAGACATGAGTACCCCCTGGTCGAGATCGGCTCGATCCTAAGGCAGGCACGGCGATGAACGATCTCCAACTCGGCGCACTCGCCCCGGACTTCACCCTGCGTGACCAGTTCGGCCAGGACGTCACCCTGTCGTCGTACCGCGGGTCGAAGGCGGTGGCGATCTTCTTCATCCCCTACGCCTTCTCGAACGTGTGCACCGGAGAGATGACCGGGATCCGCGACCGGCTCGACGAGTTCCTCACCTTCGACACCGAGGTGCTGGTCGATCTCGTGCGACCCGGTCTACTCGCTGCGGGCCTTCGCCGACGCCGACGGACTCAACTTCCCGCTGCTCTCCGACTTCTGGCCGCACGGCGCGGTGTCCACGGCGTACGGCGTCTTCGACGAGGAGAAGGGTGCCGCCGCGGCGCTCGTCGTACGTCATCGACAAGGCGGGAACGGTGCGCTGGTCGGTGCACAACGCGATGCCCGAGGGCCGCGACCTGGACGAGCACCTCAAGCAGCTGCACTCGCTGGCCTAGACCGAGATCGGTTCTCCGCCGGAAAATTCTCGGGAAGGGCAGACAGGGTTTGGGGCGGTGGTACACACTTGTACTTGTTGCGACCGCTGGTGACCCGAGACGCCGGCGGTCGCAGCTTTATACGCCGGGGCCGAGGTCGCGTTAGTCTGTCCGCCGCTTCGTCGGGGCGTATAGCTCAGCGGTAGAGCGCTTCCCTTACAAGGAAGATGTCGGGGGTTCGATCCCCTCTGCGCCCACCACCCCGTGCCGATGCCGGCCTGACTAGGGTCGTCGCATGACCTCCGTCCACCTTGCGGCCTCCCGCACCTACCCCGCGACCGTCGAGCACGCCTTCGACCTGGTCCTGACGATGCCGCTGCCGGAGCTGTTCCGGCACCGCTACGGCCCGCTGCCGCCGATCCGGTCCGCGGACGGGCTTCACCGAGCCGTGGGGCACCGTCGGCCAGGCCCGCAGGATCACGCTCTCCGACGGCGGCACGATGCTGGAGGCCCTCACGTACGTCGAGCGGCCCTCCGGCTTCGGCTACCACATCGACGCGATCACCGGCGCGCTGAAGCCGCTGGTCGCGACGATCGACGGCGCCTGGTCCTTCGAGCCGGCCGGCACCGGGGTGCGGATCACCTGGGCCTGGGACGTCGAGCCCGCCTCGACGGTGGCCGGCTACCTGATGCCGGTCTTCGGGAGGTTGTGGCGGGGCTACGCGCGGCAGGCGCTGGAGAACCTCGAGGAGCCCCTGCTCGCCTGACCGCCCTCCCGTACGACGGCGGCTGCCGCTGGTCGCGCGGGCGGCGCCGCTCGGCGAACTCTCCGATCGCTCAGGTCCACCGCGACCCACCGCGTGGCTAGGGTGACTTCACAACGCGAATGTGAGGGAGAGCACCCATGCACGTGCCGTTCAGTGCCTCGGACTTCATCAACCGCGCGGAGGCCGTGTACGCCGACCGGGTGGGCATCGTCGACGAGCCGCACCAGCCCGCGCCGTCCCTGGGGGACGTGACCTACCGCGAGGTGGCGGACCTCGCCCGGCGCCAGGCGGCCAGGCTCGACGAGCTCGGCATCGGCTTCGGGGACCGGGTCGCGATCGTGTCGCACAACAGTGCCCGGCTGTTCGGCTCGTTCTTCGGCGTGACCGGCTCCGGACGGGTCCTGGTGCCGGTGAACTTCCGGCTCCGCCCCGACGAGGTGTCCTACATCGTCAAGCACTCCGGAGCGCGGGTGCTGCTGGTCGACCCCGAGATCGACGACGAGCTCAAGGAGGTCACCGCCGAGCACCGGTTCGTGCTCGGGGACGACGACGACCTCTACGCACCCGCGGACGCCGTACCGCAGGCCTGGGAGCCCGACGAGACCGCCACCGCGACCATCAACTACACCTCCGGGCACGACGGCCCGGCCCAAGGGCGTGCAGATCACGCACCGCAACATCTGGACCAACGCGGTCACCTTCGCGATGCACGCCGGCGTCACCGACCGCGACGTCTACCTGCACACGCTGCCGATGTTCCACGCCAACGGCTGGGGCATGCCCTTCGCGATGACCGGCCTGGGCGTCAAGCAGGTCGTGATCCGCAAGATCGACGGCGCCGAGATCCTGCGTCGGGTCGAGCAGCACGGCGTCACCGTGATGTGTGCGGCGCCGGCCGTGGCCGCCGCCGTGCTCGAGGCCGCGCAGACGTGGGAGGGCGAGATCCCGGGCCGCGACCGGGTCCGGATCATCATGGCCGGTGCCCCGCCGCCGACGAAGACGGTGGCCCGGGTGGAGTCCGAGCTCGGCTGGGAGTTCATCCAGATCTACGGCCTGACCGAGACCTCGCCGCTGCTCACGATCAACCGCAGCCGCGCCGAGTGGGACGACCTCTCGGTCGAGGAGCGCGCCGCCAGGCTGGTCCGGGCGGGCGCCCCCGCGCTCGGCGTCACCTTGAAGGTCGACCCCGAGGGCGAGGTGCTGGCCCGGTCCAACGTGGTGCTCGAGGGCTACTGGGAACAGCCCGAGGAGTCGTCCCGGGCGCTGGCCGGCGACTGGTTCCACACCGGCGACGGAGGTGTCATCGGGGACGACGGCTACCTCACGATCAGCGACCGCAAGAAGGACGTCATCATCACCGGCGGCGAGAACGTCTCCTCGATCGAGGTCGAGGACGTGCTCTTCTCCCATCCCGCGGTCGCCGAGGTCGCCGTGATCGGCGTACCCAGCGAGAAGTGGGGCGAGACGATCAAGGCGCTGGTGGTGCTCGCGGAGGGCTCGGAGGTCACCGAGGCCGAGCTGATCGCCTGGTGCAAGGAGAAGGCGGCCCACTACAAGGCACCGACCACGATCGAGTTCCGGGAGGACCTGGCTCGCACCGCGACCGGCAAGCTCCAGAAGTTCAAGCTGCGCCAGCCGTACTGGGAGGGCTACGACCGCCAGGTCAACTGAGCGCGCCCCGCCGGGCACCGGCGCCGGAGGCCGCGAGCACGCCCAGCACGATCAGGGCCTGCCCGAGGGTGTACGTCGCCATCACCACCGCGCCGTCGGCCGGCACCGTGAGCCGGTCCGAGAGCGAGGTGGTGGCGAGCACCGAGTCGGAGGCCACGAACAGCAGCGCGCCGATCGTGGTCCAGGGATGCACGCCGGTCGCCAGCGCGGCCATCGTGCACAGCACGGCGCCGTAGACCGCCACCGGTACGATCATCGCGCCGAGGTCGGGGCCGAGCACGGCGAGCAGCAGCAGCCACCACGCGACGTACGGCAGGACCAGGACGCGCCTCCGGCGCAGCGGGCTGTCGCCGAACCTGGTCGCGAAGCCCACGCAGTAGCAGGCCTGCGCCCCGAGGAAGCCGGCCAGCCCGAGCAGGAACCAGGTGTCGCCCTCGGGGATCAGGAACAGGTCGCCCAGCCACGCGAACACCAGCGCCACCGCGGTGGCCCGGAGCAGCCGGGTCTCGAGACGCGCCGAGGCGAGCAGCACGCCGAGCAGCAGCGGCATCAGGAGCGGCTTGGTGGCGTTCTCCACCGCGTGGCCGTCGACGACCTGACCGATGACGTTGAGCACCGAGACCACGGCGTACGTCGCGAGCAGGAGCCGGGCGGTCACGGGGCACTCCCTCCCACGGGCCCGCGAGCGCGGGCACGGCACCGCACCCCCGGGCGACGGTGCGGCGCGATGCTAGCCCGCTCCGGCGGCCCGCCACGAGGAACTGCCACCGGAGGTGACAACGGTCCAGACCCGGCGGCGACCCGTGGACCGTCGCGGTCCGCGGGCGGGTGAGAGCCGTCTCATCGCGCCCTCATGCAGGGCTCACCGCGTCCGGACAGAGTCTCGATCGACGGTGCACCGCCCACGGGTGCACCACCGACGAGAGGACACACCATGAGGAAGCTGGTCTCCACCGTGCTGCTGGGACTGGTCGGACTGGTCGCGATCGGCCTGCTGTCGCTGCAGACCGCGAGCGCCGGCCAGGCCGACGTCGAGGTCACCAAGCGCGACGACGACACCCCGGACCTGGTCCTGGTCGCCGACGACGATGACGACGACACCAACGACCCCGACACCAACGACGCCCGACACCAACACCGGGGCCAGCCGGGCCACCGACGACAACACGAACAGCCGCGTCACCGCGGTCAGCCGCGACCGCTCCCGCAACGACACCCGCCGCTGACCCGACGTACGGCACGACGACCGGGAGGCCGGGCATGCGCACACGGATGTGGGACTTCGGCGAGGACGGGCAGATCGCCCCCGGGCTGACCGCGATGCGGCTGCTCGGCGGGGGAGCGGCGTACGAGGCCTGGCTCGCGTTCGACGAGATCACCTATGCACCCGTCGTGG
Source organism: uncultured Actinomycetota bacterium (assembly GCA_963721775.1). Lineage (GTDB taxonomy): Bacteria > Actinomycetota > Actinomycetes > Propionibacteriales > Nocardioidaceae > Nocardioides. The sequence continues at coordinate 53,389 of CAVRMH010000016.1, read as the reverse complement.
TCAAGGTGCTCCGCCCCGACCTCGTGCACGACGCGCCGAGCCGTCGCGGCCTGTCCCGCGAGGTGAGGGCGCTGGCCGCGGTGAACCACCCGGTGGTCGTCCGCGGGCTCCGGCACGACGTCGACGGTGAGCGCCCCCACGTCGTGCTGGAGCACGTCGACGGACCACGGCTGTCGACGCTGGTCCGTCGCCACGGGCCGCTCCAGGAGCAGCAGTACCTCCCGCTCGCGATCGACCTCGCCTCGGCACTGCACTTCTGTGCGCACGTCGGCTACGTGCACCTCGACATCAAGCCGAGCAACGTCATCATGGGTGCCCCGGCCCGCCTGATCGACCTCTCCGTCGCACGCACCACCGGCGAGGCGGCCGGGCTGGCCCACCCGATCGGGACCGACGCCTACATGGCGCCCGAGCAGTGCCAGCCGCCCGGGACCGGCGTCCCGGGACCGGCCAGCGACGTCTGGGGACTCGGCGCGACGCTCTTCGAGGCGGTCGCGGGCCACCGGCCCTTCGACGACGGGGACCCGCACGCCGCCACGCTGCCCGAGCGCTTCCCGCAGCTGGCGTCGCCGCCGCAGAGGCTGCCCGACGGGGTGCCCACCGAGGTCGCGAAGATCGTGTACGCCGCCCTCGCGCCGAGCGCCGCGGACCGGCCGCTGCCGCACGAGATCGCCGAGGCCCTGCAGCCGGTGCTGGAACGGCAGCCGGTGGGGCGGCTGGCGGGGTTCCGGCTGCGCTGAGGCCGAGCCTCAGGGGCGGAACCGGTAGCCCATCCCGCGCACGGTGGCGATCGCCTCTGCGCCGAGCTTGCGGCGCAGGTACCCGACGTACACGTCGACGACGTTGGAGCCGGGGTCGAAGTCGTAGCCCCACACGTGGTCGAGCAGCTGCTCGCGCGAGAGCACCTGGCCGGGGTTGCGCATGAAGATCTCCAGCAGCGCGAACTCCCGGGCGGAGAGGTCGACCTCGCGCCCGTCGACGGTCACCCGCCGGCTGCGCAGGTCGAGCCGGTAGCCCCCGGCCGACAGCTCGGCCCCGGTCGGTCCGGTCGTACCGGACGTCTCGCCGGCCTGGCGCAGCCGCAGGCGGACCCGGGCCAGCAGCTCGGCGAACCGGAACGGCTTGGGCATGTAGTCGTCGGCGCCGCCCTCGAGCGCCGTGACCGTGTCCGAGACCGAGTCGCGGGCGGTGAGCACGATGACCGGCACCGTCGAGCCCTGCGCCCGCAGGCGGTGCAGCACCTCGTAGCCGTCGATGCCGGGCAGGCCGATGTCGAGCACGACCAGGTCGTGCTGGCCGCCGAGCGCCTCGTCGAGGCCGGTGTGCCCGTCGGTCACCGCGGTCACCACGTGCCCCTCGGCCTGCAGCCCCTTGGCCACGAAGGACGCGATCCGCTGCTCGTCCTCGACGATCAGGATGCGCGCCACGGGTCCTCCTCGGGCAGGTCGTCCACCGGGCAGCGTGATCTCGAAGCGGGCACCGCCGCCGGGGGAGTCCGTCACGTCCACCGAGCCCCCGTGGGCCTCGGCGATCGCGCTCACGATGGACAGGCCCAGGCCGAACCCGTCGTCGCCGGACGGCGCGCTGCCGCGGCCGAACCGCTCGAAGACGACGTCGCGGTCCGCGGGTGCGACGCCGGGGCCGGTGTCGCGGACCCACAGCCGCGCCACGCCCGTCGTCGTACGCCGAACCGATCGCGACCACGTCGCCGGGGCCGGTGTGCTTGACCGCGTTCTCGGCGAGCTGGAGCACGGCCTGGGTGAGCCGCTGCTGGTCGGCGCGCAGGGTGACGACGCCGACGCCGTCGGACTCCCAGGTCCGGTCGCCGAGCGCACGGGCCTTGGCCAGCACGCTCTCGGTGAGGTCGTCGAGGTCGACCGGGTGCCGGGTGATGAAGCCCGGGCGGCCGGCCTTGGCCAGCAGGATCAGGTCGCCGACGAGCCGGCTCATCCGGTCCACCTCGTCGGCCAGCAGCGCCCGGGTCGCCGCCACGTCCGCCGGGTTGTCGGCGTCGAGCAGCTCGAGGTGGCCGGCCAGGACCGTCAGCGGCGTCCGCAGCTCGTGGCCGGCGTCGTCGAGGAACTGCCGCTGCCCGGCGAACGCCGCCTCGAGCCGGGCCAGCATGTCGTTGAACGTGCGGGTCAGCGCGGTGATGTCGTCGTTGCCGGTCTCGGGGAGCCGGCGCGACAGGTCGGTCCCGGTGATCTCGCGGGCGGTGTCGTTGAGCGAGCGCAGCGGGGCGAGCAGCCGGCCCGACTGCCAGGCGGCGACCGCGGTGATCGCGCCGAGGGAGAGCAGCGAGACGATGGCGTAGGTGCGCAGCAGGCTGTTCAGCTCGCCGCGCGCGTCGTCGAGGAAGGTGACCACGACCAGGCCGCCGGTCGTCTGCCCGCCGGGGAGCGCTTCCACCGGCTGCATGGTCACCAGCAGCTCGCCGGCCGAGGAGTCGGTCCGCACGGTGCGCCCGGCGGCGAGGTTGTCGCGGATCTCCGCGATCAGGTCGAAGTCGTCGGTGACGTCGTGCTTCGAGGTGGACTGGAAGCGGGCGCGGTTGCCGATCCAGCCGATGAACAGCTCGTCGTCGCTGGGGACGTTGCGCTCGAGGAAGACCCGCAGCAGCGCCTCGGTGCTGGCGAACGGCTTCCCGGTCACCGGGTCGGTGCCGTTCTCACGGAGCTGGAGGAACTCGGCGACCTCCTGGTCGGCCTGGTCGGCCGCGGCGGACTCGAGCCGGGCCGACTCCAGGGCGTAGATGATCAGGCCGGCCCCGGCCAGGGCGACGGCGACCAGGACCGCGACCGTGGCGGTGATCCGGGTGCGCACGGAAACGCCCGGCCTGCGCGGCCGGGCGGTGTCCGTGGGGCGGGCCATGTCAGTCGTCGTCACTCCCGTGGCCGCTGTCGTCTCCGCCGTCCCCGCCGTCGTTACCGCTGCCGCCGCCGCTCCCCGCCGCCGTGGCCACGGTTGCCGTCATCGTCCCCGTCGTGGTCGTCGTCGCGGCCCTCGTCGTCATCGTCGTCGTCGAGGTCGTCCGGCCGCGCCGAGATCGTCTCCGGCCCGTCGTCGTCATCGTCGTCGTCGCTGCGGGTCGGCGACGGGTCACCGGCGGGTCAGCGAGGTCGGGTCCTCGGTGGCTCCCCGGGTCGGGGCGGCGGCGGGCGACGGCTGCTCCGACTCCTCGATCACGACCGGGTCCCGCGGGGCGGGCTGATCGCCCGTCGCGGCGAGCGTGCCGGCGACGTACGCCATCGTCGGGAGGACCACGGCCAGCCCGATGAGCACCTTCCAGAGGGTTCGCATGACGACCACGATCCTGCCTCATCGTGGGGCGGGGGTGAGAGGTCGATGAGAGAACCCTCATCGCATAACCTCTGCCCATGCCCGCTCTGAAGGACGTCGTCGACCTGCTGCACGCGTGGTACCCACCCTCGACCGCCGACGACTGGGACGCCGTCGGGCTGGTGCTCGGCGACCCGGACCAGTCGGTGTCGAAGGTGCTCTTCGCGGTCGACCCGACCCTCGAGGTGGCCCGGGAGGCGGCCGAGTGGGGTGCCGACCTGCTCGTCGTGCACCACCCGCTGTTCCTCGAGTCCGGTCCACGGCGTCGCGGCGACGACGCCCAAGGGCCGCACCCTGGCCACGCTGGCGACGGCCGGCTGCGCCCTGCTCACCGCGCACACCAACGCCGACCAGGCCGTCGGTGGCGTCTCGGAGGCCCTCGCCCGGGCGCTCGGGCTGGAGGACCTCGCCCCGATCCTCCCGGCCCCCGAGGAGGCGCTGGACAAGATCGTCGTCTACGTCCCGGAGGACGCCGCGGCGCCGGTCCGGGCCGCGATCGCCGAGGCCGGTGCCGGTGCGATCGGCAACTACGACCACTGCACGTTCACCACTCCCGGCCAGGGACGCTTCCGGCCCCTCGAAGGAGCCGACCCCGTGATCGGCACCGTCGGCACCATCGAGGTCGTCGAGGAGCACCGGATCGAGTCCGTGCTCCCGCGCCGGCGTCGTGCCGCCGTCGTCGCCGCGATGCTGGCCGCCCACCCCTACGAGCGCCCGGCGTACGACGTGGTCGAGCTCGCCGACATCGGCTCCGCCGACCGCGGCACCGGCCGGGTCGGCACCGTGCCGCCGACCACGCTGGAGGAGTTCGCCGCCACCGTCGCGGCGGCGCTGCCGCCGACCGCCCACGGGGTCCGCGTCGCCGGCGCCCCGACCAGGGAGGTACGCCGGGTCGCCGTGTGCGGGGGAGCCGGCGACTTCCTGCTGGACCGGATGGCCGCCTCGGACGTCGACGTCTACGTGACCAGCGACCTGCGCCACCATCCCGCCGCCGAGTTCGCCGAGAAGGGCGGTCCGGCCCTCGTCGACGTCGCCCACTGGGCCGCCGAGTGGACCTGGCTGCCGGTAGTCCAGTCGCGGTTGGTCGACGCGATGGGCGCTACGGTGGAGACCCGGGTGAGCACGCTCGCCACGGACCCCTGGACCTTCCGCATCTGATGACCGCACGCCACCCGAGGAGCACCCGCTGAAAGCCGACCCGTTCGCCCAACTGAAGCTGCTCGACGTCCAGGAGCTCGACTCCCGGATCGACCAGCTCCGGCACCAGCTGGCCTCCCTGGCCGAGCACGAGCAGATCGCCGCCCTGCAGTCCGCACGGGCGACCCTGTCCGACCGGGCCCGCGACGCCCGGATCCTCGTCGACGACCTGACCCGGGAGCAGAAGAAGGCCGACGCCGACGTCGAGCAGGTCAAGGCCCGCCGCGAGCGCGACCGCAGCCGGATGGACCAGGGCCTCGTCACCAACCCCAAGGACCTCGAGCGGATGCAGCACGAGCTGGCGTCCCTGGAGCGTCGCATCTCCGACCTCGAGGACGTCGAGATCGAGGTGATGGAGAAGCTCGAGGAGGCCCAGGGCGACCTCGACGCGACCACCGGCGAGCTCGCCTCCACCGACCAGCAGCTGGCCGACGCCACCACCGCCCGGGACGCCCACGCCGCGGAGATCAACGAGCGCCTGGCCGAGGTGGCCCGCGACCGGAGCGCCGCCGCGGAGGGCCTGCCCGACGACCTGATGGCGCTCTACGACAAGCTCCGCGCCAGCAAGCAGGGCCTGGCCGCCGCACCGCTGCGGGCCCGCCGCTGCGAGGGCTGCCAGCTGAGCCTGAACGCCGGCGACCTCGCCGTCATCGCCAAGGCGCCGAGCGACGAGGTCGTGCGCTGCGAGGAGTGCTCGCGGATCCTCGTCCGGACCTCCGAGTCAGGTCTGTGACCGGACCGCGCTCCGTCCTGGTCGAGGCCGACGGTGGCTCCCGCGGCAACCCCGGCCCGGCGGCGTACGGCGCGGTGCTCAAGGACGCCGAGACCGGTGAGGTCCTCGCCGAGGAGGGCACCGCGATCGGTTTCGCGACCAACAACGTCGCGGAGTACTCCGGGCTGATCGCCGGGCTCAAGCTGGCCGAGGAGTTCGCACCGGGCGCCGAGGTCGAGGTCCGGATGGACTCCAAGCTGGTCGTCGAGCAGATGTCGGGCCGCTGGAAGATCAAGCACCCCGACATGAAGCCGCTGGCGATGGCGGCCGGCCGCCTCGCCCCACCGGGCACGACGTACACCTGGGTCCCGCGCGAGCGGAACACCCACGCCGACCGGCTGGCCAACGAGGCCCTCGACGGCATGCGCGACGGGGTCACGGCGACCGCGGCGGAGTCCGACGACTTCGTCGTGGAGGTCGAGGAGGAGGCCGAGCGGGTCGGCCTGGAGCCGAAGGACACGACCCGTGGCTGGTCCCACCCCGGCGGCCCGCCCACGACCCTGGTGCTGGTCCGGCACGGCGTCACCCCGCACACCGTCGAGAAGCGCTTCTCCGGAGGCCTGGCCAGCGCCAACCCCGGTCTCAGCGACGAGGGCCGCGACCAGGTCCGGGCCACCGCGGAGTGGCTGGCGCCGCTCGCGCCCACGGTCGACGCGGTCATCTCCTCGCCGGTACGCCGCACCCTCGAGTCGGCCGAGATCGTGGCCGAGGTGCTCGGGCACGAGGTCGTGGTGGAGCCCGCGTTCGCCGAGATGGAGTTCGGGCGCTGGGACGGGCTGACCTTCACCGAGGTCGCCGAGCAGCACAAGGACGAGCTCGACGCCTGGCTCGGCTCGATGGACGTCGCGCCCGGCGGAGGGGAGTCCTTCCGGCAGGTCGAGGAGCGGGTGCTGGCCGGCCTCGACCGGGTGCTGCGCGCGCACGCGGGACAGACCGTCGTCGTGGTCAGCCACGTGACGCCGATCAAGACCCTGGTCGCCCACGTGCTCGACGCGCCGCTGACCTCGGTCTACCGCATGGAGCTGACCCCGGCGTCGGTGACCGTGCTGTCCTACTTCCGTGGCGGTCCCGACGGCACCGAGTCGATGGCGTCGATGCGGCTCTACAACGCCCGGCCCGGCGGCGAGGTGCTCCCGCCCGGCCGGATGTAGTCACACCTCGTCGACCACCACGTCGAGCCGCGTCCCCTGGGCCGTCGGCTCGGCCTCCTCGACCTTCCAGCCGAGGTCGCGCAGCAGGTCGGCGAACGCCGCCGGTGTCCGCGGGTTGGCGCCGTCCTCGAGCACGGCGCGGACGATCCGGCCCTTGGTGGCCTTGTTGAAGTGGCTGACCACCTTCCGGGCGCCGTTGTGCTCGTGCAGCACCCGCACCGTCGCCACCCGCCGCGCGAGGTCGGGCGCCGGCCGCCAGAACGCGGCGTACGTGCCGGACCGCAGGTCCACCAGCAGCCCCGACCCGACCGTCGTGCGGATCGCCGGGTCGAGGTGCTCGCGCCAGTACCCCGCGACCGAGCCGAGGCCCGGCAGGGTGGCGTCGCCCGAGAGCCGGTACGCCGGGATCCGGTCGCCCGGGCCGAGCAGCCCGAACAGCGCGGAGGTCACCGCCACCCGCGAGGAGGCACGGCGCTTCGCCCCCGTGGACAGCGTGTCGAACCCGAGGGCGTCGTACAGCACCCCGGTGTAGACGCGGTCGGCGCGGGCCGTCGGTGCGTCGGGCAGCGTCGCGTTGCGGCGTACCAGGTCGTGCTGGGTCGGCCCGAGCCCGAGGACCTCGCCGGCCCGGTCCGCGTCGGGACCCGAGCAGAGGTCGACCAGCGCGGCGAGCATGCGGGCACGGGCGTCGGTCAGGTCGGGGGCGGTGAGGCCGGCGAGGTCGAGCCGGGAGCCCCGGCGGGGGGCGGTCTTGCCCTCGCTGGGCGGCAGCAGGATGAGCACGGGGTCAGGCTAGCCGCCGGGCTAGGGTGACCAGCATGCCGAGCAGAGTTGTCCGGGTCCGCTCCTCCGACGACGGCGTCGCGGCCCGCGGGCTGCGCGACGGGATCGCCGCCATCCAGGCCGAGATGCAGGTCTCGCCGGACTTCCCCGCGGAGGTCGAGACCGCCGCGAAGGAGGCAGCGGCCCGGCCGCGGCTGCCGGACCTGGATCGCACGGACATCCCGTTCGTGACCATCGACCCGGCCGGGGCCCGCGACCTCGACCAGGCGCTGCACATCGAGCGGGCGGGCGACGGCTACACCGTCTTCTACGCCATCGCCGACCTCGCGGCGTTCATCACGCCGGGCGACCCGGTCGACCTCGAGGCACACCGTCGTGGCGAGACGTTGTACGGCGCGGACTCCAAGGTCCCGCTGCACCCGAAGGCGATCTCCGAGGACGCCGGCTCCCTGCTCGCCGGCCAGGAGCGGCCGGCACTGCTGTGGACGCTGACCGTCGACGCGACCGGTGAGGGGACCGAGGTCCGGGTCGAGCGGGCCCGGGTGCGCTCGCGGGCCCAGCTGTCCTACGACGAGGTCCAGGCCGCGATCGACGCGGGCACGGCCGACGAGGTCTTCGCCCTGCTGCGGGAGGTCGGGGAGCTCCGCATCGCCCGCGAGACCCGCAACGGCGGCGTCTCCCTGCCGCTGCCCGAGCAGGAGATCGACGTCGTCGACGACCGCTGGCTGCTGGAGTTCCGGTCGCTGCACCCGGTGGAGGGCTGGAACGCGCAGATCTCGCTGCTCACCGGCATGGGCGCCGCCCACCTCATGGTCGAGGGCCGCACCGGCCTGCTCCGCACGCTGCCGCCGGCCGACCCGCGCGACGTACGAGCGACTGCGGCGCACCGCCCGCGCGCTGCGGGATCGACTGGCCCGAGTCGATGGACCACGCGGCGTTCATCCACTCGCTCGACCCGTCGAAGCCGGCGCACGAGGCGATGGTCGTCGCCTGCACGCGACTGCTGCGCGGCAGCGGGTACGTCGGGTTCCACGGCGAGGTGCCCGACCAGCCGCGGCACGCCGGGCTGGCCGCGGAGTACGCCCACTGCACCGCCCCGCTGCGCCGCCTCGTCGACCGGTACGCCGGCGAGATCTGCGTCGCGCTGAGCGCGGGGGAGGAGGTGCCCGGCTGGGTGCTCGACAAGCTCGGCGAGCTCCCGGACACGATGCGCGAGTCCGGGCGCCGCGCCAACCAGTACGAGAACGCGATCCTCGACCTGGTCGAGGCGGCCTCCCTCCAGCATCGCGTCGGTGAGCGGTTCGCCGGCGTGGTCGTCGAGGTCGACGACAAGGACGACAAGCGCGGCGAGGTCACCGTGCAGGACCCCGCCGTCGAGGCGGTGGTCACCGGCCGCCGCGAGCTGCCGCTGGGTGAGGAGGTCGAGCTCACGCTCGCCACAGCCGACCCGGCCACGCGGAAGGTGGAGTTCACCCTGGACTGAGCCTCCGGCCGGACCCCCGCCGCGCTGTCTGGCCGGGCGTATCTGCCCGGGTGCTCCGCCCTCCTCCCCATCGGGGCCCCCGGTTCGGCGGGAGCCCGACCCCACGGAGTGAGGCAGGAACATGACCGACGCACCAGAGCAGCGCCACGGACGCGAGACGTTCTTCATCGAGGGCGAGGGAGAGGTCGGGGGTGGCGAACCCGCCGCGGTCGCCCGTCCCCTCGCCGCGACGGTGGCCACCGCCGCGCCCATCGCCCCGCCGCCGTTCCGGTTCTCGAGGCTCGGGCCGAGGGGCAAGCGCCTCGCCTTCGAGATCCGCAGGAAGGTCGGCCGCGCGATGACCGACGCCCCGGTGCGGAACGGGGCGATCCCCGCCGGGTACACCTACCTCGGCCAGTTCGTCGACCACGACCTGACCTTCGACGCCACCACGGTCACCCTCGGCGACACCGTGTCGCCGGCCGACCTGCTGCAGGGTCGCTCGCCGACCCTCGACCTCGACAGCCTGTACGGCGCCGGGCCGGCCGACGCGGTCTCGAAGAAGTTCTACGAGGCCGACGGCCGCCACCTGCGGATGGGGAAGACGACCGCGGTCGGGAACCTCGGCCGCGATGCAGGGCTTCGACCTGCCGCGGGTCGTCAGCGGGCCGGCTGCCGGACGGCGCAAGGCGATCATCCCCGACCACCGCAACGACGAGAACCTCGTCGTGGCCCAGCACCACCTCGCGATGATCCGCTTCCACAACCGCGTGGTCGACACGCTGCCCGCCGCGACGGCGGACGCCGAGAAGTTCCAGCGGGCCCGCCGCCGGGTGGTGCTGCACTACCAGTGGATGCTCAAGACCGACTACCTGACCCGGATCTGCGACTCCACCGTGGTCACCGACGTCTTCAACAACGGCCGCAAGCTGGTCGAGCCGGCGGCCGCCCCGCTGAGCATGCCGACGATGCCGGTGGAGTTCTCGGTGGCGGCGTTCCGGTTCGGGCACTCGATGGTGCGCGAGGCCTACAACTGGAACGCCGAGTTCCCCAGCGGCAGCGGGACGCTCGACCTGCTGTTCTTCTTCTCCGGCACCTCCGGCGACCTCGGCGGCAACCCGACGCTGCCGACGAACTGGGTCGCGGACTGGCGCCGGCTCTACCCGTTCAAGGCGATCGGGCGCGACGACCTCAAGCCGCCGCCGGGGGAGTTCAACTTCGCCCGCCGGATCGACACCGGGCTGGTCAACCCGCTCTCGGTGCTGCCGCAGGGATCCTTCGGCGGGACCGACGCCGACGAGTTCACGATCCGGGCCAACCTCGCGTTCCGGAACCTCACCCGAGCCAGCATGCTGCAACCTCGCCAGCGGCCAGCAGATGGCGGCGCTGCTGCGCAGCAAGGGCGTCGCCGTCACCACGCTGACCAAGGCGCAGATCCGCGACGGCGTCGACGGGCGCCACCCTGGACGCGCTCACCCCGGCGCAGCGGACCACGTTCCTCGAGAACACGCCGCTGTGGTTCTACGTGCTGCGCGAGGCGGAGCTGAACGGCGGCCGGCTGGCCGGCGTGGGCGCGCGGATCGTCGCCGAGACCTTCCACCGGGCGATGGAGGGCAGCCGGTTCTCGATCGTGCGCCACCCCGCCTGGCGGCCGTCGCTGGGCCCGGTCGACGGCCGCTTCCGGATGGCGGACCTGCTGGTCTTCGCGTTCGAGAACAAGAAGAAGCTGCTCGCCCCGCTGGGCTGATGGGCCGACCCCGACCCGTCGCAGACTGACGGGTCGGGGTGCGGAAGGGCTGGCTCATAGGCCGGGTTCTGTTCGCCGGCCGGCCTCACGACCGGTCGGTTGGCGACCATCCATCTGGGACGACCGTTGCCGGCCGCCTCGTGCGATCTACCCGCACACTCGGGCGGGCAGCCCTCGAACGTGTGCGCACCGCGCCCGGAGGCACGGCTTCTTGATCTTGCTCCTGGTGGGGTTTACCGAGCTACGCCGGTCACCCGGCGTACTGGTGGTCTCTTACACCACCGTTTCACCCTTGCCGCCCGGCTCCGAATGAACGGCGCCGGGAGGCGGTCTGTTCTCTGTGGCACTGTCCCGCGGGTCACCCCGGGTGGGTGTTACCCACCACCATGCCCTGTGGAGCCCGGACCTTCCTCGACGCGCTTCCGTGAGGGAGTGCGCCGCGGTCGCCCGGCCAGCCCTTCCGCACCGCACATCGTACGCGGGTTACCGTTCTGGCATGGTCACTGGCGACGACTACGAACACCTGCCCACGCCCGCCGTGCTCTTCCCCGGCGAGGCAAGCCATCCGTCGGAGGTCTACCGCAAGGCGTGGGAGCTGCTCGAGCAGCGGGCGCCGCGGGAGGCCCTGGCGGTGCTGGAGCCCGCCGTGGAGGCCGAGCCGCAGGCGCGGTCCCTGCGCACGCTGCGCGCCTGGGCGTACTTCATGCGCGTGCAGCTGGCCCGCGCCGAGGCCGACCTGGTGTTCGTCGTGGAGCAGGACCCCAGCGACGTCTGGGCCCGGCACACGCTCGGCCGCACCCTGGAGCGCCAGTCCCGCTACGACGAGGCGCTGCCGCACCTCCGGCTGGCCGCGGCGATGTCCGGTGACCCGGAGCACGAGGCGGCGGTGCTGCGCGTCGAGCGCCGCCGGGCCGAGACCGGACAGGGGTCGTACGACGACCTGACCTGAGGTCAGGGGTGGGTCAGCACCTCGGCGCCGGTCGGGCGTGACCAGCAGGGTGTGCTCGAACTGCGCGCTGCGCCTGCGGTCCTTGGTGACCACCGTCCACTCGTCCTCCCACATGTCCCACTCGTGGGTGCCGAGGTTGAGCATCGGCTCGATGGTGAAGGTCATCCCGACCTCGATGACGTCGCTGTAGTAGGACTCGTCGTAGTGGGGGATGACCAGCCCGCTGTGGAAGCTGGTGCCGATCCCGTGGCCGGTGAAGTCGCGGACCACGCCGTACCCGAACCGCTTCGCGTAGGACTCGATGACCCGGCCGATCACGTTGATCCGGCGGCCCGGCCGCACCGCCTTGATGCCGCGCTCCAGCGCCTCGCGGGTGCGCTCGACGAGCAGACGGGTCTCCTCGTCGACGTCGCCGGCGAGGAAGGTGGCGTTGGTGTCGCCGTGCACGCCGTCGAGGTACGCCGTGATGTCGATGTTCACGATGTCGCCGTCCTCGACCACGGTGCTGTCCGGGATGCCGTGGCAGATGACCTCGTTGATCGAGGCGCACAGCGACTTCGGGAAGCCCTTGTAGCCCAGGGTGGAGGGGTAGGCGCCGTGGTCGCAGAGGAACTCGTGGCCGATCCGGTCCAGCTCGTCGGTGGTGACGCCCGGGACGATGTGGGAGCCGACCAGCTCGCGGGCCTGGGCGGCCAGCCTCCCGGCGACGCGCATCTTCGCGATCGTCTCGGCGTCCTTGACCTCCGAGCCGGTGAAGCGCTCCGGGCCGGGACGGCCGACGTACTCCGGCCGCGGGATGTGGGCGGGGACGGGACGCGTCGGCGAGATGGTGCCGGGGACTACTGCGGACATGGGGGCGAGTGTAGTTTCAGCGACATGAGCGCCGAGTACTGGTTCTGCCTGAAGCACCACACGGTCGAGGGTGAGGACGGCTGCCGCAACGCGGACCGGCTCGGCCCCTACGCCACCTCCGAGGAGGCCGCCCGCGCCCTGGACAAGGTCGAGGAGCGCAACGAGGAGTGGGACAACGACCCGAACTGGAACGACGACAAGCTCGAGGACTGAGTGGCGCGCACGCGGCAGCGGGCCACCAACCCGAACGCCACCTCCCCGTGGCCGTTCGTCGGGATGGCCGGGATGGCCTGCGCCTTCTTCCTGTACGCCGCCTCCGGGCTGGTCGCGCCGTGGTGGGCGGTCGTCCTGCTGCTCGTGCTGTGGCTGGTGCTGTTCGTGGTCGCGTGCCGCTGGTGGACGCCGCACCCGCGCCGCGGTCCCGCTGGTGGCGGTGGTCGCGGTCGTGCTGTGGTTCGCGCTGGTCACCGCCGGGGGAGCCTGGCTCGGCTGGACGGCGTGACCGACGTACCTCAGCGGGGGTGGACCCGCAGGATCGCGTCGTTGGTGCCGTTGCCGGTGGTGATCAGCAGGTCGCCGTTGGCGGTGCGGGTGACCGACCGGAGCCGGCCGTAGTTGCGCAGCACCGCCGGGGTCGCGGGTCCACTGGAGCGTCCCGCTGGAGTCGAACTTCATGAAGACGACGCGGTTGCCCTTGAGCGCGGCGACCGCGAGCGTGCCGTTGAAGCTGCCCCACGCGCTGCCCTTGACCCAGGCGGCGCCGGAGGTGGCGATGGTCGGGTTGCCGCTGCGCCACCGGGCCGAGCGCTGCGGTGCCGGGGAGGCTGTGGTCGGTCATCGGCACGTCCTCGTTGTAGCCGGGCACCGGGTTGTAGCCGTAGTCGCCGTCGGCGACCAGCCGGTTCACCTCGTCGTCGCGGTAGGTGCCGTGCTCGACCGACCACAGGCTGCCGTCGGCGCGCTGGGCCAGGCCCTGCACGTTGCGGTGGCCCCAGGTGAGGACGTAGCGCGTCTTGCGGTACGGCGAGCCGATGCGCGGGTTGGCCGGCCACGGGGCGCCGGTCATCCGGTTCATCCGCAGCACCTTGCCGTTGAGCGAGCGCAGGTTGCGCGGGTTGGTGCCGACCGCCGCGTCACCGGTGCCGACGAGCAGCGCGCCGGAGCGGGTGATCAGCAGCCGGCAGCCGCCGTGCCGTCCGCTGGTGGCCTGGATGCCGCTGAGCAGCGTCCGCTGCCAGGTCGCGCGGGTGCCGGCCGCGTTGAGCCGCCACGCGACCACGCGTACGTCGTGCCCGCCGCCGGAGCGGAAGCCGCCCTGGCAGGTGTAGAAGCGCCGGTTCGAGGAGAAGCCGGGGTCGATCTCGAGCGACATCAGCCCGGTCTCGCCCGACGCCCACACCGAGCTGCTCGGGAACCGCACCCGGGTCTTGCGGCCGTCCTTGATCCGGAACAGCCGCCGGGTCTCCCGCGTGGTGACCAGGTAGGTGCCGCGGGCGATCGGCTGCACGTCCCACGGGTACTCGAAGCCGGTGGCCACCCGGGTCACCCGCAGCGACGGGGCCGCGAGCGCCCGCGCCGGCGGTGCCGGGGTGGTGGTGGCGCCGGCGGCGGCCGTGTCCGCGTCCGCCGGGGAGGCGAGCGGGGACGAGGGCACCGGCGGTCAGGACGAGGAGGAGGGCAGCCGCGAGTCTCTGCATGGCCCCCACCGTACGCCGGGTCGTCGGCGCCCCGGGCGACCTCAGAAGGTGTGCTCGGGCCCCGGGAACGTCCCGCCCTTGACGTCGTCGGAGAAGTCGCGGGCCGCCTGGAGCAGCGTGCCGTGCAGGTCGGCGTACTGCTTGACGAACTTCGCCATCCGGCCGGTGCGCAGGCCGAACGCGTCCTGCCAGACCAGCACCTGGCCGTCGCAGTCGCTGCCCGCGCCGATGCCGATGGTCGGGATGGTGAGCTCCTTGGTGACCTGGGCGGCCACGTCGCCGGGCACCATCTCCATGACGACCGCGAACGCCCCCGCGGCCTCGACCGCCTTGGCGTCGTCGAGGATCCGCCGGGCGGTGTCGCCGCGGCCCTGCACGCGGTAGCCGCCGAGGCTGTGCTCGCTCTGCGGGGTGAAGCCGATGTGGGCCATCACCGGGACGCCGCCGCGGGTGAGCAGCTCGATCTGCGGGGTCATCTCGATGCCGCCCTCGAGCTTCACGCAGTGCGCGCCGGCCTCCTTCATGAAGCGGACGGCGGTGGCGTAGGCCTGCTCGGGCGAGCCCTGGTAGGACCCGAACGGCAGGTCGCCGACCACGAGCGCGCGGCGTACCGACCGGGACACCGCACGGGTGAGGGGGAGCAGCTCGTCCACCGTCACCGGCAGCGAGGTCTCGTTGCCGAAGACGTTGTTGGACGCGCTGTCGCCGACGAGCAGCACCTCGATGCCGGCCTCGTCGAACGTCTGCGCGGCGTACTGCTCGTAGGCGGTGAGCATCGCGAACTTCTCCCCGCGCTCCTTCATCTCGCGCAGGTGGTGGGTGCGGATCCGCTTCACCGGCTTCGGGGCGTCCTGCCCCGGACCCGTGCCGTACGGCGCGGTCTCCTCGCTCATGGAGAGCTCCTTCGGACGTGTTCTCGAGGCTCCCTGGTGGAGTCCCCGGACCGTTCCTCAGGTTAGTCCCGGGACCGGCCGACGGCGGGTGTGTCGCTGGTCACGCCAGTCCTGATTGTCCGGATCGGGCCCAAGGAGCCGTACGGAAAGTTACCCTTGCCAGTGCACCCCGGGCTCGCCGGACGAGGCAGCCCCCGTCTCGGAGGACACGTGATGGCACGCAGCGTGCGCACGACCCTCGCCGGCGCGGTCTCCGTCGCCGTCTCCGCAGCCCTGCTCACCGCGCTCGGCCCGACCGCGAGCAGTCAGGGCGCCGCCGCGACCACTGCCGCGACGGCCACCACCAGGGTCGGCACCTACAACATCCAGGCCAAGGTGAGCACCGCGACCTTCACGCAGGCAGTCGACGCGTTCACGCCGTACGTCGACGTGGCCGGCTTCCAGGAGGTCAACCACCGCGACAAGGGCGCCTACCTCACGCAGCTGCCCGGAGTTCGCGTCGTACCGGGCGCCCCAGATGTACGGCGAGCAGAACCCGGTCATCTGGCGCTCCAGCCGGTTCCGCGAACTCTCGGCCACCTCGAAGCGGCTCAGCCGACGGTGGTACATCGGGAACGAGTGGCCGGCCGGCGGGCGCTATCTCCAGGCCAACTACGCCGTCATCGTCCGCCTCGAGGACACGCAGACCCACACCCCGCTGACCCTCGTGAACCTGCACCTGGTGCCGGGTGCGGTCACCATGGGCAGGGCGACCCCCGGTCGGCCGAAGATGTTCGAGCTGTACGTCCGCCAGGTGTCCAACCTGATCGACATCGTGAAGAACGAGAAGTCGCGGGCCAAGGTCTTCGTGACCGGTGACTACAACGCCGGCTGGAAGGCCGACGAGCGGGTGCGCCGGCCGCGGCTGCCGTTCATGAGCTTCCGCCGGATCTACTTCAAGTCCAACTGGGCCACCGAGCGCCCGGCGCGCCGGGGCACGCACTCGCTCTCGCTGATCGACCAGGTGTACTCGCCGTACCGGGCCTCGAGCGCGCGGGTGCTGTTCTCCATCGGCTACTCCGACCACTACCCGGGCCTCGGCACCTACCAGCTGCCCGTCGCGTACTAGACCTCGCTCCGAGCCGGTCGGCCCACATGGGCCGACTGGCAGGATGGCGGCATGGGACGGGACTGGGACGAGCGGGCCGACGAGCTGTCGGCGGAAGCGATCGGGAGCGGCGAGCCCACGGCATGGTTCGACCGGCTGTACGCCGAGGGCGCGGCGGGTGAGGTGTCCTTGCCCTGGGACCGCACCGAGCCCCAGGTGCTGCTCCGGGAGTGGGTCGAGCGAGAGGGCATCGACGGCACCGGCAAGCGGGCGATCGTGGTCGGGTGCGGCCTCGGCGCCGACGCGGCGTACCTCGCCGGGCTGGGCTTCGCCACGACAGGCTTCGACATCTCCGAGACCGCGGTCGCGCTGGCCACCGAGCGCACCGCCGGGACCGGCGTCGACCTGCAGGCGGCCGACCTGCTCGACCTGCCGGTGGCATGGCTGGGTGCCTTCGACCTCGTCGTCGAGATCTTCACCGTCCAGGCGCTGCCCGACCCGCCCCGGGCGGAGGCGATCGAGGCCGTCGCCGGGCTGGTCGCCCCGGGTGGCACGCTGCTCGCCATCGCGTTCCGGTACGACGGCAGCGAGCCGGCCGACGTCGGCCCGCCGTACCCGCTGACCCGGGAGTCGATGGAGGCGCTGGCCACCGACGGGCTGGAGCTGGCCCGGCTCGAGGAGCTGCCCGGGCCGCGCTGGCGCGGGGAGTACCGGCGCCAGTAGGCGTGGTTTCGAGACGGTCGCTGCGCGACCTCCTCCACCAGCGTGGCCCCTAGACTCGGGGCGTGGACTTCTACTCCGCCTACGCCCACGGGTTCGCGCGCGTCGCTGCCTGCACGGTGCCGGTCTCCGTCGCGGACCCGGCGGCCAACGCCGCGGCCGTGCTCGCCGAGGCACGCGCCTGCCACGACGACGGCGTCGCGGTGGCGGTGTTCCCCGAGCTGGCGTTGTCGGGCTACGCGATCGACGACCTGTTCCTGCAGGACACGCTGCTCGAGGGCGTGCTCGAGGCCGTCGAGGAGATCGTCGCCGCGAGCGCCGACCTGCGGCCGGTCCTCGTCGTGGGCGCCCCGCTGGTGCACGGCACCCGCGTGCTCAACTGCGCGGTCGTCATCCACGCCGGCACGATCCTGGGCGTCGCGCCGAAGTCCTACCTGCCGACCTACCGCGAGTTCTACGAGCGCCGGCACTTCGCCCCCGGTGACGACCGGCGCGGCAGCACCATCGTGCTCGGCGGCCGTGAGGTGCCGTTCGGGCCCGACCTGATCTTCACCGCGACCGACGTGCGCGGGCCTGGCCCTGCACGTGGAGATCTGCGAGGACATGTGGGTGCCGGTGCCGCCGAGCGCCGAGGCGGCCCTGGCCGGCGCGACCGTGCTGGCCAACCTGTCGGGCAGCCCGATCACCGTCTCCCGCGCGGAGGACCGCCGGCTGCTGGTCCGCTCGGCGAGCGCGCGCTGCCTGGCGGCGTACCTCTATGCGGCCGCGGGCCAGGGCGAGTCGACCACGGACCTGTCCTGGGACGGGCAGACGCTGGTCTACGAGATGGGCGACCTGCTCGCCGAGACCGAGCGTTTCCCCGAGGGTGCGCGGCGCAGCGTCGCCGACGTCGACCTCGGCCGGATCCGGCAGGAGCGGCTGCGGCAGGGGACCTTCGACGACAACCGGCGGACGCTGGGCCTTGGTGTCGAGACGGTCGCTGCGCGACCTCCTCAACCAGCGGACGGGGTTTCCGGAGGGTCGGGTTCCGGGTCAGCCCGCCGGCGGGGGACATCGGGCTGCGCCGCAAGGTCGACCGGTTCCCGTTCGTGCCCGACGACGCCGAGCGGCTGGCCCTCGACTGCTACGAGGCCTACAACATCCAGGTCTCGGGTCTCGAGCAGCGGCTGCACGCGATCGGGCACCCGAAGGTCGTCATCGGCGTCTCCGGTGGCCTCGACTCCACCCACGCGCTGATCGTGGCGGCCCGCGCCATGGACCGGCTCGGCCGCCCGCGCAGCGACATCCACGCGTTCACCATGCCGGGGTTCGCGACCGGCGAGACCACGAAGTCCTACGCCACCCGGCTCTCCAAGGCCCTCGGCGTCACCTTCGAGGAGCTCGACATCATCCCGGCCGCGCGGCAGATGCTGGCGGACCTGGACCACCCGTTCGCCGACGGCGAGCCGGTCTACGACGTGACCTTCGAGAACGTCCAGGCCGGGCTGCGCACCGACTACCTCTTCCGGCTGGCCAACCACCGCGGCGGCATCGTGCTCGGCACCGGCGACCTGTCCGAGCTCGCGCTCGGCTGGTGCACGTACGGCGTCGGCGACCAGATGTCGCACTACGCGGTGAACACCGGCGTCCCCAAGACCCTCATCCAGCACCTGATCCGCTGGGTCATCGACTCCGGGCAGTTCCAGGACGACACCAACGAGGTGCTCCGCGAGATCCTCGACCAGGAGATCACCCCCGAGCTGATCCCGACCGAGGAGGGCAAGAAGCCGCAGGCCACCGAGGACTCGGTCGGGCCCTACTCCCTGCAGGACTTCACGCTCTTCCACGTGCTGCGCCACGGCACCCGGC
The DNA here is from genome assembly GCA_963721775.1 of uncultured Actinomycetota bacterium. GTDB lineage: Bacteria > Actinomycetota > Actinomycetes > Propionibacteriales > Nocardioidaceae > Nocardioides. The sequence goes on along the minus strand of CAVRMH010000016.1, from coordinate 34,892 downwards.
CGAGCAAGGTCGCGTTCCTGGCCTGGCACGCCTGGCGCGACGCCGAGGCGGGGGAGTGGCCGCCGGGCTTCCCGACGGAGCGTCGTGCGGCGTACGACCTGGCGACCGTACGCCGCTGGCTCGAGGTGTTCGTGAGGCGTTTCTTCACCAGCCAGTTCAAGCGCTCGGCGCTGCCGAACGGGCCCAAGGTGAGCGCGGGCGGCTCCCTGTCGCCCCGCGGCGACTGGCGGATGCCGTCCGACGCCAGCGGGGCGGCCTGGTTGGCCGAGATCGAGCGGAACGTCCCGAAGGACTAGGGCGTCATCGTCTCGCGGTGGTGGAACATCGTGGCGAGCCGGGCCATGGCCAGCGCGCCGACGAGGAGCCCGAAGTCGCGCAGGGCGATGTCGTAGTACTCGCCGGTGCTCACCAGGTTGACGATGATGCCGGCCAGCCACAGCGCGACGACGTACCCGCCGATGCGCGGGGCGAGGGCGACGAGGACGCCGGCCGCGATCTCGACGACGCCGATGTAGTACATCGCGTCGGTGGCGCTGCCGGGGATCAGGTCGTTCACCCAGGAGGCGAGGTAGCCCTCCCAGTTGTCGGTGAGCACCCCGGCGAACTTGTCGATGCCGAACAGGATCGGGGCGACGATGAACGTGGCCCAGAGCATGAGGAAGGCCTGGCGGGCGGGCTCCACGTGGGTGATGGTCGCGATGTCGTGCATCTCGTCCCTCATGTCGTGGACCATGTCGTGCCAGGTGTGGGTGAGGGCCATGGTGGCGCTCCTTTCTATCGGAGATTAATTTTGACGATAGACTTGTGAGTCTGTTTCGACAAGACCTCTGTCTGTTAGAAAGTCCTTCATGTCCATGGACGACGCCTTCGGCCGCCGCGTGACCAAGCTCGGCTCCCTCGCCGACCCCGTACGCCGGGCGCTCTACCGGTTCGTGGCCGACCAGCCCGGTGCGGTCAGCCGGGACCAGGCGGCCGACGGGATCGACGTACCCCGCCACACCGCGAAGTTCCACCTCGACCGGCTGGTCGACGAGGGGCTCCTGGTCGCCGAGTTCAAGCGGCTGACCGGGCGGACGGGCCCGGGCGCCGGCCGGCCGGCGAAGCTCTACCGGCGCTGCCGGCAAGGAGGTGGCGGTCAGCCTGCCGAACCGACGCTACGACCTGGCGGGCGACGTCCTGGCCGACGCGGTCGAGCGCAGCCTGGCCGGGACCGCGATGGACGTCGCGGTCCGTGAGGCGGCCACCGACGCCGGGGCCCGGGCGGTGGAGGCAGCCCCCAAGCCCGCGCGGCGTACCCCCAGAGCTCGACCGGGTCGCGGGGGCGCTCGCGCCGTTCGGCTACGAGCCGCGCGTGGACGGTCGACCTGCTGCTGCAACTGCCCGTTCGACCGGCTGCGCCACCGACCACCACCGACCTGGTCTGCGGCATGAACCTGGCCTTCGTCGAGGCGGTCGCCGACCGGCTCGGCTGCACCGGTCTGCGCCCCGAGCTCGACCCGGACTCGACGCGCTGCTGCGTCCGTGTCCGCGGACCTGGACACGCGTCGACCTCCTGAGACGTCCATGCGCCATAGTTGGCCGCATGGGTAAGCAGGAAGACTTCGTTGCTCCGCGCGCTCGAGGAGCGCGACGTCCGGTTCGTCCGCCTCTGGTTCACCGACGTGCTCGGGTTCCTCAAGTCGGTGGCCGTCGCGCCGGCCGAGCTCGAGGGGGCCTTCACCGAGGGCATCGGCTTCGACGGCTCGGCCATCGAGGGCTTCGCCCGGGTCTACGAGGCCGACATGCTGGCCAAGCCGGACCCGTCGACGTTCCAGATCCTCCCGTGGCGCCCGGCGAGGGCCCGTCGACGGCCCGGATGTTCTGCGACATCGTGATGCCCGACGGCACCCCGTCGTACGCCGACCCGCGCTACGTCCTCAAGCGCACGCTGAGCGCGGCGGCCGACAAGGGCTTCACCTTCTACACCCACCCCGAGATCGAGTTCTACCTCTTCAAGGACACCCCGCAGGCCGGCGTCGAGCCGGTGCCGGTCGACCGCAGCGGCTACTTCGACCACACCGCGCAGTCGATGGGGGCGGACTTCCGTCGCGAGGCGATCACCATGCTCGAGTCGATGGGCATCTCGGTGGAGTTCAGCCACCACGAGGGCGGCCCGGGCCAGCAGGAGATCGACCTGAGGTACGCCGACGCGCTGAGCACCGCCGACAACATCATGACCTTCCGCACCGTGATCCGTGAGGTGGCGCTGAGCCAGGGCATCTGGGCGTCGTTCATGCCCAAGCCGTTCACCACCCACCCCGGCTCCGGCATGCACACCCACGTGTCGCTGTTCGAGGGCGACCGCAACGCGTTCTTCGAGGCCGGCGCGGAGTACCAGCTGTCCAAGACCGGCCGGCAGTTCATCGCCGGCATCCTGCGCCACGCCAGCGAGATCACCTGCGTCACCAACCAGTGGGTCAACAGCTACAAGCGACTGCTCGGCGGCGGCGAGGCGCCGTCGTACATCTGCTGGGGCCACAACAACCGCTCCGCGATGGTGCGGGTGCCGATGTACAAGCCCAACAAGGGCCAGTCCACCCGGATCGAGCTGCGCACGTCGACGCCGCCTGCAACCCCTACCTGGCGTTCGCGGTGACCCTGGCGGCCGGCATGAAGGGCATCGAGGAGGGCTACGAGCTGCCCCGCGAGGCCGAGGACGACGTGTGGTCGCTGACCGAGCGCGAGCGCAAGAGCCTGGGCATCCAGCCGCTGCCCAAGAGCCTGTACGACGCGATCGGCATCGCCGAGAACTCCGAGCTGCTCGCCGAGACCCTGGGCGAGCACGTCTACGACTTCTTCCTGCGCAACAAGCGTGCGGAGTGGGAGGAGTACCGCGGCCAGGTCTCGGCCTTCGAGCGCGACCGGATGCTGCCTGTCCTGTGAGGGCTCCCGTCGTCCTCGTCGTCGAGCACGAGGCCGCCTGCCCGCCGGCCCACGCGGGCCGGTGGCTCGCGGAGGCCGACTGCGCGGTGCAGGTGTGCCGCCCGTACGCCGGGAGCCGCTGCCCGAGCTCGCGGCGTACGACGCGCTGCTGGTGCTCGGCGGGTCCGTCGGCGCGAACGACGACGCGGAGGCTCCGTGGCTGGCGCCGTTGAAGGACATGTTCCGGGAGGCCGCGACGACCGGCGTACCCACCCTCGGCATCTGCCTGGGCCACCAGGTCGCCGCGGTGGCGCTGGGCGGCGCCGCCGAGGAGAACGCCTTCGGCCAGCAGGTCGGCCTGCTCGACCAGGGCTGGCTCCCGACCGCCGCCGACGACCCGCTGTTCGGGGGCGCGGCACTGCCCCGGCGCGGGATCCAGTGGAACAACGACGTGGTCACCGCGCTGCCGGACGGCGCGGTGCTGCTCGCGGCGACACCGCCGGAGGAGGTGCAGGCGGTCCGCTTCGCGCCCACCGTCTGGGGCGTCCAGAGCCACCCCGAGGTCGACGTCGCCGTCCTCGAGTCGTGGGCCGACGGCGACCGCGACGACCACCTCGAGAAGGGCATCGACCAGCGGGCGGTGCTGGCCGAGATCGAGGCCGCCGCCGGTGAGCTCGAGGCCGCCTGGCGGCCCGTGCTGGCGCGGTTCGCCGCCCTGGCCCGCCGATGAGCAGGGAGCTGCCCACCAAGGGCAAGCTGCTGCGCGCGGGGTTCCAGCGCGCCGACCAGGCAGCCCAGCAGCTGGACCGCCTCGGCGACCACCGCGCCTCCCTGCTCACCATCCTGGGTCGTTCGGCCGACCCCGACCTGGCGCTGGACGGGCTGGTCGACCTCGCCGAGCGCGTGGACGACCCGGCCGCCCTGCTCCAGGAGATCGCCGACGACGAGGGCACCGCGATGCGGCTGCTGTCCGTGCTCGGCGCCAGCACCGCCCTCGCCGACCACCTGCGCCGGCACCCCGAGCACTGGCGCGAGCTGACCGACCCCACCCTCGGCTCCACCCGCCCCGCGGCGTACGCCGTGCGGGCCTCGCTGCTGGCCGCGGTCGGTGCGGACCCGGAGGCCGCCGACCCGGTGGCCACGCTGCCCGACCGCGAGGCCGTGGACGCGCTGCGGGTGGAGTACCGCCGGATCCTGCTCCGGATGGCCGCCCGCGACCTGGCCCACCACGTCGGCGTCGACGACATCGCCGCCGAGCTGTCCGACCTCGCCGCCGGCACCCTCGAGGCCGCCCTCGCGATCGCCCGGGTGCGCGTGGGGGAGCAGGCCGGCCAGGCCAGGCTGGCCGTGATCGCGATGGGCAAGTGCGGGGGGCACGAGCTCAACTACGTCTCCGACGTCGACGTCATCTTCGTCTACGAGCCGGTCGACGGGGCGAGCGAGAACGTCGCCACCCGCGCCGCCACCCAGCTCGCCTCGCAGATGATGCAGATCTGCTCCGACCACACCGCCGAGGGCACCATCTGGCCGGTCGACGCCGCGCTGCGGCCCGAGGGCAAGGCCGGCCAGCTGGTCCGCACCCTGGCCAGCCACCGCGGCTACTACGAGCGCTGGGCGAAGACCTGGGAGTTCCAGGCCCTGCTCAAGGCCCGCCCGGTGGCCGGCGACGTCGCGCTGGGCGAGGAGTACGTCGCCATGGTCGGGCCGATGGTCTGGGCGGCCGCCGAGCGCGACGGCTTCGTCGGCGACGTCCAGGCGATGCGACGCCGGGTGCTCGAGCACCTGCCCGCCCAGGAGGCCGAGCGGCAGCTCAAGCTCGGGTCCGGCGGGCTGCGCGACGTCGAGTTCGCCGTCCAGCTGCTCCAGCTCGTGCACGGCCGGGGCGACGAGTCGATCCGCGTGCCCACCACCCTCAGCGCCCTCGCGGAGCTGACCGCCGGCGGCTACATCGGCCGCGAGGACGGTCAGGCGATGCGCGAGGCCTATGCCTTCCTGCGCCGGCTGGAGCACCGCATCCAGCTCTACCAGCTGCGGCGTACCCACGTGGTGCCCGACGACGAGGAGGCGCTGCGCCGGCTCGGTCGCTCGCTCGGCTTCGTCAAGGAGCCGGTCAAGGAGCTCGAGAAGGAGTGGCGCCACCATCGCCGCGAGGTCCGCCGGCTGCACGAGAAGCTGTTCTACCGGCCGCTGCTCAGCGCGGTCGCCCGGATCCCGGGGGAGGGGGTGCGCCTCTCGCCCGAGGCGGCCCGCACGCGGCTGTCCGCGCTGGGCTACCAGGACCCCGCCGCGGCCCTGCGGCACCTGGAGTCGATGACCGCCGGCGTCTCCCGGACCGCGGCCATCCAGCGCACCCTGCTGCCGGTCATGCTCGAGTGGTTCGCCGACGCACCCGACCCCGACATGGGCCTGTTCGGGTTCCGCCGGATCAGCGAGGCCCTCGGCACGACCCACTGGTACCTCCGGCTGCTCCGCGACGAGGGCGAGGTCGCCGAGCGGCTGGCCCGGGTGCTGGCCACCTCGCGCTACGCCACCGACCTGCTCCAGCGCGAGCCGCAGGGAGTGCGCCTGCTCGGCTCCGACCTCGGCCCGCTCTCCTCCGAGGCGCTGACCACCGAGATGCTGGCGTCCGCGGGCCGGCAGAGCGGCGCCGAGGACGCGGCCCGGGCGATCCGGGCGATCCGGCGCCGCGAGCTGCTCCGGATCTCCGTCGGTGAGCTGGTCGGCACCCTCGACGTGGTCGCGGTCGGGGCCGGCCTCTCCAACCTGACCGACGCGACGCTGGAGGGCACGCTCGAGGTCGCCTGCGACGCGGTCGCGGCCCAGCGCGGCCTCGACGAGCGGCCGACCCGGCTGGCGGTCATCGCCATGGGGAGGTACGGCGGGTTCGAGCTGTCCTACGGCTCCGACGCGGACGTGATGTTCGTGCACGACCCGCTGCCGGGTGCCGACCCGCAGGTCGCGGCGACGTACGCCCAGGCCGTGGCCAACGAGCTGCGCCGGCTGCTCGCGCTGCCCGCGTCCGACCCGCCGCTGGAGGTGGACGCCGGGCTGCGCCCCGAGGGCAAGCAGGGGCCGCTGGTCCGGACCCTCGAGTCCTACGCCGCCTACTACGCGAAGTGGTCGGCGGCCTGGGAGTTCCAGGCCCTGCTGAGGGCCGACGCCGTCGTCGGCGACGAGGACCTGCGCCGCCGCTTCACCGAGCTGATCGACCCGCTGCGCTTCCCGGCCGACGGGATCAGCCAGGACGACGTGATCGAGATCCGGCGGATCAAGGCACGGGTGGACGACGAGCGGCTGCCTCGCGGTGCCGACCCGCACCTGCACCTCAAGCTCGGCCGGGGTGGCCTGGCCGACATCGAGTGGACGATCCAGCTGCTGCAGATGCGATTCGCCGGCCGGCACGAGGGCCTGCGCACGCCCCGCAGCCTCGACGCGCTCCGCGGCGCCGAGGCTGCCGGGGTGATCGCGCCCGAGGACGCCGCCGTGCTGGCCCGGGCCTGGCGCTCGGTGAGCGCGGTCCGCAACGCGGTCACCCTGGTGCGCGGGAAACCAGCCGACCAGCTGCCCCACGACACCCGCGAGCGGGCCGCGATCGCGGCCATCCTGGGGTACCAGCCGGGGGAGTCCGACGCGATGGTCAACGACTACCTGCGCACGACCCGGCGGGCTCGCGGCGTGGTAGACCGGGTCTTCTGGGACTGAGCGTTTCGGGGTATCGGGGGTAGCCTGAGAGGAGTTCCACCTTTCGTGCGCCCCGGACCTCGGCGCTCCACGTCGAACCCCTCCCCGAGGATGTCCATGGACGCCGACCAATCGACCGCGGTGCTCGTGCGTCACCAGAGCGGCTACACCGACCTGGCCCGCACCGTCCGCGAGAGCAACCTGCTGAACCGCCGTTACGGGTGGTACTGGTCGCGCATCGCCATCGCGGTGGTGTCCTTCGCCGCGGTGTGGGTCGGGCTGTTCTGGCTGGGCAACTCGTGGTTCCAGCTCGTCCTCGCCGCCGCCCTCGGCGTGCTCAGCACCCAGTTCGGCTTCCTCGGCCACGACGCGGCGCACCGGCAGATCTTCCGGTCCGCAGCCTGGAACGAGTGGACCGCCCGGGTGCTCGCGGGGGTCTTCGCCGGGCTCAGCTACGGCTGGTGGCGCGACAAGCACAACCGCCACCACGCCGCACCCAACCAGGAGGGCAAGGACCCGGACATCGCGCCGGGTGCGATCGCGTTCACCGCCTCCGCGGCGGCCGGCCGCAGCGGATTCACCAGGTGGGTGCTGCTGCACCAGGGCTGGCTGTTCTTCCCGATGCTGGCCTTCGAGGGCCTCAACCTGCACGTCGCCAGCGTGCGCACCCTGCTGCGTCGCGGCTCCGTCCCGCACCAGCGGGTGGAGGCCGCGCTCGTGCTGCTCCGGCTGGCCGCGTTCGTCGTCGTGCTGCTGCTGGTGCTGCCGCTGGGCAAGGCCTCGGCGTTCATGGGCCTCCAGCTGGCCTGCTTCGGCATCTGCCTGGGCGGGTCCTTCGCCCCCAACCACAAGGGGATGCCGATCGTGCCCGCCGGTGGCCGGCCGGACTTCCTGAGCCGCCAGGTGCTCATGTCGCGCAACGTGCGCGGCGGGCCGGTCGTCGACTTCGCGATGGGCGGCCTGAACTACCAGATCGAGCACCACCTCTTCCCGAGCATGCCGCGCCCGAACCTGAAGCGGGCCCAGCCGATGATCCGCGCCCACTGCGAGCGGCTCGGCGTGAAGTACACCGAGGTCGGACTGTTCGCCTCCTGGGTGATCGTGGTCCGCCACCTCAACCGGGTCGGGCTGCGCGCCGAGGACACCTTCGACTGCCCGATGGCCCGCCAGCTGCGGTCCTGATTCGGGACCGGGCTCCGGTCTGGACGTGTCTGCAAGGATCGAGGTCCGTGTAGCCGACACCCGGAGGGACCACCGATGGCCGACCCGAAGACCGTCCAGAAGGGCAGCGAGCTGCTGCGCCTGCACCGCGACCCGTCGCTGCTCACCGTCGTCAACGTCTGGGACGCGGTCAGCGCCAAGGTCGTCGCCGCCGTCGAGGGCACCCACGCCCTGGCCACGGCCAGCCACTCCATCGCCGCGTCGTACGGCTACGAGGACGGCGAGAACATCCCGGTCGACCTCATGCTGGAGGCCGTGAAGCGGGTCGTGGACGCCACCGACCTGCCGGTCACCGCCGACCTCGAGGGCGGCTACGGCAACGCGGCCGAGACGGTACGCCGCGCGATCGGCATCGGCGTCGTCGGTGCCAACATCGAGGACCAGCTGAAGCCACTGCCGGAGGCGGTCGCGCAGGTCGAGGCGATCATGAAGGTCGCCGACGAGGAGGGCGTCGACTTCGTCCTCAACGCGCGCACCGACGCCTTCCACCTCGGGCGCGGCAAGGACCCGGCGGAGAACCTCGCCACCGCGATCGAGCGCGGCAAGGCCTACCTCGAGGCCGGGGCGCCCGTCGTGTTCGTCCCCGCCCGGCTCACCGACGAGCAGGTGCAGGAGCTGGTCGAGGCGTTCGGCCCGCAGAGGCTCTCGGTGATCCACATCCCCGGACTGCCGTCGCTGGCGCGCCTCGAGGAGCTCGGTGTCGCGCGGGTGTCGTGGGGCCCGCTCTCGCAGAACGTCGCGCTGACGGCGCTGCAGGAGCTGGTCGAGGAGGTCCAGCGCGGCGGCAGCGTCCCGTCCAACCTGCGCATCCTGAACTGACCTGGACGTCCCGCATCGTTCTGGGGAACGTCATGCGAGATGGTCGCCAGGACAGCCAGTGCGGCATGACCTCGCCTGTGACGTCATCCGCCCTGGCTGCTCGGGGCCACCTCGCGCACCATCACGCAGTTGCCCTGGCCCTTGGGCCGGTCGTAGGTGAAGCCCTCGCGCTCGTACATCGTGCGGGTGCCGTTGTAGAGGAACGACGAGTTCTTCTTCCGGACCCCGCCGGTGTCGTGAGGGTAGCCCTCGACCAGGCCGCCGCCGGCCTGCGCGATCAGCTCGACGGCTCCGCGCAGGGCGATCGCCGCCAGGCCCTGACCGCGAAGGCCGCGCTCGACCAGGATGCAGGTGACCCGGTAGTCGGGCAGTCGCTCGGCAGTGGCGACGTACTCCTTGCGGTGATGGATGTTGGGCAGCTCCTCGGGTGATCCGTACTCCGCCCAGGCGACGGCCCGGTCGCCGTCGTAGACCAGTGCCGCGTGCGCGATCCCGTCGGCCACCAGACGTTGCTTGAGCGCCCGGTTCCCCTCGGCGCTCTGGCCCTTCTCCGCGCAGTCGGGATGGAAGTGCGTGCACCAGCAGCTGGCGAACATGCCCTTGTTCCGCTCGACGAGAGCGGCGAAGTCGTCGAACGTCTCCGGCGTGAGCGCCTTGATCGTGAAGTCGGACATGCCGGCAACGTACCCGGGATCGCGGACGTTCGGCGTCCGGTGCTCACGCTGCCACGGCGGCGTACGCGCCGTCGACGGGCGAGCAGCCGGCCGGCGTGCCGAGCTGACGACCCGAACCGCCCTCGCGCTGCAACGACCTGCGTCCGTACCGAGCCGCTGATGTGGCCCCGGCAGGAGTACCGCCCGGACCTCGGAGGAAGTCGTACGCTTCACACGCGGGGCAGCCGGACCACGAGCACCGCGCCGCCGTCGTCGTCGAGCTCGAGCACGTCGCCGCCGACGGAGCGGGCCACCCGCCGGGCGATGCCGAGGCCGAGGCCCGTGCCGCCGTCGCCGTCCGCCCGCTCCTCGTCCGCCGTGCCGCGAGCCCCGGGCCGTCGTCGCACACGCGGAGGTCGACCGACCGGGGCGGCGACGTCGGCCTCGAAGGTGATCCGGCTGCGGGCGTAGCGGCCCGCGTCCTCCACCAGCGGTGCGACCGCGCGGACCAGCAGGTCCCGCGGCGCCGCGAGGCGTACGCCGGCGGCGGAGCCGGTCCGGTCCTCGAGCGTCAGCCGGTCGGGCACCAGCCCGGTGACCCCGGCGAGCACCTCGCCGAGCCGGCAGCTGCGGTCGAACGACCCCGGGTCGCGGGCCAGGTCGAGCAGCGTGGTGATCGTCTCCGCCATCACCCGGGACGACGCGGCGATCTGCTCGACGTCGAGCCGGGCGTCTTCCGGCAGCCCGCCGCGGAGCAGCGCCAGGTCGGCGGCGCCCTGGATGGAGGCCAGCGGGGTGCGCAGCTCGTGGGCGAGTCGGAGGTCAGCCGTTGCTCGGCCAGGATCGTCGTCGCCACCCGGTCCAGCAGGCCGTCCAGGGTGGTGCCCAGCGCGGCCAGCTCGTTGGTCGGCGGGCCGAGCGCGAACCGGCCGGCGAGGTCGTGCTCGCTCCAGTCCTGCGCCTTCTCCGCCATCACCGCGACCGGGGCCAGGGCCCGCGAGGTGACCCACCGGGCGATCGCGCCGACCGCCAGCACCACCAGGACGCCCACCAGCAGCGTGGCCAGCCCGACGTACCACTCGGCCTGCTCGTAGGGCTTCAGCGGCTCCCGGACCACCACCACGCCGCGGGCGCCGGCACGGTCTCGAAGGGCACGGCGAGGACCCGGTCGCTCTCGCCCACGTCGACGTACCGCGGCTGGTCACCCGGGAGAGGGAGCCACCTCATCGGCGAGGCGGGCAGGCGGCGCGCCGGCCACCGGGTCGCCGGCGGCGTCGAAGACCACGTCCCCCGGGTCCACCACGCCGTCGGTCACGGTGAGCGTCGCGCCCGAGGTGGCGTCGACGGCGGCGACCATGCTCTCGCTGCGGTCCTGCAGGACCCGGTCGAGGTTGCCCTACGACGTGGTGCACGAGCAGCTGCAGGCGATCCCGACGATCAGCATGCCGCAGCGCGGTCAGCGCCATCGTCGAGAAGACGATCCGGGTCCGGAACGATCACCGCTGCGACGGCTTCATCGCAGCACGAACCCGACCCGCGGAGGTGTGCAGGGTCATCGGGGAGCCTGAGCTGGTCGAGCTTGCCGCGCACCCGCTGGAACCGTCGAGTCGAGGGTGCTCGCTGACCGTGGACCTGTCCGGCCAGGTCGCGGCGACGACCGCGCGGCGGCGTACGACCTCGCCGGGCGGGGACGTGATGGCCGCAAGCAGCCGGAACTCGGTGGGTCAGGGCGACCTGGCGTCGCCGTACCGCAGGGAGTGCCGCGCCGGGTCGAGGAGACGCCGGTCCCCGGCCGCCGTGGGCGCGGCCGGCCGCGGCGGGCGAGCGCCTCGACGCGGACGATCAGCTCGGCGACCGCAAAGGGCTGGGAGGTAGTCGTCGCCCCCGGCGCCGAAGCCGCAGACCCGTCCTCCACCGAGGCCAGGCGGAGAGGAAGAGCACCGCGCGCGCCGGCGGCCAGCGCAGGGCCTGCACACGTCGCGGCCGTCGAAGTCGGGCAGCCGATGTCGACGCACCAGCACGTCGAGGTCGGTGGTCGCCGGCGAACAGCCGGTACCGCCACCACCGTCGTGCGCGGTGACGGTCCTGTGGCCGCCGAGTCGTAGCGACCTCGACCCCGATGTGCCGGATCGCGGGGTCGTCCTGCAGAGCCCGACCCGGACCACGGTCAGCTGATTCGCGCCGATGGAAGGAGACGCTGGTTCCCCGAGGCCGGCGCGGGCCTGTGGTCACCGACCCGGAGACCTGCACCGCGGTGGCGAGGGCCGCCACGAGCGCGAGCCCGGCGACCCACGGTCAGGCGCGCCGTCGTCGCCGTGCGCCCGGCACGCGTGCCGGTCGTGGCGGCGGGAGTGGCGGCGCGAACCGCGTGGTCGAGGATCACGAGCGCAGGGCCAGGGCCAGCATCGGCAGGGCGAACGGATGAGCTGGTCGCGCAGCTCGGCGGCGCGCGGTCGCCGACGCGCTCCTCCAGGGCCTCGCCGCTGGAGGTGGCGACTGGAGCAGGACGGTGGCGGTGGTGGTGATCAGACCACGCAGGGCGTAGCTGGCGGCGCCAGGCGGGCCAGGGCCATCGTGATCGGAACCCATGGCGCTGAGGGAGAGGACGACGACCGCGTGCACGACGAGCGCGGATGGCAGGCGTCGATGAGGTCGAGCCATGAGAACCTTGGGCGTCGTCGTTAACGATCGACAGCATCCACTCTGCCACCTGCCAACAACCTGACACGAGTCGGGGACCGGGACAGCCTCCTCGCGGTCGGACGGACGCACTGGAGGTAGACGATGACTGCACCACTGCGGATGCCGCTCCGCGCGCACTGGCGACTCGGCCTGGCCTTGGCTGTGGCGCTGGCTGGATGCGTCGCCCTGTTCGGCTTCCCGCCCACTCCGACCAGGCGGCCTCGACTTCGTTGCTGGGAACTGCTGCATGGCGGCAGGCGGCAGACTCGACGACCACCCCGGGGTCGGACCCGGGCTGGGATCGCCGTATCGGGCTGTACGGTGCTCGGCGGCGCCGAAGGCACGCCGTACGCGATGCGCGCCGGGTCGGCCTCCCGCCGCGCGTTCGTCGTCCTGGCGTACGCCGTGGGCCGCTGCATCAACGCGCCGTCCTGGCTCCGCCGGGAAGCGGCGAGCGGCGTGGCTGCGGCGGCGTCTTGTCGCCGCTGTTCGGCGCGGAGGCCGCCAACGGGGAGGCGCTGGCGCTGCTGTTGCGACGGGCGGGAATCCTGCTGGTGGCGCTCGTCATCCGCCGCATCTTCGACCCGGCCCTGGAGGCTGTTCGGCGGCCGCCGGGGTGGCTGGGGCGGCGGCTGCGGCCAAGCATACGCGGACGCTCTCGTCTTCGCCGTGGGCGTGCGGCGGCTGTCGCCGGCCTCCGGGGTAGCGCCGCCGGCCCGACGCGGCGAACGCCTTCGTGGCCGGCGCCGTGGAGGCCTTGCCGGGGTCGCCTGGCGATGCCGGCTATGCGCTCGACGCACGCCGGTCGGCGTGGTGAGGCTGTGGATGCGGCGATCCGGTTCCGACGGATGCCGACCTGGCGCCGAAGGGCTGGTCACCGCGCCGGGCATCCGACAACGCTTCGAAGCCCTGGCCTCAGCCGTCCGTCGTGGGCGGGCTGGCGCCCTTTTCGTCGGTGCTGGCCGCCTCGCGGCGCTCGGCCGCCGCGCGCGGCAGCGACCACCCCGCTGTTGGTGCCCTTGTCGCCTTCGAGGTCCTTGTGGTGCTGGTGGAGGGAAACCTTCTGGCCGCAGCGACCTCATGGGGACCCGCGCCCGGCCCCGCTGCGGCTCGCGCTGAGGGGTTGCTGAAGTTTCCGTCGCGGCCGCGACGGCGTACGTCGCGCCGGCCTCGGTGCTCGCCGCGCCGGGCGCAGATGGCGGCCGCGCAGGGTCTCCCACGATCTGCAGGTCGCGGTCGGGGTGCGTCCGCGACTCTGCGGCGCCTGGCGATACCGCAACCACGCTCGACGGTCACGTGGAAGCGGCAGGGGCGAGTGGCTGCCCTCGCCGAACGCCAATGGAGCTGTCGGTGCGGGGGCGACTCAGATCTTGTCAGCCCGATGGCGTCGCCGATGCTGCATGGGCCGACGTGGCTGGTGGAGGACGATCTGCCCGGACGAGCCGGGGTTGGATCCTCGCCACCGGATCGACCGGTGATGGAGCTGCGTCAACCGGCCGGCGCCAGGCGTGCGGGCGCGGTCGCTGCGTCCGAGGGAAGGACCGGAGCCTGTCCCCGGCGCCTGTCTGCTGAACCGGCGACTGACGGGGGTAGGGTCGAGGTGTTCGTTGCGCCGCCCCGGTCCCCGGTGGCCGACTGTGGGAGAAGGTGCGATGGTCGTGGCGCCGGACCAGCCATCCGGGCAGTACGTTCGCGTTCGCGCGCTGTGTCGTGGCCCGGGCCGCCGACGACGGGCTGACCGGCTTGGCCGGGGCCTTGCGGAGCGTGTGCCTCACGGCCCGTGACGAGCTCGACGCCGCGGGCGCCGCCGTGCACCTGATGACGTCGGACGGTCCCGACGGCGTCGCCGCCGCCTCTGACCCGCGTGCGGCGGAGCTGGGCGAGGTCGCGTTCACGGTGGGGGAGGGCCCGGGGGTGGACGCGTGGTCGACCCGACGGCCAGTGCTGGCTCCGGACCTGGCCGTCGCTGACCGATCGGTGGCCGTGGTACGCCGGGGGCGTGCTGGAGGCGGGAATCCGCGGCGTGCTCGCGTTCCCCCTGACCGTGGGAGCGGTGGGCTTCGGCGTCCTCGAGGTGTACGTCGACGACGTCGGCGACCTGGAGACCGAGGCGATCGCCACCATCACCAACCTGGCTCGGGTCGCGACCGAGATCCTGTTCGACGGCCGGGGGAGTGACGGCGCCGGAGCGTTGGACCTGCTCGCGGCGCTGGATCACCGGATCGAGATCCACCAGGCCCAGGGGATGGTCATGGTCGCGCTCGGGACCAGCCTCGTCGACGCTCTGCTGAGCGCGTGCGCACGCCTTCCTGCTGAACCTGCCCCTGCTGGAGCTGGCCCGCCAGGTCATCGCCGGCACCGCCGTCCGCTGAAGTGGGCCCCGTGACCGCCGGCGTGAACTGGCGGCTCGACCCCTGCATACTGGTCCGGAGAGAGGACAACTTGCGATGATTGCCGTAGAACGACTGGCCGACGTGTTCGTCGACGTGGCGGACACGCTCGTGACCGACTTCGACCTGATCGACTTCATGCACACCCTCGCCGGGCACGCCGCCGAGATCACCGGCACTGCGGCGGTGGGCGTCATGCTCAGCGACCACGACGGAAACCTCCACTACATGGGGTCGTCGAGCGAGAGCGCCCGGCCTGGCCCCTCGAGCTCTTCCAGCTGCAGAACCAGGAAGGCCCCTGCCTCGACTGCTACCGGAGCGGCAGCCGGTCGAGCACGCCGACCTGGCGCAGGCGGTCGAGCGCTGGCCGGCGTTCGCGCCGCGGGCGTTGCAGGCCGGCATCCGGTCGGTGCACGCCATCCCGCTGCGCCTGCGGGACCGGGTGATCGGCGCGATGAACCTGTTCGGCACCGAACCCCACCCACTGGCGCCGGAACACGTCCGCATGGTCCAGGCGCTCGCCGACCTCGCCACCATCGCGATCATCCAGGAACAGGCGATGGCGCGGGCCGAGGTGCTCAACGAGCAGCTCCAGGCCGCGCTCAACAGCCGAATCGTGATCGAGCAGGCCAAGGGAGCAGTCGCCCAGACGTTCGGCATCAGTGTCGAGGAGGCGTTCGAGCTGCTGCGCTCCACGGCACGGTCGCGCCGGGTGCTGCTCACCGAGCTCGCCCAGTCGGTCCTGCGCTCGCCGGAGGGGGCCCGGGCCCTGCGTCAGCCGGAGGCCTGAGCCGCCGCCCGCTCGGCGATCACCCGGGTGGCCAGCACCGGCCGCCACTTGTCGTGCAGTGTGGTGATGAGGCTGATCAGCGTCAGGAAGAAGAACGTGGTGCTGCCGTCGATGTCGCCGCCCCCGAGCAGCCGCTCCGCCACGACCACCAGCACGACGTTCGCGAGGATGCGCGCCCCAGGGCGAGTGCGGTCGACTCGATCGTCCACGACCGTCGGGCCACCACCAGGGTGAACGCGGCGTTGACCACGACCACCGCGGCAACGCCCACGAACAGCTCCAGGGGGCTGGCGTCGATGCCCGGCAGCGTCTGCGCGTAGATCACCGAGATGAGCCCGACCAGGACCACCTTCTCCGCGGTCGCCCACGAGCGGATGGCACCCCACTGGGCGTGCCAGGCGCCCACCTCCGCCGCCGTGTCCATCTCCTCCGGCAGCGGGTCCGCGGCCAGGCGGAAGTCCCAGTCGGGCAGGCAGCAGCCGGGGGCGTACGACGAACCAGAGCGACCGCCGCCAGCGCGATCAGCGCACCGATCAGCAGCGGCCACGCCCAGGCGTAGTCCCGGAGGGTGTCGGTCACGTCGAGCTGGGCGACGTGGATCCAGTACTCCTGCGGCAGCTTGATGAACACCCAGATCAGGCCCGCCGCCCACAGCCACCAGCGGAACAGGAAGCGCAGCGGGTTCCAGCGGGTGCGCACCGCCTCGTAGGCGATGAAGAAGTACTCGAACGTGTTCGGGAAGACCAGCAGCAGCGCCCGGGTCTGCGTCAGCTCGAAGGCGACCACGCCGACCAGGCGGTAGAAGTACAGGAACCGGCCGATGCCGGAACGCCGGCAGGCTCTGCCAGTTGCGCAGGGTCGCGAGGTAGGCGATGGCGAGGTAGTAGACGTCCATCGCCTTGTCGTAGCTCTGGTAGCCCGGTGGGTCGTAGCCGAACCACTGGAAGATCGACTGGTCGATCCCGTCCAGCACCAGGCAGCCGATGATCGCCGGCAGCGGCCACCGGGGGATGAACAGCGGCAGCACGAAGCGCCCACCGATCACGGCCAGGAAGACGGCCAGCGTTCCACCACTCATGGGCGGATTCTCGCCCAGTGGCCGGGCAGCCGGTGGCGAATCGCCGATGGTGCAGACCAGAAGGTCAGGAGTCGGCCGGGTCCTCGGACGGGTCCGGGGGATCTGCCAGCGTCTCCTCCAGTCGCGCGAGACGGGCGTCGAGGCGGGCCAGCGCCTCCAGGATGGCCCGCTCGGCGGCGTCCTCGCGGGTCTCGCGGGGCTCCTCCTCCTCGCGGACGAACAGCGCGGCCAGGGACGCGCTCACCATGGCCAGCAGCAGGAAGCCCATCACCATGAGCACCACCGACAGGAGGGCACCGGGCACGGTCTCGGGTGGCTCCCCGATGAACCCGACCGTGGTCATCAGGCTCAGCGCCCACCAGAGCCCCCGCCAGTACGTCGGGACGATGTTGGACTCCGCGGCTGCCGCCCCGGCCCCGGCCACGAGCACCACGACCACGCTGGTCAGGAGGGCGGGGACCACCCACCGCTGGGAGATCCGGATCCGCGCCATCGTGCCAGTGTCCGCGCGCCTCGGCCGCCGTACAAGGCGGGACATCGGGAGGAACTCGCGCTAGCCGCGGTAGTGCTCCACGACGGACTCGGGGCGGGCGTGGGCCTCGTCCTCGCTCTGCCCGAACTCCCGCTTGGCGCGTCGCTGCCGCAGGAGGTCCCAGCACTGGTCGAGCGCCACCTCGGTGGCGCGCAGCTCCTCGAGCTCGGCCTCCGCGTCCAGCGAGCCGTCGGCCCGGCGGGCGCGCAGCTCGTGCTCCCGCTCCACGAGGGCGGAGATGTGGTCCAGGATTCCGCTGTCGTCCATGCCGACAGTGTGCCACCAGGACGCACGAAGGCCCCCGGATCGCTCCGGGGGCCTTCGTGGACGCTCAGCTCACTTCGTCCGGAAGAGGGCCGTGCGGCTCGATCCGTCGGTGAGGTTCACCGACAGCTTGTAGCAGGACCCGACCGGGCGTCTTCGGCGACTGCCAGTTGTAGATGTACTGGTTGGCCGTGGTGTCGTAGCGCAGCGAGGTGGCTCCCGAGGTGGGTGCCTCGATCTCGTCCGCGGTCACCCCGCTCTGGCAGGCGACCGTGGTCTGCTTCACCGACGAGACGATGGCCAGGCTGCTGATCCAGCCACCGCTGCCGTTCGGCACGTTCCACTTCAGGGGCACCGACTGGCCGGCCTTGACCAGGTTGCACCGTCCCGTTGTTGTCGACCGGGGCGAAGAAGCCGTTCCACCCGAACGACACGGTCACCGTGAAGCTGCCGGTCGTGGTGTTCCCGGCGCCGTCCGTGCTCGCGCAGGTCACGGTCGTCGTCCCCGGCGCGAAGGTGCTGCCGCTGGTGGGCGTGCAGCCGACCGGGGTGGAACCGCTCACCGTGTCGGCAGCCGTGGCGACCCAGGTGACCGGGGCGCCGGCGGCGGACGTCGCCTGGACCGACCGGGACGAGGGCAGCGACAGCGCCGGCCCGGTGGTGTCGCGCACCGTGACGGTGAAGTCCTTGCTGCGGTGGTTGCCGGAGAAGTCCGTCGCGGTGCAGGTGACCGTGGTCGTCCCCAGCGGGAACATCGTGTTCGACGCGGGATCGCACACGAGGTCGACGTTGTCGTCGACGGCGTCGCGGGTGGTCACCAGGTAGACGACCTTCGCCCCGCCCGGCCCGGTGGCCTCTGCGGTGATCGGGTCCGGTACGTCGAGCGTCGGGGCGGTCGTGTCGCGCACCGTCACGGCGAACGTCCTTCGTCCGCACGTTGCCGGCCCGGTCGGTCGCCGAGCAGGAGACCTCGGTCGTGCCCAGGACGAAGGTGCTGCCCGACGCCGGGCGTGCAGGACGGCGTCACCGCCCCGTCGACCAGGTCGTCCGCCGAGGTCGTCCAGGTCACCGCCGCGCCTCCGTGGCCGGTGGCCTCGGCCGTGACCTCGTCCGGCACGGTCAGCGCGGGGGCGGTGGTGTCGACGACGGTGACGTCGAAGGACCCCGGGGTCGCGTTGCCGTGGTCGTCGGTGGCGGTGCACTCGACGTTCGTCGTCCCGAGCGGGAACGTGGCGCCGGAGGCCGGCGTGCAGGCGACGTCGACGTCGTCGTCGGCGGCATCGGTCGCGGTGGCGTCGTACTCCAGGCTCGCGCCGCCCGGCCCGGTCGCCTCGACGGTCGTGTCGTCGGGCAGGACCGAGCTCGGGGGCGATGGTGTCGGCGACCGTGATCGCGAAGGACTTCTCGCTCGCGTTGCCGGCGTGGTCGGTGGCCGTGCAGGTCACCGTCGTGCGCCCGAAGCCGAACAGCGAGGCGCTGGGCGGCTCGCAGGTGACCGGGGTGGACCCGTCGACGAGGTCGGTGGCCGTGGCCTCGAACTCAGGCTCGGCCCCGGCCGGGCGGTCGGCCTCCACGTCCCGGTCGTCCGGGACCTCGATGACCGGCCCGGTGGTGTCGACGACGGTGACGGTGAAGGTCCTCTCACCGGTGTTGCCGGCGTCGTCCGTTGCCGAGCAGGTCACGGTGTTCGCGCCGAGCGGGAAGGTGCTCCCGGACCCGGGCGAGCAGGTCGTGGCCACCTTCCCGTCCACGGCATCCGTGGCCGTGGCGTCGTACGTCGTGCTCGCGCCGCCGGGTCCGGTCGCCTCGATGGTTCGGTCGTCGGGGACGGCGACGGCGGGTGCCGTGGTGTCCTCGACGGTGACCTCGAACGCCTTCTGCGTCATGTTGTCGGTGGTTGTCCACGGCGGTGCAGTTGACCTCGGTGCTGCCCAGGGGGAAGCGGTAGCCGGCGGCAGGAATGCAGTCGACGGTCACGTCGTCGTCGGCGGCGTCGGTCGCGGACACGTCGTACTCCACGACGGCGCCGTCCGGGCCGGTCGCCTCGGCGGTCACGCCGCGCCGGGACGGTCAGGTCGGGCCGGACGGTGTCCTCGACGGTCACCGCGAACGACGGCGATGCCGGTGTTGCCCCGCGTGTCGGTGGCCGTGCACGACACGGTGGTGTCGCCGAAGCCGAACGTCGCCCCGAGGCCGGCGAGCAGGTCACCGGGCGGGCTCCGTCGACGGCGTCGACGGAGTCGGGGTCGAAGGTGACGGTGGCGCCGGCGGGCGAGGTGGCCTCGACGGTGCGGTGCGCCGGCACGTCGATCACGGGACCGCTGGTGTCGTGGACGTGGACGGCGAGCGTGCCGCTGGCGGCGTTGCCGGAGGCGTCCTCGACCGAGCAGGTGACCACGGTGTCGCCGATCGGGAACTGGCTGCCCGACGCCGGCGTGCAGGTCGGCGTGAGCCCACCGTCGTGGAGGTCGGTGGCGGTCGCGGCGTCGTACGTCACCGTGGCGCCGCCGGGGCCGGTGGCCTCACGGGTCACGTCGTTGCCGACGACCAGCGACGGGCCGGTGGTGTCCCGCACCGTGACGGTGAAGGTGCCCGAGCGGGTGTTGCCCGCGACGTCGGTCGCCGAGCAGGTGACGTGGTCGTGCCGAGCGGGAAGGTGGTCCCGGAGCCGGGGGAGCAGGACGCCGGGCCGGCCAGGCCGACCGTGTCGCTCGCCGTGACCTTCCACGTGGCGGCCGCGCCACCCGGGCCGGTGGCCTCGAGGACCTGGTCGCCCGGGGTGTTCAGGACCGGCTTGGTGGTGTCGACGATCGAGTACGTCGCGCCCGCCTGCCGGGTGATGCCGCCGCCGTCGGTGTAGCTGCAGGTGGCGGACCGGCTCCCGAGGCCGTACGCCGCGAGGGGTCCCGATGATCGGGGTGATCGTCGGCGTCGCGGTGGGGTTGGTGTCCTCCGCGTCGGTGACGGTGCAGGTGGGCGTCGGCACGGCGCCGAACTCGTAGGACGCACCGTCGGTCACGCCGGCGACCGCGACGGTCGGTGGGGTGTTGCTGGGTGCGTTGACGATCAGGGTGAACTTCGCCGGGTTCTCGTTGAGGTCTGGGCCGGACACGCGGCTGAGGGTCACGTCGCGGGAGCCGGCCGTGGTGGCCGTGAAGCTGACCGACTGACGGAGCGTGCCGTCGCACGAGGTGAACGTGACCTGGCTCGGGGCTGGTGGTGACGCCCGACCCGCTGACGTTGATCCGGTAGGTCGCCGGATTGGTCGGCGACACGTCGCACCCGCCCGCCTCGTGGACGTAGTACTTCATCGTCGTGCTGGCGGTTCCGCCGCTCAACGTGATCGTGGTGGGCCCGGAGGCCGCGAGGTCGTTCTGGATGTTGTCGGCGAACGCCGTGCCTCCCATCAGGACGAGCAGGAAGGCCACAAGGGCAGCACAGACAGGACGGATGAGCTTCACGGTTCCCCCCCGGGAATCAGACAGTGGGCGTCACCGTAGGTGCCGGCCACCGCGCCGACCATCGTCCGTCCGGTCCAGTCCTCTTCACCCCGGGCTGCGTTGGTCTAGTCATTTCGGACCCTAGGGTCCGACAGCGCACGAAGGCCCCCGGATCGCTCCGGGGGCCCTCGGTGTCAGGACTGCGCTCAGCCGTTGTACGACGGCTGGGACTGCGGGTTGAACTCGTCCATCCGCACCTGCTTCGCCGGTGCGGTGCGGGGGTCACGCAGGTCGAACACGTCGAACCCCTTCTGGATGTCGTTGGAGTAGATGTGGCCGTTGTAGTAGTACGCCGACCAGGAGCCGCCGACGACCAGCCGGTCGTCCGAGAGCGGGCCGCGCTCGAACCAGCCGATCTCCTTCGGGGTGCGCGGAGTCGGTGAAGTCCCAGACCGAGATCCCGCCCTGGTACCACGCCTGGACCATGATGTCCCTGCCCTTCACCGGGATCAGCGAGCCGTTGTGGGCCACGCAGTTCTCGGTGTTGGACTGGGTCCGCGGCATCTTGTAGTAGCTGCGGAACTCCAGCTGCCCGTCGACGATGTCGTAGATCCCGTCGGCGCCGCGGTTCGGCCCGACGGTCGGGTTGCAGGTCGGCGCTGCCGCCGCCGCCGAGCTCGTCGGTGAAGACGACCTTGGTGCCGGTGTTGTTGAACGTCGCCGAGTGCCAGAACGCGAAGTTGGTCGTGTCGCGGACCTGCTCGATCACCACCGGGTGCTCCCGGTCGGAGATGTCGAGCAGGATGCCGTCGCCCATGCAGGCGCCGGCGGCGATGTCCTTGGCGGGGTACGCCGTGATGTCGTGGCAGCCGCTGGTCGTCGAGGACCCGTTGCCGCCCGGGTTGCCGCCGTCGGGGAACAGCACCGGGGTGCCGACCAGCGAGGCGTCGTCGGGCGAGGCCACCGGGATCTTCACCACGCTGATGAAGTCGTGCGGCGGCTGGCAGTCGGGGAACGCCGCGTTCGGGGAGTACGACGAGACGTAGACGTAGAGGTCGCGGCCGTCCTTGGTCGGGGCCAGGGTGTGGGTGTGCGAGCCGCAGTCGGTCTCGACGGCGGCGACGTAGCGGGGTGCGGCCGGGTCGCTGATGTCGAAGACCCGGATGCCCTCCCACGAGGACTTCTCCGTGGCCGGCTGCGACGTGCTGGCGCAGGAGTCGTCGTTGCGGCTGGAGTCGACGCTGAGCACCAGCAGGTCGCCGTACACCGAGACGTCGTTCTGCGAGCCGGGGCAGACGACCTGGGTGACCACGCGCGGCTTCTTCGGCTTGCTGATGTCGTAGACCATGAAGCCGTTGTAGTTGCCGGCGAAGGCGTAGTCGCCCTTGAAGGCGAGGTCGCTGTTGAGCGCGGACTCGGCGTCGAAGGCCCCCTGCTTGGGGATGTTGGCGAGCAGCTCGACGTTCCTGCTGCTGGCCTGCTCACCGGGCGCGAGTGCCGCCTCGCTGTCGTCGAGGCGAGCGATGTCCTCGCCGGGCAGGCAGCCCTGGGCGAAGTTGTCACCGGCCTTCGCCAGTGACTTCGCGGTGGCCGGTGGACAGTCGGTCGTCGACGTCGTGGCGGCGTGGTCGTGGTCGCCGTCGTGGGCGTCGACCGGGGCGGTGGTGGCCCCGAGGGCGACGGCGATGACCGCCGCCGCTGCGATCCTGGCCCGCCGCGATCGGCGGCCGGGCAGGGTGGAGAGAACTCTCATGGCGCGAAACCTTCCCGAGAAAGAGGTGTCGTGGTGCATGACGAGCCTCTGTCGTACCGTGGGCCCCACCTGTAAAGCAAGGCTTTCCAAGACTCGGACACGAAAAGCCAAGGAGTTGCTCCGTGCTGCGCACGTCGAACCGTTCCCCTCGTCCCTCCGCTCCGGCGGCCCTCGTCGCTCTCGTCGGACTCGTGCTGGCCGCGCTCGTGCTCGCCGGCTGCAGCGGGGGCGAGGATCCGGAGCCCACCTCGGCCGCACAGGACGTCGCACCCGGGACGACGGGGTCACCGTCCTGCAGCCCGGTCGGCCGGGTGAGCCGGTCGAGACCGTCGACGCGGACGACGTCCCGGCGGGCGCCGACTGGAACCACTCCGACGTCGCCTTCGTGCAGATGATGGTCCCGCACCACGCCCAGGCACTGACCATGTCCTCGCTGGCGCCGACGCGTGCCTCGAGCCCGGCCGTGAAGGCGTTGGCCCGGCGGATCAAGGGCAGCCAGGGTCCCGAGGTGATGACCCTCAGCGCCTGGCTGCAGGCCCGCGACCTCGAGGTGCCGAAGGCGGGGGAGGACCCGTCGCACTACGACCACGGGGAGCACGGCCACACCCCGATGATGGGGATGCTGACGGACGCGGAGATGGCCCGGCTGAAGGCGGCCCGCGGGAGCCGTTTCGACCGGCTGTTCCTGCGCGGCATGATCTCCCACCACCAGGGCGCCGTCGGCATGGCGACGGTGGTGGCCACGGACGGCACCGACCTCCAGGTCAGCGAGATCGCGGCCGACGTCGCCACCGGACAGGCCGCCGAGATCACCCGCATGCGTGCCCTGCTGCACCGGCTCTGACACCCGCTCCCGCCGGATCCCGGCACCGGTCACCCGTGCCGGGTGAGCCGTCGGGCGGAGCCGGACAGCACATTGAGCGGTATGACGGGTGAGGTTGTGGGGGCAGGCCGCGCTCGGGCGGCGACATGGTCCTCGTCCCGGCCGGCAGTGGTCCGATGGGGAGCGTGCGCTACTACGCCGAGGAGCGGCCCCGGCGGACCGTCTCCGTGCCGGCCGTGTGGTTCGACCGTGACCTCGTCACCAACGCCGAGTTCGCCCGCTTCGTCGAGGACGACCGGCCACGTCACGGTGCCCGAGCAGGACCTCGACCCGGCCGACTTCCCGGGCGCCGACCCGGACCTGCTGGTGCCCGGGTCGCAGGTGTTCACGCCGACGGCCGGTCCGGTCCCGCTCGACGACTGGACCCAGTGGTGGCGCTGGCAGCCGGGCGCGCAGTGGCGGCACCCCGACGGCCCGGGCAGCAGCTGGGAGGACCTGCCGGACCATCCCGGTGGTGCACGTGGGCTGGGTGGACGCGCGAGGCGTACGCCGACCTGGGTCGGCAAGCGCCTGGCCACCGAGGAGGAGTGGGAGCACGCCGCCCGCGGTGGCCTCGCCGACGCCGAGTTCGCCTGGGGGGACGAGCTGTGGCCCGGGGGAGAGGTGCTGGCCAACACCTGGCACGGCCCCTTCCCCTGGCGCAGCCGCGACCCCCACGGGTTCGACCGCACCTCGCCCGTGGGCAGCTACCCGCCCAACGGCTACGGGCTGCACGACATGATCGGGAACGTGTGGGAGTGGACCGGCTCGCCGTGGACCGCCTTCGCACGCCGAGGAACCGGCGGCGCCGGTCGCTGCCCGCGGCCTCGTGCTGCGGCGGGTCGCGCATGCTCGGCGAGGGCGACCGCATGGTCACCAAGGGCGGCTCGCACCTGTGCTCGCCCGACTACTGCATGCGCTACCGACCGGCCGCCCGGCAGGGCCACGGCGTCCGCGACACCACCTCGCACGTCGGCTTCCGCTGCGTGCGGTCCGCGGAGTGACGGCGGTCCCGTCATGCCGCTGAGCGCCGCCCGGGTCAAGGCACGCGCGATGTACGCCCGGAGCCGCGAGCTGTCCGACCGTGCGCTGGCCCAGGTGCCCTTGCTGCGGCGGTGCGTCCGCGACCTCGCCCGCATCGAGGTGATCGACCGGTCGATGGCGATCGCGGCGCAGGGACTGCTCGCGCTGATCCCGCTCCTGGTCGTGCTGGCGGCCGTGCTGCCGACCGACCTGACGTCCAGCGGGCTGGACAAGTTCATCTCCATGACCGGGGTGAGCGACACGGGGACCGACCTCGACACGGTGGTCGACGCGAAGCAGGTGAAGGCCCAGACCGGGCTGATCGGGCTGGCCCTCACGATCTTCTCGGCGACCAGCTTCGCGCGGGCGATCCAGCGGATGTACGAGCGGGTGTGGGAGCAGCGGCACATCGGTGGCATGGCCGGGATCAGGCGCAGCTTCCTGTGGCTGCTCGGGCTGGCTGATCGGCCTCCAGATGGTCGCCCTGCTGCTGCAGTCGTTCCGTTCCGTGGGCATCCCGCTGCCGTTGCTGCTGGGTCTCCAGATCGCCCTGGTCACCGCCTTGTGGTGGTGGACCATGCACGTGCTCCTGCTCGGACGCCGACACCCGCTCGTCCTGCTGCCGGGCGCGGTCCTCACCGGTGTGTCCCTCGTCGTCTACTCCTGGGCGTCGGGCGCGGTGATGCCCCGGGTCGCGTCGGGGGAGGCAGCCCAGTTCGGCACCCTCGGCCTGGTGCTGGCGGTGGCCACCTGGCTGGTCGGCTTCGCCGGGATCCTGGTGGTGTCGGCCGTGCTCGGACGGGTGATCGGCGAGGACCGGTGGGTACGCCGGCACGGGGCCGTCGTGCTCGCCCGGGTCGGGATCAGAGCAGGCCGAGGCTCCGGGCCGCGGCCAGCGCCTCGCTCCGGCGGTTGACGCCCAGCTTGGAGTACAGGCTGGAGACGTGCGTCTTCACGGTGTTCTCGGAGACGAACAGGGTGCCGGCGATGTCGGCGTACGTCGCCCCCCGCGCCAGCTCGAGGAGTACGTCGCGTTCGCGCGGGCTGAGCGAGCCGCGGATGACGTCCTCGCGCACGACCTCGCGCTCCTGCAGGCTGGCGGTCCGTGGGCCCAGCACGGCGACCATGCCCGGTCGCCCCACGGTCGCGTCGGTGAGCTCGGCCAGCCAGCTCCCGGCCACGGTCGGGGTCAGCCGGGCCAGCAGCTCGTGGACCGGGGTGCCGTGCCGGGTCCATCCGAGGAACGGCACCGCGTTGCGGCGTGCCTCGGTGGTCGCCACGGCGGCCCCGAGCTGGTCCCGGGCGAGATCGTCGCGACCGAGGACGTCGTTCAGCTGGGCGGCGCAGGTCAGCGCCAGCGCCCGGCTCGGCGGCTGGGCGTAGGCCATGTCGGAGGCGGCCGCCGCGAGCACGGAGGCGGCGCCGGCGACGTCCCCGCCGAGGTCCAGGCCCAGGCCGTGCAGCAGCATCGCCTCGCCGCGGGCGCCGCGCCGGTCGAGCTGGCCGGTCACGTCGTCGAGGCCGAGGCGGTCGCCGGCCAGGCAGGCCAGGAAGCCGCGTTCCACCAGCTCGGTCACCTGCAGGTGCTCCGGCAGTGGCGGCAGCGACAGGGGAGCCTGGAGGATCCGCTCCGCTGCGGCCACGGACCCGGCCGCGAGCGCGAGCCGGGCATCGCGCATCCGCCCCCAGAACCTGGTGGTGAGGTCGGAGGAGTGGACCGGGCCTCCGGTCGCCTCGATCGTCGTCGGGCCGTCCGGCCACGGGAGGTCGGCCAGGGTTCCCAGCTGCCGGGCCAACAGTGCCCGCGGAGCCGCGAACCGGGGACGCCACCCGGGCAGGCCCTCGATCATCGTGAGCGCCTCGGTGGCGAGGTCGACGCAGGCACGTTCGTGGCCGCGGGCGTACTCCGTCCACGCCAGGTGGGTCAGTGCCGTGACCACCATGACGGGCAGGCCCTGGGCGCGGGCCAGCCGGATCGCGCTGGTGAGGTTGACCTCGGCCTCGGCCAGCTCGCCCAGCCAGGCCTGGTTGATACCGAGGTCGATCAGCAGGCGTGGCAGCACGGGGCGGAGGGCGCGGTTGCCCTGCTCGAGCAGGAGCAGGCGCCGGGCGTTGCCGACCGCCGCGGTCATGGACTCGTGACCCAGTCGCGACCGCATGAGCCGGGCGCTGGCGACCTGGGCGTCGAAGGCGGGGTCGCCGGCGGGTGCGGCGTCGATCAGCCGCTCCATCCAGTGGAGCGCCTCCTGGGTGTCGTCGACGTACCACCGCTCCGTCGCGAGGGTGAACCACGCGTCCGGTGCGGCGTCGACGGCACCGGGGTGGCGCCGCGCGAACTGAGTGCACGGCGGAACCCTGCCCGTGCATCAGGAGCGTGGTGCCGTCCTCGGCCAGCACGCGCGTCGCCTCCCCGGCCTCGCCGAGGGCGACCAGCCGGAGGAACGCGTCGTCGTGGTCGCCGCGCGCGAGGTCGAGACGCACGGCGCGCAGCACCGCCGCGCGCGCCTGCTCGACGTCCACGCCACCGGCGGCGATCCGGCGGCGGACCACCTCGGCCAGCAGCGGGTGGATGCGGTACCGCCCCTCGGCGTCCTCGACCAGGTCCCGTGGCTCGGCCCGGCTGGGCGTGCCGGCGCCACCCGGGAGCCGCGAGACCAGGAGTCCGGTCGTCTCGAGGTCGGCGAGCGTCTCCGCGGCGCGCGGGTCACCGGACAGGTGGGCCGCCGTCGCGGCGCTGACGGTCTCCTCGGTCGAGACGCAGAGCAGCAGGTGACGCTCCCGCGAGGTGAGCGAGGCGAAGACCTCGTCCGCGACCCGGTCGACCAGCGGAACCCCGTCGGTGCCCAGGCGTTCGGCCGCGGCCCGTGGGTCGGCGGCGGCGGCGAGGGAGCGGGCGGCCAGCACGACGGCGGCGCACCACCCCTGGGCGCGATGTGCCACGAGTCGGGCGACCTCGGGGTCGGTGGTCCGAGCGTGTCCGGCGATCAGCTGGGCCGACTCGGCGTCGTCGAGGCGCAGCAGGCCACCGCGGAGCACGGAGAAGTGGCCGAGCAGCTCGGGGCCGAGCCGTGTGATCGGCAGGTCCCAGCGCGAGAGCAGCAGCAGCCGCATCGACTCGGGCCGCTCGCCGAGCATGCGGTCGAGGAGCCGGAGGCTCACCGACGGGAGGCGGTGCGCGTCGTCGATGACGACCAGGGTCCGGGGACGTACGTCGCCCTCGTCACCGGACGTCTGCTGCCAGGTCTCGGTCAGCGTCGACCGCAGGTTGTCGGCGGTCCACGAGGGATCGCCGTGCAGCCACCGGGTGCTCGAGCCGAGGTCGTGGTGGTGGAGCCAGCCCCCCACCCCGAGGGTCTTGCCCGCGCCGACCGGACCCACGAGCAGGGTGACGGGGGAGCGGGTGGTCGCGTCGAGTCGCTCCCACAGCGCCTGGCGCGGCACGTAGACCTGCGGCAGGCGCGGGAGCCCGTCGACGTACCGGCCGGGACCGGTCGCCTCCGCGTCTCCCGTGGCTGGTCCTGCTCCCGTCGTGGTCATGCCCCTCCCGAGTCAGGTCCACCGGGGCCCTCCCAGGCACCCTGTTGCCACGCCGAGCGTAGCGCCACGCGTGGCGGCCCGCCCCGAGCCGCGCCGGGTCAGACGTCCTGCACCTCGGTCGCGATCGCCCACATCACGACCACGTTCAGCGTGATGACCGTGACGGCCCACCACGGGTAGTAGGGCAGGAACATGAAGTTGAGGAGCGTGCCGCACAGGGCGATGAACAGGCCCAGGGCGCGGGCCCAGGTCTTGTCGAGGAACAGGCCGATGCCGGTGGCGAACGCGACGGCGCCGAAGACGAGGTGGATCCAGCCCCAGGTGGTGAGGTCGAACTTGAAGACGTAGTCGCGGGTCGCCACGAAGACCTCGTCCTCGAGGATCGCGGAGAGCCCCTCGAAGATCTGGAACAGGCCGACGGTGGCCAGGAGCACCCCGGCGAAGGTGGTGACCCCGTGGGCCCAGCGGAGGCGGCCGCTCCCGGGGGCGTCACTCGAAGGTGAGGTGGTCATGGGACATCCTTCCGCCGGTGGACTGGACCTGAGGGCACTCCTCGCAGCGTAGGGACGACCCGCCTGCCCCCGCGTCACCCGCTACGGGCGAACACGTGCGACCGCGTGTTCCGGTCTCGCCCGAAATCGGTGAGGCGAAGCCCCGCCCGGGACCGTAGCGTCGGGCACCGTGGGGCGGTGCTGCACGAGGCAGCGCGAACACGTTCGAAGGAGCCGCGCGTGGGTGCCGACGTCACGAGGAGCCGCAGATGACCCGGATCCTGATCCGCGTCGACGCGGAGCTCTCCGACGAGCTTTCCGGCGCCTTTCCCCAGCTGACGACCCGCACCCAGCGCGCACAGTCGACCCTGACCGGTGACCTGACCGACCAGGAGGAGCTCCAGGGAGTGCTCAACCACCTGAGTGCCCTGGGGATCAGCGTCGTCGAAGTCGTCACCATTCCGGACTGACCGTGGCGGACCCACGATGGCAGGGCCTCAGGGCGGGCTACGCCCCCTGGCCTCGCGGCCCGAGGGCGTAGCGCCCCACGACCGCGGTACGGGGGGATTCCGCGACGGGGGCTACTACGACGGTAGCCCCCCTCGGGGAGCGAAAGTTCACCCTCCGGGGTGATACCGCAACGGCCCCTCTTCGCGCAGGGTGTCTCCTGTGTGGGGGCCACACGAGGCCGAACGGTCGGGGGACCGTGCCGGCCGGCGCCGCCCGGAAACCGTGCCCGAGAGTCGGTTCCCGGGCGGCGTCTTCCCGTTGTCGGGCGGTTGCGCCGCCTGACGGCGTACGGCACGATTTGTGGCGAAACCATCACGCGGGGCGTGACTACTCCCTACATTGGCGCTTGTCCCTTTCCAATCGACATGACGCCGCTCGGAGCGTCTGGCTCGAGTACACGGGAGAACGATGAGCACCAAGGCCCCCTCCCGCCACGGACGTGGCTCGAAGTTCAACGTCTCCGAGTGGCCGCTGCGTCGCAAGCTCGCGCTCGCGCTGCTGATCCCGCTCCTGCTCGCAGCGACCCTCGGCGGGCTGCGCGTGCGCAGCGACCTGACCGAGTCGGCCAACTCGTCCTCGAGCGCCGACCAGGTCACCGTGCTGCGCCCGGCCGTCGCCTACCTCACCGTCGCCGAGCGGGCCATGGTGGCCGCGCAGGCCGGCTCCGACACGGACCCGGTCGCCCTCGATGCCGCGGTGAGCGACCTCAAGGCGGCCGCGAACCGGCTGTCGGCCGCTCGCGACTCCGCCGGCCTCACGCCCGAGCAGGACCACCAGGTCGACGTCGTCCTCGACCTGAGCCGCGCCCTGCGCGAGGGGAGCACCGACACGCTCAGCCCGGGCACCTGGGTGGCCCAGCTGCGCCAGCTCCAGTCCGGCGTGACCCAGCTCATCGCCACCATCGGCAACGCGCAGATCGTTCCCGAGCCGCGGCTGGAGCTCCTTGCGCAGACCCTGGGTGGCCGCTTCTCCCTCGCCATGCAGCAGGCCCTCGTCGCGACCGACCGCTCCGGTGACACCGGCTCGCTCGAGCTGTTCTCCGAGCTCGGCGTCGAGGGTGCCGCCATCGACCGCCTCGCCAGCTCGCTCGGCGCCTCCGAGCCCGCCGTCGCGGCGCTGCGCACCGACAACGCCCAGCGATCCCGCACCGTCCGCACCGGTGGCACCGACCTCGGCGGCCCCGACGCCTACACCGAGTACGACGCGCTCGCCGGCAAGCTGATGAACGGCATCGACGACCAGCTGGCCGCCTCCGCCGCGGATGCCCGCAACCGCGCGGTGCTCAACGCCGGCATCACCCTCGCCGCCCTCCTGGCCGCGCTCGCTGCTGGCCTTCCTGGTCTCCCGGCTCCTGCTCACCCCGATCCGCAAGGTGCGCGAGGGCGCCCTGGCGGTGGCCCACGAGCAGCTGCCCGAGGCGGTCGCGAAGATCCGCTCCGGCGAGGACCCGGGCGCGATCCAGCCGATCGACGTGACCACGCACGAGGAGATGGGCCAGATGGCCCGGGCCGTCGACGACATGCACCGGCAGGCCGTCCTCCTGGCCTCGGAGGAGGCCAACCTGCGTGCCCAGGTCGGCGAGATGTTCGTGACCCTGTCGCGCCGCAACACCTCGCTGATCAACCAGCAGCTCGGCCTGATCGAGGCGCTGGAGAAGGACGAGGAGGACCCGCGCCGGCTCGAGAGCCTCTTCCGGCTGGACCACCTCGCCTCCCGCATGCGGCGTACGGCAGACAGCCTGCTGATCCTCGCCGACGCCCCGGCGCCGGCCACGGGCCAGGACGGCCTCACCGTCGCCGACTCGCTGCAGGCTGCGACGGCCGGTGTGCAGGACTACCAGCGGGTGCGGGTCGGTGCCACCAGCAGCGCCCGCATCACCGACGACGCCGCCGCCGACGTCGTGCACCTGCTCACCGAGCTGGTCGACAACGCACTGTCGTACTCCGCTCCCTCGACGACGGTGGCCCTCGCCTCGATGACCGGCCGCGACGGGGTCACGATCGAGGTCACCGACGAGGGCCTCGGCATCCCCGAGAGCGCCCTGAAGCAGATCAACGAGAACCTGCGCTCCGGTGCCGAGGTCACGCCCGACACCGCCCGCCGCATGGGCCTGTTCGTGGTCAGCCGGCTGGCCCAGCGGCACCAGATCTCCGTCTCGCTGCGCCGCAACGAGAAGGACGGCACCACCGCCACCGTGTTCCTCCCGAGCGCGATCCTTCCCGGCAGCTCCGCGGCCACGGCACCACCGGCCCGTCCGGTGGGTGTGCCGGAGGCGAACGACCCGGCACCGACGCGCGACCCGGCACCGGCCGCCGCCAGCGCCGGCGCCCCAGGGCGTGGAGAGCATCGAGGACCGGATCAACGGTGCGCTCGGCCTGCCGCGGCGCCAGCCCGGCACCACGTTGTCCCGGCCCGATGCACCCGCGGCCTCGCCGGCACCGGCAGCCTCGGCGCCGGCAGCCTCGGCTCCCGCCGCACTCGGCGCCGTCGCCGGGCTCGGCGCTGCCGCCCTGTCCGCCGCAGGTGCCGCCGCGTCCCCCGAGGTCCCGGAGAAGGCCGAGAACGACGTTCCCGCCGACGTGATCCCGATCCGCCCGCTGGTGGCCGCCCAACCGGTCAGCCAGCCGGTCAGCAGCCGGAGCCCGAGGACGAGCTCGAGGAGGAGCCGGAGACTCGAGGACGAGCTCGAGGACGAGCTCGAGGACGAGCCGGAGTCCGAGGACGAGCTCGAGCCCGAGTTCGAGCCCGAGTTCGAGCCCGAGACGCGCCCTGAGTTGGCGTCCGAGCTCGCGAGCGAGCAGACAGTCCCTGCCGGCCCGGAGCGCCGAGCCGGTGCGTGCGTCGGAGGTCGTGCGTGCGCCCGAGGTCGTGCGCGAGTCGGAGCCGGCGCCCGAGCGCGCGCCCGGAGGCGCGGCCCGTGCCCGTCGCGGCCCTGCGCCCCGTGGGCGACGCGCTCGACGGCGCCCTGGAGGACGACGACGACGCCGAGCTCGACACCCCGATCTTCAAGTCCATGCAGTCCGCCTGGCTGAGCGCGACCGGAAGCGACCAGCCCTGGCGCTCCTCCGAGGTCGAGGCGGGCTGGGACCGCGCGGACAAGGTCGCCGAGGCGACCATCGAGCCCCAGGTCAGCGCGTCCGGCCTGCCGGTACGTCGACCCGGCACCAAGCTCGATCCCGGGCGGTGTCACCAAGCCCCCGACCGTCGCCGCCCGCGACCCCGAAGCCATCCGCAAGCGGTTGGCCGCGCACGCCGCAGGCGTCTCGCGTGGTCGGTCCGCAGCCGCCACCTCCCCCCACCCCCAGCACACGGAAGCAGGCCCAGCATGAACGAGTACAACGGCCTCACCGCCTCCACGCAGGCCGACGAGCGCAGCCTCGACTGGCTGGTCACCCGGTTCGTCGAGCAGGTGACCGACGCCGCCCACGCCATCCTGGTCTCGGCCGACGGCCTGCTGATGGCGGCGAGCGCCAGCATCCCGGGCGAGCGCGCCGAGCAGGTCGCCGCCGTGTCCTCCGGACTGGCCAGCCTGGCCGTCGGTGCGGCACGCCTCTTCGACGGCGGCGCCGTCCTGCAGACCGTCGTGGAGATGGAGCAGGGCTACCTGATGCTGATGAGCGTCGGCGACGGCTCCAACCTCGCCGTGCTCACCCAGGAGTCCGCGGACATCGGTCAGGTCGGCTACGAGATGGCCCTGCTGGTCGACCGGGTCGGTCGGACGGTGCAGGCGCAGGCCCGCGTCGCCACCGGAGCCTGATGGTGAGCTGTCGTGGTGCCTGAGAACTCCACCGACGGGGACGCCGACCACGTCCCCGCGGCCCGCTACGTGCGGCCGTACACGATCACGGCAGGGCGCACCCGGTCGGCGGTCGACCTGCCGATGGAGGCCACCCTGCGCCGCGAGCCGGGCGGCTTCAACCCCGACCTGAGCCCGGCAGCCCTCCGGATCCTCGCCACCTGCGACACGCGTTCCGTCGCGGAGGTCTCCGCGCTGGTGTCCATGCCGATCGGGGTGGTCCGGGTCCTGCTCGGCGACCTCGTCGAGCAGGGCATGGTCCACGTGCAGGCCACCATCACCGAGAGCTCGTCGAAGGACGAGCGGATCGAGCTCATCGAAAGGACTCTCCGTGGACTACGCACGTACTAGCGCCAGGCGCCGGGCGGCGTCGACGAAGATCGTCATCGCCGGCGGGTTCGGCGTCGGCAAGACCACCCTGGTGGGCTCGGTGTCCGAGATCGTGCCGCTGCGCACCGAGGCCCTCGTGACCAACGAGTCCGAGGGCGTCGACGACCTCGACGCGGTGCCCACCAAGGCGACCACGACGGTGGCCATGGACTTCGGCCGGCTCACCCTCGCCGAGGACCTGGTGCTCTACCTGTTCGGCACCCCGGGCCAGCGCCGCTTCTGGTTCATGTGGGACGACCTCTGCCTCGGCGCCATCGGCGCCATCGTGCTGGTCGACACCGCCCGCCTCGACGACTCGTTCTCGCCGCTGGACTACTTCGAGTCCAAGGGCCTGCCGTTCATCGTGGCCGTGAACCAGTTCGAGGGCACCGAGCGCTACTCGCTCGAGGAGGTCGCCAGCGCCCTCGCCCTGCCGGCCGACGTACCGATCATCAGCGTCGACGCCCGCGACCGCGAGTCGTGCAAGCAGGCGCTGGTGCGGGTCACCGAATACGCCCTGCAGCGGCTCACTCAGTCCCTCACAGCGAATGCGAACTGACATGTCGAACTCCCCGCGTCCCCGCCGGCAGCACGCCTTCCGCACGGCCGCCGCCGCACTCACCCTGGCCACCCTCGCCGGCGGCTGTGCCGCCAACGCCGAGAGCGGCACGCCCTCCTCGTTCGAGCCCACCGTGGTGAAGAAGGGGTCGCTGACGGTGTGCACCGACATGCCCTACGAGCCGTTCGAGTTCACCACGAAGGGCAAGCCCCAGGGCTTCGACATCGACCTCGTCGACGCGGTGGCGCAGCGGCTGGACCTGAAGGCGAAGATCGTCGACACCGACTTCGACGCCATCCAGTCCGGTGAGGCGCTCAACTCCGACAAGTGCGACGTCGCGATCTCCGCGATGACCATCACCGGTGACCGGGCGCGCGTCCTCGACTTCTCCAGCCCCTACTTCAACGCCTCGCAGACGATGGTCGTGGAGAAGGGCTCGGGGCTCAGCTCGCTGGGCGACCTCGGCGGCCGCAAGATCGGCGTCCAGGGCGGCACCACCGGCGAGCTGTACGTCACCGACAACGCCCCCGACGACGCCGAGATCGTGCCCTTCAAGGACTCCGCGGCGATGGACGCGGCGATGAAGGCGGGCAGCGTGGACGCGGCGGTCTACGACAACACCGTGGTCGGCGACGTCATCGCCAACAACCCCAAGCTCGGGGTCGCGGCCGAGTTCGACACCGGTGAGCAGTACGGCATGGCCGTCAAGAAGGACGGCAACGTCGACCTGCTCCGCACCATCAACGACGTGCTGGCCGATCTCCGGACCAACGGTGGCTACCAGAAGATCTACGAGAAGTGGTTCGGCAGCGCACCGTCCGCGTGACCTAGCCCGGCGTACGACGAAGGCCCCCGGGACGTCCCGGGGGCCTTCGTCGTACGACGGGGTGGAGCTCACCCGGCGTCGGCCTGCAGGACCGTCTCGATGTCGATGGTCAGCTTGACGTCCTTGCTGACCAGGACGCCGCCCGCCTCGAGGGCGACGTTCCAGGTGATGCCGAAGTCCTCGCGGTTGACCTGGGTGCTGGCCGAGAAGATGGCGCGGTGACCGCCTTCGAGGTCGCGCACCTGCCCCTCGAAGACGACCTGGAGGTCGACCGTCCGGGTGACGCCGTGGATGGTGAGGTCGCCGGTGACGACGCCTCCGCGGCCGCGCCAGGCGACCGCGGTGCTGCGGAAGGTCGCCTCGGGGAAGCGGGCCACGTCGAACAGCTCGTCGGAGCGCAGGTGGTCGTCGCGGGTCGGGCTGCCGGACTCGACGCTGGCCATCCCGATGGTGACGTCGACCCGGGAGTCGTCGAGGTTCTCGCCGACGTGGACGGCGCCGCGCACGTCGGTGAAGCGGCCGCGGACCTTGGTGACCATGAAGTGGCGACCGGTGAACGCCACGTCGGCGTGCCCGGGATCGATCTGCCAGGTCCCGGCGGCGGGCAGGTCGACGCCGTGGACGGAGCGGGTGGGGAGGGTGGTGTGGGTCATTGTCGTCATCCTTCGGATCGGTTGCTGTCGCCAGTGCGACAAGTGCGTGTACACACACATAA
>CAVRMH010000015.1:0-39124 GCA_963721775.1 uncultured Actinomycetota bacterium | reverse complement strand
TCATCACCTCGTGGTTGCCGCGGCGCGAACCGTAGGAGTTGAAGTCCCGGTGCTCGACGCCGTGCTCGGCGAGGTAGTGGCCGGCCGGGCTGTCCTTCTTGATCGCGCCGGCCGGGCTGATGTGGTCGGTGGTGACCGAGTCGCCGAGCTTGAGCAGCACCCGCGCGCCCTCGATGTCGGTGACCGGCTCGGGCTCGTGCGGGCATGCCGTCGAAGTAGGGAGGCTTGCCGGACGTACGTCGAGTCCTCGTCCCAGGCGAACGTGTTGCCCTCGGGGGTCGGCAGCGACTGCCAGCGCTCGTCGCCCGCGAAGACGTCGGCGTAGTCGTCGGCGAACATCTCGGCCGTGATGGCCTCGCCGATCGACCCGCTCGACCTCGGCCGGCGTCGGCCAGATGTCCTTGAGGAAGACGTCGTTGCCGTCGGTGTCCTGTGCCCAGCGGGTCGCCGAACAGGTCGACGTCCATCGAGCCGGCCAGCGCGTAGGCGACGACCAGCGGCGGCGACGCGAGGTAGTTCATCTTCACGTCCGGGTTGATCCGGCCCTCGAAGTTGCGGTTGCCCGACAGCACCGAGACGACGGCGAGGTCGGCCTCGTTGACCGCGGCGGAGACCTCGGGGATGAGCGGGCCGGAGTTGCCGATGCAGGTCGTGCAGCCGTAGCCGACGAGGTTGAAGCCGAGCTTGTCGAGGTACGGCGTGAGGCCGGCGCGCTCGTAGTAGTCGGTGACGACCTTGGAGCCGGGCGCGAGCGTGGTCTTGACCCACGGCTTGCGGGTCAGGCCCTTCTCGACGGCGTTCTTGGCCAGCAGCGCCGCGCCGATCATCACGCGCGGGTTGGAGGTGTTGGTGCACGAGGTGATCGCGGCGATCGCGACGGCGCCGTGGTCGATCTCGACCTCCTGGCCGTCGAGGGACCGTCGGCTTCTGGGCGACCGGCGCCGTCGGGGCGCGCGTGCTCGGGCTTGCCGTTGCCGCCGAGTGGCGAGTCGGACGCCGGGAAGGACTCCTCGACCGCCTCGTCGTAGCCGACCTCGGCCGTCGTCGGGGTCGGTGCACCTCGAGCGCGCGACGAGTCCTCGCGACCGACGCGGTCCTGCGGCGCTTGGGCCGGCGAGCGAGGACGACGGTCGAGAGGTCGAGCTCGAGCCGCTCGCTGAAGCGCGGCTCGGCGCTCGGGTCGTGCCAGAGCCCCTGCTCCTTGGCGTAGGCCTCGACCAGCGCGAGCTGCTCGTCGGAGCGGCCGGTGAGCGCGCAGGTAGTCGACGGTCTGCTCGTCGATCGGGAAGACCGCGATGGTCGAGCCGAACTCGGGGCTCATGTTGCCGATCGTGGCGCGGTTGGCCAGCGGCAGCGCGGAGACGCCGTCGCCGTAGAACTCGACGAACTTGCCGACCACGCCGTGCTCGCGCAGCATCTCGGTGATCGTGAGCACCAGGTCGGTGGCGGTGGAGCCCTCGGGCAGCTCGCCCGATGAGCTTGAAGCCGACCACGCGCGGGATCAGCATGGAGACCGGCTGGCCGAGCATGGCCGCCTCGGCCTCGATGCCGCCGACGCCCCAGCCGACCACGCCGATGCCGTTGACCATCGTGGTGTGGGAGTCGGTGCCGACGCAGGTGTCGGGGTAGGCCGAGCCGCCGTCGACCTCACGGGTGAAGACGACGCGGGCGAGGTGCTCGATGTTGACCTGGTGGACGATGCCGGTGCCCGGCGGCACGACCTTGAAGTCGTCGAAGGCGCCCTGGCCCCAGCGCAGGAACTGGTAGCGCTCGCGGTTGCGCTCGTACTCGATCTCGACGTTGCGCTCGAAGGCCTCCGGGGTGCCGAAGACGTCGGCGATCACGGAGTGGTCGATGACCATCTCGGCCGGGGCGAGCGGGTTGATCCTCGGTGGCGTCGCCGCCGAGCTCGGCCATCGCCTCGCGCATGGTGGCGAGGTCGACGACGCACGGCACGCCGGTGAAGTCCTGCATGATCACGCGCGCCGGCGTGAACTGGATCTCCTTGTCGGGCTCGGCGTCGGCGTCCCAGCCGGCGAGCGCCCTGATGTCGTCGGCGGTGATGTCCGCGCCGTCCTCGGTGCGCAGGAGGTTCTCCAGCAGCACCTTGAGCGAGAAGGGCAGGCTCTCGACGTCGAGGCCCTCACCCGTCACCGCGTCGAGGCGGTAGATCTCGTAGGACTGTCCCGTCCACGTCCAGGGTGCCCTTGGCACCGAAGCTGTCCTGACTGGCCATCAGCCACATCTCCTCGGGAGTTCGTCGGGTCTCGGCGCCCATCTTGCCGCCGGTCGGACACCGGCGGGAAGGCGGGGCGCTCTGGGTTCTGGTCCAGATATCTCTGACGTCAAGATACATGACGTCAAGGTTCTGAGGCGAGTGCTCAGCCGGCCTGTCGCGTGAACTCCACCATCCGCGACCCGGCCGGGTGCCCCCACCTGCCGATGTAGCGGAAGTCCCACGGGCTGCGGCGGGCGGCCCAGCGCAGGTCGCGGCGGTAGTACCAGTAGGCGTTGCGCTCGGTGAACCGCTTGCCGGTGCGGGAGACACCGTCGATCGGGAAGTCGTCGGGCATCTCGAAGAACGTCGCGTAGAAGCGTCCGCCGGGCGCCATCACCTGCGAGACCCGGGCCAGGCACAGGCGGATCCAGTTGAGGGAGACGTGGGTGAACACGGACTGGGCGATCGCCATGTCGAACCGCACGCCGAAGTCGGCGTCGAAGCGATCGGTCGCGCGCAGGTTCGTGCTGGGCAGCCGGGCCCGGCCCGCGTCGTCGAGCTCGTTGTCGTAGCCGGCCACGAGCAGGGAGTGGTTGATGTCGATGCCGTAGTAGTTGCCAGGATCGACGTACTGGGAGATCAGCCGCCCGGCCCGCAGCGACCCGCACCCGACGTCCAGGAAGCGGTGGCCGGGCTGCAGCCCCTGCTCGCGGAGGAAGGCGATCTGCTTGTCGCCCATCTCATCCCAGTGGCCGCCGACGAACGTGCGGTGCTGGCCGGTGGCAGGGTCGAAGGCGTACCTCTGGTACTCCGGGTCGCGGCGGCCGCCGGCCTCGTCGCGGATCTCGATCTCCGTGGGCACGGGTGTCCTCCTCGAGTGGATCTCCTGTGGCCAGCCCAGTCAAGCAGACCTTCGGGAGGACGCGTCAGGTCCGCTCCAGCAAGGCGACGCACTCGACGTGGTGCGTCATCGGGAAGAGGTCGAAGGCCCGCAGCCCGGCCAGCCGGTAGCCGTGCTCGGCGAAGGTCGCCAGGTCCCGCGCCAGTGCGGCGGGGTCGCACGCGACGTACGCGACCGCGCGCGGAGCGCGGTCCGCGACCTGCTCGACCACCTTGCGGCGGGCGCCCTCCCGCGGCGGGTCGAGGACGACGAGGTCGAAGGGCTCGTCGTACGACGACGCGAGGACGCGGTCGACACTGCCCGGGATCACCGTGGCCCGACGCAGGTGGCCGAGGTTGCCGCGGGCGTGCTCGCACGCGGTGCGGTCGCCCTCGACCGCGACCACGCGACCGGTCTCCCCCACCCGCTCGCCGAGGAACGCGGCGAAGAGCCCGACCCCGGCGTAGAGGTCGAGCACCTTCTCCCCCGGCTGCGGGTCCAGCATCTCGACCACGGTGTCCACCAGGACGCGGGGCGCGCCCGGATGGACCTGCCAGAAGCCGTCGGCCCCGACCGCGAAGCCGTGATCCCCGTGGGCGGTCTCGACGGTCGTGTGGACCAGGCCCTCGGCCCGGTGGCCGGCCGTCGTCTCGATCGCGTCCGGATGGGCGATCAGGCACGCGTCGATCGGGATGACCTCGCGCGACCGGTGCCGCCGCATGCCGCGGCTGCCGTCGCGCGCCACGGCGTACTCCATCCGGGTGCGCCAGTGCAGGCCGTGGTCGTCGCCGGGCACGGCCTCGACCTCGACGTCCACGTCGAGCTTGGCCAGCCGGGCGAGCTGCTCGCGGACCACGGCCGCCTTGAGGGCGCGCTGCGCGGGCAGGGAGACGTGCTGGAAGTCGCAGCCGCCGCACAGTCCGGGGCCGGCGTACCGGCACGGCGCGGGCACCCGGTCCGGGGAGGCGGTGACGACCTCGACCGCGTCGCCGCGCCAGAACCGGTCGCCCTCGGTGCCCTCGGTGATCTCGACGACCACCTCCTCGCCGGGCAGGGCGTGCCGCACGAACACGACCCGGTTGCCGTCCTCGACCCGGGCGACGCAGTGGCCGCCGTGGGCGATCGGCCCGACGGTCGCCGTGAAGCGGGCACCGACGCGGGACTCGCCACGCTCCTGGCGCTGACGGGGGGTTCGGCTCATGGGGTCCTCAGTCGTCGTTGATGCGCGGGTCGCGGTCGCGGCGGCTGACCGGGCCCGGTCGGCTGGTGGTGCCACGGCGCACGTCGCCCGCGCGGGAACGCAGGTCCTCGCGCGCCTCGCGCTGGAGGGCGGCGACCGACGAGCGCAGCTGGTAGGGAACCGAGGTGACCATGACGCCCGGCGTGAACAGCAGCCGGCCCTTCAGCCGCAGCGCCGTCTGGTTGTGCAGCAGCTGCTCCCACCAGCGGCCGACGACGTACTCCGGGATGTAGACCGCCACCACGCCGCGGGGGTTCGCGGCGCGGATCTCCGCGGCGTACTGCACGATCGGCTTGATGATCTCGCGGTACGGCGAGTGCAGCACCTTGAGCGGGACGTCGATGCCGCGCTCGTCCCACTCGGCCAGCAGTCGGTTGGTCGACTCCGGATCCACCCCGACGTAGACCGCCTCGAGGACGTTGGGGCGGGTCGCCTTGGCGAACGCCAGCGCCCGCAGCGTGGGCTTGTGCAGCTTGGAGGCGAGCACGATCGCGTGCACCCGGGTGGGCAGCACCTTGTCCTGGTCGTCGGCGGCGAGCTCCTCCTCGACCCGGTCGTAGTGCTTGCGGATGCCGCCCATGAGCATGAAGAACACGATCATCGCGAGGATCGTGATCCAGGCGCCGGCGAGGAACTTCGTGACCAGCACGATCACCAGCACGACGCCGGTGAAGGACAGGCCGATCGTGTTGATCATGCGCGAGCGCTGCATGCGCCGCCGCTCGGTCGGGTCCGTCTCGGTCACGCAGGTGGCGGGTCCAGTGCCGGATCATGCCGAGCTGGCTCAGGTTGAACGACACGAAGACGCCCACGATGTAGAGCTGGATCAGCCGGGTCACCTCGGCGTCGAAGGCGAGGATCAGGATGATCGCCATCACGGCGAGGAAGACGATGCCGTTGCTGTAGGCGAGCCGGTCGCCGCGCGAGCCCAGCGCCCGCGGCGCGAAGCCGTCCTTCGCCAGGATCGAGCCGAGCACGGGGAAGCCGTTGAACGCGGTGTTGGCGGCGAGCACCAGGATGATGCCGGTCATCAGCACCACGAAGTAGAAGCCGGGCGGGAAGTCGTTGAAGACCGCCTTCGCGATCTGCGCGATCGCCGTGTGCTGGTCGTAGTCGTCCGGGAGCGGGCTGCCGTCGGCCTTGGTCAGCCGGTCGAGGTCGTGGGGGTCGACGTACCGCAGGCCCATCTGCCGGGCCAGCAGGATGACGCTGAGCATCATCGTGATCGCGATCATGCCGAGCAGCAGCAGCGTGGTCGCCGCGTTGCGCGACTTCGGCTTCCGGAACGCCGGCACGCCGTTGGAGATCGCCTCGACGCCGGTCAGCGCGGCACAGCCGGAGGAGAACGCCCGGGCCAGCAGGAAGATCAGCGCGATCGAGGTCAGCTCGCCCTCGTAGCCGGGCGCCGGCTCGATCCGCAGGTCGGCGCTCTCCACGTCGGGCAGGGTGCCGAGGAAGTACTGCAGCATGCCGAAGGCGCACATGCCGAGGATGGCGAACATGAAGAGGTACGTCGGGACGGCGAAGAACGTGCCCGACTCACGGATGCCGCGCAGGTTCATGGCGGTCAGCAGGATGACCAGGCCCGAGGCGAACGTCGCCTCGTGCCCCGAGAGGACCGGGATCGCCGACGCGGCGTACTGCGCGCCCGACGAGATCGACACCGCCACCGTGAGCACGTAGTCGACCAGCAGCGCGCTGGCCACCGTGACGCCGGCGTTGCGGCCGAGGTTGACGGTCGCCACCTCGTAGTCGCCGCCGCCGCTGGGGTAGGCGTGCACGGTCTGCCGGTAGGACATCACCACCGCGGTCATCACCAGGGCGACCGCGATGCCGATCTTCCAGGACCAGACGTACGCCGACGCGCCGGCGATCGACAGCATGATGAAGATCTCGTCCGGGGCGTAGGCCACGGACGACAGGGCGTCGCTGGCGAACACGGGCAGCGCGATGCGCTTGGACAGCAGGGTCTCGCCCAGCTGCGAGCTCCGGAGCTTGCGCCCGAGGAGGATCCGTTTGGAAACGTCACCGACACCCACGAGCCAACAGGCTAGTCCACGAGGTACGCCGCCGAGGCTGCGGTAGCGTCTGCGCTGTGCATGTCGTGATCATGGGCT
Organism: uncultured Actinomycetota bacterium; assembly: GCA_963721775.1. Classification (GTDB taxonomy): domain Bacteria; phylum Actinomycetota; class Actinomycetes; order Propionibacteriales; family Nocardioidaceae; genus Nocardioides. Next base: position 32,669 of record CAVRMH010000015.1, on the reverse strand, counting down.
GTGGCCGCGTAGGTTCCACGCTGGCCCGCAGCCTCGAGGACCGCAACCACACCGTGTCGGTCATCGACAACAACCCCGACGCCTTCCGCCGGCTCGGCCCGTCGTTCAACGGCGACAAGATCACCGGCTACGGCTTCGACCAGGCGGTGCTGACCAAGGCCGGGATCCAGCGCGCGGACGCGTTCGCCGCGGTCTCCAGCGGCGACAACTCCAACATCATCGCCGCGCGGGTCGCCCGGGAGACGTTCGGCATCGACCAGGTCGTCGCCCGGATCTACGACCCGGGCCGCGCCGAGGTCTACCAGCGCCTCGGCATCACCACCGTCGCCACCGTGAAGTGGACCGCGGACCAGGTGCTGCGCCGGATCCTGCCGGCCGGCGCCGAGCCCGACTTCCGCGACCCCTCCGGGACCATCCGCGTCGACCAGATCCCGGTGCCCGGTGTCTGGGTCGGCCACCAGACCATCGACCTGCAGGCCCAGTCGCGCTCCCGCATCGCCTGGATCGACCGGCTCGGCGAGGGCATGCTGCCCACCCGCGACACCGTCATCCAGGAGGGCGACCTGCTGCACCTGGTGATCCGCGAGGAGAACGCCGGACACGCCTACACCGTCATCGAACGTGGACCGGAGGACAGCTGAGATGAGGGTCGCCATCGCCGGGGCGGGCGCGGTCGGCCGCTCCATCGCCCGCGAGCTGATCGACAACGGGCACGAGGTCCTGCTGATCGACAAGGACGCCGACTCCATCAAGCCCGAGCGCGTCCCGAACGCCGAGTGGCTGCTCGCCGACTCCTGCGAGCTCTCCTCGCTCGAGGAGGCGCGGCTCCAGCACTGCGACGTGGTGATCGCGGCCACCGGTGACGACAAGGCCAACCTCGTCACCTCGCTGCTGGCCAAGACCGAGTTCGGCGTGCCGCGCACGGTCGGCCGGGTCAACCACCCCAACAACGAGTGGCTGTTCACCGAGGCCTGGGGCGTCGACGTCAACGTCTCCACCCCGCGGATCATGTCGGCCCTGGTCGAGGAGGCGGTCACCGTCGGCGACCTGGTCCGGCTGTTCACCTTCCGCCAGGGCAACGCCAACCTGGTGGAGATGACGCTGCCCGACGACTCGCCGTACGTCGGGAAGCCCACCGGGCTGATCCCGTGGCCGGAGAACTGCGCGCTGGTCACGATCCTGCGCGACGGCCAGGTCTACGTGCCCGACGCCGAGCAGCCGATCGAGGCCGGCGACGAGCTGCTGTTCGTGGTCTCGGCGGACATCGAGGAGGAGCTGGAGCGGATGCTCGCGCCCTCCGCCCACGGCGGCACGCACGGCCCCTCCAAGCAGGGCTCGTTCGAGCAGGAGCGCTAGGCCGGCTCGCCCTCGGGGCCGGCGTCGGACGTGTCCCCTCGGCGCCCGGCGTCGCTGACCGGGGTCGCGTTGCGCGCCAGCAGCCAGACCATCAGGGCGAGGCTGGCCAGCTGCAGGGGCCAGCCCATCGCCAGCTTGGCGATGCCGAGCGCCGCCACCGCGGTCTCGGGGCGCATCGCCTCCTCGCGGCCGGCGACGTAGATCGGCGCCTGCACCACGACCCGCAGGATGCACGGCGCGACCAGCACCCAGGTCAGCTGCGAGCACAGCTTCACGACCTGGTGGTCCTTGTGCCAGGCGGTCGGGTCGCCGGTCACGCTGCCGACCATGAAGCCGACCAGCGGCCAGCGGACGACGGCCGACAGCCCCAGGGCCAGGGCGTACGCCGCGTTGTAGATGAGGCCGGGCAGGAAGTAGGCCAGCGCCTGGTCGTTGGCGTCCCCGCCGGCGCGGGCGGCGCGCAGCGCGAACAGCGCACCGATGCCGATGCCCACGAGCGCGTTGACCACGAACTGGATCGACGAGCGCTGCACGAGGCGGACCACCAGCGCGATCACCGCGGCCGTGACGCTCACCCAGAGCGCGAGCTTGAGGTCCTTGGTGGTCAGGAAGGAGATCGTGAAGAGGACCGTCGGGATCGCGGCCTCGAGCATGCCGCGCCTGCCGCCGAGGGCGGTGGAGAGCTGGGCGCGCACGACCGCCTCGACGGTGTCGACCGTGGGCTGCTGGGTCACGGTCACGACTTCAGCTCGTAGCGCGGGTTGTAGAGCACCCGGTGCTTGTCGTAGCGCCCGATCCGGCCCTCGACCGCGATCGAGCGCCCCGGGGAGATGCCGTTGATCCGGCGCCGGCCGAGCCACACCAGGATGATGACGCCGGAGCCGTCGAACAGCTCGGCCTCCAGCGCCGGGACCCCGCCCCGCGGGCGCAGCGTGACCGTGCGGAGCGTGCCCTGGAGGCGGACCATCTCGCGGTCCGGCGCCTCCGCGATGGGGGTGCAGGCCACATCGGCGTACGTCGCCCGCAGGTCGCGGGCGTGCTGGTCGTCGGCGTTGGCCCACTTGCTGATGGACCGGCGCAACCGGCTGCTCACCTCACCCATGCCTCCAGCGTAGGCCGCGATCCCGCGGAGTGCCGCGTCAGGGCGGGATCAGGCGGGCGGCAGCGCAGCCACGAAGGAGGCCACGTCGGCGGCCACCCGGGCCGGCTGCTCCCAGAGGACGAGGTGGCCGGTCCCCGCGTAGGTCACCAGCCGGGCACCCGGGATCGCCGCGGCCATGCGCCTCCTGGTCCGCGCGCGCCAGGAGGTCGTCGCGCTCGCCCCACAGCAGCAGCGTCGGCACGTCGATGGTGCCCGCCTCCGTCGGCGGCGTCCGCGGTCACCAGCCCGGCGAGCTCCTCCCGCCAGACGTGCGCCGGGATCCTGGCCCCGTCGGCGACCCGGTCCTCGACGTACGACGCGGGCACCGGGTGGTGCAGCGTGAACCACGCGAGCGACTCCCGCACCCAGGCCGGATCCACCGGGATCGGCCAGCGCCTCCACCTCGTCGGCGAAGTCAGGACGGCCCCGCAGGGACCGCGGTGCGCCGACCAGCACCAGCCCGGCCACCCGGTCCGGGTGCGTCGAGGGCGACCTGCTGGGCGACGTAGCCGCCGCTCGAGGAGCCCACGAGCACGGCGGAGCGCACCTCGACCGCGTCCAGGAACGCCACCACGTCGGCGGCGAGGTCCGTCAGCGCAGTAGCCCTCGACGGGCCGGTCGCTGTCACCGTGCCCGCGCTGGTCGAGGGCGATGGTCCGCACGCTCCCCGGCAGCAGACGGGACCAGCCGGTCGAAGCAGCCGCGGGCCTCGCCCCAGGGGTGGAGCAGCAGCAGCGGCGGGGCCGCGCCGTCGGGGCCGGTCGCGACGTACGCCACCGTCGGGCCCGTGGAGAGCCCCACGCGACGGACCTCGGGGCCGGACACCTGCCTGCGGTCAGACCCGGCGGGCGTTCGTCGGGAGCACGATCGGCAGCGGGTCGCCGGGCGGCATCGCGGTCTCGCCCCGGCGTACGACGACGCGCGCGACGACGTCCTCGAAGTCGGCGGCGTTGTCCGGCTCGACGGCCGGGCGGCCGAGGTAGGTGGCGCGCAGGAACCAGCGCGGGCCGTTGATGCCGACGATCCGCGACGGCTGGGTGCCGGTGCGACCCTCGGGCGAGCGCACCTGGACCTGGCACTCGAGCTCGGCGCCGAAGCGGCCCTCGCGCTCGGTGGCGATGCCCCCGGCGCGGGAGGTCTCGGAGGCGATCTGGCGCCGGACGTCGGTCCAGAGGTCACCGTTGCGGGGAGCGGCGAACGCGCGCAGCTCGACGGCACCGTCCGGGCCGGCGACCATCACGCTCTGCACCTCCTGCGACGCCTCGTCGACCTGGAGCCGCAGCTCGAGGCCCTCGGAGGGGGCGACCAGGAGGCCGCCGAGGTCGATCCGCTGGACGGGGTCGTTGTCGACGTCGACCTCGGAGATGTCGTAGGGGCCCTCGGCCGGGCCACCGGTGGTGTCGACCGCGGCGTCCTCCTCGACCGCGGCGCGGACTCCTCCGCGGACTCCTCGGAGACGCTCGTCGGTCTCCGCGGCGTCCGGGGCCTCCGTCTTCGACTTCCGACCGAACTTCACTTCGCACTCCTCTGGGGTTCGCCACTTGCGAAACCACCTGTCGAACCGTAACCCCCGGCCCCGCGCACCGAGTCATCCAGGCTGTCGACCTCCTCGAAGGCCGCCCGCTCGAAGCGCTGCACCACCAGCTGGGCGATGCGGTCGCCCCGCCGGAGCGTGATCGGCGTCGAGCGGTCGAGGTTGACCAGCAGCACCTTGATCTCGCCGCGGTAGCCCGCGTCGATGGTGCCGGGCGCGTTCACGATCGACAGACCGTGCCGCGCGGCCAGCCCCGAGCGGGGGTGCACCAGGCCGACGTACCCGTCGGGCAGCGCCAGCGCGATGCCGGTCGGGACCAGGGTCCGCTCCCCCGGCGCGAGCGTCACGTCGACGGTCGTCATGAGGTCGGCGCCGGCGTCGCCGGGGTGGGCGTACGACGGGGGCGGCAGCTCCCGGTCGAGCCGGAGAAGGGCGACACGGACCGGGCTGGCATCGTGCAGGGAGGGCATGGCGCGACCCTACCGCCGCGTTCGCGCGCGCGAGGTGACAGGCTTGTCCCCGTGGAGTACGCCGAGCGACTGACCGTCCCCCTGCGCTGGTGGGTGCAGGGAACGATGCTGGTCGCGAGCCTGTGGCTGGCCGTGGCCGTCGCCCTGCCCGCCCTCGCTGCCGGGGTGGTGGCGCTCGTCGCCGGCGCCCTGGTCGCCGCGATGTTCCTGACGTACGGCGCCGCCCGGGTCGCCGTGACGGACGGCGAGCTCCGCGCCGGCCGGGCCCGGATCCCGCTGCACCACCTCGGCCGGGTCGAGGCCCTCGACGCCGAGGAGACCCGCCGGGTGGCCGGCCGCGACGCCGACGCCCGGGCGTTCCTGGTGCTGCGGCCCTACCTCAAGCGCTCGGTCCGGGTCGAGGTCACCGACCCGGCCGACCCCACGCCGTACTGGCTGGTCTCGACGAGGCATGGTGAGGCCCTGGTCCGGGCACTGAGCGAACGAGAAGCCGGTCAGGCACTGCCCTAGGCTGAACCCGCCACACCGGCACGGCACACCACAGGAGGAATCGATGGCATCCGGTTCGAAGGTCTGGACCGCGTTCTCGCTCGCCGCCGCACTCGGCGCCGCAGCGGTCGCGAAGAAGGGTCTCACCACCTCGTGGCGGGCCGCCACCGGCAAGAACCCGCCGGCGAACCCGGCCGACCCCGACGTCGACGTCTGGGAGGCCGTCGCCTGGGCCGCGGTCAGCGGCACGCTGATCGGCATCGCGCGGATGCTGGCCACCCGCAAGGCGGCGAACTACTACACGAAGTCCACCGGTCACCTGCCGCCGGAGCTGCAGAAGGACGACCAGGACGCGGACAAGGCGAGCGCTCCCACGAGCTGAGCGCGCACGTCGCCCACGACGTCCGAAATGCGTGAAGGGCCGCACCCCGAGGGGTGCGGCCCTTCCGCGTCGTACGGACCGTCGACGGTCCGTCACGGGTGACTCAGGCGCAGTCCTTGCAGATCATCTTCTTCTCGTCGGCAAGCTGGCTGCGGTGGTGCACGAGGAAACAGCTCATGCAGGTGAACTCGTCCTCCTGCTTGGGCTTGACCTCGACCGCCAGCTCCTCGTGGGACAGGTCGGCACCGGGCAGCTCGAAGGACTCGGCGGCCTCCGCCTCGTCCTCGTCGACCTTGCCGGAGTTCTTGTCGTGACGGCGCGCCTTGAGCTCTTCGATGCTCTCTTCGCTCTGGTCCTCTTCGTTCTTGCGGGGTGCGTCGTAATCGGTCGCCATCCAGCTCTCCAGTCGATCAACTTCGGGTCACGTCGTTGTCTGCAGAACGCGACGTTCCGGCGCCAGATTGTGCACCATCACGGGTCGTTCTGCACGCGCATTCCACACGACGTGCTGCCCGGAACGATCAGCGGGGTCCGACTATTCCCGCATCCGCAGCAAGAAACCCGCATGCGGCCACCAGCGTCCGGAAATCGGTGAATCCGTGGGCGGGTGCGCAGACCAGTGCCGGCTTGCCCCCGGCACCCGTCGTGAGCTCGACGACGGCCCCCGCCTCCCGGGCCACCAGGGCCCCCGCGGCGTGGTCCCACTCCGAGACGCCCTCCTCGACGTAGGCGTCCGCGGACCCCTCCGCGATGTGGCACAGGTCGAGCGCGCAGGACCCCTGGCGACGGATGTCGCGGACCTGCGGCAGCAGGTGCACGAGGGCCTCGGCCTGGATCCGTCGCGTGTCCTCGGAGTAGTTGAAGCCGGTCAGCACCAGCCGCTGCCCCATCGGCGCCGGCCCCCGGACCTCGAGGGGTACGCCGTCGCGGAACGCACCGCCTCCGGGGGTGGCGGTGTAGGCCTCGCCGGTGGCCACGTTGAGCACGACCGCGGCCACGGTCTCCGGCTCCGGCCCGGCCACGGACTGCGCGGCGATCGACACGGCGTACTGCGGGATGCCGTAGAGGAAGTTGACGGTGCCGTCGATCGGGTCGACCACCCAGCGGATCCCGGAGCCGCCCGTGGCCGAGCCGCCCTCCTCGCCGACGAAGCCGTCGTCGGGCCGGGCGGCGAGGATGCGTTCGCGGATCAGCGCCTCGCTGGCCCGGTCCGCCTCGGTCACCACGTCGACGACGCTGGACTTGGTGGCGGCCACGGTGACCCCGGCCTCCCGGCGCCCGGCGACGAGGGCCGCCGCCTCGCGGGCGGTCGTGAGGGCGAGGTCGAGCAGCTGGGCGGGCAGCTCCGCGGGCACGGCAGTCGCCCATCAGAGGTCTGCCCCGGCCAGCGTCGGCCGGGGTCCGCGGGGGTTCGGACAGCAGCCGGCCGGGCAGACGTCCCAGCAGGCCGGCAGCACGCCCTCGACCGCGCGGGCGACGTCCTCGCCGCGCTCGACCGCGGCCCGCTCGAGCAGCAGGTCGCGCACCATCGCCACGAAGCGGGGGTCGATGCCGGCGGTCGCGGCCCGGACGAAGGTGCAGGCCGAGCTTCTCCGCGGTGGCCGCGGCCTCGGTGTCGAGGTCGTAGACGACCTCCATGTGGTCGGACACGAAGCCGATCGGGACCACGACCACGGCGGGGCTGCCCCTGCGGGCCAGGTCCTCGAGGTGGTCGTTGACGTCGGGCTCCAGCCAGGGGATGTGCGGAGCCCCGGACCGCGGAGCAGTAGACGAGGTCGTGGGCGTGCCGGTGGCCGGTCTCCAGCCGCACGCGCTCCACGATCTCGGCCGCCACCGCCCGGTGCTGGCCGACGTAGGCGTGCCCGCCGGGCCCGGAGCCCTCGTCCATCGACTCCGGGATCGAGTGGGTGACGAAGACCAGCTGCGCGTCGTCGCGCTCGACGTCGCGCAGGTCCGCGAGCGCGGCCAGGGTCGCGTCGACCATGGCGTCGATGAAGCCCGGGTGGTTGAAGTAGTGCCGGAGCTTGTCCAGCCGCGGCGCGCCCTCCACCTCGGCGACCGCGGCGAAGAGGTTCTCGCGGTACTGCCGGCAGCCGGAGTACGACGCGTACGCCGAGGTCACGAAGCAGGCCGCCCGGGTGACGCCGTCCGCGGCCATCTGCGCGAGCGTGTCCTTCAGGTAGGGGTCCCAGTTGCGGTTGCCCCAGTAGACCGGCAGGTCGATGCCGTTGCCGGAGAGGTCCTCGCGCAGCGCGGCGAGGAACTCGCGGTTCTGGTCGTTGATCGGCGAGCGGCCCCCGAAGAGGAAGTAGTGCTCGCCCACCTCCTCCAGCCGCTCGCGCGGGATGCCGCGGCCGCGGGTGACGTTCTCCAGGAACGGCACCACGTCCTCGGGCTTCTCCGGTCCCCCGAAGGACACCAGCAACAACGCGTCGTACGGCGAGGGATCGGGATGCATGGCCCCATCCTAGGAAGTCAGCCGCAGGCGTCCTTCAGATAGGCCAGCAGCGGCGCCTTGTCCTCGTCCGCGACCGTGGTGGTGATCCGCACCGGAGCGGCACCGTCGACGGAGACGTCGAGCTTCCAGAGGAACGTCTGGCTCGACTCGCCGATCGCGTGCGCGTCGCAGCGACCCCACGCCAGCCGCAGCGGGACGCTGACCGAGCCGGCGTCCGCGGCCAGGACCGGCCGCGCCGTCGGCGTCAGCCGGAACAGCACCGAGCCCTGCATGCCCCGGACCTGCAGCGTGTCCGTGGTGCCGGGGACCCGGTCGAGGTCCAGGGCGCCGCTCGAGGTACGACGCCCGGCCGGTGCCGACCGCGTCGAAGTCGAAGCGCCAGGCGAGGTCGGCGACCGTGGTGACCGCCAGCTGGTTGCAGCGCCGCCGCCACAGGCTCTCCACGAAGGCCTCGCCGAAGCGGTCCAGCCGCTCCCGCACCGCCCGGCCGTCGATGGTGGCCACGCCGTACGCCGGAACCGGCTCGGCGTCGCAGGCCGGCTCGGGCAGCGTCATCCGCAGGTCGATGGTCTGGCCCGGGGGGATCGTGCTCCGGTGGTCCTCGAGGTGGTTGCCGTAGCCGGCGGAGTCGAGGCCGATCTCGGTCACCTCGGCGGGGTCGTCCCCGTCGTTGACGACCCGCAGGTTGGCGCGGGCGCTGCCCTCGTCGATGCGGTGCTGGCTGAACGACATCTCCACGTCCGGCGCCGGTGGCGACGTACCGTCGTCGTCCCCTGCGGAGCAGGCGCTGGTCAGGGTGACGAACGCCATCGACGCGACGGCGATAACGAGGCGACCGGGCACCGGTCCAGTGTGCACACTGGGGGCCGTGCTGTCCTCGTACCGTCGCGTCCTCATCGTCCCCGGAGCGTGGCAGTTCTCCCTCGCCGGCTTCTTCGGCCGATTGCCGATCGCGATGGTCAGCCTCGGCATCGTGCTGCTGGTCTCGGCGCGCGAGGGGTCCTACGGGCTGGCCGGCACGGTCACCGCGACGTACCTCCTCGCGAACGCCGCCCTGGCGATCGTGCACGGCCGGCTGGTCGACCGCTTCGGCCAGCACCGGGTGCTGCCGGTCGTGCAGACGATGTTCGTGCTCGCGCTGTCGCTGATGATGTGGGCGGTCGAGGACGGCTGGCACCCGCTGCTGATCCACGGGCTGGCCGCGGTCGCCGGGGCCTCCCTCCCCCAGATCGGCGCCTGCGTCCGCGCCCGGCTGGTCGTACGTGCTCGACGACGGGACCCGGATCCAGACGGCGTACGCGTTCGAGTCCGTGGTCGACGAGGCGCTCTTCGTGACCGGCCCGACCGTGGTGACCTTCCTGGCCACCGCGTGGGACCCGGTGGCCGGGCTCGTCGTGGCGATGGCCTGCGGGCTGGGCGGGGCCCTCTCGCTCGCCGCCCAGCGCCGCACCGAGCCGCCGGCCCACCGGCGGCAGCGTCGGGGACGACGGGCAGGCCGTGAAGCCGCCCATGCCGTGGGTCACCGTGGCCCCGCTGGCCGCGGTGTGCGTCGCCCTCGGCGCCGTCTTCGGCTCCACCGAGGTGGTGACGGTCGCGTTCGCCGAGGAGCAGGGCGCCAAGGCGCTGTCCGGCCCGCTGCTCGGCATCTGGGCGCTCGGCAGCCTGCTGGCCGGCCTGGTCTCCGGCGCGATCGCGTGGCGCACCGGCCCCGAGGTGCGGGTCAGGTGGGGCGTCCTGGCGCTCGGCCTCACGCTGGTGCCGTTGGCGTTCGTCGGGTCGCTGTGGGTGATGGCGGTGTTCCTGCTGCTCGGCGGGATGGCGATCGCACCGACCCTGATCGCCGCGCTGGCGGTGACCGAGCGCAGCGTGCCCCGCTCGCGGCTCACCGAGGGGATGGCGATCCTGCACACCGGGATGGGCATCGGGATCGCCCCGGGTGCCTCGCTGGCCGGCCTGATGATCGACGCGTACGGCGCGTCCCCGGCGTACGTCGTGCCGGCCGCGGCCGGGCTGCTCGGTGCGGCCGCGGCGTGGCTGGCCCGCGCGCCAGTACCCTCCACTGCATGAGCGAGTGGACCAACTGGGCCGGGCTGGCCAGACGCGCGCCCGGACCGGGTCGTGACCCCCGAGGACGTGGCCGGCGTGGCCGCCGCCGTGAAGGATGCGGCCGCGCGTGGCGGCACCGTGAAGATGGTCGGCACCGGCCACTGCTTCACCGCGATCGCGGTCGCCGAGGACGTGCTGCTGCGGCCCGACGCCTGCGCGGCATCACCGCGGTCGACCGCGAGGCGATGACGGTCACCGCCCTGTCCGGCACGCCCCTGCACGTGCTCAACGCCGAGCTCGAGCGCCTCGGGCTGTCGCTGCACAACATGGGCGACATCGACGAGCAGACGCTCGCCGGCGCGACCTGCACCGGCACCCACGGCACCGGCGGCGTGGCCGCCTCGCTGTCGCGCGCAGATCGTCGGGCTGGAGCTGGTCACCGGCGACGGCTCCCTGCTGCGCGCGAGCCGGGACGAGAACGCCGACGTCTTCGCCGTCGCCCGGGTCGGCCTCGGCGCGCTGGGCGTCCTCACCGCGCTCACCTTCGACGTCGAGCCGCTCGTTCGTGCTCGAGGCCCACGAGCAGCCGATGGCCTGGGCGGACGCGATCGCGGCGTACGACGAGCTGCTCGCCGAGCACCACCACGTCGACATGTACTGGTTCCCGCACACCGACCGGTGCTGGCCAAGCGCAACAACCGCCTCGACGCCGACCCCGAGGCCGACGCCGCTCCCCCGCTTCCGGCGCTGGTTCGACGACGAGTTCCTCTCCAACACCGCGTTCGGCGCGATGAACGCCCTGGGCAACCGGGCGCCCGTCGCTGGTCCCGCGGTTCGCCCGGCTGCGCCGGCCGGCTCCTGTCCGAGCGGCGCTACTCCGACGTCCCGCACCAGGTCTTCACCGCGCCGCGACGGGTCCGCTTCCGCGAGATGGAGTACGCCGTGCCGCGCGAGCCGCCGGCATGACGGCGCTGCGCGAGGTGCGGGCGCTGATCGAGCGGCGAGGGCTGGCGGATCAGCTTCCCGGTCGAGATCCGGTTCGCGCCCGCCGACGACATCACGCTCTCGACCGCCTCGGGCCGCGACTCGGTCTACCTCGCCTTCCACGTCAACGCCGCGACCGACCACACGGCGTACTTCACCGGGGTCGAGGAGATCCTGCGCGCCCACGACGGCCGACCGCACTGGGGCAAGCTGCACACCCGGACCGCGGCCGACCTCGCCCCGGCGTACCCCCGCTGGGAGGAGTTCCAGGCGCTGCGCGACCGGCTGGACCCGGACCGGGTGTTCGCCAACGAGCACCTGCGCCGCATCCTCGGCGACTGAGCGCCCCGCGACCCCCGGCTCAGACGCTGGACGGTCCGGCCGGCATCGGCGCGGTCCAGTTCCGCCGCAGCGCGACCAGCCGCCAGACCAGGCAGAGCGAGCCCCCGCACAGCGCCGAGACCACCAGGGGCTTGTCGCAGCTCGTGCAGCAGCACCGCGACCGTCGCCCCGGCCAGCGCCGGCGTCCCGTAGAGCTCGCCGCGGAAGACCACCGGGACCCGGCCGGCCAGCACGTCGCGCAGCATGCCGCCGCCGATGCCGGTGACCATGCCCATGAGCGCCGCCGGCACCAGGCCGAGGCCGTAGTCGGAGGCCTTGACCGCCCCGGTGACGCAGAACAGCGCGAGCCCGAAGGCGTCGAAGACGTTCACGTACGGCTCCATCTTGCCCAGCGTCGGGTGGAAGGCGAAGGTCACCAGCCCGGCCACGACCGGCACCATCAGGTAGCGCCAGTCCTCGAGCGCGGCCGGCGGGGTGGCGTCGATGAGCACGTCGCGGAGGAAGCCACCGCCCAGGCCGGTCGTGCCCGCGAGGACCAGCACGGCGAAGAGGTCGAGGCCCTTGCGGACCGCCACCAGGGCGCCGGAGATCGCGAACACGAAGATCCCGAGCAGGTCGAACACGACCAGGATCGACACCGACGACATGGGGCGGACAGTATCGGCTCAGGGAGCGTGCGGGGCACGCCGCCGCGGGTGCGCCGGAGGCCCTCGCCGCTGGCGTAGGCTCGGCCCACAACCGGAGACGGACGAGACGGACAGGACGAGGCGATGTTGCACCTCACGCTCGCAGGACTGAGCGAGGACAACAAGCGCCTGCTGCTGGTGAGCGACTCGGGCGAGCAGTTCACCCTCGACATCGACGGCCGTCTCCGGGCCGCACTGCGCGGCGAGCACGCACGCCTCGGCCAGTTGGAGATCACGATGGAAAGCACGCTGCGTCCCCGCGACATCCAGGCGCGCATCCGGGCCGGAGAGTCGCCGGAGGCGGTGGCCCAGGCCGCCCAGACCTCGGTCGAGAAGATCATGCCGTTCGCGGCCCCGGTGCTCGCCGAGCGCGCCCACGTCGCCGAGCGCGCACAGCGCTCGTCGGTGCGCCGCAAGGCCGGCGAGGCCGGCGCCCGCACCCTCGGCGACGCGGTCGCCTCCCAGCTCCGCGCGCTCAACGTCGACCCCAACCACGTCGACTGGGACGCCTGGCGCCGCGAGGACGGTCGCTGGGCGCTGACCGCGGCGTACGTCAGCCCGAAGCGCAAGGGCACCGCCGCGTTCGCCTACGACGCGCCCGGCAACTACGTGGTCACCGAGAACGACGACGCGCGCTGGCTGGTCGGCGAGGCCGTCGCCGGCGCCCGCGGCCGAGCCCGCCGCCCGCGACGACCTCAAGCGGGCCCGCCAGCGCCGGCTCTCCGCGGTCCCCGAGGACGAGCTGCCGCTCGGCGACGACGCCCTCGAGCTGGTCAGCGAGCCCGACGCCTCCACCGTCGACCTGACCGAGACCGCGGCACGGGTGCGCGACACCGGCTCGGACGCCGACCTCTCCCCCACGCCCGAGCCGCTGGCCGACGAGCCGCACCCGGACGAGCCGCACCCGGACGAGGACCGCTCCCGCGGCGGAGGAGAAGGCCGCCCGCCGAGGAGCCTGCCGAGCCCGAGCAGCCGCCGGCACCACCCAAGCGCAAGGCCCGCGGCCGTGCGTCGGTGCCGAGCTGGGACGAGATCATGTTCGGCGGCAAGCAGGACTGACCGCTCGGGACTGACTGCGACCTCCGGATCCGACTACGCTCCGGGACATGTCCTACTTCGTCACCGGAGCCACCGGGTTCATCGGCCGGTTCCTCGTCCAGGAGCTCGTCGACAACCGCGAGGGCGACATCTTCGTCCTGGTCCGGGAGGGCTCCCTCCCCCGGCTCGAGCTGCTGAAGCGCCGCTGGCGCAGCGACCGCGTCATCCCGGTCGTCGGTGACCTGACCGCGAAGAACCTCGGCGTCGACCCGGAGTGGATCGCGCAGCACCGCGGCGACATCGCGCACTTCTTCCACCTCGCCGCGATCTACGACATGACCGCGGACGACGCCACCAACGACGCGATGAACGTCGACGGCACCCGCCACGCCCTCGGCCTGGCCGGCGGCCTCGAGGCCGGCTGCTTCCACCAGGTCTCCTCGGTCGCCGCCGCCGGTGAGTACGACGGCACCTTCGACGAGTCGATGTTCGACGAGGGCCAGCACCTGCCGTCGGCGTACCACCGCACGAAGTTCGAGTCCGAGCGGATCGTGCGCGACGAGTGCCCCGTGCCGTGGCGGGTCTACCGGCCGGCGGTCGTGGTCGGCGACGCGGAGCACGGCACCATGGACAAGGTCGACGGGCCCTACTACTTCTTCCCGCTGATCAAGCGGCTGCGCGACGTGCTGCCGTCGTGGCTGCCTCTCGTCGGCCTCGACCTCGGCGACACCAACGTGGTCCCGGTCGACTACGTCGCCAAGGCGATGGACCACCTCGCCCACCTCGCCAACCGCGACGGCGAGGCCTTCCACCTGGTCAACCCCGAGCCGCAGCCGGTGGTCGACCTGATCAACTCGTTCTGCCAGGCCGCCGGTGCGCCGAAGTTCGCCACCCCGATCGACCGCGGCGTCACCACCGTCGGCGGGCGGGTGCCGCGCCGGATCCGGCCCTCGACGCTCGCCAACGCCGCGATCCGGATGTCGCCGGTGCAGGCGGCCCTCGGCCAGACGGTCGGCCGGGCCGGTATCCCGCCCGAGGTCCTCGGCCACATCGCCTTCACCACCCGCTTCGCCTCGCACCAGACCGAGCTGGCGCTGGCCGGCTCGGGGCTCTCGCTGCCGCCGGTCGAGACGTACGCCGCGGTGCTGTGGAACTACTGGGAGGAGAACCTCGACACGACCACCGCACGGGACACCGCCGCGCGCAAGGCGCTCGAGGGGAAGTACGTCGTGATCACCGGCGCGTCCTCCGGCATCGGGCAGGTCACCGCGCTCAAGGTGGCGCAGGCCGGCGGCATCCCGGTGCTGGTGGCCCGGGGCCGCGAGAAGCTCGAGGACCTGCAGGTGACCATCGGCCTGCGCGGCGGCGAGGCCCACGTCTACCCGTGCGACCTCTCCGACCTCGAGGCGATCGACGACCTCTGCAAGCAGCTGACCAGCGAGCTGCCCTCGGTCGACTTCCTGGTCAACAACGCCGGCCGCTCGATCCGCCGGTCGCTCAAGCTGAGCCAGGACCGCTTCCACGACTTCGAGCGGACGATGCAGCTCAACTACTTCGGCGCGATCCGGCTGATCATCGGGCTGATGCCGATGATGCGCGAGCAGGAGCGCACCCACATCGTCAACATCTCCTCGATCGGCGTGCAGACCAACCCGCCGCGGTTCTCGGCGTACGTCGCCTCGAAGGCCGCGCTCGACGCCTGGAGCAGCGTGGTCTCCAGCGAGGTGGTCGGCGACGGGATCTCCTTCACCAACGTGCACATGCCGCTGGTGAAGACGCCGATGATCGCCCCGACCAAGCTCTACGACAAGTTCCCCACCATCTCACCGGCGCAGGCCGCCGACTGGGTGGTCAAGGCGATGGTCGAGAAGCCGCACGAGCTCAACACGCTGCTCGGCAACGCCGGCGCGGTCGCCCACACGATGGCGCCGCGGGCGTCGTTCCGGCTGCTCAACATGGCCTACCAGGTGTTCCCGGACTCCGCCGCCGCCCGCGGTGCCGAGGGCGACGGGAAGCGTCAGTCCGAGCAGGTCATGCTGGCGAGGCTGTTCAAGGGGATCCACTGGTGACCACCGGGCGCGTCGCGTCGGTGATCCACTGGGACCAGCTGCCCGGGTAGAGCTTCGCGTCCACCCCGACCAGCTCGAGCGCGAGCACGTCGTGGGCGGCGGTGACCCCGGACCCGCAGTACGCCGCCACGTCGGCGCCCTCGACAGCACCGACCGCCGCGTAGACCTCGCGCAGCTCGTGCACGTCGCGGAAGTGGCCGTGGTTGTCGAGGTTGCGCACGGTCGGCACGTTCACGGCGCCGGGGATGTGGCCCGCGACCGGGTCGATCGGCTCCATCTCGCCGCGGTAGCGCTCCGGTGCCCGCGCGTCCACCAGCACGTCGACGGACGGCACGCCGGCGGCATCGACGACGCCCATCGACCCCGGCCGGCCGTGGAAGCCGCCGCGCGCCGGCTGCGTCTCGCCGGTCTCGACGTCACCACCGACGGACCGCCAGGCGCTCCACCCACCGTCGAGCACGCGCACGTCGTGGTGCCCGTAGTGCCGCAGCAGCCACCACGCCCGGGCGGCCGCCTGGCCGGACCAGTCGTCGTACACGACCACGCCGCCCTCGAGGCCCACGCCGACGCGCTGCATCGCCTCGATGAACCGGTCGGGGTCCGGCAGCGGGTGCCGGCCCTTCTCCCCGGGCGGGCCGGCGAGGTCCTGGTCGAGGTCGACGTACGCCGCCCCGGGGATGTGCCCGGCGACGTACTCGGCGAGCCCGGACGGGGCGCCCGTGCGGTAGCGGACGTCCAGGACGGTGACCTCGCCGAGGCGGGAACGGAGCTCGGCTGCGGAGACCAGTGGACTGGTCATACGGCCAGTCTGTCACCGGCGCGGCCCGCGCGCCCGGCGGTGGCTCGGGGTGGCATCATTGCCGCCCGTGGCTGAACTTCACTTCTTCACCGGCACCATGGACTCGGGCAAGAGCACGCTGGCGCTGCAGACCAACCACAACCACGCGGCGCGGGGCCGGATCGGCCGGATCTTCACCACCCACGACCGGGCCGGCGAGGCCACGCTCTCCTCACGTCTGGGGCTGACCCACGAGGCGCTCGAGGTGCAGGACGACTTCGACTTCTGGAAGTACGTCGTGAACACGCTCACCCAGGGCGGCCGGATCGACTACCTGATCTGCGACGAGGCCCAGTTCTACTCCGCGGCCCAGATCGACCAGCTGGCCCGGATCGTCGACGAGCTCCAGATCGACGTGTTCGCGTTCGGCATCCTCACCGACTTCCGCTCCCAGCTCTTCGCGGGCAGCGCCCGGCTGGTCGAGCTGGCCGACCGGATGAACGTGCTCCAGGTCGAGGCGCTGTGCTGGTGCGGCAAGCGGGCCACCCACAACGCCCGCACCGAGAACGGCGCCATGGTGACCGAGGGCGAGGTGATCGTCGTCGGCGACGTCGAGACCGCCGACCAGGACGCCGACGTCGACGTGGCCTACGAGGTGCTCTGCCGCCAGCACCACCGCCGGCGGCTGACCGCCGCCCGTGCCAAGGCGGTCTCGCTCGCCCCGGAGCCGCTGCCGTTCGGCTGACGGCGGTCGGCTGACCACGCGAAACTGGCGCTTACCGCGCGATACTTCGCGAGGTAAGCGCCAGTTTCACTAGGTACCTAGTGAATCCAGCATGATCACCGCGTGACGGTGAACGACTTCGTCAGCTCGGCCTTCGACGAGTTCCCGACGTACAGCTGGATCTCGCCGGGCTCCACCACGAACTTCCCGCGGTTGTCCCAGAAGCCGACGTCGCTGCGGTCGACGGTGAAGCCGACCTCCTTCGACTGGCCCTTCGCGAGAGTGACCCGCTCGAAGCCCCGCAGCCGGCGGACCGGCTGGGAGAGGCTGGCCACCGGGTCGTGCAGGTAGAGCTGCACGACCTCGTCGCCGGCGACGTCACCGGTGTTCTTCACCGTGACCGTGACGTGCACCTTGCCCCGCGGGCTCATCCGCGTCCGGTCCAGCCGCAGGTTCGAGATGTCGAACGTGGTGTAGCTGAGCCCGAACCCGAAGGCGTACAGCGGGTCGCACGAGCGCAGGTCGCGGTAGCGCGAGACGTACTTCTGGGTCACGTCGCACGGGCGGCCGGTCGGCTCGTGGTTGTAGTAGATCGGCACCTGGCCGAGCCGCTGCGGGAACGAGACCGGCAGCTTGCCGCCGGGGTTGACCTTCCCGAAGACCACGTCGGCCACCGCGTTGCCGGCCTCGATGCCCGGGAACCACGCCTCGAGCACCGCCGGCGAGGACGCGGCCACGTCACCGAGGGTGAGCGGCCGGCCGTTGAACAGCACGACCACGAACGGCTTGCCGGTCTTCTTGATCGCGTCGATCAGCTCCTGCTGCTTGCCCGGCAGGCCGATCTCCGACCGGGAGGCTGCCTCGCCGCTCATCTCGCGGGACTCGCCGAGGGCGAGCACCACCTGGTCGGCGTCCTCGGCCGCCGCGACCGCGTCGGCGAAGCCGTCGTCGGAGCCGCACTCGTCCTCCGGGGTGTTGTTCGGCGGCTCGGTCGGCGCCATCGTGCAGCCCTCGGCGTACGTCGCACCCGGGGACTGGGCGGTGATGCCGTCGAGCACGCTGACCGCGTCCTCGTCGAGCCCGCGACCCCACCAGGGGCCGAGCATGGCGTGCTGGTTGTCGGCGAGCGGGCCGATCACGGCGGTCTTCTTCGACGGGTCGAGCGGGCAGCGTGGCGCCCTCGTTCTGCAGCAGCACCATCGACCGGCCGGCCGCCTCGCGGGCCGCCTTCCGGTCGGCCGCCGTGACGAAGCTGGCCGGGTCGGTCGCGCGCGTCTGGTCGACGTACGGGTGGTCGAACAGGCCGGCGCGGAACTTCACCCGCAGGATCCGGCGTACGGCGTCGTCGAGCCGGGCCCGGGTGATCCGGCCGTCGCGCAGCAGCTGCTCGCCGTTGTCGCGGATGTGGGTGCTGACCATCTCCGAGTCGGTGCCGGCCATCAGCGCGTCGGCACCGGCCTCGGGCCCGTCGGCGGCGGTGCCGTGGCCGCACGAGCCGGTGTCCGGGTCGACTCGGCGGGCAGGCGCGCGTCTCGGCGACGGCGGTGTAGTCGCTCTCGATGAACCCGTCGAAGCCCCACTCCTTCTTCAGGATGTCGGTCTCGGTGTAGCTGTTGGCGCAGCCCGGGGACGCCGTTGATGGAGTTGAACGAGCACATCACCGTGTCCGCGCCCGCGTCGATCGCGGCCTTGAACGGCGGCAGGTAGATGTTGCGCAGCCGGCTGTCGGACATGTCGGTGGTGTTGTAGTCGCGGCCGCCCTCGGGCTGGCCGTAGGCCGACGAAGTGCTTGACGCTGGTGACCACCTTGTCGGCGCCGGAGTAGTCGTCGCCCTGGGCGCCCGTCACCCGGGCCGCGGCGAACACCGAGCCGAGGTAGGGGTCCTCGCCGTTGCCCTCGACGATGCGTCCCCAGCGCGGCTCGTGGGAGACGTCGACCATCGGGCTGTAGATCTGCTTGATGCCGACCGTGGTCGACTCGCGGGCGCCGATCCTGGCGTCCGTGTGGGCGACGTTCGGGTCGAACGAGCTGGCGGCACCGAGCGGGACCGGGAAGATCGTGCGGTAGCCGTGGATCGTGTCGTAGGCGAACAGGATCGGGATCCCGAGCCGGGACTGCTCGACCGCGATGTGCTGGAGCTCGTCGATCCGGGCCGGGTCGGTCAGGCTGAACACCCCGCCCACGCCGGCCTTGGCGTCCGCGTCGGTGACCTGGCCGTCGGAGAGCAGCTGCACCTGCTGCAGCTTCTCCTTGGTGGTCATCCGGCGAAGCAGGTCGTCGACCTTGCGCTCGATCCCCGAGCTGGGGGCCGACCGGGTGGGCGCGAGGGCCACCTCGTCACTGGAGCGCAGTGGGGACGGGGCGCTGCTGGCCACCGAGGACACCGCCAGGGCGGTCGCCACCACGAGGGCGGCGCTTGCGTGTCGTTTCATCCGAGAACCTCCGAAAGGGGCCGGGTCGACGATCTGTCGACCCGCGCCGTCGCGGAGGAGCCCCCGTGCCCGCACCCGCGCAGGCTCGTCGATCCTCGTCCTGCCGGTGACGGTCGTCAACAACCCCGGGTCCGGCACTGGGGTCGCCCGGGGTCCGGACGGGTCATGGCACACGGCATGCGTGCCGGGTCGATCCTGAAATCAGGGAGGGATCCGGGTCGTCGTCGCACGCCCGGGGAGAGGGGTTGAGATGAAGGCCACCTATCGGGTCCTGGCGTACCTGATCGCCGTCGAGGTGGTCGTCCAGGCCACCATGATCGCCTGGGCGCTCTTCGGTTTCAGCAAGTGGATCGACGACGGGAACACGTTCAACAAGTCGGTCCTCGAGTGCGAGGACTGCGGCTGGAACTTCACCGCCGAGCGCGGGTTCATGATCCACGGGCTGAACGGCGCGCTCGTGATCCCGGTGCTCTCGCTGGTCCTGCTCATCATCGCGTTCTTCGCCAAGGTGCCCGGCGGCGTCAAGTACGCCGCCGTCCTGTTCGCCCTGGTGATCGTGCAGTCGCAGATCCTGCCGCAGCTCGGGCACGACTACCCGATCTTCGGGGCGCTGCACGGACTCAACGCGCTGCTGGTCCTCGGGCTGGCGGTGGAGACCGGACGGCGCGTCGGTTCGGGCGAGCACACGAGCGGAGGAACCCGTCGCCGAGGTCCGCCTGACGGAGGTCCGATGCGTTCCGGCCGCGTGCGCCTGCTGCTCGCGCTGCTGGCGACCGCCGCCATCGTGGTGCCGCTCGCCTGGATGTGGCAGTCCTGCCGGTTGCCCGACAGCTACGACATGGCCGAGATGGGGTACGCCGACTACGGCGGCGGGCCGAGCAGCGGTCACCACCACCATCACGGCGTACCCGTGGCCGACCTCGTCGCGGACCCCGACCGACCCGCGGACGTGACCGAGACGCTGACGGTGCGCCGCGACGGCGACCGGATCACGGTCAACGGCAGCTCGCCGGGGCCGGTGCTCCGCGCGACGCAGGGCGACCTGGTGGAGGTGCGGCTCGTCAACGACGACCTCGACCAGGGCACCACCCTGCACTGGCACGGGGTGGACGTGCCGAACGCCATGGACGGGGTGGCCGGGGTGACCCAGGACGCCGTGGGTCCGGGCGAGGAGTTCACCTACCGCTTCGTCGCCGACCAGGCCGGGACCTTCTGGTACCACGCCCACCAGGTCTCGCACGAGCAGGTGCGCAAGGGCCTGCTCGGTGCCCTCGTGGTGGCGCCGCGGGCACCGGCACCGGACGTCCTGGACCAGGTGGTCGTCCTGCACCGCTACCGGTCCTCGGCGACCCTCAACGGCACCGAGGGCACCACGGCCGTCGACGCGGAGCCGGGTCAGCGCGTCCGGCTGCGGGTGGTGAACACCGACAACGGCGTGCAGCCGGTGTGGGTGAGCGGGGCGGCGTACGACGGTCCTGGCGGTCGACGGCACCGACGTCCACGGGCCCACCCCGGTCGAGGACCGGGCCTACCAGCTGACGGCCGGGGCCCGGGTCGACCTCGGGCTCACCGTGCCCGAGGGCGGGGTGCGGGTGGAGTTCGGTGGGACCACCGCGATCACCGTCGGCGGCGACCCGGCGGGCGGCGAGGTGACGGACCAGCCGAGGACTTCGTCGACCTGCTGCACTACGGGACGCCCGGCGACCTGGGGTTCGACCCCGAGGCTGCCGACCGGACCTTCGACTACCGGATCGGACGGCGGCTGGGCTTCCTCGACGGGAAGCCCGGGCGGTGGTGGACGATCAACGGCCACCTCTACCCCGACATCCCGATGTACATGGTCGACGAGGGCGACGTCGTGGTCTTCAGGATCGACAACGGCAGCGGCGACGCCCACCCGATGCACCTGCACGGTCACCATGCGGTGGTGCTCTCCCGCAACGGCGAGCCGTCCACGGGCAGCCCGTGGTGGGTGGACTCGCTGGAGGTGGCCTCCGGCCAGGAGTTCGAGATCGCCCTCGTGGCGGACAACCCCGGCATCTGGATGGACCACTGCCACAACCTGCCGCACGCGGCCGAGGGCCTGGTGGCCCACCTGATGTACGGCGGCGTCACGTCGTCGTTCCGCATCGGCGGCGACAGCCACAACCACCCGGAGTGACCGCTCGGTCGACGCAGGCTCAGTCGACCAGGAGGGGGATCAGCATCTCGTCGGGGGTCAGCGAGCCGTGCAGCCCGACCAGCTTGTTCTCGTACTCGAAGTCGTGCGTCGAGACCACCGCGTGGTCGCCGTGGCAGGCCACCATCACGTCGCCGAGCCGCGGCAGGACGGCGGCCTCGACCGGACCCAGCCAGCCCGAGGCGACCACCTCGTCGCGTGTGCGCACGGTTGCCCGGTCGCCCAGGACCGCGCGCCAGGTCGCCGCGACGTCGTCCACCGCGCCCGGTCGGCAGTAGAGATGGCGGAAGCGGGCCTCGCCCCCGAGCAGGGCGACGCCGTCGCGGAGCACCAGCACCTCGTCGACGTCGACGCGTGCGTCCTGGGGGCTGTCGACCATGCCGTGGTCGGCCAGCACCAGGAGCCGCGTCGACCGCGGCAGCGACTCGCGCAGCTGCTCCGCGGCGGCGTCGATCATCGCCAGCTGCTGCAGCCAGGCGGCGGACGCGACCCCGAAGCGGTGGCCGGTCCAGTCGAGGTCGCCGTCGTAGACGTAGGTGAGCGAGGGCGTGTGGGCGGAGGCGCTGACCGCTGCGGCGATCCGCTCGCCCACCTTGTCGGCGCCGACGTACGCCGCCCCGCGGTGGGCGGCCACGGTGAGCCCCGAGGAGACGAACTCGCGCTTGTTCACCGCGGTCACGTGGACGCCGGCGGCGGCCAGCGCCGCGAACGCGGTCGGGTGCGGCTGCCACTGGGTGGGGTCCACGGACTTGTCCCACTGCAGGTGGTTGAGCAGCTTGTCGGTCCCCGGGATCCGCGCGGTGAACCCGACCAGGCCGTGCTGCCCGGGGAGCAGCGCCGTGCCCAGCGAGGTGAGCGAGGTGGCGGTGGTCGACGGCACCCCGGCGGTGCCGGCGGCGTTGTGCGGGTCGGCCAGCAGGGAGGCGAGGTACGGCGCCGCGTGGGCGTAGCGGGTCAGCAGCTCCTGGCCGAGGCCGTCGACGAGGAACACGACGTACGCCGGAGCCGGCGGCAGCACCAGCCCGGTCGGGTTCGCGTTGACCGGTCCGATCCCGAGGGCGGCCGAGACCGCCGGCACCACGTCGCCGAGCGAGCGCGAGCCGTAGGCGGGCTCGACGAACGCCGCCGCATCCTTTGCCGCTGGGCTCACGGGACCTGGACTCAAGGGACCTGCGTCGCGGCGGAGAGCGTCTGCGCGAACTCCAGCAGGGAGTTCACCGCGTCCGGGCCCTCGGCGGCCGCGGACACCCGCAGCGAGAAGTCGTCGGCGGCCAGCACGCCGGTGTAGCCGTGGTCGGCCTCGCACTCGGGGTCGCTGCACCCGGCCGGCTCGAGGTCGAGGCGGCCGACGCCGCCCCAGCCGATGGTGAGCACCGCCTCGGCGGCCGGCTGCGGCCCCGAGGTCGGGTTCGCGATCATCCGGGTGACCACGACCGACTTGACCGAGGACAGGGCGATCGCCTCGGTCGAGGTCGAGGTGTAGGGCTGCGGCAGCAGGTCGTCGCCGGCGTGCTCGTCGGTGTGCGCCAGGATCAGCCGGCTGGGGGTCAGCACCACGACCGTGATGTGGCGGCGCACCTCGTCGCGCTCGATGGTCGGCTCGTGGTGGACGTAGAAGCCGGTCACCTGCTCCCCCGCGATCGCCGAGTCGACACCGTCGGTGACCACGTCCGGGTAGTACCCGGTGCGGTCGATCGCGGCATGCAGGGCGGAGGACACCTCGGACGGCTCGGTCAGACTGCGGTTGCGCATGCGACGAGTCTGTCACGGGCCGCCGGGATCCCGCTCATGAGTGCAGGGCGGCATCGTCGAGCGATCCGGCCAGGCCGTCCTGGGCCTCGGTGAGGTGCCTGCGGAGCGACACGAAGGCCACCGCCGCCAGCGCGGTGCCGCCGACCACGCAGCCGACCCAGACCCCGGGCAGGTCGTTGCCGATGAGCATGCCGGCGGTCGCCGGGCCGACGATCGAGCCGACGGTGAAGGTCATGCTCTGGAGCGCGTTGTAGCGGCCCCGCATCTCCTCCGGGGCCAGGTCGTTGACGATGGCCGGGGCGACCGGCGCCCAGATCGTCTCGCCCACCCCGAACAGGCCCAGGCCGAGCACGATCGCGCCGACCGCGACCCAGCCGTCGACCGTGTCAGCGGCCGCGATGACGACCCACGCCACCGACCAGGTCGCCGCGCACAGGCCCAGCATCGACGAGCGTCGGCGCCCCTTGATCAGGCGCAGCGTGACCAGCTGGCCGAACACGATCGCGGCCGTGTTGGCGGCGTACGCGAAGCCCAGCGCCCTGGCCGGCACCTCCGCGACGTCCACGGCGTACGCCGCGAGACCGGCCTCCATCTGGGCGTAGCCGAAGGTGACCGCGATGACCGAGAAGCCGATCACCCGCAGCAGCGTCCGGTCGCGCAGCACCACCGCCCAGCCGACCTGGGCGATCGACTCGGTGTCGTCGTCCCGGGTGGGGACGCTGCCGGTGCCGCGCGGGAGGCTGAGGACCGCCGCGAGGTGCACGAGGTACGTCGCCCCGTCGATGACGTAGAGCCGCTGGAAGCTCTCCACCGACTCGACGTCGACGAGCAGCGCGGTGATCAGGCCGCCGAGGCCGAGCCCGGCGTTCAGCATCATGAAGTTCAGCCCGTAGATCTTCTCGCGTGCCGACTCGGCCACCAGCCGGGTCAGCAGGGCGGTCGACGCCGGCCACAGCCCGACCGTGCCGAGCACCATCACCGACGCCACGACGTACCCCTCGGTGATCGTCTCGACGTGCCCGATCGACATCGTCGCCAGGGACTCCACGACCAGGCCGCTGACCATCACCGGCCGCGGGCCGAAGCGGTCGATCAGGGTGCCGCCGACCGGTGCGGCGGCGAAGCCGAGCAGGCCCATCCACGCGAAGACCAGGCCCACCGAAGCGGTGGCGAAGCCACGCACCTCGGCGAGGTAGACGTAGAGGAACGGCATCGTGAGGCCCGACCCGAGGGCGGAGAAGGCGAAGCCGACGAGCAGGCGCCGGACCCGGGGGTCCAGGTCGCGGACGCGGGTCTCGCCCGGGATCACGTCGTCGAGGCTCACGACGGAGTCATCCTCCCTCGCGCCACCGACGGGAGGCGAACCATATAAACGGGACGAATCAGTCCTGCAGGGTGTCGTCGGGCGCCTGGCTCAGCCTCCGCACGAACCAGTCCGAGCGAGGGTCGGCGACCGGTTCGACGGTGGCCGCGGCGGTCAGCACGGTCGCGGCGTCCTTGCCGGCCAGCACCAGCGACAGGTCGAGCGTGCGCAGCTGCGGGAAGTCGTTCTTGAGCCGGGACACCAGCACGATCAGCTCCTCGACCCGGTCGACGTCGACGACCTCGCTGCCGCGGTAGCCGAAGAGCAGCGGCGAGCTCTTGATCTCACGGGTCATCGCCCGGGCGTCGTGCTGGCTGAGCGGCGGGATCCGGTAGGCCCGGTCCCCGAGCAGCTCGGTCAGCGGCCCCGAGATGCCGAACGAGGTGACCGGCCCGAACATCGGGTCCTCCACCGCGCCGATCGCCACCGGGACGCCGGGAGGTGCCACCTTCTGCACGACGAAGCCGGCGTTCTCCGGTTCGTCGATGAGCTCGCCCAGGCTCGCCCAGGCCGTGCGCATCTCCTCCGCGCTCGCGATGTTGCGCCACACGTGGGCCAGGTCGGGACGCTGGCGCAGGTGCCCGGCGGTCGCCTTGAGCACGACGTCCCAGCCGAGCTCCTCGCCGGCCCGGATGGCGGCGTCGAGCGTCCGGACGGAGCACGGCTCCCACAGGTCGATGCCGTAGGCACCGAGCAGCGCCTGCAGCTCGGAGAACTCCAGCTCCCGGCCCTCGGGCGACTCCATGAGGATCGTGTTGAGCAGCTTCTTGGCACCGATCTGGTCGACCTCGCCCGGGTCGCCCGGCTCGCCGACCGGGGTGCGCAGCCACACGGCGTACTCCACGACGCGGGCCAGCGCCCGCACCGCCGCCTCGACCGCGGGGTACGACGGCACCGAGCCGCGGCCGGCCGTCGACCCGGCGACGTCGGGGACGCGCAGCAGCTCGGGCACGCCCTCGGCGCCGAGGAACGTCGAGACCAGCGGCTTGTCGGACTGCTCCCCCACCGCGGCGAGGACGTTGGCGACCTCCTCGCCGGTCACGTTGAGCGGGGGGATGTAGACCGCCACGACGGAGTCGATCTCGGGATCGTCGATGGCCGCGTCCAGGGCGTCCTCGAAGTCCTCCGCGGTGGCCTCCGCGCCGAGCGCCACCGAGCGGCCCACCACCAGCCCGACCGCGGCCGCGGCGTCCGCGGCGAGCAGCCCGAGCGCGTCGGAGTTGCCGACCACCGCGACCCGGCGCCCGGTGGGCAGCGGCTGGTGGGCCAGCAGCTGGGCGACGTCGAACATCTCCTCGAGCGTGTCGACCTGGATCACCCCGGCCTGCCGGAACATCGCGTCGACCGCGTGCTGGGGCGCGGACAGGGTCGCGGACCGCGTGGCCCATCGGCACGCCCTGGGTCGTGCGCCCGGAGCGGACCGCGACGATCGGCTTGCGGCGCGAGACGCGGCGGGCGATCCGCGAGAACTTCCGCGGGTTGCCGATCGACTCGAGGTAGAGCAGGACGACCTCGGTGGAGTCGTCCTCCTCCCAGTACTGCAGCAGGTCGTTGCCCGAGACGTCGGCGCGGTTGCCGGCGCTCACGAACGTGGAGAGCCCCAGGCCGCGGTTGGAGACCTTCTCGAGGATCGCGGAGCCCAGCGCGCCGGACTGGCAGAAGAAGCCGGCCCGGCCCCGGGCCGGCATCAGCGGCGACAGCGAGGCGTTCAGCGACACGTCCGGGTCGGTGTTGATCACGCCCAGGCAGTTGGGGCCGATCAGGCGCAGGCCGTAGGAGCGGGCCAGGCCCACCAGCCGGCGCTGGCGGCGGCGGCCCTCGTCACCGGTCTCGGCGAAGCCGGAGGAGATCACGACCAGCCCGTGCACGCCCTTGGCGGCGCAGTCGAGGACGACGTCCTGCACGGCGTTGGCCGGCACGGCGACGACGGCGACGTCGACCGGGCCGGGGATGTCGGAGACGGACTTGTAGGCCTGCAGCCCGGAGACGGCGTCGGCGGTGGGGTTCACCGCGTGCACGACGCCGGTGAAGTCACCGGTCACCAGGTTGCGGACCAGGGCCTGGCCGATGGTGTCCTGGCGGCGGCTGGCGCCGATGACCGCGACCGACCGGGCGTCGAAGAACTTGGCGATCGAGGTGGACTCCGCGCGGTGCTCGCGGTGCTCCATGACGCCCATCGCGGTGTCGGTGGGGTCGATGGGGAACTCGAAGCTCATCACCCCGTCCTCGAAGCCGCCGGCGAGGTGGTAGCCCGCGGCCCGGAACGTGGTGATCATCCGCTGGTTGTTCGGCAGGATCTCCGCGACGAACTTGTCGATCCCCTGCTCGCGGCCCGCCTGGGCGAGGTGCTCGAGCAGGATCTGGGCGATGCCGCGGCCGTGGTGGGCGTCCTCGACGAGGAACGCGACCTCGGCCTCCCCCGCCTCGACCCGGTCGTAGCGCCCGACCGCGATGATCTCGTCGGCCAGCAGCAGCACGAACGCGACCCGGTTGCGGTGGTCGACCTGGGTGAAGCGTGCGACGTCGCGGTCCGAGAGCGTCGGCATCGGCGAGAAGAACCGGAAGTACTTCGACTCGTCGGAGACCCGGGAGTAGAACGCCACCAGCCGCTCGGCGTCCTCGGGCCGGATCGGCCGGATGTGCGCCGTCCGCCCGTCGAGCAGCAGCACGTCGGCCGCCCAGTGCTTGGGGGGCTCGTGCGGCTCGGTGTCGGGGGTCCCGGCTGCGGTCACACCCGAAATCTAGCGGGTCAGCGAGCACGTCTCCCCATGAGCAGGTATCCCGAACTGGTCACGAGCAACCAGATGAGCGCGGGGAACCAGCTCAGGAACGGGAAGAACGCCAAGGAGCGCGAACAGCACGGTGAAGCCGGCGCTGACGTAGCCCATCCACCGGGCCGCTCCGCGCCGCCGGATGCCCGCCAGCGCGACGGCCGCGCACACCACGCCGATGCCGGTCCACATGGAGTAGGCCAGCCCGTCGGCCACCGAGTACACGGCCGCGACCGTCGTCGCCGGCCGGTCGTCGTACACGGCGCCACCGATGGAGGCCAGCATCCCGTAGCCCACGAACAGGCCGGCGCCCGTCACCAGGCCACCGGCGAGGGCGACGTCGGGGGTCAGCGCCCCGGACGGGTGATGCGCAGCGAGGTGGCGAAACAGGCCCACCACGAACACGAGGAGTGCCGCCACGCCCAGCCAGGAGATCCCGTTCCTGACGAAGATCGACACCTCGTGGCCGTCGAGCGCGCGGACCAGCGCCGCCGGGTCGTCCTGGGCGTCCTCACTCACCGCCGGGAAGGGCGCGACCGCACCGGCCGCGAACAGCCCGACGGTCACCAGGCCCGCCCAGGCCCAGGACGGGCGTCCCGCTGCGACATCACTCACCGGACAGTCCCTCCGGTCGACTCTTCCCCGTATCCGACTATCCGCCTGCCGACCGTGCCCGGCATGACCAGAACGGGGCATTTCCGCGGGCGCCCACGACATCGACGGTCGGTGGGCGGCGAGCCCCCGTGAGAACGGGCCGGCCCACCGGGGAGAATGCCCGCATGGCACGCCGTACGACGCAACCACCCCTGCCCGACGACTTC
Source organism: uncultured Actinomycetota bacterium (assembly GCA_963721775.1). Taxonomy (GTDB): domain Bacteria; phylum Actinomycetota; class Actinomycetes; order Propionibacteriales; family Nocardioidaceae; genus Nocardioides. Next base: position 4,853 of record CAVRMH010000015.1, on the reverse strand, counting down.
GAGGAGCACATCCTCGACATCGACGTGGGCGACGAGATGCGCGCGTCGTTCCTGGAGTACGCCTACTCGGTCATCTACTCCCGGGCGCTGCCCGACGCCCGCGACGGCCTCAAGCCCGTCCAGCGCCGCATCCTCTACACGATGAACGACATGGGCCTGCGTCCCGACCGCGGCCACGTGAAGAGCGCCCGCGTCGTCGGCGAGGTCATGGGCCGGCTGCACCCGCACGGCGACGGCGCGATCTACGACGCCCTGGTCCGGATGGCCCAGCCGTGGTCGATGCGGCTGCCGATGATCGACGGGCACGGCAACTTCGGCTCGCCCGACGACTCCCCCGCCGCGATGCGCTACACCGAGTGCCGGATGGCGCCGCCGGCGGTGGCGATGACCGCCTCCATCGACGAGGACACCGTCGACTTCAAGCCCAACTACGACAGCCGCGAGCTCGAGCCGTCCGTGCTGCCCTCGGCGATCCCCAACCTCATCGTCAACGGCACCACCGGCATCGCGGTCGGCATGGCCACCAACATCGCCCCGCACAACCTGGTCGAGGTGGTGCAGGCGCTCAAGCACCTGATCACCCACCCGAAGGCGACCGTCGACGACCTGATGCGCTTCATCCCCGGCCCGGACCTGCCCAGCGGCGGCAAGATCGTCGGGCTCGAGGGCATCCGCGACGCCTACGAGACCGGCCGCGGCACCTTCCGCATGCGCGCCACCGCCCGCATCGAGTCGGTGACCCCGCGCCGCAAGGGCATCGTGGTCACCGAGATGCCGTACGGCGTCGGCACCGAGAAGGTCGTCGAGCGGATCAAGACGCTCGTGCAGGGCAAGAAGATCCAGGGCATCGCCGACGTCAAGGACCTCACCGACCGCGAGAAGGGCCTGCGGCTGGTCATCGAGGTCAAGAACGGCTTCGTCCCCGAGGCGCTGCTCGAACAGCTGTACAAGCAGACGCCGCTCGAGGACTCCTTCGGCATCAACACCGTCGCCCTGGTCGACGGCCAGCCCCGCACCCTCGGCCTCAAGGAGCTGCTCGAGGTCTTCGTCGGCCACCGCTTCGACGTCGTACGCCGCCGCTCGGTCTTCCGCCGCGGCAAGGCGGCCGACCGGCTGCACCTCGTCGACGGCCTGCTCATCGCGATCCTGGACATCGACGAGGTCATCCAGGTGATCCGGTCCTCCGACAACGCGGGCGCGGCGAAGGAGCGGCTGATCGACATCTTCGACCTCAGCGACCTCCAGGCCGACTACATCCTCGACATGCCGCTGCGCCGGCTGACGAAGTTCAGCAAGCTCGAGCTGGAGAAGGAGGCCGAGGAGCTGCGCCGCACCATCGAGGAGCTCGACGCGATCCTGGCCGACGACAAGCTGCTGCGGAAGGTCGTCTCCGACGAGCTCTCCGAGGTCGCGAAGACCTACGGCACCCCGCGCCGTACCGTCCTGCTGGAGTCCGCGGGCTCCGCGGCGGTGACCGCGGCCGCGACCCCCCTCGAGGTGGCCGACGACCCCTGCCTGGTCTACCTCTCCTCGAGCGGCCTGCTGGCCCGGACCACCACGGACGAGGCGCCCGGCACCGGTGACGGGCGGGCGAAGCACGACGTCATCGTCTCCGCCGTGCGGAGCACTGCCCGCGGCGAGGTCGGCGCGCTCACCAGCCGGGGCCGCGTGATCAAGCTCGGCGTGCTCGACCTGCCCGCGCTGCCGCCCTCCGCCAACGACCCCCACCTGGGCGGCGGGCTGCCGGTCAGCGAGGTCCTGCCGCTCGAGAACGGCGAGCGCCTGCTGGCCCTGACCTCCCTGGCCACCGACGGTCCCGGCCTTGCCCTCGGCACCCGCGACGGCGTCGTGAAGCGGGTCATCCCCGAGGTCCTCAACCGTGACGAGTGGGAGGTCATCTCCCTCAAGGACGGCGACGAGGTCGTCGGTGCCGTCGAGCTGGTCACCGGCTCCGAGACGCTGTGCTTCATCACCACCGACGCCCAGCTGCTGCACTACGCCGCGGACAACGTGCGGCCGCAGGGCCGCGCGGGCGGCGGGATCGCCGGCGTCCGCGTCGCCGCGGGTCAGGCGGCCCTCTGGTTCGGCGTGCTCGACCCCGCGGTCGACGCGGTGGTGGTCACCGCGTCCGGGTCCTCGACGGCCCTGCCCGGCACCGAGCCCGGCTCGGTGAAGGTCACCCCGTTCGGCGAGTACCCCACCAAGGGTCGCGGCACCGGCGGCGTGCGCTGCCACCGCTTCCTGCGGGGCGAGGACGCCCTGGTCTTCGCCTGGGCGGGCGCCGCCCCCGCCCGCGCCGCCGCGTCCAGCGGCGCTCCCGTCGAGCTGCCCCCGGCCACCGGTCGTCGGGACGGCTCGGGCACCCCCGGATCGCAGCCGATCGCCGCCGTCGCAGGCCCGGTCGCCGTACGCCTCGGGGGCTCGGACCGTGTGGCAGGGTAGAAGCATGCTGCGACCCGCCATGACTGCCCTGGCAGTCCTCATCGCCCTGACCACCGCCGGCTGCTCCGGGAGCTCGGCCGAGGACGGCGTGAGCAAGGGCAAGGACCCCGCGGAGGTCATGGCGCTGGCCAAGAAGACCCTCGACGAGACCTCCGGGGTGAAGATCGAGCTGTCCACCACGGACCTGCCCGACGGCATCCAGGGGCTCACCCACGCCGAGGGCGTCGGCGTCCACCCGCCGGCGTTCGAGGGCACCATCACCGCCGAGGTCTCCGGGGTCTCGGTCGACGTCGACGTGATCGCCACCGACGGCAAGGTCTGGATCAAGTTCCTCACCCCGGGCTTCACCAAGGCCAACCCCGCGGACTACGGCGCCCCCAACCCGGCCGACCTGATGGAGACCTCGGGCGGGCTCTCCGACCTGCTGGTGAACACCGACAACCTGAAGAAGGGCGACGAGGTCCGCGGCGGGGCGAACAACGAGGAGATCCTCACCGAGTACACCGGCACCGTCCCGGCGAGCTTCGTCAAGTCGGTGATCCCGAGCTCGTCCGGTGACGACTTCGACGCGACGTACACCATCAGCAGCGACGGCGAGCTGCGCCAGGCGAAGCTGACCGGCGCGTTCTACCCCGACAGCGACCACATGACGTACACCCTGGACTTCGACGACTACGGGACCGAGAAGGACATCTCCGCGCCGTGACCGAGCCGGGCTCGGTGAGTGGCTCCTCCCGGGCCCTGCTCGCCCTCGCGGCCGTCGCCGTCGCGTTCGCGGCCGCCGACACGTACGTCGTGGTGCTCGCGCTGCCGGACATGATGTCGACCGCGCGGATCCCGATCAACGAGCTCCAGCGGGCGGCACCGATCGTCTCCGGCTTCCTGCTCGGGTACGTCGCCATGCTGCCGCTGATCGGGCGGATCGCCGACCTGCGCGGCCGGGTGCCGGTGCTGGTGATGTCGCTGGTGGTGTTCGCGGCCGGCTCGCTGGTCACCGCGCTCGCCTACGACCTGCCCAGCATGGTCGCCGGCCGCTACCTCCAGGGCGTCGGCGGCGGTGGACTGGTTCCGGCGACGCTGGCACTGGTCGCCGACCTCTACCCGGCCGAGCGGCGCGGCGTCCCGCTCGGCATCGTCTCGGCGGTGCAGGAGCTCGGCAGCGTGCTCGGCCCGCTGTTCGGGGCGGTCGTGCTGGCGCTGACCGACTGGCAGGGCATCTTCGTGGTCAACCTCGTGGTGGCGCTGGTGCTGGCCGCCACGATCCGGCAGATCGCCGGCGGCGAGGCCTTCGCGACCGCCCGCTCGCGGGGTCGCCCGGACTGGATCGGGCTGGTCGCGGCGGTGGTCACCGTGGTGGCCGGGGCGATCACGATGGCCCAGCCGCCGTTCCTGCAGCGCGACCTCACCTGGGGCCAGCTCTTCATCCCGTACGCCGGCGACAGCCGGTGGTTCACCCCGATCGGCGTGACCACGATCGTCGCGGCGATCGTGCTGGCACTGCGTTGCCTGTTCGCGAAACGCCCGCTGGTCGACGTACGCACGTGGTTCGCGCACGTCCGGCAGGCCGACCTGGTCGGCGCGCTGCTGCTGGCCACCGCCCTGGGCGGCATCATCCTCGCCTTCGCGACCGCGGACCCCGAGGTGCAGGTCTTCTCCGACCAGGGCCCGTGGTTCCTGCTCGGCTCCGCCGTCGCGCTGGTGGCGTTCCTCGCGCACCTGGGCCGGGCCGAGTCCCCGCTCATCCCCGCGGCGCGATCCGCCGCGTGCCGGCGTGGGGCTCGCTGCTGGTCAGCTTCTTCGTCGGCTCCGCGCTCATCGCGGCCCTCATCGACATCCCGATCTTCGCGCGGACCACGATCTACCGGGAGTCGCAGCTGATGGCGGCGCTGGTGCTGGTGCGCTTCCTCATCGCGCTGCCGGTCGGTGCGGTGCTCGGCGGATACCTCATCCGCTGGTTCAACGCCGGGGTGGTCACCGCGATCGGGATGGCCTGCTCGGCGGTCGGGTTCGTGCTGATGGCGCAGTGGGGCAGGACGTCGCTGGAGCACTTCTCGGTCAACGGCACGCTGCTGCTGTGCGGGTTCGGGTTCGGCCTCGCGCTGGCACCGGTGAACGCCGCACTGCTGGCCAGCACCGACGACGAGGTCCACGGCGTGGCCTCCGCCCTGGTCGTGGTGGCCCGGATGATCGGCATGCTGGTCGGCATCTCGGCGCTCACGACGATCGGGCTGCGACGGTTCTACGGCGCGCTGCGCGACGGCGCCACCGACGACGCCGCCCTGATCCAGGAGCACGCGGTGTTCCTCGGGGCCGCGGCCTGCGCCGCGTGCGCCGGCGTACTGGCCCTGGTGCTGTTCCGGGGTGCCCGCACCGCCAGCTCGACACCGCGGACCTCCTCCGCTCCGGCGGCT
>CAVRMH010000014.1:0-15894 GCA_963721775.1 uncultured Actinomycetota bacterium | reverse complement strand
ACCGCGATGATCTCGTCGGCCAGCAGCAGCACGAACGCGACCCGGTTGCGGTGGTCGACCTGGGTGAAGCGTGCGACGTCGCGGTCCGAGAGCGTCGGCATCGGCGAGAAGAAGCGGAAGTACTTCGACTCGTCGGAGACCCGGGAGTAGAACGCGACCAGCCGCTCGGCGTCGTCGGGCCGGATCGGCCGGATGTGCGCCGTCCGCCCGTCGAGCAGCAGCACGTCGGCCGCCCAGTGCTTGGGGGGCTCGTGCGGCTCGGTGTCGGGGGTCCCGGCTGCGGTCACACCCGAAATCTAGCGGGTCAGCGAGCACGTCTCCCCGTGAGCAGGTATCCCGAACTGGTCACGAGCAACCAGATGAGCGCGGGGAACCAGCTCAGGAACGGGAAGAACGCAAGGACCGCGAACAGCACGGTGAAGCCGGCGCTGACGTACCCCATCCACCGGGCCGCCCCGCGCCGCCGGAGGCCCGCCACCGCGACGGCCGCGCACACCACGCCGATGCCGGTCCACATGGAGTAGGCCAGGCCGTCGGCCACCGAGTACACGGCCGCGACCGTCGTCGCCGGCCGGTCGTCGTACACGGCGCCACCGATGGTGGCGAGCATCCCGTAGCCCACGAACAGGCCGGCGCCCGTCACCAGGCCACCGGCGAGGGCGACGTCGGGGGTCAGCGCCCCCGACGGGTGATGCGCGCCGAGGTGGCGGAACAGGCCCACGACGAACACCAGGAGTGCCGCCACGCCCAGCCAGGAGATCCCGTTCCTGACGAAGATCGACACCTCGTGGCCGTCGAGCGCGCGGACCAGCGCCGCCGGGTCGTTCTGGGCCTCCTCACTGACCGCCGGGAAGGGCGCGACCGCACCGAGGGCGAACAGCCCGACGGTCGCCAGGCCCGCCCAGGCCCAGGACGGGCGTTCCTCTGCGACAACACTCACCGGACAGTCCCTCCGGTCGGCTCTTCCCCGTATCCGACTATCCGCCCGCCGACCGTGCCCGGCATGACCAGAACGGGGCATTTCGTGGGCGCCCACGACATCGACGGTCGGTGGGCGGCGAGCCCCCGTGTGAACGGGCCGGCCCACCGGGGAGAATGCCCGCATGGCACGCCGTACGACGCAACCACCCCTGCCCGACGACTTCGAGGAGCACATCCTCGACATCGACGTGGGCGACGAGATGCGCGCGTCGTTCCTGGAGTACGCCTACTCGGTCATCTACTCCCGGGCGCTGCCCGACGCCCGCGACGGCCTCAAGCCCGTCCAGCGCCGCATCCTCTACACGATGAACGACATGGGCCTGCGTCCCGACCGCGGCCACGTGAAGAGCGCCCGCGTCGTCGGCGAGGTCATGGGCCGGCTGCACCCGCACGGCGACGGCGCGATCTACGACGCCCTGGTCCGGATGGCCCAGCCGTGGTCGATGCGGCTGCCGATGATCGACGGGCACGGCAACTTCGGCTCGCCCGACGACTCCCCCGCCGCGATGCGCTACACCGAGTGCCGGATGGCGCCGCCGGCGGTGGCGATGACCGCCTCCATCGACGAGGACACCGTCGACTTCAAGCCCAACTACGACAGCCGCGAGCTCGAGCCGTCCGTGCTGCCCTCGGCGATCCCCAACCTCATCGTCAACGGCACCACCGGCATCGCGGTCGGCATGGCCACCAACATCGCCCCGCACAACCTGGTCGAGGTGGTGCAGGCGCTCAAGCACCTGATCACCCACCCGAAGGCGACCATCGACGACCTGATGCGCTTCATCCCCGGCCCCGACCTGCCCAGCGGCGGCAAGATCGTCGGGCTCGAGGGCATCCGCGACGCCTACGAGACCGGCCGCGGCACCTTCCGCATGCGCGCCACCGCCCGGATCGAGTCGGTGACCCCGCGCCGCAAGGGCATCGTGGTCACCGAGATGCCGTACGGCGTCGGCACCGAGAAGGTCGTCGAGCGGATCAAGACGCTCGTGCAGGGCAAGAAGATCCAGGGCATCGCCGACGTCAAGGACCTCACCGACCGCGAGAAGGGCCTGCGCCTGGTCATCGAGGTCAAGAACGGCTTCGTCCCCGAGGCCCTGCTCGAACAGCTCTACAAGCAGACGCCGCTGGAGGACTCCTTCGGCATCAACACCGTCGCCCTGGTCGACGGCCAGCCCCGCACCCTCGGCCTCAAGGAGCTGCTCGAGGTCTTCGTCGGCCACCGCTTCGACGTCGTACGCCGCCGCTCGGTCTTCCGCCGCGGCAAGGCGGCCGACCGGCTGCACCTCGTCGACGGCCTGCTCATCGCGATCCTCGACATCGACGAGGTCATCCAGGTGATCCGGTCCTCCGACAACGCCGGCGCGGCGAAGGAGCGGCTGATCGACATCTTCGACCTCAGCGGAGTCCAGGCCGACTACATCCTCGACATGCCGCTGCGCCGGCTGACGAAGTTCAGCAAGCTCGAGCTGGAGAAGGAGGCCGAGGAGCTGCGCCGCACCATCGAGGAGCTCGACGCGATCCTGCGCCGACGACAAGCTGCTGCGGAAGGTCGTCTCCGACGAGCTCTCCGAGGTCGCGAAGACCTACGGCACCCCGCGTCGTACCGTCCTGCTCGAGTCGGCCGGCTCCGCGGCGGTGACCGCGGCCGCGACCCCCCTCGAGGTGGCCGACGACCCCTGCCTGGTCTACCTCTCCTCCAGCGGCCTGCTGGCCCGGACCACCACGGACGAGGCGCCCGGCACCGGCGACGGCCGCGCCAAGCACGACGTCATCGTCTCCGCCGTGCGGAGCACCGCCCGCGGCGAGGTCGGCGCGCTCACCAGCCGCGGCCGGGTGATCAAGCTCGGCGTGCTCGACCTGCCCGCGCTGCCGCCCTCGGCCAACGACCCCCACCTGGGCGGCGGGCTGCCGGTCAGCGAGGTGCTGCCCCTCGAGAACGGCGAGCGGCTGCTGGCGCTGACCTCCCTGGCCACCGACGGGCCCGGCCTCGCGCTCGGCACCCGCGACGGCGTCGTGAAGCGGGTCAACCCCGAGGTCCTCAACCGCGACGAGTGGGAGGTCATCTCGCTCAAGGACGGCGACGAGGTCGTCGGTGCGGTCGAGCTGGTCACCGGCTCCGAGACGCTGTGCTTCATCACCACCGACGCCCAGCTGCTGCACTACGCCGCCGACAACGTGCGGCCGCAGGGCCGCGCGGGCGGCGGGATCGCCGGCGTCCGCATCGCGGCGGGGCAGGCGGCCCTCTGGTTCGGCGTGCTCGACCCCGTGGTCGACGCGGTCGTGGTCACCGCGTCCGGGTCCTCGACGGCGCTGCCCGGCACCGAGCCCGGCTCGGTGAAGGTCACCCCGTTCGGCGAGTACCCCACCAAGGGCCGCGGCACCGGTGGCGTGCGCTGCCACCGCTTCCTGCGGGGCGAGGACGCCCTGGTCTTCGCCTGGGCGGGCGCCGCCCCGGCCCGGGCCGCCGCGGCCAGCGGTGCCCCCGTCGAGCTGCCCCCGGCCACCGGCCGTCGGGACGGCTCGGGCACCCCCGGATCGCAGCCGATCGCCGCCGTGGCGGGGCCGGTCGCCGTACGCCTCGGGGCCTCGGACCGTGTGGCAGGGTAGAAGCATGCTGCGACCCGCCATGACTGCCGCCGCAGTCCTGCTCGCCCTGACCGCCGCCGGCTGCTCCGGGAGCTCGGCCGAGGACGGCGTGAGCAAGGGCAAGGACCCCGCGAGGTCATGGCGCTGGCCAAGAAGACCCTCGACGAGACCTCCGGGGTGAAGATCGAGCTGTCCACCAAGGACCTGCCCGACGGCATCCAGGGGCTCACCCACGCCGAGGGCGTCGGCGTCCACCCGCCCGCGTTCGAGGGCACCATCACCGCCGAGGTCTCCGGGGTCTCCGTCGACGTCGACGTGATCGCCACCGACGGCAAGGTCTGGATCAAGTTCCTCACCCCGGGCTTCACCAAGGCCGACCCCGCCGACTACGGCGCCCCGAACCCGGCCGACCTGATGGAGACCGAGGGCGGCCTCTCCGACCTGCTGGTGAACACCGACGACCTGAAGAAGGGCGACGAGGTCCGCGGCGGGGCGAACAACGAGGAGATCCTCACCGAGTACACCGGCACCGTCCCGGCCAGCTTCGTCAAGACGGTGATCCCGAGCTCGTCCGGTGACGACTTCGACGCGACGTACACGATCAGCAGCGACGGCGAGCTGCGCCAGGCGAAGCTGACCGGCGCGTTCTACCCCGACAGCGACCACATGACGTACACCCTGGACTTCGACGACTACGGGACCGAGAAGGACATCTCCGCGCCGTGACCGAGCCGGGCTCGGTGAGTGGCTCCTCCCGGGCCCTGCTCGCCCTCGCGGCCGTCGCGGTCGCGTTCGCAGCGGCCGACACGTACGTCGTGGTGCTCGCACTGCCGGACATGATGTCGACCGCGCGGATCCCGATCAACGAGCTCCAGCGGGCCGCGCCGATCGTCTCCGGCTTCCTGCTCGGGTACGTCGCGATGCTGCCCCTGATCGGGCGGATCGCCGACCTGCGCGGGCGGGTGCCGGTGCTGGTGATGTCGCTGGTGGTCTTCGCGGCCGGCTCGCTGGTCACCGCGCTGGCCTACGACCTGCCGAGCATGGTCGCCGGGCGCTACCTCCAGGGTGTCGGCGGCGGTGGCCTGGTGCCGGCCACCCTGGCGCTCGTCGCCGACCTCTACCCGGCCGAGCGGCGCGGGGTCCCGCTCGGCATCGTCTCGGCCGTGCAGGAGCTCGGCAGCGTGCTCGGCCCGCTGTTCGGGGCCGTCGTACTGGCGCTGACCGACTGGCAGGGCATCTTCGTGGTCAACCTCGTCGTGGCGCTGGTCCTGGCCGCCACGATCCGGCAGCTCGCCGGCGGCGAGGCCTTCGCGACCGCCCGCTCGCGGGGCCGACCGGACTGGATCGGGCTGGTCGCGGCCGTGGTCACCGTGGTCGGCGGGGCGATCACGATGGCCCAGCCGCCGTTCCTGCAGCGCGACCTCACCTGGGGCCAGATCTTCATCCCGTACGCCGGGGACAGCCGGTGGTTCACCCCGATCGGCGTGACCACGATCGTCGCGGCGGTCGTGCTGGCGCTGCGCTGCCTGTTCGCGCGGCGCCCGCTGGTCGACGTACGCACCTGGTTCGCGCACATCCGGCAGGCCGACCTCGTCGGCGCGCTCCTGCTGGCCACCGCCCTGGGCGGCATCATCCTGGCCTTCGCGACCGCCGACCCCGAGGTGCAGGTCTTCTCCGACCAGGGCCCGTGGTTCCTGCTCGGCTCGGCCGTCGCGCTGGTGGCGTTCCTCGCGCACCTGGGCCGGGCCGACGTCCCCGCTCATCCCCCGCGGCGCGATCCGCCGGGTCCCGGCGTGGGGCTCGCTGCTGGTCAGCTTCTTCGTCGGCTCCGCGCTCATCGCGGCCCTGATCGACATCCCGATCTTCGCCCGGACCACGATCTACCGGGAGTCGCAGCTGATGGCGGCGCTGGTGCTGGTGCGCTTCCTCATCGCGCTGCCGGTCGGCGCGGTGCTCGGCGGCTACCTGATCCGCTGGTTCAACGCCGGGGTGGTCACCGCGATCGGGATGGCCTGCTCGGCGGTCGGGTTCGTGCTCATGGCGCAGTGGGGCAGGACGTCGCTGGAGCACTTCTCGGTCAACGGCACGCTGCTGCTGTGCGGCTTCGGGTTCGGCCTCGCGCTGGCGCCGGTGAACGCCGCCCTGCTGGCCAGCACCGACGACGAGGTCCATGGTGTGGCCTCCGCGCTGGTCGTGGTGGCCCGGATGATCGGCATGCTGGTCGGCATCTCGGCGCTCACGACGATCGGGCTGCGGCGGTTCTACGGCGCGCTGCGCGACGGCGCCACCCGCACCGACGCCGCCCTGATCCAGGAGCACGCCGTGTTCCTCGGGGCCGCGGTCTGCGCCGCGTGCGCCGGCGTACTCGCGCTGGTGCTGTTCCGGACGTGCCCGCACCCGCGAGCTCGACACCGCGGACCTGCTCCGCTCCGGCGGCTGATTTCCGTGCGGTTTGGTCCCCAACCGCAACGAAACGGTGCAGAAGCCTGCGGTTTGTGACCAATCGTGGGTACGCCGAGACGGGTGCACGACCGGGCACCACCCTCCGCTAGCGTTCCTCCCGTGGGTGACTTCGACGACCTGATCGGATGCCAACAAGACCTTCGCCGCGAGCTTCGACCTCGCCGGCTTCGACGGCGTGGCGCACGCCGGCGTCGCGATCGTGACGTGCATGGACTCGCGGATCGACCCGCTGCGCATGGTCGGCCTGAAGGCGGGCGACGCCAAGATCTTCCGCAACCCCGGCGGCCGGGTCACCGTGGCCGCGCTCGAGGCACTGGTCCTCGGCGTGCACCTGCTCGGCGTGCAGCGGATCCTGATCGTCCCGCACACCCGCTGCGCCATGGCCTCGAACACCGAGCCGGAGCTGCGGGAGAAGGTCGGGCAGTCGGCCGGCCAGGACGCCTCGTGGCAGCACTTCCACGTCATCGAGGACCAGGTCAGCAGCCTCGCCGAGGACGTGCAGATGGTCCGCTCGCACCCGCTGATCCCCGAGTCGGTCGCGGTCGGCGGGTTCCTCTACGACGTCGACACGGGCCTGCTCTCCCGCGAGGTCTAGACAGAGGCCCGGGCTCTGGTCAGGGCGCCGCCACCGGGTGACAATCCGGACCATGAGTCTGCTCGAACGGGGGCCGCAGCTCACCGCGCTCACCGAGTACGCCGCCGACGCACGCCGGGGCGACGGCCGGCTGGTGCTGGTCTCCGGCGAGTCCGGCGTCGGCAAGTCCGCGCTGGCAGAGGAGCTCGAGCGCCTCGAGGGCGACGCGGTGTGGGCCTGGGGCGCCTGCGACGGGCTGTTCACACCCCGACCGCTGGGTCCGCTCCTCGACATCGCGGCCACCCTCGGCGGGGACCTGCGCACCGCGATCCACGACCAGCGTCCGCGCGAGGAGATCTTCCAGGCCCTGCTCGCTGACCTGGCCGGCTGCACGCCGTACGCCGTGCTCGTCGTCGAGGACGCCCACTGGGCCGACGAGGCCTCGCTCGACCTCCTCCGGTTCGTCGCTCGCCGGATCCGCCGGACGCCGGTGCTGCTGCTCGTCACCTATCGCGACGACGAGGTGCCGCCCGGGCACCCCTTGCGTCGGTGCCTGGCCCAGCTCGCCACCGAGCGCAGCACCCGCCGGGTCGACGTGCCCCGGCTCTCCCCCACTGCGGTCGCCGAGCTGGCCCGCGGCACGGGTCTCGAGCCCGACGTGGTGCACCACCTCACCGGCGGTAACCCCTACTTCGTCACCGAGCTGCTGCGTGGCGGGCCGGCGGACCGGCTCCCCACGTCCGCCCGCGACGCCGTGCTCGGCCGGGTCGACGCGCTCGACCGGGCGTCCCGACGACTGCTCGAGACCGCCTCGCTGCTCGGGGCGCGGGCCGACCTCGACCTGCTCGACGAGCTGGTGGCGCCCGAGCCCGAGGCCTGGGACCAGCTGCTCGACTCCGGCCTGCTCGTCGCCGACGGCGGCGACCTCCGCTTCCGCCACGAGATCGCCCGGCTGGCGGTCCAGGAGACGGTCCCACCGCACCGCGCAGCCCCGGTGCACGCCCGCGTGCTGGCACTGCTGGCCGATCGCGACGACGTCGACGAGGCACGCCTGGCCCACCACGCCGAAGGGGCGGTGGACGCCGTTGCCGTGCTGCGGCACGCCACTGCGGCAGGAGCGCGGGCGTCGTCCTTCGCCTCGCACCGGGAGGCCGCCCTGCAGTACGAGCGCGCCCTGCGCTGGGCGGCGTCCGCGGACGACCGCACGCGCGCGGACCTGCACGACCGTCTCGCCGCCGAGTACGGCGTGCTCGACCGCTGGGACGAAGCCCTGGACTCACGGCTCTCGGCTCTCGACCTCTGGCGCGCGGCCGGCGACCCGCTGCGCGAAGGTGACACGCTGCGCCACGTCTCCACCTGCCACTACCGGCTCTGCCAGGGACCTGAGGCGGAGCAGGCCGGCTTGGCGGGGCTGGCACTGCTGCGGCCGGCTGGCCCGACACCGGAGCTGGCCCGGGGGTTGATGGCACTCGCTTCCCAACACATGGTGAACGGGCACGACGAGGCCGCGATCGCCATGGCCGACGAGGCGATCGCCCTCGGTGAGGAACTGGGGCTGCCCGACGTGGTCAGCTACTCGCTCAACACCCGCGGCTCGGCGAAGCTGAACTCCGGCCTTCCCTGGCAGGCGGACCTCGAGGAGTCCCTCGCCATGGGCCTGGCCGCCGACACCCCGGAGACGGTGGCGCGCGCCTACAGCAACCTCCAGTCCGGCTCGCTCGGATGCTACGAACCGGCGCGGGCCGAACGCTGGTACCGGCTCGGCATGGAGTACTGCGAGGGCCGCGACCTCGGCACCTACGCCAACTGCCTGGCGGGGATGCAGGTGACCACCCTGGAATGGGCCGGCCGCTGGGACGAGGCCGTCGCGCTCGCCGATGCGCGGCTCGCGATGCCCCACCTCTCGCCCGTCAACAAGTTGTGCACCTACGTCACCCTGGGCTCGGTCAACGCCCGCCGCGGGCTCCCCGCGCCCGCCTGGGAGAACCTCGACACCGCGCTGGGGCTCGCCGTTACCCTGGCGGAGCCGCAGTACCTGGTGCCCACGCACCTGGCCCGCACCGAGGCGCGCTGGCTCGAGGGCGACCTCGACGCCGCCGCCGACGAGCTGGGGTCGGCACTGGCGACCGTCGACCGCGTCGACCCCTGGCTGCGCGGGCTGGCCGGCGCCTGGGCGGCCCGGCTCGGCAGGACCGGTCCCCCCGCCGAGATCGCCGAGCCCTTCACCACCTGGCTGCGCGGCGACGTCGACGCGGCGGCCACCGACCTCGAGACCCGCGGCTGTCCGTACGACGCCGCCCTGGCGCTGGTCGACGCCGGCGACGAGGCCCACCTGCGCGAGGCGCTCGAGCGTCTCGACGCGCTCGGCGCGAGCGCGACTGCCGGGGTCGTGCGCCGGATGCTCCGCGAGGCCGGGGTGCGCTCGGTCCCGAACGGCGTCCGGGCCACCACCCGGGCGCACCCGTGCGGGCTCACCCGGCGCGAGCAGGAGGTGCTCGAGGGGCTCGCGGACGGCCTCACCAACGACGAGATCGCGACCCGGCTCTTCATCTCGGCCAAGACCGTCGACCACCACGTGTCGTCGGTGCTCACCAAGCTCGAGGTCGCCAACCGGCGCGAGGCCGGCAACGAGGCACGGCGGCTCGGGTTGGTCGGGGCTGCCGCCCAAACTGGGGAGCCGTTGGCGACAACTTAGGGAAGCCCTCCCGATCCGCAGCCCCCTGCTCCGCTCCTACGTTCGTGGTCGTCCAGCAACGCAACCACTTCCAAGGAGCAGCCATGCCTCTCTACATGGACGTCCACCGGCTCGAGCCCGGCGTCACCATGGACGACGTCGCCCAGGCGCACGCCGCCGACCTGAAGATCCAGGACAAGTACGAGGTCAACTACCTCCGCTACTGGGTCGACGAGGAGAAGGCCCAGATCTTCTGCCTGGTCGAGGCCCCCTCCCCGGACGCGGCCAACCACGTGCACCGCGAGGCGCACGGCCTGGTCGCCGACGAGGTCCACCTGGTCAAGGAGGGGTCGTGATGCGGCGCCGCCTCGTGGCGCTGGCCGCGGCCGCCGGCCTCCTGCTGTCCGGCGCCGCAGCCGCGCCGGTCTCGGCGTCCCAGGGCGGACGGCACCTCGACGACCTCCGCGCCGCCACCGCCCGGTACTTCGACGTGGGCAACGCCCAGGATGCCGGGTACGGCGAGCTCCGCGACGCCGCCGGCATCGCGTGCATCGACAGCCCGGCCGGCGCGATGGGGATCCACTACGTCAACGGCTCGCTCGTCGGGGACGGCGACATCTCGCTCCTCACGCCCGAGGCGATGATCTACGAGCCGCACGGCACCGACCTGGACCTGGTCGCCGTGGAGTACGTCGTACTCGCCGACGCCTGGCACCAGGCCCACGGCAAGCAGCCGCCCAAGCTCCTCGGCCAGAAGTTCACGCTGGTGCGCGCGGGCAACCGCTACGGGCTCCCCGACTTCTACGAGCTGCACGTGTGGCTGTGGAAGACCAACCCGGCGGGGCTCTTCGAGGACTTCAACCCCGACGCGAGCTGCGACGGCTCCTGATCACCTCGACCGGTCGCCGACCCGGCGTTCCGTGCAGTGATGTCGCGGCGAGCCCCGTCGTACGACAGGAACGCACGGAACGCCGGGCCCGGCCGTCGCGATCAGGCGTCCAGGGCCTCGACGTCGACCTCGTAGGCACCCTGCACGATGAACTCCTTGCGCGGTGCCACGTCGGAGCCCATCAGCAGCTCGAACACCTTCGCCGCGACGTCGGCGTCGTCCACGGTGATCCGGCGCAGCGTGCGGTGCCGCGGGTCCATCGTGGTCTCGGCCAGCTGGTCGGCGTCCATCTCGCCGAGGCCCTTGTAGCGCTGCACCGGGTCCTTCCAGCGGACGTTCTTCTTCTTCAGCTCGGCCAGCTTCCGCTGCAGCTCGTCGTCGGAGTAGGTGTAGACGTACTTGTCCATGCCCTTCTTCGGGCTGGAGATCTCGATCCGGTGCAGCGGCGGGACGGCGGAGTACACGCGCCCCTCGCGGATCAGGTCGGGCATGTACTTGAAGAACAGCGTCGCCAGCAGGCACCGGATGTGGGCGCCGTCGGAGTCGGCGTCGGCCATGAAGATGATCCGGCCGTAGCGCGCCGCGTCGAGCTCGAAGGTGCGGCCCGAGCCGGCGCCGACGACCTGGATGATCGAGGCGCACTCGGTGTTCTTGAGCATGTCGCCGACCGAGGCCTTCTGCACGTTCAGGATCTTGCCGCGGATCGGCAGCAGCGCCTGGAACTCGGAGTTGCGGGCCAGCTTGGCGGTGCCCAGCGCCGAGTCACCCTCGACGATGAACAGCTCGCTGCGCTCGACGTCGTTGGAGCGGCAGTCGGCCAGCTTCGCCGGCAGCGCCGAGGACTCCAGGGCGTTCTTCCGCCGCTGCGTCTCCTTGTGCTGGCGGGCCGCGATCCGGGTCTTGGAGGCCCCGACGACCTTCTCCATGACCAGCTTGGCCTGGGCCTTCTCGGCGCGCTTGGTCGAGGTGAGGAACTTCTTCAGCTCGCCCGCCACGACCTTGCGTACGACGGTGCGCGCGGCCGGGGTGCCGAGGATCTCCTTGGTCTGGCCCTCGAACTGCGGCTCGGCGAGCCGGACGGTGACCACCGCGGTCATGCCCTCGAGCACGTCGTCCTTGATGACGTCGGCGTCGTTGACCTTGAGCGCCTTGGTCTGGCGCATGACGTCGTTGAAGGTCTTGGTGATGGCCTGCTCGAACCCGCTCACGTGGGTGCCGCCCTTGGGCGTGGCGATCACGTTGACGTAGGAACGCAGCTCGGTGTCGTAGCCGGTGCCCCACCGGACGGCGACGTCGACGACCAGCTCGCGCTCGACCTCCTGCGGGGTCATGTGGCCCTGGTCGTCGAGCAGCGGGACGGTCTCGGTGAAGGTGTCGCTGCCGCCGAGCCGGAGCACCTCGGTGACCGGCTCGTCGTGGGCCAGGAACTCGGCGTACTCCGCGATGCCGCCGTCGTGGCGGAACTTCTCCTCCACCGGCGTCGAGCCGCGGAGGTCCCGGATCACCAGCTCCAGGCCGGGGACGATGAACGAGGTCTGCCGGGCCCGCCCGAGGAGGCCCTCGAACTCGAACGAGGCGTCCTTGGTGAAGATCTGGCGGTCCGGCCAGAACCGGATCCGGGTGCCGGCCCTGCCCTTGGCGACGCGCTTGCCCTTGCGGGTGAGCCCGGACTTCGGCGTGAAGCCGGCCTTCGGGCCCTCGCCGTCGAACACGCCGGGCACGCCGCGGTGGAAGCTGATCCCCTGCTGGCTGGGCGAACGGTCGACGTCGATGTCCATCCGGGTCGACAGCGCGTTCACCACCGAGAGGCCGACGCCGTGCAGGCCACCGGTGGCGACGTACGACCCGCCGCCGAACTTGCCGCCGGCGTGCAGCTTGGTCGCCACGACCTCGACGCCGGGCAGCCCGGTCTTGGGCTCCTTGTCGGTGGGGATGCCGCGGCCGTCGTCGTACACCTCGATCGAGTCGTCGGCGTGGAGGGTGACCTCCACCCGCTGGGCGTGGCCGGCCAGGGCCTCGTCCACGCCGTTGTCGATGATCTCCCACAGGCAGTGCATGAGCCCGCGGGTGTCGGTGGACCCGATGTACATGCCGGGACGCTTGCGCACGGCCTCCAGGCCCTCGAGCACCAGCAGGTGTGCGGCGTTGTACGCGTTGTCGATCGCTCTAGTCCTTCGTGAAATGCCTCGGCCCCATCCGTTCGGGGGTCGGTGACGAATCTACCTTCGACACGCCCGGCAGCAGCGACGGCACGCCCTTGCCGGTCTTCTCGGGGTCCCGGACCTATCGTGGGCCGCACGAACATCGTCACGATGTGGAAACGATCTGGACCGGGGCGGGCCGATAAAGCAACGGGAACCGGTGTTCGCGAGTCACACTGGCACGACCACGTCGTTACCAGAACGTGAGATCCGTCCCACGCTTCAGGAACACGAGTTCGGGGTACGACCAGCCCGTGCTTGGATGGGTGTGTCAAGCAACACGAGGGACCGGGAATCAAAGACCCAGCCTGCTCGTTGAGCACGACGAGACGACAGAGAGAGAGGCCGATCGTGACTACTGCAGTTGCCCCCAGCGCCGCCGCCCTGACGGCGGCCGACCGATGCGACCGTTGCGGAGCCCAGGCCTACCTTCGGGTCGAGCTCGCCTCAGGTTTCGAGCTGCTCTTCTGCGCCCACCACGCCCGCGAGCACAGCGAGAAGCTGCGTGAGGTGGCGGTGACGGTGGTCGACGAGACCCACAAGCTCGGTGACGTGCCGGCCATCACGGTCGACCCCGAGAGCTGACCCGGACAAAGACGTCCTGCGGCCCCGACCTGCTGGTCGGGGCCGCAGTCATTTCCGGGCACTCGGCGGTGTGACATCGTGTGCGCGTGCTGCTCCTCGACGTCCTGACCGGTCTGGCCATCGCCGTCGGGCTGATCGGCATCGTGGTGATGGTGCTTCCCGGCTCCGTCCTGATCCTCGGCGCCCTGCTGGTCTGGACCGTCCTGGTCGGCGGGACCACCGCCTGGGTGGTCTTCGCCGTGGCGGTGACCTTCCTGATGGCCGGCCAGGTCGTGAAGTACGCCGTGCCGAGCCGCCGCATGAAGGACGTCGGGGTGCCCGGCTCCACGCTCCTGGTCGGCAGCCTGCTCGGCATCGTGGGCTTCTTCGTGATCCCCGTCGTCGGCCTGCCGCTGGGCTTCGTCGGGGGCGTGTACGTCGCCGAGCTGGCCCGGGTCGGCGGTCCGCGATGCCTGGACCACCACCCTGCACGCCCTGCGTGCCGCGGGGCTCTCCATCGCCATCGAGCTCGCGTTCGGCATGCTCGCGGCCCTGACCTGGGCGGTCGGCGCGGTGGCCACGTGACGATCCTGCTCGCGCTCTCCGGCGCCGTGTTCTACGGCCTGTCCGACTTCGTGGGCGGCATCGCCTCACGTCGTACGTCGGCCTGGTCGGTGGCCTTCGTGGCCGCGCTGTCGGGTGCCGTGTTCGTGCTCGTGGGCGGACTGGTCCTCGGCGGCGACCCCACCGGCGACCGACCTCGCCTGGGGCGTCCTGGCCGGCGTCGGCAACGGCTTCGGCACCGCGTTCCTCTACCGCGGCCTGGCCGGTGGCCGGATGGGCGTGGTGGCCCCGATCTCCGCCGTCGGCGCGGCACTGGTCCCGGTGGCCGTGGGCCTGCTCGCCGGCGAGCGGCCCGCCGGTCTGGTCTGGCTCGGCATCCTGGCCGCGGTGCCCGGCATCTGGCTGGTCTCCCAGGACCCGGCCGCGGACGCCCCCGGGGCACGCGGCGGCGTCCTCGACGGGGTGCTCGCCGGACTCGGCTTCGGCGTGCTGTTCGCGGGGCTCGGCCAGGTCCCCGAGGAGGCCGGGCTGCTGCCGCTCGCGCTCAACCAGCTGGTCGGTGCGGCGGTCATCGTGGCGGTCGCCCTGTCGCTCCGCAAGCCCTGGCTGCCCCGCGAGGGGCCGGCCGCCTTCGGCGTCGTCTGCGGCGCGCTGGGCGCCTCGGCCACGGTCGCCTTCCTGCTGGCCACCCAGGCCGGTGCCCTGACGGTCGCGGCCGTGCTGGCCTCGCTCTACCCCGCGGTGACGATCCTGCTCGCGGCGGTGGTCCTCAAGGAGCACGTCCACCGCGGGCAGGGCTTCGGCCTCGGCCTCTGCGGCCTCGCGGTCGCGCTCGTCGCGGTCGGCTGACCCGGCCGCATCACTAGGCTGGCCGCATGCGGACCCAGGCGCGCTTCCCGCTGGTGTCCCCCGGCACCGGGCACTACGAGAGCTTCTACCTCAAGGCCACCGCCCCGGGCGGCGGTCGGGCGATCTGGATCCGGCACACGGTGCACCAGCCACCGGACGGCCCCGGGAACGCCTCCACCTGGTTCGTGCTCTTCGGCGACGGCCCTCCCCGCGCCGCCAAGGTGAGCGTGTCGCGTGACCTGCTCACCGTCCCCGACGGCGGGTACGTCGCGGTCGCCGGCTCCCGGATCGGGCCGGCCGGCATGACCGGATCCGTGGAGGCGCGCGGCCTCGCCGCGTCGTGGAACCTCGCGTTCACCGACCGGGCGGCGCCGCTGCGGCACCTCCCGGCGGCGTGGATGTACGAGCGCGGTTTCCCCCGCACGAAGGTGGAGAGCCCGCACCCCTCGGTCGGCGTGACCGGCACGCTCCGGGCCGGCGACGAGGAGGTCCGGCTCGACGGCTGGGACGGTATCGTCGGGCACAACTGGGGCCGCGAGCACGCCGCACGCTGGGTGTGGCTGCAGGCACCCCTCGACGGCGGGTACGTCGACATCGCGGCCGGGCGGGTCGGGCTCGGACGACGCAGCACCCCTGGATCGCCAACGGCGGCCTCGCCCTCGACGGCGAGGTCCGGGCGCTCGGTGGCCTCGCCCACCTGCACGCGACCCGCGTCGACGCCAGCCACCGGGCGGTGCACGTTCACCCTCGGCGGCCGCGGCGTGCGGGTGCGCGGGGTAGCGGTCTCAGCCCTCGCGGACACCGTCGGCTGGCGGTACGCCGACCCCGACGGGGGCGAGCACCAGGTGACGAACAGCTCGATCGCCGACCTGACGCTCACGGTGGAGCGGTCGGGCCGGCGACCTGTCAAGATCGTGGTGCCGCAGGCGGCGGCGTACGAGCTGGGGACCCGGGAACCCCAGCCGGCGGTGCCGATGCAGCCCTTCCCCGACGGCTGAGCGGCCAGCCACCGCCGTTGATCCGCGACTTCGCGAGGAATGTGGGTACGACGCAACCATGACCGACCCGAACCGACCGCCCACCGAGGGCGCCGCCCCGACCGCGTCCACCGACCCCACTCCCACCCCCGCGCAGCCGCGCCGGCGACGCCCGACTCCGGCCCGGACCCGCTGCGCGGCTCGCGCACCAGCGGCGCCTGGGCGACGGTGATCGTCCTCGGCCTGGTGCTCCTGCTGCTCATCGTGTTCATCGCGCAGAACACCCAGCAGGTGGACGTCTCGTTCCTGGGCTGGACCGGTCAGACGCCGCTCGCGGTCGCGCTGCTCATCGCGGCGGTCGCCGGTCTCGCACTGACCGCGGTGGCCGGCTCGCTCCGGATCCTCCAGCTGCGCCGACGGGTACGTCGGGACGCGAAGCGTTGACGAACTGTGGGTCGCGCGTTACCAACCTCTGGACGTCGCCCCGGTAGAGTCGTAGACGAACCGCCCGTGGACCCGAGACCGCGGGCGGTTCTTCATTTCCCGCCTTGCGGCCGCCGAGCCGCCTCAGT
>CAVRMH010000013.1:0-12923 GCA_963721775.1 uncultured Actinomycetota bacterium | reverse complement strand
GTCGAGGACGGCCAGCACCTCGTCGTGGGCGTCGCGGTCGTGGATGACCAGGGTCTTGTCCAACCGCTTGGCGAGGTCGATGTGGCGGCGGAACGACTCCACCTGCGCGGCCCGGCCGTCCTCGCCGGTGCGGAAGTGGTCGAGCCCGGTCTCCCCCACCGCGCGGACCCGGTCGTGGACCTGGGCGAGCCGCTCGATCTCGGCCAGCGCCTCCTCGAGCGTGCCCGCGGCGGCGTGCCGGGGCGCCTCGTTGGGGTGCAGCGCCACGCCGGCCACCAGGGCGTCGTACGACGCCGCGGCCTCGACCGCCCACTTCGCGCCGGGGAGGTCGCAGCCGATCTGCACGATGCGGGGGACGCCGACCGCGGCCGCCGCCTCGATCGCCTGCTCGGTGGAGAACCACGCGGCCGGGTCGTCGGAGTCGCCGATGTCGAGGTGGCAGTGGTTGTCGACGACCGGGTGCGGGAGCGGCTCGGGCGCCGGCGGCCGCTCGCGGTCGCGCCGGCTGCCGCTCTTCTCCTCGGTGGCGGCGCGGGTCCGGGTGGGACGGTCGGTCATGCCTGCTCCTCCTGTCCGGTGCGGCGGCCGGTGCGGTCGAGGATCGCCTCCGCCAGCGGCTCGGGGGCGTGGGTGGGGATCCAGTGGCTGACGCCCTCGAGCACCGCGAGCCGGAACGGCCCGTCGACGTACGCCCCGCTGAGCTCCACGCCGCGGCGGGCCACCGCGACGTCGCCGTCGCTCCAGACCAGCGTGGTGGGCACCCTCACTCGCGCCTTCCCGGCGGAGCCGGTGGCCAGCCAGGTCGCGCGGTACCAGCCCAGCGCCCCGGGCAGCGCCCCGTCGGCCACCATCTCGGCGCGGAACCGCTCGATGTCGGCGTCTGTCATCCCGGAGCGGCGCAGCCCGCGCTCCAGGGCGCCTCCGGGACGCGCGGCACGCTCGGGGAGCCGCGGCAGCGAGAAGAAGCCGAAATACCACGACCGCCGGCCCTGGCTCGAGGTCAGCGCGGCGCGCACGAACGCCCTCGGGTGGGGCACCGACACGGCCGTCCAGCTCAGCAGCAGGTCGGGGCGGCGGGCCGCGAGCAGCCAGCCGACCGCCGCGCCCCAGTCGTGGCCGACCAGGTGGACCGGGGTGCCGACCTGCTCGAGCAGGGCGACGACGTCGTCGACGAGCAGCGGCAGCCGGTAGTCACGGCGACGGTGCGGTCGGGCGCCACGCGAGTAGCCGCGCTGGTCGACCGCGAGGGTGCGCAGCCCGTGCCGGTGCAGGCGTTCGGTCACGCCGCGCCAGCTCGTGGCCCGCTCGGGGAAGCCGTGCAGCAGCACCACGACCGGCCCGTCCGGCGGCCCCTCGTCGACCACGTCGAAGGTCAGGCCGTCGTGGGCGTACGACGTGATCCGCGCGGTCATGACTTGTGCACCGCGTCGTAGACCTCCCGCTTGGGCAGCCCGGCGCGGCGGGCCACCTCCAGGATCGCCTCCTTGCGGCTGGTGCCGCCCTCCTCGAGGTCGGCGACGGCGGCCCGCAGGCTCGCCGGGTCGCCGGCGACGTCCGGTCCCCCGGTGGCGCCGGAGACCACGATCGTGACCTCGCCGCGGACACCCTCGGCGGCCCAGTCGACGAGGTCGGCGAGCGGCCCGCGGCGTACCTCCTCGTGGGTCTTGGTCAGCTCCCGGCAGACCGCCGCCGGGCGGTCCCCGCCGAGCGCCTCGGCCATCGCGGCCAGCGCGGCGTGGGTGCGGTGCGGGGCCTCGAAGAAGACCATGGTGCGCTCCTCGGCGGCCAGGCCGGCCAGCCGCCGGGACCGCTCGCCGGCCTTGCGCGGCAGGAAGCCCTCGAAGCAGAACCGGTCCACGGGCAGCCCGGACACGGCCAGCGCGGTGAGCACCGCCGACGGGCCCGGCACCGCCGTCACGGGCACGTCCGCCTCGACCGCGGCCGCGACCAGCCGGTAGCCGGGGTCGGACACGCTGGGCATCCCGGCGTCGGTGACCAGCAGCACCCGCTCGCCGGCCAGCAGCGCCTCGAGCAGCACGGGGGTGCGCGCGGTCTCGTTGCCCTCGAAGTAGGAGACCACCCGCCCGGACAGGGTGACCCCGAGGTCGGTGGTGAGCCGCTTGAGCCGGCGGGTGTCCTCGGCGGCGACCACGTCGGCGTTCGCGAGCTCCTCGGCCAGCCGGGGCGGGGCGTCAGCGACCCGACCGATGGGGGTGGCGGCGAGCACGAGCGTGCCGGGAGGGGGCGTCACGCCCCGATCATCGCAGGCGTGCGGACCCGCTCGGGCGGCCCCGTAGAGTCTGCGACCGTGACGACGTCCGCGCCTCCCGACGCCTCGGTCGAGGAACGGGTGGGCCTCTCCCGCACCGCCTCGGGTCGTCCGGTGCCGCTGGCCCGGGTGCGGGCCCGCGGCCGGGCCCGGCTCGAGGATCCCGTGATCGGCTGGTCGGCCAGCATCGGTGTCGCCCTGCTCGCCTTCCTCCTGCGGCTGTGGCACCTCGGCACGCCGCACGAGTTCGAGTTCGACGAGACCTACTACGCCAAGGACGCGTGGTCGCTCGCCCACTTCGGCTACGTGCGGGAGTACGCCGGCAACGCGAACGAGAAGATCCTCGACGGCACCACCACGGGCGTCTGGAAGGACACCCCGTCGATGATCGTCCACCCCGAGGTCGGCAAGTGGCTGATCGCGCTCGGGGAGAAGACCTTCGGGATGGACCCGTTCGGCTGGCGGATCGCGGCCGCCGTGGTCGGGTCGCTGATGGTGCTGGTGATGTGCCGGCTCGCCCGCCGGCTCACCGGCTCCACCGCGCTGGGCTGCGTCGCCGGGCTGCTGATGACCTTCGACGGCCTGCAGCTCGTGCTGTCGCGGCTGGCGCTGCTCGACATCTTCGTGGCGTTCTTCCTGCTCTGCGGCGTCACCTGCATCGTCAACGACCGGTACTGGTACCGCGCCCGGATGGCGCGGCTGGCGCCCGACCCGGTCACCGGCCGCGGCTGGGGGCCGGTGCGCGGGCTGCTGTTCCGGCCGTGGCTGCTGCTCGGCGGGGTGTGCTGGGGGCTGGCGCTGGGCAGCAAGTGGGAGGCGGCGTACGCGCTCGCGGCCTTCGGCCTGTGCGTGTGGCTGTGGAGCGCGGGCGCGCGGCGCTCGTTCGGGGTGCGCTGGTCGGTCCTGAAGTCCGCGGTGGTCGACGGGATCCCCGCGTTCGTGCACCTGGTGCTGGTCGCCCTGGTCGTCTACGTCGCCTCGTGGACCGGGTGGCTGATCCACGCGCAGGAGTACGAGACCCACCTCTCCGCCTCGCAGTACACCCACTACAACGGTGGCAAGGACTGGCCGACCCGCAACGAGCCGGACGCCAGCGGGTTCGGCGAGGTGACCCAGTCGCTGCGGTCCCTGTGGCACTACCAGCGCGACGTCTACATGTTCCACACCCACTTCCTCAACGACAGCACCCACACCTACGCCTCGAAGCCGTCCGGGTGGCTGCTGCTGAACCGGCCGGTCGGGGTCGCGGCCGACGTCGACATCAAGCCCGGCACCCAGGGCTGCGACGCCCCCGCGGGCAGCGACTGCCTGCGGCAGGTGCTGCTGCTCGGCACGCCGGTGCTGTGGTGGGGCGGCGTGCTGGCGCTGCTGTACGCCGCGGTGATGTGGGTCGGCGCGCGGGACTGGCGGTTCGGGCTGACCATCGTCGGCACGGCGACGACCTGGCTGCCCTGGCTGATGTACGACGACCGGCCGATCTTCCTGTTCTACGCGGTCATCACGCTGCCGTTCCTGATCCTTGCGCTCACGCTGACCATGGGCAAGATGATCGGGACCTCACCCGCGCCCACGGCACGGCGTACCACCGGGGTGGTGGTCGCCGGGTCGTTCTTCGTGCTGGTGCTGGTGAACTTCGCGTGGTTCTGGCCGATCTGGACCGACCAGCTGCTCACGCACTCGGAGTGGCTGGACCGGGTCTGGTTCCAGCGCTGGATCTAGCGCTACGGCCCCTGCGGCAGGTCCAGCTGCGTGCGCACCCAGTCCCACAGCTGCGCACGCTCGTCCTCGCCGGTGCGGGTCCTGCGCAGCAGGTGGAAGGGGCGCGGCCGCCGGTCGTGCCAGAGCCTGCCGCCGGTGGGCACCGGCTCGGTGGCCGCGAGCCAGACCGTCGTGTCGGCGCCGCCCTCGGCGTCGCGGAGCAGCGGGCCGGTGACCCGGTGGAAGGTCGGCAGCGAGTCGACGACGCCGGGGGTGTCCGCCCAGCCCGGGTGGGTGGCGTGCACCGAGATCCCGCTGCCGCCCCAGCGCTGGTCGAGCACCGGCAGCAGCTCGACCTGGGCCCGCTTGCTGCGGGCGTAGGCGGTCGTCGGCGAGTAGTCGCCCTGCAGGTACTCCGGGTCGTCCGCACGCAGCCGCTGCCCGTACATCCCGCCCGAGGTCACCATCACCACCCGCGCGTCGTCGAGCCGCGGGCGCAGCAGCTCGGTCATCAGGACCGGGCCGAGGACGTGCAGCGCCATGGTCAGCTCGTGCCCCTGGGGCGACTCGGTGCGCTGCGGTGGCATGGCACCGGCGTTGTGCACCAGCACGTCGAGCCGCTCGACGTCGACCTCCTCGGCGAACCGGCGTACGTCGTCGAGGTCGCCGAGGTCGCAACGGGCCAGGTGCAGCTCGGCGAGCGGCAGCCGGCTCTGGATCTCGCGCGTGACGCGGGCGCCCTTGTCGGTGTCGCGCACGACCATCACGACCTGGGCGCCGAGGCGGGCCAGGCCCTCCGCGGTGGCCAGGCCGAGGCCGGAGGTGGCGCCGGTGACGGCGACGACCTTGCCCTTCAACGCGTCGGGCTCGGGGTCGGCGGGCCACGTGGAGAGGTGCCGGCGGATCGCGGGGCCGATCCTCGTGTAGCCGGGGGCCACGGTCCGGTCCAGCACGGTGTCGATCCCGACGGCGAGGGCACGCGGCAGCATGCTGGCGAACGTAGCCGCTCGGCGAGGGCCACCCAAGGCGCCCGTTGTGGTCGCCGGGCACGATGGGGGCCGTGACCTCCTGGACGCCCGACTGGGCCGCGTGGCCGCCCGCGCTGCTGGACTTCTGGACCGAGCGGCACCTGTGCACCCTGACCACGCTGCGCACCGACGGCCGGCCGCACGTCGTACCGGTCGGGGTGGCGCTGGACCCGGAGCAGCGCTGTGCGTGGGTGATCACCTCGGCGGTGTCCCGCAAGGCGCGCAACCTCGCGCACTCCCCGCACCTGGCCGCCTGCCAGGTCGACGGGCGGCGCTGGTCGACGGTCGAGGGACGCGGCTCGGTGCTCACCGATCCCGGGTCGGTGCGCCGGGCCGAGGAGAGGTACGCCGTGCGGTACCGCACGCCGCGCGAGAACCCCGCCCGGGTGGCGATCCGGATCGACATCGACCGGATCCTGATGTCCGGCGACTTCTGACCCGGCCCTCAGGCCATCGAGAGCAGGAACGCGAGGGTGAAGCCGACCGCGGTGACCAGGCCGACCAGCGCCCCGGCGTGCTCGACCGCCTCGGGCACCATCGTGTCGGCCAGCATCGTGAGGATCGCACCGGCCGCGAACGCCTGGGTCACCGCGATGACCACGGCCGGGGCGGAGCCGAGCAGGCCGAACCCGAGGGCCGCGGCGATCGTCGAGGCGACCAGCACCGCACCCCAGAGCCCGAGCACGTAGGTCACCGAGCGGCCGTCCTTGCGCATGCCGGCGGAGGCGGAGAGCGACTCGGGGATGTTGGAGAGGAAGACGGCCGCGACGACCGCGGTCCCCACCGACCCGCCACCCACGAGGCTGACCCCGATGGCCGCCGACTCGGGGATGCCGTCCAGCAGCGCACCGAGGACCAGCGCCATCGCGCCCGCGTCGGCCGGGGAGCCGTTCTGGCTCTTGCGCCGGTGCCCGCCGCGGCGGTCGATGAGCCAGTCGCCGGCGAAGAAGACCAGGGAGCCGCCGAGCAGGCCGAGCACCACCGCGTCGGCGCCGGCGCGGTCGTAGGCCTCGCTGGTGAGCTCGAAGGAGACCGCGCTGAAGAGCACGCCCACCCCGAAGGCCATGACCAGGCCGACGAACCGCTTGCTGGCCGGCAGCCAGATCCCGGCCACCGCGCCGACGATCAGTGCGAAGCCGCCGACGAAGCCCCAGAAGGCCGCTTCCCACATGGCCGCGATGGTGCCACAGCAGCCACTCCAGGCTGCAGGGATGCGCTCCCGGCACGCGGCGCATACCGAATTGAGGAGAACTTGAGCGAATTTCGTTCACCCCTCGCCACGGGCCGAGCTAGGTTTTTCCTCGAACCGCCGGTGACCCGAGACACCGGCGGTTCGCCCATTTCCGGGGGAGTGCGTCACGGTCCACGGTGTCGCCATCGGGCCCCCCTGAGTGGCGCATTCAGGGCACGGGCGGATCCGGGTGGTCGTCCAGGTCACCTGCGAGCGGCGTCGTCCGGGACGAGCCCCTCGTCGAGCAGCCACTCGACCGCTCGACGACTGGCCCGGGCGTCACGGAAGGCCTGCCAGACCGGCACCAGATCCGGGTACTCCTCGAGCAGCTCGTCCCTGAACCGACGCGAGGCTCCGCCGGCCCCTGCTGGCCCGCCCCAGGCGCCGCCCGACCGCCTCGTCGCTGAGCCCGTCGACGTAGTCGGCCGATGTCCGTGCTCTCGGACCGAAGCACTGGTCGCGGCCGGTCCGCCGTCTGCGCTGTCCTCGCCATAGACCTGCGATTCAGACGGTCGTTCCCGCCGTTGCCCTCGAGAGTGTCGTTGCCACCGGTCCACAGATGACGTCGTGGCCGCCCCGACCCCTCGATGTGGTCGTTGCCGCCCCGCGCCTGGATCACGTTCCGTCGCCGCTGGTGCCCTGAATCGACATTGGGTCCAGCGTCACCGACGTCATCGTGACGAAGCAGCCCACCGCACGTCGGCTGGTCCGCAGCCTGACCGGGTGAGACACCCACGCCCACTGCTGTGGTCGCCATGGCCACCGCGCCGGCAAAAGCCAGGCCGAGGTGCTTCCTGGAGAACGTGCCCATGAACTGACGCTAGGCGCTCGAGTGACGCGCCTTCAGTGGGAAAGGTCCCGGGAGCGGGGGCTGTTTGCCTCTGGACAGACGAGACACCGCCTCCACTGCAGTGAGCCTGCAGGGGAGACGGTGTCCTAGTGGTGGAGCTGAGGGGATTCGACCCCCGACCTTCTCATTCCGAGTGGGTCGTCAACGGCGGCTTCGAGTCCGGCAACTCCTACTGGAGCCTGGGCTGCGGAGCGTCCGTCGTACGACGCGCGCCTACCCGGGCACGCACTCGCTTCTCGTCGGCGGCACGAGCTCCTCGACGCGTCGGCCACCCAGCAGGTGAGCGCCCCGACCGGCGCGTGCTCCCAGCGCCGAAGTTCCCGGCCGTCACCGACTCGACGCTGCCGACGGGCGTTGCCCGAGCCCGATCCGCCGGTCGAACCCGCCGGGTGCGTGGACGTTCAGGAAGCGCACGTCGGTCGGTCCGGCGTTGAGGAGGGCGTGGAGCGTGCCCGCGGGCACGAGCACGAACGTGCCCGGCCCGGCCTGCACTTCCCGGTCGTCGTCGCCGACGGTCAGCGACAGCGTGCCCTCGAGCACCAGGAAGGAGTCGTCCTCAGCCCTGTGCCGGTGGCCCTCGACCCCCTGCCCCGGCCTGAGCACGATGACGGCCAGGTTGAAGAAGGGCGTGTCCTCCGTGCGCGCGAGGAACTCGACGTTGCCGACCCGGTGCCCGTGTCCCGGTTCGACGACGACGACCGGCCGGCTCATCGCGCACCTGCCGGCACCGCTGCCGCGGGGGCGAGCCCGCCACCGAACACGTTCCGCGGATCCACCGTCGCCTTCACCCGGCGCAGCCGCTCCAGCACGTCCGGCGTCCACGCCCTGCTCGCCGCGAGCGAGCCGCCGTGGCCGGCGAAGTTGACCAGCGACGTACCCGTCGACCACGGCTCCAGCGCGGCGACCACCCGGCTGGTCGCCGCGTGGGCGGCGGCCACCATCGGAGGCGGAGCCGGCGCGACCACGGCCACCGAGTACGCACCGTCGCGCCCCGCCACTGCGTTCGGCACCTGTGCGGGCCGGCCGAGCGCCCCACCCATCAGCCGCATCTCGACCGCAGCCAGCGGGACCTCGACATCGGGGCCGGCCACCTCGAGCAACGTGTCGAGCAGGCCGGCGGGCAACGAGTGCAGCAGCCCGCCCCTGGTGACCGCAGGCAGCGGCCCGGCGGGGTCCATGTGGATGCGGTCCACGTCGGCGAACGACATCGGGCCGACCGAGTCCAGCACCGGGGTCGCGACCCTGCGCATCGGCGCGAGCAGCGCCTCGCCGCGCTCCGGGGAGCCGGTGAAGCCGAAGCGCAGGGCCAGGCTGACGACCCCGCGCATCGGGGGCGGCACGTCGTCGGACGGGGGCAGCCGCAGCAACGCGACCGACGTGGTGACCTCCTCGGGCATCGTCGGCGCCCACGCGGCGAAGGTGTGCAGCACCTCCTCGACGGCGGGCGCGGCGAAGATCATCGCTCCGCCGAAGAACCGCGGCACCGGGAACAGGTCGAGCTCGAGGGCCGACACGATCCCGAACCTGCTCTGACCGCCGCGGACCGCCCAGAACAGCTCCGGGTCGCTCTCGGCGGTGACGGTCCTGAGGTCTCCTCCGGCGGTCACGAGCTCGACCGACCGGACGTGGTCGGCCGCGAAGCCGTGGCGGCGCGCGAGATGACCCATCCCTCCCCCGAGGGTGTAGCCGACGACCCCGACGCCGGACGACGATCCGGACAGCGGTGCGACCCCATGGGGCACGGCGGCGTCGATCACCGCCCGCCAGCGCACGCCCGCCTCGACCCTCGCCACCCGGGCGACCGGGTCGATCCGGACTCCCTGCATGCGCCGGGTGGAGACGAGCACCGTGCCGTCGGCGGGCGCGGCCGCCCCGTGCCCGGTGGCCTGCACCGCGACGGGGAGCCCCTCGTCGTCCGCGTAGCGCACCGCCGCCGCCACGTCTTCCGCGCTGGTGGCCGCGACCACCACCGCGGGGCGGTGGGTCACGGCCGTGTTGAATCCGGCTGCCTCGGCGGCGGCGGCGGGCTCCCCGCCGTCGAAGACCGCCCCGGCCACCTGGCGCGCGAGCCGCTCGCGCGTGTACGACGTTCCCATCTCGTTCCTCCTCGACGCCTCCGCACGGTGCGGATCGGCATGGCGTCGACTCTGGGACTAAGGGCCGGCCTCAGACATGAGGAGTTCGCGCAGTCCGGCGTCGACCCGAGGTCACCGGGAGGGGTCGGGTCCCATCACGTCCAGCAGCCCCCGCCGGTGGGCGACCGTGACTGCCTCGGTCCGGCTCGAGACGTTCAGCTTCCCCATCAGGTTGCTCAGGTGCACGCTCGCCGTCTTCTCGCTGATGAACAGCCGCCTGCCGATCTCGCGGTTGGTCAGCCCCTCCGCCACCAGCGCGAGGACCTCCCGCTCCCGCCCGGTCAGCACGGAGTCAACCGCGTTGGAGCCGGCCAGCCGAGCCCGGCTCACCGTCGCCGCAACCGCTCGCCGGAGCGGACCCGCCCGCATCTGCTCCGCCGAGGCGGCCGCGGCGTCGGCGTGGGTCCGGGCAGCAGCACGGTCACCCGCGGCGACCCACGCATCGGCCAGCCGCCAGTGGCAGCGGGCCTGCTCGTAGACGTGCCCGTAGCCGTAGGCGTCGAGCGCCTGCTGCCACTCCTCGACGGCCGGCTCGCCGCGCAGCCGGGCGTGCTCGGCCACCGCGCGAGCCTGCCACGCGCGCCCCTCGGGTCCCAGGTCTCCCGGCCGCCCGCGCCCGCCGGCGGCGATCCGTTCGACCCGGTGCAGCAGCGCCTCTCCCTGCCGCAGCGCGGCATCCACCCCGGCCTCGTCGCGCCGTTGCCGGCAGTACGTCGCGTGGTCGGCCAGCGCTCCCAGCGCCAGCGCCGACAGCCAGAGGCCGCCGTACATCCCCTCGCCGGCCACGGTGTCCAGATGGGTCTGCGCGCGGTCGGCGACCGCGACCGCGGCCACGAAGTCACCCTCCCAGGTGAGGCGGTCGGCCTCGCAGCCACCGGCCACCAGGCCGACCTGCGGATCGGCGTCCCAGCTCCCACGCAGGTCGGCCACCCGGCGCTCCGCATCCGGAAGCCCGCGGGCGACGGCGGCGTAGCAGCTCACCGCGGCGAGCCTCGCGGCCGCGACGTCCGGGGGCCGGCTCCCGGGCGCCTGGACTGCCGCCAGGCTGCCGTCGAGGTCACCGGAGACGTAGAGCGCGATCGCGTGCAGCAGCCTCAGCTCGACGCCCGAGCCGCTCCACCGCAGGCCACTCTCGGTCACCCGCGTCATGGCGGTCCGCAGCACCGGCAACGACCCGCTCACGTCCCCGTTGTAGTAGTGCATCGACGCCAGCGCGTAGTGCGCGCGCAGCTCCGCGGCCAGCTCGCCTTCTGCCCGGGCCAGCTGCAGGGCAGTGCCGAGCCGGTGGGCGGCGCCCTCCCGATCTCCGTAGATCTCGTCGAGCAGGGCCCCCGTCGTGAGCGCCTCCACCTCGAGACCTGGCTCGTGCGCGGCGCGGGCCAGGGCGAGCGCTCGCTCGGCCCGCGGGCGCGCCTCGTCGGTGCGACGAGCCGAGAGCAGGGCCCGGGCCAGCACGACGTGGGCCAGCGCTGCGGTGCTCGCGTCGACGCCGGCGTGGTCGGCGAGGAGGACGGCCTCCTCCGCAGGCCGGACCGCCTGGCCGGTGGCGTCGACCGCCAGGAGCTGACGGACCAGCTCCGCTCGCGCCTGCACCGCTCCCGTCCCGTCCCCGTCCGCGTCGCAGAGCTGGACTCCCCGGCGGGCCAGCTCGACGGCTCGCACCGGCTCGCCGGCCAGCCCGGCGTCGCGTGCCGCCCGCACCACCACCCGGCCCTCCGAGTCCCCGGCGAGCGAGGCGGCGTCGTCGACGTCCTGCCACTCCGCAAGGACACGTTCCAGGTGCCCGAGCGCCTCGTCGGGGGCCAGGACCCGCTCCGCCTCCTCGGCGGCCCGCATCGACCACAGCAGCGCCTTCGGCGCGTCCTGGGCCCGGGCGAAGTGGTGGGCCACCTCGGCAGGGCGTGCCGGGCCGGCGGTCCCCGCCTCGAGCACGGCCGCGTGCGCTGCATGCAGCCTCGCACGCTCGCCGGGCAGCAGGTCGTCGTACACGGCGGCGCGCAGCAGGTCGTGCGCGAAGGAGTAGCCGGTGTCGTCCGGTGTCAGCAGTCCCTCGGCCACGGCGACGCGGAGCGCCTCGTCCATGACGTCGTCGGCCAGTCCCACCACCTGGCGCAGCAGCCGGTCGGACGCGGAGTGCGCGACGACCGCGGCACAGCGCACCAGGGTCCGCACGTCGTCCGGGAGCCCGTCCAGCCTGCCGACGAGCAGGTCCGCCAGCGCCCGCGGCATCCCTTCACCCACCGTGCCGGTCGGCCCCACGCCTGCCGCCAGGGTCTCGACGTAGTAGGGATTTCCCCGGGTCAGACGGAACACCTCGGCTGCGATCTCCGGGGCGTTCCCGCCGACCTCCACCCGCGCGAGGTACTCAGCCACCTCCGATGCGGTGAACGGCCCGAGATCGAGGCGACTGCACCCTCGGCAGTCGCCCCAGCTCGCTGAGCAGACGGCGAACCCCGGGACGTGCCGCCAACCCGTCCGTCCGGACCGTCGCCACCACCATCACCCGTTCCGAGACCATCCGGCTGAGCAGGAACCGGAGGAAGTCCGCGGAGGACGAGTCCACCCACTGCAGGTCCTCGACCGTGACGACGACCGGGCCGCGGACCCCGCCGACGCCCGCGAGCAGGGCCGCCGTCGCGTCGAACAGCTGCAGCCGTCGCGACTCGTCGACGCGACCGTCGCCGGCTGCGTTCGGGTCGGTCAGGCCGGCCACGACCGGATACCGGTCGAGAACCGAGGCGACCTCGGGATCGGCTCCGGCCACCGCCTGGACGGCCCGGACCAGGTCTGTCATCGCCAGGTACGGCAGGCCGGGATCGCCGAGGTCGACGCACTGCGCCCGCAGCACCACGGCCTCCGGACGCGGTGAGTCCTCCAGCAGCGCACGGACCAGACGGGACTTCCCTCCGCCCGCCTCACCCGCGACCAGGACCGCACCGGGACTGCCGTCGGCGGCACCGGCCACGGCGGCCCGCAGGAGCGTCAGCTCCCGCTCCCGGCCGACGAGCGGCACGTCGCCCTGGGATCCCACCACGACGCATCATCGCACCCGAACAACGGCGAAACCCCGCCTCGCGCGTCAGGAATCTGCGGGCGAGGCGGGGTCTTCGTGGGGTGGAGCTGAGGGGATTCGAACCCCTGACCTTCTCATTGCGAAGGCTTGCCCGGCCCCAACCACGTCGTCCGGCCACGTGCACCTCCGTGAAATCCGTGTGGCGGCTGCCTGTTGCACAGCGTCGGGGGTGCGCGCGGGGTGCGCGCCTTCTGCGGCCGGCAGACTCCCGTCGTCGTCCCGATAGCCAGCCCTCCTGCGCGGCGCCGGTCGGGGTCAGGGGTGGCCGGAGGCCATCGCGGAGCGACGCTCTGCGCCCTTGACCCCGACCGGCGTCGGGCAAACGATTCCGATCGGGTCGACGACCGTCCCTAGTCCGCGGGCCAGGCAGCTGACCTGGGGTGCGCGAGGACGGCGCGCCAGCGCCGCCCGCAGCGCGGGGCCCCGCCGCGCGCCGAAGGCGCGCCTTGAACCAGTAAGGAAAGTCGTAACCGCCGACCTTGGAACTCGGCGTTCAGGTCGGACTCGACTCGGGCCGTCCGGACAGGAAGTCCTGGGCAGCGTTGCCATCGACGAGGCTGTTGTCGACCAGCCATTCCACTGCTCGGCGTTCGCCTCTCGCGTCCCTGAAGGCATGCCACGCCGAGATGAGGTCTGGGT
>CAVRMH010000012.1:0-21386 GCA_963721775.1 uncultured Actinomycetota bacterium | reverse complement strand
GGCGTCACCGCGCGGGCCGCCCACTCCTGGCGGACCACGTGCGCCTCGAAGGGGCGGACCACCCCGGAGAACGTGCCTCGCTCCGCGGCGGCGTACGTCATGTCGTGCCGTCGATGCTGGTCGCGGAGACCCCGAACACGTCGGGCAGGGCGCCGAGGTCGGCGAGCAGCTCGTCCGTCAGGGGGCCGGCCACGTCGATCGTCGCCACCGCGGCGTCCCCGCCACGGAAGACACGGTTCTGCATGTGCTCGACGTTGAGCCGATCACGGCTCAACCGGTCGAGGACGTGGGCGAGGACGCCGACCCGGTCCAGGTGCCGCACGGTGAGGGTCGCGGAGCCGATCCGGCTCGGGGTGAGGTTCACGCAGTTGGGCGTCTCGCCCTCGACGAAGGCGTCGATGACCTCGACCACGCCCGCCGCGATGGCGTCCTGTGCCTGCTGGGTGGAGGCCCCGATGTGGTGGGTGCCGACCACGCGCGGGTGCTGGGCGAGCCGTGAGGTCCACTCGGCCGATCCGGACCCCGGCTCGTCGGCGTACACGTCGAGCCCGGCGCGGAGGTCCTGCTCCTCGAGCGCGTCGAGCAGGGCGTCCTCGTCGACGAGCTCGCCCCGGGAGGTGTTCAGGAGGATGGCCCCGGGCCTCATCTGTCCGAGGAACGACCGGTCGACCAGGCCGGCCGTGGCCGGACTGCTCGGCAGGTGGAGCGAGACGACGTCGCAGGCCGGGAGCAGGTCCGAGAGCGACTCGACCATGCCGATGTGCAGGTCCTCCACGCGGGCCAGGACCTGCTCGCTGCGGTCGGGCTTCGCCAGCGCCAGGACCTCCATCCCGAAGGCCCGGGCGCGCTGGGCCACCTCGAGCCCGATCGAGCCGAGCCCGAGGATGCCCATCGTGGATCCGTACAGGCCGCGCGCGGCGCCGTACGTCTTCTTGTTCCAGCGACCGGACCGGAGGTCCACCGTGCAGTCGACGATCCGCCGGTCCACGGCGAGCAGGAGGCCCATCGTCAGCTCGGCGACGGCGACCGCGTTCCTGCCGGGGAGGTTGGCGACCAGGACCCCGCGGGCAGCGGCGGCCCCGGTGTCGATCGTGTTCGTGCCGGCGCCGGCCCGGATCACCAGGGCGAGCCGGTCGGCGTTCTCGAACACCTCGCCGACCACCTTGGTGCTGCGCACCACCAGCGCGTCGAACCCGCCGAGGCTGCTGGGCAGGTCGCCCGCCTTGAGCCCCGTGTCGACGACGCACGTGTGACCGCGCGCCTCGAGCTCGGCAACTGTCGACTCGCCGACCGCGTCGGCAAAGAGCACCCGCATCGTGACCTCCGGTGACCCCCACTCGTGCTCCTCAAGGTAGCGGTCGCGGGGTGTGGAGCGCGATGCTCAGACCTACTTTCTTTACCTTGTGGAAGGTAGCGTGGTCCCGTGCGTCGGCCAGCCCACCGCCCGTCCCTCCGTGACCAGGCCCTCGACCGTGCCGTCGACCTCCTGCGGCAGGGGGAGCCCCTGTCGCTGGACTCGGTGGCCCGCGCCGCCGGACTGACCAAGCCCGGCCTGATGTACCACTTCCCGACGAAGGAAGCGCTGATGACGGCCCTCGTCGATCGCGTGGTCGACGGGTGCGAGCAGGAGCTGGACGGCCTCCTCCCGGCCGGCGTGACGAGTCCGACCGCACGGCAGCGCCTAACGGCGTACCTCCGCTGGGCGCTGGAGCTCCCGCACGACGGGTCCGACCTCGTCATGCTCAGTGACCCGCGGCTGCGCGACCGCCTGATCGCGCGCTGGTCCGAGCGGCTCCGCACCTGGGTCGAGGTTCCGGAGGACCTGCCTGCTCCCGAGCGTGCGCGACTGCACGTGGTCCGCCTCGCCGCCGACGGCTGCTGGTTCGCCGATGCCAGCGGCTACGCGCCGTTGGCCCGGGCTGAGAGGCGCGACGTGCTGCTCGTCGGGCTGGGGTTGCTCGGGCAGGGAGATGCCCGATGACGACCTGGGTCCTTCTCGTGGCAGCCATCCTCGCCGAGGTGACGGCGACCCTTTCGCTGAAGGCGGCGCTCGAGCACCCGGGGCTCTACGTGGTCGTCGTCCTCGGCTACGTGGCGTCGTTCGTGCTCCTGGCCGGTGTGCTGCGCGCGGGGATGCCGCTGGGCGTCGCGTACGGCATGTGGGGAGCGCTGGGGGTCGCCGCCACCGCCGTCCTGTCGGCCCAGCTCTTCGGGGAGGCGATCACCCGGCTCATGGGGGCGGGGCTCGTCCTGGTGGCGGCCGGTGTCCTCTTGGTCGAGGCGGGATCCCGGTCCGCCCGGTCGCGCGAGCTGAAGGGCCCGGACTGATGGCCGGGCTGCTGCTGGCGGCCGCCATCGTGGTCGAGGTGGGGGGCACCCTGGCGCTGCGGCTGGCGATCGAGCGTCGTCGCGCGTGGTACGCCGTGGTCATGGGCGGCTACCTGCTGTCCTTCGTGTGCCTGTCGGCAGCGCTGAGCCGGGGGATGGGGCTCGGGTTCGCCTACGGCGTCTGGACCGCGGTCGGCATCGCCCTGACGGCCATCGCGTCGAGGGTCCTGTTCGACGAGCCCCTCACGCCGGTCATGGCCGGCGGCCTCGCCCTCATCGCCTGCGGCGTGCTGCTCCTGGAGCTCGGGCAGGTCCACTGAGGCTCGCCGACCCCTTGGCCCGAGCCTCGTCGCCGCGGTAGTCTGACGCGAATTGATGCGCATCACGAAACGAGTTGCATCATGCGCAACAAGAAGTACGCCGAGGTGCTGGCCCGCCTGGTCGAGCGCGCCCGCTACGAGGTGCTGCCGACGCCCTCGACCGAGGAGACGGTGCTGGCCCACGTGCCGCGGGACCGCGTGATCACCGTGACCGCCTCGCCGGGCAAGGGCCTCGCCGCCACCCTCGACCTCGCGGAGCGCCTGGCCGGCCACGGGTACCCCGTGGTGCCGCACCTCGCGGCCCGCATGGTGCACCTGCGGCCCGAGCTCGCCGAGATCTGCGAACGCCTGGTCGGCAAGGGCATCACCCGGGTGTTCGTGCCCGGTGGGGACGCCGAGCCGGAGGGCACCTACCCCGACGCGCTGAGCCTGCTGGAGGACCTCGCCGACCTCGGCCGCCCGTTCTCCCACGTCGGGATCACCGGCTACCCCGAGTCGCACCCCACCATCACCGACGACCTGACCGTGCAGTCCATGTGGGACAAGCGCCGGTACGCCACCCACGTGGTCAGCAACCTCACCTTCGACCCGTCCGCGATCCGGTCCTGGGTACGCCGCATGCGGGACCGCGGCATCACGATGCCGCTGCTGCTCGGGGTGCCGGGTCCGGTCGAGCGGGCCAAGCTGCTGGCGATGGCGACCAAGATCGGCGTCGGCGAGTCCACCCGCTTCCTGGTCAAGCACAAGGGGACCCTGGCCCGGCTGGCCGCTCCCGGCGGCTTCACCGGTGAGCGGTTCCTCGAGCAGTGCGCCCCGGCGCTCGCGATGCCGGATGCCGCCGTCGACGGGCTGCACGTCTTCACGTTCAACCAGATCGAGGCCACCGAGGCCTGGCGCAACGACCTGCTGCGCCGGCTCCGGGAATGAGGGTGCTCACGACGGCACGTGGACCAGACAGAACTCGTTTCCGTCGGGGTCTGCCATCACGCGCCAGTGGAACCCGTGCTCGCTGAAGTCGTCGGAGGGCAGCCGGGTGCCTCCCAGGCTCTCGACACGGACCGTAGCCGCCTCGATGTCGTCGACCTCCACATCGAGGTGGAGGCGGTTCTTCACGGTCCTGGGCTCGGGCACCCGCTGGAAGGACACGACCGGCTGGCCGGGACCGGCGGGAACGAGGCCCACGTAGTGGGGAGGATCCCCGAGAGGTCGGTCGATCTCGGCCCCGAGCACCCGGCTCCAGAAGGTCGCGAGGCCAATCGGATCGGCACAGTCGATCTGAATCCACCCCAGCCGACCGACTCGCTCCATGGGGACATGATGCCGTGTCCGGAGCGTCGCGGGAGGGGTCAGACCTCGACCACCGCGGCGAGCGCTCGTTCGAGACCCGAGTTGCCGGTCTCCACGACCGTCAGCGGCAGGCCGAGCCGGTCCGCCGCATCCTGCGCCAGGGCACGCAGCTCCTCGTCCGGCTCCTGGGCCAGCCACACCACGCGCGTGTAGTGCGCGAAGTAGGCGTCGCGCAGCTCCGGCCACCGGTCCAGCCCGAGCTCCTGGAGCACCGTCCGGGCGAACGAGCGCACCAGGAAGTCGGTGAACACGTAGGTCCCGGGCTGCTCGTCGAAGAACCGCTCCAGCCGCTCGGCGCCGGCGTACACGTCGTAGCAGTGCAGCCCCTCCAGCCGGGCCAGCCCCAGGTCACGGCACACCTCGTCGACCGCGCCGTACGTGCCGCAGTCGGCGTACCCCACGACGACCTTCCGGTACGCCGGCAGCAGGGCCTCCGCCGTCCGGCGTACCTCACCGGCGATGCGCTCGGGCCGGTTGTGCAGCAGCGGCGGCAGCGGGTGTACGTCGAGTGGCCACCCGCGGCGGACGGCGACGGCTGCCGCGGGCTGGGCGAGTGCGCCGCAGGCGATGAGGGCGGTGCGTCGCCTCGGTTTCGAGACGGTCGCAGAGCGACCTCCTCAACCAGCGGCCCAGACGGTCGCAGGCGACCTCCTCAACCGCCGGGGGAAGGCGAGCTGGTCGACGAAGCGGTCGTTGAAGTCGGCGCGGTCGGAGAGCTCGACATAGGTCACCTCCTCGGTCAGTGCCGCGGCCCCGGCGCGTTCACGCAACGACAGCAGGGCCATCTTGGCGCCCTCGCCGGCGACGTTCCCGGCGGAGACGATCCGCAGCACCGGCAGCTTCGGCACCATCCCGATCCGCACCGCGGACGCGGGGGAGAGGTAGCTGCCGAACGACCCCGCCAGCAGCACCTGCTGGACGTCGCGCGGCTCCAGGTCGAGCTCGTCGAGGAGGAGCGACCAGCCGGTGGAGATGGCGGCCTTGGCGAACTGGAGCTCGCGTACGTCGCGCTGGGAGAGGACGACGCAGTCGGCCGGATCGGCCTCGGGGTGGGGTCGGTGCAGCACGAACACGCGCTCGTCGCCGACCCTGGTGAGCCGGTCGGCCAGGGCCGGTGCCACGCGTCGGCGCGACCTCGTCGGGGACGAACCGGCCGGAGCCGTCCAGCATCCCGACCTTGACCAGCTCGGCGACCGCGTCCACCAGCCCCGACCCGCACAGCCCCTTCGGCTCGACGTCGCCGATCACGCCGAGCGAGACCGGGTCGTCCCCGTCGACCTGCAGCCGGACCACCTCGATCGCACCCTCCGCGGCCCGCATCCCGCACCGGATGGCACCGCCCTCGAAGGCCGGGCCGGCCGGCGCGGCGGTGGAGACGATCCGGTCGCCGTCGCTGAGCACGATCTCGCAGTTGGTGCCGACGTCGATCAGCAGGCGGGTGCGCTTGTCGCGGTCCATGCCGGTGGCCAGCATCCCGGCCACGATGTCGCCGCCGACGTACGCCCCGAGCGCGGGGAACAGGGCCGCGCGGGCGCGCGGGTGCAGGGTCAGCCCGAGGTCGGCTGCGAGGACGGTGGGCGGGTGCGCGACCGACATGACGAACGGCGCGACGCCCAGTGGCTCCGGGTCGATGCCGAGCGCGAGGGCGGTCATCGTCGCGTTGCCGGCGAGCGCCACCTCGTAGACGTGCGCGGGGTCGACCCCGCCTTCGGCGCAGACCTGCGCGGCGAGCGTCGACAGGGTCTCCGCGGCCGCCTGCTGCAGCCGGCCGAGGGTGTCCGGGTCGATCATCACCGCGCTGATCCGGGTGATCACGTCGCCGCCGAACGGCTGCTGGCGGTTGAGCATCGACGCCACCGCCAACGGGGTGCCGGTCGAGACGTCGAGGAGGGTGGCGACCACGGTCGTGGTGCCCAGGTCGAAGGCGATCGCGTACTGGGTGCCGGTGGTGTCGCCGGGCTCGACGTCGATCAGGTCCTCGTCGACGACCACCGCGGTCACCTTGAAGTCGGCCGACCGCAGCACCGACGGCAGCCGGCGCAGCACGTGCAGGTCGGCCTGTCGGCTCCAGGTCGTCGACCGCCGCGAGCAACCGGTCCAGGTCCGTGCGCTGGTCGGAGAGGGTCGGCTCGTCGAGCTCGACGTAGCGCTTCTGGATCGCCGGCCGCAGGATCACCTGACGCCCGACGCCGACGGTTGCGGCCTTCGGACGCGTGGTCAGCGGGGGCACGTCGACGGTCAGGTCGCGCGTCGCGTTGACCAGGCAGGCCAGTCGCCAGCCGTCGTCGAGCTGCTCCCGGCTGAACGTCTTGACGTCGTGGCGGGTGATCGGGGTGCTGCCCTCCACCCGGACCTTGCACTTGTGGCAGGTGCCGTGGCCGCCACAGGTGGAGTCGATCGCGATGCCGTTCCACGACGCCGCGTCGAAGACGGTGACCCCGGGCGGCACCCGGACCTCGCGTTGTGCGGTACGGCCCGGGTCGGGGTCGACGACTGTGAACGACAGCGAGACCCGCCCGGTGCCGTCGTGCGGCGCCGCCTCGGCGCCAGGCGGGGCCAGCAGGCCTTCGCGCCGTACGGCCTGGAGGTCGACGTCGGGGACGCCGTCGCTCATGTCGTCGCGGCGGACTTCGCCCGGTGCGCGGCGATCCAGGCCATGCCCCACTCGTCGTGGTTCAGGAACACGTCGGCGGCCTTGACCGCCTCCACGATCTTCGGCGTCCGCGTGTCCATGATCGCGCTGGTGAGGCCGGCGGTCATCGCCATCGGCAGCCAGGCCGCGCCGAGGGTGTGCCGGTCGGGCATGCCGAAGGAGGTGTTGGACGCCCCGCAGGTCATGTTCAGGCCGTGCTCGTCGCGGATCCGGCGCATGGTGTCGAGGGTGACCAGCGAGGTGCTCGTGTCGGCCCCGATCGGCATCGCCAGCGGGTCGATCACGATGTCAGCCTTCGCGATGCCGTACTCCTCGGTGGCGACCCGGATGATCTTCGCGGTCAGGTCGAGGCGCTTGTCGGCCTCCATCGGGATCTCGTCGTGGTCGTTGGGAAGGGCGATGATCGCGGCGTCGTACTTCTTGACCAGCGGCAGGATCGCGGCCAGCCGGTCGTCCTCGGCGGTGACCGAGTTGACCAGCGCCCGTCCGTTGTACGCCGACAGGCCGGCCTCGAGCGCCTCGACGACCGAGGAGTCGATGCAGATCGGGAGGTCGGTGAGGCTCTGGATCATGGTGATCGCCTTGGCCAGCAGCTCGGGCTCGTCGGTGAGCGGGACGCCCATGTTGACGTCGAGGACGTCGGCTCCGCCGGCCACCTGCGCGGCCACGTCGCGCTCGATGGCCGACATGTCGCCGGCCCGCAGCTGCTCCTGGAAGATCCGGCGACCGGTCGGGTTGATCCGCTCGCCGATGAGGCAGAACCGCTGGTCGTGGCCGAGCACCACCTCGCGGGTGGCCGAGCGGAGGACCGTGTGCAGCGGCTCGCCGGTGTGGGGCTCATGCGGGTCCGTTCGAAGCGAGCGGAGCGAGCATTCGCATGGGGTGCTCATGCCGGGACCTTCGCCCGGCGCTCTTCGAGCAGTGCCTTGGCCTTCTTCACCGTCGCGGAGGCGTCCGCGGCGTACCCGTCGGCGCCGACCGCGTCGGCGTACTCCTGGGTGACCGGGGCGCCGCCGACCATCACCACCACGGCGTCGCGCAGGCCGGCCTTCTCGAGGGCGTTCATGTTCGCCTTGAACATCGGCATCGTGGTCGTCAGGAACGCCGAGAAGCCGACGATGTCGGGCTGGTGCTCCTCGATCGCCGTCACGAACTTCTCCGGTGCCACCTGCACGCCGAGGTCGATCACCTCGAAGCCGGCGCCCTCGAGCATGATGTTGACGAGGTTCTTGCCGAT
Source organism: uncultured Actinomycetota bacterium (assembly GCA_963721775.1). Lineage (GTDB taxonomy): Bacteria > Actinomycetota > Actinomycetes > Propionibacteriales > Nocardioidaceae > Nocardioides. The sequence goes on along the minus strand of CAVRMH010000012.1, from coordinate 13,501 downwards.
GTCGTGGACGTCGCCCTTGACCGTGCCCATGAGGAACTTGCCGACCGTCTGGACCCCGGTCTCGGCGAGCAGCGGGCGCAGGCGTTCCATCGCGCCGGCCATGGCGCGGCCGGCGATGAGCATCTCGGGCACGAAGAAGTCGCCGCGCTCGAACCGCGCGCCCACCTCCTCGAGCGACGGGATGAGCGCGTCGAAGAGCAGCGTCTGCGGCTCCATGGCGTTGGCCAGCCCCTCCTCGGTCAGCTCGAGGACACGCGGGGCGTTGCCGACCAGCGTCTCGTCGTACAGGCTCTGCAGGATCTCCTCCGGAGTCATGCCACCCCCTCCTTGGGTGTGCGGCCGCGCAGCAGCATCGACAGCTGCGTGGCACGTTCGAGCAGACGGCGGCCCAGCTCGTCGAGCCGCCCCTCCAACCGTGGTGTGGGACCCGAGATGCCGAGCGCGGCAACCACGTCCCCGTGCGGCCCGTGCACCGGTACGGCGACGCCGGTCAGGCCGACCTCGAGCTCGTCGGCGGTGACCGCCCACCCGCGCCGGCGGGCCCGGGTGACGTCCAGCCGCAGCTGCTCGGGGTCGGTGAGCGTCGCCGCGGTCTGCGCGACCAGCCCGCCCTCCGGCACCGCGAGCACGCCCCAGCCGAGGAACACCTTGCCGAGCGCCGAGCAGTGGGCGGGTACGTCGACCTCGGTCCAGTCCCGCGTGCCGAGCAGGTAGCGGGAGTCGACCTGGGCCACCTGCACGACCCGGTCGCCCCGGGCCACGCTCAGGTGCACGGTCTCGTGCGTGTCCTCGCCGATCGCCTCCATGGCTGGGCGGGCCAGGCGCACGAGCTCCTCCCAGGGGTCGTGCCGGGCGGCGTACAGCCAGAAGAGGGAGCCGGCGACGTAGGAGCCGGCGGCGTCGCGCTCGAGCAGACCGGAGCGCTCGAGGGCGGTCAGCATCCGCGAGGTCGTCGACTTCGCCAGCCCGGAGGACTCCTGCAGGTCGGCGAAGGTGAGCGGCACGTCGGCGCGCACGACGGTGGAGACCAGGTCGGCCGCGCGGTCGACGGCCCGGGTGCCGGGGGCCGTGGCGGTGGCGGTCTCGCTCACGAAGGTCTCCTCGATCCGGGGTTCCCGCAGGTTCCATGATGTGGAACTGTGGTTCCACATCATGAGGCTAGGAGCCGGACCGCACCCGGGTCAAGCAACACGCGACTCCGGTGCCCGGGCCGGCCGCGACCGCAGGAGGACCGATGTTCCGCAACCGGATGCCGCGCTACGAGGTGCTGTCCGAGCAAGCGATGGCCACCCTCGACGGAGGATGGCGGCGGCTGATGACCGAGATCGGCGTGGAGTTCATGGACCCGCGGGCGCTGGAGCTGTTCCGGGCCGCCGGGCAGAAGGTCGAGGACAACACCGTCTTCCTCGACCCCGACTTCGTGCTCGAGCAGGTGGCCAAGGCGCCGTCCGAGTTCGAGGTGCAGGCGCGCAACCCGGAGCACTCGGTCCACATCGGCGGTGACGCGATGGCGTTCGGCGCCGTCTACGGCCCGCCGTTCGTCCGCGAGGGCGAGGTACGCCGCGACGCGACGATGGAGGACTTCCGCAACTTCACCAAGCTGGCCCAGTCGTTCCCGGCCCTCGACTCAGCCGGCGGCGTGATCTGCGAGCCCTCCGACGCGCCGCTCGACAGCCGGCACCTCGACATGACCTACGCCCTGCAGACGCTGACCGACAAGATCTACATGGGCAACGTCGTGTCGGGCGTGAACGCCGCGGACACCCTGGCCATGACCTCGATCCTGTTCGGGTCCCGCGAGGCCATCGAGGAGACGCCGGCAACCATCTCGCTGATCAACTGCAACTCGCCGCTGCGCTGGGACGACCGGATGCTCGAGGCGCAGTTCGAGTACTCCGCCGCGGGGCAGCCGGTGGTGCTGACCCCGTTCATCCTCATGGGTGCGATGTCCCCGGTCACGATCCCGGCGGCCCTGGTGCAGCAGATCACCGAGGCGCTGTCGGGCATCGCCCTGTCCCAGCTGATCCGGCCGGGCACGCCGGTGATCTTCGGGTCGTTCCTGTCCAACATCGACATGCAGTCGGGCTCACCCACCTTCGGCACCCCCGAGTCCGGGATCGGGCTGCTGTGCACCGGGCAGATCGCCCGCCACTTCGGGCTGCCGTTCCGCACCGGTGGCGGCCTCACCTCCTCCCAGGTCGCCGACGCCCAGGCCGGCTACGAAGCGCTGATGACCCTGCTCCCGACGTTCCTCGCCGGCGCCAACTGGGTGATGCACTCGGCCGGCTGGCTCGAGGGCGGCCTGGTCGCGGGCTACGAGAAGTTCATCGTCGACATCGAGCTGCTGCAGATGATGCGGGCCGAGTTCACGCCGCTGGAGATCGACGAGGACTCGATGGCCTTCGGGGCCCACGAGGAGGTCGGCCACGGGGGTCACTTCCTCGGCGCCATGCACACCATGGAGCGGTTCCGCACCTGCTTCTACCGGCCGCTGCTCTCCTCCTCCGAGAACTACGAGCGCTGGATGCGCAACGGCGGCAAGGACGCGTCCGTCCGGGCCGGGGAGATCTACCGGAAGCGGCTCGAGGAGTACCAGCCGCCGCCGCTGGACGACGCGATCCGCGCCGAGCTCGAGGAGTACGTCGTGCGCCGGCGGGCCGAGCTCGGCGACTGAGCGGATCGACGGGGCGGCGTCGTCGGGGCGTCAGGAGAGGCCGAGGATCGTCCCGTCGTCGGCGAGGTCGATCCGGGACGCCGACGGGTCGGCCGGCAGCCCGGGCATCGTCATCATGTCGCCGCAGACGACCACGACGAAGCCCGCTCCCGCGGAGAGCCGGACCTCGCGCACGTGCAGCTCGTGGCCGGTCGGGGCTCCCAGCGAGGTCGGGTCGGTGGAGAAGGAGTACTGCGTCTTCGCGACGCACACCGGCAGCCCGCCGTACCCGTCCCGCTCGATCCGCAGCAGCCGCCGCCGCGCCCTGGCCTCCCACGTCACCAGCCCCGCGCCGTACAGCCGGGTCGCGATCGCCTCGACCTTTGCGGTGAGCGACAGGTCGTCGTCGTAGGTGAACGAGAACGAGTACGGCGAGGGCTCCTCGAGCGTCTCGAGCACACCCTTGGCCAGATCCTGGGCACCGGGCCCGCCGTCGGCGAAGTGGGTCGCCGGGAACGCGCGGACGCCCTCGGCCTCCACCAGCTCCACCACCTTCGCCACCTCGGCATCGGTGTCGCTCGGGAAGCGGTTCACCGCGACCACGCACGGGATGCCGTACACGTGGCGGACGTTGTCGAGGTGCCGGCGCAGGTTCACCATCCCGGCCTCGACCGCGTCGAGGTCCTCGGTGCCGAGATCGGCCAGGGCGACGCCGCCGTGGTACTTCAACGCCCGCACCGTGGCCACGACGACCGCCACGTCGGGACGCAGCCCGGACTTGCGGCACTTGATGTCGACGAACTTCTCCGCGCCGAGGTCGGCCCCGAAGCCGGCCTCGGTGACGACGAAGTCGGCCAGCCGCAGGCCGGCCCGCGTGGCCATGACCGAGCTGCAGCCGTGCGCGATGTTCGCGAACGGGCCTCCGTGCACGAACGCCGGCGCGCCCTCGAGCGTCTGCACGAGGTTCGGCGCGAGCGCGTCGCGCAGCAGCGCCGCCATCGCTCCGTCGGCACCGAGCTCGCGGGCCGTCACCGGCGTCATCTCCCGCGTGTAGCCGAGCACGATGTCGCCGATCCGCCGCTTCAGGTCGGCCCAGGACTCGGTGAGGCAGAAGATCGCCATCAGCTCCGAGGCGACCACGATGTCGAACCCGTCCTCGCGGGGGAACCCGTTCGCATGGCCGCCGAGGGCCACGACCACCTCGCGGAGCGCGCGGTCGTTGACGTCGAGCACCCGCTTCCAGGTGACGCTGCGGACGTCGATGTCGAGCTCGTTGCCGTGGTGCACGTGGTTGTCGATCAGCGCCGCCAGCAGGTTGTTCGCGGCGGCCAGCGCGGCGAAGTCGCCGGTGAAGTGCAGGTTGATGTCGGTCATCGGCACCACCTGGCTGTAGCCGCCGCCGGCCGCGCCGCCCTTCATGCCGAACACCGGCCCCATGGAGGGCTCACGGAGGCAGGCGACCGTGCGGCAGCCCAGCCCGTGCAGGGCGTCGGTCAGGCCCACGGTCGTGGTGGTCTTGCCCTCGCCGGGCGGCGTCGGGGACAGCGCCGTCACCAGGACCAGCCGGCCGAGCGGCCGGTCCGCGAGCGAGGCGAGGTACGTCGGCTCGACCTTGGCCTTGTAGTGGCCGTACGGCACCAGGTGGTGCTCCGGGATCCCGAGAGTTTCAGCAGCCACGTCCTTGATGGGGCGCAGGACGGCTGCGTTGGCGATCTCGATGTCCGACAGCACTGTCGGCCTCCCTCGATGTAGTCGATCCCTCAGCGGAAGACGACGGTCCGCTCGCCGTTGAGCAGGACCCGTGACTGGGAGTGCCAGCGCACCGCACGGGAGAGCACCTGGGCCTCCACGTCGCGGCCGGCGGCCACCAGCTGGTCCTGGTCGTAGGTGTGGTCCACCCGCACCACGTCCTGCTCGATGATCGGCCCCTCGTCGAGGTCGCCGGTGACGTAGTGGGCGGTCGCCCCGACCAGCTTCACGCCGCGGTCGAAGGCCTGGTGGTAGGGCTTGGCGCCCTTGAAGCTGGGCAGGAACGAGTGGTGGATGTTGATGGCCCGTCCGGTGAGCCGTCGGCACAGGTCGTCGGAGAGCACCTGCATGTAGCGCGCCAGCACCACGAGGTGGACGTCGAGCCCGTCGACGAGCTCCATCAGCCGGGCCTCGGCGTCCGCCTTCGTGGCGGCGGTGACCGGGACGTGGTGGAAGTCGATGCCGTAGGACCGGACCAGGGCTTCCGCGTCGGGGTGGTTGGAGACCACGGCGGGGATCTCGATCTGCAGGGCGCCGGTGCTGGTGCGGAAGAGCAGGTCGTTGAGGCAGTGCAGGTGGCGGGAGACCATCACCAGCGTGCGGTACGGCGCCGTCGCGTCCCACAGCTCGAACTCCATCGCGAAGGAGCGGGCGACCTCGGCGAAGTCCTCGCGCAGGCCGGCCGCGTCGACGGCGACGGCCACCGTGAAGTCGATGCGCATGAAGAAGCGTCCCGACAGCCGGTCCCCGAACTGCTGGCTCTCCAGGATGTTGCCGCCGTGCCGCACCAGGAACCCGCTCACCGCGTGCACGATCCCCGGCCGGTCCGGGCAGGAGAGCACCAGCACGAAGTCACCGGCTGCCGCGGTGGCCGGAGCGGCCCCCTGAGCTGTCATGATCGAATCCCGTTCCTGCCGCGATTTCGTTGCGTGCAACGAAACGCAGTCTGCGATACGCAACAAGCGCCTGCGCTAGTGTCCCACCCATGAGCACCTCCGCCACGGAGCAGGACGGCCACCGGGACGGGCAGCGGGACACCGCCTCGGCCGGGGTGCAGTCGGTCGACCGGGCGCTGAACATCCTCGAGGTGCTGGCCCGCAACGGCGAGGCCGGGGTCACCGAGGTCGCGGCCGAGCTCGGGGTCCACAAGAGCACGGCGTTCCGGCTGGTGGCCACCCTGGAGGCACACCGCCTCGTCGAGCAGACCGAGGACCGCGGGAAGTACCGCCTCGGCGTCGGCGTGCTCCGGCTGGCCGGTGCCACGGCGGCCCGGCTCGACGTGGTCCAGGAGGCCCGCCCGGTCTGCCGCCAGCTCGCGGCCGCCACCGGCGAGACCGTCAACATCACCGTGCTCTCGGACAGCTCGGCGCTCTACCTCGACCAGGTCGCGGGCACCTCGGCCCTGCAGCCGCACAACTGGGTGGGCCAGCACATCCCGCTGCACGCCACCAGCAACGGCAAGGTGCTGCTCAGCGGTCTGGACGCCGCCGCCCTCGACCGGCTGCTGCCCAAGCTGCCGTCGTACACCCCGCAGACGATCACCCGGAAGGCCGCGCTGCGTGCGGAGCTGGACCGGGTGCGGGAGCAGGGCTACGCGATCGCGGTCGACGAGCTCGAGATCGGCCTGACCGCCGTCGCCGCACCGATCCGCAACGCCGGCGGGGACGTGGTCGCGTCGATGAGCGTCTCCGGCCCGACCTTCCGGATCGAGCAGCGGACCGAGGAGATCGTGGACCGCGTTGAAGGAGGCTGCGCTGGAGGTCTCGCTGCGGCTCGGCTGGGGACACCGTCAGGTCACAACACCCCAGTAGTCCTTGACGCCGACCGGCGCCCGCAGCATTCTCAGTTCAAGAGACCCGGTTGCGGCTTGAGCAATGGGTTGCGGCATACGCAACGAACGCTGTTGCGTGGAGGGTGAGCCAGTGGCAGAGCTCTACGTCGACGGACAGTGGGTGTCCGCGCGCGCCGGCGGGCGCCGGGAGATCCGCTGCCCCGCCGACGGAACGCTGGTCGCCGAGGTCGACGAGGCCGGGTGCCGACGACACCGACGCCGCCATCGAGGCCGCCCACCGCGCCTTCGAGCACGGGCCCTGGCCGCGGCTGCCGTCCCGCGAGCGGGGCGACCTGCTGCTGCGGGTCGCCGACCTGCTCGAGCGGGACGCCGCCGAGGTGGCGCGGATGGAGTCGCTCGACACCGGGAAGCGCCTCGTCGAGGGCGAGTACGACGTCGCCGACGTGGTGTCGGTCTTCCGGCACTACGGCCACGTCGCCGCCGAGGACGCCGGCCGGGTGGTCGACACCGGCAACGCCGACGTGGTCAGCCGGATCGTGCACGAGCCGATCGGGGTCTGCGGCCTGATCACGCCGTGGAACTACCCGCTGCTCCAGGTCTCCTGGAAGGTCGCGCCGTGCCTCGCCGCCGGCAACACGTTCGTCCTCAAGCCCAGCGAGCTGACGCCGCACTCCGCCATCCACCTGATGCGGCTCCTCGAGGAGGCCGGGCTCCCGCGCCGGGGTGGGCAACCTCGTGCTCGGGACCGGCCCCGACGCCGGTGCGCCGCTCTCCTCGGACCCGCGGGTCGACCTGGTCTCGTTCACCGGGGGACTCGAGACCGGCCGCCGGATCATGGCCACCGCCGCGGCGACGGTCAAGAAGGTCGCGCTCGAGCTCGGCGGCAAGAACCCCAACATCGTCTTCGCCGACGCCGACCTCGAGGTGGCGCTCGACTTCGCCCTCACCGCGGTCTTCCTGCACTCCGGGCAGGTGTGCTCGGCCGGCGCCCGCCTGCTGGTCGAGGAGTCGGTGCACGACGAGCTCGTCGACGCGATCGTGGAGCGGGCGGGCCGGATCCGGCTGGGCGGCCCGTTCGACGAGAAGGCGGAGACCGGGCCGCTGACCAGCGAGCGGCACCGCGACAAGGTCGAGGCGTACGTCGCCGCGGGCGTCGCCGAGGGCGCCGTGCTGCGCTGCGGTGGCAAGCGTCCCGACGACCCCGAGCTCGCCGACGGGTTCTACTACCTGCCGACGGTCCTCGACCGCTGCACCAGCCAGATGTCGGTGACCCAGGACGAGTCGTTCGGACCGGTGCTCACGGTCGAGACGTTCCGCGACGAGGACGAGGCGGTCGCGATCGCCAACGACAGCATCTACGGGCTCGCCGGGGCGGTCTGGACCCAGGACGCCGGCAAGGCCCAGCGGGTGGCGGCCCGGCTGCGGATGGGCACGGTGTGGATCAACGACTACCACCCCTACGTGCCGCAGGCCGAGTGGGGCGGCTACAAGCAGTCGGGGATCGGTCGGGAGCTGGGGATGGCCGGGCTCGACGAGTACCGCGAGACCAAGCACGTCTGGCACAACATCCGGCCAGCCGTCCAGAACTGGTTCGAGCGAGTACGAGGGCCGGCGAGTAGGCATGGGCGCGGACCGGTACGACGTCGTCATCGTGGGTGGTGGCTCCGCCGGGTGCGCGCTCGCGAACCGGCTCTCCGCGGACCCCGGCACCAGCGTGCTGGTGCTCGAGGCCGGGCGCTCGGACTACCGGATCGACCCGTTCATCCACATGCCCGCGGCCCTGCCGATCCCGATCGGGAACCGGCTCTACGACTGGAAGTACGAGACCGACCCCGAGCCGGACATGAACGACCGCCGCATCTTCCACGCGCGGGGCAAGGTGCTGGGCGGCTCCTCGAGCATCAACGGGATGATCTTCCAGCGCGGCAACCCGATGGACTACGAGCGGTGGGCGGCCGAGCCCGGGATGAAGGAGTGGGACTACCTCCACTGCCTGCCCTACTTCAAGCGCATGGAGAACTGCCTGGCCGGCGCCGATCCTGGCGCGGTGGTGACGGTCCGCTCAAGCTCGAGCGCGGCCCGGCCACCAACCCGCTGTTCGGCGCGTTCTTCGAGGCCGCGCAGCAGGCCGGCTACCCGCTCACCGACGACGTCAACGGCTACCGCCAGGAGGGCTTCGCGAGGTTCGACCGCAACGTCTACCGGGGCCGTCGGCTCTCCGCGGCGCGCGCCTACCTGCACCCGGTCCGGGGCCGGAAGAACCTCACGGTCGAGACGGTGGCGTTCGCCACCCGGGTGCGGTTCCGCGGCACGCGCGCGGTCGGCGTCGACTACCTGCGCGGCGGCCGGCTGCACCGCAGCGTCGAGGCGGGTCGGGTCATCCTCTGCGGCGGCGCGATCAACAGCCCGCAGCTCCTGCAGCTCTCCGGTGTCGGCGACGAGCAGCTGCTCCGGGGCCACGGCATCGACGTCGTCCACCACCTGCCGGGCGTCGGGGAGAACCTCCAGGACCACCTCGAGGTCTACATCCAGTACGCCTCCAAGCTGCCGGTGTCGATCGCGCCCGGGACTGCGCTGGCGGGCCCGGCCGAAGATCGGCTACGACTGGCTGTTCCACCGCAGCGGCCTCGGTGCCACCAACCACTTCGAGGGCGGTGGCTTCGCCCGCAGCAACGAGGACGTCGACTACCCCAACCTGATGTTCCACTTCCTCCCGGTCGCGATCCGGTACGACGGGTCGTCGCCGACGGAGGGGCACGGCTACCAGGTGCACATCGGCCCGATGTACGCCGACACCCGGGGCTGGGTGCGGATCCGCTCGACGGACCCGAAGGTCCACCCCGTCGATGCGCTTCAACTACCTGTCCACCGCGACCGACCGCAAGGAGTGGGTGGAGGCGATCCGCGTCGCCCGGGACATCCTCAACCAGCCCGCGTTCGCGCCGTACAACGACGGCGAGCTCTCGCCCGGCCCGTCGGTCGAGACCGACGAGCAGATCCTGGACTGGGTCCGCGCCGACGCCGAGACCGCGCTGCACCCGTCCTGCACCACCAAGATGGGCGTCGACGACATGGCGGTGGTCGACCCGGCCACCATGCAGGTGCACGGGCTCGAGGGCCTGTACGTCGTCGACGCCGGGGTGTTCCCGTTCGTCACGAACGGCAACATCTACGCCCCCGTGATGATGGTCGCCGAGAAGGCGGCCGACCTGATCGCCGGCAACACGCCGCTCCCCGCGGCCGACGTCCCGTACTACCGCTACCGCGACGGCACCCCCCTCTACCCGCCAGGCGACAGCCGCAACACGGAGGACAGTCCATGACCACGACCACCACCGGACCGACCGACACCACGAGCAGCTCGGGGGCCCCGGCGGTCCACGTCGAAGGCCTCTGGAAGATCTTCGGACCCCGGGCCGACAAGATCATGCACAGCGACGACGCGCAGCTTGTCGCGCAAGGAGCTCCAGGACAAGACCGGCCACGTGGTCGGCATCCGGGACGTCTCGTTCGACGTCGCACCCGGCGAGGTGTTCGTCGTGATGGGCCTCTCCGGCTCGGGGAAGTCCACGCTGGTCCGCCTGCTGACCCGGCTGATCGAGCCCACGGCCGGCACCGTCCAGCTCTACGGCGACGACATCACCGCGATGTCCGACAAGGCCCTGCTCGACACCCGTCGCCGGAAGGTGTCGATGGTCTTCCAGCACTTCGGGCTGCTGCCGCACCGCAAGGTCATCGACAACATCGCGTTCGGCCTCGAGGTGCGCGGCGAGGGCCGTGGCGACCGACGTACCCGCGCGCAGGAGATGATCGACCTGGTGGGGCTCTCGGGCTACGAGAACAACTTCCCCGACCAGCTCTCCGGCGGCATGCAGCAGCGCGTCGGGCTCGCCCGCGCGCTCGCCGCCGACCCGGACATCCTGATGTTCGACGAGCCGTTCTCCGCGCTCGACCCGCTGATCCGCCGGGACATGCAGAACGAGGTGATCCGGCTCCACCACGAGGTCGGCAAGACGATGGTCTTCATCACCCACGACCTCGCCGAGGCGCTCAAGCTCGGCGACCGGATCCTGATCATGCGCGACGGCGAGATCGTCCAGATCGGCACCCCGGACGAGGTCGTCGCGCAGCCCGCCGACGACTACGTGCGCGACTTCGTCAGCGACGTGCCCCGCTCCCACGTGCTCACGCTCAAGTGGGTGATGCGCGAGCCGGACGGCGACGGCGCCGAGGGTCCGATCCTGCAGTCGGACCAGATCGTGCGCGACGCGGCGCGCGTGGTGCTCGACAACCACGGTCCGTGCCGGGTCGCCGACGGGGACCGGATCGTCGGCGTCGTCGACGACGAGGACATCCTCCGCGTGGTCGTGGCGGAGGAGGAGACGCCGGCATGAACACCCCATCCGAATGCTCGCTCCGCTCCGCTACGAACGGGGACCCCGCATGAGCACCACGACACTGCCTCCGGGCGGGCCCCCGACCGCGAACCGTGCGGTCAGCAAGGAGGAGCAGCCCGTCGTCGCGTACGGCAAGAAGCGGTACACCGGCATCAAGCTGCTCGGCATCCTGGTCGTCTGGCTGGTCCTCTACTACTTCCTCCAGGGCAACAACACCAAGGCCCTCGGTCTCCAGGACCTCACCGACCTGCACCGCAGGCTCAACGACGCGCGGGACTGGGTGCAGCTCGAGGGCGACGACAACTGGTTCTTCGGTGGGGTGCTGGGCGCCATCGGCGACTTCCTCAACTCGTTCTACGAGTTCTTCCAGGAGCTGATCGCGAGTCCGGCGCTGCCGCGGCCGGTGCCGGTGATCGGCTGGGTCGGCGTGATCGCCATCGCGGCCTGGGTGACCTACGTCTTCGCCGGCCTGCGGTCCACGATCCTGGTCACCCTCTCGATGCTGCTCTTCGGCGTGTTCGGGCTGTGGGAGGACAGCATGGAGACGCTGATCATCACGATCCTCTCCGTGGTCTTCTGCATGATCGTGGGCCTGCCGCTCGGGATCTGGATGTCCCGGAGAAAGATCGTGTCGGCCGTGGTCACGCCGATCCTGGACCTGATGCAGACCATCCCGGCGTTCTGCTACCTCGCGCCGGTCGCGCTGTTCTTCGGGATCGGCGCGTCCGCGGCGCTGGTGCTGACCTTCATCTACGCGCTCCCGCCGCTCGTGCGGATCACCGAGCACGGGATCAACACCGTCTCGGGGACCACCGTGGAGGCCGCCCGTTCCCTGGGCCTGACCAGGGGCCAGATGTTGCGCCAGGTCCAGCTGCCCATGGCCCGCCGCACGATCGTGGTCGGCATCAACCAGTCGATGATGGCGGCCCTGTCGATGGCCACCATCGCCGCGCTGGTGGACGGTCCCGGTCTCGGCAAGCCGGTGGTCGCGGCACTCCAGGTGCTCAACGTCGGCGCCGCGTCGGTGGCGGGCCTCGCCATCGTCGTGATGGCGATCATGCTCGACCGCACCACCACCGCTGCCAGCGAGCGTTCCAGCGGGCGCATGGACGTGGCGTCGGTGAGCGGGCCCGGGGTGACCATCGGCGGTGTGGTCCTCGAGCACCTGCCGCGCTGGGCGACCGAGGACGCCGGCAAGGGTCAGCGTCTCCCGCGGCTCACGAAGGCCGGCCGCTGGCTGCTCCAGGGGCTGCTGCTGATCCCGGTCGTCTTCTTCGTCTGGCTGTCCCGCTACGACCTCCAGTGGGCCGAGTTCCCCGACACCGACGAGACCCCGGTCCTGAAGTACATCAGCGGCCCCGAGCTGACCCGCTACATCAACGAGTTCACCAACTGGTTCATCGGTCAGGTCGACACCTTCACGATCTGGCTCAAGGACTTCGTCACCGAGTGGCTGATCAACCCGTTCGAGGACCTGCTGGGCCAGTCGCCCTGGTGGGTGATGGCGCTGGTCCTGCTCGCCGTGTCGTACGTGCTCGGCGGGTGGAAGCCGACGGTGACCACCCTGGTCTGCGAGGCCGTCATCTTCTGGACCGGCCTGTGGAACGACACGATGGTCACCCTCGCGATGACCCTCGTCGCGACCCTGCTGGTGATGCTGATCGCGGTCGTCCTCGGCGTGTCGATGGGCCGCAACAGGCGGGCGGACCTGGGGATCCGGCCGTTCCTGGACGCCTTCCAGGTGCTGCCGCCCTTCGTCTACCTGGTCCCGGCGCTCGCGCTGTTCGGTGTCGGCCGGTTCACCGCCATCATGGCCGCGGTCGCCTACGCCGTCCCCATCGCGACCAAGCTCGTGGCCGACGGCATCCGTGGCGTCTCGCCCACCACGGTGGAGGCGGCCCGGTCCACCGGGAGCACCGGCTGGCAGATGATCACCAAGGTGCAGCTGCCGATGGCCCGCGAGGCGCTGGTCCTCGCCGCCAACCAGGGCCTGCTGTACGTGCTGGCGATGGTCGTCATCGGCGGAATGGTCGGCGCCGGCAGCCTCGGCTACATCGTGGTCTCCGGATTCAGCCAGGACCAGCTGTTCGGCAAGGGTCTCGCCGCGGGCATCGCCATTGCCGCGCTCGGGATCATGATCGACCGGATCGCGCGGTACGCCGCCGCGCGCTACGGCAGGTGAACACGACTTCCGCGGTCCGACGCGGAGCAAGGAAAGGAAGAAGCATGGCACGAGGACTACGTCGTTACGCAGCGATAACCCTTGTCACGTTCGTAGGCCTCAGCTTGGCCGCATGCGGCGGGGGTGACATCGAGTCCAACGACTCCGCGTCCGGAGACTGCGGCGAGCTCAACATCGCCGTCAACCCGTGGACCGGCTACGTCTCCAACGCGCACGTGATCGGCAAGGTCGCCGAGAAGGAGCTCGGCTGCAAGGTGGAGTACCCCGACGTCAAGGAGGAGGTCGGCTGGCAGGGCATGTCCGACGGGTCGATCGACACCATCGTCGAGAACTGGGGCCACCCCGACCTGGTCAAGAAGTACATCGACGACCAGGGCACGGTCGTGGACGCCGGCCTCACCGGCAACGACGGCATCATCGGCTGGTACGTCCCGCCGTGGATGGCGGAGAAGTACCCCGACATCCTCAACTGGGAGAACCTCAACAAGTACGCCGACATGTTCCAGACCTCGGAGTCCGGCGGCAAGGGCCAGCTGCTCGACGGCGACCCGTCGTACGTCACCAACGACGAGGCCCTGGTGAAGAACCTCGACCTGAACTACAAGGTGGTCGTCGGTGGTAGCGAGGCGGCGCTGATCCAGAGCTTCCGGTCCGCGGAGGACAACAAGAAGCCGCTGCTGGCCTACTTCTACGAGCCGCAGTGGTTCTTCAACGAGATGGACCTGCAG
>CAVRMH010000011.1:0-10147 GCA_963721775.1 uncultured Actinomycetota bacterium | reverse complement strand
CTTCACCCAGGTCCGGAACTGGCCGACCGGCACCTCGTGCTCGGTCTTGCAGGCGACCGTGCAGGCGTGGCACCCGATGCAGGTGCGCTGGTCGATCGCGAAGCCGTACTGCACCCCGGTCTCAGCCTCTCCGGATGACGTAGCGGAAGAACGCCGTCCTCGCTGGTGGCCTCCAGCAGCTCGTTGCCGGTGTCCTTGGCCCACGAGGGGATGTCGCTGCGCGAGCCCCCGTCGGTGGCCTCGACGACCATGACCTGTCCGGACTCGATCTGCTTGATGCCCTTCGACGTCAGCAGCACCGGCATCGGGCACTTCTTGCCCTTGGCGTCGATGGTGAGGTCGACCTGGTAGTCCATCACTGGCTCCTAGATGAAGAGGTTGATCTGGGACTTGCTCATCTCCGAGAGCGCGGTGGCGGCGCCGACGGGCTCGCCGACCCCCTCGATCAGCTGGTCGGGACGCAGCCCCATCAGCTCCATGGTCATCTCGCACGGCCAGAGGTTGACGTCGAGCTCGAGGCACATCTCGATCAGCTCCTTGGGGCTGGCGACCTTCTGGTCCGTCGCGAGCTTGTTCATCATCCAGGCGCCGGCGCCGGCCATGTTCAGCTTCGAGAGCTTCATGTGGCTGATGCCCGGCCGGTTCATGCCCGCGAGCGCCTTGGTCATGGCGTTGGTCCCGGTGATCCGGACGTCGTCACGCACCAGCGCGAACAGCCCCCAGAAGGTGAAGAAGATCGTGGTCTGCATGCCGTAGGCCGCACCGGTGGACCCCAGGATCAGGGTCGGCCACATCTTGTCGAGATCGCCGCTCCAGGCCACGATCGTCATGCTCTCCGGTACGTCTGCGTCCTGGTTGTCCGTCATGGGCCGGATCCTCTTTCTTTCGCAGATGAGGCGTTGCCAAGTGTGATCCCGGACACTACATTCGTGGTTGCGCATATAACAAGACCTTCCGCAGAACTCGCAGGAGACCCCGTGGCCGACACCGTCACCCCGCTCGAGCTGTTCCAGGAGATCGCCGACGGGAGGGTGCCGGAGCTCCTCGACGTGCGGAACAGCGACGAGTTCGAGGCCAGCCGCGTCGAGGGCTCCCGACCGGTGCCCACCCGCAACGTCCCGGTCTACCGGGTCTTCGAGGACCTCGAGGACGAGTGCGCGCGCACCCTCGAGGGTGCGGTGGTGATCTGCGGCCAGGGCAACGGCTCCGAGCTCGTCGCCGAGGAGTTCGGCGACCTGGGTAGGACCGTCCGGTCGCTCGAGGGCGGGACCGACGCCTGGAACCGGCTGCTGGTGCCGTTCGAGGTCACCGGGCTGCCGGCTCCGGTGCGGGTCTGGCAGTTCCAGCGCCCGGCGAAGGCGTGCCTGTCGTACGTCGTGGGCGTGCCCGGCGAGCGCTGCATCATCGTCGACCCGACCCGCCAGCCCCAGCCCTACCTCGACCTCGCGGCCGAGCACGGGATGACCGTGGCCCACGTCGTCGACACCCACGTCCACGCCGACCACATCAGCGGCGGCCCTGCCCTCGCCGCCGACCTCGGCGTGGAGTACCACCTGCCGCCGGAGGACTGCGGCGGCGTGGTGCCGTTCCCCAACCGGCCACTGAAGGACGGCGACGTGCTCGACCTGGGGTCGGCGCGCGTGCGGGTGATGAGCATGCACCTGCCCGGCCACACGCCCGGCACCATCGCGCTGCTGGTCAGCGACGCCGTGCTCCTCGTCGGGGACACGGTGTTCGTCCGCGGCCTGGGCCGGCCCGACCTGACCGGGCAGGCCGAGGAGCTGGCCCGCGACCTGTTCCGCAGCGTGCACGAGCGGCTCCGCCCGCTGGACCCGCGGACGATCATCGCGCCGGCGCACTGGTCGAGCTCGGCCGAGATCAACGGCGAGGGCCTCGTGGTGACTACGCTGGAGGACGTGTTCACCGCGACGCTGCTCAACGAGAAGGCGATGGAGAAGTTCGTCGAGGAGATCGTGACGTCCCTGCCGGCGGCGCCCGAGTCCTACGACACGATCCGGCTCGTCAACTCCGGCAGGGTCGCCCCGCCCGAGGACGAGGTCGACCTGCTCGACGTCGGCCGCAACCAGTGCGCGGCCTCGACGTCGCTGGTCTGAGCCGATGCCCTCCCCACGACGATCGGACCGCACCCCGCTCCACGAGGTCGGCGAGGCCCCCGACTACCGGTTCACCCTGGCCAACGAGCGCACCTTCCTCGCCTGGGTCCGCACCGCGCTGGCGATGATGGCCGCCGGCGTCGCGGTCGTGCAGTTCGTCCCCGGCCTCGACCTGGTCCGGCACGCCCTCGGGATCATGCTGATCCTGCTCGGCGGCCTGCTGGCGGGCGTCTCGTACGCCCACTGGGAGAGCAACGAGCGGGCCATGCGGCTCGGGGAGCGCCTGCCGCACTCCCCCATCCCGCGCCTGGTCGCCGCCGTGCTCACCCTGACCGCGGTGGCCGCCCTGGTGCTCACCATCGTGGACCTGGTGGGGGGATGAACGCCCCCGACGGCCTGCAGGCCGAGCGCACCGCGATGGCCTGGCAACGCACCGCGCTGGGCCTCGGCGGGGTGTCGGCACTGCTGCTCCACCACGCCGGCGGCAAGCTCGCTCCCTCGCTGCCGGGCGCGGCCGGGCTGCTCGCGGCGCTCGTCGTGCTCCTCCTGGTGGAGGCGCGCTACCTGCGCAAGGACCGCAAGGAGCTCGAAGCCTCCCCGATGGGGGTCGGGCCCGTCCGCGGCGTGGCAGCGGCGACCGTGCTGCTGGCTCTCTCCGCGGTCGTCGTGGTCCTGACCGAGCGCGGTTGAACCTAGAATCTCGACACAAGGGACCAGCAGGGGGACCAGCAGGGGGACCAGCAGGGGAACCACCAGGGGTCACGGCCGGAGGACGCGTGGACAGACAGGTCGCAGCGGAGCTGCACGAGCTGCACGCACGCGTGTGCAAGGCCATCGCCGACCCGAAACGGCTGCTGATCATCAACGAGCTGCGCGACCGCGAGCTCAGCGTCAGCGATCTCTGCGAGGCGCTCGACCTGAGCCAGTCCAACGTCAGCCAGCACCTCGCGATCCTGCGCGAGCGCGGCGTGGTGTCCACCCGTCGCGCGGGCACCAGCGTGATCTACACGCTGCGCGGCACGAAGGTGCTCCAGGCCGTCGACCTGCTGCGCGAGTTCCTCGCCGAGGACCTGGCCGACCGCGGCCGCCTGGGCCACGAGATCACCGGCTGACCGACCGGACCCCGCGTCGGGAATCAAATGGGCTCGTCAGGCGTTCCTTGCTATCGTGAACCGATACCCCCCTGGGTATTTCAATCGTAGGAGGAACCCTCGTGACCACTGTCATCCCGATCGACACCCCCGGTCTCGGCGACCGCACCTACCTCGCCCATGACGGTCGTGTCGCCCTGGTCGTCGACCCCCAGCGCGACTTCGACCGCGTGCTCGCGGCGGCCGACGAGGCCGGCGTCCGGATCACCCACGTGTTCGAGACGCACATCCACAACGACTACGTCACCGGCGGCCTCGCCCTGGCCCAGGCCGTGGGGGCGTCCTACCACGTGAACGCGGACGACCCGGTCGCCTTCCAGCGCACGCCGGTGCGTGACGGCGACGTCGTCGCGGTCGGCGACACCATGCGGGTCCGGGTCGTGCACACCCCCGGCCACACCCACACCCACCTCTCCTTCGCCCTCGAGGCCGACGGCGAGCCGATCGCTGTGTTCACCGGCGGTTCGCTGCTCTTCGGCTCGACCGGCCGCCCCGACCTGCTCGGCCCCGACCACACCGACACCCTGGTCCGCGCCCAGTGGCACTCCGCGCACCGCCTCGCCGACGAGCTGCCGGACGCGACCGCGGTCTACCCGACCCACGGCTTCGGCAGCTTCTGCTCGGCCACCCAGTCCGAGGCGACGGCCAGCACGATCGGCCAGGAGAAGGTCTCGAACCCCGCGCTCACGCAGGACGAGGCGGCGTACGTCGAGGAGCTCCTCGCCGGGCTCGACGACTTCCCGGCCTACTACGCCCAGATGGGCCCCGCGAACTCGGCCGGTCCCGGCGCCCCCGACCTCACCACCCCCGAGCTCGCCGACCCGGCCGAGCTGCGCCGCCGCATCGACGCCGGCGAGTGGGTGGTGGACCTCCGCACGCGCTCGGCGTTCGCCGCCGGCCACCTCGACGGCACCGTCAACTTCGGCACCGACGGGCAGTTCATCACCTACCTGGGCTGGATCCTCCCCTACGACGCCACCGTCACCCTGCTCGGCGAGACTCCGGAGCAGGTGGCCGACGCCCAGCGCGACATGGTGCGCATCGGGATGGACCCGGCCGCGATGGCGACCGGCAAGCCCGAGGAGTGGGCCGACGGCGCGCCGCTGAAGTCCTTCCCCGTGGCCGACTTCAACGCGCTCGCGGTGGAGCTCCGGGAGAACCCCGACGCCCCCGACCGGGTCGTCCTCGACGTCCGTCGTGGCTCCGAGTACGACGCGGGCCACATCGACGGGGCCGTGAACGTGCCGATCCACACCGTGCTCGCGCACCTCGAGTCCATCCCGCACAAGAAGCTGTGGGTGCACTGCGCAGGCGGCTACCGGGCGAGCGTGGTTGCCTCGATCCTCGCGGCCCGAGGCCACGACGTCGTCGCCGTCGACGACTCGTTCGACGAGAACGCCGCCAAGGCCGGCCTCCCGGTCATCTGACGCCTGACGCGCGAGTCCGACGCCAGCCCACCAGGCCGGCGACCAGCGCGACAACCGCGGGGAGCACCCACAACGGGATGCTCCCCGTCGTGCGTGCGACCCACTGCTGGGCCGCGGACTCGAGGTCGGTGAGGTCCGGGACGCCGAGAGCGGGCGCCAGGCCGGCGGTGCCGTCGTACTTCAGGAACACGACGCCGATGACGACGAACAGCAGGCCGGACAGCAGCGACGTGGTGTGCAGCCGAAGCGGACCCCAGGTCACCGAGCGGCCGCGGAGGAACCGTCGCTTCGCCAGGTCGAACCGCTCCCACAGCAGCGCCAGCAGCAGCAGGGGCGCCGCCATGCCGAGCGCGTAGACCGCGAGCAGCAGACCGCCCGAGCCACGGGGTGGGCTGGGTGGCGGCGACGGTCAGGATGGCGCCGAGGACCGGACCGGAGCAGAAGCCCGCGAGCCCGTACACCGCACCCAGCACGACCGTGGAGACCCACGAACCGGCGCCCGGCGTCCCGGGCCCCGGCCCACGCCTGGAGCCGCGCCGAGAACGGCATCGCGAAGCCCTTGCCCAGGAGCTGCAGCACACCCAGCCCGATGACCGTCCAGCCCGCGACCGCGATGAGCAGCGGACGGTGTCCGTAGAACAGCTGCGACGCGGCGCTCGCCCCGGTGCCCAGCGGCACCAGGGTCAGCAGCAGGCCGAGGTAGAACGTGAGCGTCCGCAGCACCAGCCGGCCCGGTGAGGCGAACGAGTAGGCGAAGAACGACGGAAGCAGCAGCGCGCTGCACGGCGACAGCAGGGCGAGCAGGCCGGCGGCGAACGCCGCCAGCAGGCCGACGTCACTCATCGCGCCGCGCGGGCCGCCCGCTCGATGGCCTGGCTGAAGACCCCCAGCGGTTGCGCTCCCATCACCGGGCGACCGTTCACGAGGAACGCCGGCGTGCCGGTGACCCCGATCGACTGGCCTTCGGTGAAGTCCCGCTCGACCTCCCGCGCCAGGTCGTCGCCCCGGCGCAGGTGCGCGCGGAAGCGGTCGACGTCGAGGCCCGCCTTCCCGGCGACGGCCACGAGGTAGTCCTCATCGAGGTTGCCGGAGTTCGGCGGGAGCTGGTCGGCGTACATCGCGTCGTGGAACTGCCAGAACATGTCCTGCTCGGCCGCGGCCCGGCCACCGAGCGCGGCGACGCGTGACTCCGGGCCGAGGTAGGGGAAGTCCCGCCACTCGATGCGCAGCGTCCCGTCCTCGACGTACCGCTGCACGAGCTCAGGCTCGGTCTCCCGGGCGAACTTCCCGCAGAACGGGCACTGGAACTCGGAGTAGGCGATCATCACCACCGGCGCGTCCGGGTCCCCGAGCGCCATCGGGTCACCCGGCTCACGGCGGGCCAGCGCGGCGAGCGGGTCATCCTTCGGCACGGCGTCGTGCCGTTGCACGTCGCGCACGGGGCGGCGCTCGTCGGCGTCGGCACCGCCCAGCCGGGGCGCCAGGAACGCGACCGCGGCGACCAGGACGGCGACGGCTGCCACGACCAGCGGCAGCGTCGGGCTCTTGCGTGTGGTGGGGGGCATCAGAGGGTCTCCGAGACTGTAGGGATCAGGCGGCAGGAGATCTCGCCGCGAAGCCGGGCGCGCAGCGCCCAGAGCAGGACGGCCAGCGCGGCGACCTGCAGCACCGGCTGGAACGGCTCGAACCAGGTCATCGCCCCGGCCGAGCCCAGTGCGAGCAGCACCAGCTTGTTGCAGACGGGGCAGCCGACCGCGAAGTACGTGAGGAGGCCGCCGACGAGACCGCCGCGGCGCGGCCGGTCGTCGTCGACGGGGACGGGGACTCCGGCGACGTACGACGCCGTCAGGACTCCGGCGAGCGCCGAGCTCAGCAGCAGCGCCGGCCACGACCACCAGGTCGGCGGCACCTCGCGCCAGAACAACGGGGTGTCGACCAGGTCGGTGGGGACCGCGACCAGCAGCGCGTAGAGCACGGTGGTGGCGGCCGCCACCACCCAGCGACGACGCGGCCAGGCCCGCAGCTGCGCGACGTACCCGCTCACGCCGAGGCCTCGACGGGGAGTCCGGCTGCACGCCACTCGAGCATGCCGTCCTGCAGGCGGCGGGCCGGGACCCCCGCGGAGGTCAGCAGCCGGACCGCGTCGTGGGCCATCACGCAGTAGGCGCCCCGGCAGTAGGCCACGACGTCGCCCTGGCCACGGAACGCTGCGGCCTGGGTCGCGAGGTCCCCGAACGGGACGCTCCGGGCACCCGGTATGTGACCGGCCGCGTACTCCTCGACGGGTCGTACGTCGATGACCGCCACCTCGCCGCCGGCCATCAGCTCGAGGACCTGGTCGCGGGTGACCTCCTCCACGTCGCCGAGCCCTGCCTCGCCGAAGTAGGACCCGAGCGCCCTGTCGACATCCGCGGAGTGCTCCCGCGCCACGGTGCGCATCGAGGCGAACAGGGCAACCACGCCGTCACCGGCCAGCCGGTAGTGGATCCGGGTGCCCTCCCGCCGGGTGAGCACCAGGCCGGAGAGCTTGAGCACCTGCAGGTGGGCCGAGGCGGTGCTCAGCCCGAGTCCGGTCTCGCGCGCGAGCGCCTCCACGCTGCGCTCGCCCTGGCCGAGCACCTCGATCAGCTCCAGGCGCTTCGCGCTGGCGAAGGCCTTGCCGACCACGGCCAGGCGACCGTAGAGGTCGTCCTTGCGCTCCCGTTGCTCCATCATTCCTCCAGAAATCTTTGGAATAACGTAGCAGGAGCCGGTTACGGAGTGTCCTGCTCCACGGGGGGTTCGCGCACCGCGGACACGGTGCCGCCGAAGTACATCTGGGCGATCTCCGGGTCGTCCACGATCGAGCGGGCGTCGCGCTGGGTGACCACCCGGCCGCTCTCCATCACGATGCCGTCGGTGGCCATCCGCATCCCGAAGCGCACGTTCTGCTCGACGATGAGGATCGTCTTGCCGCTCTGGCGCAGCAGCATCACCGACTCGTAGACGGACTGCAGCGCCTTGGGGTCGAGGCCCAGCGAGGGCTCGTCGAGCAGCAGGAGCACGGGGTCGAGCATCAGCGAGCGCGCGAACTCCACCATCCGGCGCTGTCCGCCGGACAGGTTGCCGGCGCTGTCGTTGCAGCGCTCGGCGACGATCGGGAAGAGCTCGGCCACCTTGTCGTAGCGCTCGTGCACCAGTGCACGGTTGCGCCGGATGATGTAGCCGCCGAGCAGGACGTTCTCCCGGACCGTCATGTTGGGGAACAGCGCGTTGGCCTGCGGCACCTGCGAGATGCCGCGCTCCAGGATCTCCGCCGGCGAGGAGTGGTCGATGCGCTCACCCTCCAGGGTCACCTCGCCCAGGCGCGGGGTCAGCAGCCCGCTGACCGTCCGCAGGACCGTGGACTTGCCGGCGCCGTTGGGGCCGACGATGCAGGCCACCGACCCCTTCGCGACGGAGATGTCGACGCCCTGCAGGACGTCGCCGCCGCCGTAGCCGGCGACGATGCCTTTCATCTCGAGCATCAGGAGACCGCCTTCGGCTCGAGCTGGAAGTCGTCGCCGAGGTAGGCGTCGATCACGGCCGGGTCGCGCTGGATCTGCTCCGGGGTGCCGGACGCCATGGTCTTGCCCCGAGCGAGCACGTGGACCGGGTCGCACAGGCCGAGCACGAACGGCATGTTGTGCTCCACGATGAGGAACGTCTTCCCGTAGGAGTTGAGCTCGCGGATCATCTCGCCCATCCGCTCGATGAGCACCGGGTTGATGCCGCCGGCCGGCTCGTCGAGCATGATCAGCTTCGGGTCGAGCATCAGGATCTGCGCGAGCTCGACCAGCTTCTGCTGGCCGTAGGACAGGGCGCGGGCGCGCTGGTCGCGGAACGCGCGCATCCCGACGAACTCCAGCAGCTCGTCGGCGGCCCGGGCCTCGGGCCCGCTCACCGCGACGCGCCCGAGATGGCCGAGCGAGAAGGACCGCTGGACGGCGACGACGTTCTCGAGCACCGTCATCTCGCCGAAGAGCCGGGTGATCTGGAAGGTCCGCCCGAGCCCACGGTGGGCGCGCTCCCAGGAGTGCAGCCCGTCGATCCGCTGGCCGGCGAACTCGATCTCGCCGGAGTCGGCGCCGATGGTGTTGTCGATCAGGTTGAAGACCGTGGTCTTGCCGGATCCGTTCGGACCGATCAGGCCGGTGATGGAGCCTTCCGGCACGGCGAACGAGCAGCCGTCGACCGCCTTCAGCCCACCGAAGCGCTTGGACAGCCCGCGCACCTCGAGGAGCGGCCGGTCGGGAAGCGTGCTGCGGTCGACCACCTGGACCCGGTCGGTGAGGGAGGCCAGGCTCCCGCCGGTGCCGATCCGCGCGCCGACCAGACCGGCCTTGCCCCGGGTGCGGCGACGCTCGAGGAGCGAGGCGACCGCGGGGAGCAGGCCCTGCGGCAGGAAGATCACGACGGCCATCAGCAGCCCGCCGAACAGGAACAGCCGGGTGTTGCCGCCGCCGAGCTGGTTGTTGGCGATCTCGTTGAGCGGCTCGATCAGGAACGCGCCGAGCACCGGCCCCCACAGCGTCGCCTTGCCGCCGATCAGCAGCGAGAGCACGATCTGCACGCTGATCAGGATCGAGAACATCCCGCGCGGGTCGATGAAGGTCAGGTAGTAGCCGTAGACCGCTCCCGCCATACCGACGAACACCGCGCTCGCCGCGAACGCGATGACCTTCTCGACCGGCAGGTTGATCCCGATCGTCGCAGCCTTCGTCTCGTCCTCGCGGATCGCGATCAGGCCCATGCCCAGCTTGGTGCGCCTGATCCACCAGGTCATCAGCAGCTGGAGGGCGAGGATCGCGACCAGCGCGTAGTAGAACGGCCAGTTGATGAAGTCGCGGTCCCAGGTGGGCAGCGGCAGCGTGAGGCCGGCCGTGCCGTTGGTGACCGAGACCCAGTTGACCGCGATCACCTGCACCAGGAACAAGAAGGCCACGGTGATGATCACGAACGACGGTCCTCTGGACCTCAGTGAGACGAACCCGAGCACCAGCGCCACCAGCGCGGCGAACAGGCCGGCGACCGGCACCCACCACCACGCGGGCACCGACTCGAAGCGGCCCGCGAGGACACCGACGGTGTAGCCGCCGAGCCCGATGAACGCACCCTGGCCGAGCGAGACGTAGCCGGCGAACCCGGTGATGATGTTGAGCCCGCTGGCACCCACCGCGAACACCAGCGACAAGATGATCATGTTCTGGTAGTAGGCGTCGTCGCTGAGCACCGGGTAGAGGAGCAGCAGGGCCGCGCCGACGAGGGCGAGGCCGCGGCCGACCCAGAGCGTCCGGTTCGTCGTCGTGGTCATGCCGCTACGGCGTCCTCTCGGAGTCGCGAGCCGAGCAGGCCCTGCGGACGGACCAGCAGGACCGCGAAGACGATGGCGTACGGGACCGCGGTCGCCCACGACGGCGAGACGTACGCCGACGTC
>CAVRMH010000010.1:0-8446 GCA_963721775.1 uncultured Actinomycetota bacterium | reverse complement strand
AAGCTCGACCACCGAGGGCAACGCCCAGACGCGGACCCGGCTGCTGCAGCGCCAGATCCTGCCGCTCGACCGTGACTTCGACGTCCTCCCGCTCTACATCGACACCGAGGCGGCCACGCTCGACGCCGACAAGTACGAGGTCGGCGCGAACCGCAACGCCCGGGAGCTGAACGCCGCCGCGATGCGGCAGTCGATCTCCACCGGCCACTCCATCCACCCGGACCAGATCGAGTCGCGCACGGCGCTGCGCGTGAAGGCGGGGGAGCGGCTGTCGTTCGGCACCTACTTCAACGCGTTCCCGGCCAGCTACTGGCGGCGCTGGACGATCGTCGACGCCGTCACGCTCACCGTGACGCTCGCGCGGCCGTGGCTCCAGCGTCACCGTCTACAAGTCGATGGCCAACGGCCGCTCGCAGCGCGTCGACTCGGCGTCCACCGAGGCCCAGGACGGCGGCACCTTCACCTTCGACCTCTCCCTCAAGCCGTTCGTCGACGGCGGCTGGTACTGGTACAACGTCGTCGCCGGCGACGAGGACGTCGTCGTCGAGTCGGCCGAGTGGACCGCCGAGGTCCCCGAGGACCGCGCCCAGCACGGCACCGTGGACATCGCGATCACGACGATGAACCGTCCCGACTTCTGCGCCAAGCTGCTCGGCCAGCTCGGGACCGACGAGAAGCTGCGCCCCTACCTCGACACCGTCTTCGTGATGGAGCAGGGCACCCAGAAGGTGGTGGACTCGCCCGAGTTCGCCAAGGCCGAGGGGGCGCTCGGCGACACCCTGCGGGTCCTCGAGCAGGGCAACCTCGGCGGCTCCGGCGGCTACGCCCGCGGCCAGCTCGAGTCCGTGCGCAAGGGCACCGCGACGTACGCCATGATGATGGACGACGACGTCGTCTGCGAGCCCGAGGGCGTCATCCGTGCCGTCACCTTCGGTGACCTGGCCCGCCGTCCCACGATCGTGGGCGGCCACATGTTCAGCCTGTTCTCCCGCTCGCGGCTGCACAGCTTCGGCGAGATCGTGCAGCCGTGGCGGTTCTGGTGGCAGTCGGCCCCGGGCGTCTTCAACGACTGGGACTTCGGCGCCCGGAACCTGCGCTCCACCCGCTGGCTGCACCAGCGCGTCGACGTGGACTTCAACGGCTGGTTCATGTGCCTGATCCCGCGCCAGGTGCTGGCCGAGATCGGGCTGTCGCTGCCGCTGTTCATCAAGTGGGACGACTCGGAGTTCGGCCTGCGCGCCAAGGAGGCGGGCTACCCGACGGTCTCGTTCCCGGGCGCCGCGGTGTGGCACATCCCGTGGACCGACAAGAACGACGCCCTGGACTGGCAGGCCTACTTCCACCAGCGCAACCGGTTCGTCGCGGCGCTGCTCCACTCGTCGTACGACAAGGGCGGCCGGATGATCCGGGAGAGCCTGAACCACCAGATCAAGCACCTGGTCTCGATGCAGTACTCCACCGTCGAGCTCCGCCACCAGGCCCTCGAGGACGTCCTCGCCGGGCCGGGCCAGCTGCACCAGGACCTGCCGACCAAGCTCGCCGAGGTCAACGCGTTCCGCAAGCAGTTCACCGACGCCCAGCTCCAGGCCGACCCCGACGCCTTCCCGCCGGTACGCCGGGAGAAGCCGCCGCGCAAGGGCCGGGACGGCACCGAGGTCCCCGGCCGGCTCGCGCAGCTGGTGACCGCCGGGCTGGCGCCGATCCGGCAGCTCAAGTCGCCCCGCCGGCTGTCTCGGGAGTACCCCGAGGCGGAGGTCACGGCGATGGACGCGAAGTGGTACCGCCTCGCGCGCTACGACTCCGCGATCGTGTCGATGAACGACGGCGACCTCGGCGGCGCTCTACCAGCGGGACCCCGAGCGGTTCCGCGAGCTGACGCGCAAGACCATCGAGATCCACGAGCGGCTGCGTCGTGAGTGGCCGCGCCTGGCCGAGGAGTACCGCGGCGCAGCTCGCCGCGGTCACCTCGCCCGAGGCCTGGGACGAGACGTTCCGTCCGTGGACGCACGGACGCGTCGGGGGTCGGGAAGGAGAACGGCAGCGCATGACCGAGACCGTGCACCAGGAGGTGCGCGTCGTCGACGCCCCCCTCTCGTCACCGTCGGCCAACAACGGCCTTCTCGGGGTCATCCAGCGCCGGTACCTCCTCCGGCTCCTGGTCCGGCGCGAGATCAGCGCCCGCTACAGCGGCTCGTTCCTGGGCCTGCTGTGGTCCTACATCAACCCGCTGTCCCAGCTGTTCATCTACTGGTTCGTGATGGGGTACATCCTCGGGCTGCACAAGAACACCCAGAACTTCGCGATCCACGTCTTCTCCGCGCTGATCGTCGTCCACTTCTTCGTCGAGACGTTCAACGCCGGCACCCGCTCGATCGTGCGCAACAAGCCCCTGGTGCAGAAGATGGCGCTGCCACGGGAGATGTTCCCGGTGGCCTCGATGCTGGTGTCCCTGTGGCACGTGGTGCCGCAGATGGTGATCCTCGATCGTCTGCTGCCTGCTCTTCGGGTGGGCACCCGATCCCGGCGGGGTCGTCGCGGTCTTCCTCGCGCTCGGCATCATCATGCTGCTCGGCACGTCCCTGGCCCTGCTGTTCAGCGTGGCCAACGTGTTCTTCCGCGACTTCTCCAGCGCCGTCAGCATCCTGACCAACTTCGTCCGCTTCGGCGTGCCGATGATCTACCCCTACAGCCTGGTCGACGAGCGGTTCGGGGAGTACGCGAAGTACTACCTCTACAACCCGATCGCCGACGCGGTGCTGCTCTTCCAGCGGGCCTTCTGGGTGGGGACGACCGACGACCCGGTCGCTCACCGCGAAGACCGACCTGCCACCCCACCTGTACGCCTGGGGGCTGGCGATGCTGGTCGTCTGCGCGATCTGCCTCGTCATCGCGCAGCTGGTCTTCATCCGCTTCGAGAACCGAATCCCGGAGCGCCTCTGATGACCTACTCGTCCGACACCTCGATCGTCGTCGACGACGTCTCGAAGGAGTTCACGCTCCGCTACCACCGCACCTTCAAGCAGGTCACGGTGGCGATGATGAAGGGCCGCGACATCAGCGACACCTTCAAGGCCCTCGAGAACGTCTCGTTCACCGTCAAGCAGGGCGAGTCGATCGGCCTGATGGGGCTCAACGGCTCCGGCAAGAGCACCCTGCTCAAGCTCGTCAACGGGATCATGCGGCCCGATGGCGGCAGCGTGCTACACGCGGGGCCGGATCGCCGGCCTGATCGCGACCGGCGCGGGCTTCCACCCGCAGCTGACCGGGCGCGAGAACGTCTACCTCAACGCGGCCATCCTCGGGATGTCCGAGCGCGAGACCAAGCGCAAGTTCGACGACATCGTCGAGTTCGCCGACATCGGCCGCTTCCTCGAGACGCCGGTCGGCAACTACTCCTCGGGCATGTTCGCCCGGCTGGGCTTCTCGGTCGCCGTGCACGTCGACTCCGACATCTTCCTGGCCGACGAGGTGCTCGCGGTGGGGGACCGGCCGTTCAAGAAGAAGTGCATGGAGCGGATGCAGGAGATCCGCGACAGCGGCCGCACGATGTTCTACGTCAGCCACGCGGCCGGGTCGGTCCGCAAGATGTGCGACCGGGTGATCGTCCTCGAGGGCGGCCAGGTCGGCTTCGACGGTGACGTCAAGGAAGGCATCCGCTACCTCAAGTACGACGACGACGACACCCCGGAGAACGAGCCGGACGAGACCGACGTCGAGGACGAGGAGCTGGGCGCGGACATCTGAGCGACGCTCGACCGGCCGTGCGGAGCACGTCGGCGGGCAGCGGGTGCCGACGCCGGCGGCGGGCCTACCGCCGGACGGCGGCGGCGGAGCCGGAGGGCCCCCGCAGGCCGTGGTTGGGTCTGGCCCCCGCGGAGCGAGGAACGAGCGCAGCGGCGTGGTAGGCCAAGGGGGCCCTCCGGCGCAGCCGGTGCCGTCCGGCGCTGCCCGCCGCCGGCGCAGCCGGAGCCGCCGACGGTGCGAGCAGTTCTGGCTGGATCACCGTTCGGCAACGGTTTCTTTGCTTTAGGCTTGGCCCCGCTTGACAAATCTCGGGTTGGTCGGCGTGTCGACTGGAAATTACAACGTTGTAGTTACTCACGTTCTCTTCCGGTGCTGGTGTGACTCATGTGAAAGTTGCGCAACGTGTGACTCTTCCCCCGCACTGGAGTACAGCCCATGCCTCCCAGCAAGACTCGTTACATCACCGCCTGCCAGCAGGTCCTGGCGCTCGGCGTCGTGCTCGCTGCCCTGACCCCGGCCGCGAGCGTGGTCAGCCTCGACGTCGTCCGTGAGGTCCCCGGCCAGCGCCGGGTACACCTCCGTCGCGCCGGCGCGCGCGCCGGCCACCTCTCGGCGTACACGATGGCCCAGGCCAGGCCGTCGGTGCTCCCGGCGAAGCCGGTGCGTCCGACCGTCGACGAGGTGTCCCTGACCGCGGCCGCGTCGACCACCGGCCGCACGGTCTCGGGCCTCGGCCGCGGTCAGGTCACGCCCAACGCACGCAGCAAGCCCGGCCCGCGGCCCGGCAGCACCGAGGTGACCAGTCGCCCGGAGCCGGTCACCGGCTACGGCGCGGTCGGCGTCACCTGGGAGCACGGCGTGCAGATGGGCGACGACGTCCTGAGCTTCCAGCTGCGCACGCGCACCGCTGACGGGTGGAGCGACTGGGCCGTCCTGCCGTACCACGACGACCACGCCCCGGACCCGGACAGCCGCGAGGGCCGCCGCGCGCGTCCCGGTACCGAGCCGGTCGTCGTCGGCTCCGTCGACGAGGTCCAGGTCCGCGCGCTGTCGAGCACCGGCGCCGTGCCGGCCGACATGAAGCTCGCGGTCATCGACCCCGGCAAGGCCACCAGCACCGTGACCGAGCGCGGCGCGCTCGACACCAACACCATGGACGGCGGCACCGGCGACCCGGCCGCGCTCGTCGATGCCGAGGCGGTGGCCGACGGGACCCGGCTGGACACCACCCCCGCCGACGGCGAGCATCGACCTGTCGGCCGCGAGCTACACGCCCAAGCCGGTCATCTACAGCCGTGCGCAGTGGGGCGCCGACGAGCGGATGCGCGACAAGTCCTCGCTGCACTACTACGAGGTGCACGCGGGCTTCGTGCACCACACGGTCAACGCGAACAACTACACGCGCGACGAGGTGCCGGGCATCATCCGCAGCATCTACGCGTACCACACCCAGTCCAAGGGCTGGAGCGACATCGGCTACAACTTCGTCGTCGACCGCTTCGGCCGGATCTGGGAGGCGCGCTACGGCGGCATCGACCGCCCCGTCGTCGGCGCGCACACCCTCGGCTACAACGACTACTCGTTCGCGATGTCGGCCATCGGCAACTACGACATCGCGGCGCCGTCGTCCGCGATGGTCCAGGCGTACGGCGCCCTGTTCGCCTGGAAGCTCTCGCTGCACGGCGTCTCCGCCTCGTCGACGAAGCAGTGGGTGGGCACCAAGTACTTCCAGGCCATCAACGGCCACCGCGACGCCGGCCAGACCGCCTGCCCCGGCCGCTACCTCTACGCGCGCATCCCGGAGATCCGGAAGCTCGCCGCCGCGGCGCAGCGTGGCTGGGCGGGGCGCGAGCTCGAGTCCGACCTGGCCTCGACCCCGCACCCCGACCTCGTCGTGCGGCGGGCCAGCGACGGCCAGGCCTTCGTGATCCCGACCGGCGGGCTGACCCAGTTCAACCGGCCGGTGGCCGTGACCACGCCGGTCACCGACACCGATCGGGTGATCGCCTCGCCCGACCTCACCGGGGACGGCAAGGCCGACGTCCTGGTCCAGGCCGCCGACGGCTCGGCCCAGGTCCTCCCGGGTGACGGTGCCGGCGGGCTCGGGAAGTCGGTCCGGCGGTCCACGATCCTCGCCGGCCACGACCTGCTCACCTCGGTGGGCGACCTCAACGGCGACGGCCGCAACGACCTCGTCGGCCGGAGGACCTCGAACAACGCCCTCGACCTCTTCGCCGGCCACGGCGACGGTGGCTTCTCGCGTCACCAGATCGGCACCGGCTGGGGCGGCTTCGACCTCCTCGCGGGGACCGGCGACCTGACCGGCGACGGCGTCGCCGACGTGGTGGCCAGGGACAAGTCCGGCCGGCTGTGGATCTACCGCGGCACCGGCAGTGCGGCGCTCGGCGGCCGCGTCGCGGTGGCCGGGGGCTGGAGCCAGTACGACACGATCACCGGCTTCGGCGACTACACCGGCGACGGCCTGGCCGACCTGCTGGTGCGCCAGCACGGCCAGCCGGGGTACGTCCTGCCCTCGCGTGGCAACGGCACGCTTCGGCCACGCGATCGGTCCGATCGGCCGCGCCGCCGGAGGCCCGCTCGTGGGCGCCGACCTGGCCGGCGAGCGCCGCTCCCGACCTGCTGCTCCGCAGCGGCAACACGCTGACCGTGTCACCCAACAACGGCACCTTCGAGACCGGCCGCCCGATCGCGACCGGCGTCAACCTCAAGAACGCGAACCTGCTGCTGAACGCCGGCGACTGGGACCGGGACGGGCACGGCGACATCGTCACCCGCGACCGCACCAGCGGAACGCTGTACCTGCGGCGCGGCGACGGTCGCGGCCACTTCGGCCAGCCGGTCAGCATCGGCACCGGCTTCGGGAGCGTCTCGCTGCTCGCCGCGGTCGGCGACATGACCGGCGACGGCTACCCGGACCTCATGGGCCAGCCCGTCCGGGGCCGCGATCCGGATCTACCCGGGGAACGGGCTGCAGGGCCTCAAGGCCAGCTACGTCGCGCACAGCCGCATCGACGCCGGTCGCCAGATCGCGATCGGACGCTGGGACGGCGACGGCGCCCCGGACAGCCTGTTCCGCAGCGGCTCCAGGCTGATCCTGTTCCCGGGCAACGGGCCCGGCGGGCTCACCGGGTCCAAGTCGCTCGGCCTCGACCTCACGCCGTACGACTGGGTGATCGGCGTCAGCGACGTCCACCTGACCGGGCACCCGGACCTGCTCGTCCGCGAGAAGGCGACCGGCTACCTGTGGCTGCTACCAGGCCACGAGCCAGGGCTTCCAGGCCCGCCGCTTCATGGGCGAGGGGATGGGGGCCTACGACCTGGCCGGGTGACCGGTCGAGAACTCCTGGTCCGCGCTCAAGGGAAGCGAGCCGTGGCGCGCTCGGCGGCGTACGTCGCCTCGAGACGCCCCGGGTCGGCGTGCGAGACCAGGACCAGCGAGCCGCCCCGTGCGAGCGGCTCCACGAAGGTGGCGATCCCCGGTGGGGAAGCCGGGTTCGCCTCCGTCAGGAGACGGCCGCCGTCGGTGAGGAGACTCCCGGCGGCGGCCGTGCTCCACAGCTGACCGTGGGTGGTGCCGGGCAGCGCGAGGTCGTCGTCGCCCGGGCGGGTCCCAGGCCGTGAACGCGTCCGGCTGGCCCCAGATCTCGATCCCGACGTCGTGGACGCCGTCCGGCAGGGGCTCGGCGAAGCGCACGCCCATCGGCCGCAGCGAGCAGGCCAGCACGGTCAGGTCGTCGGCCCGGGCCGACCACTCCGCCAGCGTCTCCGGCCCGCACACCACGACGTCGGCGTCCTCCGGGCCCGGTGACGGCCAGGCCGACCGTCCAGGCGGCCCCCAGGAACACCGGGGTGAGCCAGTGCGGGGGGAGGTCGATGTGCAGGGCCTGCCCGCGCTCGAGGTCGTGCTCGTCGGCCAGCAGCGAGGCCGCCTTCGCCACCCAGTTGGCGTACGTCGTGACCGACAGCTCGACGCGCTCGTCGGTCGCGTGGTCGTAGAACGTGACGAGCGGCCGTCCGGGCTCCGCGCGCAGCTGGTCGGACAGGACGGTGGAGAACGTGGTCACTCCCGGGACCGTAGACGTTGACCCGCCCGTGAGTTCGGGCGGGTCAGCGTCGGGCGGGCGGGCCCCCTAGGCTGCCCGCATGCCTGTCACCGAGCCGATCGACGACTTCTGGGCCGTGATCCCGGCCGGCGGGGCCGGGACCCGGCTCTGGCCGCTGTCGCGGTCGTCGTCGCCGAAGTTCCTGCACGACCTCACCGGCAGCGGCCGGTCGCTGCTCCAGGACACCCACGAGCGACTGGCGCCCCTGGTGGACGGCCGGTTCGTGGTGGTGACCGGCGTGCCCACCGGGACGCGGTCGTGGCGCAGCTTCCCGTCGGTGCGGCCGGACGCGGTGCTCGGTGAGCCGTCGCCGCGCGACTCGATGGCGGCGATCGGACTGGCGGCGGCGCTGCTCGAGCGCGACGCACCCGGCCGCGGTGATGGGGTCGTTCGCGGCGGACCACGTGATCGCCGACCCCGACGCCTTCCGGGACTCGGTCCGGCTCGCGGTCGAGGCCGCCCGTGACGACTGGCTGGTGACCCTCGGCATCGAGCCCACCTTCGCGTCGTCGGCGTTCGGCTACATCCACGTCGGCGACGAGCTGCCCGACCGTCCGGGGGTCCGTGCCGTGCGCGAG
>CAVRMH010000009.1:0-4987 GCA_963721775.1 uncultured Actinomycetota bacterium | reverse complement strand
GCCGACACCGGCGAGCGTGGCCGAGGCGGGGCCGACCCAGTCGCCGTACCCGACGAGGTAGAGCCGCGGCTCGCGGACGGCCCGGGTCCCGGACGGTCCGCCGACCGCGACCCGGGCCGGCCTCGCCGTGCAGGTTGAGGCCCGTCAGGTGGCGCAGCGCGGGCCGGAAGCCGGTGCACCAGATCACGGCGTCGGCCGCCTGCTCGGTGCCGTCGGCCCAGGCGACGCCGGTGGGGGTGAGCCGGGCGAACATGGGCTGGGCCTTGAGAGCCCCGCGATCCCGGGCGTCCCGGACGCTGGGGACCATGACGATGTCGCCGAGCCCCGCGATCCCGGCGTGGTCACGACCCTCGCTGCAGCGCCTGGATGCGGGCCCTCGCGGTGGCGAAGAGCACCCGGCCGTCGACGTCGTCGGGCAGGAACCTCGGCAGGCGGATCGTCACCCAGGTGGTCTCCGCGACCGTCGACACCTCGGCAAGGATCTGCGCGGCCGAGTTGCCGCCGCCCACGACGACGACCCGCTGCCCGGCGAAGCCGTCGGGGGAGCGGTAGCTCCGCCGCGTGCAGCTGCCGTCCCGCGAAGTCGGGCATGCCCGGGTAGCTCGGCCAGAACGGCCGGTCCCAGGTCCCGGTCGCGGAGACGACGTACCGTGCGGAGGTGGTCACCTCGCCCGCTGCGACTGCCAGTCGGCCCTCGGGGTCGTCGTCGCGCCGGCGTCACCGCGGTGACCCGGTGCGGGCGCAGCACGCGCAGGTCGTAGCGGTCCTCGTAGCGGGTCAGGTAGTCCACGACGTGGGTCCGCGGCGGGAACCCGAGCCTGCTGTCGTCCCAGGCCGGCATCATCCAGCCCGGCAGCGAGGAGTACGTCGAGGGTGAGAACAGCCTGAGCCCGTCCCACATGTGCTGCCAGGAGCCGCCGGGCTCGTCACCGGCGTCGAGGACCACGAAGTCCTCGCCGGGCGTGAGGCCGGCCCGGCGCAGGTAGAACGCGGTCGCGAGGCCGGCCTGCCCGCCGCCGATGACGGTGACCTGGGTGTCGAGGTGCACGGGTCCTGCGATCGGTGGACGCGTCAGCAGGCGAAGGCGAGCGCGTCGCGCACCGCTGCGAGGCGCTCCGGCACGACCCGGTAGAAGACCCAGGTGCCGCGCTTCTCGGTCGCGACGAGGCCGACGTCACGCAGCAGCTTGAGGTGGTGGCTCGTGGTGGCTGCGGTCTTCTCGATGCTCGCGCTGAAGTCGCAGGCGCAGACCTCGTCGGCGTTCAGCAGCATCGACATGATCTTCACCCGCGCCGGGTCGCCCAGCGCCTTGAACATCTTGGCCAGCTCAGTGGCCGCCGTGTCGCTGACGCTCGTCGTCGGGGTGCAGCACGCCGCCATCACCGGAAGCTCAGTGCCGTGCTCGGTGCCGGGGGAGCCGGTCGGCGCCGGGGTGTCCGTGGTCGTGCTCATGCGCTCAGCCTATCGGTCGCAAGGACCTATTTCGAGAAATGTCGAAGAAATCCTTTGATGGTTGTCGAACTTGTGCTTCGATGAACGTCGAAACGTTCCGCCGGCACTCCCAGTCCGGCTGACCCCAGAAGGAGACGTCATGTCCCGCCTGCAGCTCGCCCTGAACGTCGACGACATCGACGCCGCGGTGGAGTTCTACTCCACGCTCTTCGACACCGCCCCGGCCAAGCGCCGGCCCGGCTACGCCAACTTCGCCGTCGCGAACCCGCCGCTGAAGCTCGTGCTCTTCGAGAACGCCGAGGCCAGCGGGACGCTGAACCACCTCGGCGTGGAGCGCGAGTCGATGGAGGAGGTCGAGGCGGAGGCCGACCGCCTCGAGGCTGCGGGCCTCGAGCTGCGCGTCGAGGGCGACGTCGTCTGCTGCTACGCCCGCCAGGACAAGCACTGGGTCACCGGCCCGGACGGCCAGTCCTGGGAGAACTACGTCGTGCTCGCCGACTCCCAGCCCGAGCTCGAGGGCAGGGCCCATGCCGACCTCGGTCTCGTCGAGTCCGGCTCTGCCGGTGCCCCGGACGCCCACCTCCACCGGCTGCTGCTCCTGACGAGTATCGCCGACGCACACTCATCCCGCACACGCCACCAGGAGACTCCATGACCACGTCTCGCCCCAGCGACCTGTCCCTCCACGCGCTCACCACCGATTGGACACCCGAGGAGCTCGCCGCCCTGCCGGTGGCGGTCATCGGCGCCGGCCCGGTCGGGCTCGCCGCCGCGGGCCACCTGCTCGACCGCGGGCTGGACCCGGTCGTGCTCGAGGCCGGCGACGCCGTCGGCGCGGCGATGGCCTCGTGGGGGCACATCCGCACCTTCACGCCCTGGAAGTACATCGTCGACGCCACCGCCGAGAAGCTCCTGGCGCCGACCGGCTGGGTCCGCCCGGCGGGTGAGGTGCCGCCGACCGGGGCCGAGATTGTCGAGCAGTACCTGACCCCGCTTGCCGAGGCGCTGCGAGCCGCGCTCGGCGCGGACGCGGTCCGCACCGGAGCGCGCGTCACGGCCGTGACCCGCCTCGGCCTCGACAAGGCCCGCAGCCTGGGCCGTGAGCAGCGCCCCTTCCTGGTCCGCATCCGGCTCACGGATGGCGCCGAGGAGGAGCTGCTGGCCCGCGCCGTCATCGACGCCTCCGGCACCTGGGGCCAGCCGAACCCGCTCGGGGGCTCCGGCCTCGAGGCCCGGGGCGAGTCGGCGGCCACCGCGGCGGGATTCATGGTCGGCCCGCTGCCCGACGTGCTCGGCCGCGACCGCGAGCGTTTCGCCGGCCGCACCACCCTGGTCGTCGGGATGGGCCACTCCGCCGCGAACACGCTGCTGAACCTCGCCCAGCTCGCCCGCGAGGAGCTCGGCACCCGCATCCTCTGGGCCATCCGCGCCGCCGACCCCTCCCGTCTGTACGGCGGGGGAGCCGCCGACGAGCTGCCCGACCGGGGCAGGCTCGGCACCGACCTGCGCTCCCTGGTCATCTCGGGTGCCATCG
Source organism: uncultured Actinomycetota bacterium (assembly GCA_963721775.1). Taxonomy (GTDB): domain Bacteria; phylum Actinomycetota; class Actinomycetes; order Propionibacteriales; family Nocardioidaceae; genus Nocardioides. The sequence goes on along the minus strand of CAVRMH010000009.1, from coordinate 2,001 downwards.
AGCTCGTCCCCTCCTTCACGACCACCGCCGTCACCGTCGACGCGGACGGAGAGACGGTCACGCTCACCGGGGCCACCCCGACGGGCGAGCGCCGGATCGAGGCGGTCCACAACGTCGCGGCGGCCACCGGCTTCCGTCCCGACCTGGCCATGCTGGGCGAGCTGCGGCTGGACCTGGACCCCGGCCTGGAGGCGCCGTCCGCGATCGCGCCGCTGGTGGACCCCGCCTTCCACTCGTGCGGGACGGTCGCCCCTCACGGCCACCGCGACCTCGCCCACCCCGAGAAGGACTTCTTCATCGTCGGGATGAAGGCCTACGGCCGCGCACCCACCTTCCTCATCACCACCGGCAACGAGGAGGTCCGCTCCATCGCCGCCGCCCTCGCCGGCGACCTCGCGGCCGCCGACGAGGTCCAGCTCGTGCTCCCCGAGACCGGCGTCTGCTCGGTGAGCATCCCGCTCAACGACGACGAAGGATCGGTCGGCGGCAGCTGCTGCGGCACCGTCCCGACGGAGGCGACCGAGGCGGTTCCGGCCGAGGCTGACCCCTACCACCGTCCGCTGCCCGCCGGTGTCTCGCCGCAGGGCTTCTCCACGGGTCTGGGGCTCGAGGTGATCGAGACCAGCCCGGCCGCGGGCGGCTCCTGCTGCGGATGACGGCCCTGGCGCCGCGGGCCGCGGAGTCCGGCGCGGCACGCGGCTTCTACGGGTGGCGCATCGTCCGCACCATGGCCGTCGCCCAGACCATCTCGTGGGGGATCCTCTACTACGCCTTCACCGTGCTGCTGCTGCCGATGCAGCGCGACCTCGGGTTCTCGACGGCCACCCTGACCGGCGCCTTCAGCCTCGCGGTCGCCGTGACGGGCATAGCGGCGGTGCCGGTCGGCCGGTGGGTGGACCGCCGCGGCGCCCGTGCCCTGATGAGCTGTGGGTCAGCGGCCGCCGCGGCACTGGTGCTGGCCTGGTCACGTGTTGAGACCGTGCCCGGGCTGTACGCGACGTTCGCCGGCATCGGGCTGGTCTCGGCCGCAGTGCTCTACGAGCCGGCGTTCGCGGTCGCGGTCCGCTGGTTCCATCAACAGCGGGCCCGTGCTCTGCTCGCCATCACCCTGGTCGCCGGCTTCGCCTCGACGATCTTCCTGCCGAGCACCGCATACCTCGAGCACGCGCTGGGCTGGCGGCACGCCCTGTGGGTGCTCGCGGCCGTGCTCGCTGCCGGCACCGTGCTGCCCTACGCGCTGGTGCTCCGCCGCGACCCCAGCGACCTGGGTCTTCATCCCGACGGCGCACCCGCGCCCGCCGCTGCGACGGCCGGTGCGGCGGCCGGTGCCGCGCCGGAACGCACCACCCTGGTCGGCACGGCCCGGTGGGCCGCACGGGACCGGCGCTTCTGGCTGCTCACCATCGCTTACGCTGCCCAGACCCTCGCGGTCGCGGTCGTCGCGGTCCACCTGGTGCCGTTCCTCCTCGAGCACGGCCACTCGGGCGGCTTCGCCGCCCTGGCCGCCGGCAGCCTCGGCGCCCTGTCGGTCACAGGTCGGATCACCGTCACCGGCGCCATCCGCCGCTGGCCGATCACGCGCGTGGCTGCCGCCGTCTTCGTGCTCCAGGGCGTCGGATGCCTGGTGCTGCTGCGCTACGGCGACAGCTCGGCGGGCGCGGTCGCGTTCGTGCTGCTCTTCGGCATCGGATTCGGCGTCGGCACCATCACCAGGCCGGCCCTGACCGCCGACGCGTTCGGCTCCGCGGCCTTCGCCACGGTCGCCGCCCTCATCGGCATCGCGCTGACTGCCGCGAAGGCCGCGGGCCCGGTCAGTGCCGGTGTCCTGCGTACCCACTCCGGCGGCTACACCACGGTGCTGGTCGCGGTGACGGCCGCCTGCCTCGTCGCCGCGGTCGCGGTGTGGCACTCCGGACCCAGCGGGGCCGGCCGCCGAAAAGCAGGTCGCCAGGCACCTCCTGATGCGGCGGACATCGACATCTGTCAACATTGACATGTGTC
>CAVRMH010000008.1:0-5546 GCA_963721775.1 uncultured Actinomycetota bacterium | reverse complement strand
GACCCGCGATGTCGCCGGCCGTGTCACGCGCGGACTGGCCGACACCGGCGAGCGTGGCCGAGGCGGGGCCGACCCAGTCGCCGTACCCGACGAGGTACAGCCGCGGCTCGCGGACGGCCCGGGTCCCGGACGGTCCGCCGACCGCGACCCGGCCGGCCTCGCCGTGCAGGTGGAGGCCCGTCAGGTGGCGCAGCGCGGGCCGGAAGCCGGTGCACCAGATCACGGCGTCGGCCGCCTGCTCGGTGCCGTCGGCCCAGGCGACGCCGGTGGGGGTGAGCCGGGCGAACATGGGCTGGGCCTTGAGAGCCCCGCGATCCCGGGCGTCCCGGACGCTGGGGACCATGACGATGTCGCCGAGCCCCGCGATCCCGGCGTGGTCACGACCCTCGCTCAGCGCCTGGATGCGGGCCCTCGCGGTGGCGAAGAGCACCCGGCCGTCGACGTCGTCCGGCAGGAACCTCGGCGGGCGGATCGTCACCCAGGTGGTCTCCGCGACCGTCGACACCTCGGCGAGGATCTGCGCGGCCGAGTTGCCGCCGCCCACGACGACGACCCGCTGCCCGGCGAAGCCGTCGGGGGAGCGGTAGCTCGCCGCGTGCAGCTGCCGTCCCGCGAAGTCGCGCATGCCCGGGTAGCTCGGCCAGAACGGCCGGTCCCAGGTCCCGGTCGCGGAGACGACGTACCGTGCGGAGGTGGTCACCTCGCCCGCTGCGACTGCCAGTCGGCCCTCGGGGTCGTCGTCGCGCCGCGTCACCGCGGTGACCCGGTGCGGGCGCAGCACGCGCAGGTCGTAGCGGTCCTCGTAGCGGGTCAGGTAGTCCACGACGTGGGTCCGCGGCGGGAACCCGAGCCTGCTGTCGTCCCAGGCCGGCATCATCCAGCCCGGCAGCGAGGAGTACGTCGAGGGTGAGAACAGCCTGAGCCCGTCCCACATGTGCTGCCAGGAGCCGCCGGGCTCGTCGCCGGCGTCGAGGACCACGAAGTCCTCGCCGGGCGTGAGACCGGCCCGGCGCAGGTAGAACGCGGTCGCGAGGCCGGCCTGCCCGCCGCCGATGACGGTGACCTGGGTGTCGAGGTGCACGGGTCCGGCGATCGGTGGACGCGTCAGCAGGTGAACGCGAGCGCGTCACGCACCGCGGCGAGGCGCTCCGGCACGACCCGGTAGAAGACCCAGGTGCCGCGCTTCTCGGTCGCGACCAGGCCGACGTCACGCAGCAGCTTGAGGTGGTGGCTCGTGGTGGCTGCGGTCTTCTCGATGCTCGCGCTGAAGTCGCAGGCACAGACCTCGTCGGCGTTCAGCAGCATCGACATGATCTTCACCCGGGCCGGGTCGCCCAGCGCCTTGAACATCCTGGCCAGCTCGGTGGCCGCCGTGTCGCTGACGCTCGTCGTCGGGGTGCAGCACGCCGCCATCACCGGAAGCTCAGTGCCGTGCTCGGTGCCGGGGGAGCCGGTCGGCGCCGGGGTGTCCGTGGTCGTGCTCATGCGGTCAGCCTATCGGTCGCAAGGGCCTATTTCGAGAAATGTCGAAGAAATCCTTTGATGGTTGTCGAACTTATGCTTCGATGAACGTCGAAACGTTCCGCCGGCACTCCCAGTCCGGCTGACCCATGAAGGAGACGTCATGTCCCGCCTGCAGCTCGCCCTGAACGTCGACGACATCGACGCCGCGGTGGAGTTCTACTCCACGCTCTTCGACACCGCCCCGGCCAAGCGCCGGCCCGGCTACGCCAACTTCGCCGTCGCGAACCCGCCGCTGAAGCTCGTGCTCTTCGAGAACGCCGAGGCCAGCGGGACGCTGAACCACCTCGGCGTGGAGCGCGAGTCGATGGAGGAGGTCGAGGCGGAGGCCGACCGCCTCGAGGCTGCGGGCCTCGAGCTGCGCGTCGAGGGCGACGTCGTCTGCTGCTACGCCCGCCAGGACAAGCACTGGGTCACCGGCCCGGACGGCCAGTCCTGGGAGAACTACGTCGTGCTCGCCGACTCACAGCCCGAGCTCGAGGGCAGGACCCACGCCGACCTCACCCTGGTCGAGTCCCAGGCCGCCGGAGCTCCGAACGCCTGCTGCTCCTGACGAGCCTCACTGACCCACACCCATCACGTACACCGACCAGGAGACCTCCATGAACACACCCCGCCCCAGGGACCCGTCCCTTCACGCGCTCACGACAGAGTGGGCGCCCGGGGAGCTCGCCGCCCTGCCGGTTGCGGTCATCGGCACCGGCCCGGTCGGGCTCGCCGCCGCGGGCCACCTGCTCGACCGCGGGCTGGACCCAGTCGTGCTCGAGGCCGGCGGCACCGTCGGCGCGGCGATGGCCTCGTGGGGGCACATCCGCACCTTCACGCCCTGGAAGTACATCGTCGACGCGACCGCCGAGAAGCTCCTGGCGCCGACCGGCTGGGTCCGCCCGGCGGGTGAGGTGCCCCCGACCGGCGTGGAGATTGTCGAGCACTACCTGACCCCACTGGCTGACGCGCTGCGTGCCGCTCTCGGCGCCGACGCGGTCCGCACCGGCGCGCGCGTCACGGCCGTGACCCGGCTCGGCCTGGACAAGGCCCGCAGCCTCGGCCGTGAGGAGCGACCCTTCCTGGTCCGCATCCGGCTCGCGGACGGCACCGAGGAAGACCTGCTGGCCCGCGCCGTCATCGACGCCTCCGGCACCTGGGGCCAGCCGAACCCGCTCGGGGGCTCCGGCCTCGAGGCCCGTGGCGAGGTCGCGGCCACCGCGGCCGGATTCATGGTCGGCCCGCTGCCCGACGTGCTCGGCCGCGACCGCGAGCGTTTCGCCGGCCGAACCACCCTGGTCGTCGGGATGGGTCACTCCGCCGCGAACACGCTGCTGAACCTCGCCCAGCTCGCGCGTGAGCAGGTCGGCACCCGCATCCTGTGGGCCATCCGCGCCGCCGACCCCTCCCGCCTGTACGGCGGCGGCGAGGCCGACGAGCTGCCCGACCGGGGCAGGCTCGGCACCGACCTGCGCTCCCTGGTGACCTCGGGTGCCATCGAGCTCGTCCCCTCCTTCACGACCACCGCCGTGACCATCGACGCGGACGGAGAGACGGTCACCCTCGCCGGGGCCACCCCGACGGGGGAGCGCCGGATCGAGGCGGTCCACAACGTCGCGGCGGCCACCGGCTTCCGGCCCGACCTCGCGATGCTGGGCGAGCTCCGGCTGGACCTGGACCCCGGGCTGGAGGCGCCGTCCGCGATCGCGCCGCTGGTGGACCCGGCGTTCCACTCGTGCGGGACGGTCGCTCCTCACGGGCACCGCGACCTCGCCCACCCCGAGAAGGACTTCTTCATCGTCGGGATGAAGGCCTACGGCCGCGCACCCACCTTCCTCATCACGACCGGCAACGAGGAGGTCCGCTCCATCGCCGCCGCGCTGGCAGGTGACGTCGCGGCGGCCGACGAGGTCCAGCTCGTGCTCCCCGAGACCGGCGTCTGCTCGGTGAGCATCCCGCTCGACGACGTCGAGGAGTCGGTCGGCGGCATCTGCTGCGGCACCGTCGCGACGGAGGCGGCCGAGGCGGCTCCGGCCGAGGCTGACCCCTACCACCGTCCGCTGCCCGCCGGCGTCTCCCCGCAGGGCTTCTCCACGGGTCTGGGGCTCGAGGTGGTCGAGACCAGCCCGGCCCCAGGCGGCTCCTGCTGCGGATGACGGCCCCAGCGCCGCGAGTCGCGGAGTCCGACGCCGCTCCTCCCTCAGTGGAAGGGGCGGCGCCGGACTCCGACTCGGCACGCGGGTTCTACGGGTGGCGCATCGTGCGCACCCTCGCCGTCGCCCAGACCGTCTCGTGGGGGATCCTCTACTACGCCTTCACCGTGCTGCTCCTGCCGATGCAGCGCGACCTCGGCTTCTCCACGGCCACCCTGACCGGCGCCTTCAGCCTCGCCGTCGCCGTGACGGGCATCGCGGCGGTGCCGGTCGGCCGGTGGGTGGACCGCCACGGCGCCCGGGCCCTGATGAGCTGCGGGTCCGCCGCCGGCGCGGTGCTGGTGGTCGCCTGGTCCCGGGTCGAGACCGTGCCCGGGCTGTACGCGACGTTCGCCGGCATCGGGTTGGTCTCGGCCGCCGTTCTCTACGAGCCGGCGTTCGCGGTTGCCATCCGCTGGTTCCACCGGCAACGGGCCCAGGCCCTGCTCGCCATCACCCTGGTCGCCGGCTTCGCCTCCACGATCTTCCTGCCCACCACCGCCTACCTGGAGCACACCCTCGGCTGGCGGCACGCGCTGTGGGTGCTCGCGGCCGTGCTCGCTGCCGGCACGGTGCTGCCCTACGCGCTGGTGCTGCGTCGCGACCCCCGAGACCTGGGCCTCCATCCCGACGGCGTCCCTGGGCCGGCCGCCGCGTCGGAGGGGACCGGTGTCGCGCCGGAACGCGCCACCCTGCTCGGCACGGCCCGGTGGGTGGCCCGGGACCGCCGGTTCTGGCTGCTCACCCTCGCGTACGCCGCCCAGACCCTCGCGGTCGCGGTCGTCGCGGTCCACCTGGTGCCGTTCCTGCTCGAGCACGGCCACTCGGGGGGCTTCGCCGCCCTGGCCGCCGGCAGCCTCGGCGCCCTGTCGGTGACCGGCCGGCTCACCGTCACCGGCGCCATCCGGCGCTGGCCGATCACGCGCGTGGCCGGCGCCGTCTTCGCGCTCCAGGGTGCCGGATGCCTCGTGCTGCTGCGCTTCGGCGACAGCTCGGCCGGCGCGCTCGCGTTCGTGCTGATGTTCGGCATCGGATTCGGGGTCGGCACGATCACCCGCCCTGCCCTGACCGCCGACGCGTTCGGCTCCGCGGCCTTCGCCACCGTCGCCGCCCTCATCGGCATCGCGCTGACCGCCGCGAAGGCCGCAGGCCCGGTCAGTGCAGGTGTCCTGCGCACCGACTCGGGTGGTTACACCTCCGTGCTGGTCGTGGTGACGGTTGCCTGCCTCGTCGCCGCGGTCGCGGTGTGGCATTCCGGCTCCAGCGGGACCGGCCACCGGAAGGCAGGTCGCCAGACACCTCCTGGTGCGGCGGACATCGACATCTGTCAACATTGACGTGTGTCGAACTCTCCTCGAGGTCCCCGGCTCCGCGAGCTGCCGCTCGCCGACGACCCGCTCGCCAGCTGCACACCCCTGGCGCACGAGCCGATGAGCGCCGAGCAGGCCGCCCAGGTGGTGCCGCTGCTGAAGGCCATCGCCGACCCGGCCCGGCTCCGGCTGCTCTCCCTCGTGCTGTCCCACGAGGGCGGCGAGGCGTGCGTGTGCGACCTGATGCCGTACTTCGACCTGACCCAGCCGACGATCAGCCACCACCTCAAGGTGCTGCACGAGAACGGCCTGCTGGACCGCGAGAAGCGGGGCACCTGGGTGTTCTACAAGGCCCGCCCGGAGGCGATGGCTGCGCTCGGCAGCCTCTTCACCCCCGGCGCGCTCGACGCGGCGACCGGTGACCTCGCGGGGGCCGGCGTATGAGCGACACCGTGCACGGGACCAGTGCCATGAGGGCCCCCGGCCTGCCCCGACGCCTGGTCGCCGAGGCACTCGGCGCCGGCCTGCTGGTCACCGT
>CAVRMH010000007.1:0-7799 GCA_963721775.1 uncultured Actinomycetota bacterium | reverse complement strand
TACATGGCGTCGACCTTCGGCATGATCTCCTCCTTCAGCCGCTTGAGGTCGTCGAGCGTCTTCGCACACCGGCACGTCCGCGAACGGCGGCCAGAGGAGCGGCATCGTCAGCCCGGCCTCCTTGTAGCGCTTGAGGTTGTCGGTGATCTGCGCGGCGGTTCCCGCCAGCAGGTTGCTGCGCCTTGCCCTGCGGCGTCTGATCGGTCTCCTCGTCGGTGATGACGAACCAGATCATGCTGCAGATCTCGAGATCGTCGATCGAGCGGGAGCTCCCGAGCTCCTCGAGCTCTCGCTGGATGGCGCCGCGCCACTGCTGGAGCTCGTCCGGCGTGTCCTGGATCCCGATCCAGCCCGACAGGCCGTACTTCGCGATGCGGCTCGCCGAGCGCTTCGGGTCCTTGAGCCCGCTGAAGAAGATCGGCGGGTGCGGCTTCTGCACCGGCTTCGCGCCGAACCCGCACCGGTCGAAGTCGGCGAACTCGCCGTGGTACTCGAAGAGGTCGTTCGTCCAGATGCCCTGCATGATCTCGATCGTCTCGCGCACGTGCTTGTGCCGCTTGGGGAAGATGTGCGAGGCGCTCGCGGCCGCGAACTCCTCGGGCATCCAGCCGGACCCGACGCCCACGTTGACCCTGCCGTTCGAGAGGTGGTCCACGGTGGCGATCTCCGCGGCGAGGACGCCGGGCGCGCGGTACGGCGTGTCGGTGATGCTCATGCCGATCCGCACCTTCGTCGTCTTCGCGGCGAGCCAGGGGATCAGCGGCCAGCCCTGGAACCACTCGCCGCGGGAGGACACCGGCAATGCCTTCGGGAACTCGTCCATCATGCCGAACGAGTACTGGAGCTCCTGGCGATCGGAGGCCTCCGGGACGACGATCCGGTCGAGCGTCCAGACGGAGTCGAAGTCGAGCTCCTCGGCGAGGCTGGTGAGATCCTCGAGCTCCTTGACGGTCACCTTGTCGCGGAAGTTCGGCAGGTACAGAGCGAGCTTCATGAGAGACGGCCTCCTCACCGTGCGTCGTGGATGGCGACGGCCAACGCTGCGGTCGAGCGGCACGCTTCCGAGCCCCCGACCTGCCTGCGGTCGACGTAACAGGTCGCCGGACAGCGGTCCGGCCGAGGCGTCGCCCGACATGCCGGGTCAGCGCGGCCCCGCTCCTCCGCTTCGGCCCGGAGCCGGTCGCGCAGCTCCCGCTTGACGACCTTGCCGTAGTTGTTGGTCGGCAGGGCGTCGACGAACCGGTAGTCCTTGGGCCGCTTGAACCGGGCGATGTGGTCGAGGCACGTCCGGTCGAGGTCCTCGACCGGCGGCGGGGCGGCGCCGTCGGCGGCCACCACGAAGGCCACCACCGCCTCGCCCCACTCCGCGTCGGGCCGGCCGACGACGGCGGCGGCCCGGACGCCGGGGTGGCGGAGCAGCGCCTCCTCGACCTCCCGGGGGTAGATGTTCATCCCCCCGCTGATGATCAGGTCCTTGGACCGGTCCCGCAGCGTGAGGTACCCGTCGGCGTCGAAGCTGCCGACGTCGCCGGTGTGCAGCCAGCCTCCCCGCAGCGCCTCGGCGGTGGCATCGGGCTGCTTCCAGTAGCCGGCCATGACCACGTCGCCCCGGACCACCACCTCGCCGACCTCGCCGGCGGGGAGGTCGCGGTCGGTCGTCGTCGACGACGCGGACCTCGACGTCGGTGCGGGGGACGCCGACGCTCTGCAGGCGGTCCCGCCACCGGGGATGGTTCCGGTCGGCGTGGTCTGCCTTGGACAGGGCGGTGATCGTCATCGGCGTCTCGCCCTGCCCGTAGATCTGGGCCAAGCGGGGGCCGAAGACGGCGAGGGCGTCCTCCAGGTCGGCCAGGTACATCGGTGCGCCGCCGTAGATGATCGTCTTCAGGTGGGAGAGGTCGGCGGCGGCGACGGCCCGGTCGCCGGCCAGCCGCTTCACCATGGTGGGAGCGGCGAAGAACGACATGCCCGGCCAGCGCCGCAGCAGGGCGGCGATCTCGTCGCCGTCGACGCCGCCGGACTGCGGCACGACGCTCACCGCCCCGCGGGCCACGTGGGGCAGCCCGTAGAGCCCCGAACCGTGCGACAGCGGCGCGGCGTGGAGGATGCAGTCCTGCGGCATCACCGGGTCGATGTCGGCGAAGTAGCTGAGCGACGCCATGAGCAGGTTGCGGTGCGTGAGCGTGGCTCCCTTGGGCCGTCCGGTGGTGCCGCTCGTGTAGAACAGCCAGGCCGGGTCCTCCGGCTGCCGGTCGACGAGCGGCGCCGGCGACGACGCCGTGAGCCGGTCCCACCGCTCACCGGGCGCCACCACCGCCGCCTGCAGCGAAGCGACGGTGCCGACCAGCGACTCGACGTCGTCGGCATGGTCGGCGTCGGTCACGACGACGGCCGACCCGCTGTGTTCGAGGATGTAGGCGATCTCGTCGCGGTGGAGGCGGGCGTTGACCGGCACGGCCACGAGACCGGCGTGCCAGATGGCGAACAGCGCCTCGAGGTACTCGGGCCGGTTGCGCATCACGATGGCGACCCGGTCACCGGGCGACAGGCCGAAGTCGTCGCGCAGGCCAGCGGCCGCGCCGGCCGTCCGGGCGGCGAACGCGCCCCAGCTGGCGTGGACGCGCTCGCCGTCGGCCAGCGCCGGGTCGTCGGGCCGCCGGCGGCCGTGGCGCTCCACCCAGACGGCCAGGTTCATCGCACCGTCCGGCCCTCGAAGGTGGAGGTGAGATCCTGGAGGCGCGGTTGCCCCAGCACCGGGCGAGCGTACGCCGCTCGGCCTCGGCCTCGCCGGCGCTCCAGCGGTGCGAGCAGTCGCAGGAGTCGACACCAGGCTCATCAGCGATGTCCATGGCCACCGGTCCGCTGCGATGAGGCTCGCCGAGGACGAGGCGCGGGCCCGGCTGGCGGCGCACGACCACGGGATCCTGTGCACCGTGCACGCCGAGCGGGGCGTCGACGCCGTGCCCGTCGCGTACGTGGTGGACGACGACGGCTACGTGGGCGTGCCCGTCGACCGGGTGAAGCCGAAGGCGTCGTCGCGGCTGCAGCGGGAGCGGAACCTGGAGGCGGATCCGCGGGCCACGCTGCTGGTCGAGCACTGGGACCGCGACGACTGGTCACGGCTGTGGTGGGTGCGGGCCGAGCTGCGCTGGCAGGGCGACGCCGACGCCGGCCGGGCGGCGGCCCTGGCCGCCGGGCTGGCCGAGCGCTACCCGCAGTACCGGGACCAGCCCTTCGCCCGGGTGCTGGTGCTGCGCATCGTCGGCGTGGCCGGCTGGGCCGCCGGCACCGGCTGATCCTGGACCGTCAGCCGCCGAACATGCCCAGCACGTCGCCGGCGGCGGAACCGAGGACGATCACGAAGATGGGCGGGACGCGCTGGAGGTGCGCATGCTCGCCGTGGCACACCATGCCCGCCGACGGGGGATCGCCGGACTCCTCGTGGGCGCGGCGGAGGGCGGTGTGCCCCAGCGCAGTCGTGCTCGCCACCGCGGCGGCGCGGCTACGTGCGCCGTCCGAGTCGGACTCGAAGGTCGAAGGCGTCGCCCTCCTCGCCAACCGGCTCGACCTGACCTGACCTGACCCGCCCTGCCCGCTGCCGGAGAAGGAGCCATCGCTGCTCCAACGCCGCGTCGCGCGGGCAGCGCGCGTACACTGGTCGACGATCCACGGAGGTAGCCATGAGTGACTTCATCAACAAGGCAAAGGACACCGTCGGCGACGTCGTCGACAAGGCCAAGGACAGCGGCGCCCTCGACAAGGTCGAAGACGTCGTCGAGGACCAGGCGGAGAAGGGCGGCACCCTCGGGGCGGTCGCCGACAAGGCCGACGACGCGATCGACGGCATCCAGGGGACCAAGGACTGACCGCCTGAGCGGGCCCGGCGCCCATCGGGCCGGGGGTTCCAGTCCCGTCATCTCCGCATGGACATGATCTTCCGCAGCGTGTCGAACCAGAACGGCGCCTGCCCAGCGACATGGCCACCCCGGCCAGGACGCTGCCCAGGATGTACTGCCACCAGTTGTCCTGGCCCCAGAAGAGGTGGTCGAAGTTCAGCGGCGGCGGGAGCGTCCGGCCCGCGGCCACCGCGTCCTGCACCGCCCGGTAGCACTCGCCGATCCGGTCGGGGGGCGTGGCGGCCGCCGGAGCCTGGTCGCCCGCCGCCGGGCGGCACACGTCGCCCGAGGGATCGACCGCCTTGGCGAACTGCGTCGCCTGGTCCACCGTCGCCTGCGCCAGGGCGGTGTCCTTGCGCAGCGTGTCGACGGTGCGGACCGGGTTGACGTTGAGGACGAACGCGACCACCAGGCCGATGCCCAGCATGGTCCAGCGCGCCCACATCTTGTAGACGCGGGACAGGGCGCCCATGCGAGCGTCGAACCAGTCCTCGATCCCGGCCCGGAACTTGTCGACGTCTCCCTGCGCCCGGCCATCGCGGCCCGTACCGGCGCCTCCAGCTGCGTGCCCTTGATGGCGGCCGAGCAGGATCTGCTGCAGGAACAGCTCCCCCTGCTGCAGGGCGCGGTTGGCCTCGCCGGCCAGCGATGGGAACTCCCGCGCCAGCCGATCATCACCTGCGAGATGACCTGGGGCGAGACGTGCTTGACCCGGGTCGGGCGGCCCTTGCGGCTGGTGTCGAAGCGCTCGGAGCGGGACAGCACGCCCTTGATGAACGGCGCGGCACCGCCGGCGTCCGACGCGTCCTGGTTGGGCACGTAGGCCGCCACGACGTCCTTCGGTACGTTCTCCTCCACACGGGGTCGAGGATCGGTCCAGCCCTTCGCCCACCGTCCGATGATCGGGAGGCGCTCTATCCACGGCGCGGTGAAGGGCAGCGGCAGCACGCGCATGAGGCGCAGCTTCTCGGGCGCCTCGGACGTGGCAGCCAGGCCCGTCAGCGTCTGCCAGAGGATCTTGGACCGGATGGCGAAGACGGCTGTCAGCCCCTCGTTGACCCCCGAGACCACGAGGCTGAAGATGAGGAAGACGAAGGCCGTTCCGATCACGATGTTGACGACGGTCCCCATGGCGATGTCCCCTCCCGAGCCGGGCTTCACGGGCCCGCGCGGTCAGAGCCTGTACCAGGTCCTCAGATACGCGGCCTCGAACCGGACCGAGATCGACTGTATTCGACGCCGGATGCGCTCTCGGGCCGAAGTGCACCCGAGATGAGCCCATGGCGGTCCGCCGAGGGTGCACCTCGGCGCGGGCGGGGCCCCGTCGCCGCGGCCGGGCCCCGGAGACGCCTGGCCGGCCCCCGAGCGCCCGGGTGAGGCCGAGGGCCTACTGAGCGGCTCGGGGCTCGCCAGGCTCGGTGCCGTCGTCGGCGTCGGCCAGCAGGCCCGCCGCCGCGGCCAGGCCGGAGGCGAGGGTGGCGGCGCGCTCGATCACCGAGGCCAGGTAGTGGCTCGGCCGCGGCGCGCTGTTCCGGGCAGGGGCGGGTGGCCGAGCGAACGTAGGAGCGCTGGTCGGGTCGTCGGACGGGCACGATGGGCTCGGGGTTCGGGGAGGGGCGGGACCGGCGCCAGAGGTCGATCGGCGCCGATCCCTGGCCCTGGTTGGGGCGGCGGGGCGGCCGCCGGCGACGCCGGGGCGTGCTCATGCCTGCTCCTCGGTGAGCAGCGCGTCGGGACGGAGGCCGAGCGCGACCCGCAGCTGCTCGGCGTCGAGGTCGGCCAGCGAGCTCGACTTCGGCAGCACGAGGTCGGCGATGTGGCGCTTGCCGGCGACGACCTCCTCGACCCGCTCGTCGACGGTGCCCGGGCAGACCAGGCGGTGGGAGATGACGGTCTGGGTCTGGCCGATGCGCCACGCGCGGTCGCGGGCCTGGTCCTCGACCGCCGGGTTCCACCAGCGGTCGTAGAGCACGACGTGGTTGGCGGCGGTGAGGTTCAGGCCGGTGCCGCCGGCCTTCAGCGACAGCACCAGCGCGCCCGGGCCCGTCGCCGCTCTGGAAGTCGGCGATGATCTGGTCGCGGGCGCCGCGGGTGAGGCCGCCGTCGTAGCACTCGATCGGCGATGCCGGTCACCTCGGTGAGGTGCTCGGCGAGGCGCCGGCCCCACGTGGCGAAGTGGGTGAACACCAGCACCCGCTCGCCGGCCGCGAACACCGACTCGACGATCTCCTCGAGCCGGGCCAGCTTGCCCGAGCGGCCGGCGAGCGGCCGGTCGTCGTCGCTGGTAGCGCCGACGGGGTGGTTGCAGATCTGCTTCGAGCGCGGTGATGGCGGCGAGGATCGCGCCCTTGCGCGGCGTCGTCGCCCTCGGGGTCGGCCGCGTCGGCGACGAGCGTCGTCGAGCACGGCCTGGTACAGGCCGATCTGCTCGGGGGTCATCGTGCAGTGGTCGAGCTCGTCGATCTGGTCGGGCAGCTCGGCCGCGATCTCGGGCTCGGCTCTTGGTGCGGCGGAACACGCAGGATGCCGTTGAGCGCGCGCAGCGCCGCCGGCTCGACGCCGTCGCCGTCGCCCGACAGCTGCGCGACGAACGGCGGCCGCGGCGCCGACGAGGCCCGGGTTGGTGAAGTCGAGGATCGCCCAGAGGTCGCCGAGGCCGTTCTCGATCGGCGTGCCGGTGAGCGCGAGCCGCGTGCGGGCGTGGATGCGGCGCAGCTGCTGCGCGGTGTCGTTGGTCGGGTTCTTGATCGCCTGCGCCTCGTCGAGCACGACGCGCGACCACTCGATCTGCGGCGAGCGCGTCGATGTCGCGCACGGCGGTGGCGTAGGTGGTGATGACGACGTCGGCGCCGGCGATCTCGCTGGCGAGCTCGTCGGCGTCGGCGCGGTTCGGCGCCGTGGTGCACGACGCACCTGCAGCGCCGGGCGTGAAGCGCGCGGCCTCCGCGGCCCAGTTGCCCGACCACGGCCGGCGGGGCGATCACGAGCGCCGGGCCGTCGCCGGCGGTGCGGGCGAGGTGGGCCAGCACGGTCGGGCGTCTTGCCCAGGCCCATGTCGAGCGCCAGGCAGCCGCCCAGCGCCGACGGCGTCGAGGAAGCCGAGCCAGGCGAGCGCCTCGGCCTGGTAGCTGCGCAGCTCGCCGACGAAGCCCTCGGGCTGCGTCACCGGCGCGTCGGGCGCCGTCGGCCGCGCGCGCAGCATGTCGATCGCCCAGCCGCTCGCCCTGCACGTGCACGCCGCCGGCGAGGCGCGACGCCCTCGAGGCCGAGGCCGTGGCGCAGGATCTCGGCGCCGGTGAGCTGGGTCGTTGCCTGCCCGCTCTGCGAGCGCGGCCGCGGCCTCCTCCAGGTCGACGCGATCGACCTCGATCCACGGCCGCCGGACTGCACCAGCGGCCGGGCCTCGGCGGCCGAGGCGCGCGACGTCGGCGGCGGTCAGCTCGACGTCGTCGAACACCACCGACCAGCGCGACGTTGCTGAGCTGGTGGGCGCCGACCACCGACCCGCGGGCGGCTGGCGAACAGGCGCAGACCGGGGTCGGCCTTGCGGCGCGACAGCGCCGGCACGCGACGTCGAAGCCCGCCGCCTCCGCCTCTGTGCCGGTCAGCGTAGTGAGCCCAGGCCTCGTCCTGGCTCAGCACCTGCCCGCGGCGCAGCCCGCCCGGGCGGCGGAGCACCGGGGAGGAGGCGCTCAGCCCGGCGTCGGCCATGGGCTTCGTCGACCGGCTGTCGCCGAGGGCGACCTCGATCTGCAGCAGGCCGCCCTCGGCCCCCGGGCCGAGGACCGTAGGGGCCGCCACGCGTCGCCACCGTCAGGAGGCTCAGAGCTGCACGACGAGGGCGCGGCCGTGTCGATCCGACCACGGAGCGGGTCCACTGGTCGAGGCGGCGCCGAGATCTGA
>CAVRMH010000006.1:0-120808 GCA_963721775.1 uncultured Actinomycetota bacterium | reverse complement strand
GAGCCCGGCGGACCTCCTCAGATCCGCCGGTATGGCGCTCCCACCTCAGCAGAGCGTCGATCACGTCCAGGGTGCTTGCGAAAGATGACGGCGCTGGGCGCGTCTCGGCCCAGCAGTTCCAGCCACCATCAGGCATCTGGTCGGCCACGAGCCTCTGCACCACCGGGTCGACGTCGATGTCCAGGTAGGCACCGATCAGGATCGTGCCGGCGTTGATGCAGCAGTCCACTTCGCCGGCGAAGAACGGCAGCCCGTCGTACTCCCAGCGGCAGTTGCGGGCCACCAGGTGTGCAGTCTCTTGCATCACCGGAACGCCCGGGGCTGTGCCCAGGTGGCACAGGTCGAGCAGGACCGGGTACGTCGCGGTCCACGGCTGGCCCGGCTCGGCGCCCGACCCGTCGGTCGGTGCCTCGGTGGGTTCCGCGTCGGGCGACGGGAAAGGCGGCGGTGGCTCACCGGCAGCCAGAGCCCGCGCAGTGGCCGCTGCGAACGCCGCGGTACCCGGAAAGCAGGCCCCGTTTGCCCACAGGCCATCAGGAGCCCGGAGCGCCAGCAGCCGAGCACCCCAGCCCTCGTGCTCCACCCGCGCTCGCTCGGTCGCCACCTCCGTCTCCGAGGCGTTGACGAGGTCGCGCAGCACCTGCCAGCGGATCGCCGGATCGCCCTGCAGCAGCCACCGCACAACCGGATCGTCCGCGGCCATCGGCGGCGTTCGTGGCAGGTAAGGGCCCTGATTCTCCGTCGGCTCCATTACCTGAACCCTAATCGGAAGAAGCGCACGCATCTGCCGCGATCCGCGCATGCTGAGGACCTGCGTCTTTCCGCCGCGACTGGGTCTTCCCCCACGCGGTTGACCGCCTGAGCCTGCACCGATGAGAGCACGGTTCTGCCGCGGCTCGCGCCGGCCCCTTCGTGTGTGCGCCAGTGACGCGTCCGTGGATCCACCTGTGCCAAATCTTCCCCAGGCTGACGACCTCGGCGCCGGAGGGACGGGGCTTCAGTGTCGACGTGGCGCGCGCGAACCCCGTGCCCGCCTCATTGCAGTGCCTTCTGCCAGGTCCGGCAGTCGTCGCGAGACACCTTCAGCACGTGGGTGACCCCGGTCCAGCGGTCGCGGTCAGGTACGTGGAAGAGCCGGTAGACCTCGTCGCCCACGCGCAGGGGTGGCTCCGACACCCACTGGTAGCCGGGGTCGTCTCTCCAGCAGGACGCCGGCAGGTCCCGGCGGGGCCCCGGCGGGAAGTAGCCATCCACCACGACGGGCTCCCAGTGGACCAGGTCCGTGCTGAGGAACTGCCCGAGGTCGCCGGAGGCGTAGAGCGTGTTGCCGGTAGGACCGTTGATGCAGGTGGCTTCGCCGGGGGTCACCTGGCGCTTGCTCCACGTGTCGCCGTGGTCGCGCGAGATCCGGTAGTGGCCGGAGGTCCCGCAGTCGTCAGGGTGGGTCTCCTCCACGATGACCAGGGTGCCGTCGTCGAGTACGAGCGGGCCGCGATAGCCGGTGTCCGGGTCCGGGGCTGTGGGAAGCGGCAGCTCCTCCCACTCACCCGCACCGAACGCGGCTCGCACCAGGGTGGTCGATGCAGACCCGACCACGTAGACGTAGGCGCCATGCGCGTGGATCCAGCACTCGCCGCACGTCGACAGGTAGCTCCAGGTGCGTCCGCCGTCGCTCGAGAACCCGACCCGCTGGGATGCGAGGTCGGCGTAGCCGACCGCGATGATGTCCCCTTGACCGGGGCCTGGCGATAGCCGGGTGCCTTGGGAATCCGCCTTCCAGTGCATCGGAACGGCGTGCTGCAGAGTCCCGAGCTTCTGCCACCTGCCCGACTCGCGCCGCCACAACGTCGCGCTCCCAGTGCGTTCCTCTTGGTCCATCGTGGCCATCACCAGCGCGCCACCTGCGTCGTACACGGCGGCGGGGTGGTCCTCCCGGCCGGGGGACTGGAACTGCACCGACGGCGTCGGCGTGGGTGTCGGCGCCACCGGCGGTGGAGCCGCGTCCTCGCCCCTCGTGACCGTCAGCAGGACCATGACCACGAGGAGCACGGCCGCCGCCGAGGCGAGGCCCGCCATGAGCCCGTACCGACGGCGACGCTCATGGTCGGCCTGCGCGATCGCGCGGTCCAGGTCGCCGTACTGGGGCACGTCCGTGACGAGCTCGTCGAGGGCGGCGTGCAGGCCGTTCATGACTCCACTCCTTCGAGAGAGGCGACTGCTTCGGGGGCGAGCTCCCGGAGCCGCTGCAGCGCCAGTCGGGTCTGCGACTTCACCGTGTTCGGGCTGACGCCGAGCGCGGCCGCGGCCTGGACCTCGGTGAGGTCCTCGTAGAACCGCAGCACCAGCACGGCGCGCTGCCGCGGCGTCAGCCGGGCGAGCGCTTCCCGGAGCGTGAGCCGGGTGGTCGACCGCGGTCGTCTCGTCGCCTCCGTCGGCGTCGGGTGGTGAGGCGGTCGGGATCTCGGTCAGGCGGCGTCGTCGCCAGCCGTCGACGAACCGGCTGTAGAGGATTCGGCGGACGTAGGCGTCCGGGTCGACCCGGCCGGCCTTCTGCCAGCGCCGGACCAGCACCACATAGGTGTCCTGCACCAGGTCCTCCGCTGCCTGGTGGTCACCCGTCAGCAGGTAGGCCGCCCTGGAGAGCGCAACACCCCGTGCCGAGACGAACTCCCTGAGCTCGACCTCCCGGTCCATAGGGCCACTCTCCTCGCTCGGAACGCCGTCACCCTCATAAACGCAGAATCGACCCAACACGGGTGGAGGCAACCAGAAACAAGATCAAGAAGTGCGACAGGAGTATCGGATGGCCGAGGCTCGACTCTCCGCTCGGACCCAGTCCGGCCGGGCCAGTCCGGCCCCATTGTCCACCGTAGGAGCCCCGATGCGCCTCCCTGCCGTCCTCGCCGTCACCGCTGTCACCGCCTCCCTCGCCACACCGGCCACCGCCGCACCGATCGACCACGGTCGCGTCCACGACGTCGAGACCGAGGTCTTCACCTGCGAGTCCAACGGCCTGCCGGTCCGCCAGGACACCGACGTCGTCACCACCTTCATGTTCAACCTGCGCGGCTCCAGCCCGTTCCCCTACCTCAAGGAGAACGTCCACGGCACCACCACCTGGACCAACCTTCGCAACGGCGGCACCTTCACCAACGTCTTCTCCTCCAACTACCACGACGTCAAGACCACCGACAACGGCGACGGCACCTACACCCTCGACGTGTACGGCCAGGGCGGCTCCCGCTACTACGACAACGCCGGGAACTTCGTCTACATGGACCCGGCGGCATCCGGTTCCGGATCGTCATCGACTACGGCGGCACTCCCGGTGACCCCGAGGACGACACCACGGTCTCCTTCGACGTGCTCCGCGAGTCCACCGGACGCACCGACACCAACGGTCGGGACTTCTGCAACGACGTGCTGATCTTCAGCGCCTCCTGACTCCGGTCTGCACCGCCCCATGGACCGGGAGACCGGCTCCGTCGCCCCACCTCCCGGTGCTCCCTGCTCGAAGTCATCGCGGGGTGAAGGGCGTCCGGATGTGCCGCGATCCGCGCGCTCATGCCGATGCCAGTGCGTCGCGTGACTGCGCCGCTCGGCGCCGGCCCAGTGCCTCACCCCCCGAGCACGAGCGCCTGCAACGAGCCGGCCTTGAAGCGGCGCACCTCCTGCGGCCAGCCGCACCCCTCGGCCACCCTGCCCGCCCACATGCGAGCGGCCGCGTCGTCCGGCACGTCCACGATGGTCAGCCCACCGAGCCACTCCTTGGTCTCCGCGAAGGGCCCGTCGGTGAAGACCAACTCGCCACCCGTGGCGTCCGCGCTTGCCGCCTCCTCGAGCTCCTCGACCAGTCCGCCGGCGTAGATCAAGACGCCTTGGTCCTGCATGTCTCGGACGACGGCCTGCGATGGTTCGACGCGGCTCTCGAACCACGCCTCGTCGTGGTCGCCGACCCACTGCTGGTTGAAGTAGATGAGGTACTGAGGCATCCCTGCTCCCCTTCGTCGGGCGAACCTGATGTCCGCCACTACCTACGTTACGAACAGAAGTGGGCCGATACGACACTCACGTGCGAGCGAGTTAGGCGTCACGCGCCCTCGTGCGGCCCGCTTGCTTCGTGGTCCCGATTCCCCGGGCGACCAGTAGCCGGCGTACGCCGTAGGGTGCGCGGATCTGCCGCAGTCCGCGCGGAAGACGAAGTGCGTCATACCGCCGAATCAGTGACGCACGAAGTCCGCTCATGCACCGCGATCCGTGCACGCTCATGCCGATGGGAACGTCTGCTCATCTGAGCTCTGCCGGTGATCGACGTTGCCGATGAGTTCCCGTTGTCGGCGCGGTCGGTACACAGCGGACCGACGCAGCTGATGGGAGGCTGACCCCGTGCGGAAACTGATCTACTCGATGAACGCGACCCTGGACGGCTACATCGCCACGCGCGGCGACGACATCGGCTGGGGTGTGCCCAGTGCCGAGCTGCACCAGTGGTTCAACGACCGAGCCCGCAAGATCGGTGTCTCGCTGTACGGCCGCAAGCTGTGGGAAGTGATGAGCGCGCACTGGCCGACCGCCGACCAGCAGCCGGACGCGACGCCCGTGGAGGTCGAGTTCGCCCGCATCTGGCAGAAGACGCCGAAGGTGGTGTTCTCCACGACCCTCGACAAGGTCAGCGGAAACGCACGCCTGGTCACCGGCGACGCCGTGGCCGAGATCACCCGGCTGAAGGCCGAGGACGGCGCCCCGATGGAAATCGGCGGCGCCGTTCTTGCGGGCGCGGCGATGCGCGCCGGCCTGATCGACGAGTACGAGGTGGTCACGCACCCGGTGCTGGTCGGCGGCGGCACGCCGTTCTTCAGCGCGCTGGACACCTGGGTGAACCTGCGCCTCGTGGAGACGAGAACCTTCCCGGACGGCGTGACCCTGTCCCACTACGAATCCAGGCGCTGATCTGCAGCGGTGGCTCGGCGACGAGATTCTGGTGCATGCACTGTCAGTGCTGCTCGGGGACGCACTCATCTAATCGCTTTTGTCGGGCCGCTTCGGCAGGCTCGGTTCTGGTAGCGGCCGGCGGGCACCCCGCACACGCTGATCGAGTTCTGGCGATGGTCCCCCTCGGACCTGCTCAGCAACGCAACTCGAGGCGTTCTCGCCGAGTACCTCGTTGGCTCGGCCCTGGGTTGCGTTGGAGGAACCCGGAGGGAGTGGGATGCCGCCGACCTGCTCACCGCAAACGGCCTACGAGTCGAGGTGAAGTCCGCGGCCCACCTGCAAACCCGGGTCAAAGAGCTGTTCGATCGACTCCACCGGGTGACGCTCGTCTGATGGGTCGGTGCTCGCTCATGCCGCACACCCGGGGCGACGTCGCCCAACAGCACACGGGGTCTTGACGTCTCTGCGCCACGGGCGTCTACTCGCCGCGGAAGGATCGGTGGTGGTCGGTGGTCAGCCCAGCTGAGTGGTGGCGTGGCGGCGAGCGCGTGGCGCTCAGGGTCGGTGGTGCTGAACGAAGGGTCTTCGTACGACGCCTCGGCTCTGGGCCGTCGATGACCGTGCTCCATGGCTTCCCGAGCTCCTCGCACGACTGGGCGCGGGCTGCGCCACAACTCGCTACGGAGCACGCCCTGCTGCTCCCCGACTTCCTCGGATTCGGCGCATCGGACAAGCCGGCCGATCATGACTACTCGCTCACGGAGCAGGCTGACCTGATCGAGGCACTGTGGGCGCACGAGGGAGTTGTATCGACGGTCCTGGTGGCACACGACTACGCGGTCTCCGTCACCCAGGAGTTGCTGGCGCGCCGGTCCGAGGGCGCGTTGAGAGTCGACATCGTCGCCGTCCACCTGCTCAACGGCGGGCTGTATCCGGACCTGCACCGTCCCGAACCGATCCAGACCGCGTTGCTGGACCCAGAGCTCGGTCCCCAGATCAGCGCGGGCATCACCGAAGAAGCGCTCACCGCGGCACTCGCGCCGACGTTCGCCGACGGCTTCGACCCGGCATCGGACAGTGCAGCGATGTGGACGACCATGAGCCGCGACGACGGACATCGGCTGATGCACCTTCTCATCCGCTACATCGTGGATCGCCGGGACAACGAGAACCGCTGGGTTCAAGCTCTGGAGAAGACCGACGTGCCGCTCAACTTCGTCTGGGGCATGCGCGACCCGATCTCAGGCGCCCACATGGCCGAGCGCATTCGCGAGCGGGTGCCTCACGCTCCTCTCGAGGCCCTTCGTGACGTTGGGCACTGGCCACCGCTCGAGGCACCCGAGCGCACGGTCGCGGCTATCCGGGCGCACTGAACAGCCGTCAACTCTTGTATCGGCTTGTTTGCGGCGCTGCTGTACGGCCGATTGGCCGGAGTGTTGTGCGTGCTCTCCATCAGGTCCGTGCGCTCGGTCATGCCGGCCTGATCACCGGGCCTTGAATCTGTCGTGCCGCCGCTTCGACGTCCGGGGTGACGGCGTCGACGGCACCGACGCCGCGCTTCTCAATGCTGGCCCGGAGGAAGCGTCGTCGTAGGGGCCTGAGGCTGGCGTGGGTCACCGAACCTCGAGGACCGGGGCTCTGCCAGGCGGGTCTCCAAGTGCAACGACGTGAAGAGCAGGTACTGGAACCGCACGAGCAGGGAGGTTGCCTTCGGACGTCCTGGGCGCGGGATGGGTGAGTCTGCGCCGCCGCTGGACCACTGAACCAGCGGAGGAGACCAGCACAGTGCATGACGCGCGGTCCAACCGGACCGAGCATCCGCACGAGCGAACGCGAGGTCCAC
Source organism: uncultured Actinomycetota bacterium (assembly GCA_963721775.1). Taxonomy (GTDB): domain Bacteria; phylum Actinomycetota; class Actinomycetes; order Propionibacteriales; family Nocardioidaceae; genus Nocardioides. The sequence continues at coordinate 114,033 of CAVRMH010000006.1, read as the reverse complement.
CATGGGCAACTACTGGACGTCCGTGCGACGTCACGCGATCCGGGTGCCAGGCGGCCGGGGAGGCGACGCCCCAGCCTGCGGCGGCGCCTGGCTGGTCCTGGACAGCACCCGATGGCGCCTTGCGGGCTCGGCGGCCCGCCGAGAGCAGTGCCACCGCCACCGGTAGCAATTCCTGCTGGGTGCAGTCACGCTGAGAAGCGACTCGGTACCACCTTCACAGAAGCGAGAGGGAAGAGTATGAACAGGCTCGAAGGTCGCGTCGCACTCATCACCGGAGCGGCAAGTGGAATCGGCAAGGCGACTGCTCAGCGGCTCGCAGACGAGGGCGCAGCCGTGCTCATCACCGACATCCAGGTCGACGCGGGAGAGGCCACGGTCAAGGAGATCAACGAAGGCGGGGGCAAGGCCAAGTTCTTCAAGCACGACGTCACCAGTCAGAGCGAGTGGGAGACCGCGTGCGCCGCAGCGGTGGAAGAGTTCGGGGGACTCGACATCCTCGTCAACAACGCCGGCATGGGTGACATCAAGCCCATCGAAGAAACGACCCTCGCGGAATGGGACCGCACCGTGGCCATCGACCAGACCGGTGTCTTCCTCGGCATGAAGACCGCCGCACCGCACCTGAAGAGGTCCGAACACGCCACCGTGATCAACATCAGCTCGATCTTCGGCACGAGCGGAGGCTTCGGAGTCTCCCCGGCTTACCACGCAGCAAAGGGCGCGGTCCGCACGCTCACCAAGAACGTCGCGTTGCACTGGGCCACCGAGGGGGTCCGGGTGAACTCGATCCACCCCGGATTCATCGCCACCCCCATCCTGGAGCAGTCCCGCAACACCCCGATCTGGGACGGCATGACCGCCCTGACACCCATGGGCACCCTGGGCCGCCCCGAAGACATCGCCGCCGGCGTGGCCTACCTCGCCAGCGACGACGCCGCATTCATCACCGGTCTTGAGCTCTACATCGACGGCGGCTACATGGCCCGATAGGCACACCACAGCCCGGGTCTGTAGCTCGTCGCGACGAGAGTCGGCTGGCCTGAGGCCAGGAGTATTCCTTCGGGATTGCGCCTTCGTGCCACTTGGCCACGGTCACCATGCGGCCTCCTGCGACTTGCCGACGACGCAGGTCCCGTCCCCGGATCCGAAGGTGATCGGATGGGCCGTGATTGGGGGTGCTGTGCCGCGCGCCACGGATTCGACATGGGCCTTCACGGCTCGGTGTGCTCTTCGTTTCACGGGACTTTCCCGGGACTCGTGTTCCTCGGGACCCGACGAAGAAACCCCCGACCTGCATCGCTGCAGGTCAGGGGCTTCTTGTGGAGCCGCCTGTCGGAATCGAACCGACGACCTATTCATTACGAGTGAATCGCTCTACCGACTGAGCTAAGGCGGCGCGCACCTCACGTGGAGGCACGAGCGGAGAGTGTAGTGGGCCGCGCACCGCGCGCGGAAATCAGGACCCGCAGTCCTTGTCGCCGGTCGGCGTCTTCCCGTCGATGAGGTAGTCCTCGACGGTCTCGTCGACGCACTCGTTGCCCTGGTTGTAGCCGGTGTGGCCGTCGCCGTCACGGGTGATCAGCACCGCCGACTCCAGCTGCTTGGCGAGCGCCTGCGCCCAGGCGTACGGCGTCGCCGGGTCGCGCGTCGTACCGATGACCAGCAGCGGCGCCGCCCCGGAGCCGTCGATCTCGATCTTCTTCGCCTCGGGCACCTGCAGGCCACCGCAGCCGGTGAGCCCCCAGGCGAAGAGCCGGCCGAAGGTGGGCGAGGCCTTCTCGAAGGCGGGGTACTCGGCCGGCACCTTCGAGGCCGGGATCGCGAACGAGTCGTCGAGGCAGCTGATCGCGTAGAACGCCTCGACCGAGTTGTCCTGGTAGGTGCCGTCGGGGTTGCGGTGGGCGTAGGCGTCGGAGAGCAGCAGCAGGGTGGTGCCGTTGCCCGCGAACGCCGCCTTGAGCCCGGGGGTGAGCAGGGTGTCCCAGTACCGCTTGTCGTAGAGCGGCGTGATGATCCCGTAGATCGCGTTGCCGACGGTCAGCTCGCGCTTGCCGACCTGCAGCGGCTGCCGGTCGACCTCGTCGAGGAAGGCGCTGATCCGGTCGAGCGCGGCCTGCCGGGTGTCGCCGAGGAAGCAGTTGCCGCCGGCCAGGCAGTCGTCGACGTACGCCGTGAGGGCGGTCTCGAAGCCCTTCGCCTGGCCGAGCGCGGACTGCCGGGTGTCCAGCGACACGTCGACGGCCCCGTCGAGCACCAGGCGGCCGGTCTTGTCCGGGAACAGCTCGGCGTACGTCGCCCCGAGCTCGGTGCCGTAGGACGCCCCGAGGTAGGTGAGCGTGTCGTCGCCGAGGACGCCGCGGATGACGTCCATGTCGCGGGCCGCCTCGACCGTGGACACGTGCGCGGAGAGCTGCGGGCTGAGCCGGGCGCAGCCGCGGCCGATCCGGGAGACCTCGGCGCCGTAGTCCTTCACCTCGGCCGGGGTGTCGGGCACCGGGTCGAGGGCGATGTAGTCGTCGACCTCGGCGTCGGACAGGCAGTCCACCGCGGTGCTCTTCGTGACCCCGCGCGGGTCGAAGCCGATGATGTCGAAGGCGTTGCGCAGCGGCGCGCGGAACGCGACGTCGGCCCCGGCGGCGTAGTCGGTGCCGGAGCCGCCCGGCCCGCCCGGGTCCACGAGCAGGTTGCCGACCCGCTGGTCGGGCTTCTCGGCGGGGTTCTTCAGCAGCGCGAGCTCGATCCGCTCCCCGCCCGGGTCGGCGTAGTCGAGCGGCACCTCGAGGGTGGCGCACTGGTTGCCGTCCTTGCAGTCGGACCAGGTGAGCTCCTGGTCGTAGAACGGCTGGAGCGCCGGGTCGGGCGCCTTCTGCGCGCCGCCGGACGGCGAGGGCGTGGCGGACGACGGCCCCGGCGACGCCGGGCGACCGGCCGTGGCCGAGCCGCTGTCGTCGCCCGCGAGCTGCCAGACGGCGACGCCGGCGCCGGCGAGGACGAGCACCAGCAGCAGCACCGATCGCGACCGCCCGCTTCACGGGTGGCTCCCCTCGGGCAGCCGCAGCGAGACCATCATCGCCTCGAGCGCCAGCTGGGCGGGCACGTTGAACTCCAGCATCTGCTCGCGGGCGGTGAAGATCGCCTCGATCCGGCGGAGGTTCTCCTCGGGCGTGCTGACCCGGACCAGCCGGTCGAGGTCGGGACGGAGCTCCTCGTTGACCAGGCCGGTGCCGGCTCCGGTGGCCAGCACGATCGCGTCGCGGTAGACCGAGACGAGGTCCATCAGGCCGCGGTCGACCACGTCGAGCACCCGCCGCTTGGCCCGCGTCTTCTGGCCCCGCTCCAGCGCCGCGAGGGCCGGGGCGTACTCCCGGGGACGGCGCCCGCGCTCCACCACGCCGTACGACGTGTCGAGATCGGTCTTCTCCAGGGCGTCGAGGTCGTGGGTGATGCCCTCGGCCTCCTCCTTGGCGCCCTCGTGCAGGTTGGTCGCCGCGGTCATGCAGGCGCCCAGCGAGGTGAGCTTGACCGGGTAGCCGACCACGTCACGGCGCCGGCGGAGGGTGTCCTCGTCGCGGGCCAGCGCCTTGGCCCGGCCGATGTGTCCCTGGCTGGCGCGCGCGGCGAGCCAGGCCAGCGGCTCGGCGACGCCCTCGACGCGGATCAGGAAGTCGGCGACCTCGGCCGCCGTCGGCGTGCTCAGCGTGACCAGCCGGCAGCGGGAGCGGATCGTCTGGAGGACGTCCTCGACCGTGGGTGCGCAGAGGACCCACACCGTGCGGTCGGTGGGCTCCTCGATCGCCTTGAGCAGCGCGTTGCAGGCCTGGTCGGTGAGCCGGTCGGCGTCCTCGACGATGAGGATCTGCCAGCGCCGGCCGACCGGGGCCAGGGCCGCCCGGCGTACCAGCGCCCGGACCTCGTCGACCCCGATCGAGAGCTTCTCGGTGCGCACCACGGACACGTCGGCGTGGGAGCCGGCGAGGACCGTGTGGCAGGCGTGGCAGGTGCCGCAGCCGACCCCGGTGTCGCACTGGAGACCGGCGGCGAACGCGACGGCGGCGTTGGACCGGCCGGAGCCGGGCGGACCGGTGAACAGCCAGGCCTGGCTCATGCCGTGGCCGGCGACGGCCTGCTGCAGCGCGGAGATGACCGGCCGCTGGCCGACCAGGGAGTCCCAGACGGTCATCGGCGCGCCGCCTGGGCGAGCAGCGGGGCGACCCGGTCGCGGACCCGGCCGGCGATCTCGGCCTCGGGCAGCCGGGCGTCGAGCACGAGGTAGTGCTCGGGGTCGGCGGCGGCCAGCAGCCCGAACGCCTCGCGGACCCGCTGGTGGAACTCCAGGGACTCACCCTCGATCCGGTCACGCTCGGCGAAGCGGCCCAGGCCGTGCTCCGGCTCGAGGTCGAGGACGACGGTCAGGTGCGGGCGCAGGTCGCCGGTGGCCCAGCGCGCGACCCGCTCCAGCTCGGTGTCGATGCCGCGCCCGGCGCCCTGGTAGGCCAGCGTGGAGTCGACGTACCGGTCCGTCACCACGACCTCGCGGCGCTCGAGGGCGGGCAGCACGACGGTCTCGACGTGCTCGGCCTTGTCGGCGGCGTAGAGCAGCGCCTCGGTGCGGTGGGCCAGCGCGCCGGTCGCCGGGTCGAGCACGATCTCGCGGACCTTGCGGCCGACCGGGGTGTCGCCGGGCTCGAAGGTCAGCAGCACGGGGTAGCCCTCGGACTCCAGCCAGGCGCGCAGCAGCCTCGACTGCGTCGACTTGCCGGCGCCCTCGCCGCCCTCGAAGCAGACGAAGACGCCGTGCGGGGAGTAGACCCCAGGGTGGTGGTCGGTGGCCGGGCTCACGGCGTACACCCTAGGCGGCGCGGCCGACAGCGGTCGGTGGCGGTCAGGACTTCTTCGCCGCGGTCTTCTTGGCGGTCTTCTTGGCCGTCGACTTCTTGGCCGGGTCTTCTTCGCGGCGGTCTTCTTGGCCGGCGCCTTCTTGGCGCCCCGCTTGGCGGCCTTCTTGCGCCGGGCCCTTCGCGCGCCGCTCGGCGAGCAGCTCGGCCGCCCGCTCGATGGTGATGGACTCGACCGAGTCCTCCTTGCGCAGGGTGGCGTTGAACTCGCCGTCGGTGACGTACTCGCCGAAGCGGCCGGCCTTCACCACGACCGGCTGCCCGGAGACCGGGTCGTTGCCGAGCTCCTTGAGCGGCGCGGCCGCGGCCGCACGGCCACGCTGCTTGGGCTGCTCGTAGATCTTGAGCGCCTCCTCGAGCGTGATCGTGAGCAGCTTCTCCTCGGAGTCGATCGAGCGGGAGTCGGTGCCCTTCTTGAGGTACGGCCCGTAGCGGCCGTTCTGCGCGGTGATCTCCACGCCCTCGGCGTCCTCGCCGACGACCCGGGGCAGGCTGAGCAGCTTGACCGCGTCGTCGATGGTCACCGTGTCCAGCGACATCGACTTGAACAGCGAGCCGGTGCGCGGCTTGGCGGACTTCGGGGCGTCCTCGGGGAGCACCTCGGTGACGTAGGGGCCGAAGCGGCCGTTCTTGGCGACCACCGTGAGCCCGGTGTCGGGGTGGACGCCGAGCTCGATCTCCTCGCCGGCCGGGTTCGCCAGCAGCTCGACCGCCTTGGCCAGGGTCAGCTCGTCGGGCGGCAGGTCCTCGGGCACGTTGGCCCGCTTGGCGGCGGCCTCGCCGTCGTCGCCGGGACCTTCGAGGTACGGGCCGTACTTGCCGACCCGCAGCGCGATCCCGCTGTCCGGACCGCCGATCGGGAAGGTCGCGAGCTCCTTGGCGTCGATCTCGCCGAGCCCGTTGACCAGCGGGTGCAGGCCCTCGATGTTGCTGGAGCCGAAGTAGAACTCGCCGAGCTCGGTGACCTTGTCCTTGCGGCCACCGGCGATGTCGTCGAGGACGTCCTCCATCCCGGCGGTGAACTCGTAGGAGATCAGCCGGGTGAAGTGGTCCTCCAGCAGCCGCACGACCGAGAAGGCCAGCCAGGCCGGCACCAGCGCGGTGCCCTTCTTGTAGACGTAGCCGCGGTTGAGGATCGTGCCGATGATCGAGGCGTACGTCGAGGGCCGGCCGATCTCGCGGTCCTCGAGCTCCTTGATCAGCGTGGCCTCGGTGAAGCGGGCCGGCGGCTTGGTCTCGTGGCCGTCGGCGGCCAGCGAGGCGGCGGTGATCCGGTCGCCCTCGGCCAGCTGCGGCAGCCGCGTCTCCTGGTCGTCGCGGGCCGCCGCGGAGTCGTCGGTGCCCTCGACGTACGCCTTGAGGAAGCCGTGGAAGGTGATCACGCGGCCGGACGCGGCGAACACGACGTCCTCGCCGCCGGCGGCCGCGCCGCCGAAGCGGATCGAGACCGACTGGCCCTGGGCGTCGCGCATCTGGGAGGCGACGGTGCGCATCCAGATCAGCTCGTAGAGGCGGAACTGCTCGCCGCTCAGCCCGGTCTGCGCCGGGGTGCGGAAGTGGTCGCCGGCGGGCCGGATCGCCTCGTGCGCCTCCTGGGCGTTCTTCACCTTGGAGGTGTAGGTCCGCGGGGAGTCGGGGAGGTACTCGGCGCCGTACAGCTCGCGGACCTGGTCGCGGGCCGCATCGATCGCCGCGCTCGACAGCGTGGTCGAGTCGGTACGCATGTAGGTGATGAAGCCGTTCTCGTAGAGCCGCTGCGCGACCGACATGGTCACCGAGGCGCTCATGCCGAGCTTGCGGCTGGCCTCCTGCTGCAGCGTGGTCGTGCGGAACGGGGCGTACGGCGACCGCTTGTAGGGCTTGGCCTCCACCGAGCGCACGTCGTACGTCGTGTCCCGCAGGCCGGCGACGAGGTCCTCGGCGCGGCGGCGGTCGAGGTGGACGATGCCGGAGGTCTTCTTGAGCTGCCCGTCGGGGCCGAAGTCGGAGCCGCGGGCGACGCGGGCCTCGTCGACGGAGTGCAGCCGGGCCGGGAACATCCGCTGGTCGTGGCCGGAGCCGGCGTCGAAGGTGCCCTCGATGTCCCAGTACGACGCGGCGGTGAACGCCATCCGCTCGCGCTCGCGGTCGACGACGAGCCGGGTCGCCACCGACTGCACCCGGCCGGCGGACAGGCCGCTCATCACCTTGCGCCACAGCACCGGGCTGACCTCGTAGCCGTAGAGGCGGTCGAGGATCCGGCGCGCCTCCTGGGCCTCGACGAGGTCCATGTCGAGCTCGCGCGGGTTCTCCACGGCGGCGGTGATCGCGGGCTTGGTGATCTCGTGGAAGACCATCCGGTGGACCGGGATGTTCTTCGGCTTCAGCTCGTCGAGGAGGTGCCAGGCGATCGCCTCGCCCTCGCGGTCCTCATCGGTGGCGAGGTAGAGCTCGTCGGCGTCCTTGAGCAGGCCCTTGAGCTTGGAGATGTGGCTCTTCTTGTCCCGCGGGACGACGTAGTAGGGGGTGAACTCGTTGTCGACGTCCACCGCGAGCCGGCCCCACGGCTTGTCCTTGATCTTCGCCGGGGTGTCCGCGGCGTTGTTCGGGAGGTCACGGATGTGGCCGATGGAGGACTCGACGACGTAGCCCGGACCGAGGTACCCCGCGATGGTGCGGGCCTTGGCGGGCGACTCGACGATGACCAGCTTGTGTGCCACGTACTCTCCTGCTCCCTGCTCTACTGCCCACCGCGGCGGGCGGCGAGGCGGCTTACGGTAGCGCGTCCCGTCAACGCTCCCGACCCGGGAAGTCTTCCGTGGTCGGCTCCCGGCCTCGTGCAGAGACCGGTCCAGACCCGTCGGACCCTCACCGAGGGCACGGCTCGTGGTCCACTGGGACGGTGATGATCCGCCCCGCCGAGCTGGCCGCGATCCGGGCCGGCGACATCGACCTCGCGTTCCGCCGCTGGGAGCGGCCCCGGGTCCGGGTCGGCACCCGGATGCGCACCCAGGTCGGCCTGCTGGAGGTCACCTCCCTCGACGAGGTCGCCGAGGACTCGCTGACCGACGGACGACGCCCGCCGGGCCGGCGCGGCATCGCTGGCCGACCTCGTCGGCGCGCTGGCCCACCGTCCGGACCAGCCGGTCTGGCGGGTCGGGCTGCGCTGGGCCGGCCCGGACCCGCGCGACGCGCTGCGCGAGACCGTGCCGGACGAGGCCGAGGTCGACCGGCTGCGCGCCTGGCTCGACCGGCTGGACGCCTCCTCGTCGATCGGGCCGTGGACACGCGCGACGCTGACGATCATCGGCGAGAACCCGGGTCGCCGGGCGCCGGAGCTGGCCGCCGGGCTCGGCCGCGAGACCGCGGACTTCAAGCGGGACGTGCGCAAGCTCAAGGAGAAGGGGCTCACCCAGTCCCTCGACATCGGCTACCTGCTCTCGCCGCGCGGTGCGGCGGTGCTCGGCGACGGTGGCCCGCCGGCGGCGACCCGCACCGGCACCCCGCTGCCGCGCGTGGGCGCGCCCGCCTCCCGAGCGCTCACCGCCGCCGGGATCACCGCGCTGGAGGACCTCGCCGGCCACACCGAGGCGGAGGTCGGCGCCCTGCACGGCGTCGGGCCGTTCGCGCTGACCCGGCTCCGGGAGGCGCTGGACGCCGCCGGTCTCGGGTACGCCGACGAGCCGCGCTGAGCCGGTCCACCGGTCAGTCCGCGACCAGGAACCCCTCCACCACGAGGTCCCGCACGACCGGCAGGTACGTCGTGCGGGCCTCGGCCGGGTCCAGGTCGAGCAGCCCGGCCAGGGCGTCGAGGATCGCCTCGACGCTCAGGTCGCCGTCGCAGGCGCCGACCAGGGCCGCCTCGACGGTGTCGACCGTCCGCGCCCGGCGCAGGCCGCGCTGCTGGCGCAGCACGATCGTCTCCGGGTCGTCGGCGCCGGGCTGGCCCACCGTCTCCTGGCGTACGTCGGCGCGCGCGACCAGGTGCGCGGCGGCCAGCGCCGCGTCGTCCGTCCCGCGCAGCCGCTCGACCGCGGCGCCCCAGTCGGCGATGGTCGGCGCGACCGGCTGCTCCACGTCGTAGGGCCACTCCTGCAGCGGATCTCGGGTGCCGTCCACCCCGGTGCGGCGCAGGTTGATCCAGCCGAACCCGACCGCCTCGATGCCCTGCTCCTCGAACCACGACAGCCACGTGTCGTAGCGGCGTACGTAGTCGGCGCCGCCCTGCAGGCCGGCGTCCTTGAGCCACATCTCGACGTACGTCGCCGGGGTCGACGACCTCGCGCTGCACGACCAGGCGTCGCAGCCCTCGAGCCAGCCGGCCAGCCGCTCGTCCCACGGCCGGCCGCGGTCGACGACCCAGTTGGCCAGCACCTGGCACCAGCCGCCGGGGGTGAGGTGGCCGGGCGCGGCCCGGACGATGTCCTCGACCACCCGGTCACCGGGCAGGCCGGAGTCGCGGTAGACCAGCCGCTCGCCGGTCGCCGGGGAGATGACGAACGGCGGGTTGGTGGCGATCAGGTCGAACGCCTCGCCGCGCGACGCGGCTCGAAGAACGACCCGTCGCGGACCTCGACGTTCGGCGCGTCGTTGAGCGCGCGCGTTGAGCCGGGTGATCCACAGCGCCCGGGCGTTGACGTCGGTGGCGACCACCTCGCGGGCGTGCCGCGGCCAGGTGCAGGGCCTGGACGCCGCAGCCGGTGCCGAGGTCGAGCGCCCGGCCGACCGGCTCGCGGATCGTGAGCCGGGCCAGCGACGGTCGAGGCGCGAGCTGATGCCGAGCACGTGGTCGGCGCCGACCCGGTTGGGCGTGCCGTCGAGGCCGGGGGTGAGGTCGCTGACCACCCAGAGGTCGGTCGTCGTCCTCGGAGTAGGGGCGGCAGTCGAGCCGGGCGGCGACCTCGCCGACGCTGCGCTCGAGCAGGCCCTGCGTGCAGAGCCGGTCGACCAGGCCGGGCAGCGCCGCCTCGGCCGCGGCCAGCGGCACCGGGTGCCTGGAGCAGGAACAGCCGGGTCAGCGTCTCGACCGGCGACGCCGCCCGTCGTACGCCGCAGCCCGGGCGACGTCTCGTTGCGGCGACAGCGCGCGGCCTGCGCCTCGGCCCGAGCGGCCGCGGCCACGCCGTCGTAGGTGTAGTCCGCGGCGGCGAGCGCGTCGCGCAGCCGGGGCCGGCCAGGTCGCGGCTCACGCGCCCACCCCGGCCGGGACGCCGGTGGTAGTCCGGCTCGGCTCGCCGGCTCGTCCAGGTTGCCGCGGTAGATGCCGTGCCGCAGCTCGAGCTCGTAGCCGTCGAGCTCGCGGCATGCCCAGTCGCGGCGCCGCCGCCAGCTCGGCCTCGACGTCGTAGGGCACCCGGACGAACTGCGATCGAGAACGGCGCCGGCGTCCGGGCTGTCGAGCACGCCCTCGAGGATCACGTAGACCGGCGTCGGGTCGTCCATGCAGTTGCCGACGCTGCCGGTGTTGAACAGGGTGCGGCGCTCGCGGTCGGTCTCGTAGTAGCGGGTCGTGGGTGTCGGCGTACCCGACCACGTCGGGCACCGGGCCGTCGCCGGTGGCCGGGGTGTTGGTGAACAGGCGCCTGGAACTCCGCCTCGTCGTGGTCGAAGCGCACCCGGCGGTGCACGGTCTCCTCGCGAGGCGTGGAACAGCCGGACCCGCCGGCCGCTCATCACGAAGTCGTGGCTGAACGGCAGCGACCGCAGCCACTCCCCCTGGCCCGGACCGAGCTGGGCCAGCCACCAGCGCAGGGCCTCGGTGTCGTAGATCGCGGTCCGGGTCGGGCAGGAAGTCGTCCCAGTTGCCGAGGATGTTGACCTCGCACCGCTCGCGGCACAGGTCGACGACCTCGCGGCCGCGCGGGCCCTTGCCGACGTAGTCGCCGAGGTTGAAGATCCGGTCGATGCCCCGGCGCGTCGATGTCGGCGAGCACCGCCTCGAGGGCGGTCAGGTTGCCGTGCACGTCCGAGATGAGGGCGATCCGCTCCAGGCTCATGCCGGATCCTGTCACCCGGCAGGCATGGCCCGGACGGGCCATACGAAGTGACCCCGAGAAAAGACCGTCCGGTCCGAATCAGGCGCGAGCGCCTGCGGGACCCGCCCGGCGCCTCCTACTCTCCAAGCGGGGGGATGGACGCGCCGCCATCGCTCGGTGGTGCGGTACGGGGGTGCTCGGTCCGGGCACGGCCTGCCTCGCAGGGCGGGCCCGGGCCGGGCTTGCCCTCGGCCACGACTCCCCGGACGCGAATCGGCGCCCGCGGGAAGTCCCACGGACGCCGATTCCGCCGGCTGCCACCGGCGTCGTACGTCGTGTCAGGCGGCCGTGTGGCTCGGCACCTCGTCGCCGATCGAGACCTCGCGCCGCTTGGAGACGATCGACCGCGGCCGCGATGATCGCCACCGCCACGAGGGCGATGACGATGCGCAGGACGTCGTTCTGGTCGTCGCCGACGCTCATCGAGACCACGGCGCTGGCGATCAGCAGCGAGACCAGGTTCATCACCTTGATCAGCGGGTTGATCGCCGGGCCGGCGGTGTCCTTGAACGGGTCGCCGACGGTGTCGCCGATGACGGTCGCGGCGTGGGCCTCGGAGCCCTTGCCGCCGTGGTGGCCGTCCTCGACCAGCTTCTTGGCGTTGTCCCAGGCACCACCGGAGTTGGCCAGGAAGACGGCCATCAGGGTGCCGGTGCCGATCGCGCCGGCCAGGAAGCCGGCCAGCGCCGTGACGCCGAGGCCGAAGCCGACGGCGATCGGGGCGAGCACCGCCAGGATGCCCGGCGTGATCAGCTCGCGCAGGGAGTCCTTGGTGACGATGTCGACGACCTTGCCGTACTCCGGTCGGCCGGTGCCCTCCATGATCCCGGGGATCTCGCGGAACTGGCGGCGCACCTCGTAGACCACCGCGCCGGCGGCCCGGGCGACCGCGTTGATGGCCAGGCCGGAGAACAGGAACACCACCGCCGCGCCGAGCGAGCACGCCGACGAGGACGGCCGGGTTGAACACGTTGAAGTCCAGCAGGTACGCCTCGTCGGCCGTCGGGTTGGCGTCGGCCAGCGACTCGAACACCGAGGTGGCGTAGGAGCCGAACAGCGCGGTCGCGGCGAGCACGGCGGTGGCGATCGCGATGCCCTTGGTGATCGCCTTGGTGGTGTTGCCGACCGCGTCGAGCTCGGTGAGGATCTGGGCGCCCTCGGGGCTGACGTCGCCGGACATCTCGGCGATGCCCTGCGCGTTGTCGGAGACCGGGCCGAAGGTGTCCATCGCCACGATCACGCCGACCGTGGTGAGCAGGCCGCACCCGGCCAGCGCCACCGCGAACAGCGAGACGGTCAGGGCCGCGCCACCGAGCAGGTAGGCGCAGAACACGGCCGCACCGATGACCAGCGTCGTGTAGACCGCGGACTCGAAGCCGACCGAGAGGCCGGACAGGATCACGGTGGCGGCACCGGTCAGCGAGGTCTTGCCGACGTCCTTGACCGGGCGGTGCTCGGTGCCGGTGTAGTAGCCGGTCAGCGCCAGGATGCCCGCGGACATCACGATGCCGATGACGACGGCGGTCGCCGCGATGAAGCGCGGGTCGCCGTCGGCCGTGGCCAGCTCGCCCGCGATGTTCTCGAAGTCGCCGAAGCTGCTCGGCAGGTAGACGTAGGACAGCACGACGCAGGAGACCGCGGCGATGCCGGAGGAGAGGTAGAACGACCGGTTGATCGTGCGTCAGGCCGTTCTCGGTGGCCTTGGGCTTGGTGAGGTAGACACCGGCGACCGCGGTCAGCGCACCGATCGCGGGGATCAGCAGCGGGAAGACGAGGCCCTTGTCGCCGAAGGCCTGCGAGCCGAGGATCAGCGCGGCGACCAGCGTCACGGCGTACGACTCGAAGAGGTCGGCGGCCATGCCGGCGCAGTCGCCGACGTTGTCACCCACGTTGTCCGCGATGGTCGCGGCGTTGCGCGGGTCGTCCTCGGGGATGTTCTGCTCGACCTTGCCGACCAGGTCCGCGCCGACGTCGGCGGCCTTGGTGAAGATGCCGCCGCCGACCCGCATGAACATCGCGAGCAGCGCCGCGCCGAAGCCGAAGCCCTCGAGCACGTCGGGTGCCTTGTCCTGGAAGAGCAGCACGACGAGGCTGGCGCCGAGCAGGCCCAGACCCACCGTGAGCATGCCGACCATCGCGCCGGTGCGCAGGCCGATCCGCATGGCCGGCTCGCGGCCGGTGGTCTCGGCGGCCGCCGCGACGCGCAGGTTGGCGCGCACGGCGAGGTTCATGCCGAGGTAGCCGACGGTGGCGGAGAACCCGGCACCGACCAGGAAGAACACCGAGCGGAAGATCCGCACGGTCATGTCGTCGGCGGGCAGCGTCAGCAACAGGAAGAACGCGACCGCCGCGAAGATCCCGAGGGTCCTGAACTGGCGGGTGAGGTAGGCGTTGGCGCCTTCCTGGACCGCCTGGGCGATGCGCTTCATGTTGTCGGTGCCTTCACCGGCGGCGAGGACCTCGTTGCGGAACATCGCAGCCAACCCGAGCGCGACCAGCGCGATCACGGCGACGACGAGGACCAGGACGAGATTGCCACCGGAGAGGTCCACGACTGCGGGGTGGATCCCGGTCATGTCTCTCCTCTGAGAATGTGATGCGGGTAACAGATGCGAGGGGAGTCTACGCATGGGTAGCCCCGCTCCGACATGAGGGTGTGACGCGTTGCACACGTGTCCGCGCAGGTGTCCGCTCAGCGGAGCGCGGCGCGGTCGCCCGGTGGGTACGACGAACGTCCCCGGCGCCATCGGCGACGGGGTGCGGGCGATCGGCCGGCGGCCGGCTCAGCCGGCGGCGGCCGCCTCGGCGGAGTCGTGGATCGTGAACACCTTGGCCAGGCCCGTGATCCGGAAGATCTTGAGCAGCCGCTCCTGGTTGCAGATGAGCTGCAGCGAGCCGTCGTGGGCGCGCACCTTCTTCAGGCCGCCGACCAGCACGCCGAGGCCGGTGGAGTCGAGGAACTCCACCTGCTCCATGTCGATGATCAGGTGGTATTCGCCGTCCGCGACCAGCTCGGTGATCCGGTCGCGCAGCTTGGGCGCGGTGTAGACGTCGATCTCGCCCCCGACCGCGACGATGGTCACGCCATCGGCGTCGCGTGTCTCAAGAGTCAGGTCCACAAGTCTCCTCCAGGTGGCCCGGGCCACCCGTCCGTGCGTCGGAGCCCCCGTTTCTGCCCCGATGCGTCAGCCCAATGAAACCATGCGTCCCGTTCGTCGCGCAGCGGTCCTGCCCGAACGTGTGTCGGCGGGGGTTGCGAGACTGGCTCCGTGCCCTCCTCCGAACGCCCGCTCCCGCACGCCGGTGCGGGAGCTCGCTCCACCGGCTGGCGACGGCGGACCGGGCCGAGCGGCTGACCCATGTGGAGGCGCTGCCGCCGCGGGCTGCGACGTACGCCGACTGGCCGGAGTGGGTGCACGCCGACGTGCGTGACGCCCTCGCCGAGCGGGGCGTGTCGCGCCTCTGGGCGCACCAGGCGCAGGCCGCCGACCTGGCCCACGCCGGTGGGCACGTCGTGATGGCGACCGGGACCGCCTCGGGCAAGTCGCTGGGCTACCAGCTGCCCGCCCTGTCGGCGAGCCTCGCCGCCCGCGGGCCGCGGGGCGAGCGGGGCGCCACCACCCTCTACATCGCGCCGACCAAGGCGCTCGCGCAGGACCAGCTGACCTCGCTGCAGGCGCTCGGGCTCGGCGTCCGCACGACGACCCACGACGGCGACAGCTCGCGGGAGCAGCGCGACTGGGCCCGCGACCACGGCGAGTACCTCCTCACCAACCCCGACATGCTGCACCGCTCGCTGCTGCCCGGGCACGCGCGCTGGGCGCGGTTCTTCGGTGCGCTGCAGTACGTCGTGGTCGACGAGTGCCACCACTACCGCGGGCGTGTTCGGGGCGCACGTCTCCCACGTGCTGCGCCGGCTCCGCCGGGTCTGCGCGTCGTACGGCGCCCGACCCGACGTTCGTGCTCGCCTCAGCCACCGTGGCGGAGCCCGACGTACTCGGCGAGCGGCTGACCGGCCTGCCGGTGACCGCGGTGACCGAGGACGCCTCCCCGCGCGGGCAGGTCGTGCTCGGGCTGTGGGAGCCGCCGTTCACCGGGCACCTCGGCGAGAACGGCGCCCCGGTACGCCGTGCGGCGACGTCCGAGGTCGCCGACCTGCTGGCCGACCTCGTCGTCGAGGGCGTGCACACGCTGGCCTTCGTCCGGTCCCGGCGGGGCGCCGAGTCGGTGGCGCTGACGCGCGCGGCGCTGCTCGACGAGGTCGACCCCTCGCTGGCGGGCGGGTCGCCGCCTACCGCGGTGGCTACCTGCCCGAGGAGCGTCGCGCGCTGGAGCAGGCGCTGCGCTCGGGACGGCTGATGGGGCTGGCGGCGACCAACGCGCTCGAGCTCGGCATCGACGTCAGCGGCCTCGACGCCGTGCTCATGGCCGGCTTCCCCGGTACCCGCGCCGCCCTGTGGCAGCAGGTCGGGCGCGCCGGGCGCGGCGGGCAGGACGCGCTCGGCGTGATGGTGGCGCGCGACGACCCGCTGGACACCTACCTGGTCAACCATCCCGAGATGCTGCTCGGGCGCCCGGTCGAGGCGATCGTGTTCGATCCCTCCAACCACTACGTGCTCGGCCCACACCTGTGCGCGGCCGCCGAGGAGGCGCCGCTCACCGAGGCCGACCTGCCGCTGTTCGGGCCGACCGCCCGCGAGGTCGTCGACCGGCTGACCGAGGCCGGCCTGCTGCGGCGGCGGTCGTCGCGCTGGTTCTGGACCGATCGCCGCCGGGCCAGCGACCTGGCCGACATCCGCTCGAGCGGCGGGCGGGCCGTCCAGCTGGTGGAGGCCGGCACCGGACGCGTCGTCGGCACCGTCGACGCCTCGGCCTCGCACGGCACCGCCCACGAGGGTGCGGTCTACGTCCACCTCGGCGAGACCTACCTGGTGCGCTCGCTCGACCTCGAGGAGAGCGTCGCGGTGATCGAGCGCGCCGACCCCGACTACTCGACTCGGCCCGGGAGGTGATCGACATCCGCGTGATCGCCGAGCGCGAGCACGTGCCGTTCGGCGAGTGCCTGCTGTCGCTCGGCGAGGTGGAGGTGGGCCACCAGGTGGTGTCGTACCTCAAGCGTCGGGTGCCCTCGGGCGAGGTCATCGCCGAGGAACCGCTCGACCTGCCGGAGCGGACGCTGCGCACGACCGCCGTCTGGTGGACGGTTCCGCAGACGCTCCTCGAGGAGTCCGGGATCGCCACCGCCGACCTGCCGGGCGCCGCGCACGCCGCGGAGCACGCCTCGATCGGTCTGCTGCCGCTGTTCGCAACCTGCGACCGGTGGGACATCGGCGGCGTCTCGACCGCCCTGCACCCGGACACCGGCCGGCTCACCGTCTTCGTGTACGACGGCCACCCGGGCGGTGCCGGCTTCGCCGAGCGGGGGTACGCCGTGGCCCGCGACCTGGCTGACCGCGACCCGGGAGGCGATCATCGGCTGTGCGTGCACCGAGGGCTGCCCGAGCTGCGTGCAGTCCCCGAAGTGCGGCAACCAGAACCACCCGCTCGACAAGGCGGCAGCCGTCGATCTGCTCGACGTCCTGCTGGGGGTACGGTGACGACCATGCTGATTCTCGGACTCCTCCTCGTCGCCGCCGCGGTCGCCGCCGCACTCGGTGCCGTCTTCCTGATCGACGGCGCGCAGATCGAGTACGCCGGCATCGACATCTCGCCGCTGACGCTCTACGTGGGCGGCGCCCTGACCGTCGTCGCGCTCGTGCTCGGCATCTCGCTCATGCGCAGCGCGACCCGGCGCTCGCTGCAGGCCCGCCGCGACCGCAAGCAGCTGGCCAAGGCGAACGCGAAGCTGGCGAAGGTGGAGGCGGAGCGTCGGGCAGCGGCACCGCAGTCCGACGGCGCGACCACGTCCAGCGCGGGCACGGCTCCCGCCGCCGACCCGGCCACCGGCCCCACCCCGCCCCCCCCCCACCGGCCAGGCACCGCCGCCCGCGGACGGCACCAGCCGACCCGCCTGAGCCGTCAGGCTGCCCTCGTAGCATCGAGCGGCATGACCTCCTCTCCCACCGTCGCCCTGCTCGGCACCGGCACCATGGGTGCCGGGATGGCCCGCAACATCGCCGCCGCCGGCCTCGCCGGTGCGGGTGTGGAACCGCACCCGTGAGCGTGCCGAACCCCTGGCCGACGTCGCCACCGTCGCCGACACCGTGACCGACGCCGTCCAGCGGCGCCGACATCGTGATCACCATGCTGTTCGACGCGGACAGCGTGGCCGAACGGATGGCGGAAGCCCGGGACGCGCTCGGGCCCGACACGGTGTGGCTGCAGCAGAGCACCGTCGGCGTGGCCGGGACCGAACGACTGGCTGCCCTCGCCGCCGACCTCGGCGTCGCGTTCGTGGACGCGCCCGTGCTCGGCACCCGCAAGCCCGCCGAGGACGGCGCCCTCGTCGTCCTCGCCTCCGGGGACGAGGCACTCCGGCCACGTGTCTCGCCGGTGCTCGACGCGATCGGCAGCCGCACCCTGTGGGTCGGCCAGGCCGGGGCACGGCACGAAGCTCAAGCTCGCCGCGAACGCCTGGGTGCTCACCGTCGTGGAAGGCGTGGCCGAGTCGCTGGCGCTGACCCGGGACCTCGGGCTCGACCCCCGGCTGTTCCTCGAGGCCATCGGCGGTGGCGCCATGGACGCGCCGTACGTCGGGCTCAAGGGCACCGCGATGATCGAGGGCACCTTCGACCCGGCGTTCGCCCTGGGCGGCGCCCTCAAGGACGCCGACCTGATCCTGGAGGCGGCCGACGGCGCGGGCGTCGATCTCGGGCTGATGCCGGGCATCCGGGCCCACCTGGCCCGGGCGGTCGAGGCCGGGCACGGCGACCTCGACATGTCCGCGACGTACCTGGAGCACCGCTCCGCCGACTGACGCGGCACCCGCGTGCCCCCCCCCGTCACGGCGGAGGCCCCGCGCTCACCGGTGACGGCCCGGCCCGGGCACGGCCGGTGATCTCGAAGGTGTGCCCGGCCAGCTCGGGACTGGCCACCCGCACCGTCACCACCACGTCGTCGCCGGCCAGGGCACAGTCGACGAGGGCCGCACCGTTGCCGGTGGCCACCTCGGCCGCCCGGCCGCAGGCGTCCTCACCGCGCTGCGCGGCGCCGGCTCCGGCCAGGGCGGCGAGGTCGGCGGCCGCCTGGGCCCGGCGGTGCGCGGCGGCGGTCGCGGTGACGAAGGCCGCCCCGAGCCCGAGCATCAGCAGGAGACCGACCACCGCCACGGCCAGCATGCTCGCCGCACCGCGCTCGTCGTCGGGACCTCCGGTCACGGCGCCCACCTCGCCACCCGGCTCCTCGACGTCCTCGAGCAGGGCGGTGGCATCGGCCCGGACCGTGGCGCCGGGGAGGTGCCCGAGCACGCCACCGGGAGGCACCACCGACTGGTCGACGTGCACGACCACCGTGCCACCGCCCTGGGAGATCCGGACGCGCACCCCGGGCGCAGCCTGCGAGGCCAGCGCCTCGGCCCGGGCGGGCGACTCACCGCGCGCCACCGCCCTCGCCGCCTCACGTGCCGCGTCCGTGGCCCGCATCTGGGCGAGCCCGACCGTCACCAGCCAGACCATCGAGACACGCGACCGCCACCAGCAGCGGTAGCACCATCGCGGTCTCGGCGGTCACCGCGCCCCGCTCGTCGCGCCTCACCCGATGCCCAGCATGCCCATCACGTGGCGGAACATCTGCCGCAGCATCTGGTCGCCGAAGCCGCCGGTCACCAGCTGGTAGAGCACACCGGCCAGGCCGGCGCCGGCCGCCGTGCCGACGGCGTACTCCGCCGTGGTGATGCCCTGCTCGTCGCGTCGTGCCATGTGGTCCTCCTCGTCCTGCCGGCCGCCGGTGCGTCCGGTCCCGACCACCCTCGTCGGGACCACCGGCATGGACCGCGGCGGCGAAGGCCTGCTGTGGACGGCGCCGGGGGTGGCGATGCCTGTGCACGAAGACCGGGTCGTCGAGCACCATACCGGCGGGGCGCCGGGTCGTCGGGACTCCCCCGGGCGGCCGTGGCCCCGACGATCACCAGCCGAGCGCGGCCAGCGAGGCGACCACCACCGGGACGATGCCGATCAGCAGGAAGGCCGGCAGCAGGCAGACGCCCAGCGGCAGCGCAGCGCGTACGCCGACCGTGCGCGCCAGGTCCTCGATCTCGGCGCGGTGGCTCGCGCGCGAGGTCCTCGCCGAGCCGGGCCACGGCGTCGGCGACGGACGCGCCGGAGGCATCGGCCCGGGCGAGGGTGCGGCCCAGCGGCCCGAGGACGGGATGGCCGGCCAGCTCGGCCCACACCTCCGTCGGCGGCGCACCGACCCGCAGCCGCCCCTCGGCCAGCCGCAGTGTGGCCGTCGCCGGCCCGGGCAGCGCCCGGCACACCTGGCCGATCGCCTGGGGCACCGACCCTCCACCACGCAGCACCGAGGCGAGGAGGTGGACGACGTGCGGGAGCTGGTGCCGGGCCAGCTCGCGGTCGCGGCGCACGGACCGCGGCTCGGCCCTCCCGACAACCGTCCAGATGACGACGAAGAGCACCACCGCGACGACCCACCCCAGCGGCGGGTCGACCAGGGTCAGGCCCCCGGCCGAGGCCGCCGCGCTCCACAGCAGGCGGTGACGGGCGAGCAGGTCGGTCTCGTCCACGGCGGTCCCCGCGGGTGCCGTGGGACCCTCCCCGGGACGGACCCGGGGGCGGCCGGCCGAGGGCCACCGCGAGGCCGGCCAGGCAGGCCGCGACCCACCGGAACCAGGCTCGACGCGAGCTCACGCGGCCCTGCTCTCGATCCCGCCGGCGATCGCCTCGATCCACCACAGCCCGGCCAGGGCCAGGGCGAGCCCGGCGGCCAGGCAGGCCCACCCGGACGGGCCTGCGAGGAGGAACCCGACCGGGTCGCCCCCGATGCCCGAGCCCATCAGCAGCGTCAGGACCGGCAGCGCCACCATCAGCCGGGCCGTGGCGCGCGCCGACGCCAGCTCGGACCGCACCAGCCGCCGCAGCGACTGCCGGTCCCGCAGCGCCTCGGCGACCCCGGCCAGCGCGTCGGCAAGGCCGGCCCCGCTGCGGTGGGAGACCTGCCAGGCCGCGGCGACGAGGCGGAGGTCTCCCGCCCCGGGCCGACCCGCGAGGTGGTCGAGCGCCTCGGGCACCACGCCGCCGAGGCGTTGGGTGGCGGCCACCTCGTGCGAGCTCCGGCCACACCGCGGCCGCCGCGGCCAGTGCCCGGCCGGGCGGCAGTCCGGCCGCGAGCTCTCCGGCCATCACCTCGCAGACCTCCTGCACACGGTCGGCGCGCTCCCGTGCCGCAGCGACGGCGGAGCGACGGCGGCGCAGTGCCAGGAGCCCACCTCCCGCGCCGCCGGCCACGGCCGCGGGGACCAGCACGCCCGCCGGCAGGGCGAGCAGTGCCAGCGCGCCGACGATCGCGGCCGGCAGCAGCGCCCCCTCCCCCGGCGTGCCTCCGACCCGCCGGCCGCCACCCGCCGGGCCAGGCCAGCAGGACCGCCAGTCCGGCGAGTCCCGCCGCCACGAGGCGCACCGGTGCCACCTCTGCCGCCGCCGGCATCGTGAGCACGGCTGCGGGAACGGAGGCCGCAAGCACCGTCAGCACCCGCTCAACCGGGCGGCCAACGCCGTCGCCCCGGGCCCCTCGACCGCGGACCCGTCGGGGGCGAACGTCGCCGCCGCGTGCATCGTCACCAGTCCCGAGCCCTCCTGCACGGGCACGGCGACGGCCCCGAGGCGGCGTACCCCGGAGGCGCCGCGGGTCAGGTGCAGCACCGCGCCGATGGCCGACGCGAACTGGCTGTGCGCCGCCTCCCGGCCGAGCCCCGCGGCCAGCGCCAGCGCCTCGACCCGGGCCGGCACGTCCTCGGCGGAGTTGGCGTGCAGCGTGCCGCAGCCGCCCTCGTGCCCGGTGTTGAGCGCGGCCAGCAGGTCGACCACCTCGGCACCCCGGACCTCGCCGACGACGAGCCGGTCGGGGCGCATCCGCAGGGCCTGGCGGACCAGGTCACGCAGCACGATCGCCCCGGCACCCTCGATGTTCGGCGGCCGGCCCTCGAGGCCGACCACGTGCGGGTGCGCGGGACGGAGCTCGCTGGCGTCCTCCACCAGCACCAGCCGCTGGCCGGGATCCAGCTCGCCCAGCATCGCGGCGAGGAGTGTGGTCTTCCCCGAGCCGGTCCCGCCGGAGACCAGGAACGCGACGCCCGACGCGACGACCCGGCGGACGAGCCGGCAGCCCGGCCGAGGTCAGCGCGCCGCGGGCCGCCAGGTCGGCGAGCGACAGCCCGGTGCGGTGCGGCACCCGCAGCGACACGACCGTCCCCGGGTCGCGACACCGGCGCCAGGACGGCGTGGCAGCGGGTGCCGTCGGCCAGCCGCACGTCGGCGTACGGCGTGGCGTCGTCCAGGCGCCGCCCACCCGACGCCACCAGCCGCTGGGCCAGCCGCCGCACCGCCTCTTCATCGCGGAACCGCACCGCCGCCCGCTCCAGCCCCTGCCCGCGGTCGACCCAGACCTCGTCGGCGCCGTTGACCAGCACGTCGGTCACGCCCGGCTCGCGCAGCAACGGGTCGAGGGCGCCGGCCCCCACGACGTCACGGCGCAGCGCCTCGTGGACGGCGAGGACGGTGGCGTCGCCCACCGGACGGCCGGACTCCCGGAGCGCGGTCGCGACGTGCTGCGGCGTGAATCCGTCGCCGCGGGTCGCGAGCCGTTCGCGGACGTCGTCGAGCAACCGCGCGGACACCTCACCGCTCACGCCGCCGTCCCGCCCGCCGAGCCCTGCGCCGACGAGCCCGCCGCCGACGAACCGACGCCCGGGAGCCGGGCCGGGACAGCGCTCGCAGCGTCCGCTCCGCGGCCCGCCCCAGGACGCCGCGCCGCGACCGGAGTGGACCCAGGCCGAGGTCGACGCCCTCGTCCAGCCCGCGCTGGTCCGGCATCACCGCGACGACCGGGGCACCGAGCACACGCGCCGCCTCGGCCGCGTCCACCCCCGATCCGCGGACCACCAGCGAGACCGGTCCGGAGGCGCAGGCGTGCGCGACCAGCCGTGCGGCCGAGGCGTAGCCCGGGACGGTCGCCCGCGCCGTCACCACCAGGTGCTGGCAGCGGGCCATCAGCTCCTCGACCACCGGGTCGGAGGAACGGGGCAGGTCGAGCACGACCAGGTCGTGCCCGCGGGTGGCGGCCGACATCGCCTCCCGGGCCGCGAAGGCCTGCAGCGACCCCTGCGGACCCGGCGACCAGGTCAGCACGCCCAGCCCGCGCTGCCGGGGCAGCGCATCGTGCAGCGCCCGCGCGCTGAGTCGCCCGGTCGTCTGCTGCAGCGCGTCCCAACGGACCCCGTCGATCCGGTCGAACCCGAGCACCTGGTCGACGCCCGGCCCGCGACGGATCGGCATCGATCAGGCAGGTCGGTCCGGCGCGCGAGCCCGACGAGCGCCAGGGCGCAGGCGAACGTCGTGGCACCGCTGCCACCCGACCCGCCGACCACCCCGACCGTCACGGCGTCCCGGGCCGCCCGCTCGCCGGCATCGGCGAGCAGCTCGAGCAGCCAGGCGTCGGACCGCGGCAGCTCGGCGACGTTCTCCGCGCCGACACCCACCGCGGTCTTGAACACGTGGTCGGGCACCCGGCCCCACCCCACGAAGTGCACCGAGACCCGCCGGGGCGGGCCGAGGTCGGCCAGCTCGCTCGCCACGTCCACCCCGACCAGCACCACCGGCGCCGCCGACCAGCTGCGCAGGGCGGCGCCGGGGTCGGGCGCCACCTCCGGCGTCACCCCGGCCGCGGCGGTCAGCCGGAGCAGCTCGTCGAGCAGCGTCTCGTCACGGGTGATGATCAGCGGAGAGGTCATGCGGCGAATCTGCCCCGGCCCGCCGACGTACGACGTGGCCCGCCGACGGGGCTGTGGACGCCCGCCGGTCGGCGTACACCTGTGCACGAATAGCGGGTTGCAGCGCCTGCGCAACGGGCGGTCGACCTAGGATGAGCCCATGTCCGCACCCCAGTCCGTTCCCCTGGTCGGGCGCCTGTCCGGGCACCTGACGGGACATCGGACCGCGGCGTTCTTCGATCTCGACAAGACGATCATCGCCAAGTCGAGCACGCTGGCGTTCAGCAAGCCGTTCCAGGCCGGCGGCCTGATCTCGCGCCGCGCGGTGCTGCGCAGCGCCTACGCCCAGTTCGTCTACCTCGTCGGCGGCGCGGACCACGACCAGATGGAGAAGCTGCGGGCGTTCATGTCCCAGCTGTGCGCCGGGTGGGACGTCGCGACGGTCCAGGACATCGTCGCCGACACGCTGCACAACGTGGTCGACCCGATCGTGTACGACGAGGCGGTCAGCCTGATCGAGGAGCACCACCTCGCCGGCCGCGACGTCATCATCGTCTCGACGTCCGGCTCGGAGGTGGTCGGGCCGATCGGCGAGATGCTCGGCGCCGACCGGGTGATCGCCACGCGGATGGAGGTCGTCGACGGCAAGTACACCGGCGAGATCGACTACTACGCGTACGCCGAGGCCAAGGCGGAGGCGATCCGGGCCCTGGCCGAGGAGAACGGCTACGACCTCTCCCGCAGCTACGCCTACTCCGACTCGATCACCGACGTGCACATGCTCGAGGCCGTCGGGCACCCGCACGCCGTCAACCCGGACAAGGAGCTGCGCAAGGTGGCGACCGGCCGCGGCTGGCCGGTGCTGGTCTTCGCCCGACCCGTCGCGCTGCGCAGCCGGATGCGGCTCCCGGCCGCGAAGCCGGCCCTCGCCGCCCTGGCCGTCGGCGGCGTCGTCGTGGTCGGCGGTGTGGTGCTCGCCAACCTCCGTCGCCGCAACCAGGCCGTGTAGACGCATCGTCGCCCGACCTTCGGCGACCCATGTGCGACGCGCGAAGTCAAGCCTTGAGTTTGCCCCGCCATCGGGCGTAGAACGGACACCAGAACTCCAGAATCCGCACGCGAACCGGGTACCCACGCATCGATCTACCCTTCTTAGAGGGCGCTTGTCATCGGGATACTCCCGAGGCAGCAGTTGGAACGATTGCAGCCTGGTAGCCGTCAGGCTCGCGTGTCAGCGGCGGCATCCGATCCTTCGGGACTCGGGTGCCGCTCGCATGTGCGGCGGACCCGGCGTACGGCGGGCGCTGACCACGCGTTCCTCACGCTTACCTCGCGAAACTTCGCTAGGTAAGCGCCAGTTTCACTAGGTACCTAGCGAAACCATCAGCCCCTCAGCGGACTCGCCTCCGCCGCCAGCGTGTACGCCTCGGCGGTGTACAGCAGCCACGCGTGCACCCCGCTCGTGCCGCCCGCGTCGGCGTAGGCCCGCAGGTTCGACTCGTACTCCGCCCGCAGCCGGCGGTGCCCCTCCTCGGGGACCAGCAGCGAGGTCGAGTCCACGCCGCGGGCGACCAGGACCAGCCGCTCGGCGGCCCGGGCCACGATCCCGTTGTGCGAGGCGAACGGCGCGGCCGTGGCCAGCTCGCCGTGCACGACCGCCGCCACCAGCATCGCCGGCGCGGTCGTCTCGCCGAGCAGCCGCGAGGCCAGCACGCCGAGGCGTTCCGCGGCCGCCGCCGACCGCGGCCGGCCCAGCTCGTCGTCGGGCACCGCACCGGCGCCGGCCAGCGCGTGCAGCCGGGCGAACGCCTGCAGCGGCGAGCGGGAGAGCGTCGGCACCAGCGCCAGCACCTCGGTCGAGACCCGCACCGCGGCCTGGGCGACCTCGTCGCCGCCGTCCTGGCGGACCTCCTCCAGGCTCGACCCCGAGCCCTCCAGCACCGCCGAGGCCCAGGCCCCGCGCAGCAGCGCCTCCCCGGTCTGCTCGGGCGACGTACGCCGGAGGCCGCGGTCGCGCAGCAGGGCGTCGACGCCGTCGCGGGCGGCGGCGTACGCCGAGGGCACGCCCTCCAGGGCGGCGAGGCGGCCGAGTGGATCGGGGCCGGCGGTGGTGCTCATGGCCGGAAGGATGGCACGCGGGGATGGGCGCCGAATCGCGGCCCCCGACGGGTAGCCTCGAGCCAATGGACTCACCGCGCGCAGCGAACGACCGGCCGGCGTTCCCCGAGGACGCCGTCGCCTGGCTGGTCGGTGCCACCGCGCGGACCGTCGTCGCCCTCGGCAGCGCCGAGATCGTGACCGCGCTCGAGGCCGCCGGCCACGACGTGAGCGCCCCCGACGGCACCCCCGAGCGCCTTCCGTACCCCGACCGCTCGGTCGACGTGGTCGTCGGCGTCGGCGGCCTCCCGAAGGACCTCGACGACGTCGCCCGGGTGCTGCGGCCCGGCGGTCAGCTCGCCCTGGTCTGGAACGACCGCGACCAGCGCATCCCCTGGGCCCGCAAGCTCGACCGGGCGCTGGGCACCCCCGTCGCCGGTGACGAGCCGGTCGCCCCGCTGGTCACCTCCGGCCTGTTCGGCTTCGTCTCCGAGCACTCCTGGCGCTGGTGGGAGGTCGTCAACGACACCTCGCTCGAGGCGATGCTGCGCGCCGAGCTCGCCCACCTCGAGCCCGCGGACCGCGAGCGAGAAGGTCGCCGCCGGGATGGCGTTGTACGCCGACTACGGCCGCGGCAACGACGGCATGCAGATGCCGTGGGTGGCCCGCTGCTTCAAGGCCACGGTCGTCGAGCGGGCCTGGCAGGTGCCGCACGGGCTGGACGAGCAGGACAGCGCCCCCGAGCAGGGCGACGACGATGCCCCGAACCCCGTGGTCGAGCCGGTCATCACCGACGGCACCGGCGCCGACCTCCTGCTGATCGACTTCCGCTGAGCCCATGCGGCTGCAGCGGCGTCGGCGTACCCACCTCGGCTCCGAGGCCGACCGCGCCACGTTCCGCACGCTGCACACCGCGTCGCTGGCCTCCCCGGCGCTCCGCGAGGGACTGACCGCCGACAGCGCCGAGCGCAGCATCCGGCACCTGCGTCAGCTGCTCGGCGCCCCGGCGGTCGCGCTCACCGACACCGCCGGCCTGCTGGCCTGGGACGGCCTCGGCCGGCACCACGGCGACCAGACCCCGGGCCTGGCCGCGGCGACCGTCGACGGCGGCGCCACCCGGGTCGCCGCGCGCGACGAGCTGGCCTGCCTGACCGCGAGCTGCCCGCTGCGCAACGCCGTGGTCAGCCCGCTGGTCGTCGACGACCGGATCGTCGGCACCCTCCAGGTCTTCACCGACGGCGCCACCGCCGGCCTGGTGCGCGCCGCGGACGAGGTCGCCCAGTGGGTGTCGGGGCAGCTCGAGCTGGCCGAGCTCGACGCCTCCCGCACCCGGCTGATGGAGGCCGAGGTGCGCGCGCTGCGGGCCCAGATCAGCCCGCACTTCATCTACAACTCCCTCGGCGCGATCGCCTCGTTCGTGCGCACCGACCCCGACCGGGCCCGCGACCTGCTCCTGGAGTTCGCCGACTTCACCCGCTACTCCTTCCGCCGGCACGGGGAGTTCACGACGCTGGCCGAGGAGCTCCGCTCGGTCGAGCGGTACCTCCTCCTCGAGCAGGCGCGGTTCGGCGACCGTCTCGCGGTGACGCTGCGGATCGCCCCCGAGGTGCTGCCGGTCGCCGTACCCTTCCTGTGCATCCAGCCGCTGGTCGAGAACGCCGTACGCCACGGGCTGGCCGAGCAGGGCACCGGTCGGATCACGATCGTGGCCCGCGACGCCGACCAGGCGTGCGTCATCGAGGTCGAGGACGACGGAGCGGGCGAGGACCCGGAGAAGGTACGCCGGGCCCTGGCCGGCGACAGCGCCCTCGACTCGGTGGGGCTCGGCAACGTCGACGCGCGGCTGCGCACCACGTTCGGCGACGAGTTCGGGCTCGTCGTCGAGACCGCCCCCGGCGCGGGCACGAAGGTGATCGTGCGCGTGCCCAAGTTCGCCCCCGGAGTCCATGCATGAGCACCTCGCCGAGCCGGTCCCAGGGCCTCAAGGTGCTCGTCATCGACGACGAGCGCCCGGCCCTCGACGAGCTCTCCTGGCTGCTCGAGCAGGACCCGCGCATCGCACGGCGTGCTCACCTGCGACTCCGCGACCGAGGCGCTGCGGCTGCTCCAGGACCTCGAGGTGGACGCGATCTTCCTCGACGTCCAGATGCCCGGGCTGACCGGGCTCGAGCTGGCCCAGGTGCTGGCCCGCTTCAAGACCCCGCCGCCGGTGGTCTTCGTGACCGCCCACGAGGAGCACGCGGTCGACGCCTTCGAGCTGCGCGCGGTCGACTACGTGCTCAAGCCGGTGCGCGCCGAACGGCTGGCCGAGGCGGTACGCCGCGTGGTCGAGGGCGCCGGCAGCACCGGCACCGGCGGCGACGAGCAGATCCCCGTGGAGCGCGGCGGGGTCACCCGGTTCCTCAACCGCTCCGACATCCTGTACGTCGAGGCGCACGGCGACTACGCCCGGCTGCACACCGCGGACGGCTCGCACCTGCTCCGGCGGCCGCTGACCGCGCTCGAGGAGGAGTGGGGCCCGGCCGGCTTCGTCCGCATCCACCGCTCGCTGCTGGTCGCGCTGGCCCACGTCGACGAGGTCCGGATGGAGGGCGGCCGCTGCACGGTCGTCGTCGGCGGGACCGACCTGGTGGTCAGCCGCCGGCACACCCCCGAGCTCCGCGAGCTGCTGACCCGGAGCCGGCGGTGAGCCAGTCGCCCCCCGAGCGGGTCCGGGTCACCGGTCCCGCGCACCGCCCCGGCACCCGGCGCCCCCGCACCCGCGAGATCGACGACCAGACCGTGCTCGGCACGGTGCTGATGGGCTCGCTGGTGCGCAGCCAGCTGCGGCTGGCGATGGTCACCCTGCTGCCGCTCGTCGCCTTCGCCGCGGGTGTGCCGCTGGCGTTCCACCTCGCCCCCGGCCTGGCCGACGTACGCCTGCTCGGCGCGCCGCTGGCCTGGCTGGTGCTCGGCGTCCTCGTCTACCCCCTCCTGGTGCTGCTCGGTCGGTTCTACGTCCGCCGGGCCGAGCGCAACGAGCAGGACTTCGCCGAGCTGGTCGACATCACCGAGCGGCCCCCGGGCGGGACGGCGCCGTGAACGGGTCCGTCCCCAGCATCGTCGCGGTCGTCCTGGTCACCGTGGCGACGCTGGCGATCGGCACCTGGGGGCTGCGGTTCTCGCGCACCACCAGCGACTTCTTCGTCGCCTCCCGCACGGTCCGCCCGGCCCTCAACGCCTCCGCGATCGGCGGGGAGTACCTCTCCGCCGCCTCGTTCCTCGGCGTCGCCGGGCTGGTGCTCGCGTTCGGCGCCGACATGCTGTGGTACCCGGTCGGCTGGACCGCGGGCTACCTCGTGCTGCTGGTCCTGGTCGCCGCGCCGCTGCGCCGCTCGGGCGCCTACACGCTGCCGGACTTCGCCGAGGCCCGGCTGGTCTCGCCCCGGGTCCGGGCCGCCTCGTCGCTGCTGGTCGTGGCGATCGGCTGGCTCTACCTGCTGCCGCAGTTCCAGGGCGCCGGCCTGGTGATGGAGGCCGCGATCGGCGCGCCCCGCTGGCTCGGCGCGGTCGTCGTCGCGCTGGTCGTGCTGGTCAACGTGCTGTCCGGCGGCATGCGCAGCATCACCTTCGTGCAGGCCTTCCAGTACTGGCTCAAGCTCACCGCGCTGCTGGTCCCCGCGGTCGTGCTGCTCGGCGTGTGGCTCGGCGACGGCGCCCCCAACCCGGCGGACGTCAGCGGCAGCGGCGAGGCGGCCGAGCTCTGGTCGCTGCCGCTCGGCTCCGGCGGCGGGGAGGGCCTCTACCTGACGTACTCGCTCATCGTCGCGACGTTCCTCGGCACCATGGGCCTGCCGCACGTGGTGGTCCGCTTCTACACCAACCCCGACGGCCGCGCCGCACGTCGTACGACGCTGGTGGTGCTGGTCCTGCTCGGCATCTTCTACCTGCTGCCGCCCGTGTACGGCGCGCTCGGCCGGGTGTACGGCGCCGAGGCCGACCCCGACGTGCTCGTCCTGCAGCTGCCGCGGCTGATGCTCGACGGCGTCGGCGGCGAGCTGCTGGCCGCGCTGGTGACCGCGGGCGCGTTCGCGGCGTTCCTCTCCACCTCCTCGGGCCTGTCGATCGCGATCGCCGGCGTGGTCTCGCAGGACGTCTTCGCCCGTGCGCGGATCGACGGGGTGACCGCCTTCCGGCTGGGCACCGTGGTGGCGGTGGCGGTCCCGGCGCTGCTCACCCTGCTCGCCCCGGACGTCGGCGTGGCCCGGGCGGTGGGACTGGCGTTCGCGGTCGCGGCCTCGACGTTCTGCCCGCTGCTGGTGCTCGGCATCTGGTGGCGTGGGCTGACCGACGTCGGCGCGCTGGCCGGGCTGGTGGTCGGCTTGCTCGGCTCCGGCGTCGGCGTCGTCTACGCCCTCGGCAACGAGGACGTCGACGGGCTGGGGCGCGGCGCTGCTCGGGCAGCCGGCCGCGTGGTCGGTGCCGCTCGCGTTCGCGACGATGGTCGGCGTCTCGCTGGCCACCCGCTCCCGGGTGCCCGTCCCACGTGCAGCGGTTCATGGTGCGGCTGCACACCCCTGAGGTCGTCGTCCTCGACCGCGGCTGACCGTTCGTCGTACGGATCCTGCCGCTCACCGACCACCTGCCCCCGCCCGGCGACGTACCTGCCCGTACCCCTGCAACCTGCCCGCGCGCCCCGGTGCCACCGTGATGCCGATCACAGCCCCACGAAGGGACGGGACCCCCGTGACGACACATCGAGCAGGCTCACCGGCACGACCCGGTCTACGACCGCCTGCACGAGACGGCGGAGTTCACCGAGCTGCGCCGCCGCTACCGCGGCTTCGTCTTCCCGGCCACCGTGGCCTTCCTCGCCTGGTACCTCCTGTACGTCGTCATGTCGAACTGGGCGACGGACTTCATGAGCACGCAGGTCGTACGGCAACATCAACGTGGCGCTGGTCTTCGGGCTGCTGCAGTTCGTCACGACGTTCCTGCTCGCCTGGCTCTACAGCCGCTTCGCCAACGCCCGCCTCGACCCGCTGGCCCGCGAGCTCAACGACGCACTACGAGGTCAACAAGCGCGGAGGTGGGCGACGTGATGAGCGCGCAGATCCTCGCCGTCATGGCCGCCGAGCCACCAGGGCCTCACCACGTCGCTGTTCCTCGGCGTGGTCGCGGTGACCATCGGCATCACGTTCTGGGCCAGCCGGCAGAACTCCGGCACGGCCGACTACTACGCCGGCGGGCGCTCCTTCTCGGGCTTCCAGAACGGCCTGGCCATCGGCGGCGACTACATGTCGGCGGCGTCGTTCCTCGGCATCTCCGGCGCGATCGCGCTCTCCGGCTACGACGGCTTCCTCTACTCGATCGGCTTCCTGGTCGCCTGGCTGGTGGCGCTGCTGCTGGTCGCGGAGATGCTGCGCAACTCCGGCCGCTACACGATGGCCGACCAGCTGGCCTACCGGATGCGCCAGCGTCCGGTGCGGACGGCGGCGGCGACCTCGACCGTGGTGGTGTCGATCTTCTACCTGCTCGCGCAGATGGTCGGCGCCGGCGCCCTGGTCTCGCTGCTGCTCGGCATCGACAGCCAGGCGATGATCAACCTGACCATCTTCGCGGTCGGCATCCTGATGGTCTTCTACGTGACCGTCGGCGGCATGAAGGGCACCACCTGGGTGCAGATCGTCAAGGCCGTGCTGCTGATGGCCGGCTCCGCGCTGATCGTGGTCCTGGTGCTCGCCGAGTTCAACTTCAACCTCTCCGACCTGCTCGGCAGCCGCCGCCAGCAACAGCGGCAAGGGCCAGGCCTTCCTCGAGCCCGGCCTGAAGTACGGCGCCACCACGACCAGCAAGATCGACTTCCTGTCGCTCGGCATCGCGCTGGTGCTCGGCACCGCCGGCCTGCCGCACATCCTGATCCGCTTCTACACCGTGCCGACCTCGCGGGACGCCCGGAAGTCGGTGCTGTGGGCGATCGGCCTGATCGGCGTCTTCTACCTGTTCACGCTGGTGCTCGGCTTCGGTGCCGCGGCCCTGCTGGACGACCAGGACACGT
Source organism: uncultured Actinomycetota bacterium (assembly GCA_963721775.1). Lineage (GTDB taxonomy): Bacteria > Actinomycetota > Actinomycetes > Propionibacteriales > Nocardioidaceae > Nocardioides. Next base: position 83,112 of record CAVRMH010000006.1, on the reverse strand, counting down.
GCGCACGCGGCCTCCGGCGGAACCTCGCCTCGCCGCTGCTGGCCGAGACCGTGGGCGGCGGAGCCGGCTCCACCGGTGGCGCGATCCTGCTGGCGGTGATCGCGGCGGTCGCCTTCGCCACGATCCTCGCGGTGGTGGCCGGGCTGACGCTGACGTCGAGCTCCAGCGTGGCCCACGACCTCTACAACAGCGTCTGGAAGAAGGGGAAGGCGACCGAGAAGCGAGGAGCTCCAGGTGGCCCGGATCGCGGCCGGCGTCATCGGCCTGGTCGCGATCCTGCTGGCCATCCCGGCGCAGAAGCTCAACATCGCCTTCCTGGTGGCCCTGGCCTTCGCGATCGCGGCGTCGGCGAACCTGCCGGCGATCGTCTACAACATGTTCTGGCGGCGGTTCAACACCCGCGGCGCCGTCTGGAGCATCTACGGCGGCCTGATCTCCTCGGTCGGGCTGGTGATCTTCTCGCCGATCATGTCCGGCAAGGGCGTCGACCCGGTCACCGGGAAGAACCTCTCGCTGCTGCCGACGAGCATCGACATCTCGTGGTTCCCGCTGGAGAACCCCGGCATCGTGTCGATCCCGCTCGGGCTTCCTGTTCGGCTACCTCGGCACGATCTCGTCGCGGGAGCCGGCCGCGGAGGAGCGCTACACCGAGCTGGAGGTGCGCGCGCTCACCGGCGCCGGCGCCGAGGGCGCGGTCCAGCACTGACGTCCCCGGCGCGACCCGGCGCACCGGGCGCCGGGTCGACCCGGGCAACGTCGTCGAAACGATCGCGACCGCGTCAGACTTCCCCCGGCGACGACGCCCTCGTCGCCGGGGGAATTCCACCCTAGGCTGGCGAGAGTTCCCCGGATCGACCAGCACACACCGAGTCAGGAGAGATCGTGAGCGACCAGAACGAGACCCTGTCCAACCTCATGCACGAGGAGCGCCGCTTCGAGCCGCCGGCCGACCTCGCCGCGGACGCCAACCTCACCGCGGCGGCGTACGACGCAGCCGCGGACGACCGGTTGGCGTTCTGGGAGGAGCAGGCCGGTCGCCTGGACTGGTCGCAGAAGTGGGACCGGGTCCTCGACTGGGACGACAAGCCCTTCGCCAAGTGGTTCGTCGGCGGCAAGCTCAACGCGGCGTACAACTGCGTCGACCGGCACGTCGAGGCCGGGCGCGGCGACAAGGTGGCGCTGCACTGGGTCGGCGAGCCCGCCGACGACACCCGCTCGCTGACCTACGCCGAGCTCAAGGACGAGGTCTGCAAGGCCGCCAACGCGCTGATCTCGCTCGGCGTCCGCACCGGCGACCGGGTCGCGATCTACCTGCCGATGATCCCCGAGGCGGTCATCGCGATGCTGGCCTGCGCCCGGATCGGCGCCCCGCACACGGTGGTCTTCGGCGGCTTCTCCTCCGACGCGCTGGCCACCCGCCTCACCGACTGCGAGGCCCGGGTCGTCATCACCTCCGACGGCGGCTACCGCCGCGGCGCCCCCTCGGCGCTCAAGCCGGCCGTCGACGAGGCCCGCGCCAAGACCGACGTGGTCGACCACGTGCTCGTCGTACGCCGTACCGGCCAGGAGGTCGCCTGGGACGACGAGGTCGACGTGTGGTGGCACGACGCCGTCGACGGCGCCTCCGCCGACCACGAGCCCGAGGCGTTCGACGCCGAGCACCCGCTCTACGTGATGTACACCTCCGGCACGACCGGCAAGCCCAAGGGCATCCTGCACACCACCGGCGGCTACCTCGTCGGCTCGTCGTACACGCACTGGGCGGTCTTCGACCTCAAGCCGGAGACCGACGTCTACTGGTGCTCGGCCGACATCGGCTGGGTCACCGGGCACAGCTACATCGTCTACGGCCCGCTCGCCAACGGTGCGACGCAGGTGATGTACGAAGGCACCCCGGACAGCCCGCACAAGGGCCGCTGGTGGGAGATCATCCAGCAGTACGGCGTGACGATCTTCTACACCGCCCCGACCGCGATCCGGACCTTCATGAAGTGGGGCCGCGACATCCCCGACAAGTTCGACATGTCCTCGCTGCGGCTGCTCGGGTCGGTCGGTGAGTCGATCAACCCCGAGGCGTACATGTGGTACCGCGAGGTCATCGGCGGCGACCGCGTGCCCGATCGTCGACACCTGGTGGCAGACCGAGACCGGCTCGATCATGATCAGCCCGCTCCCCGGCGTGACCGCCGGCAAGCCCGGCTCGGCGATGACCCCGATCCCGGGCATCGTCGCCGACGTGGTCAACGACGAGGGCGAGTCGGTGCCGAACGGCTCCGGCGGCTACCTCGTGCTCAAGGAGCCGTGGCCCTCGATGCTGCGCACCCTGTGGGGCGACGACGACCGGTTCGTCGACACCTACTGGTCGCGGTTCTACAAGCAGGGCTTCTACTTCGCCGGCGACGGCGCCAAGAAGGACGAGGACGGCGACATCTGGCTGCTCGGCCGGGTCGACGACGTCATGAACGTCTCCGGCCACCGGCTCTCCACCACCGAGATCGAGTCGGCCCTGGTCTCCCACCCGAAGGTCGCCGAGGCCGCCGTGGTCGGCGCGACCGACGAGACCACCGGCCAGGCGGTCTGCGCGTTCGTGATCCTGCGCGAGAGCGCCGGCGACGGCGGCGCGGACATCGTCGAGGAGCTGCGCAAGCACGTGGCGAAGGAGATCGGCGCGATCGCCAAGCCGCGGCAGATCATGGTCGTCCCCGAGCTGCCGAAGACCCGCTCCGGCAAGATCATGCGCCGGCTGCTGCGCGACGTGGCCGAGAACCGCGAGGTCGGCGACGTGACCACGCTGGCCGACGGCTCGGTGATGGACCTGATCTCGAAGGGGCTGTCCTCCGGCAAGGCCGACGACTGACCCTCCACCCCGGGGTGCTGGTCGTAACTCCGCAATTGCAGCCGTTTGACATGTTTTCGGCGCGGATTCATGTCATTCGGCTGCAATTGCGGACTTCTGACCACCTGCCACGAGCGCCGGCGTACGAACCCTGTGGATGAGCGCCGCCACCGACCTCGCCACTGGGGCACCCTCGTGCCATGGCCGAGGCCTTCGACGACAGACGACCCTTCACCCGGCTCGACGCCGTGCGAGCCGGCGTCGACCCGCGCATCCTGCGTACGTCGAGGTACCGCCGCATCTTCCGCGGCGTCTGGATCCGCAGCGACGCCTGGAGTGACGACGTACCCATCCGGGCGGCGCTGTCGCTGCACCCGGAGTCCGCGGTCGCCAGCCACTTCAGCGCGGCCCGTCTCTTCGACCTCCCGTTGCCCGACCATCCCTTCGAGCACGTCACTGTCTTCGCCGCGGACGACCGTGCCTACCGCGCCGGCATCAAGTCCCACGTGACCGGACAGCGGCTGCCGGTGCTCGAGCGACGCGGGCTGCGGACCACGCATCCCTTCCGGACGTTCGTCGACCTCGCCGGATGGATCTCACTCGTGGACCTCGTCGTGCTCGGCGACGCACTGCTCCGGGTCGTCGGCGCCCGGGCCGAGCACCTGCTGGAGTACTGCCGGACCAGCACCGCCTACTACTCCGGGCTTGCCCGCCAGGCCGCGGCGTACGTGCGTGACGGCGTGGACTCCCCCATGGAGAGCCGGCTGCGGATGCTGCTGGTGCTGGCCGGTCTGCCCGAACCGGAGGTCAACCACACGCTGCTCGACGACCGCGGGAACGTCCGCCGCCGTTTCGACCTGAGCTATCCCGGACTTGAAGCTGATCATCGAGTACGACGGCCGGCACCACGTCGAGCGCATCGACCAGTGGAGCTCCGACCTGGACCGGCGCGAGGAGCTGGACGACGGGGACTGGAAGATCCTGGTCGTCACCGCCGAGGGCATCTACCGCCACCCCGCGCGGACGATCATGCGCGTGCGGCGCAACATCCTGCTGCGCGGCGGTGGCCCCCTGCCGCCGGTCGACCCCGCGTGGGCACTGCACTTCGCTGCCTGAGCGAGATCCGTCGGTTGACAGTCGCGTCAGGCGTGCATGTCACAACTCCGCAATTGCGGGGTAGTGACACATTTCCGCGCGGAAAACATGTCAAACGGCTGCAATTGCGGAGTTACAGCACCCCGCACCCGCGCCACCACCAAGCGTCGTACGACGATCAGCGGGCGCGGCGCGAGAGCCGCTCGATGTCCATGATCACCACGGACCGGGGCTCCAGCCGCAGCCAGCCGCGCGAGGCGAAGTCGGCGAGCGCCTTGTTGACGGTCTCGCGGGAGGCGCCGACCAGCTGGGCGAGCTCCTCCTGGGTGAGGTCGTGGTGCACGTGCACGCCGTCGTCCGCCGTACGCCCGAAGCGGTCGGCGAGGTCGAGCAGCGCCTTGGCCACCCGGCCGGGGACGTCGGAGAAGACCAGGTCGGCCACCACGTCGTTGGCCCGGCGCAGCCGGCCCGCGAGCTGGGCGAGCAGGCCGTGGGCCACGATCGGGCGGCCGTCGAGCCAGCGCAGCAGGTCCTCGTGCGACAGGGAGGCGAACGTCGCGTCCGTCACCGTGGTCACCGTGGCCGAGCGCGGGCCGGGGTCGAAGAGCGACAGCTCGCCGAACATCTGCCCCGGGCCGAGGATCGCCAGCAGGTTCTCGCGGCCGTCGGAGGAGGTGCGGCCCAGCTTCACCTTGCCGTCGAGGACGACGTAGAGCTTGTCGCCCGAGTCCCCCTCGTGGAACAGCACCTCGCCGCGGCGGAGCTTGGTCTCGGCCATCGAGCCGCGCAGCGCGGTGGCTGCCTCGTCGTCGAGGGCGCTGAAGAGCGGAGCCTGACGAAGTACGTCGTTGTCCACGAGTTCCTCCATGATCGGTGCGTTTCCGGGCTGATCCTAGCCGTGAACCTCATCACAGGAAGACCCAGCCACGCCCCGTCACCGCTGCGGACCACGAGTCCGTCGTTGTCGCCGCGCCGACGTAGGCTGTGCGCGTGCCCGACACCTCCCTCGTACGCCGCGCGCGCAAGGTCGACCGCGTGCTCGCCGAGACCTACCCCGACGCGAGGTGCGAGCTCGACTTCGACAACGCCTTCGAGCTGCTCGTGGTGACGGTGCTGAGCGCGCAGACCACCGACAAGCGGGTCAACGGCGTGCGGCCGACGCTCTTCGCCGCCTACCCCGACGCCCGGGCGATGGCCGGCGCCGAGCGCGAGAAGCTCGAGCAGATCATCCAGCCGACCGGCTTCTTCCGGGCCAAGACCGAGTCGCTGCTCAAGCTCTCGCAGGCCCTCGTCGAGCGGCACGACGGCGAGGTCCCGCCGCGCCTCGACGACCTGGTCAAGCTCCCCGGGGTCGGCCGCAAGACCGCCAACGTCGTCCTCGGCAACGCGTTCGGCATCCCCGGCATCACCGTCGACACCCACTTCGGCCGGCTGGCCCGCCGGTTCGGGTGGACCGAGGAGACCGACCCGGTCAAGGTCGAGCACGAGATCGGCGCGCTGTTCCCCAAGCGCGACTGGACGATGCTCAGCCACCACCTCATCTGGCACGGCCGCCGGGTCTGCCACGCCCGCAACCCCGCCTGCGGGGCCTGCCCGGTCGCGCGCTGGTGCCCGGCGTACGGCGAGGGCCCGACCGACCCCGAGAAGGCCGCGAAGCTGGTGCGCACCGAGGGACGCGCATGAGCCGTGCTCCACTCGCGGTCGCCCTCGTGGCCGCCCTCGTGGTCGCGGTCGCCGGGTGCGCACCGGCCACGGAGAGCAGCAGCGCCGGTGTCAGCAACGCCGGCGCCGACATCGACGTCGACACCCCCCAGCTCCGCAAGATCAAGGAGGCCGCCGAGATCGCCGCGTGCGAGCCCGGCGACGCCAGCCAGGTCGAGGGCGGGATGCCCAACGTCACGCTGCCCTGCCTCGGCGGCGGGCCCGACGTCAACGTCGCCGGCCTGCGCGGCCCGATGGTCGTCAACCTCTGGGCGGTCTGGTGCACGCCGTGCCGCAAGGAGCTGCCGATCCTCCAGAAGTTCCACGAGAAGTACGGCGACCAGGTCCCGGTCCTCGGCATCGACTACAACGACACCCAGCCGGAGCAGGCGCTCGAGGCTGGCCCGCAGGTCCGGGGTGACCTACCCGCTGCTCGCCGACCCGCAGACCGAGCTCGACCACCGCACCCCGCTGCCCAGCCTCCGCGGCCTGCCGTTCCTGGCCCTGGTCGACGAGAACGGCCAGGTCGTCCACCAGGAGTTCGTGGTCATCGAGTCCCTCGGCCAGCTCGAGGACCTCGTCGAGGAGCACCTGGGGGTACGCCGGTGATCCCCGCCTGGCTGGAGCCGGTCCGCGAGGGAGCCGTCGCGATCAGCGCCGACGACCTGTCCCGCTTCGTGCCGCCGGAGGACGCCGACGCGCGCCCCGGCGCCGTACTCATGCTCTTCGGCGAGGGCCCCGCCGGGCCCGACCTGCTGCTCACCGAGCGCGCCCACCACATGCGCTCGCACCCCGGCCAGGTCTCCTTCCCCGGCGGCTCGATCGACCCGACCGACCCCAGCCCCGCAGCCGCGGCGCTGCGCGAGGCCGAGGAGGAGACCGGGCTCGACCCGGCCGGGGTCGAGGTGTTCGCCGAGCTGCCCGAGCTGTGGCTGCCGCCGAGCAACTTCGCGGTGACCACGGTGCTCGGCTGGTGGCACACCGAGAGCCCGGTGAGCGTGGTCGACGCCGACGAGGTGCACCAGGTGCTGCGGGTGCCGCTCGAGGAGCTGCTCGACCCGGCCCACCGGGTCACCACGGTGCACCCGATCGGCCGCGTGGGTCCGGGCTTCCTGCTCGGCGAGCGGCGCGACCTCGTGCTGTGGGGGTTCACCGCGGGCATCATCTCCCGGCTCTTCGAGTTCGTGGGCTGGACCAGGGAGTGGGACCCGGATGTGACGTTCGAGCTCCCGGACCACATGATCTACGGCAGGAGGGGCGAGGAGCCCCCCGCGATGCCGGCACCGAACACCAACTTCCAGGAGGGGCCCGGGCGATGAACCTCCTCGACTGGCTGCTCGTCCTCGTGGTGCTCGCCTACGCCCTCTCGGGCTACTGGCAGGGCTTCGTCACCGGCGCCTTCGCCACCATCGGCCTGCTGCTCGGCGGCTTCTTCGGCATCTGGCTCGCCCCGAAGGCACTCGGCGACGCCGCCCCGTCCCTGTGGGTCTCGCTCGGCGCGCTCTTCATCGTCATCCTCTCGGCCACCATCGGCCAGGCCGCGCTCCAGTACGCCGGCGCGAAGGTGCGTGACCAGATCACCTGGCAACCGGTGCGCGCCCTCGACGCCGATCGGCGGGGCCGCGCTCTCCGCCGTCGCGGTGCTGCTGGTCGCCTGGGCGCTCGGCGTCGCGGTCTCCGGCTCGCGGATCGGCCCGATCACGCCCCAGGTCCGCGACTCGGCCGTGCTGGCCAAGGTCAACGAGATGCTGCCGGCCCGCGCCGGCCAGGCGCTCGGGTCCTTCAACAAGGTCGTCGGCACCACGTTCTTCCCGCGCTACCTCGAGCCGTTCGCCCCCGAGCGGATCGTCGAGGTGGAGCCGCCCGACCCGCGGATCGCCAGCGACCCCGACGTGGTCGACGCGCGAGGCCTCCGTCCTCAAGATCCACGGCGACAACAAGTGCGGCCGTGGCGTCGAGGGCACCGGCTTCCTCATCTCCGACGACCGGCTGATGACCAACGCCCACGTGGTGGCCGGGCGTGTCCGACCCCGAGGTCGTGGTGGGCGACGAGGAGGTCGACGCCAACGTCGTCTACTACAACGAGGACCTCGACGTGGCGGTGCTCTCCGTCGAGGGCATCGACCGCCCGCACCTGCGCTTCGACCTCGACGCGGCCTCCGGCGACCGCGGTGCCGTGCTCGGCTACCCGCAGGACGGCCCGTACGACGTGCAGCCGGTCCGCATCCGCGCCGAGCAGCGGCTGCGCTCGCCCGACATCTACGGCCAGGGCTCGGTGCTGCGCGAGGTCTACTCCCTGCGCGGCACCATCCGGCCCGGCAACTCCGGCGGGCCGATGGTGTCCTCGAAGGGCGACGTGACCGGCGTGGTGTTCGCCGCGTCGGTGACCGACGCCGACACCGGCTACGCCCTCACCTCGAGCCAGGTCCGGGAGGCGGCCGCCGGACGGCCTGACCGCCAACGGCGAGGTCGACACCGGCGACTGCGCCAGCTGACCCGGCGCAGCATCTAGCGCGGACGCCTGCCGACCTCCGCTGAGGTGGCTGTCGAGCTCAGCCGCGCTTGAAGGCGGCCTTGGTCTCCTGGGCCTGGGCGATGGCGCGCTCGGGGCCGCGCACCTTCTTGACCGAGCGGACCCCGATGAAGACCAGCAGCGCGGCCAGCAGGACGTAGGCGCCGAACACGATCAGGAACGCCCACTGCAGCGCGAGGCCGTCGCCGTTCCAGTTGATCAGGTAGGCGAACGCGATCGAGAGCATGACGACGGAGAGCAGCAGCAGGAACACGGCCGCGGCGAAGAGTCCGATGCCCACGCCACCGGCGCGGACGCTCACCTTGAGCTCGGACTTGGCCAGCTCGATCTCCTTGGAGATCAGCGTGGAGATGTCGCGGCTGGCATCGGTGACCAGGCGGCCGATGGTCGGCTCCTCGTTCTGCTGCTGGTCGTAGGACATCCTGCGGGCTCCCCGTGGTCGGCGGTGTATCCGGGCGATCCGGACTCTACCGGCCCCGCTCGGCCAGATGGGCAAGCTGGGCCCGTACGGACAGCTCCGCGGCGCCCCACAGCACCGGGTCGACGTCGGCGTACACGATCTCGACCACCTGCCGGGGCAGGTCCTCGGCGTCCCGGTCGAGCGTCGCGACGGCGGCCTCCACCTGCGCGAGCCGCTCGGCGCGGTGCGCGATGTAGAAGTCGAGCGCGCCGAGGGCGTCGTCGATGACCGGCCCGTGCCCGGGCCAGATGGTGGCGATCTCGTGCGCCTCGGCCAGCCGGTGCAGCCGGTCGAGGGAGTCGAGGTAGGCACCGAGCTGGCCGTCGGGGTGGGCGACCACGGTGGTGCCGCGGCCGAGCACGGTGTCGCCGGTGAGCACCGCCCGGTCGGCCGGGACGAGGAACGACAGCGAGTCGGCGGTGTGGCCGGGGGTGGCGACCACGTGCACCTCGAGGTCGCCGACGGACACGACGTCGCCCTCGCCGAGGCCCTCGGACCCGAGCCGGTACGCCGGGTCCAGCGCGCGCACGCCACAGCCGACGCGCTCGGCGAAGGCGCGGGCGGCCTCGGAGTGGTCGAGGTGGTGGTGGGTGAGCAGCACGGTGCGGACGTCCCCGGCGGCCGCGGCGACCGCGTCCAGATGCCCGGCGTCGAGCGGCCCGGGGTCCACCACCACCGAGCGGTCGGAGTCGCCGTCGCGCAGGATCCAGGTGTTGGTGCCGTCGAGGGTCATCGCGTTGGCGTTCGGGCGCCAGCACGCACTCGGCGCCGGACCCGAAGCGACCCCCGGCCCAGGTCACGCCAGGTGCTCCGCGATGAGCGGCTCGAGGTGGGCCGGCCGGGACAGCGTGAACCCGTCGCCGTCGCCGATCACCTCCGGGGTGAACATCTCCACGCGCCGCTCCTCCGCCGCCTCCAGCACGGCCGCCGGGGCGTCGTACGTCGCGACCTCGAGGCAGGTGAGGTACGTCGGGGGCAGCATGAACAGGCGGTCCTCGTCGACCGCGGCGACCGCGTCCGCGGCCGGCAGCCAGGTGACCTGCGAGGACTCGGAGGACACGTCGCGGGTGCGCTGGCCCTCCGGCAGGTCGGCCACGAAGAACCAGGTGCGGTAGCGCCGCGGCTCGAACACCGGCGTCAGCCAGCCGGCCCAGGCGCCGAGCAGGTCGGAGCGCAGGACCAGGCCGCGACGGGTCAGGAAGTCGGTCATGGAGAGCTCCCGGGCCTCGAGCGCGACCCGGTCGGCCTCCCAGTCGCCGCCGGTGGTGTCGGCCACGACGTCCTCGGGCGACTCACCGGCGAGCAGGACGCCGGACTCCTCGAACGTCTCCCGCACCGCCGCGCACACCAGCGCCCGGGCGGTCGCCTCGTCGGTGCCGAGCCGGTGCGCCCATGCGGCGGCGTCCGGGCCGGCCCAGGCGACCTCGTGGTCGAAGTCGCGCGGGTCGACGCCGCCGCCGGGGAAGACGCACATCCCGGCCGCGAAGGCCATCGAGCTCTGCCGCTGCAGGAGGTAGACCTCCGGCCCGGCCGCACCGGACCGCAGCAGCACCACGGTCGCGGCGTTGCGGGGCTCGGCGGGCTCGCGGCTGCCGTCGGCGTACTGCCGGGCCTGCTCGACGAGCTGCGGCGGCAGCGGGAGCTCGCGCAACTCAGACCTCGACGATCAGCTCGACCTCGACCGGCGAGTCCAGCGGCAGCACCGGCACGCCGACGGCCGACCGGGCGTGGATGCCGGCCTCGCCGAACGCCTCGCCCGAAGAGCTCGGAGGCGCCGTTGGCGACCCGCGGCTGGCCGGTGAAGTCGGGGGTGGAGGCGACGAAGGCGACCACCTTGACGATGCGCTTGACCGCGTCGAGGTCACCGATCTCGGCCTTCACCGCGGCGATCGCGTTCAGGGCGCACTGCTGGGCGCAGGCGACCGCCTCCTCCTCGCTGACCTCGCCGCCGACCTTGCCGGTGACCATGAGCTCACCGGAGCGCATCGGCAGCTGGCCCGAGGTGAAGACGTGGTTGCCGCTGCGGACCGCCGGGATGTAGACCGCCACCGGCTTGGCGACCTCGGGGACCGCGAGACCCATCGCCGCCAGGGCGTCCTCGACCTTGCTCATGGATCAGCCCTCCAGGGGACGCTTGAAGTAGCCGACGAGGTTCTCCGGGTTCATCCCCGGCGCGATCTGCACCAGCTCCCAGCCGTCGGAGCCGAAGTTGTCGAGGATCTGCTTCGCGGCGTGCGTCAGGATCGGCGCCGTCAGGTATTCCCACTTGGTCATGGATCGCACCCTACTCGCGGCCGACCGCGGCAAGAATGGGGCCATGGCCTACGACGAGGAGCTCGCGGACCGGGTCCGCGCCGCCGTGAGCGGCGCCGGTCCCGTCGAGGAGAAGCGGATGTTCGGCGGGCTGTCGTTCCTGGTCGACGGCCACCTCGCGGTAGCGGCCAGCGGGCGGGGCGGCCTCCTGGTGCCGGTCGGCTCCGAGCACCGCGACGCGCTGCTCGCCGAGCCGCACGTCGAGCCGATGGTGATGGGCGGCCGCGAGTCGCGCTCGTGGGTGCACGTGCTCGCCGACGGTGTCCGCACCGATGCGCAGCTGCAGGCCTGGGTCGACCGCGGCGTGGCCACGACTCGCAATGCACGACTGACGCCGACCTGTCGCAAACTGACGGCATCTCGGGCGACTCGTGCCGCCAAGCACCCGACGCGACGTACGACGTGTGGACGGCGTACGCCGAGTGGCGGACGTCGCGGATCTCGAGGTCGATGTCCTCGGTGAAGCCCTCGAAGAGACGCTTGCCCGCGCCGAGCACCACGGGAGCGACCGAGACGACCAGGCGGTCGACCACTCCGGCCCGCAGCGCCTGGCGGACCACGTCCGCGCCGCCGGCCACGCTCACGTCGCGGTCGCCCGCCTCCTGCCGGGCGGCGGCGAGGGCGGCGTCGAAGCCGTCCACGAACGTGAAGCCGGTGTCCGGGTCGGGGGCGTCCCCGGTGCGGTGCGTGACGACGAAGAGCCGCCCGCCGAACGGGTTGGTCCCGCCCCACGCCCCGGCGGCGTCGTACATCCCGCGGCCGCAGATCCCGGCACCGAGGTTCGCGACCAGCGCGTCGTAGAACTCCTTGTCGACACCGCTCATCCGGCCGGCCTCGCGCTCGCCGGCGTAGGTCCACGGCCCGCCGAAGACCCAGTAGTGCAGGCGCTCGCCGCCCACACCGAGTCCGCACCCGGGCCCGTCGCCCGGGCCGGTGACGTACCCGTCCACCGACGTGGTGATCCCTGCGACGACCTCACCCATCACTGCCTCCTGCCTCTCGAGTCCTGCACGGGTGGACCGGACCGGTGCGCCAGACTCATCGGTGACGCCAGCCCGATCATTGACTTCAAGTGAACTTGAAGTCCTAGCGTGAGTGCTCGTGACCACCATGACACCGACCCGGCCCGAGGCCAGTGCCCGCCTCCTCGCCCCTGCCTACGCTGCCACCACGATCGGCACCTTCGCCCTGATCGCCTTCGTCGCCTTCGAGGCGCTCGCCGTGACCACCGTGATGCCGACGGTGGCCCGCGACCTCGACGGCGTCGCGCTGTACGCGCTGAGCTTCGCCGCCCCCCTCGCCAGCGGCGTGGTCGGCATGGTGGCCGCGGGCATGTGGAGCGACCGCCGCGGTCCCGTCACTCCCCTGCTGGCCGCCCTCGCGCTGTTCTCGCTCGGCCTGGTCGTGTGCGGCACGGCCGGCTCGATGGAGGCGCTCGTCGCCGGCCGGGTCCTGCAGGGTCTTGGTGGCGGCGCCCTCACGGTCGTCCTGTACGTCGTGGTCGGGCTCGTCTTCCCTGCGGCGCTCCAGCCGGCCGTCTTCGCCAGCTTCGCGGCCGCCTGGGTGCTGCCCGCGCTGTTCGGCCCCGGCGTCGCGGCGTTCGTGGCCGACGTCGCCGGCTGGCGCTGGGTGTTCCTCGGCACCGTGGCGCTCGTCGGGGTCGCCGCGCTCCTGATCACGCCCGCCCTGCGCGGGCTCGAGCGCCGCGCGGGCGGCGACCCTGCCCCCCGGGCCCGGCTGGCCTGGGCGGCCGCCGCGGCGACCGCCGTACTTGGCCTGCAATTGCTGGGCGCGGCCGGCGGGACCACCGCCCTGCTCGCGTTCGGCGCCCTGGCCGTCGTCGTCGTGTCGCTGCGGCAGCTGCTGCCCACCGGCACCCTCGTCGGACGCCGCGGGCTCCCCGCAGTGATCGGCACCCGCGGCCTGATGAGCGCCGCCTTCTTCTGCGCGGAGGCCTACATCGTCTTCGTGCTCCAGGAGCGCTGGGGGCTCTCGCCCGGCTGGGCCGGGCTCGCGCTCACCGGCGTCGGCATCACCTGGGCGGGTGCCAGCCAGGTGCAGGCGCGCCTCGGCGCCCGGGTCTCGCACGTGACGGCGATGCGTTGGGGCAGCGGCCTCCTCCTGGCCGGAGCCGGCGCACTCGCCCTGGTCGTGGCCACCCACGCGCACCCGGCCCTGGCCATGGCGTCGTACGTCGTCGCCGGCGCCGGGATGGGCTTCGGCTACCCGCGGACCAGCGTCGCGATGCTCGACGCGTCGACCGACCGCGACCGGGGCTTCAACTCCTCGGCGATCTCGGTCGCCGACTCGCTCGGCGCCGCGCTGGCCCTGTCGGTGTCCGGGGTCGTCTTCGCCGCCACGGACCGGGTCGGACTGGACCCGTTCCTGGCCGTCTTCGGGGTGGCGGTGGCGATCGCCGCACTGGGTTGGGTGACCGCCGCCCGCACCCCCGAGGTCAGCTGAGCAGCTCCGGCTCGGTCTTCTCGCGGATCTCGTCCTCGGTCACCCCGGGGGCGAGCTCCACGAGCTTGAGCGCGCGGTCGCCGAGGGTGCCGGAGGCGGCGACCTGGCCGGTGGCGGGGTCGACCACGTCGATGACGCCGAGGTCGGTGATGATCCGCTGGACGACCCGCAGCCCGGTGTAGGGCAACGAGCACTCGTCCACGATCTTGTAGGAGCCGTCCTTGGAGACGTGCTCCATCAGCACGACCACCTTGCGGGCGCCGTGGACCAGGTCCATCGCGCCGCCCATGCCCTTGACCATCTTGCCGGGGATCATCCAGTTGGCGATGTCCCCGTGCGCGGAGACCTGCATGGCACCGAGGATCGCGGCGTCGATCTTGCCGCCACGGATCATCCCGAACGACGTGGCGGAGTCGAAGAACGACGCCCCCTTGCGCAGGGTGACGGTCTCCTTGCCGGCGTTGATGAGGTCGGCGTCCTCCTCGCCGTCGATCGGGTACGCCCCGACGCCGAGGATGCCGTTCTCGGACTGCAGCACCAGCTCGACGTCGTCGGCGACGTAGTTCGGCACCAGGGTCGGCAGGCCGATGCCCGAGGTTGACGTAGGAGCCGTCCGACAGCTCCGAGGCGGCCCGGGCGGCCATCTCCTCACGGGTCCACGGCATGTCAGTTCTCCTCTGCGTCGGGCCGGGGCTGCACGGTGCGCTTCTCGATGCGCTTGTCCGCGGCCTGCTCCTCGGTCAGCTCCACCACCCGCTGCACGTAGACACCGGGGGTGTGCACGTCGTTGGGGTCGAGCTCGCCCGGCTCGACCAGGTGCTCGACCTCGGCGATGGTCACCCGTCCGCACATCGCGGCCAGCGGGTTGAAGTTGCGCGCGGAGTCGCGGTAGACCAGGTTGCCGTGCCGGTCGCCCTTCCAGGCCCGCACCAGCCCGAAGTCGGCGACCAGCGCCTCCTCGAGCACGAACTCCTTCTCGCCCTCGGCGGTCGAGAACACGCGGACCTCCTTGGCCGGGGAGGCGACCGCCACGTTGCCGGCGTCGTCGTACTTCCACGGCAGCCCGCCCTCGGCGACCTGGGTGCCGACGCCGGTGGCGGTGAAGAACGCGGGGATGCCCGAGCCGCCGGCCCGCATCCGCTCCGCGAGCGTGCCCTGCGGGGTCAGCTCCACCTCGAGCTCGCCGGCGAGGTACTGCCGCGCGAACTCCTTGTTCTCCCCGACGTACGACGACACCATCCGGCGCAGCCGCTTCTCCATCAGCAGCCGGCCCAGGCCCCAGTCGTCGACCCCGCAGTTGTTCGAGATCGCCTCCAGGTCGGTCGCACCCTGCGTCAGCAGCGCGTCGATCAGCACCGACGGGATGCCGCACAGGCCGAACCCACCGACGGCCAGCGTCGCTCCCGAGCCGATGTCGGCAACCGCCGCTGCGGCGCTGCCCACCACCTTGTCCACGTGCCCGCTCCCTCTGTCGTCCGCATCGAAGTCGTCCACACCGATGACCGGCGGCGGCCGCTCGCTGGGGCCCGGACGCCGATCGCCCTGTGATCCTAGCCACGCCCTCGGGGGCTGACCGCGGCCCGGGGTGGCCCTAGGCTCGTGACGATGAGCGCATCCGGCAGCAGAGACTGGCCCCGCGTGGACCTGCACGTGGTCACCGGGAAGGGCGGCACGGGCAAGTCCACCGTGGCCGCCGCGCTCGCGCTCGCCCTGGCCAGCACCGGCAAGAACGTCCTCCTCTGCGAGGTCGAGGGCCGCCAGGGCATCGCCCAGATGTTCGACGTGTCACCGCTGCCCTACGAGGAGCGCCGGATCGCCGCCGGGCTGCCCGGCCCGAAGGGCAAGGCCGGCAACGTCTTCGCGCTGCACATCGACGCCGAGTCGGCGCTGCTGGAGTACCTCGCGATGTACTACAAGCTCGGCCGCGCGGGCCGGGCGCTGGACCGGTTCGGTGTCATCGACTTCGCCACCACGATCGCGCCGGGCGTGCGCGACGTGCTCCTCACCGGCAAGGTCTTCGAGGCCGCCCGACCCCAGCGTCGCAAGGGCGCCTCCAGCCGCACTGGGGTGGAGTACGACGCGATCGTGCTCGATGCGCCCCCCACCGGGAGGATCACGCAGTTCCTCAACGTCAACAGCGAGTTGGCCGGTATCGCCAAGGTCGGACCGATCAAGAGCCAGGCCGACACCGTCATGACGCTGTTCCGTTCGCCCCGGACGGCGGTCCACCTGGTCACCGTGCTGGAGGAGATGCCGGTGCAGGAGACCGCCGACGGCATCGCCCAGCTGCGGCAGGCGCAGCTGCCGGTGGGCGGCGTCGTGGTGAACATGGTCCGGCCCCGCGACCTCGACGCCGACGCCCTCGCGGCGGCCCGCGCGGGCTCGCTCGACCGCGAGAAGGTCGCCAAGGACCTCACCACCGCCGGTCTGGACGTCGACGACGCCCTGGTCGAGGCGCTGCTGACCGAGGCCCAGGACCACGCCGAGCGCCGCGGGCTCGAGGACGAGCAGCGGGAGCTGGTCGCCGAGCTCGGCGTCCCGACGTACGAGCTGCCCCGGCTGCCCGGCGGCGTCGACCTCGGCGGGCTCTACGAGCTGGCCGCGGTCCTCAAGCAGGAGGGCATGGCATGACGCACCCCACGCAGGGACCCGGCATGAGCCAGACCGCCCGCGCCCGCGTCGGCCCGCTCGCCACCACCGGCGAGGAGGCCGCGCCCCTCGACGTCGACGCCCTGCTCGACGACCCCGACACCCGCATCATCGTCTGCTGCGGCTCGGGCGGGGTCGGCAAGACCACCACGTCCGCCGCCCTCGCCCTGCGCGCCGCCGAGCGCGGCCGCAAGGTGTGCGTGCTGACCATCGACCCGGCCCGCCGGCTGGCGCAGTCGATGGGCATCGAGGCGCTCGACAACACCCCGCGACCGGTCCCGGACGTCGCCGGCACCGGGCACCTCGACGCGATGATGCTCGACATGAAGCGCACCTTCGACGAGGTGGTGGAGAGCCAGGCCACCCCGGAGAAGGCGAAGCAGATCCTGGAGAACCCCTTCTACATCGCTCTGTCGAGCTCGTTCGCGGGCACGCAGGAGTACATGGCGATGGAGAAGCTCGGCCAGCTCCACCGCGACGCCGAGACGACCGGTGACTACGACCTGATCGTCGTCGACACCCCTCCGTCACGCTCCGCACTGGACTTCCTCGACGCCCCCGAGCGGCTCTCGAGCTTCCTCGACGGCCGCTTCATCAAGCTGCTGCTGGCCCCGGCCCGCGGCCCGGCCCGGCTGATGACCGCCGGGATGGGCATGATCACCAACGCGCTGACCAAGATCCTCGGCACCGGCGTGCTCAAGGACATGCAGACGTTCGTGGCGGCGTTCGACACGCTGTTCGGCGGCTTCCGCCAGCGCGCGCAGAAGACCTTCGAGCTGCTCCAGGCCGACGGGACGGCGTTCCTGGTCATCGCCGCACCCGAGCCGGACGCGCTGCGCGAGGCGGCGTACTTCGTGGAGCGCCTGAGTGGCGACGGCATGCCGCTGGCCGGCCTGGTCGTCAACCGGGCCGCACGCGCGCCGGAGAGCCCGCTGTCGGCCGACGAGGCGATGGCCGCCTCGGCCCGCCTGAAGCGCTCCGGCGACACCGGCGTCGACGGCCGGCCTGCTGCGGCTGCACGCCGACCGCGCCCGCATGGTGGAGCGCGAGGCCCAGCTCCGCGCGAGGTTCGCCGCGGCGCACCCCGCCGTACCCACGGCGGTGGTGCCGGCGCTCGCGACGGACGTGCACGACCTGGCCGGGCTGCGGCTCATCGGCCAGCTGCTGGCCGACGGCTAGAGACCCGAGAGTCCGAGAGAACCGAGAGATCCCGAGAGGGACGGACGGTTCAGACGACCTGGGCCTGCTCGGCCTTCGCTGCCTCGAGCACGCTGCGCCACGACGCGACCGGGCGACGACGCAGAAGCGCCCGACGCTCACGCTCGGTCATGCCACCCCAGACACCCCACTCGATCTGGTTGTCCAGCGCCTCTGCCAGGCACTCGGTGCGCACGGGACACCCGCTGCACACCAGCTTGGCCTTGTTCTGCTCCGCGCCACGAACGAAGAGCTCGTCCGGTGCCGCCTGCCGGCAGGCGGCTGCCGGTGCCCAGTCCTCAACCCACATGTCAGTCCCCACATCTGATACGAGATGGAAAGTTCCAATCCCCACAGTTGAAGGTAGGTAAAGAATCAATCAGGAAACAGACGTCTCCCGGTCAATCCTGCTAGTCCGATATGACTAGTGCGGAGATGTCACGACTGGGGGATGCCGTGGCCCCTCCCGTACCCTGTGCCCATGTCGGAAGTCAACGAGAACCGCTCACCGTCGAAGCGGGTGCTGGCCCACCTCGGCTCGATGGTGGCCGTCTCGGCGATCCTCGGGGTCGTCATGGCGGGGCTGGCCATCCCGTTCGCAGGCGTGCTGGGCATCGGCACCCGCAACCTGGCGAACTCGATGAACGACCTCCCGGCAGAGCTCGAGACCAAGCCCCTGGCCCAGCGGACCCGCATCCTCGCGGCCGACGGGAGCACCCTGGCCACGCTGTACGACGAGAACCGGGTCAACGTCTCCCTCACCCAGGTGTCGCGGGTGATGCGCCAGGCGATCGTCTCGATCGAGGACTACCGCTTCTACCAGCACGGCGCGCTCGACGTGAAGGGCACGGTGCGCGCCTTCGTCACGAACAAGGCCGCCGGCGGCGTCGTCCAGGGTGGCTCCTCGATCACCCAGCAGATGGTCAAGCTCACCCTGCTCAGCCAGGCGAAGACCGACGCCCAGCGCAAGGCGGCCATGGAGGACACGCTGGCCCGCAAGCTCAAGGAGCTGCGCTACGCGCATCGCGTTCGAGCAGGAGCACTCCAAGGACTGGATCCTCGAGCGCTACCTCAACATCGCCTACTTCGGTGACGGCGTCTACGGCATCCAGGCCGCCGCCCGGCACTACTTCACCAAGGACGCGCGCAAGCTCAACCTCCGCGAGGCCAGCATGCTGGCCGGCCTGGTGAAGAACCCCGTCGGCTTCGACCCCACCGTCTACCCCGACCTCGCCAAGAACCGCCGCAACACGGTGCTGGACCGGATGGCGCAGCTCAACGTCATCTCCCAGGAGCGGGCCGACAAGATCAAGAAGCAGGGCCTCGGCCTGCGGCTCACCCCCAACCGCAACGGCTGCATGTTCTCCAAGGCCCCGTTCTTCTGCGGCTACGTCGTCGACTACCTCAAGCGCGACCCCGCCCTGGGCAAGACCAGCAAGGCCCGCGAGAGCCTCCTGCTCTCCGGCGGCCTCACGGTCCAGACCACGATCGACCCGCGCTTCCAGAAGGCCGCCGACGAGTCGGTCCGCAAGCACGTCTTCCCCAAGGAGGAGGCGATCGGCGGACTGGCCATGGTCGAGCCCCGCACCGGCAACGTCCGGGCCATCGCGCAGTCCCGCCCCATGGGTGGCAAGAAGAAGGACGGCGAGACCTACATCAACTACCTCGTGCCCAAGGAGATGGGCGGTGCGCGGGGCTTCCAGGCCGGTTCGACGTTCAAGGTCTTCATCCTCGCGACCGCCATCAAGCAGGGCATCGCGCTGAACACCACGATCAACTCCCCCAAGGTGAAGACCTTCCAGGAGCGCGACTACCAGGACTGCGACGGCGATCCCTACGGCTACGGCTCGTTCTCGATCCCCAACTCCACGACGTCCGGCAACAAGAACCTCTACACCGGCACGCGTGAGTCCGTGAACACCTTCTTCATGGCGCTGGAGCAGATGACCGGCCTGTGCGAGCCGTTCAACATCGCCAAGGAGATGGGCATCCGGCTGACCAACCCCACCGGCGGTCGCCGAGGGGTCCGCCGAGCGGGTGCCGACGTTCACCCTCGGCGTCGCCGACGTGACCCCGCTCGAGATGGCCGAGGCCTACGCGACGTTCGCCGGCCGCGGCCTGCACTGCGCGGCCCGCCCGGTCACCGAGATCCGGGACACCAACAAGCGGGTCGTCAAGCGCTACCCCAAGGACTGCCAGCAGGTGCTGCCCAGCGCGGTCGCCGACGCGGTCAACGACGTCCTCCGCGGCGTGATGGAGCCCGGCGGCTTCGGCAACAACGCCGGGATCAACACCCAGCAGATCTCGGCCGGCAAGACCGGTACGACCAACAGCCAGAAGTCGGTGTGGTTCGTCGGCTACACCCCGAACCTCGCGGCCGCCTCGATGATCGCCGGCGCCGACGTGAACGGGAACCCGTCCTCCATCATCGGCAAGCAGATCGGTGGCGTCACGCTCTACGAGGCCTCCGGATCCGGCACTGCCGGTCCCATGTGGGGTGACGCGATGAAGGTCATCGAGCAGTGGCTGCCCGACGAGGACTTCGCGCCGCCGCCGACCGACGAGATCAGTGGCCTCCTGGTCACCATCCCGTCCGTCTACGGCATGAGCGTCGACAAGGCCACCCAGGTCCTCAAGGACGCGGGCTTCCAGGTCACCGTCAGTGGTCAGATCGACTCCAGCCTCGCCCAGGGCCTGGTCGCCGGCTCCGTTCCCGAGGTCGGGCGAGAGCACCTCCAGCGGCGACACGGTCACCCTCTACCCCGTCCGACGGGTCGCCGTACAAGGCGCCGAAGAAAAAGAAGAAGAAGGGCGGCGGCGGTCGGGGCTGAGCGAGGCTCAGCGGCCGATCCGGTGGCGTGAGACGAAGCGCGTGAAGCCGAACGCCACCGCGAACGCGGTCGCCAGCATCGCGATGGCGACCGGGTCGCCGGGGCCCCAGCCGGGCTCGGCGAGCAGGCCGAGCACGACGTAGACGCAGCCCGCGGTCACGATCGTGCCCAGCAGGGCGACCTCGAGGCCGAACTCGCGGAAGCCCCACGTCATGGCGGCGAGCATCAGCGGGACCCCCACCGCCGCGAACACGACGAGGTTCTGCGAGCACGGCGAGCCGGGATCCGGGTTCTGGTCGCACCCGGGTCCGGACGTGATGATGTAGTACGCCGTCCTGGAACGCCGCGACGGCGCCTCCGGCGACGATCGCGGGTCCCCATGCCTTCCCCCGCATGGAACCACCCCCCAGCCCATGATGACCTACGCGCCGAGCTGCCGCCGGACTTCTGCGGCAACCGGCTCCACCGTCGGCCTTGCCCTTGACCTGCGGCTGGACGACACCCATCACCTTGCCCATGGCTCGCATGCCCTCCCCGGCGGCGCCGGTCTGCTCGATCGCCCGGGTCACGATCTCGGCGATCTCCGCCTCCCCGAGCTGGGCCGGCAGGTAGTCCACCAGCACCGCCAGCTCGGCCCGCTCCTTCTCCGCCATCTCGTGGCGACCGCCGTCCTCGAACGCCGTCGCCGCCTCCCGACGCTTCTTCGCCTCGGTCGAGAGCACCCCGACGATGTCGTCGTCGGACAGCTCCACCTGCTGCTTGCCGGCCACCTCGGCGTTCGTGATCGCGGTGAGGAGCATCCGCAGCGTGGACGACCGCACCTCGTCGCGGCCCTTGATGGAGGCGGTCAGGTCGGTCCGCAGTCGGTCCTTCAGAGCACTCATGACCGCCATTGTGGCAGCCTTGCGGCGTGGCACTCTCTGGCAAGGTCGGCAGGCTCCTGGGCCTCGGCGCCGTGGCCGGCCTCGGCACCCTCGGGTACGCCGCGGCCGAGGCCCGCGCCTACACCCTCCGACGGGCCGAGCTGCCCCTGCTGCCCCCGGGCCACCCGCCGCTGCGGGTGCTTCACCTCTCCGACCTGCACCTGACCCCCGGGCAACGCGCCAAGCAGGAATGGCTGCGTGGGCTGGCCTCGCTCGAGCCGGACCTGGTCGTCGGCACCGGCGACTTCCTGGCCCACCGCGACGCCGTCGGGCCCGTCGTCGACTCGCTCGGGTCGCTGCTCGAGCGGCCGGGCGTCTTCGTGTTCGGGTCCAACGACTACTTCGAGCCGACGCTGCGCAACCCGCTGCGCTACCTGCTGCCCGACGACGGCACCCGGCACACCGACACCCCGCCGCTGCCCTGGGGCGACCTCCAGAAGACCTTCACCGAGGCCGGCTGGCTCGACCTCACCAACACCACCGGCCGCCTCGACGTCGCCTGGACCACGTTCGCCTTCGCCGGCGTCGACGACCCGCACCTCGGGTACGACGACCTCGACGCCGTGGCCGGGCCGGCCCCGGAGGACGCCGACGTCCGGCTGGGCGTCGCCCACGCGCCGTACCTCCGGGTCCTCGACCAGTTCGCCCACGACGGGTACGACGCCGTGCTGGCCGGGCACACCCACGGCGGCCAGGTGTGCCTGCCGTTCGTCGGCGCGCTGACCACCAACTGCGACCTCGACGCGGCGCGCGCCAAGGGCGTGCACCGGCACCCGGCCGACTCCCGCCCCGGGCGACCCGGGCTCGACCTGGCTGCACGTGTCCGCCGGGTTGGGGACCAGCCCCTACGTGCGGCTCCGGCTGGCCTGCCGCCCCGAGGCCACCCTGCTCACGCTGACCGCACGCCCGGCGTGAGCGC
The DNA here is from genome assembly GCA_963721775.1 of uncultured Actinomycetota bacterium. Classification (GTDB taxonomy): domain Bacteria; phylum Actinomycetota; class Actinomycetes; order Propionibacteriales; family Nocardioidaceae; genus Nocardioides. The sequence goes on along the minus strand of CAVRMH010000006.1, from coordinate 61,192 downwards.
CACCGTCTCCTTCGGCTTGAGCAGGAACGCGCAGAGGTAGAGCACCGCCACCACGAGCAGCAGGTTGCGGTAGCCGGTGAGGAGTGCGGCGTACTCCAGGCAGCCGCCGACGATCGCGCCGAGCAGGTTGAGCGCGAACGCCGACTGGGAGTTGTCGGACTCCGCGAACCGCTTCGCGAACGCGATGTTCGCGAGGTAGATCGGGAGGAACGCGATCAGGGTGGCCGCCAGCAGCCGTGGCCAGAACGACAGCTCCAGCAGCCACTCGGGCCGGATCACCCAGGCCACCGCCAGCGACGCCGCGATCGCGGCGAACACCACCGGCAACGAGGGCGTCCGGAAGCGTCTGGTGGTCTCGACCGCGGCCAGCACGATCAGCAGGACCCCGGCGAAGACCATCGCGTTGACGATCCAGGTGGTGCCGAAGAGGTTCGCGAAGGTGGCGATGTTCTTGGTCTCGAGGAGCAGGAACGCCGCGCCCATGAAGAACAGGTCGGCGTACGGCCGCATCTGCCCGGAACGGCCCGCCGAAGCGCGCGCACCAGCACCAGCGAGAGCAGCAGGATCCCGCCGAGCGCCCAGAGGTAGATCGACGGGCAGCATCCCGCCGTCGTAGTAGAGGAACGGCGCGTTGTCGGTCGCCGGCGCGATCCGCGAGGACGGCAGCGCGTGGTTGTCCGGGCTGCAGCGCTGGTTGTCCGGGTCCTTCGCGGCGACCACCACCGCGGTCGCGCTGTTGAAGGTGTCGATGCACGGGTCGTGCCCGAAGGCCGCGGCCGCGGTCCCGCCGAGCCGGTCGATCAGCCAGTCCTCGCGGTAGTAGTTGTACATCGCGAACACGCCGTCGTCGGTCAGGTGGTCGCGCGCCGCCTCGAGCGCCTCCTCGGTGAACAGGAAGGACTCCGAGCCGGATCTGGGAGGCGCCGCTGACCAGGGCCAGGCTGTCGGGCAGGGCGAAGAGGATCAGGTCGTACTTCTGGTCGGTGTTCTCGAGGAACGCGCGCCCGTCGTTGATGTGCCGGTCGACCCGGGGGTCCTGGTAGGCCTTGTCGGGGTTGCGGTCGACGCCGATCTCCACGATCGCGCGGGTCGATGTCGACCGCGTCGACGTGCTTCGCGCCCTTGGTCAGCGCGATCGAGACGTCGGAGCCGGAGCCGGCGCCGACCACCAGCACGTTGTCCAGCGGGGCGTCCTCGCGGTGGTCGTAGGGCGCGCGGTAGATCTCGGAGGCGCGGGTCAGCTTCCACTCCGCCGGCGACATCGACTGGTGCGGTACGCCGTTGACCGAGATGTAGGTGCGGGTGCCGAACTCCCCGCCGGTGATGTCCTGGGTGGTGATCTTGTAGTACGGCGACCAGGAGGTGCCGGCCGCGAGCGTCTCCAGCAGCAGCGAGGCGACCATGGCCGCGCCGGCGACCGCCGCCACCGCCTTCCACCAGCCGCGGCACGAGCACCACGAAGCCGACGGCGACGAGCACGCCCCACACGACCGGCGGTGCCCAGAGGAACGACAGCACGGTGAACCCGGCGATGCCGATCAGCGAGCCGATCAGGTCCCAGCGGTACGCCGTCAGCGGCGGCAGCTTCCCGAAGCACCGGCCCACCGCCTCGGCCGGGCCGGCCAGCACGGCCGCGGAGAGCAGGAACACGACCGGCAGCACCGCCCAGGCGGGCGGGCCGGTGGTGTCCAGCGCGGTGAAGAAGATGACGTCGCGCCCGGTCCGGTCGATCGAGACGGGGTACATCCGCACGCCGACCACCAGGATCGCGAGCAGCACCGGCGCGAACGGGAGGATCGACCAGCTCTTCCGCGAGATCAGGAAGCCGATGCCGATGCCGAGGAAGGACCCGAGCAGCACGAAGTTCGTGAAGTAGGACAGGTGCACGATGTTCGAGCCGAGCCAGCGGATCAGGGCCAGCTCGAGGAACAGCATCAGGCCGCTGCCGAGCAGCAGGCGGAGCACGGTCCGGCGCTCGCCCGACCCGGCGGTCGGCGTGGGCTCCGGCTCCGTCGTACCGCTTCCGCGTTCCTCGACCGTGGTCACAGACGCCTCCCGACAGGCAGCAGCACCCGAGTCTCGGGTGCCTCTGCGCCGACAATGCCACAGATCGTGTCCGGTGTGGGAGGCCGATTCACGGGCGATGTCGGGGCTCGGGTATGCTCCACTCTGCCCTGCTCGGCGGCCGTGACCGCGGCCCGGTGCGGGGCAATCGGGCTGTGGCGCAGCTTGGTAGCGCGCCTCGTTCGGGACGAGGAGGCCGCAGGTTCAAATCCTGTCAGCCCGACCACGACGGCAGGCCGGACCCCACGGGTCCGGTCTGTCGTGCATTTCGGCCGCGGCCGCGTGGCAGACTTCCGGCCATGGCTGACAAGGACCGCCAGGACGCCGAGGGCCCCTCGCTGGAGATGCCCTCGCTCGGGAGCATGCTGCGCCGTCGCAAGGGACGCCCGGACCACACCGACGACTCGGTCGGTACGCCCGAACCCGTGGCGCCCCCGGCCGAGGCTCCTGCCCGGAGCCGTCGCCAGCTGCGGCGCGCACCACCGTCGAGACGGTTCCGCCTGCGGAGGAACCCTCTGCCACGGACGCTCGCGAGCCCGAGGACGCCGTGGCTGCCGCGCCTGAGGCCGGTGCCCGCCGCCGCACCCGCTCGTTCGCGCTGCCCACGGTCGACGGACGGGTGGCCGCGGCGATCACCGGTGTCCTGGTCGGCCTGCTCGCGGTCGGCCTGACCTACCTCGGCCTGCTCGGCTGCGAGGGCCTCAACGGCACGCAGAGCTGTGGTGGCCCCGGCCTGTTCATGCTGGTGCTGATCCTGGCCCTGCTCGTGGCCGCCGGCGCCCTGCTGCTCAAGGCCTGGCGGATCCCGCGACGCGCTCAGCACCAGCCTGCTCGGCGTCGGGCTGATCACCGTGATCTGCCTGCTGTTCCTGATCGGCGTGCTGTTCTCGCCGTGGATGTTCGTGGTGATCCCGCTGGTCGGGGGAGCCACCTTCACGCTCGCGCAGTGGGTCACCGCGACGTACGGCGAGTCCGCGGCCCGGGACGCCTGAGCGGGGTCAGAGCCGCGCGGCGACCAGCTCCGCGATCTGTACGGCGTTCAGCGCGGCGCCCTTGCGCAGGTTGTCGTTGCTGATGAACAGCGCGATGCCCCGCTCGTCGTCGACGCCCGGGTCGTGCCGCAGGCGCCCGACGTACGACGGGTCCTTGCCGGCGGCCTGGAGCGGCGTCGGGATGTCGGTGAGCTCGACGCCGGGCGCGTCCGCCAGCAGCTCCTCGGCGCGCTTGACCGTCAGCGGGCGGGCGAACTCGGCGTTCACGGCCAGCGAGTGGCCGGAGAACACCGGGACCCGGACGCAGATGCCGGAGACGCGCAGGTCGGGGATGCCGAGGATCTTGCGGGACTCGTTGCGGAGCTTCTGCTCCTCGTCGGTCTCGTTCAGCCCGTCGTCGACGATCGACCCGGCCAGCGGGACCACGTTGTAGGCGATCGGGCGGGCGTACTTCACCGGCGCCGGGAAGTCGACCGACTCCCCGTCGGTGGCCAGCGAGCGGGCGTTGCCGGCCGCCTCCACCTGGCCGGCCAGCTCCTCGACGCCGGCCAGGCCGGAGCCGGAGACCGCCTGGTACGTCGAGACGACCAGCCGCACCAGCTCCGCCTCGTCGTGCAGCGGCTTGAGCACCGGCATCGCGGCCATCGTCGTGCAGTTCGGGTTGGCGATGATGCCCTTGCGGGCCTCGGCCACCGCCTCCGGGTTGACCTCGGAGACGACCAGCGGGACGTCGGGGTCCATCCGCCAGGCCGAGGAGTTGTCGACCACGACGGCGCCGGCCGCGGCGAACTTCGGGGCCAGCTCGCGGGAGGTGCCGCCGCCGGCGCTGAAGATCGCGATGTCGAGCCCGGAGACGTCGGCGGTGGAGGCGTCCTCGACGGTGATCTCGCCGTCGCCCCACGGCAGCGTGGTGCCGGCGGAGCGGGCGGAGGCGAAGAAGCGGAGCGAGGCGAGCGGGAAGTCGCGCTCGGCGAGGATGCGGCGCATCGCGTCGCCGACCTGACCGGTGGCGCCGACGATGCCGAGGTGGACGGGGCGAGAACTCATCGGCCGGACCCCCCGTAGACGACGGCCTCGACCTCGGTCGAGTCCAGGTCGAAGGCGGTGTGCGCGGCCGCGACGGCGGCGTCGACCTGCACCTCGTCGACGATCACCGAGATGCGGATCTCGGAGGTCGAGATCATCTGGATGTTCGTGCCCGCGGCGGCGAGCGCGGAGAAGAACTTCGCGCTGACGCCCGGGTGCGAGCGCATGCCGGCGCCGATGAGCGAGATCTTGCCGATCTTGTCGTCGTAGATCAGCGAGGCGAAGCCGACCTCGTCGCGCAGCGCGGCGAGCGCCCGCATCGCGATCTGGCCGTCCGCGCGGGGCAGCGTGAACGAGATGTCGGTGAGGCTGGTGGCCGCCGCCGAGATGTTCTGCACGATCATGTCGAGGTTGATCTGCGCGTCCGCGAGCGCCTCGAAGATCCGGGCGGCCTCGCCGACCTTGTCCGGCACACCGACCACGGTGATCTTCGCCTCGCTCCGGTCGTGGGCGACGCCGGCGATGATGGCCTGTTCCATGGTTTCTCCCTCCGGGAGGTGCTGGGACGGGTCGGGGACGACCCAGGTGCCCTCGAGGTGGCTGAACGACGAGCGGACGTGGATCGGGATGTCGTAGCGGCGGGCGTACTCCACGCACCGCAGGTGCAGGATCTTGGCGCCGCACGCGGCGAGCTCGAGCATCTCCTCGTAGGACACGCGGTCGAGCTTGCGGGCGGTCGGCACGATCCGGGGGTCGGCGGTGAAGACGCCGTCGACGTCGGTGTAGATCTCGCAGTAGTCGGCGTGCAGCGCCGCGGCCAGCGCCACCGCGGTGGTGTCGGTGCCGCCGCGGCCGAGCGTGGTGATCTCCTTGGTGTCCTGGCTGACGCCCTGGAAGCCCGCCACGATCACCACGTGGCCGTCCTCGAGGGCCGTCGAGATGCGGCCCGGGGTGACGTCGATGATCTTGGCCTTGCCGTGCACCGAGTCGGTGATCACGCCGGCCTGCGAGCCGGTGAACGACCGGGCGGTGTAGCCGAGGTCGGAGATCGCCATCGCGACCAGCGCCATCGAGATCCGCTCCCCGGCGGTGAGCAGCATGTCGAGCTCACGGGCCGGCGGCAGCGGGCTGACGTCGTTGGCCAGGTCCAGCAGCTCGTCGGTGCTGTCCCCCATGGCGGAGACGGCGACGACCACGTCGTGGCCGGCCTTCTTGCTCTCCACGATCCGGCGGGCCACCCGCTTGATGCTGGCGGCGTCGGCAAGGGAGGAGCCGCCGTACTTCTGCACGACAATGCCCACTGCTCGGTCCTCCACGGGGTACGGCGACAAGACTGGGCCGGCTCCCCCGGCCACGGCGGTCGAGTCTACCGGGGGCGCCCTGCCCTCCCCGCGCACATCTCAGGAGCCGGCCCGGGACGGGTCAGCTGACCTCGAGCCCCTGCTCGTCGAGCATCTCGGTGGCCGCCGCGACCTGCTCCTGCTCGGCCTCGAAGTCGATGTCGAGCCGGCTGTGGGCCACGATCGACTGGAGCGCCCGCAGTGCCGCGCTCGCGCTGTTGCCCCACGACGAGACGTAGGAGAACTGCCACCACCACAGCGCCTCGTCGACGTTGCCCGCGCGGTAGTGCCGCAGGCCGTTGGCGACCTCGGTGGCGATGCTGGTCAGGTCGTCGGAGAGCTGCGAGGTGACCAGGTCGGCGTCGTAGGGGTCGAAGTTGTAGCTGTAGGTGTCGACGGCGTCGAGCATCCGGGCCAGCTTGAGGCGCATCGCGTCGAGGTCGGGGTCCGGCCCGACGTCGGGCTGGTACTCCTGCTGGGGGGTGAAGTCGGCCTGGGCGCCCAGCCGGGCACCGGCCAGCAGCACCTGGCTGACCTCGAGCAGCAGCAGCGAGATGGCGCGGCTGCCGTCCTCGTCACGCACGATCGCCTGCAGGGCCACCAGGAAGCTCTCCATCTGGTCGGCGATCTGCCCGGCGAACTCCTCGATCTCGGGGTCGAGTCCGGTCTCAGTCATCTGCCGATCTCCTTCCTGCGAATGCCCGTCCCAGGGTGACCTCGTCGGCGTACTCGAGATCTCCTCCTACCGGCAGTCCACTCGCTAGTCGGGTCACGCGCAACCCCATGGGCCGGAGGTTCCGCGTGAGGAACGTCGCAGTCGCCTCGCCCTCGAGGTTGGGATCGGTCGCCAGGATGACCTCGGTGACCGCCCCGTCGGCGAGCCGGACCATCAGCTCCCGGATGCGCAGCTGCTCGGGGCCGATGCCGTCGATCGGCGAGATCGCCCCGCCGAGCACGTGGTAGCGGCCCCGGAACTCGCGGGTGCGCTCGATGGCGACGACGTCCTTGTACTCCTCGACCACGCACAGCACCGAGGGGTCCCGCCGCGGGTCGCGGCAGATCCGGCACTGCTCGTCCTCGGAGACGTTGAAGCAGATCGAGCAGAACTTCACCTTCTCCTTGACCTTGACCAGGGTCTCCGCGAGACGGCGTACGTCGGCCGGGTCGGCGGCGAGCAGGTGGAACGCGATGCGCTGGGCACTCTTCGGCCCGACGCCAGGCAGCTGACCGAGCTCGTCGATCAGGTCCTGGACGATGCCTTCGTACAACGCGGGCTACCCTCCGAAGCCGAGCGGGCCGCCCGGCGCCGGCGGGCCGCCGAGGCCCCCCGCCACCCAGTCCGCCGGTGAGCGGGCCCAGCTTCTCGTTGGCCAGGGCGTCGGCCCGCGCCTTCGCGTCGCGCCACGCGGCGACGATCATGTCGCCGAGGTCGGCCAGCTCGTCGGCGTCGTTGCCGTCGATCTCACCCGTGCGGATCTGCACGCCGAGCAGGTCGCCGGTGCCGTTGACCCGCACCGTGACGGCGCCGCCGGCGACGGTGCCCTCGACCTCGCTCTCCGCGAGGCTGGCCTGGGCGCTGATCAGCTGCTCCTGCATCTGCTGGGCCTGCTGGAGCAGGGCGTTCATGTCGAAGCCGCCCTCGCCGCCGAAGGGATTCTGGGTCATCTCGTGCCTCTCGCCGTGCTCTCGGTGTCAGTCGTGCTTGATCTCGTGGATGATCTGCGCCCCGAGCTCACGCTGCAGGAGCTCGGCGCCGGCCAGGCCGGAGGACTCGATGTCGGGGTCGTCGGGGTGGGCGTCGGCGTCCAGGTCGACCCGGGGCGCGGACTCGGCCGCCGAGCCGGGCGTGCGGATCGGCGCGATCGCCTCACGGGCGGCACTGACCACCTCGGCGGACGCGGTGGCGGTCGGTGCCGGCGGAGCGGGTGGGGCATCGGGCGCCTCGGCCGCGGGCGGTGCGCCGTGGCTCTCGGGGCCGGGATCGGCGGGGGCCGCCGCCGGGGGCGGGGGTACGTCGGCGCGGGCACCGGGTCGACGATCGCCTCGACCCGCCAGTCGGCGCCGACCACGTCGATCGCCGCCTGCCGCACGATCTCGGGGCTGCCGCCGTTGACGAAGGACTCCCGGGCGCCGGCGTTGCCGAAGCCGAGGGTGAGCGTCTTCGCGTCGACGGCCACGACCTGGGCGTGCTGGGTGAGGTGGATCCACGTCACCCGCCGCTTCAGCTTCGTGGCGTCGACGATGTCGGGCCAGAGGCGGCGTACGTCGACCAGGCTGAGGTTGTTGCCGGAACCGCCGGGTCCTCCTCGGCGGCAGCTGCCGCCGGCACCTCGGGGGCGCGGCCGGGGCGGGCTCGTGGGGGCGCCCCTCCGGGGCTCCCGGCGAAGGCGGGGGTCGCAACCGGCCCCGCTCGTCCCTCGGGGGGCGGCCAGGCCCATCCACGCTTCCCCCGGCTGCCTCGTCCGCCCCTGCGGGGGCGGACGGGCGCTCGCCCGCAGACGGTGCGGCGGCAGCGGCGGCCGCGCTGGGCTCGGCCGGGCAACGGCTGCGGCTCCGCCTGCTCGGCGCGTCCCGCCTCGGTCGCGGGCCCGGTCGGCGTGGGAGCGGGTGAGGCGGGGGAGGCGCGTGGGCCGACGGCGTCGCGGCGGCCGGGCGGGGCTGGGCGGGGATGGGGTGGCTGGTGGGGGTGATGGTGAGGCGGCGCTCGAGGCGGTCGAGGCGGGCGACCAGGCCGTCGGTGGAGTCGTCGGCGCCGGGCAGCAGCACGCGGGCGCAGATGAGCTCGAGGAGCATCCGGGGTGCGGTGGCACCGCGCATCTCGGTCAGCCCGGCAGCCACGAGGTCGGCGGCGCGGCTCAGGTCGTGCACGCCGAAGCGGGCGGCCTGGGCGACCAGCCGCTCGCCGGCGTCCTCGGAGACGTCGATCAGCCCCGAGGCGGGCGCGTCGGGGATGGCGGCGACGATCACGAGGTCGCGCAGCCGGCGGAGGAGGTCCTCGGTGAAGCGGCGTGGGTCCTGCCCGGTCTCGACGACCTTGTCGATCACGTGGAACACGTCGGCGCCGTCACCGGCGGCGAAGGCGTCGGTGATCTCGTCGAGCAGGGAGTCGGGGGTGTAGCCGAGCAGGCCGGTGGCCAGCTCGTGGGTGACGCCCTCCGGGCCGGCGCCGCCGAGCAGCTGGTCGAGCACCGAGAGCGTGTCGCGGGCCGAGCCGCCACCCGCGCGCACCACCAGCGGCAGCGCGGCCTGCTCGATCGCGACGCCCTCCATCTCGCACAGCTCGGAGAGGTACGTCGAGAGCAGCCGCGGCGGGATCAGCCGGAACGGGTAGTGGTGGGTGCGCGAGCGGATCGTCGGCAGCACCTTCTCCGGCTCGGTGGTGGCGAAGATGAACCGGAGGTGCGGCGGCGGCTCCTCGACCAGCTTGAGCAGGGCGTTGAAGCCCTGCGTCGTCACCATGTGGGCCTCGTCGATGATGTAGACCTTGTAGCGGCTGCGCACCGGCGCGAAGAACGCCTTCTCCCGCAGGTCGCGCGCGTCGTCGACGCCACCGTGCGAGGCGGCGTCGATCTCGATCACGTCGATGGAGCCCGGCCCGCCGCGGGCCAGGTCGCGGCACGAGTCGCACTCGCCGCACGGGTCGGCCACCGGGGCCTGCTCGCAGTTGAGCGCGCGGGCCAGGATCCGGGCCGAGGTGGTCTTGCCGCAGCCGCGCGGGCCGGAGAAGAGATAGGCGTGGTTGACCCGGTTGTTCGCCAGCGCGGCGCGCAGCGGCTCGGTGACGTGGTCCTGGCCGATGACCTCGGCGAACGTCTCGGGCCGGTAGCGGCGGTAGAGGGCGAGGGGTGCATCCACGCTGTGAACCCTAACCACCCCCGGTGACAGCCGGTAGCGCGCCCACGGAACCGGGGGCCGACAGTGCCGCTGGAAATGCAGAGGCCCCCCATGTACCCGACAGAGCTCACCTGCCCTTGCTGCCTTCCGGCCCTGGGGGAGTTCAGCGAGATGCCGCCACACGGGGGGTTGGCAGGGAGTCTAGGACAGCCCCGGCGCCCGGGCCAAAGCGGCCTCGATTTCTCCGCCCTCGGAGCGACCGGTAATCTCCTCCGCGGAGGATTCGCCTAGTGGCCTATGGCGCTCGCTTGGAAAGCGGGTTGGGTTAACAGCCCTCAGGGGTTCGAATCCCCTATCCTCCGCCATCGCGACGGCGCCGACAGCTGATGTCGGCGCCGTTCGTGCTTCCCGGAGGAACTCGGTCCGCGAGGGTCAGCCGCGCCGGCCGGCGGTGAGCGGCCGGAGCAGCAGCGCGAGCAGCAGCGCGCCCCCGGCGCCGATCCCCCACCAGAGCATGGTGCGCCGGGACTCCTCGGAGATGTCGCGGGGCGGCTCGGGGGCGGACACCTCGTCGCGCGGGGCGGCGTACGCCGGGGTCTGCCGCAGGGTGCCGTCGCGCGCGATGTCGAGCTCGGCGGTGAGCGCCTCCAGCGGCTGCACCATCCCGTGGCCGTCGAGGGCGCTGTCGTTGACCGCACCTCGCGCGGTGGCCATGATCCGGGTGGCGACCTGGGCGGGAGTCTGCGACGGGTCGCGGGCGAACAGCAGCGCGGCGAGCCCGCTGACCTCGGCGGTGGCCCAGCTCGAGGCCGGGTCGCCGGTCAGGCAGGTCCCTCCGCCGACGGTGACCGACATGGCGTGCATGGCGGGCGCGGAGACGTCGGTCCCCGGCCCCGTATAGACGTACGACGGGTCGAGGTCGCCCGCGGCGTCGAGCCCGGTCACCCCGAGCACGCCGTCGTGGGTGGCCGGGAAGCGGACTGCGTCCTCGCCGACCTCGTACTGCTCGGCCTCGCCGCCCTCGGCGCTGACGTTCGGACGGTTGCCGACGGCGGCCACCACGAGGATCTCCTTGGCGATCGCCGCGTCGATGGCGTCGGCGACCGGCCTGCTCATCCCGTCGAGGGTCAGCGAGAGGTTGATGACCCGGACCTGCTGGCTGTCGCGCAGTGCCGTCGCCGCGCGGATCCCGGCCGCCAGGTTGTCGCCGGTCAACGGCTTGCCCTCGGTGCTGGTCGAGGCGTCCGCGTCGAGGACCCGGATCGGCACCACGTGGGCGTCGGGGGCCACCCCGAGGACGCCACGCTCCTTGCTGTCACCGGCGGCCAGGCCGGCCACGATCGTGCCGTGGCCGTCCTCGGGGCGGCCGGAGCCGACGCCCGGGACCGAGCTGCCACCGCGTACGTCGACCATCCCGGTCGTCGCGTCCACGCCGGAGTCGACGACGGCGATGCCGATGCCCTGGCCCCGGCTGATCCGGTGGGCGTCGGCCAGGCGGAGCGTGGTGGCCAGGGTGTCGTCGGGCTTCTGGAAGGCGGGCGCCTCGCCCGGGTCGCGGACGCTGCGGTCGCACACCACCTGGTCCTCGGCGGGGGCGGCAGCCGCTGCCGGCACCAGCAGCCCCGTGCCGAGCCCGGCGGCCAGGAGCGCCGCGCCGGCCCTCACGCCGTGCACGAGCTCGCCGCCGCCTCGGCGTCGGGCGCGGCCATCGCCGCGGCCTTGGACAGCTCCGGCCCGCAGCCGAAGGGCTCGATCCACGCGTCGGGGATGGTCGGCTCGTCGTAGCCGCCGTACCCGAGGTTCTCGGCGCTCTCGGTGCCCGTGCCGCCGAGGCGGTAGCGGGTGCCCGAGGAGTCGACCACCCACTGCTGGCCGCCGCCGGCGTCGCCGTGGCCGGCGGTGCGGACGTACGCGCCCTGCCCCGGCGCCACGCTGACCCGGAGGGCGTCGCCGATGTCGACGGCGCTGGCCCGCTCCTCGGCGGAGGTGGCCAGCAGCGTCCGTGACGCCCGACCCGCCTCGGCGTCGAGCACCGCGCACGGCTCCTCGGTCAGGGCGACCGGCTCCGCGGCCGGCCAGACGGCGAGGTCCTCGGCCGGCTCGGGGTCGGCGCTGAACGTGTCGATCTCGACCGGCTTCTGGGTGGCCACGATCTCGTAGACCGCCGCCGCGAACGGCGTCACCTGGACCGGCGCCTTGTCGCCGAGCACGTAGCTCTGGCCGCTGTAGCTGACCAGCTGCCCGACCCGGAGACCCGTGCCGCCGAGCTGCCCGTCGTACGGCGCGGTGCCGCTGCCGGTGACCCCGAAGCTGGTGTCGGTGAGCGCCGGCCCGGCCGGGAAGAGGTTGAGCCACTCGTCGGGGACGGTGTACTCCGTGGCGGACCCGAGCCCGAGCCGGGCCAGGATGCCGTTGGCCCGCCCGCCGGAGCCCAGCGCCAGCCGGTAGGCACCGGACCCGTCGCCGGAGGAGGCCACCAGCCAGCGCTTGCCGTCCTTGCCCGTGACCGTCACTGCGGCCGCCGGGGCCGGCGTGGTGGCGGCGTGACGGTCGATGCGGAACTGCACGCCGCCCTGGCTGTTGGTGCACGAGCTCCACCCGCTGTCCACGAGCAGGCTGGTGGTGGGCAGGCTGTCGGGGGCGCCGAAGATCCCCATGTCGTCGCCGATCTCGACCTTGTTGATCTCCTCCTGCGCCACCGGCTTGGCCGCGGTGTCGGTGCCGAAGATGAGCCGCGCGGAGATCGGGTCGGTCGGCCGCAGCGGGTCGCCGTCCTCGAGGACCACGTAGTTGTTGCCGCTCTCCTTGGCGATCACGATGCCCGGCGTTGCGCCAGCCCTCCGGGGTGCGCGGCGAGAAGACACCGGCGATCGCGGCGCCGGCGACCAGCAGGATCGCCACGGCCAGGCCGCCGATGATCGCGCGGCCGGGGCGGGTCGGCTCGACCTCGCGCCCGCCGGGTGCCCCGCTGACGAACGCGGTGACGAGGCGCCGCCTGCTGAAGGCGTGCGCTTCGACCAGGTCACGCTTGGTGGACACCGCCGATCACCCGCGGACCCGGTCGAAGACGCCGACCGCCAGCACGAGCAGCGGCACCAGGGTGACCAGCGCGGTGACCTCGGCGACGTCGCCGAGCCGGCCGCGGCGTACCGACGCGCTGCCGGGGACCAGGGTGCCGGCCAGCAGCAGCGCCGCCGGTCGCGGCCAGGACGACGGCCACGGTGGAGCGCCAGTCCGGGTGTACGACGAGCACGGCGCCGGCCGTGGTGAGCAGGCCGAGGATGCCGGAGGCGAGCCCGACCAGCACCTCCGAGCCGGTGCGGTACTGCCGGGTGCGCAGCATGACCACCGCGCAGGAGGCGACCGCGATCAGCGTGCCGGCGAGGCCGAGGGTGACCGCGAGCGGCGCGATCAGCACCAGCAGCGCGCCGACCGTGGCCGAGACCGCGAGCAGGATCTCGTGCCCGACCAGGGCGTCCTCGCGGACCACCTCCGGGTCGATCGGGACCGGCTCGTTGGTGATGTCGGCGTGGGAGTAGATCTGCTCGACGTTGGTCCGGGTGGCGCCGAGCGCCAGCCAGGGCAGCACGCTGCCGACCACGACCACCAGCACGAGCACGGTCGTGAAGACCACGGCCGGGTCGACGGTGGTGGCGGTCATCACCAGCCCGACCGCTCCGAAGACGCTGCCGACGACCACGGCGGGGATGATCAGGGCCCGGCCCGAGCGCAGCCCCACGACCGCGACCGCACCGGCGATCATCGCCCCGGCGCCCGCGGCGGCGATGGGATAGCCGAACAGGTCGCCGTCGGGCACCAGCATCCGGCCGGCCACGGCGCCGTACGCCGCACCCATCCAGGCCAGGCAGATCGAGGCCTCGCGCTCGCGCTGGGCGTGACTGAGCACCACCGCTCCGACCACCAGCAGCACGGCGATGATGGTGGCGGCCGCGGCGGCGACCATCGAGCCGCGCTGCAGCAGCAGCGAGAACGCCCCGAGGCCGAGGAGAAGGGCCGCCGCGGTGAGGGCGGTACGTCGCCCGGCGGCCGGCTCCCAGGGCTTGAGGTCGCGCTCGACCGCGTCGGCCATCGCCTCGACCACGTCGTCGTACACCCGCGGTGGGGTGTCGTCGACACCCGCGGCGACGGTGAGGAGGCCGCCGTCCTCGACGCCCTGCATGGTCAGGCCGGCGTCGCTGGCGAGCTGGCGTCCGTCCTGGGTGACGATCCGGTAGCCGCCGTAGACCGTGGCGGCGTCGAGCAGCCCGACGCTGCGGGCGAGCTCGGGCACGAGCTCGGCGACGGGGACGGAGCCCGGCAGGACGAGATCGACCCGGCGCGTTCCGGAAGCGACCGTGACCCGGACCAGTCCCGAGGTGGTGGTGGGTGTCGCGGCGTGGGTCATCCTCTTCCCGTTCATCCTCATGACAACGACGTGGCCCGTCGCCGGGCCGCGGTCACAGTACCTGTGCGGATTCGTGCGTCAGGCGTCGCTCGGCGCGGTCGGCGCCGGGGGCTCCTCGACGTACTTCGTGCGGGCCCGGAGGTTGGCTCGATCGGCCTCCGAGCCGATCCGGATCGCCGCCAGCTTGCTCAGCGCCCCGGAGGAGAGGTGGTCGGCGTCCTCGATGCCGGCGACCGCGTCCCTGAGGTAGCCGCTGAAGGCCTCGAGGTCCTCCTTCACGCCCAGGATGGTCTCGCTGACCACCGCATGGGCGGAGCGGTGCGCCGCGACCACCGCGGCGGCGGCGTCGAACCCGCCGAGGCTGGCTCCCTCGAGGCGCAGCCGCCGGAACGTCGTGTCGCCGGCCACCTCGTCGGCGGTCGTGCGCGTGTCCCGGGCCAGGTCGAGCACCGCCGCCGGGTCCAGGTCGAGGTCGGGTGGGCCGGCCGGGCCGGCGTCAGCCATCTGCACCATGGTGTCTCCCCTGCTCAGTCGATGACCGAGTCGGCGGCACCCTCGTCGTCCAGCCAGCTCTCCTCGTCCGCGAAGGCGAGGTGCTCCTGGGTGAGGTCCTTCTCGTCCTTCTTGCGGCCGCCCTGGCCGGGTGCCATGGCGCCGCGGCCACCGCGGCCGCCGCTCTTGCCGGCGGCACTTCCCGTTCTGCCCCTGGCCGGGCGCCATCGCGCCTCGGCCACCGGCGGAGCCCGCCCGGCCGGCGCTGCCGGTGCGGGTGGCGTTGCCCTGGCCCGGCATCATCGAGCCGGAGCGTCCGATCGCGCCGCGGGAGGCCGTCGTCGACGAGCGCCCGATCGCGCCGGCACTCGTGCCGGGGGCGGCCACGGGGCGCACCCCGGAGACACCCCCGCGGGAGGCGGCGATGGCACCGGCACCGGAGATCGCGCCCGCGCCGACGGCCGAGGCCGCGGCGGTGCCGGACCCGGACGTCGGGGTGGCGGTCGACCCGCCGGTGTAACCACCGGAGGTGCCGGCGGCCGGCTCGTAGTTGCCGCCCCCGCCGGCGAGACCGCCGCCGGGGTTGCCGCCCGTCGTGGTGCCGGGGTAGTCCGGGCCGCCGGTGGTCGGGCCGGGGTCACGCGGGCCCGGGTCCCCGCCGCCGTCGGTCGGGCCGGGGTTGCGCGGGTCACCGCCACCGGTGCCGGTGGGCACCCCCGAGATGGTGGCCGAGCTGGTCCGGTGGCCGAGCGGGGTGGAGCCGCCGCTCGTGTCTCACCGCCGCCACCACCGCTGCTGCGGTCGGTGGGCCGGTCGCCGGCGACGGTCCGCAGGTCCTCGGCGGACTTCTCGAAGTGGGTGTCGAGCCGGGCGAGCGCCGCGGACGCCGCCGCCTCGCGCTGCTGCCGCTCGGAGTCGTACGCCGCCTTCTTGAGCGTGCCGCCCGGGTCCATCAGGCGCTCGAGGTCGGTCTGGGGGGCGTCGGGGTTGGTGGTGACCGGCGGCAGCTTGCCGTAGTCGTCCTGGGCGGCGACCAGGCCGGCGCGGGTGTGCGCCAGGGCCTGGGAAGCCGTGCGCATCTCGCTCTCGCGCTTGGTCACCTTCGCCTGGACCTCGCGGTAGCGCTGCGCCGCCGCCATGCCCGTGGGGTTGTCCTTGCCGAACGTCGTCTCGAGCTGGTCGGCCTGCTGACCGAGCCGGCGGGCGACGTTCTGCAGCATGGTGGCCCCGCTGGACCACGACGAGACGGAGACGTCGAGCGTCTCCAAGTTCGCGCTGAATGCCTGGATCAGCTTGCGCTCCTGCGGCCCGGCGTTCCCGGCGCCACCGCCGCCCCCTGCGTCCTGCATGACCGATCTCCTCTGGACCTCTGCGTGTGGGAACCGGCCCACGTGCGCGGCCGGATCTGGCTCGGTGAAGGCACTTACCCGGCTCCGGGTGGGGCAAACATCCGTTTCCGGAGGACTGCGCGGCCTTTGCTACCGTCCGGCGGAACTGTTCGTCGAAGCCCTCGGGGGTCCACTGTGCGTGCTCGTCTCGTCCCGGCGACGGTCCTCGTCGCGGCCCTGGCCCTGACCGGCTGCAACGACGACGGCGGCGCGTCGGCGAAGGACCCGGACACCCCCACGTCGAAGGGGAGCACGTCGGAGCCGACGACGGAGGCGGCCGACGGCCCGGTCCTCGAGCGACCCGGGTTCGCGGTGCACGTCCCCGACGGCTGGGAGCTCGACAAGGCGTTCAGCAACGACACCATCGTGCAGGCCAAGAGCTCGGCGATGTTCCCGGCCCAGATCTCCGTCGGCATCGTGCCGAAGACGGTGGGAACCCTCGACGACGTCGCGGCGAGCTCGCTGGACTCGCTGCGCGGGCAGTCCCCGAAGGCGAAGCGGCTGGCCGACGGCGAGCTGGGCGGAGAGGCGGCGTACCACCTCGGCGGGCCGGTCCCGAGCATGGGCCGCGTCGAGGAGTACGGCCTGGTGCACGGCACCGACCAGGTCTACATCCAGTTCCAGCTGGGCGGCAGCGCCGCGGAGCGTCGGGCGGTCATCGACGCCGTGCTCGCGAGCTGGGAGTGGAAGTAGCCGCGGCTCAGCTGTCGGCCGGCGGGACGTACAGCTCCTGCGCGTCGTGCCGGGCCTGGTCGCCCTTGGACCCGAACTGCACCTGCGCGAGCTGGTCGAGGGCCGAGGCCGAGAGGTCGTCGGCGTCACCGAGGCCGGAGACGGCCTTCTCGAGGTAGCCGGCGAAGTCGAGCAGGTCCTGGTTCACGCCGTTCAGCGTCTCGAGGACGACCTGGTGGGCGGTGCCGTGGGCGCTGACGACGGCCTGGCCGGTGGGGAAGCCACCGAGCATCGAGTTGTCGAGCTGCAGCCGCTTGAAGTCGGCGTCGTCGAGGAGCTGGGTGGCGGTGGTCTTGGTGGTCCCGGCCAGGTCGAGCACGTCCTCGGGGTTCACCTCGAGGATCCGCGAGATGGACGTGACGATCTTCTCCATGTCCGGGAAGAAGTCGGGAGTCATCGGCATCGTTCTGTTCCCCCTGGGAACTGCGTCGGTCAGGAGTCACCGAATGGGGGCCACCGGTGTCGGCAGCCCCCATCCGGAAGGCATCAGTGGCCCTGGAAGCGCCGGGCGTTGGCCGCCTCGGCCCGCTGGTACTCCGCGTTGGAGAGCCCGACGGTCTGGGCGATGTCGGTGAGGATGTCCTTCATGTCGTTCATCGCGCTGTCCCACTTGAGACGGGCCTCGTCGAACGCCGCGGACGCCGAGCCGGTCCACTCGTCACGCCGACCCTGCATGCGCTTCTCCATCGCGGTGATCTTGTCCTCGATGTCGAGCGCAGCCTGCTTGATGTCGGAGGCCGCGCCGTCGAGGGCTTCGTAGCCAACCTTGAGGTTTCCCATGGTGATCTCTCCTCGTGTCCCTGCCGGCGTCAGCCGGCGAGGCCGTTCTGGTAGCGGTTCAGGCCGCCGGCGACGATGTCCTCGGACTCGTCGTACGTCGCCTCGGAGCCGTCGAGGTTCGCCTTGAAGTTGTCCATCGCGCCGATGACCCGGTCGGCGGTGTTCTGCCACGACTCGATCGCGCCCTGGAAGGCCACGTGTCCGCGTCCCTCCCACTGGCCGTTGAGGGCCTCGAGGCGGCCGCGGAGGGTCTTGATGCGGCCGAGCAGGTCCTCCTTGGTCGACGCGACGTCCTGGGACGCGGCGTGGAGGACTTGGTCTGTCTTCTTCATTCCGGACGAGTCGCCCATGGTGAATTCCTTCCCCCGAGTCGGACCTACCGCTCGAGCCATCTGAGTGTTGACGGATCATCGAAACCCTGGTCGGCGACGCGGTTCGCGCGCCGCCGATGAGTGGATTACCCCCGCCCATGGGGGCTAAACATCCGGCTTCGATTTCCCACAGGCGGGCGCCGGGACGTGGTAGACGGGCCGCGCAGAGGCGGCGCCGACCTGCGCGGACGGGCCTCAGGAGGCGACGCGGATGAGGGAGGTCAGCTCCCACAGGTGGCGGAACAGTCCCGACCGCGACGATCAGCGAGGCGACGGCGAGGGCGCCGCAGAGGGCCTCACCGATCTCGGCCCGCCGGGCCCACCAGACCGAGCGCCAGCCCCGGCCGGTGGCGACCGCGGCCACGACGACGGCCGCGGACAGCACCAGCACCGCGGCGACGACGTACCACTGGGTGCGGTCGGGTGCGCCGGTCAGCTGGTGCACCGCGAGCGCCACCCAGGCGAACAGCCCGGCCACCCGCAACAGGGCGCGCGCGAGCACGTGGCGGTAGCTGCGGCCCGCGAGCAGCAGGCCGCCGCCGGCGAAGAACACCAGGGCGGCGGCACCGATCCGGTCGAGCTCGAGGTCGGCCGTGAGCAGCAGCTGGGGTACGGCGACCGCGACGACGGCGAGCACCGCGGCGCAGGCCGCGTTGACGACGTACGACCCGCGGACCAGCAGCTCCCGCACGCCGGCCTCGGGGATGACCATCCGGCCACGTCGGCCGGTCGTGCGGTCGCGCGCCGACCAGGCGGTGACCGCGAGCTTCTCGAGGTCGATCAGCATCTGGTCGGGGACGTCGACCGCGAACGCCGGCACGGACCGGGCGGCGACGAGGGCGAGCAGGACCATCGAGGCCCAGGCGACCTGCGGCCCGAAGCCGGCCAGCAGCGTCCCGCCCGCGACGAGGAAGACACCGAGCCCGGCGGCGATCCAGACGTTCTGCACCTCGCGGGTGCGGGTCCCGGCGGCGCGGGCAGCACCGGCGGCCACGGCGGCACCGAGGCCGGCGATGCCGACCAGCAGCGGCAGGCGGTCGGCTCCGGGCTGCCACGCGACGGCGTACGCCGCGGCTCCGGCGAACGCGGGAGCGGCGGCCGCGCGGTGGGCGGCGTACCGGCCGGTGGGAACGACGCCGAGGACGGCCGCGAGCAGCAGGAGGCCGACGGTGACCTGGCGCAGGGTGTCGTCGGCGCCGGTGGCGAGGACGCCGGCGAGGACGGCTGCGACGGCGGCCAGCGCGCACCAGGCCGCGGAGCCGGCACCGGGGCCCGGCTCGCCGGTCACGCGAGCAGGTGCGGCGGTGGTGGCGGGACCCGGGAACGGGCCGAACGACGCGACCAGCAGCTCACCGGACTCGACCCCGACGCTGTCGAGGCCGACCTGCCCGGGCAGCACGCGCCCGGCCGACGTGACCAGTGTCGGAGCCTCGGCGATCCGGCACTGGGAGGCGTACTCGCGGGCGACGTCGGCGACGGCGGCGCCGACCGGTACCACGAGGTCCAGGGCACCGAACGGCCCGTGCACGGTCACCGCCATCGTGTCCGTGGTCGCCGATCCCGACACGGCCGTCCCCCTTCGTGGTCCTGCGGGCAGGGTAGTACGACGACCTCGGACGGGCCGACGCCTTCCCCTTAGGATCGAGCCCGAACGCACGACGAACAGCGGCATCTCGGGTGCCGACAAGGGGGACGCGTGACCACGCTCCGCAGTGGACAGAGGCTCGACCCACCGGAGATGCCGACCGGCCAGGTGAAGCTCCAGGCACCGCCCGAGCTGCAGCCGCACGAGGGCGCCGGCAACGCGCTGATGACCGCGATCCCCATGCTGGGCAGCGTCGGCTCGATCGTCCTGGTGGCCGGCATGAGCCAGAGCGGCGGCGGGACCAACCCGCGCGCCATGATCGCGGCGGGCATGTTCCTCTTCGCCACCATCGGCTTCGTCGTGGTGCAGATCGACCGGCAGCGCAAGCAGCGCAACCAGCAGCTGACCGGCTCCCGCACGGAGTACCTCCGCTACCTCGCGAACATCCGCCAGGTCGCGCGCAACGCCGCCGACCAGCAGCGCGCCACGCTGACCTGGCACCACCCCGACCCGTCCGCCCTGCCGGCGCTGGCCGAGGACCGGGTGAGGCTGTGGGAGCACACGCCCAGCGACGAGAACTTCCTGCACGTGCGCTACGGCCTGTCCTCGCAGCCGCTCTCGCTCGAGCTGGTCCCGCCGGACAGCGCCCCCATCGAGCAGGTCGACCCGGCCGCGGCATCGGCACTGCACCGGCTGCTCGTCGTACACCGCGTGCAGCCGAACCTGCCCGCCTCCATCGACCTGCGCGCCTTCGACCGGATCGAGCTCACCGGCGACGAGGAGCAGGCGCGGTCGCTGGCCCGGTCGATGGTCTGCTCGGCCGCGGCGTTCCACAACCCCGACCACCTCGTGGTGGCGGTGCTCTGCTCCGACGACCACCTGGCCCACTGGGACTGGCTGAAGTGGCTGCCGCACTCGCTGAGCACGCAGCAGGGTGACGCCGTCGGGCCCCGCCGGATGGTCACCACCTCGCTCGACGACCTGGGCTCGATGCTGCCCCCGGACCTCAGCGACCGCCCCCGCTTCGGCGCCGACGAGGTGCCCGCCACGCCGCACATCCTGCTGGTGATCGACGGCGGCAAGCTTCCCCCGGGCAACCACATCATCCCGCCCGACGGCCTGCACGGCGTGACGCTGCTCGACCTGCCGGAGCGGTGGGACGAGCTGGACGACCCGACCCGGCTACGGCTGGAGTTCGCGCACCTGCCCGCCGAGAACGGCAAGCTCCCGGTGACCGCCCTGCGGCTGCGGGCCGAGCCGATCCGCGGCCTGGCCGACCAGTGCGACCTGGCCACCGCGGAGGCGTTCGCCCGACGGCTGGCCCCGCTGCACACGGTGTCGACCGGCGGCGACGGCGAGACCGCCGGGCCGACCGACTTCATGGACCTGCTCGGCCTCGGTGACGTCTACTCCTACGAGACCGGCGCGGCCTGGCGCTCCCGCCCGGCCCGTGACCGGCTGCGGGTGCCGATCGGCGTCGCCGAGAGCGGCGGCTCGGTCCACCTCGACATCAAGGAGTCCGCCCAGCAGGGCATGGGCCCGCACGGCCTGGTCATCGGCGCGACCGGCTCCGGCAAGTCGGAGTTCCTGCGCACCCTCGTGCTCGGCCTGGCGATGACGCACTCCCCCGAGCAGCTCAACATGGTGCTGGTCGACTTCAAGGGCGGCGCGACCTTCGCCGGCATGTCCGAGATGCCGCACGTCTCCGCGGTGATCACGAACCTCAGCCAGGAGCTCACCCTCGTCGACCGCATGCAGGACGCCCTGTCCGGCGAGATGGTGCGCCGCCAGGAGCTGCTCCGCGAGGCCGGCAACTTCGCCTCCATCCGCGACTACGAGAAGGCGCGCGCGGCCGGCGAGGACCTCGCGCCGATGCCGTCGCTGTTCATCGTGGTCGACGAGTTCTCCGAGATGCTCACCGCCAAGCCGGAGTTCATCGACCTGTTCGTCGCGATCGGCCGGCTCGGCCGCTCGCTGGGCCTGCACCTGCTGCTGGCCTCGCAGCGGCTGGAGGAGGGCCGGCTGCGCGGTCTCGAGTCGCACCTGTCCTACCGGGTCGGCCTGCGGACCTTCTCCGCGGCCGAGTCGCGCACCGTGCTCGGCGTACCCGACGCCTACGAGCTGCCCGCCGTCCCCGGCCTCGGCTACCTCAAGCCGGACCAGTCGACGCTTGCTGCGGTTCAAGGCCGCCTACGTCTCCGGGCCGCCGTCGGGCCGGGCCCGGGTACGCCGCGACGAGGGCGGCAACCTGCGCGGCATCCTGCCGTTCACCATCGCCGAGGTGCTCTCGCTGGAGCCGACCGAGGACGAGGTCGTCGCCGCTCCCGTCGCAGCCGCAGGGCGAGCAGGAGTCGCTTGCTCGACGTGGCCGTCTCCCGGATGGTCGGACAGGGGCCGGCCGCCCACCAGGTCTGGCTGCCGCCGCTCGACGTACCCGACACCCTCGACCAGCTGATGCCCGACCTCGCCGAGCAGCCCCAGCTGGGCCTGGTCTCGCCGATGTGGCGGCGCCTCGGCGGGCTGACCATCCCGCTCGGCACCGTCGACCGCCCGCGCGAGCAGCGGCGCGACACGATGACGATCTCGCTGACCGGCGCGGCCGGCCACGCCGCCGTCGTCGGTGGACCGCGCAGCGGCAAGAGCACGCTGCTGCGCACGATGGTCTCCAGCCTGGCGACCACGACGACGCCGCAGGAGAGCCAGTTCTACGTGCTCGACTTCGGCGGCGGCACCTTCGCCCCGCTGGGCGGGCTGCCCCACGTGGCCGGCATCGGGACGCGGTCCGAGCCCGACGTCGTACGCCGGATCGTGGCCGAGATCAAGGGCGTGGTGGACCGGCGCGAGGCGTTCTTCCGCGCCAAGGGATCGACTCGATCGAGACCTACCGCACCCGCCGCGCCGAGGGCCGGGCCGACGACGGGTACGGCGACGTGTTCCTCGTCGTGGACGGCTGGAGCACGCTGCGCGCGGACTTCGACGACCTCGAGCTCGAGCTGCAGGCGCTGGCCCAGCGCGGCCTGACCTTCGGCATGCACCTGCTGGTCGCGGCCGCCCGCTGGGCCGACTTCCGCTCCGCGATGCGCGACATCTTCGGCACCCGGCTCGAGCTCCGGCTCGGCGACCCGCTGGACTCCGAGATCGACCGCAAGGTCGCGCAGCTGGTCCCGACCGGCCGGCCGGGCCGCGGCATCATGGTCGGCAAGGTGCACTTCCTCGGCGCGCTCCCGCGCGTCGACGGCACCGCCGACCCGTCCACGCTCGGCGACGGCATCGAGGACTTCGTGCGCCGCAGCGCGGCCGCGTGGCGGGGCCCGACCGGCCCGAAGCTGCGGCTGCTGCCCTCGCAGATCTCGCTGGACGACGTACGCACGCAGGCGGGCGGGGAGGACCCGCGCGTCCTGCTCGGCATCAACGAGAAGGAGCTGGCGCCGGTCGGCCTCGACCAGGCCAGCGAGCCGCACCTGCTGGTGCTCGGCGACGGGCAGTCGGGCAAGAGCGCGCTGCTGCGCTCGATCGTCCAGGAGATCGTCCGCACCCGCACCTCGAAGGAGGCGCAGATCATCGCCGTCGACTACCGGCGGTCGCTGCTGGGCGAGATCCCGGAGGACTACCGGCTCGACTACCTCACCAGCGCGACCCAGGCCGGTCCGGCGATGAAGGACCTCGCGGAGTACCTCACCAACCGGCTGCCCGGGCCCGACGTCACGCCGGAGCAGCTGCGCAACCGCTCGTGGTGGACCGGTGCGGACGCCTACGTGCTGGTCGACGACTACGACCTCGTCGCCACCCAGCAGGGCTCGCCGATCCACCCGTTGGCGCCGCTGCTGGCGCAGGCCGGCGACATCGGCCTGCACCTGATCGTGACCCGGCGCTCCGGTGGTGCGTCGCGGGCGATGTACGACCAGGTGATCCAGACGATGCGGGACCTCGCGATGCCGGGGATCATGCTGTCCGGCTCGCCGGAGGAGGGTGCGCTGCTCGGCAACCTGCGGCCCACGCCGCAGCCGCCGGGCCGGGGCCGGCTGATCACCCGCGAGCGGGGCGTGGAGACCGTCCAGCTGGCGTGGACCGAGCCGACGACCTGACCGCTCGGTTGGGTCGGTGGGGCTGGTCGTAACTCCGCAATTGCAGGGTTGTGACATGTTTTCCGCGCAGATTCATGTCATTCGGCTGCAATTGCGGAGTTACGTGCACGCCTCGGCTCAGCGGCGGCCGGACTTGAACATCCCGCGCGCGATCTCCCGGGCGGCGGTGCGCATGAAGTCCTTGAAGGCGCCGGAGTTCACCACGTCGTGGACCAGGCCGTCGTCCTCCTGGCGGCGGGGGGCCCGGCCGGTCTGCTTGCGGGCGGGCGCCGACTTCGCCTCCTTGGCGGCGGCCTTCTCCTCCGCCTCGCGACGGGCCACCTCCGCCCCGGCCTCGAGCTTGGCGGCCAGCTTCTCCCGGGCGGAGTCGCGGTCGATGACCTCGGCGTACTTCGCGAACAGCGGCGACGCCTTCACCGAGGCGTCCATCGCGGCCGCGTCGGCCGGCCCCATCAGGGACTCCGGCGCGCGCAGCCGGGTCCACGCCACCGGGGTCGGTGCGCCCCGCTCGTTCATCACGGTCACCACCGCCTCGCCGATGCCGAGCCCGGTGATCACCTCGCCGAGGTCGGCGTACGACGAGTTGGGGTAGGTGTTCACGGTCGCCTTGAGGGCCTTGGCGTCGTTCGGCGTGTGGGCACGGAGCTGGTGCTGCACGCGGGAGCCGAGCTGGGCGAGCACCTCGTCGGGGACGTCGGTCGGGCTCTGGGTGACGAAGAAGACGCCGACGCCCTTGGAGCGGATCAGCCGCACGGTCTGGGCGATCTGGTCGAGGAACGCCTTGGAGGCGTCGCGGAACAGCAGGTGCGCCTCGTCGAAGAAGAAGACCAGCTTGGGCTTGTCGACGTCGCCGACCTCGGGCAGGTCGTGGAAGAGGTCGGCCAGCAGCCACATCAGGAACGTCGAGAACACCGCCGGGCGGTCCTGCAGGTTCGGCAGCTCGACCAGCGAGATGAGCCCCTTGCCGTCGGGCGCGGTCCGCAGCAGCTCCCGGGAGTCGAACTCCGGCTCGCCGAAGAACGCCTCGGCGCCCTGGTCCTGGAAGGCGATCAGCTCGCGGAGGATGACACCGGCGGTGGCCGACGAGAGCCCGCCGAGGTCCTTGAGGTCGGGCTTGCCCTCGTCGCTGGTGAGGTACTGCACGACGGCCCGCAGGTCGGCCAGGTCGAGCAGCGGCAGCCCGGCCCGGTCGGCGAAGTGGAAGACCAGCCCGAGCGAGGACTCCTGGGTCTCGTTGAGGCCGAGCACCTTGGAGAGCAGGAGCGGGCCGAACGCGCTCATCGTCACCCGCAGCGGGATGCCGGTGCCCTGCCCACCGAGCGCGAAGAACTCGACGGGGAAGCCGGTCGCCTGCCACTGCTGGCCGACGCTCGCGGCCCGGCTGGTGATCTTGTCGCTGGTCTCCCCGGGTGCGCTGAGCCCGGAGAGGTCGCCCTTGATGTCGGCGGCGAAGACCGGGACGCCGTTGCTGCTGAGCTGCTCGGCGAGCAGCTGCAGGGTCTTGGTCTTGCCGGTGCCGGTGGCGCCGGCGACCAGCCCGTGCCGGTTGACCATGCCGAGCGGGATCCGGATGTGTACGTCGGTGAGCGCGTCGACCGCGGTCATCAGCCCGCCGAGCTCGAGCGCCGGCCCCTCGAACGCGTAGCCGGGTGCGACCGCCGCCGCGATCGGGTCGTCGGGAACCGGCGCGGGGGCGGGAGTCTCGCTCATGCCCGCCACCCTAACCAGCGACCTTGCCCCGCGGCAGGGTGCGCGAGGCGGCTCAGTGGGTGCCGTTGCCGGTGGTGGCCAGGCCCACGCCGAGCCCCACCATCATCACGCCGCCGGTCGCGCCGAGCCGGTCGAGGCGGTGCGGCCGCCGGCCGAACCAGTCGCGTGCGCGGCTCGCGGCCAGCGCCCAGCAGGCTGTCCGAGCAGACCGCGAGCACCCCGAAGACGGCACCGAGCAGCAGCAGCTGGGGCGCCGCCGGGGCGTGGGGGTCGATGAACTGCGGGAGGAACGCCGCGAAGAAGACGATCGTCTTGGGGTTCGTGGCCCCGACCAGGAAGCCGGTGCGCACCGACGACCACGGCGGCTGCGCCGGGCGCCGCTCGTCCGGGTCGGTCAGGCCCATGGCGAGCCGGGCGTCGGCGCGGTGCCGGATCGCCTGCACGCCCAGCCACACGACGTACGCCGCCCCGACCAGCTTGAGCATCGTGTACGCCGCAGCCGACGCGGCCACCAGCGCGCCGAGGCCGAGCGCCACGCCGATCACCTGCGCCACCAGCCCGAGCGTGTTGCCGAACACCGAGAGCAGCGCGTCACGCCGCCCGACGGTCAGTGCGCGCCCGATCGTGAACAGCAGGCTCGGGCCGGGCACCTGGATGAACAGGATCGAGGCGACCACGAAGGCGAGCAGCTGGTTGGTGCTGGGCATGTCCCGATTGTCCGGGTCAACCGGCCGGGACGCCAACCGATTCCCGCGGAATCGGTCCGGTGGAAGGCTCTCGCTATAGTCGCGACCGTGATCTTCAAGCGCGTGAGCGAGGGACGGCCCTACCCCGACCATGGGCTCGACGCGCGCGGATGGGCCCAGGTGGCACCCCGTCAGGTCCGGCTCGACGAGCTGGTGACCACCAAGGACACCCTCCAGCTGGCGGCCCTTCTCGACGAGGACAGCACCTTCTACGGCGACCTCTTCGCCCACGTGGTGGAGTGGCGCGGCGACCTCTACCTCGAGGACGGCCTGCACCGCGCCCTGCGTGCGGCCCTCCAGCAGCGCAACGTGCTCCACGCCCGCGTCTACCAGATGGAGGGTTGATGGACGCGCGCCTCCGCTCGGCGGCGACGCTCGGCGTCCTGGTGATGCTCTGCCTTCTCGGCCTCCTGTTCGGTGTCCAGCAGCCTCACCAAGGACCTCCCCGCCAACCCGATCTCGGCCGAGTCCGACGAGCTGTGCACCGAGCGCACCGTCGAGGCCGGCCAGAAGATCCGGGCCAGCGAGATCACCGTCAGCGTCTACAACGCCGGCCGGCGGGCCGGTGCGGCGAGCACCGTGATGCGGGAGCTGCAGTCGCGCGGCTTCGTGGCGGGCGAGAGCAAGAACGCCCCCGACGGCACCGACGTACGCCGTGCCCAGGTGTGGGCCGACACCCGGGGCAACTCCGCCGCCAAGCTCGTGGCCGCCCAGTTCGGCGACGACATCGCGGTCAAGATCAACCGCAAGAACATCGGCATCGGCATCGTGGTCGTCGTCGGCAACGAGCTCGGCAAGCTGGTCGAAGGCACCCACGTCGACCACCGCCACCCGGCCCACGAAGGTCTGCAGCCCGCCGGTCAAGTGAGCCTCGGGCTCAGTCCCCGTCGTACAGCGGCCCCGGGTCGCGCACCGGGCTCGGCCGGTCCGAGCCCAGCCACTGGGCCAGCCGGCCGCCCAGCGAGACCTGCCGCAGCCGCTCCTCGGTGATGATCCGCGCCTTGCGCGGGGTGACCACGAGCAGGTCGTCGCCGTGGCGGAGGACGGTACGCCGCTCGGGCACCAGCGACTCACCGTCGCGGATGACCAGGGCGACCGAGGCACCCGGCGGGAGGCGGAGCTCTCCCACCTCCACGCCGTGCAGCCGCGAGACCGGGCTGATCGTGATCTGGAGCAGGTCGGCCGCGATGCGCTCCAGGGGCGCGGCCTCCACGTCGAGGTCGCGCGGCTCCGAGCGCCGCGCCACCCGCAGCCGGCGCGCGACCGTGGGCAGCGTCGGCCCGGTGAGCAGCGTGTAGACCACGACCATCACGAAGACGATGTCGAACAGCCGGGTCGCGCCGTCCACGCCCTCGGAGAGCGGGATGGTGGTGAGCACGATCGGGACCGCGCCGCGCAGCCCGGCCCACGAGATGAACGCCAGGTCCCGCCAGGGCATCGTCTGCGCGACGGCACTGGCCAGCACCGAGACCGGCCGGGCGACCAGGGTGAGCACGAAGCCGGCGACCAGGGCGGTGCCGACGATCGACGGCGTGATCCGGCTCGGGGACAGCAGCAGGCCGAGCATGACGAACAGCCCGATCTGCGCCAGCCAGGCCACCCCCTCGGCGAACGACTTGGTGGCCGCCCGGTGCGGCAGGTCGGCGTTGCCCAGCACCAGGGCGGCGACGTACACCGCCGCGAAGCCCGACGCGTGGACCCCGGCCCCGGCGGCGTACGCGATGATCGTGAGGCAGAGGATCGCCAGTGGGTACAGGCCGGAGGACGGCAGCGCGGCGCGGCGCATGATCCAGGCCCCGCCGAAGCCGACGGCGAGCCCGACCAGCAGGCCGGCGAGCAGCTCGAACGCGATGATCCCCAGCATCAGCAGGACGCCGTGGTCGGCGGCGGCGCCGGTCGAGACGAGCGTCACCAGGACCACGGTCGGGGCGTCGTTGAGGCCGGACTCCGCCTCGAGGGTGCTGGTGATCCGCCGCGGCAGCGGCACCACCCGGAGCACCGAGAACACCGCCGCGGCGTCGGTCGGCGAGCAGACCGCGCCGAGCAGGACGGCCAGCTCCCAGGGCAGGCCGAGCACGTAGTGGCCGCCCACGGCCATCACCGCCACGCTCACCCCGATGCCGACGGTGGCCAGCGAGAGGCCCATCCGCATCTGGGGCCTGATCTCGACCCACTTCGTGGTGAGACCACCTTCGGCGAGGATCAGCACCAGCGCCGCGAAGCCGAGCGCGTGCGCCGCGCTGGCGTCGTCGAACTCGATGCCCAGGGCGGACTCGCCGAGCAGCACGCCCATCGCGAGGTAGATCAGCAGGCTGGGCAGGCCGGCCCGCGAGGAGATCCGCACGGCCAGGATCGCGAGCAGCGTGACGACGGACCCCAGCAGCAGGACGGAGTCGAGCTGGTGGGCATCGAAGCTCACGGTCACCTCGTCCTGTCGGTGGCGGGACTGGATTCTATCGGTGGGCGCGGGGCTGCCCCTCAGCGCCGGTAGACGCTCACCAGCACGCCGTACGACGCCTCGCGCTCGCCCGGCCGGCTCCAGCTCGTCGACGACCTTCTCCAGGTGGCGACCCAGCGCCTCGGCCTGCGCCCGGGTCAGGCGCAGCGCGCGGTGGGTCAGCAGCGGCCGCTTCGCCCGCTGGATCTCGGCGCCGACCGACCCGAGCATCGCGGCGGTGGCCTCGCCGTCGTCGCCCGACCCGAAGCGCAACCGGGCGGCGGTGCGGAGGTAGTACTGCTCGGTGCCGCCGCGGACGGTCCGCGAGCGTCCCTTGCGGGCCAGCCCGCTCGCGACGAGCACGCCGAGGTGGTGCGCGACGTTGCCCTTGTTGGTCTCCAGTCGGTGGGTGAGCTGGCTGATCGTCGCCCCGTCCGTGCCGAGCTCGCGCCAGATCCGGTGCCGCATCGGGTGCGCCAGGGCCTTCATCTGGGCCGGCGTCGTGATCTCCAGGTCGTGGTCCACCGATCAAGCGTCAAGAGAAGTAGACGCTTGTGTCAAGCGCCCGGTTCACTGCTGCCATGACTGACGAGCTGGTACGCCGGGTGCAGGACCTCGTGCGCGAGCACTACGTGTTCGCCGAGCGGGCCGACGACATCGCCGCCGCCCTCGACGGGATCGGCCCGCCCGAGGACGCCGACCCGGCCGCGCGCGCCGCCGTACTCACCACGGCGCTGCAGGCGCGCTCGGGCGACCTGCACCTGAGGGTGCGGCACTACCCCGACGGCGTGCCGCCGGAGGAGGACGAGGCGACGGTGCGGGCCTTCTGGGCCGCGGAGAGCCGGCGTACGGCGGGCGGGGTGGCCACGGTCCGCAGGCTCGACGCCCACACCGGGCTGCTGGAGATCGGACCGGTGATCCCGCCGCTGGACGGGGCCGCGGCGTACCTCTCGGCTGCCTTCGCCCTGCTCCGCGGCGTCGACCGTCTCGTGGTCGACCTGCGCGGCTGTGTCGGCGGCATCCCCGAGACCGTCGCGTTCGTGGTCAGCCACCTGACGAACGGACCTGCCACGCACCTGCAGGACGTCGTCGGCCGCGACGGCAGTCGCGAGTCGTTCCGGACGACCAGCGAGGTGGAGCCGCTGCCCGCGGAGGTCGCGGTGACCGTGCTGACCTCGGCCCGCACGTTCTCCGGCGGCGAGGAGCTCGCCTACGACCTCCAGGCCCTCGGCCGGGCCCGCGTCGTCGGCGAGGTGACCGGCGGCGGCGCCCATCCGCGCCGGGCCTTCGACCTCAGCGACACCCTGCAGGTGCACGTCCCGGTCGCCCGCTCCGTCAACGCGGTCACCGGCACCAACTGGGAGGGCGTCGGCGTGCAGCCCGACGTACCGTGCCCGGCCGACAAGGCGCTGGACGTCGCCCTCGAGCTCGACGCGGAGGTGCCAGACTCGGGCGCATGACGCGTGACCGGTACGCCGTGGCGTCGCGGGCGAACGTCCCGCCCTTCCACGTGATGGACCTGCTCGCCGCGGCCGGAGAGCGGCAGCGCAGCCACGGCGACATGGTCAACCTGGTCGCCGGCCAGCCCAGCACCGGCGCGCCGCGACCGGTGCGGGACGAGGCGGTCCGGCTGCTCGGCTCCCCCGACCCGCTGGGCTACACCGT
Source organism: uncultured Actinomycetota bacterium (assembly GCA_963721775.1). Lineage (GTDB taxonomy): Bacteria > Actinomycetota > Actinomycetes > Propionibacteriales > Nocardioidaceae > Nocardioides. The sequence goes on along the minus strand of CAVRMH010000006.1, from coordinate 31,540 downwards.
CGCCGACGGCGTGCCCGAGCTGCGCGAGGCGATCGCGGAGCACCACCGCCACCGGCACGGGATCGAGGTCGCCCGCGACGACGTCGTGGTGACCACCGGCTCCAGCGGCGGCTTCCTGCTCGCCTTCCTCGCGGCGTTCGAGCCGGGCGACCGGGTGGCGATGGCCCGGCCCGGGTACCCCTGCTACCGCAACGTCCTGACCGCGCTCGGCTGCGAGGTGGTCGAGCTCGCCGTGCGGACCGGAGACCCGCTTCCAGCCCACGGTCGAGCAGCTCGCGGCCGTCGACGACCTCGCCGGGGTCGTCGTCGCCAGCCCGGCCAACCCCACCGGCACGATGCTCGCGCCCGACGACCTGGCCGCGATCGCCCGCTGGTGCGAGGCGGAGCGCGTCCAGCTGATCAGCGACGAGATCTACCACGGCATCGAGTACGCCCCCGAGCCGCTGGCCCGCTCGGCCTGGGAGACCTCCCGCGAGGCGGTCGTGTTCAGCTCGTTCTCGAAGTACTTCTCGATGACCGGCTGGCGGATCGGCTGGATGCTGGTGCCGCCCCGGCTGCGCCGCGCGGTCGACGTGCTCACCGGCAACTTCACGATCTGCCCGCCGGTGCTCGCCCAGCGGGCCGCGCTCGCGGCGTTCACCGACGCGTCGTACGCCGAGCTCGACGGGCACGTCCGCAGGTACGCCGCGAACCGGTCGCTGCTGCTCGACGGCCTGCCCCGGTTCGGGATCGACCGGCTGGCCCCGGCCGACGGCGCGTTCTACGTGTACGCCGACGTGCGCCACCTGACGTCCGACTCGATGGCGCTGTGCCACGAGCTGCTGTCGACGACGGGGGTCGCGACCGCGCCGGGCATCGACTTCGACACCGTCGACGGGCACGCACATGCTGCGGATGAGCTTCGCCGGCTCCTCCGACGAGATCACCATGGCCCTGGACCGGCTCGAGGCCTGGCTGGCCCGCCGGTCCGGACCACGTCCCTGACCTCGGCCGCCGCAGGTCGCCCCGCGGGGATTTCACTGCCGGTTCCCTGGTTTAGCGCGCAACGACCCGGGAAGGAGCACCGCGACCGAAGGGGTGATCCATGTACGGCGACACCGCCGCGATGCGCAAGCGCGCCGCCCAGCTCCGCGATCAGGGCACCGACGTCCGTGCCCTGGCCGACCGCCTCGTCGCCCAGCTCGAGGGGCTGCGGTGGGAGGGACGGGCCGCCGCCGATCTCCGGTCCCGCATCCACGACCGCGCCGCCCACCTGCGCGACTGCGCCGGGCAGCACGAGACCGCCGCCGAGGCGCTCGAGAAGCACCTCGACGAGTGCGACGCGGCTCAAGGACGCCATCTCCGGCACCGAGCGCAAGGCGTCCTCCCTGGTCGCCGACGCCCGCACCCGCATCGCCTCGCTCCGCAGCCACGACGACCCCGCCGGCGTCACCCGCGAACCCACCGACACCGACCGCCTGCTCGACCAGTTCGTGCCCCCGAAGCCGGGCCACAAGGACTGGTTGAGCGTCACCCTCCCGGGACTGTGAGACATGCCGACCGTTGACCTGACCGACGAACGCGCCGTGCCGCCGGCGCCGGGCGGCATCCTCGAGGGCCTCCCCCGGCGCGTGGCCCTGACCCTGCCCGAGCTCCGGCTGCTGGCCGAGCGCGCCGGCGGCGCACCGCTGCCCGTTCGACGTCACCGAGCCCGGCGCCCCGGCGACGACAACGCCTTCGAGAACCGGCTGGGCCGCTCGCGGCTCGCGGCCGACGACCAGGCGTACGTCGACGCGCTGGCCACCCTGCACGACCCGCCGGCGCCCTGGCCCGCCGCGGCCTGCTGGACGGCGACGGCCGCCGACGCCGGCGTCGTCGGTGCCCTCGGGCTGCTGGCCACGCCCCGGATCGCGCTCGACCTCGACGTCACCGCCGGGTCCGTCCGCGGGCGCGCCTGGCACCGCCAGCGCGGCGGTGCGGTCGCCGCGCTCTCCACCGTCGACGGCATCGTCTTCGAGCTCGCGTGGTTCGAGAGCCGACCACTGGGCCGCCGAGCTGGCCCGGATGGCCGTCGTACCGGAGGACCTCGACCTCGGCACCTCCGCCGTACCCGCCCTCGTCGACCTGCCCTACGAGCTGCTCGACGCCGGCGCCGAGGCGGTGCGCACCGGACGCTCCGACCTGCTCTCCACGGTCGTCGCCCACCACGCCGGCTCCTCGCACGACGGCGCCGGCACGCCGCTGGACGACGCGACCGTCGCGGCGACCGTCGCGGCGTTGGTCGGCGAGACCCGGGGCCGGCTGCGCGCCCTGGTCGCCGACGTCGACGCGGGCGGCACCCTCGTCGGCGTCGTGTCGTGGGTGCTGCTCGAGGACGGCTGGCGGGTGCTGCGGCCCCACCAGGTCGGCGACACCCACCGCGTGGAGGTACGCCGCGTCGACGCGACGGAGCTCGCGGCCGTGCTCGGCCCGGTCGTCGCGGAGGTGTCGGCATGAGCGCCCCGGAGAGCACCGAGACCGGGCAGCGGCGCCCAGGACAAGTACGACCAGATGATGCGGCTGGCCGACCTCTTCGACTCCTCCGGCGACGAGATGCGCGAGCGGGCCCGGCTCGGCGCGGAGGTCCTCGCCGACGAGGCCGTCGCGGAGTCCGCCGACCTGGCCCCGGCGACGTACCACCGCGCCGAGGAGGAGATCCTCGGCGGCCACCACCGGCAAGAACGGCCTGATGGTCCGGTCGGTCGAGCTCGACGCCGACGCGCTGGTGCTGCGGGCGACCGTGCTGACCTACCGCTGGATCGACGACCTGCAGGTCGCGGCGTACCGCACGCTGGGCTCGATCGCCGCCCGCGCGATCGGCTACCTCGCCCCCGAGGTGGCCCTGGGCGGCGCGATCGTCTCGGCCGGCCTGATCGAGACCGATGCGCTCGACCGCGACGGCCTCGCGGCGTACCTCAACGAGCTGGCCGAGGCGAACCCCGAGCTGATGGACCACTTCGTCAGCGGGGGCGGCGGCCTGCTCGACGCGCTGCGGATGCGCGCCCTGCTCACCGCGGCCGTGCTCGGCGGCGCGACCGGCGCCGCGGCCGACCCGCGGCGGGCTGCGGGCGGTGGGCGCGACCCGACTTCCCGGCCGACTTCTCCGCCGCGCTGCGCGACATGGCGGGGGGCTTCGCGACCCGAGGAGGCCGCCCCGCGAGGCGGCCTCCGGCGAGCTGGCCGCCGCCGCGCTCCATCGAGGACCTGATGACCTCGCTGAGCCGGGTCGAGGGCGAGCTGCTCGTGCAGCGGCTCGGCGACGGCCGCTTCATCGGCTACCTGCCGAACCCCTCGCTCGCGCCCGCGACACGCTGCGGCTGGTCGGTGGCGACCGCGGCGCGCGTCGCCGCGTCCGTGGCCGCCGCGCTCGAGGCCGCCGATCGGTGACGAGCCCGGCGCCCGGGTGATGCTGGTCGGCCACGCCCAGGGCGGCGTGACCGCCGCGGAGATCGCGGCCGCCGCCTCCTCCGACGCGGTTCACCATCGACCAGGTCATCACCGCCGGCGCCCCGTCGGCCCAGGTGCCGCGGATCCCGGAGTCGACCACCGTCCTCGTCGCTCGAGGACCGCGCCGACCCCGTCGCCCTGCTCGGGTCGCTGATCAACGCGGGCGTCGCCAACCGGCTCACCGTGGTCTTCGACGGCGGCGAGGCGCGCGGAGCCGCGGCGTACGTCGCGGGCGGCCGGGCCGCGGACGCTGCGCCGACACCCGGAGCTGCGGGCCGCGATCCGGCGGATCCAGGAGCTCGGCTACCTCAGCGCCTGAGCCGGCCGACCGAAGGGTCAGCCCGCGAGGTCGTGCACGAACTCCCCGAGCTGGGTGAGGTTGCGGCACTCCACCATGGCGACGACCTCGGCGTACGCCGCGGCGGCGCGAGTCGCCGGTGTTCCAGTGCCGGGTGTGCTCGGGGTTGAGCCACCACGCGTGCCGGGAGCGGTCGACCATGCCCGCGGAACGTGTCGAGCGGCGAGGTCGCTGTAGTTGGAGCGGGCGTCGCCCAGCACCAGCAGCGACGACTTCGGCCCGAGCGCGTCGGCGTGCTCCTGGTCGAAGGTCGTGAACGCGCGGCCGTAGTTGGTGCGCCCCCACAGCGCCGCGTGGGACGGCGCTGGCGGCGAGGTCGGCCATCACGTCCGCGACGTCGGCGCCGGGCCGGAAGTGGTGGGTGACCTCGTGGACCTGGTCGACGAAGGTGAACGCCCGGACCTTGGTGAACTGGTCGCGCAGCGCGTAGACCAGCAGCAGCGTGAACTGCGCGAAGTTGGCCACCGAGCCGCTGACGTCGCAGAGCACCACCAGCTCGGTGCGGTGCGGCCGCTTGGGCCGGTGGTGGGTGGTGATCGGGACGCCGCCGGTGGAGATGGAGGCACGGACGGTGCGCCGGAAGTCGAGCGGGCCGCGGCGGCGCGCGGAGTGGTGCTCCTGGCTCAGCCGGGTGGCCAGCCGCCGGGCCAGCGGGTAGATCTCGCGGCGCATCTGCTCGAGGTCGGCCCGGCGGGCGCTGGTGAAGTCGATGCTGTCGATGGTCGGCCGCAGCGTGGTCGTCGGCGACGTGCTCGGGCCCCTTCTCCTCCGCGATCCGGCGGCGGGCGTCGGCCTCGACCAGCCCGGTGAAGCGGCCGGCCCGGGCGGACGCCGTACGCCGGGCGTCGTCCTCGTCCTGCCCGCCCGCGACGAGGGCGTCGACGACCTGCTGCACCAGCCGCTCGGGCTCGATCCGCTTGAGGGCCTGGTAGGCGACTCCAGGACGACAGGCCCGGCGCCGCGGCCGGGCATCGCGCCGAAGCGGGCGACGGCCTGGATCGCCAGCTCCTGCATCCGCCCGGCGTCGCCCGTCGACCATCGCCTCCGTGGTCTCCTCGCGGAAGGCCGCCAGCGCCGGGCCGGTGTCCTGCGGCCCCTCGCCCGGCTCCGCGTCCGGCGGTGCGCGCCCTCGCCGACCAGCGCGCGGGAACCAGAGGTCGAACAGCGCGTCGAAGCTCGGGCGGTGGGCGGCCCGCTTGACCAGCGTGGCGGCGTACGTCGCCCGGACGGTGTCCCGGTCGCCGAGCCCGACCGCGGTGAGGGCGGTGGCCGCGTCGACGTCCTCGGCCAGGGAGACGGGTACGCCGGCCGCGCGCAGCGCCTCGACGAACCCGACGTGCCGGTCGGCCAGTCCTCCATGGCTGCCACGGCTCAGCCCCGGGCCAGCCGCAGCTGCTTGACGGCCTTGTCGTGGTCGGAGGCGTGCTTGAGCACCACGCCGAGCGTGCGTTCGACGGTGGCGGCGTCGAGGTCGCCGATCTCCAGCGCGATCAGGGTCCGTGCCCAGTCGACGGTCTCCGCGATCGACGGCGCCTTCTTGAGCTCGAGCTCGCGCAGCCGGGCCACCGCCTCGACCACCTGCCGGGCCAGGGTGTCCTCGAGCCCGGGCACCTGGGAGAGCAGGATCGCCCGCTCGCGCTCGGCGTCCGGGTAGTCGAGGTGGAGGTAGAGGCAGCGCCGCTTGAGCGCCTCGGACAGCTCGCGGGTGGCGTTGGAGGTGAGCACCACGAAGGGGCGGCGTACGGCGGTGACGGTGCCGAGCTCGGGGATGGTGACCTGGAAGTCGGAGAGCACCTCGAGCAGCAGGCCCTCCACCTCGACGTCGGTCTTGTCGACCTCGTCGACGAGCAGCACCGTCGGGCGCTCCTGCCGGATCGCGGCCAGCAGCGGCCGGGTGAGCAGGAACTCCTCGGTGAAGATGTCGTCGTGGGTCTCCTGCCAGGAGTCCTCGCCGCCGGCCGCCTGGATCCGCAGCAGCTGCTTCTTGTAGTTCCACTCGTAGAGCGCCCGCGCCTCGTCGAGGCCCTCGTAGCACTGGAGCCGGATCAGCTCGGCGCCCGTCGCCTCGGCCACCGCCTTGGCCAGCTGGGTCTTCCCGACGCCGGCCGGGCCCTCGACCAGCAGCGGCTTGCCGAGCGTGCCGGCGAGGAAGCCGGTGACCGCGGTGGGTGCGTCCGCGAGGTACCCGGTCGCGCCGAGCCGGGCGATCACGTCGTCGGGGGACTGGAACCAGGTCACCGCGTGAGCATAGTCAGGCACGTCGTACGCCGACCTCGCGGAGCAGTCCGTCAGTGTGCGACAGGTCGGCGCAGAGGACGCCGACCTGTCGCAAAGTGACACGCGGCTCCGGCCGGCAGGACGTCGATTGGCCCCGTACGTCGGTACGCGGGCGGGCACCCGCCGGCGCGAGCCGCGAACTGCCGTCCGAGGGTGTCAGTTTGCGACAGGTCGACGTACGGGCAGGCACGCCCCGGCCCCGCGTGACCTCGTCCCGCCGCAGGCGAACTGCCTGCCCCAAGCACCATGCCGTGCGACGGCCCGTCGGACGTGAGTTTGCGACAGGTCGGCGTAGGGACGCCGACCTGTCGCAGACTGACACGCGGCTCCGGCTGGCAGGACGTCGATGGCCCCGTACGTCGGGTGCCGGCGGGCACCCGCCGGCGCGAGCCCGAACTGCCGTCCCAGGGTGTCAGTTTGCGACAGGTCGGGGTGGGACCACCCGCGGGGGGTGAGGCCACGGCCCGGCGGCGGGAGCAGGCTGGGCGGCAGGGAGTGATGACATGGCGCAGCAGAGGTCGCCCGTTGACCGGGTCACGCACACGGTGGCGGATCTGACAGACCGCAGCGACGCGGAGATCAAGCTGATCCTCGGCGTCAGCGCGGTGGCCGTCGGTGTGGGCGTCACCGTGGCAGCGACGCTGAAGACCATCGAGGTCCTGATGAACCTCGGCGCCGCCTTCGGTCGGCGCGCGGCGGGCAGCCGCTGAGCACTCCCCCGGGTCGCCTCACGGCGTCGCGTTGAGCTCCTCGACCGCGCCGACCACGTCGCCCACCTCCGCGAAGTCGACGGCCACCAGGTTGACCGCCCTGCCGCGCCGTCGGGCGCAGCGGTCAGCCCGGTCCAGCACCGTGTCCCGGGCGTTGGCCTGCTCCGCGACCTCGGGCGACGCGGGCGAGATCCAGTTGTTGAGCAGGAACAGCGGCGCCTGGCGGCTGCCCCGGAAGCGACGGCAGGAACGGTCGCTCGTCAGCTGGTCGAGCGAGCGGTAGTTGTACGGCACGTCCTGCACCAGCCCGTCGGCGTACACGTTGGGGATGCGGGGTCCGAGGTCGCCGTTCTCCAGCCCGAGCACCATCCGATGGCCGGACTCGACCATCGAGCGGAGCGTCGGCAGCGGCTTGGACGGGTCGAGTGTGGCGAGGTAGGGGTCGAGGCCCTCGAGCGCCGGCAGGAGCTCGTCGGCCGGCAGCTCGTCCTGGATCACGGCGACCAGTACCTCGTCGGGGTTCTCCTCGAGGAAGCTGCGCCACAGGGCGACCACGTCGTCGAGCCGGACCGCGCCGAGCTCGCAGTAGGCGTGGCAGAGATACACCTCGCGCGGCGCGTCGGCGGCCGGCGCCCCGGCCTGCCGGCGCAGCCTGGTCGCCCGGCGGGCGGCCGGGGAGCTCACGGCGTTCGCGACCGTGCCGACGCGCCCGGTCTGGACGTCGGTGTAGACGATCTCGTCGTCACCCGCGGTCCGCACCGAGCCCAGCCAGGCGTCGACCAGGAACAGGCGTACGCCGGCCTCCAGCTGGGCGGCGATCCCCTGCTCCTGGTCGGGGTAGAGGAAGCCGTCGTCGGCGGCGTTCATGGAGTTGTGGGTGCCGGCCAGGACGACCTGGTCGAGCCGCCGGTCGCAGAGCCCGACGGACCCCTCGCAGGCCACGGGGTCCGAGGTCGGCGAGGGCTCCCGGACGACGAGCACGTAGCCGAGGCCGAGCACCGCCAGCCCGGCCACCACCAGCACCAGCGAGGTCCGCCCCCGGCGTCCGGTCAACGCACTGGTCCCACGCACCCGTCCGGCTCCTCTCCTCGGTCCCGGAGCCATTCCACCAGCGGGAGGCGTCTCCGGCGAGGACCTCGGGAGCGCGGGTCGGAGTCGGCCTCCTAGGCCGCGCCGGCCGGGGCGATGTTCTGGTTGTGCCGGAACAGGTTGCCCGGGTCGTAGCGCCGCTTGATCTCGGCCAGCCGGTCGTAGTTGCCCCGGTAGTTGGCGCGGATCCGGTCCTGGTCGTCCTCGGCCATGAAGTTGATGTAGCCGCCCTCCTCCGAGTGCGGTGCCGTGGCCGCGTAGTAGTCGCGGACCCAGGCGGTGTTCGCCTCGTCGTCCTTGGCGTCGGGCCACATGCCGGCGATGACGGTCGCGAAGTTGGCGTCGCGGTAGGCGAACGCGGTCGACCCGGGGTCCACGCGGTGGCAGGCCCCGTTGATCGGGTAGATGTGCATGGTCGAGGTCATCTCCGGTACCTGCGAGCCGTGCTCGACGTGCGCTGCGATCGCGTCGTCGGTGAGCTCCTTGACGAAGTTCGCCTTCCAGTAGTGCCGCAGCCCGGACGGGTAGAGGTCGTCGAAGGCGGCGTTGAGCGCGGGATACGGCATCGGCCCGACCATCTCAGCGACGACGGGTGCCAGGTCGTGGAACGGCTTGAGCATCCGCTCCCCCTGGGCCAGGTCTCCCGTCCAGCAGGCGACCATCAGTGCGTGGGTCTTGCCGTGCCGTTCCTCGGGGATGAACGGCAGGGGCGGCGCGATCTGGAACGCGGGGAAGCCGCCGAACTCCTCGGGTGCGTCGGCGATGAACTCGCGGTAGAACCGCAACAGGTCCCCGGCCGCGTCGAGCTCGAAGAACATCGGACCGCCGTAGATGTCCTTGACCGGGCTGAGCCGGAACTCGAAGGAGGTGACCACCCCGAAGTTGCCCCCACCGCCACGGATCGCCCAGAAGAGGTCCGCGTCCTCCTTCTCGCTGGCCACGTGGAAGCTGCCGTCCCCGGTGATGACGTCGGCACTGAGCAGGTTGTCGAGCGCGAGCCCGAGCCCGCGGGCCAGGTAGCCGATGCCGCCGCCCAGGGTCAGTCCGCCCACGCCGGTGGTCGAGATGATCCCGCCGGTGGTGGCCAGGCCGAACGGGTACGCCGCGGCGTTCAGGTCACCCCACGTCGCCCCACCGGACACGCGGGCGGTCTGGGCCAGTGGGTCGATCCGGACCCCGCGCATGCCGGACAGGTCGATGACGACGCCGTCGTCGCAGGTCCCGAAGCCCGGCACGCTGTGGGCGCCTCCCCGGACGGCGACGGTGAGGTCGTTGTCGACGGCGAAGCGGACGGCCGTCATCACGTCGCCGGCGTTGACCGGCTGCACGATCACGGCCGGTCGCCGGTCGATCATGCCGTTGCGCACCGCGCGGGCCTCGTCGTACCCGTCGTCGTCCGCGGTCGTGACGGTTCCCCGGACTCCCTCACGCAGGGCGGTCAGTGCAGCGTTGTCCATCGGGTGCCTCCTTCGGATTCCCGCGCGGACGACGGGACGCTCCCCGGGCGTCGTCACGCACGCGCGCCGAGTCGCGCGGGTGGCTGAATGTCCCCTCGACGCTAGACCTGGCACCCGACTCCGGCCATGGCACGGATGGGCTCGCCTGTCGGCATCCGATTGCCCCAGAGTCGCCATGGAGAAACGCAGGCGTGCGGTGGCGGCGCCACCGATGCGAGAGATCCGCCCCCGGTTCCGGGGGCGGATCTCTGGTGCTGCCTGGCTGGCTGGCGGTGGCGGAGGGATTTGAACCCTCGGTGGGCTTGCACCCACAAACGCTTTCGAGGCGTTCTCCTTAGGCCGCTCGGACACGCCACCGCCGATGAGGGTACCGGAGGGGTCGGGCGGCGCCGAAATCCGGGTTTCGACACGGTCGCTGCGCGACCTGCTCAACCACCGGGGACACGGTCGCTGCGCGACCTGCTCAACCACCGGGGACACGGTCGCTGCGCGACCTGCTCAACCACCGGGGTCAGCGGTGGTCGTCGAAGAAGTCGAGCAGCACCCGGCCGCACTCCTCGGCGCGTACGCCGGAGACGACCTCGGGCCGGTGGTTGAGCCGCCGGTCGCGGACCACGTCCCACAGCGACCCGACCGCGCCCGCCTTCGGGTCGTAGGCACCGAAGACGAGCCGCGCCACCCGGGCCAGCACCAGGGCGCCGGCGCACATGGTGCACGGCTCCAGGGTGACCACCAGCGTGCAGTCGTCGAGCCGCCAGGTGCCCAGGGCCTGCGCCGCCTCGCGCAGCGCGACCACCTCGGCATGGGCGGTCGGGTCGTGGGTGGCCTCGCGGAGGTTGCGGCCGCGGCCGATGACGTCGCCGGTCGGGGAGAGTACGACGGCACCGACGGGGACGTCGGCGGTGGCGAGGGCAGCCCGGGCCTCGGTGAGGGCGAGGTCCATCGCCTCGTCGTACGCAGTGGTCACGAGGCGGTCAGGCGGAGGTGAGGCCGACCATGTCGTCGAAGGCCGGGCCGAAGCCGAGCCGACCGGCGACGTCGGAGAGCATCTCGTCGGGGTAGAGGTCGTAGTCGTCGAGCAGCACGCCCATGTCCATCGCGTGCATGCCGAGGTCGCCGAGGATGTCGAGGTCGCCCGCCGGGGCCGGGTCGTCGTCCTCCTCGGGGTAGGGCAGCCCGAGGTGCTCGATCGCGTCGCGGGCGAGGTCCCACTCGTCGGCGGCGGTGATGTCGGAGAGCAGCAGCCGGACGCTCGGGCCGGCCACCCGGGCGATCAGGAAGACGTCCTCGTCGTAGGCCACCAGGCCCACCGCCCCGTGGTCGCCGGGGAACCGGCGCAACGCGTTGGCCAGGTGGTCGACGTTCTCGATGACGTCGAGTGCGAGCTCCTGGACCTGCCACTCGCCTTCCTCGCGATAGGCAGCCAGGGCGAAGTCGACGACATCAGTGGGCTCTGCCATGGCGCACCTCCGCTTCTCGGCCTGCTCCGCCTCCCAGAGTGTCAGACGACGGGGAGGCTTCCAACCCCGTTTGCCGTTAGGTTTTGCCCCATGCGCACCCACGTCATCGACCACCCGCTCGTCGCCCACAAGCTCACCGTGCTGCGGGACGAGAACACCGACAGCCCCACCTTCCGCCGACTGGCCGACGAGCTGGTCACGCTGCTGGCCTACGAGGCCACCCGCGACGTGCGCGTCGAGCAGGTCGACATCGTCACGCCGGTCTCGCCGACCGCGGGCGTGAAGCTGGCCACCCCCAAGCCGCTGGTGGTGCCGATCCTGCGCGCCGGGCTGGGCATGCTCGACGGGATGATGCGGCTGCTGCCGACCGCCGAGGTCGGCTTCCTCGGCATGGTGCGCAACGAGGAGACGCTGGAGGCGTCGACGTACGCCGAGCGGCTGCCCGAGGACCTGTCCGGCCGCCAGTGCTACGTCCTCGACCCGATGCTGGCCACCGGCGGCACCCTGGCCGCGGCGATCCGCTTCCTCACCGACCGCGGCGCCGACCACATCACCGCGGTCTGCCTGCTGGCCGCGCCGGAGGGCTGCGCCCGGCTGGAGAAGGAGCTCGAGGGCCTCGACGTCCCGGTCACCGTGGTCACCGCCGCGATGGACGAGAGGCTCAACGACAAGGGCTACATCGTGCCGGGCCTCGGCGACGCGGGCGACCGGCTCTACGGCGTCGCGCAGTAGCCGCATCGCAGGAGCCCGACGTACGACGACGGCCCGGCACCCCTCGCGGGGGCCGGGCCGTCGTGCGTGTGCGGACCGGTCAGGCAGCGACCGGCTGGTCCTGGAGCCGGCGGTAGGTGTACGCCGCGGCGATCGAGACCACCGGGTAGGCCACCAGCAGGCCGACCAGGCAGGCGAGCGCGCCGACCACGAAGCACAGGAAGGACAGCAGCGCCAGCAGCAGCAGCGGTCCGACGTGCTGCGTGGCGAACGAGAAGCTCGACTTGATCGCGGTCACCGCGTCCTCGCCCCGGTCGACGATGAAGTACGTCGTGAACCAGGTCAGGAAGATGACCGCGAAGCCGGGCAGCACGCAGAGGATCAAGCCGATGGTGGTCAGCACGCTGATCACCAGCGCTGCCACGATCACCTGGATCTTGTCCCACCGCTCGAACATGCCGCCGAGGGTGACCTCGCGCCCGTCGACGGCGTCGAAGGCGCCGCGGATCAGGGCGGCACCGAACAGCGTGGTCGCGACCTGGCCGAGGATGTTGAACACGCCGGCCAGCGGGCTGAACTGGAAGCCGTCGGAGTCGTAGGAGAACAGGGAGTCGCCGCCGGTGACCACCGAGCCGATGATGCTGATCACCGCACCGGTGCCGATGGCGACCAGCGCCAGCAGCAGGAACGCGCCCGCGTTGTCCTTGAACTTGCCGAAGCCGTAGCCGATGGCGTCGGTCGGGGAGTACGGGCCCTGCGGTCCGGAGCCGTACCCGCCGGGGCCGGCGCCGTACGGCGGCGGGGGCGGCGGCTGCTGGCCGTAGCCCTGCCCCCAGCCCGGGGGCTGGTTCGGGTCCTGGCCGCCGGTCGGGTAGGGCTCGCTGCCGTACGGCGGCGGGGGCGGCTGCTGGCCGTAGCCCGGCGGAGGCTGGTTGGGGTCCTGGGGCGGCTGCTGGCCGTACCCGGGAGGCTGGTTGGGGTCCTGGGGCGGCGCTGCCCCCGGAGGTGGGGCCTGGCTGCGCTCATGCCCGCCAACCTAGTGGGAAGCGTCGCCATGCGTCTGCAGATCGGCGCGCGCGTGCCGCCGGTGCCCACCCCGCGGCGGGCCCGGCGACGGCGGCGTCAGGAGACCGTGCTGAGCAGCTGCGTGGCCCGGGTGAGCACGACGTACAGGGTCGCCCGGCCGGTCGCCGACTCGTCCTCGATCTCCTGCGGACGGACGACCACGATGCCGTCGAACTCCAGGCCCTTGGTGTCCAGGCCGGTCAGGACGACGACGCGGTCCTCGCCGCTCGGCGTGCTCCCGGTGACCGACGCGGCGGCCGACGGCGCGTCCGCGGCCAGCTCCGGCCAGCTCGCCAGCCACGCGTTGACCTCGGCCCGGCGGGCGGCCGGCACCACGATGCCGACGGTGCCCGCGACCTCCCCGGCCAACCGGACCACCTCGGAGCGCACCGCGTCCTCGAGGTCGGGCACGTCGGTGATCTCGGTGGGGCGCTCGCCGGTGGAGCGGACCGCCGTCGGCAGGTCGGCGTCGAGGCCGACCCGCTCGGCGTACGCCGCGGCGTGCTCGTAGATCTCGGAGGAGTTGCGGTAGTTCGTCGACAGGTGGAACTCGTGCAGCTGCTTGCCCTCGAGCGCCTCGGCACGGGCCGCGGCGGCCTCCTCCGGCACCGGCCACGACGACTGCGCGGGGTCGCCGACGATCGTCCACGACGCGGCCCGGCCCCGGCGCGCGACCATCCGCCACTGCATGGGGGTGAGGTCCTGGGCCTCGTCGATCAGCACGTGGGCGAAGGCGTCGTCCTCGACCCGGTGGGTCGGCGGAGCCCAGGCCCGGCCGGTGGGGGCGTACTCCCGCTCGGAGGCGGTGGTCAGCTCCTGCAGGTCGCCGCCGACGTGATCGGCGTACTCGCTGTCCTCGGCCTCGCGGAGGGGTACGTCGCCGAGGGCGTAGCGCAGCTCGTCGACGAGCGGGATGTCCTCGATGGTCAGCTCGCCCTGCCAGCTCTTGAGCAGCAGGGCCTGGTCGTCCTGGCTGATCACGCCGTCGCCGACGCGGGCCAGGAAGTCGCCGTCGCGCAGCCACGACAGCACGGTGGCGGCGTCCAGCGGCGGCCACCAGTTGACCGCGAACTCGACGAACGCGTCGTTGCCGAGCAGCTCGTCGTCGAAGGCCTCGCGGCCACGCTCCCGACCGCGCTCGCCGCGGACCTGGCGCCACAGGGCGTCGAGGAGGGCAGTCGCGACTCGCGCGATCTGACGGTTGCGGCGGCCCTGGGACAGCAGCTGGCGGCGGATCCGGCCGAGCTGCTGCCGGTCGAGCACGAGGTTGTCGTCGCGGTAGAAGATGCGGAACTCGCTGGGCGAGCCCGGCACGGCCTGGCGCGCGGCGCGGCGGAGGACCTCGGCCATCCGTGCCGCGCCCTTCACGTCTGCGGTGGCGGGATCCTCGTGGCGGGTCGCGCGCAGCCCGTCGACGACCTCGCCGAGCGAGCGCAGCGCGACCGCGGTCTCGCCGAGGGACGGCAGCACCCGCTCGATGTAGCGCATGAAGACGCCGGACGGCCCGACGATGAGCACGCCGCCGCTCTCGTAGCGGCGGCGGTCGGTGTAGAGGAGGTACGCCGCGCGGTGCAGCGCGACGACCGTCTTGCCGGTGCCGGGACCGCCGGAGATCGCCACGACGCCCTTGCCGGGCGCGCGGATCGCCTTGTCCTGCTCGGCCTGGATGGTGGCCACGATCGAGTGCATGGAGCGGTCACGGGCACGGGAGAGCTGGGCCATCAGGGCGCCCTCGCCGACGATCGGCAGGTCGTCGGCGGCCGGGTGCTCGGGGTCGAGCAGCTCGTCCTCGACGCCGACGACCTTGGGGCCGAGGCTGCGCAGCACCCGTCGGCGTACGACGTCGTGCGGCTCGGCCGCGGTGGCCTGGTAGAACACCGCGGCGGCCGGGGCGCGCCAGTCGATCAGCAGGGAGTCGCGGTTGGCGTCGCGCAGGCCGATCCGGCCGATGTAGCGCGGTGCCGGGTCGAGCTCGGGGCGTACGTCGAGCCGGCCGAAGACCAGGCCCTCGTGCGCGGCGTCGAGCTGGGCCATCCGCTTCGCGGCCTGGAAGACCATGGCGTCGCGCTCGACGAGGCCGCCCTCGTGGCCGAGCCGGCCGCGCTCGTGGCCCTCGCGGGCGAGCTGGCGGGCAGCCGCGATCGACTGGTCCATCTGCACGTAGACACGGTCCACGAAGGCCTGCTCCGCAGCGATCTCACGTGCGGCGATGTCATCGGACAACGAGGAACAACCCCCTGGGACAAGCGAATTCGACAAGGGGAGAACTTTACCGGCCGGATGGTCCCGGACGGAAAAGAACGACGTTCTTCGATACCGACTCGATGCCGGGCCCGCGTGCCGGATCGGTGCTGCGCCCGGGCGTTCCGTGCGAAACGGTCGTCGGGGAGGCGCTCGGGCAACCGGAACGCACGGAACGTTTCGTGCGAAACGGTCGTCCAGGCGCCGGCGGAATCTAGGGAGTCACGCAACACCGTGGTTGGTTGCGGCTTCTGAGAGTAGTTGGTCGAGCACTTCGGCTGGGGTCTGGAAGCCGTGGCGTTTGCGGGGCCTGGCGTTGAGTTCGGCGGCGATGTTGTCGAGCATCCCGGGCCCGTAGAAGCCCAGGTCGGTGCCTTTGGGCAGGTACTGGCGCAACAGGCCGTTGGTGTTCTCGTTGGAGCCGCGCTGCCAGGGCGAGTGCGGGTCGCAGAAGTAGATCTCCAGGCCGGTGGCTTCGGCGATGTGTCGCGTGGTTGGCCATCTCGATGCCCTGGTCCCAGGTCAGGGACAGCTTCAGCTGCTCGGGCAGTGTCGCCATCTTGGCCACCAGTGCCTCCTGCACCGTCAGCGCGCCGTGGTTCTCCGGCAGGTGCAGCAGCATCACGAACCCGGTGGTGCGTTCGACCAGGGTGCCGACCGCGGACTTCGAGGCCGTCGACCCGAGGATCAGGTCGCCTTCCCAGTGTCCGGGCACGGCCCGGTCCTCGACCTCGGGCGGCCGCTCGCTGATCGAGACCATGCCCGGGATCCGGCCGCGGCGCTCTGCGTCACGGCGTCGCGGCTTGCGCAGGGAGCGGCCGGTGCGCAGATACGCGGTCAGCTCTCGCTTGAGGCCGCCGCGGGCCTGCACATACAACGACTGGTAGATCGTCTCGGCCGACACCCACATCTCCGGTTCGTCGGGGAAGTCGGCCTTGAGTCTGCCAGCGATCTGCTCGGGGCTCTCGCGACGTTTGAGCCGCACCTGGACCTCCCGGCGCAGTCGCAGGTTCGTGGCCAGCTTCGCGGCCCGGGGAGCCGCCCGGGCCCTGTCTGCCTCGACCTGCCCGACTGAAGCCCGATACCCCCGTGAGGTGGTACCCCGGCCGAGCTCGCGGCTGATCGTGCTCGGCAGTCACGCCCCAGCCGGCGGGCGATCTCACGCACGCCGTGCCCGGCATGGTCCAACGCCGCGATCTCCTCCCGCTCAGACCACGACAGATACCGACCAGCCAAGCCTGCGGCACGAGTGGGATTCACACCGCCAGCCTCGCGGAACGTCCGCCTGCCCCATGTCACGGACATGCCGGCGCCACGAGCAGCAGTCTCCACACTGAGCCCGGCACGGACCCCCGCCCAGAACCGACGATCGAACTCCCGCGGATGCTTCGGACGACCCCTCACGGACAACTCCTCGACATCGAGGTGTTGCGTGACTAACTGGAACCCGCCGCCGCGACAACGACCGGAACGCACGGAACGCCGGACCCGGGGGGCTTGCGAGGCCTGAGAGCCCTATGTCAAGCAGCCTCCTGAAGGAGGGTGCTGAGCCGGCCGTGTAGGTCGGGGTTGTAGGGCATGTGGTCGTGCCAGCAGCGCCACAGGATCCTGGTCCAGCCTTGGGCCAGGATCCGTGCTGCGTGGGGGTGGCGGCAGCCGCGGTCGCGGGCGCGGTCGTAGGTGTCGCGGGCCCACGGCGTTGGCGCGTGGGGTGTCTTGGGCCCAGTCGACCAGGGCGTGGCGCAGTTGTTTGTTGCAGCCGCGCCGGTAGGCGACGTTGAGGTGCTTGCCCGACTGCCGGGTCGAGGGTGCGACGCCGGCTGCGGCGGCGAGTGATGCGGGGTCGGGGAACCGGGCGCGGCAGTCGCCGATCTCGGCCAGCAGGGTGGCGGCGCGCACGTGCCGGCGCGTGGCAGGGACTGGAAGATCGGTCCGTCGGGGTGGGCCAGGAGCGCTTCCTTGATCCGGGCCTCGAGTGCGGTCTGCTGTTCGCGCAGCGTGGTGAGCAGGTCGACGAGCGTGAGCACGATCACCTCGCCGGCTTCTGCCGCGGCACCAGTAGCGCGTCCGGTGGCGGCGTCGCGGAGGTGGTCGACCAGTCGTCGCGGGCGTGTGGCGGCCGCAGTAGCCGTTGGCCTTGAGCCAGTGCGCCATCCGCAGCTCGCCCCGGCCAGCGGTCAGCCAGGCGGCTTTGGCTTCGGTGGGGAACCGTCGCAGGAACGTCAGGCTGATCGCGATGTCGAGCTGGCTGAACAGTCCGATCGCGCCGGGGAAGTTGTGCTGCAGCACGGCCAGCAGCTGGTTGTGCACCGCGATCCGGTGGTCGATCAGGTCGTGGCGGGCACGCACCAGCATCCGCAACGCGATCGTCTCCTCGCTGTCGGGCTGGACCACGGCCCAGCGGCCGGCATCGGTGCGTAGCGCGTCGGCCAGGACGAAGGCATCGAACCGGTCGTCCTTGTTGCCCGCCGATCCGTAGCGGGCCCGCAGCGACTTCACCTGCCGCGCCGAGATCACCACGACCTCGAACCCGTCGCGGAGCAGGTGCTCGACCACCGGTCCGTCGCCGCGTTCGATCCCGACCCGATGCACGCCGTGACGGCGCAGCAGGGTGGTGATCTTGGCCAGCCCCGGCTTGCGAGTGCGGCACCGTGGCCTCCTCGATCCGCTGCCCATCGTCGTCGACGATGCACAGCGCGTGGTGCTGCCAGGACCAGTCGATCCCGGCGAAAGTGGGCGTAGCCTGCATGAGAGTGCTCCTTTCCGTCAGCCCACGGATTCAGCACTCCGGTCCGGGACGTGACGGTCGGTCGCTCACTGAGGCGCTCCAGGCCGGCAAGCCTTGGCGCATAGCCCTATGGCCGATCTGCACGTCCCGGGCCACCAGGCCCTGCAACTCTCAGCCAGGTCGTCCCCGACGGGGCGACTCGGTCAGCCCGGCAGTGACCCGATGGACCCGGGGTGCAGACAAGAGGCCTACTCCTGTCTGCCCCTAACGTCCACCAGTGAGGTCAGAGCTTGCCGAGCGCCGTGCGTAGGCCCTCCTCGGCCTCGTCGGCTGCTCGTCGCGCAGAGGGCGAAGCCTTGCCCCCTCCAGAGTGTCCCGGTTGCGTCCTGACCTCCGAGGACCTTTCCGCCCGTTCCGACTCTCGATGGGCGGGCCTAGCGTCAACCGCACTCGCCGCAGTCACGGAGGTCTTGACATGTCAGTTCGCAATCAGCGCCGCAACGCCGTCCTCGCCTGCCTCGTCGCTGTGCAGCGGTCGCCCTGGACCGACAGCCGCGAGCGCCGTCACGAAGATCGGCACCCCGGCCCAGATGTCCTGACCGGGACCCGTTACGCGGATGCGATCAACGGTCGCGGTGGCGACGACCGCATCGCGGGCTACCAGGGACGCGACCGCCTGATGGGTGACGACGGCCGACCTCATCACCGGGGGCCGGGGCGAGGACCTTGTGGAGGCCGAAACCCGGGGATGACCGGATCCGCACCTTGGTCCAGGGCGCGGCTACTGGGCCGATCGCGGCACTTTTGTCTTGGACGTGGCCGACGTGGGCAGCGGACCATGTGTCGTCGTGGGCGATCTGGGCCCTGACCTCTGACGAAGGCTACGGCGACGATGGATGTACGGCGGTCCGAACGACTGGGACGACATGGACAGGTCGGCATCTATGGCGGTCACGGCGCCGATCACATCTTCGCTGGGGACGGCGATGACCTCGTGGACCCCGGGCCCGGCGCCGACGTGGTCCGTCTTCGGAACGGCAGAGACGAAGCCGTGGACCTCACGAATACGGACGGGTCGACACCATCGACTGTGGGCCGGAATCGACTTCGTCAACTCAAGAACGGCATCGACCGCTCGACACCTTCACCGCCTGGCGAAGAGGTGCCTAGGCGCCGGTGCTCAGAGCTTGCCGAGCGCCGTGCGCAGGCCCTCCTCGGCCTCGTCGCCGAGCTTCTTGAGCGCCGGCGCCAGCAGCGGAGCGACGAACCTGGCGACGCCCGTGAAGTCGAAGTCGGCGGTGTAGGTCACCCGCGAGCCGGTCCCGTGCGGGGCGATCTCCATGGT
The DNA here is from genome assembly GCA_963721775.1 of uncultured Actinomycetota bacterium. GTDB lineage: Bacteria > Actinomycetota > Actinomycetes > Propionibacteriales > Nocardioidaceae > Nocardioides. The sequence continues at coordinate 12,634 of CAVRMH010000006.1, read as the reverse complement.
GTCGTGCGCGGTGACGGTCTTGTTGGTGCCGCGCAGCGCGAACCGGCTGTCGGGCTCGTGCTCGGTGACCCGGTAGGTCAGCTCGGTCTCCCGGCCCATGGAACTTCGAGACGTTGCGGTACTCCGTGCCGACGTCGCCGTTCCCGGAGACGCGTGTGGTCCGCACGGTGCCGGGGTCCCACTCCGTGGTGGTGGTGAAGTCGCTCAGGTAGGCGAAGACCGCGGCGGGGGTGGCGGTGGTCTCGACGGTGCGCTGGATCTTCACGGTGCTCCTCGGTGGTCGGGCTGCGCGGCCAGCCTACGGACGGGATCCACGAGCTGGGCGGGCCGCCACGGCTGCAGCGGCTCGGGCGCCACCATCTGGGCGACCGAGTCGACGACGTTGCGCAGGTTGATGATGAGCCCGCCGTACTCGTGCCACGAGTTGCCGGCCAGCTCGTGCGTCGAGAGGTCCTCGGCCAACGTGTGCAGCTCCGTGCGGATCGCCCGCAACCGGTCGGCGTCCAGGGCGGCCACCGCCTCACCGGTCTCACCCAGCAGCTCGCACCACCGGCTGCGGAAGGCCTGCTCCCACAGACGCGCCTGGTCCGCGCTGATCGTGATCGTGCGGACCATGCTCTGCGTCTCCGCGACCGCCTGCTCGAGCAGGTGGAGGACCGGCTCGAGCTCCCGGAGCTTCTCGCGTCGCTGCCGCTGTCGCGGGTTGAAGCGGCCACTCTCCTGGGCCTGCTCCAGCAGGGCCCACGACTCGTCGATGCGTACGTCGACCTCCCGCGCGGTCCGCAACCAGGTGTCGGCGTGGTCGGGGTCGAAGTCGGGACCCACGTCCGCGGCGATCCGGCTCAGCACCTCTCCCAGGGCACGTGGGATGCGCGCCGCGTGCGCCCACGCGGCACGGTCACGCAGCGGCGGCCAGACCAGGAGGTTGACCAGCAGGCCGATGGCGACGCCGACGCAGGTGTCGAGCAGCCGACCCCAGAGCAGGTTGGAGTCGCTGACGGCGTTGGTGGCGAGGACCACGATCGCCGTGGTGGCCACCGTGGTGGACTCGTCGCCGAGCGGCCTCCAGCGCCCCACGAGGAACGCCACGAGCAGCATGACGCCCATCGCGGTCGGGTCCAGGCCGAAGACCAGCCCGGTCACCCAGGCCAGGAAGACGCCGGCGAACGTCGCCGCCACCTGCTGGGCACTCCGTGAGAACGTGCGGTACAGCGTCGCGTGCACGACCAGCACCGCGGACCAGGGCGCCAGGAACGGCTGGTCGAGGTGGAACACGTCGAGCGCCACCCACCAGGCCAGCGCACCGGCCAGGGCCGCCTTGGCCGCCTGCAGCAGGTCGGCCCACAGCAACGGGTCGCGCAGGCGGTCGCGCCGTTGTCTCCCGGCCTCCGCGACCCAGCTGCGCCGCCGCTCCCAGAACGTCGCCGCCCCGTCGTCGCTCACCGGCTGCGTTCGCGGTACGCCGGGAGGAGGTCCTTCTCCGCCCAGTCGAGGAACTCGTCCTGTCCCTCGTCACCGATCTGCACCAGCGCCAGGTCGGTGAAGCCGGCGTCCTCCCACTCCGCGATGGATCGCAGCACCGGCTCGACCTCGGGACCGCACGGGATCGAGGACGCCACGTCCTCCGGCCGGACGAACTGGGTCGCCCCGGCGAACCCCGCCGGGCCGGGCAGCTCGGCATTGACCTTCCAGCCCCCGCCGAACCAGCGGAACTGCTCGTGCGCGAGCTCCACCGCCGCCTCGTGGGTCGGCGCCCAGCAGATCGGCAGCTGGCCGATGGTGCGGTCGCCGCGGGGGCCTGCCGCCTGCCACTCCTCGACCAGCTCCGGACTGGGCTCGACGGCGACCAGGTGGTCCGACAGCGGGGCGAACAGCTCGATCGACTGGCTGCCCGAGACCGCCAGCGCCAGCGGCACGCGCTGCTCGGGAAGGTCCCAGAGCTTCGCCGAGTCGACCCGGAAGTGCTCACCGGAGCGGCTGACGTACCCGCCGTCGAAGAGCGCGTCGATGATGCCGACCGCCTCGACCAGCATCTCGTGACGCACGTTGACCGGCGGCCAGCCGCGGCCCACGACGTGCTCGTTGAGGTTCTCGCCGGCACCGAGGCCCAGGGTGAACCGGCCGTCCGAGAGGACGCCGATCGTCGCCGCCTTCTGCGCCACCACCGCCGGGTGGTAGCGCATGGTCGGGCAGGTCACGAAGGTCATCAGCTCGACGGAGTCGGTCACCTGGGTGACCGCGCCGAGCATCGACCAGGCGTAGCCGGAGTGCCCCTGCTCCTCCAGCCACGGGAAGTAGTGGTCGCTCATGACCTCGAAGTCGAAGCCGGCCTGCTCCGCCCGGGCGGCGTACCGCACCAGCTCCCTCGGTCCGGACTGCTCGCTCATCAGGGTGTAACCGATCCGCATGGACGTCCCTCCTCGTCAGCACATGGGACGCGGTGCGTACCCGACGAGGAGGGCGCCATGCGGTGACCCGCACCTCGGGCCGCTCAGGCGGCGGCCACCTCGGCCTCCTCCCGGGCCGGCTCCGGCTGCTGCATCGGCCGGGGCCGGAGCAGGGCACCACCGACGACCGCGGCGGCCGCGGCCATCACCGCGCCGGCGGCGAAGGCCAGCTGGTAGCCGCCGTTGAGCGCCTCCAGGCGGCGCCGTGCCGCCGGCGGCCAGGTCCTCGGTGCGCCAGGTGGAGAGGCTGACCAGGACGGCGAGGCCGAGGGCGCCGCCCATCATGAACGAGGTGTTGACCACGCCGGAGGCAAGACCCGCCTCGTGCGGCTCGACGTCGCCCATCGCGGCCAGGAGCACCGGGTTGAAGGCGATGCCGGCGCCGATGCCGAGCAGCACCATCCCGGGCAGGACGTGCACGACGTAGCTGCCGTCCACCGGCGCCTGGGAGAACAGCGCCAGGCTGAGCCGCCGCGAGGCCGAGCCCGACGGTCAGCGGCGGGCGGATGCCGAAGCGCATGACCAGCTTGTCGCTCACCCGCAGCGACATCAGGGCCATCACCACGCAGGACGGCAGGTAGGCCAGCCCGACCTCGAGGGCGTCGTACCCCAGGACGCCCTGCATGTAGAGGGCGGTGAGGAAGAAGCAGGCGAACATCGCCCCGGCCCACAGCACGCCGACGACCTGCGAGACCGCGACGTTGCGGAGCCGGAAGAGCCGCAGCGGCACCAGCGGGTGCTCGACCCGGGCCTCGCGGACCACGAAGGCGACCATCAGCGCGGCGGCGCCGGCGAGGATGCCGAGCGTCCGGGTCGAGGTCCAGCCGGCCTCGTTGCCGCCGACCACGCCGTACACCGCGAGCATCAGGGCGACGGTGACCAGGCCCGCACCCAGTACGTCGAGCCGGCCCGGCGACTCCTGCGGGCGGTCGGCGGGGAGCAGCCGGGTGACCAGCACCCAGACGGCGATGCCGATCGGGACGTTGACCAGGAAGATCCAGTGCCAGGTGAGCAGGCCGGTGAGGACCCCGCCGAGGAGTACGCCGACGGCGCCGCCGCCCGACATCACGAAGCCGAAGACGCCCATCGCCTTGGCCCGCTCGGCCGGGTCGGAGAAGAGGCCCATGATCAGCGCGAGGGCGACCGCCGACACCGCCGCGCCGCCGAGGCCCTGCACGGCGCGGCCGACGACGAGGAAGCCGGAGCTCGGGGCGAACGCGCAGGCGACGCTGGCCACGGTGAACGCGGCGACCCCGCCGAGCAGCACCCGGCGGTTGCCGTAGAGGTCGCCGAGGCGGCCGGACAGCAGGAGGAACCCGCCGAAGGTCAGCATGTACGCGTTCACCACCCAGGCCAGGGCCGTCGGGGAGAAGCCGAGGTCGGTCTGGATGGAGGGCAGGGCGACGTTCACGATGTTCGTGTCCAGGACGATCATCAGGTCGCCGAGGCAGAGCGCGTAGAGCGCGAGCCAGCGGGCGCGGCGGTCGTTCATGGTGGGGCTCCTTCTCGGTGGTGGCCGGTCATCTCCACCACGAACGGGGGCGTCGGGATACGACAGGGCGTCGGGAACTTTCTTCCGGACAGCACCTACCGACCGGCTGCGTCGCCCGGATTCATCGCCCGGGCGGTCCCGTCAGAGCCCGGGCAGGGTGTCGGGCAGCACGCCGTACGCCCGGACCGGGCGTGATCGTCACGACCACCCGACCGTCGTCGACCATCGCCGCCCGGTAGGCGTCCCAGTCCTCGTGCTCCCCTGCGAGGGAGCGGTAGAGGTCGACCAGTTCCTCGACCGTCGCGTCGTGCGGGTCGGCCGCGGTCGGGGTCACCGACGCCTCGCCCTCGATCACGGCGTACGAGAAGAACGACGGCCCGTCGACGTGCACCGCGGCCCAGGGCTCGCGCCGCAGGTTCGCCACCTTGGCACGGGAGGCCGTGCTCGAGATGCGGATGGTGCCGTCGTCCGCGACCGCGTGCAGCACGTTGGAGAGCTGCGGCCGGCCGTTGCGACGGATCGTGGTCAGCACCGACTGCCTGGTGGCCCGGGCGAGCGCCAGGGCGTCGTCGAGTTCCATGCCGGTGCAGCCCCGAGCCGCGGCGAGGTATTCCCAGGGTGGGTCAGGCCTGGTCGCCCGCGATGTTGACCATCCAGCCGATGCCGAACTTGTCGGTGCACATGCCGAACTCGTCGCCCCACATCTGCTTCTCCAGCGGCATCGTGACGGTGCCGCCCTCGGAGAGCTTCTCCCACCAGCCGCGGAGCTCGTCGGCGTCGTCGCCGCTCAGGCTGACGGTGATGTTGCTGGCGCCCTGGGGTAGTCCATCCCGGGCGGTGTGTCGGAGGCCATCAGCGTGAAGCCGCTGGGCGTCTCGAGCATGGCGTGCATGATCCCGTCGCCCGGGGTGCCCTCCGGCGCGCCGTACTCGCCGAAGGTGCTGATCGCCAGCTCGCCGCCGAAGACCTGCTGGTAGAACTCCATCGCCTGCCGCGCGTCGTCACGGAAGCCGATGTAGGGGTTGAGTCGTGATGCCATCGCTGCGCTCCCCGTCGTAGGAATGTCGGTTCCTTCGCACCCTAGACCCGGCCTGCGACAGCCGGGAGGGGCACACGGGGCGCGCTTTCCCGTCGGCCGGGGGTCGCTGGTCGCTGGTCGTAACTCCGCAATTGCGGGGTTGTGACATGTTTTCGCGCCGGATTCATGTCATTCGGCTGCAATTGCGGAGAAATGACACGCGCCCGCCGGCGCCCCAACCGCGATCCCGATCACGTACGCCGGACGACCACCGCGGCGACGTCGTCGTCCCGGGCCGTCTCGCGCAGCGTGTCGACCATCGCGCGCAGCGCGCCGTCGAGGTCCGGCCGCGAGAGCATCGGCATGGCGTCGACGACCTTGCGCTGGCCCACGTCGATGTCCTCGTCGCGCCGTTCGATCAGCCCGTCGGTGAAGACCAGCAGCGTGTCCCCGGCGTACATCGGGTAGGTCTGCTCGTGCCGGTCCTCGGCCAGCACGCCCAGCGGGCAGCCGTCCGCGTCCGGGAGCTGCTCGGCCCCGCCCGCCTCACGCAGCACCACCGGCGGTGGATGTCCGGCGTTGGCGACGGTGACCCGGTCGTGCGCGGAGTCGACGACGAGGAAGGCCAGCGTCACGATCTGGTCGGTGGGGTACTGCGCGAACATCCGGTCGAGCCGGCCGAGCACGCGCGAGGGCTGCGGGTCGATCGCGGTGTAGGCACGCACCGCGGCCCGCATCTGCGCCATCGCGGCTGCGGCCTCGACCCCGCGGCCCATCACGTCACCGACGAAGACCGCCAGCCGCCCGTCGACCAGCGGGATCACGTCGTAGAAGTCCCCGCCGACGTCGGTCCGGCCCGACGGGTCGTAGTAGCTGGCGATCTCGAAGCCGGGTACGTCGGGCATCCGTTCCGGCAGCACCGCCTCCTGCAGGCGTACGGCGGCCGCGAGCGTGTGGCTGTAGAGCTCGGCGTTGTCGATGGCCACCGCGGCCCGGCGGGCGAGGTCCTCGGCGAAGCCGACGTCGTCCTCGGTGTAGCGACGGTCGGACTCGGCCGCCACCCAGGTGATGACGCCGCGCACCTTGCCGCGCGCCACGAGCGGCACGATCAGCCCGCTGCGCAGCTGGAGCTCCCGGGCGATCCGCAGGTGCTCCTCGTCGACCGCCGCCACCACCAGCATCTCGTCGGTGACCTCGGCAATCAGCTCGCTGCGGCCAGTGCGCATCACGTGCCAGGTGCCACGCGGCGCGTCCGGGTTGCTGGGGTAGCGCTCCTCGAGCGTGCGGGCCAGCTCGACCTTGGCCGGGTCGACGTGGGCGACCGCGAGCCGGTGCAGTCGGCCGTCGCCGACGATGTCGATCGCACACCAGTCCGCGAAGGTCGGGACCACCAGCTGGGCGACCTTCTTCAGGGTGGCCTCGTAGTCGAGGCTGCTGGCCAGCTCGGCCGAGGCATCCGCCAGGAACGCCAGCCGCTCGGCACTGGTGGCGGCCGCCGCCTGCGACTCGATCCGCTGCAGGGCCTGGGCACAGCTGTCGGCGAGGATCTCGAGGAACTCCAGCTCCGCGGTGTCGATCATGCGTACGCCGGGGAACGAGAGCCCGATGACCCCGACGGTGCGATTGCTGACGTTGAGGGGCAGGCACACCACCGAGCGCTCGCCGCGAGGGTTCGAGTCGGGGTACTGCTCGGCGATGGCGTCGGCGCCGACGACGAGGACCCGTTTGCCCGTGCGGATCACGTCCCCCGCCGGTGTCCTGGCCGCCACGGGGAACCTGGCCCACTGCTCCTCCTCGCCGGGCTCGCCCCCACGCAGGCCGACGAGCCGCAGCTGGTCCTCGCCCTCGAGCAGCAGGAGCGAGGCGATGGTGGCGCCGACCGCGTCGGCGCTGTGCGAGGTGATGATCCGGTTGACCGTCTCCACGTCGTCGGCCCGGGCCAGCTCCCCGGCAACGCGGGCCAGGCGGGTGAGCCGCTCGCCGAGCAGGCGGAAGGCCCGCAGGCGATCGCCCTCCTGCGACGCGTCGACCACGACGCACAACAGTCCGCGTACGGCGCCGTCGGCGAACAGGGGCGAGCAGGTGACCTCCGCGTCGTGGACGGTGCCGTCCCGGCGGGGTACCTCCACGTGTCCCTGCCAGGCCTCTCCCTCGAGCACCTGCCGCACTACGGCCGCGACCGCGGTGCGGTCACCGTGCGCGAAGAGATCGGTCAGTGGCCGACCGACGAGACAGTCGCCCGGCCGGGCGTACTCCCGGTCCGCGAGGTCGTTGAGGAGCCGGATGCTGCCGTCCGGGTCGACCTCGAACGCAGCGCCGTCGATCCCCTCGAGCACGCTCGCATCGAGGGGCCACCGTGTACGCACGTCCCCCATCCGGCCATGGTCTCAGCGAAGCGCCGCCCGCGGAGGCCGATTGACCCAAGATGGGCCGCGCGCGTGGGGTGTCTGGGGTCGTCCGGTCGGCCCGGCCCGTCGCGGACCCCGGGGGGCTCGGACGCGAACCGGTTCGGGCATTCGGCTGCGCCTCGCGACTCCCGGGCGGGACGATGCGTGCGCGCATCCACGGGAGAGGCGCCACGACACGAGGGAGAACTCCGTGAGCAGACTCGGGCACCTGCCCCGACCCCGTCGCCTGGTCGTCGCCGGTCTCACCGCCGGCGTCGTCGGAGCGGCCGGACTGGCCTCCACCACGACGGCCCCGGCCTCCGCCGCACCGGACGAGTGCGTCACCGCCTTCCCGGCGGACAGCCTGGTCACCGACCAGGACCTGACCGGCCTGACCGTCACCCGCGGCACCGAGCCGGAGACCTTCAGCGGCACCTACCTCGACACCCTCGAGGACGGCATCGCCCCCGGCGTGGACCTGATCATCGCCAAGCTGTCCTCGCCCACCATCGAGACGGCCGGCATCTGGCAGGGCATGTCCGGATCGCCGGTCTACGACCCCGCCACGGGGCAGCTGGTCGGCGCCGTGTCCTACGCGCTGAGCATGGGTCCGACCACCATCGCGGGCCTGACACCGGCCGCCGACATGCTGGACCTGGTGCCGGCCTCGGCACCGACCCTGGCCGAGAAGGTGGCCGTTCCGCGCGCCCTCGCCCGCAGCCTGGTCGGCACCGGCGACGACCACCAGCGCCCAGGCGGCCGCCGGGATGCAGCGGCTGCCGCTGCCGATCGCGGTCTCCGGCCTCAGCTCGAGCCGATTCACGCAGCTCGCGGGCTGGCTCGACGACGACGGTCCGGTGGCGCGCGCCAGCGGCGGCGTCGACGCCGCCGCCGTGCCGGCCCCGATGGTCGCCGGCGGCAACCTCGCCGCGTCCCTGTCGGACGGCACCGTCACCATGGCCGCCGTCGGCACCGCGACCTACGTCTGTGGCGACGACGTGCTCGGCTTCGGACACCCGCTCGCGTTCGCCGGCGACTCGACGTACACCCTGCGCGGCGCGGACGCGATCACCATCCAGCCGGACGTCGCCATCAGCAGCTTCAAGCTGGCCAACCTCGGCGCGCCGGTCGGCACCGTCGTGGAGGACCGGCTGACCGGCATCCGCGGCGTCCTCGGCGCCCTGCCGACGACGTACGACGTGTCCTCGAGCGCGACGTACCGCGGCCGTGACAAGAGCGGCGTCACCCACGTGTCGGTCCCGGACATGCTCGCCGACCTCAGCCTGTCGACCATCGTCGCGATGTCAGCGACCAGGCCCTCGACCACGTGGGCAAGGGCGGCGCGAAGGCGTCGTGGACCATCCGGGGCACCCGCGCAACGGACCCCGTCACGCTCGACTACAGCAACGTGTACGCCGCCAGCGGCGACGTCTCCGTCGCGCCGGTCGATGGACCTCGCCACCCAGGTCTACGCGCTCACCGAGAACAGACCGAGAAGATCACCATCACCTCGGTCGCCGCGCACGCGGCCTTCGACGACGACGCCAGCCAGTGAGCGAGGTCGGCCAGGACCTACTGCTGGTCCCACGGTGCCTGGCGTCGGATCACCGCGAACCGCTCACGGTCCTGCAGCACGCCGAGCCCGCGCCCGTGGAGAAGTGCCAGCTTCTCTCGCGCGACCTGGACACGCAGTACCGCTACGTCACCGTCACCACCGAAGCGCGCCGGCGAACGTCGCGCTGCTGACCATCGTCGGCGGCGGACCCAGTGGGACAACGGCTTCTACAGATCTTCGACAAGAGTTCTACGACGAGATCGGCTTCCTCGCCGGAGACCATCCGCAGGTCCTGAAGTCCTTCGCCACCGCGCGAGAACGACGAGATGAAGCGACGCTCCAGGTCCGGGGCTCGGACGCTGCGACGACCTCGGCTTCGGCAAGGTCATGTGGCTCGCCCTGTTCGTGCCGATCGTCCTGCGCTGGGCGCCCGCCGGACGGCTGCTGCCGCGGCAGGGCGCGTCGAGGTCGCCTTGCGCGACCGGACGCCTCCGTCGTGGTACTTCTCGGTCTCCCCGACCCACCGCTGATGCCGACGCGGCCGGCGGTGGACCCACGGTGTTCCGGGCGCGCGACGGCGAACAGCAGTCCTCGCCGTCCGCTGAAGCATCATCAGCCACATGGCCGGCCTCGGCCGCGTGCCCCTAGCCCCACGCGGCCGGCGTAGACCAGGCCGATCTCGAGGTCGTCGTCCTCGGCGAGGCGGCCATTCGCACGCCCGCCCAGCCTCGCCCCACTGTCCAGCGCTGAGCGGCCGCAGCAGGTCGGCCAGCAGGTGCTCGGCTTGTTCCAGGGCCCAGGTGCAGTAGGTCGCGCATGGCGTCGGCGTCCGGGCCCGTGCCCAGCGCCGGCGTCAGCAGCGGGTCCGCTGAGCCTGCCGAACCTCCAGCGCCGGTTCGGCGTCGTCGTCGGTCCACGCCCGGCGCGGCGCCGCGCCGTCGTGATCGTCGCTCCCGCGATATTGATGGCGTCGTCGTGCGGCATGTGGCCCTCCCGTGGTGCTGGCGCCGTCACTGCTCCTGCCTCTATCAGTGTCGCCAGGCGCGGATTTGCTCCGCCTGGTCAGCGTCAGCGCACGACGTCGTAGACCGCCTTCTGCGACGCCGTTCGAGTACGCCTCGTGCTCGACGAGCTGCAGCCTGGTCCTGTCGCCGTCGCTGAACAGCCGCTTGCCGCTCGCCGAGCAGCACCGGGAAGACCAGCAGGTGGTACCGGTCGACCAAGCCGGCCTCGGCGAGGCTCTGCGCGAGCGTGGCACTGCCGTGCACGCAGGATCGTGCCGCCCTCGCCCGCCTTGAGCGCCGCGACCTCGTCGAGCGAGCGCAGCACGGTGGTGTTGTTCCACTCGGGGTCGCGTCAGGGTGGTGGACACGACGTACTTCGGCATCGCGTTGTACTCGGCGAACTCGTCCATGGTGGGCCACACCGGCGCGAACTCGTCGTAGCTGACGCGGCCGATGCAGCATCGCGCCGGCCTCGGCCTGCTCGCGGCCCTTGATCTCGTAGGCCTCCTCGTCGAACTGGATCTCCTTGAACGTCCAGCCGGCGTGCGGATGCCGCGCCGCCTCCGGGCGAGTCGACGACGCCGTCGAGGGTGATGAACTCGGTGACGATGAGTGTGCGCATGGTGGACTCCTCCGTGGTCGGGACGCTGGTGATCCTCCACGGAACGACCCGCCCCACCACCACAGCGGACGATCAAAGACCCGCCGCTCGGCCCGGATCGGCAAGCTCCTGCGATGGGGCGCGACCGAACGTCTCGTCGCGATACGCCGCCGACGACTTCGACGCTGTCCACCGCTGCCTCCGACCCCGAGACCACCCGCTTCGTGGCTGGTGTACTCGAACACCCCGAGGACACCCGCGGCTTCATCGAGACTGCGACCACCGACGCACCCCGACCCGCTACACGTTCGCGATCACCGAGCCGGTCGGTGAGCCGTTCGGTCGTGGGCATCTACCAGCAAGGCCCGCACGAGGCCGAGACGGGGTTCGTGATCAGTCCGGACCGGTGGGGAGCCGCTACGGCTCCACCGGTGCCGGCCGGGCGGTACCGGTTCGGGTTCGAGGAGCCGCATCGACCGCATCTACGCCACCTGCGTCCCGACAACGTCTGGTCCGCGCGTGCTCGAGAAGATGGGACCGCCGCGAGGACCTTCCAGCGACCACACCCCCATCCGCGGCGAGTGGCGCGCACTCCTGCTGACGCCGCCATCGCGCCCGGGTGGAGCCCCCGCCGGTGCCCACTTTCTTCGATGCTCCTGGGGGTGGCGATGCAGGTCATCCGTCTCGCGGCTTCGAGCGTGACCGTGGACGACCGACGGTCCCGCCACGAGCTGGCGCCGCGCGTCCGCCGCCGAGCCTGGTCAGCGCTGGCCCTGCAGCCGGCACCGCTGCCTGCGTGACCAGGTCATCGACGCCTGCTGGCCGACCTGCTCGTGGCGAGGCCGCGCCGCGCTGCACACGGCCGCGCACTACGCCCGCACCGCGCTCGACTGCCGCGACTCCGTGGTGCTGACCGGTGGCTCCGTGGTGCTGTTCCCGCGCGGAGGTCACCCTCGACGTGGCCGACTTCGACAGGCAGAGCGACCAGCCCGGCCAACGGCAGTCCCGAGCGGCCGAGGACGCGGTGGCCCGCTACACCGGGACCCTCCCCCACCACCACGAGCCGTGACCGAGGCGGCCCAGCGCCTGGTCCGTCGGCTCGAGCTGCTGCGGCGGCCGGCCGGTGGAGGACCTCGTCGCCCCCGACCCCCTGCTGACGAGGCGTACGTCGGGCTGGTGCGCACCCACGTGGCCGCCGGCCGGCGGCAGGCCGCCCTGCGTGCCCTCGACCGGATGGCGGAGGTCTTCCAGCGCGCGGCGGAGCCCGAGCCCGTCGGCGCGTCGCTCCGGCGGAGGCCGAGGCGGTCGCCGTCGACCCTGGTGCCCCAGTGCCTGCTCGGCCGCGCCGCTGCCGGCCGAGCGGACCCGCTTGATCGAACAGCCGCCAACCTCGACGGTGAGCGGCCCTGCTCGGCGACCACCGCATCGCTAGTCGACCCGCCGGGCGGGGCCGGAAGTCGACGCTGGCGCGCTCGCCCTGGCCCGGCTCGAAGTCGGACGGGGTCGGAGTTGAGGTGGACCTCGCCGAGCTGGCGCCGGTCGGCGACGGCCGGCGTGGTCGCGCGGATCCCGCCAGGCGGCCGGCATCGAGGGCACGGGTCGTTCGACGGCAGTGGCGCTGGCGGAAACCTACGGCGACGAAGCTGCCGCTGGTGCTCGACAACTGCGAGCACCTGCTCGACGCCAGTGCCGGGCTGGTCGACGCCGCGCTGGACGCCGGACCGCGGGCCCGCATCCTGGTCAACCAGCCGCGAGCGTCCGCGTACGACGGCGAGGCGGTGCACCGGATCGGGTCGCTGAACCGGACTCGGCGGAGCTCTTCGTCGCAGCGCGAGCGCCGCCGCCGGCCCCGGGTCGGCGTCCGCGGACGACCCGCGCGGTTGTCGAGCTCCGCCAGCGTGGACCAGCCTCGCTGGCGATCGAGCTGGCGGCGGACAAGCTGGAGCATGGCCTGACCGAGCTGCTGCTGCTGTGGACGACTCGGCTCACCGGCTGCTGGTCGGTGGACGTCCGAAGGCGGGTCACCGGCATCCGCCGACCGCCACCATCGAGCGGCAGCTACCGGCCGCTCGACGTGGACGTGCCAGCTTCGCCCGGCTGGGCGTGTTCCCGGCGAGCTTCGACCTGGCC
>CAVRMH010000005.1:0-13920 GCA_963721775.1 uncultured Actinomycetota bacterium | reverse complement strand
AAGACGGTGGGCGACTCGCGCCGCACCAGGTGGACGGTCGTCCAGCCCAGCTCTTCCATGAGGGCGGCCAGGGCAGCGAAGTCGTAGTGAAGGTCCGCGAGGCGCTCGCGTGTCCGGGTGGCGAGGACCAGGTGGTGGTTGCCGGCGAACGCGACGTCCGGAGGGAACGCGGGATCCAGGTCCTCGGACGCCCACCGCAGTGCGGCGAGGGTGCGGCCGACCTCGACTGGGGTCGCCTCCCGGGTCGAGGTCGGCGGCGAGACCAGGGTCGCCACGGTGCCGTGGGCCGAGCTCTCGGTTCGGACCGGGACGAGCCCGGCCGGAGTGAGGAAGTTGAGGGTGTCGGGGCCGTCACGATCGGCCAGGGCGACTGCGGTGGCCACGGTCGCGTGCCCGCAGAAGGCGACCTCGGCCTGGGGGCTGAAGAACCGCAGGCCGAGCGTGTCCGGGACGCTTCCCGTGGTGACGAACGCCGTCTCGGAGTACCCGATGGTGCGGGCGATGCGCAGCATCTCGGCGTCCCCGAGCCGGTCCGCGTCCAGGACCGCACCGCCGGGTTCCCACCCTGTCCCGCCGTCGGTGAACGCTGCGTAGCGCAGCACCTGGACGGTCATCGCGTCACCATCCCGCGCGGGTGGCGGCGCATCGCCGGGGCGGCGGCGCGACATGAGCAGGCCGAGGGCGATGGTCACGGCGTACCGCACCCAGTCATGGTCGGTGTCGAGCAGGTCGCCGGTGGCGTTCCAGGAGGCGTGCAGGATCGCGACGGTCAGGATGCTGCGGCCGCTGACGGCGTCGACAAAGGCCAGGAGAAGGCGCAGCCCGATGCTGGATCCGATCAGGATCGCGACGTTGACCAGGAGCCCCGCGGTGTCGTCGGCGCCGACGAAGGCCAGCGGGAAGTGGATGCCGACGAACAGTGCCCCGGTCACCAGGCTGCCGGGCACCGGGCCCCACTTGGCGATGGCGCGGCGTTGGAAGAAGCCCATCCACGCCATCTCCTCCCACAGGTTGACGATGACCAGGCTGGACGCGACGTTGACGGCCAGGCTCGCCACGAGGGCACCGTCGACCTGCGTCGCGCCGCCCAACGCGTCGCCGAGGAGCCAGGAAAGGACCGGGATCGCGAGCAGCGCCGGCACCATCAGCCAGAACGGGCGGGACGGGCGCAGGCAGTCACGTAGCAGCGCGCGCATGGAGGCGTGAGGGTCGCGGCGCGTGAGCACGACCGCGGGAGTCACCAGGCCGATGAGCAGGGTGAGCAGCACGAACGGCTCGACCGGGATGTCCAAGGTGACGGGGATGCCGAGGAAGATCCAGCCGCTCAGGACGGCCACCACGGCGAAGGTGCGCAGGTCACGGAGGTCCGGATCGCTGAACGTCTCGCGGGCCGGCCGGGTGTGGTTGATGGACATGGTGCTGAGCGTCCGGCGCTCGGCTTGGGGAGTTGTTGCGGCGGCGTTGGGTCCAGGGCCCCGCAGCGAGTGGTCGTCACGCCCGCGGTGAGCCCCAAGGTTGATGTGGGGCGTGTCTTGTGGCCGGTCCCGGTCGGCGGCCCAACGCGGCCACAACGCCGGCCCAAGGCGACCGCTCGACGCTCGGGGCATGACACCACTGACCGATCCGACCGCGACCCAGGCGGCGCCGCCCAGCCGGGCCATGCTGCACGGCGGTTCCGGCCGGCTCGCGGCAGCGACCGCCCCGCCGGTCCTCCCGGTCCTCGACCATGCCCGACTGGCCTCCCGCATCGCGCCCCACGCACGTCGGGAGAGGTCGTGAGGGCGTTCGAGGTTCGACCCGGGGTCGTTCCGACCTGGCTAGGGATCACCCCCGCGGGCCGGGTCGTCGCCGAGTTCCTTGCCCGCGTCCGCGTCACCGGCGACCCGGCGGCCGCCGAGAAGCTGATGACGGCCACCGTGCGGTGCCACCAGCTGACCTCGGAGGCCCCCACCACCGTCCTGCGCACACCCGCCGAGTACGCCGAGCACGTGACCGAGATGTTCACCACCTTCGGACGCTTCGCCTACCGGGTGACCGACCTGCTGGCCGAGGGCGACCGCGTGTACGTCCGGTGGGAGCAGACCGCCGCCGACCGGACACACCCCGAAGGCCTCCATGACGCCGATGCCCCTGACGGCCCGGCCGACCCGGTGGCGTCACGGCCGCTGGTGGAGCTCGGGTCGGCGGTCTACCGGGTCCGCGACGGACGGATCGCCGAGTACTGGATCCAGCTCGACCGTCACGGACTGCTGGCCCAACTCGACCACACCGTCTCGCCGCACACCGGACCGCACCACCCTCCGCAACACCACCCACACCACGACAAGAAGGAGCAACCCGATGACCACCACCACCGCCCACCGCTCCCACCCGCACCGTCGCGGGGCACGTCCTGCCCGGCGTGGGCACGTGGGACATCGACCCCGGCCACACCGACCTGTCGTTCATCGGCCGTCACTTCATGGTGACCAAGGTCCGCGGGCGATTCACCGGCGTCAACGGCGCCGTCGTGATCGCCGAGAACCTCGAGGACTCTCGCGTCGACGTCACGATCGACATGGCCACCGTCGAGTCCGGCAGCACCGTGCGCGACGAGCACATCAAGTCCGCCGACCTCTTCGACGTCGACCGCTACCCGCAGGCCACGTTCCGCAGCACCGCGGTCGAGCTGGCGCGGCGACCGCGGCACCGTCCACGGCGACCTCACCATCCACGGCGTCACCCGCAACGTGCCCCTCGAGGTCAGCCTTCGAGGGCCACGCCCGCGACCCGTGGGGCGGCGACCGCGCCATCTTCTCGGCTCGCACCAAGGTCAACCGGGAGGACTTCGGCATCACCTGGAACGTGGCCCTCGAGACCGGCGGCCTCCTGGTGTCCAAGGACGTTCCAGATCGAGATCGACCTCGAGACGGTGCTCCGCACCGCCTGACCTCCACACCCTCGACGCCCCTGCGCGACCCGAGACCGGCCGGCAGGCGTCGGCCACGCCGGTGCGGGCCAGGTCCCCCTTCTGCCTGCGTCCCGCACCGGCCTCCCCCACCTCGAGGAGACCCGCCATGAAGGCAGCCGTCGTCAACCCCGACCTCGCCCAGCCACCCGTCGCCGATCACCGAGATGCCCCGTACCGCAGTCCCGATCCGCACTGGGTCGTCGTCCGGCTGCACGCCGCGGCCCTGAACCGGCTCGACGCGATGATGCTGGCCGACCGCGCAGGACGAGCGCCCGGGCGCCGATCTACGGCGCCGACGGCGCCGGTGTCATCGTCGCAGCTCGGGAGCGCCCTCACCCCCGGAGCTCGGCTCTCCGTCGGCTCCGAGGTGCTCATCTCGCCGTCGCTGTTCTGGGGGCCGCAACGCCGCACCCGGGCGACACCTACGAGATCCTGGGCTCGCCCACGAACGGGACGCACGCCGAGTACGTCGCCGTCCCGGCCGCCAACGTCTACCCCAAGCCGGCTCACCTGAGCTGGAGCGGAGGCAGCCGCCCTGCCCCTGGCCGGCCTCACCGCCTGGCGAGCCCTGGTCACGCGGGGCGGCTGGCTCCCGGGCGAGAAGGTCATCGTCGGTGCCGCCTCTGCCGGCGTCGGCAGCATGGCCGATCCAGATCGCAGCCGCCTCCGGCGCCGAGGTGGTCGCGGTGACCGCCGGCGCCGAGAAGGCAGCCTACGCTCGCAAGCTCGGCGCGCACGACGTCGTCGACCGCACCTCCTCGACCTTCCCCGACGACCTCATCGACGCCGCCGGAGGCGCCGATCTCGCACTCGACCCCACCGGCGCGCTGTGGCAGACCGTTCGTCGACGCCCTGCGCCCGGGTGGCCGACTCGTCGTCGTCGGCAAGATGGCCGCGACGAACGCGTCCTTGCGCGTGCAGTCCGTGTACTGGAAGCAGGTCGACATCCTCGGCTCGTCCATGGGCAGCCCCCGCGACTTCGCCGCACTGCTCGACCACGTACGCGGGCAGCGGTGGGCGCCGCTCGTCGACTCCGACCTTCCCGCTCGGCGACATCGATGCCGCCTACGACCGGCTCGATGCGCCCGACCGGGTCGGCAAGGTCGTCCTTGGGATGGGCTCATGAGCACGGCCGAGCCCGACCTGATCGCGGCCGACGACGGACGCCTCCTCAGCGCCACCTGGTACCGACCCGACGAAGCGCCCCGCGGGGCGGTCCTGGTGGCGCCCGCCATGGCCACCCGCCCCAGCTTCTACGACGCCTTCGCCGCTGCGCTTGCCGACCAAGGGTTCCTGGTCCTCACCTTCGACTACCGCGGGACCGAGCCACACGCGGACACCGCGACGTACCCAGGCGGACATCCTGACCTGGGCGAGCGACGCCGCGGCCGCCCTCGAGGCACTCCACGCCGAGCTGGACCGGACGGGGTCGGACGCCCCGATCACCTGGCTCGGCCACAGCCTCGGCGGCCAGATCCTCGGCTTCGTCGACCACTCCCTGGTACAGCAGTTCATCCTGGTCGCCACCGGACACGGGTACTGGCGCCACAACCCGCCCCGGCTGCGGCGATGGGTCCGCCTGTTCTGGCACGCCGTCGTCCCGATCTCGGTCCGGATCGCCGGCTACTACCCCGGGCGCCGGCTCCAGTTCCTCGACGACCTCCCCGCCGGCGTCATGCTGCAGTGGCGCAGATGGTGCCTTCACCCCGAATACTGGGCCGCCGACGTGCCCGACATCCGGGACCGGCACGCGCAGATCGAGGCTCCGGTGACGGCCGTCCACATCACCGACGACGAGATCATCATCCGAGCCGGCATCGAAACCCTCCTCGCCGAGCTCGCCTCGAGCAACACCGACCTCATCGAGCTCTCGCCCAACGACGTGGGCGCCAGCAAGGTCGGACACCACGGACTGTTCCGCGCCAAACACGCCGCCGCGTGGTCGAGGCACCTGTTCCCTCTGGTCGCCGCAGCCCCCGCACCCCGACGCGACGCCGCATGACACGACGCCGGATGGGCTGCCTCAACGCGTGGGCAACCTCCCGGCCAGCGCTCGCCGCCCAGCCGCAACACCAGCACAAACACATGCTCCGCATCGTGAACCACGGCGGGCCCACCGGGACCGCACGACAACGGGAGAACAACCATGAACCTGCTCCTCATCGGCTCGACCGGCTACATCGGCACTGCTGTCGCCGACGCACTCGAAGCCAACGGACACCAGGTGGTGCCGCTGGTCCGCGCCTCCGAGACCTCGACATCCCCGCACCAGCGCATCGGTGACCTGGCCGACCTCCCGTCCCTGCGCGAGGCCGTCACCGACGACATCGACGGGATCGTGCACACCGCCTCTCCGCTGGGCAACTGGTCGGCGGACACGGCCGCCGTGGACGTGCTGCTGGACGCCTTGGGCGACGACGGCGTCTTCGTCTACCTCAGCGGCACTTGGGTCCTCGGTGCCTCCCAGCCCGATGCCCCAGTTTCGGAGAGCTCGCCGCCGGCACCGATCGCGCTGGTCGCCGGCCGCGAGAAGGTCGAGACGTCGGTCCTCGGATCGTCTCGCCGCGGCATCGTGGTCCGCTCCGGCATCGCCTACGGCCGCGGCGGCGGCATCCCGGCGCTCATGCGCCAGTGGGCCGCCGACGGCAACGCCCGGTGGGTCAACGACGGCACCGACACCGCGTGGGCCACCGTCCACGTTGACGACCTCGCCGATCTGATCGCGCTCGCCGTCGCGGAAGCTCCGGGCGGGTCGCTCCTGCACGCTGTCGCGGGAGCGTCTGTCGACGTCGCAGCAATCGCCCGCGCGGCCGACGCCGCCGCCGGAGGCAATGGCACTGCCACCTCCTGGCCGGCCCGTGACGCCGAGCACGCGCTCGGATCCGAGTTCACCGAAGCGCTCGCCCTCGCCCAGCACGTGACCGCGGAACGAGCGCTCGAGCTTGGCTGGAGCCCTCGGCGTCTAGCGATCATCGAGGAGTACCACCAGGGTTCGTACGCAGGTCCCGGCAAGTGACACGGTCCGGCGCCCCGCACCCGAGGCTGTGGACGGCTCTGCGGGGACTACCTCGGGTGCCGCACAAGCGCAGCGGGAGTGTGGTTCACCTACGCCGACATCTGCGAGATCGGGCGAATGCTTCCGAGTCTCATGTCGGGGCGCCAGGCGAACAGCCGGGCTGAGGACTCGAATGGGCAGGTGGCCGTTGCCATCGAGGAGGAGGTGGCAATGGACGCAGGCCCCGAGGTCTCGGACGACAACTTCGCCTCCTTCCTCAACCTGAGGTCAGTGCGCTGAACGTGGCGGACACCTTCCGCGGCGCTGTATCGCGTCGAGCAGGTGCGACTGATGGCGGAGTGGCCACCTGCAGGCCCCGCATCCTCTCCACCGAGACCTCGATGCTCGTCGAGCCTCAGGCCAAGGAGAGAAAGAGCTTCTCCATCTTCTTGACGTCGACGCCGTCGATGCCGTCCCCGGCGGTGAGGCACTCCTGTAGGCCGGAGGCCACGATGGCGAAGCCGGCCCGGTCCAGGGCCTTGGAGACTGCCGCGAGCTGGGTGACGACGTCCTCGCAGTCGCGGCCCTCCTCGAGCAACCGGAGTACGCCGGCCAACTGCCCCTGGGCGCGCTTGATCCGGTTGATCACCGGGGTCATTCGGGTGGGGTCGAGCTCCATCATTCCGCCTCCAGGGCAGCCAGAGCGGCGGTGAGTCGCTGGCGGGCGTCGGTGGCCACCTCGGCCAAGGCGGGCCCGTCGGCCAGGCGCATCATCACCTGCGGGTCGAACGCCTCAACCCTCGTGGTGGTGTCGTCCACGGAGCGGACGACCACGTTGCAGGGCAGCACCGCGGCGATCGACGGGTCGACCTGCACCGCCTGGTGGGCCAGCTGTGGGCGGCAGGCGCCGAGGATGACCTGAGGTGCGACGTCGACGTCCAGCTTGGTCTTGAAGGTGGCCTTGAGGTCGATCTCGGTCAGGATCCCGAACCCCTGGTCCGCCAGCGCCTGGCGGACGGCGGCCACGGCGGCGTCGTAGGGCCGGTCGAGGGTGACCGCGAGGGTGTAGCCGCTCACTTCGGATCCTCGATCGGGTCGAGGGAGTCGACGTCGAGCTCGCGGACGGCCTCGATGACCTGGTCGAGCGCGGTGGCCGGCAGGGCGCCGGGCTGGGCGAAGACGAGGCGGCCGGACTTGAACGCCATCAGCGTGGGGATCGAGGTGATGTGGGCGGCCCCCGCGAGGTCCTGCTCGGTCTCGGTGTTGACGCTGGCGAACATCATGTCGGGGTTCGCCTGCGCTGCTGCCTCGTAGATCGGCGCGAACTGGCGGCACGGGCCGCACCAGGACGCCCAGAAGTCCACGAGGACGATCTCGTTGCCCTCGAGGGTGCTCTGGAAGTTCTCCCCACGCATCTCCATGGTGGCCATCTGTCGGTCCTCCTGCTGTCGTCGACTGCTCGATGTGAACGATACCCCGGGGGGTGTTATGGTTCTGATCGTACATACCCCAGGGGGTATCTCCAAACCCTCTGTCGAAGCTAGGAAGGAACCCAGATGAGCGACGCGACCACACCGACCATCCCGGTCGAGGTGCTCGAGCAGGTCCAGCCGAACGGCACCCTCGTCGACGTCCGCGAGGCCCGTGAGTACGCCGACGCGCACGTACCCGGCGCGGTGCTGATGCCGATGGGCCAGCTGCCCTCCCGGCTCGCCGAGCTGGACCGTGCGAAGCCGGTCTTCATCATCTGCGCCTCCGGCAACCGCTCGGCCACCATGACCGACGTCCTGCGCGCCCACGGGCTGGAGGCCTACTCGGTCACCGGCGGCACCACCGCCTGGCAGCGCTCGGGCCGACCGGTCGAGGGCGGTTTCTGATGGCCGACCTGTCCGTCGTCGTCATCGACACCCCCACCCTGGGAGACCGCAGCTACCTCGTCCACGACGGCGAGGTCGCCTTCGTCATCGACCCGCAGCGCGACATCGACCGGGTGCTCGCCCTGCTCGGCGAGCACGGCGTCCGGCTCACCCACGTCTTCGAGACCCACATCCACAACGACTACGTGACCGGCGGGTTCGCCCTCGCCGAAGCCACCGGCGCGGCGTACGTCGTGAACGCCGCCGACGAGGTCTCCTTCGACCGCACCCCGATCACCGACGGCGAGACCGTCGAGATCGGGCCACGGATGCGGCTGACCGCGCTGGCCACGCCCGGCCACACGTTCACCCACCTGTCCTACGCCCTGGTGGACGGCGGACAGCTCGGTCGGCGTCTTCTCCGGCGGCTCGCTGCTGTACGGCGCCACCGGGCGCCCCGACCTGCTCGGCGCCCGAGCACACCCACGACCTCGTCCGGCACCAGCACGCCTCGGCCCACAAGCTGGCCGACCTGCCTCCCCGATGACGCGGAGGTCTTCCCGACCCACGGCTTCGGGTCGTTCTGCTCGGCCACCCAGTCCGAGGCGACCGTCCTCGACCATCGGGGAGGAGAAGCGGGCCAACCCCGTCCTCACCCAGGACGAGGAGACCTACGTCCGCGAGCTGCTCGCCGGGCTGGGTGCCTGGCCCGCCTACTACGCGCACATGGCGCCGGCCAACAGCGCCGGCCCGGCCGCGCCGGACCTGAGCACCCCCGAGCGCGCCGACGCCGCCGAGCTGCGCCGCCGCATCGAGGCCGGCGAGTGGGTCGTCGACCTGCGGAACCGGACCGCCTTCGCGGCAGGCCACGCCCCCGGCACCCTGAACTTCGGGCTCGACGGCGGGTTCGCGACGTACCTCGGCTGGCTGATCCCCTGGGGCACCCCGCTGACCCTGCTCGGGGAGACGGCCGACGAGGTCGCCGCCGCGCAGCGCGAGCTGGTCCGGATCGGCATCGACCGGCCCGCCGCCCACGCCACCGGCG
This sequence comes from uncultured Actinomycetota bacterium, assembly GCA_963721775.1. GTDB lineage: Bacteria > Actinomycetota > Actinomycetes > Propionibacteriales > Nocardioidaceae > Nocardioides. The sequence goes on along the minus strand of CAVRMH010000005.1, from coordinate 5,074 downwards.
GGCCCGCAGGAGTGGACGGACGGTGACGCTGGCGATCCTTCCCGACCGGGACGTTCGCGGACCTCGAGCGGGTCCGCCGCCACCGCGACGTCGTCGTCCTGGACGTCCGCCGCAGCGACGAGCACGCCAGCGCCCGGATCGACGGCGCGGTGAACATCCCGATCCACGAGCTCTCCGCCCGCCTCGACGAGGTGCCGGCCGGCGAGGTGTGGGTGCACTGCGCCGGCGGCTACCGCGCCTCGGTCGCGGCCTCGCTGCTCGACGCCTCGGGTCGCCGCCCGGTCGCGGTCGACGACTCGTTCGACCACGCTGCCGAGGTCGGCCTGCACCTGGTGGGCCCCGAGGCGTGAGCATCCTCCTCGCGGTCGCCGCGGGCGCGCTGATCGGGCTCAGCCTGGGCGCGCTCGGTGGCGGCGGCTCGATCCTCGCGGTGCCGGTGCTGGTCTACGCCCTGGGGCAGTCACCGGCGCAGGCGACCACCGGCTCCCTGGTGGTCGTCGGGGTCACCTCGCTGATCGGCGCGCTGACCGCGTACCGCGCCGGCACCGTGCTGCCCGCCCGCGGGATCGCCTTCGGCCTGGTGGCCGTCGGCGGGGCGGTGCTCGGCGCCCACTTCTCGTCCCTGGTCAGCGGCGCGGTGCTGCTGGCGGCGTTCGCCGCCCTGATGCTGGTGATCGGCGGCCTGATGGCCGCCCGCCAGGTCCGGGCCCGCCGTACGACGGCAGCGGACGCGGGCCGGCACCTTGGCCGCCCGAGGCTCGACGACCCGATCATCAGCTTCAGCCCGACGTTCGCGTGCCAGTGCCCCCGCGCCCTGAAGGTGCTGGTCACCGCCACCGCCGTCGGCCTGCTCACCGGGTTCCTCGGCGTCGGCGGCGGCTTCCTGGTGGTGCCCGCGCTGCTCCTCGCGCTCGGCCTGCCGATGCGGTTCGCGGCCGGCACCTCGCTGGTCGTGATCACCCTGACCAGCGCCGCCGCCCTCGCCGTACGCGCCGGCGCCGGCTCCGCCCCCGACTGGGGCGTGGTGATGGTGCTGACCGTCGTCTCGGCGCTCGGCGGCATCCTCGGCGCCCGGCTCGCGCAACGGGTCGACACCGCACGCCTTACCAATGGTCTCACCGTCCTCGTGCTCGGCGTCGCGGCGTACACCGCGGTCCGGGCCCTCCCCGCCCTCGTGTAACTGCCCTCATCTGACCTCCCCCACACCGAAGGAGTCCCATGACCACCCCGACGGCCCGCCGCAAGGCAGACCAGCCCATCGACCCCGACATCGGCTACCGCCCCGGCCCCCTGGGCCGGCTCGGCATCGCGGTGACCCGACACGCCAGGCTCACCACCGTCGTGTGGCTGCTGGTGATCGTCGGCCTCGGCGTCTTCGCACCCAAGGTCGAGCACAACCTGTCCGGCGCCGGCTGGCAGGCCAACGGCTCGGAGTCCGTCGCGACCCGCGAGCTGGCCCAGGAGCACTTCGGCGGCCAGGGCAGCTCCGCGATCCAGGTCGTGGTGAAGAGCTCCGACGGCCCAGTCACGCGAGGGTGCGGGTGCCAAGGTCCTGGCCGAGGCCACCCGGATCCTGGAGGAGGACCCCCGGGTCGCCGACGTCGTCCAGCCCATGCCCGGCGCGACGCTCAGCGAGGACGGCAGCACCGCCGTCCTGCTCGCCGGCGCCGAGGCCGACACCAACGAGATGGTCCGCGCGGCCACCGACCTCAAGGAACCCCTCCAGGCCCTCTCCGCCGGTGGCGTCGAGGTCAACCCGACCGGAGCCTCACTGCTCTGGTCCGACTTCAACGAGGCCAACCTCCAGGCGATGCTGAAGTCCGAGATGGTCTCCTGGCCGGTCACCCTGGCCATCCTCGTGCTGGCCTTCGGCGCCCTGGTCGCCGCCGGCCTCCCGCTCATCCTCACCCTCGCCGGCCTCGTCGCCTCCGCCGGCTCCCTGGTCCTCATCAACGAGCTGGTCCCGGTGTCGATCTGGGCAATGAACTTCGCCATGATGTTCGCCCTCGCCCTCGGCATCGACTACGCGTTGTTCCTGGTCGTCCGTTTCCGGGCCGCGCGGATGGGACACCACGAGAACGCCCGGCAGGCGGTCGCCGAGACCATGGACACCGCCGGCAAGGCGGTGCTGCTGTCGGGCGCCACCGTGCTGATCTCCCTGTCGGCGGTCATGCTGGTGCCGTCACCGTCGTTCCGGTCGATGGCCGGCGGTATCATGCTGTCGGTCGTCTTCGTGCTGGCCGCCACCCTGACCCTGTTGCCCCTGGTGCTGTTCAAGCTCGACCACCGGATCAACAAGTTCGCCCTGAAGTGGGTGCACACCGGTGAACACCGCTCACCGAAGTTCGCCGCCTGGGGCGAACGCTTGTGGAAGCGCCCCGTGGTCTGGGGTCTCGCCTCGCTCGTCGTGCTGCTCGCCCTTGCCGCCCCCGTGATGGGGCTGAAGACCGCGATGCCCTCGATCAAGGTCCTCCCCGAGGACGCCAGCGCCCGGATCGGCTACGACCAGGTGCAGGACGCCTTCGGTGAGGGCGCCCCCGGCACCCTCCAGATCGTGATGGACGCAGCCGACGCGGAGCAGGCCACCGCCGTACTCGCCGACGACCCGGGCATCGCCGGCGCCATGCCGGCGGCCCCGGCCACCGACGGCAGCGACCTGGTGATGATCCAGGCCGTTCCCATCGTCGACCCGTCCGACCCCCAGCTGGGCGACACCGTGGACCGGATCCGCGCGGACCTGCCCGAGTCGGCGACCGTCGGCGGGGCGGCGGTCGAGAACCTCGACCTGAAGACCCAGCTCGACGCGTCCACCCCGCTGGTCATCGGGGTAGTGATGGCGCTCGGCTTCCTGCTGCTGCTCTTCGCCCTGCAGGCGCCACTGATCGCCCTGCTGGGCACCCTGGCCAGCCTGCTGTCCACGGGGGCCGCGTTCGGGGTGGCCCGGCTGGTCTTCCAGGACGGCCTGGGGGCCGGTTTCTTCGGCTTCGAGCCCCAGGGCTTCCTCGATGCCTGGGCGCCGGTGTTCTTCTTCGCGATGATCTTCGCGATCGCGATGGACTACACCGTCTTCCTGCTGGCCTCGGCCAAGGAGCACTGGGAGAAGTCCGGTGACGCCAAGGACGCCATGGTCGGCTCCCTGGCCCACTCGGGCCGGGTGATCTTCGCCGCCGGTGCGGTGATGGTGGCGGTGTTCTTCACCTTCGCACTCTCCGGACCGCTGCCGCCCAAGGAGATGGGGATCGTGCTCGGCGTCGCCGTACTCCTGGATGCGTTCCTGGTCCGGCTGGTGCTGCTGCCGGTGATGCTCCGCCTGACCGGCCGCGCGGCCTGGTGGAGCCCGCGTTGGCTCACCCGGGTACTCCCCGCCGTCCGCTTCTCCCACGACTGACCACACCACCCAGCACCCGACCCGAACCAACCAACAACCCCACGAAGGAGAAGCACCATGTGCCGAGCCGTCACCTGCAAGCAGTGCGGCAAGACCACCTGGGCCGGCTGCGGCCAGCACGTCGACCAGGTCATGCGCGGCGTGCCCACCGGCAACCGCTGCCCCGGCCACCCCCGCCCCGAGGGCGGCGGCTGGCTGGGCAAACTGTTCGCCCGCTGACCGTCAAACGAGAAAAGAGAGAGCATGAACATCGACCGCGCCGTCCTCACCTTGGCCGGCACCATCGTCCTGGTCAGCGTGCTGCTGGCCGCCCTCGTGTCGACCTGGTGGCTGCTGCTCACCGCATTCGTCGGCCTCAACCTTCTCCAGTCCAGCATCACCGGCTTCTGCCCGGCCGCCGTGATCTTCAGGCGCCTCGGACTCGAGGGCGGCTGCGCCTTCCGCTGAGCCGTCCGGAGCGGTCGGGGTCGCTACCTGGGACACCACAGGAGGAGCAGCCTGGGCCGTCGTCGGAGGGTCGTTTGTGGTGTGGGCGTCCCGATTAGGGGCGCCCATACCCGATCCGGTCGGCTTCCAGCGAAGGGGCACGATCTTGCGGACCATGGGTGCAGCCGTGCGGTTCGGCCGCCGGTCCGGCGTCGAAGGCCGGGTCAGGGGCCCATCACCCCCGAGGGCAGGGGTCCTCGCAGAATCAAGCGGAGACATTCGCAGAATCGTCTGCTCTTCCCCTACGTGGCCATCGTTCTCGTGTTGGGTGGGGCCGAGCCCGGGGGCGTCACCACATCATCCCGGAGCCCATGCCGGGCCATCCGTGCTGGCCGCCGTTATCTCCGTTGTGCCAGCTGGTGCCGTACCAGGTGCGGAGCCAGCGGCGCATCTGGGAGATCTCGGCGTGCTGCTCATCGCGGATGGTCCGGGCCAAGGTTGCGACCTTGGGGTGGTCGGCGGTGCCGCGGGCCAGCAGCTGCTGCGACATCATCACTGCCGCCATGTGGTGTCCCACCATGTCCTGGAGGAACACTCGGTCCAGTCGGTCACCGGTGAGTCGGGTGAGGTCACGCATCATCGGCTGGTAGGCGACATCGGTGGAACGGCCGGGGTACCAGGTCGCCAGCCAGGCCTGCATCTGGTCGATCTGGGCGGACTGGGTGGCGACGATGCTGCGTCCGAACGCGCGCATCTGCGGGCGTTCGGAGCGGGCCAGCTGCCGGGCCGCGTCGACGGCCTCCTGGTGGTGGGCGACCATGTGGGTCAGGTAGGAGAACTCGTCGTCGGCCACGACGCCGCCCATCATCTGCCCGTCGCCCCACCCGTGCATCCAGCCGTCGGAGGGGGTGGAGGGAGTCGAAGGAGCGGGGTCGTTCCACGTTCCGGACCGCATCATCGGGTGGGACCGGTTGCCGTTCGGGTCGCCACGGACGACCATGGTCACCGCCGCGGCGGTGGTCGCCAGGAGCACGACCGCGGCCACCGCCGCGACCAGCGCCACCAAGGGTCTCCTCATCGCGCACCTGCCTCTGCTCTCTAGCCTCCAGCCTGTGCCGCACCCGAGTTGTGGCGTAGGGGAAGGGGACCCGAGCTGACAGTCCAACGGCCCCTCCTCCCGGGCAACCTCGCCGCCGGGCCGGTCACCGTGCGCATGGCCGCCGGTCGGCGACCGGGACTTTCGGGGCGGTATCCGGAACG
>CAVRMH010000004.1:0-149767 GCA_963721775.1 uncultured Actinomycetota bacterium | reverse complement strand
CGCAGGCGAAGAAGGAGGCCCTCGAGGCCGTCGGCGTGAAGGTCGGCAAGACGCCGTCCGAGACCGCCCAGCTCATGCGGGACATCCTGCAGGGCCTCTGAGCCACGACGTACGCCGCACCGGCGCCGGGACCTGGTCCCGGCGCCGGTGCGTCATTTCGGGACCTAGCAGCCGGCCTCGGTGAAGGCGCACATGGCCGGGGTGATCCGCCCGGTCCGCTCGGTCGCGCTCGCGGCCCCGGTGGCGATCGAGTCGGGGCCCCACTCGCCGCCGTCGTACGTCGCCAGCACGGCCCGGCCGACCCGCGTGAACTGGTAGACCCCGCCGCCCAGGCCCTCGGTGTAGGTGACGGCGAACGTCACGGTGTCGTAGCCGGTGTCGCCGGACAGGGGCGTGATCACCTGGGTGCTGCCGCCCTCGACCTCCTGGTGGGGGCACGCGGCGACCGCGTCCCGCAGCCCGGTGACGACCTCGACCGCCTCGTCCGCGGTGTCGTAGAGCACCAGCTCGCGGCTGTCGCGGAGCTCGGGTCCGGTGGCGGTCGCCGCCAGCCGGGCACTGCCGCCCGACGGCCACACCGGCGAGCCGCAGAGCTCGGTGGCAGGCACGCCCGCGGCGGTCGCCGACGGCCCGTCGATGGGGTCGCCCTCGGGCGAGACCAGGTCGCGGTCCACCGGGAAGTCGGCCGGGATCCCGTCGCTGGTGGTCGCCCGGGGGAGCTTCTCCGGATCCGGCGGCGTGGTGACGGTGTCGGGGTGCGCGGCGAAGACGTTCATCGCCTCGACCAGCGGGGAGACCTCCGCGACGGCTGCCTCCCGCACCTTCTCGGCCGCGCCCGAGGCCCGCCCGACTCTCCTGCGACAGGGTCGACAGCATCAGGGCGTTGCCGACCCGCACGAGCTGCCACACCGTGACGTCGGGGTAGAACCTGCCGTCGGTCCGTTTGCGCACCGTCCAGCCGATCGCGGCGTCACCCGTCTCCATCTCGAACGGGGTGGTCACCGACTCCGTGCCGTCGCCCCACGGCTGGGGCCCGCAGTCGTCGATCGCCGCGGCGAGGGAGTCGTAGACCTTCCGGGCGGCCTGGTCGTCGCCGTAGAGCGACAACGCCCGGCTGCGCATGTCGGAGGAGTCGGTGTACGTCGCGTTCGTCTCGTCGACCCGGTCGACGGTCAGGTCCACCGGCTGGCCGCACAGCCGGTGAGCTCGCCGTTGCTGGCCGCGATCGGCCACCACCGCGGCGCCGTCTCGCGTTCTTCGCGGGCACTCCCGGCGTCGAGCGGGAAGTCCTTCGGGGATCGTGGCCAGCCAGGCGGCCCCGGCGGAGGCCGAGGTGGTCACGGACGGCGAGCTCGTGGTGAAGCCGGGGTCGCGGCCGGCGTCGTCGTTCCCGTCGGCCAGGGCCAGCGGGGTGACGATGACCGCCGCGACGGCGACAGCGCCGGCCACCGACAGGGCGGCGGTACGCCGGCGGCGCATCCGGTCGCCGCGGCGGCGCACCTCGCTGGCGGGCAGGGGAGCCATCGACGGTCCTCCCGGGGAGAAGTTCTCGAGGTCACGGATCGGGTCGTCAGACATGGCGCGCTCCTTCCGGAAGGGTGCCGGGATCGTCGCCGACCTCGGGAGAGAGCAGGGCCGCGAGCGCGGTGCGGCCCCGGGACAGGCGTGCCTTGACGGTGCCCTCCGGTACGCCGACCTCGGCCGCGACCGCCTGCACGGGCAGGTCGCAGACGTGGTGGAGGACCAGGGCCCGGCGCTGCGCCTCGGGCAGCAGGCGCAGCGCGGCGACGAGCGCGACGTGGTCCTCGGTGGGTGGCGCGGTCCGGGTCGGTGGAGACAGTCGCGCGGTCGGGAGCCCGCCGCGAGCGCGACGTACGACGCCAGCGGCTGACCGCGAGCCGGTAGGCAGTGGTCCGCACCCACGCCTCCGGGTGCTCGCTGCGCTCGAGGCTTGCCGGCGGTGGGCCCAGGCCCGGACGAACGCCTCCTGGACGCACTCCTGGGCCTCGTCGCGGTCGCCGATCATCGCGTAGACCTGGCCGGTGACGCGGGTGAACGACGCCGTGTAGAACTCGTCGAACTCGTCCTCGGTCATGCGGAGCCCCCGATCGCCCGTGCACCCATGCACCTGATGGGCATTGTCACGGGGAGTACGCCCGGGCGGGCGGTCCGGTTGCGCGCGTCGGGCTACTTGTTCGGCAGGTTCGCGATCCGGTCGAGCGCCCGCTCGGCGAGAGCCGTGAAGTCGGCGCTGCCCATGGTGTGCCCGGGCACCGGGACGAAGCCGACCTGCACCACCACGTTGTCGCGGCGGCCGATCGCCATCAGGTAGCTCACCGACTTCTTGTCGGAGATCTCCGTGGTGACCTTCCAGAGGGTGAGGTCCTCGCCCTTGGTCGACCGGTCGGTGGTGCGTCGTGACGGTCGTGCCCGGGTCCTTGTCCTCGCAGCGATCCATCTTCGTGCGGACCCCGTCGACGAACTTCCCGGCCGCAGAGCTGCTGCGGAACGCCCCCAGCGTCTCGGTGAGGCCGAAGGCGCTGGGCAGCTTCGCCTGCGGGACCAGGAAGCTGCGCGTGGTGGCGTAGGGGATCGCCGGGTCCATGAAGTCCGCGTCGTCGCACCGGGTGGCGGCCGTGTTGACCTTCGGCCGGAGCGGGTCGGTGCCGACCCACGGCTTGGTCACGCCCTTGACCGGCGGCAGGTCGACGACCTGGAGCAGCCCGCGCGCCTCCTCGGCCGGCGGCGGGGTCGACCGGGGTGGCCCGGGGGCGGGTGGCGCAGGTGCCGGCCGCGGGGTGGTCGCAGATCGACCACACCGCGGTGCCCATCAGCGAGACCATCGGGTCGAGGGACGCGGGTCTCGTCGGACTGCACCCGGCGTACCGCCGAGGTGACGATGCTGCCGGTCCGCGCGACCCCGATCGTGTACGTCGTCACCGGCGCGGCCCACGAGCGGACCACGAGCAGCCGGCCCTCGTCCCCGCTGCCGGTGAGCCGGTGCGTGGAGAGCAGCTGCACCCGCTCGTCGCGGCAGCCGCTGTACCACATGATCGTCTTGAGGTACGCCGCGTGCGCGGCCGCCTCGTCGTTCGACAGCTCGACGGTCTGCACCGCCGACATCGACGGGGAGCCGGTGGTCTCGAACTTCCGCACCAGCGCGCCGCGGCCCTCGGGATCGGCGAACCGGTCCTGCTGGCAGATCACGTTGATGCCGTTGCCCTCGGTGTTGTCGTCGGTCTCGGGCGCGGTGAAGGTACGCCGGGTCGCGAGCTGGCCGACCTGGCTCGGTGCTGAGCAGGTCGCCCTGGCGCAGCGTCGAGTCCGCGTCCTCACCGGAGACGGTGGACCCGCGCGCGCTGGCGCCGTTGAGGTCGGCAGCGGCGCCGCCGCTCTCGTGGACCACGGCGCCGCCGAGGAGGAGCGCGACGACGGCGGCGGCGACGCCGGTCCCGGTGTGCGCGCGGCGGCGGGCCGCCCCGGCCCGGCGGATGATGGTCGGCCGCGGGAACCGGGCTCCGGCGGCGCGCTCGGCCAGGGCCTGCAGGTGGGTGCGCACCGAGGTGGAGGCCACGTCGCGGTGCTGGGCGAAGCGGGAGGTGGCGGTCTGCAGCTCGCGCTCGGCGGCCTCGTCGGTGAGCCCGACCTCGCGCGCCATCTCCTGCATGGTGACCGAGCTCAGCTGGGTGAGCAGCAGCACCTTGCGCTGGGTCATCGACAGCTTGGCGAGCGCGTCGAGGGTGGCCCGCGACTCCGCGTCGAGGCTCTTGTCGCGGTGCCAGATGCGGGTGGTGTGGCGGCGCTGCGCGTGCGCCCACGCCTGCGGCCGGACCCAGGATTCGGGGTCGGGTCGACGCGAGACCTTGCGCCAGTGGTGCCACGCGGCCACGAAGGCGTCGCGCACCGCGCTCCGCGCGGCGGGGAGGTCACCGGTCAGCGCATAGGTCTGCATGAGAAGGCGCTCGCGCGCGTCCTTGTAGAACGCGTCGAACTCGTCTGAACCCTGCATAACCGGCTCCACGATACGGAAGGCCTGGTCGAGGGCGAAACCGGCGACGGCGGCGTGTGCAACGCGGCGGGGCCCCGCCGGCGGGTCAAGATGGTCGCGCCATGACCGCCACGCTGACCCCGACGCGCACCGGCGCGCCCTCCGCGACCCGCCGTCCACTGACCCTGCTGGCGGCGCTGGCGGGAGTCGCCGCGGCCGCCACCACGCTGGCCGTGTGCCTGGCGATCGGGGTCGTCGGATGGTTCGTCACCGACGGCGGCGTGCACGGCGAGCCGCGCGACGGATTGCGTGCAGGAGCGCTGGGTTGGCTGATGGCGCACGGCTCCGGCATCCACGTGCAGGGCGTCGCGGTGACCGCCGTACCCCTCGGCCTGACCCTGCTCGTGGCGTGGGTGGTCTGGCGCTTCGGGCTGCGGCTCGGGGAGGCGGTGGCCGGGCACGGTCCCGACGCCGACGCCCTCTCCGACGGCGACCGCGACTGGACCGTCCCGCTGGCCACGGCCGTGTTCAGCGCGTCGTACGTCGTGGTGGCCATGATCACACTCGTCCTGGCCGGTTCGGCCGGCACCGCAGCCCGCCACCGGGCCGGTCGTGCTGTGGTCGGTGGCGCTCACCGGGGTGCTCGGCGGTACGGCGGTCGCGTCGGGCTCCGGGCGGCTGGCGGTGTGGCTGTCGCTGGCGCCGCCGTCGGTGCGGGCCACGGCCCACGCGACGGCCTCGGTCCTCGGCTGGTTCGTCGCCTCGGGCCTGGTGGTCTTCGTGGCCGCCTTCGGCGTGGACCTCGGGTCCGCGATGAACGTCCTCTCCCGACTGCACACCGACGCCGGGGACACCGTGCTCTACTGCCTGCTGGCGCTGACCCTGGTGCCCAACGCGGTCGTGTTCTCCCTGTCCTACCTGCTCGGCCCCGGGTTCGTCGTCGGCACCGGCACCCTGGTCTCGCCGACCGTCGTCGCGGTGGGTCCCGTGCCGATGTTCCCGCTGCTCGCGGCGCTGCCCGACAACGGCCCGACGCCGGCGTGGACTCCCGCACTCATGGCCCTGCCGGTGCTCGCCGCCACCGTCGGCGTCCTGCGCAGCCAGCGCAGGCACCCCACCACCGCGTGGGACCAGGGCGCGCTGCGCGGCCTGGTGGCCGGTGTGGTCGCCGCCGTCGTCGTCGGACTGCTCGCGGCGGTCTCCGGCGGTGCGGTCGGTCCCGGCCGGATGGCCGACGTCGGCCCCGAGACCGCCCAGGTGCTCGTGCACGCGATCGTCGCGCTCGGGGGCGGTGGCCTGCTCGGCGGGCTGCTGGCCACCTGGCGGCGGCGCCGCTCGGAGCGCGCCGCCGGCTGAGTCGCCCGGCGGTCGGCACGCCGGCGTCCGCGGCGGGGACGGAGGCCGGGTCACCCGCTGCCGGGTCGATACACTCCGGCCGTGCCCACCCGTCGTACCGCTCGCGTCGTCGTGCTCGTGTCCGGGTCCGGCACCAACCTCCAGGCGCTGCTCGACGCCGCCGCCGACCCGGAGTACGGCGCCCGGGTGGTCGCCGTCGGCGCCGACCGGGAGGGCGTCGAGGGCCTGGCCCGCGCCGACCGGGCCGGGGTGCCGACGTTCGTCCGGCAGGTCTCGCAGTTCACCTCGCGCGCCCACTGGGACCGGGCGCTGACCGACACCGTGGCCGCCTTCGACCCCGACCTGGTCGTGCTGGCCGGCTTCATGAAGCTGGTGGGGGAGGAGTTCCTCGACCGCTTCGGCGGCCGGGTGGTCAACACCCACCCGGCGCTGTGTCCCTCGTTCCCCGGCACCACCGGGCCGGCCGACGCCCTGGCGTACGGCGTCAAGGTCACCGGTGCCACGCTGTTCGTGGTGGACGCGGGCGTCGACACCGGGCCGATCATCGCGCAGGCGGTGGTGCCGGTCGAGGACGACGACGACGTGGAGACCCTGCACGAACGGATCAAGGTCGCCGAGCGCCAGATGCTCGTCGACAACGTGGGCCGCATGGCCCGCGAGGGATTCACCATCACCGACAGGAAGGTGCGGTTCGGCGCATGAGCCCCGACAGCCCCAGCGTGGCCGAGTCCGGCAACGGCAAGATCGCGATCAAGCGGGCCCTGGTGTCCGTCTACGACAAGACCGGGCTGGAGGAGCTGGTCCGCGGCCTGCACGGCGCCGGCGTCGCGCTCGTCTCGACCGGCGGGTCGGCGCGCCTGATCGAGGAGCTCGGCATCCCGGTCACCAAGGTCGAGGACCTCACCGGCTTCCCCGAGTGCCTCGACGGGCGGGTGAAGACGCTGCACCCGAAGGTGCACGCCGGCATCCTCGCCGACCGCCGCCTCGACTCCCACGTCGCGCAGCTCGCCGAGCTCGGCGTGGAGCCGTTCGACCTGGTGGTCTCGAACCTCTACCCGTTCACCGACACCGTGATGTCGGGCGCCTCGCCCGACGAGTGCGTCGAGCAGATCGACATCGGCGGGCCGTCGATGGTGCGGGCTGCTGCCAAGAACCACCCGTCGGTCGCGATCGTCACCTCCCCGGGGAAGTACTTCGAGGTGCTCGAGGCGGTCGCCGCACGGCGGCTTCACCCTCGCCGAGCGCCGGGCCCTGGCCGCCGAGGCGTTCGTGCACACCGCGACGTACGACGTGCACGTGGCGTCGTGGATGGGCAACGTGCTCACCGACACCTCCGCCGGCACCGGCTTCCCGGCCTGGGTGGGCGCGACCTGGACCAAGTCCGCGGCGCTGCGCTACGGCGAGAACCCGCACCAGAAGGCCGCGCTCTACGTCAACGGCTTCCAGCCCGAGCCGGGCCTCGCCCAGGGGCGGCAGCTGCACGGCAAGGAGATGTCCTACAACAACTACGTCGACGCCGACGCCGCGCTGCGGGCGGCGTACGACCACGGCGACCAGCCGACCGTGGCGATCATCAAGCACGCCAACCCCTGCGGCATCGCCGTGGGCGAGGACATCGCCGACGCGCACCGCAAGGCGCACGCCTGCGACCCGGTCTCGGCGTACGGCGGCATCATCGCCACCAACCGTCCGGTCACGGCCGCGATGGCCGAGACCGTCAAGGACATCTTCACCGAGGTGGTCGTGGCGCCCGGGTTCGACGACGAGGCGCTGGCGATCCTGACCTCGAAGAAGAACCTGCGCCTGCTCGAGGTGCCGGCGCCGTCCCGCGGCGGCGTCGAGACCCGGCCGATCTCCGGTGGCCTGCTGATGCAGAGCCGCGACGCCATCGACGCCTCCGGCGAGGACAAGGACGGCAACGCCACCGGCGACGACCCGTCCCGGTGGCGGCTGGTGGCGGGCGAGGCGGCCTCGGAGCAGACCCTCGCCGACCTCGCGTTCGCCTGGCGGGCGATCCGGGCGGTGAAGTCCAACGCGATCCTGCTCGCCTCCGGCGGCGCCTCGGTCGGTGTCGGCATGGGCCAGGTCAACCGGGTCGACTCGTGCCAGCTCGCGGTGACGCGGGCGGGGGAGCGGGCCGCGGGCTCGGTCGCCGCCTCGGACGCGTTCTTCCCGTTCGCCGACGGGGCGCAGATCCTCATCGACGGCGGCATCGCGGCCATCGTCGCCCCCGGCGGCTCGATCCGCGACGACGAGGTCATCGCCGCAGCCGAGAAGGCCGGCGTGACCCTGTACTTCACCGGCACGAGGCACTTCGCCCACTAGGAGCGCCAGCGACGACGGGGGCGAAGTGCCTCGTAGGAGCCGAGTCGGTCCGAAATTGTCGAAGGCGCCCTGGCGCCGGAGACGATTTCCGATGACTCGGCGAGGGGAGAGCCGACGTACCGAGCGCGCAGCAAGGTGATGTGAGGGGGTTGGCCTGAAGCGGTGACCACGGGACGGCGCCCACCGCACGGATGACAGGATGAACGCGTGACCGCACAGAAGCTGGACGGGACCGCCACCGCGGCGGCGATCAAGGACGAGCTCAAGAGCCGGGTCGCGGCGCTGCGGGACCGCGGCGTGGTGCCCGGGCTCGGCACGGTGCTGGTCGGGGACGACCCCGGCTCCCGGTGGTACGTCAACGGCAAGCACAAGGACTGTGCCGAGGTCGGCATCGAGTCGATCCGGGTGGACCTGCCCGAGACGGCGACCCAGGACGAGATCGAGGACGCCGTACGCCGCCTCAACGCCGACCCCGCGTGCACCGGCTACATCGTGCAGCTGCCGCTGCCCCGCGGTCGCGACGAGAACCGCGTGCTCGGCCTGATCGACCCGGCCAAGGACGCCGACGGCCTGCACCCGACCAACCTCGGCTGGCTGGTCCTCGGCAAGGAGGCGCCGCTGCCGTGCACGCCGTACGGCATCGTCGAGCTGCTGCGCCGCCACGACGTACCCATCGCGGGTGCCGACGTGGTCGTGGTCGGCCGCGGTATCACGGTGGGGCGCCCGCTCGGCCTGCTGCTCACCCGGCGCTCGGAGAACGCGACCGTGACCCTGTGCCACACCGGTACGGCGGACCTCGCCGCCCACGTGCGCGGCGCGGACATCGTGGTGGCCGCGGCCGGTGTGCCCGGCATCATCACCGCCGACATGGTCAAGCCGGGCGCCGCGGTGCTCGACGTGGGTGTCTCGCGGGTCGACGGCAAGCTGGCCGGTGACGTGGCCGAGGACGTGTGGGAGGTGGCCGGCTGGGTGTCGCCGAACCCCGGTGGCGTCGGGCCGATGACGCGGGCGATGCTGCTGGCCAACGTGGTGTCCATCGCCGAGCACCGGCAGGGCTGACCGTGGTGTCCGACCACGAGGCCGACGAGCCCGCCGCCGACGCGGCCGCCCAGCCGACGACAGAGCCGATGACCCAGCCGGTGACTGAGCCGGCGTCCGAGCCGGGCGCCGCGGAGGCGCACGGGCTGCCGCCGGAGCCGGACCCCGGGCCCGAGGACCCGGAGCGCCGCCCGGTCACCGAGCTCCGCAAGCCGTCGACCCTGGGCGGGGTGATCTACCTGTGCGTGCTCGGGGCCGCGATCGCGGGTGTCGTCATCGCCGCCACCGGCCCGTGGCGCACGGGCGTCAGCTGGTTGGCGTTCGCGCTGCTCGCCGCCGCCGTGGCCAGGCTGGTGCTGCCCGACCACGACGCCGGCATGCTGCGGGTGCGCAACAAGGCGCTCGACGCCACGATCCTGATCGTGATGGGGATCGCGATCCTGGTGCTGGCCGGGACCATTCCCGACCAGCCCGTCTGACCCGCCGACAGCCACGATTGGTCACAAACCGCAGCCCTGGCCCGGTTTCGTTGCGGTTGGGGACCAAACCGCAACGAAATCGGGCACGCCTCAGATGAGGCCGAGCTCGGTGACCGCCTGACGCTCGTCGGCCAGCTCGGCGGTGGAGGCGTCGATCCGCGCCCGCGAGAAGTCGTCGATCTCCAGGCCCTGGACGATCGACCAGTCGCCGTTCGAGGTGGTGACCGGGAACGACGAGATGAGGCCCTCGGGCACGCCGTACGACCCGTCGGAGGCGACGGCCATGGAGACCCAGTCGTTCGCGGCGGAGCCGTGCAGCCAGTCGCGGGCGGCGTCGATGGTCGCCGAGGCGGCCGACGCGGCCGAGGACGAGCCACGGGCGTCGATGATCGCCGCGCCGCGCTTGGCGACGGTCGGGATGAAGTCGTTCTCCAGCCAGGCCTGGTCGTCCACGACCTCGGCCGCGTTCTTGCCGGCGATCTCGGCGTGGAAGATGTCGGGGTACTGCGTCGCGGAGTGGTTGCCCCAGATCGTCATCTTGGTGATGTCGGTGACGGGGGCGCCGGTCTTGGCCGCGAGCTGCGAGATCGCCCGGTTGTGGTCGAGCCGGGTCAGCGCCGAGAAGCGCTCCCGCGGGATGTCGGGGGCGTTGGTCATCGCGATCAGCGCGTTGGTGTTCGCCGGGTTGCCCGTCACGCCGATGCGTACGTCGTCCGCGGCGACCTCGTTGAGCGCCTTGCCCTGGGCGGTGAAGATCGCGCCGTTGGCGGAGAGCAGGTCACCGCGCTCCATGCCCGGGCCGCGGGGACGGGCGCCGACCAGCAGGGCGAGGTTGACGCCGTCGAAGATGGTGTTGGCGTCGTCGCCGATCTCGACACCGGCCAGGCCGGGGAAGGCGCAGTCGTCGAGCTCCATGACGACACCCTCGAGCGCCTTGAGCGCCGGGGTGATCTCGAGCAGCCGGAGCTCGACGGGCCGGTCACCGAGCGCGCCGCTGGCGAGGCGGAACAGCAGGCTGTAGCCGATCTGGCCGGCGGCGCCGGTGACCGCGACCTTGAGGGGGGTAGAGCTCACGGGGTACTCCTTGACAGGTTCGGGAGGGATCGCTTCCGACGCTAGCAGCGCTCGACGGCGCTGGCGACGGAGGGTTCAGCGACGCTTCAGCACCCCTGCGCCATGCTGTGCGCATGACCTCGTCGACCGCGCGCACCCTGACCGCGAGCTCCGTCGCCGCCGTACTCCTGCTCGGACTGGCCGGCTGCGGCTCCGCTCCCTCCGAGACGAACCCGACCGGGGTCGACGAGCTCGTCATCCCGACCCCGGACCCCGACCCCCAGGACTTCGTGGAGGGCATCGACAACCCCTACCTCCCGCTGGTGCCCGGCTCGGTGTGGAAGTACCGCACCACCTCGCCCGAGGGCGACGAGACCAACGTCGTCACGGTCACCGACCGCACCAAGGTCGTCGCCGGGGTGACCACGACCGTCGTCCACGACGTCGCGAGGGACGAGCACGGCAAGGTGGTCGAGAACACCTTCGACTGGTACGCCCAGGACACCGCGGGCAACGTCTGGTACTTCGGCGAGGCCACCACGGCCTTCGACGGCGACCGGGCCTCCTCCGCGGGCTCGTGGCAGGCCGGCGTCGACGGCGCCCAGGCCGGGCTGGCGATGCCGGCCCAGCCGCGGGTCGGCGACGGCTACGCCCAGGAGTTCAAGAAGGGCGTGGCCGAGGACCGTGGCGAGATCCTCGCGGTCGACACGACGGCGAGCATCGCGCTCGGCGACTACGACAAGGTCGTGCAGACCCGGGACACCACCCCGCTCGAGCCCGACCTGGTCGAGGAGAAGTACTACGCACCCGGAGTCGGCGTGGTCCTCGAGGAGACGGTCGCCGGGGGCGAGGAGCGGGTCGAGCTGGTCGCCTTCCGGGCCGGCTGATCGAGGGACCGCCCAGGTCACCTCGAGGACCTCCGGCCGCGGGCAGCCTGCCCGGGATCAGGTGCCGTCGGGCGGGCGGATCTGGGTCCGCGAGTCCGGCGGCTCGGTCGACTCGTCGGTCCACGGCCCGGGCGGCCGGCCGGGCTCCGCCGGGGGCGAGCCGGGCCCGGGTCGGGTGCCTGCCAGCCCTGTCCGGGATCCGCCCACTGCTGCTGGCCCGGCTGCCTGCTGGCCGGGCTGTTGGCCGGGGCTGGGCCTGCTGGTTCGGGTCCCAGCCCTGCTGCTCGCGGGTACCCCTGGCCGTAGTACTGGTACTGCGGGTTCGGGTCCCACTGCTGCTGCGGCGGTCCCCACTGCGCCGGCGCCTGCTGCTGCTGGTACGACGCGTTCGGGTCCCACCCGGGCTGCTGGTACTGCTGGGGCTGCCAGCCTCCGGCGTACCCCACCGGCGCCGGAGGACGGGAGAAGCTGAGGCCGGAGCCGGCGACCGGTGCGGCGTCGCGGCCGAAGACCAGCGGGTGGGCGAGGCCGGCGATGACCGCCCCGAGCAGCGGCGCCAGGATGAACAGCCACAGCTGGAGGATCGCATCGGTGCCGGCGAAGACGCCCACGCCGATCGAGCGGGCCGGGTTCACCGAGGTGCCGGTCAGGCCGATGGTCGCGAAGTGGATGCCGGTCGAGCGACAGGCCGATCGCGATCGGAGCCGAGACCGTGCTCGGGTTGCGCTTGTCGGTGATGCCGAGGACCACGGAGAGGAACAGGGCCGTGGTGAGCATCTCGACCAGGAAGGCCGCCCACATCGCGAAGTCGGCGCCCGGCGACTGGTCGCCGTAGAAGTTCTGGCCCATGTTGCCCTCGGCGTCGAACCCCTCGAACCCGTGCAGCACCGTGAACAGCGCCAGCCCGGCCAGCAGGGCGCCCCCGAGCTGGGCCGCGACGAAGCTCAGCGTCTGCGCCCACGGCATCCGGCCGCTCATCGCGAACCCGACCGACACCGCCGGGTTGAAGTGGCCGCCGGAGATGTGGCCGACCGCGTAGGCCATCACCAGCACGGCGACGCCGAAGGCCAGGGCCGATGGCGACGTAGTCGCCGCTGACGACGACGGTGCCGCAGCCGACGAAGACGAGGACGAAGGTGCCGAGCGACCTCGGCAGCGAGCTTCTGGCCCGTCGACGGGTGGTGTGCGGGTGCGGTGTCCGTCATGACCGAGACTCCTCGTGGGCGTCGATCGCCCCGCGCCGGGGCGTGCGTCACTCTAGTCCCGTGAGCCACGCCCGCTCCAGCATCCGCTCTAGCGGCGAGCGGCGGACGGGTGCGAGGGTGGACGGTGCGGAGCCGTCAGATATCTTGACGTCAAGCAATCTCACGTCCCTCGAGACGATCCAGGAGTCGCCGTACCGATGGCCAAGATCATCTACACCCACACCGACGAGGCGCCGCTGCTGGCGACGTACTCCTTCCTCCCGATCATCCAGGCGTACGCCGCGACCGCGGGCGTCGACGTCGAGACCCGCGACATCTCGCTGGCCGGCCGGATCCTCGCCCTGTTCCCCGACCGGCTCACCGACGCGCAGCGCGTCGACGACGCCCTCGCCGAGCTCGGCGAGCTGGCCACGCAGCCCGAGGCCAACATCATCAAGCTGCCGAACATCTCGGCCTCGATCCCGCAGCTCAAGGCCGCGATCGCGGAGCTCCAGTCGCAGGGCTACGACCTGCCGGACTACCCCGAGAACCCCACCTCCGAGGAGGACAAGGAGGTCCGGGCGCGCTACGACAAGGTCAAGGGCTCCGCGGTGAACCCGGTCCTGCGCGAGGGCAACTCCGACCGCCGCGCCCCCGCCTCGGTCAAGAACTACGCGAAGGCGCACCCGCACCGCATGGGCGCCTGGTCGGCCGACTCGAAGACCAACGTCGCGACCATGGGCGCCGACGACTTCCGCTCCAACGAGAAGTCCGTGGTCCTCGAGGCCGACGACACCCTGCGCATCGAGCACGTCGCCGCCGACGGCACCACCACCGTGCTCAAGGAGTCGGTGCCGGTGCTGGCCGGCGAGGTCGTGGACGGCACCTTCATGAGCGTCGCCGCGCTGCGCCGCTTCCTCGCCGCGCAGGTCGCCCGGGCCAAGGCCGAGGACGTGCTGTTCTCCGTGCACCTCAAGGCCACGATGATGAAGGTGTCCGACCCGATCATCTTCGGCCACGTGGTCGCAGTCGTTCTTCCCGACGCTGTTCGAGCAGTACGGCGAGCAGCTGCGGGCCGCGGGCATCAGCCCGAACGACGGGCTCGGCGCCCTGCTGAACGCCGTCGACGCGCTGCCCGAGGGCGAGGCCATCAAGGCCGCCGTCCAGCAGGGCATCGCGGACGGCCCCACCCTGGCGATGGTGGACTCCGACAAGGGGATCACCAACCTGCACGTGCCCTCGGACGTGATCGTCGACGCCAGCATGCCGGCGATGATCCGCACCTCCGGCCACATGTGGGGCCCGGACGGCGAGGAGGCCGACACCCTCGCGGTGATCCCGGACTCGTCCTATGCCTCGGTCTACCAGACCGTGATCGACGACTGCCGTGCCCACGGTGCCTACGACCCGGCGACGATGGGCTCGGTGCCCAACGTCGGCCTGATGGCCAAGGCGGCCGAGGAGTACGGCTCCCACGACAAGACCTTCGAGATCCCGGCGGCCGGCACCGTCCGGGTGGTCAACGCCGCCGGCGAGGCGCTCATCGAGCACACCGTCGAGCCCGGCGACATCTGGCGGGCCTGCCAGACCAAGGACGCCCCGATCCGGGACTGGGTCAAGCTCGCCGTCACCCGGGCCCGGGCCACCGGCGCCCCGGCGGTGTTCTGGCTCGACGAGGGCCGCGCCCACGACGCCAACCTGATCGCCAAGGTGAAGCAGTACCTCACCGAGCACGACACCGAGGGCCTCACCATCGAGATCATGGACCCGGCCGCGGCGACGGCGTACTCCCTCGAGCGGATCCGCAAGGGCGAGGACACCATCTCGGTCACCGGCAACGTGCTGCGCGACTACAACACCGACCTGTTCCCGATCCTCGAGCTCGGCACCAGCGCCAAGATGCTGTCGGTCGTGCCGCTGATGAACGGTGGCGGGCTCTTCGAGACCGGTGCCGGAGGCTCGGCGCCCAAGCACGTGCAGCAGCTGGTCAAGGAGAACTACCTGCGCTGGGACAGCCTGGGCGAGTTCTTCGCGCTGGCCGCCAGCTTCGACCACCTCGGCGAGTCCACCGACAACGCGCGTGCCCGGATCCTGGCCGACACCCTCGACCGGGCGACCGGCACGTTCCTGGAGAACGACAAGGGTCCCTCGCGCAAGGTCGGCGGCATCGACAACCGCGGCAGCCACTTCTACCTGGCGCTGTACTGGGCCCAGGAGCTGGCGGCGCAGCACGACGACGCGGAGCTCGCGGCGGCGTTCGCCGACCTCGCCTCCCGGCTGGCCGCCGAGGAGGAGACGATCACCGGCGAGCTGATCGCGGTGCAGGGCCACCCCGTGGACCTCGGTGGCTACTACCGGCCGGACGACGCCAAGGCGTCCGCGGTGATGCGCCCGTCGGAGACGTTCAACGCGGCGCTCGCCTCGCTCGACGCCTGAGCCGCGCCCGCAGCCCGGTGACGGGTGGTGCGGGGGTCGCCGACTACTCCGTCTGGTTGTCGGTGATCTCCGCCACCACCCCGACCCACAGCATCCCCGCGATCAGGGCGACCGCGGCGAAGACGAGCTGGACCAGGGCGAGGTGGTCGGCCCGCTGCTGGGTGAGCGGTGTCGTCGACGACGTCAGCCGGGCGACCACCCGGTCCATCGTGACCAGGACCAGGAACGACAGCCACCACAGGCCGAGGAACGCCTGCGGCGGCCGGTTCCGGATGCTGCCGCTGCGGACGTCCCGGACCACCTGGTAGGGGAACCACGCGCTGACCACGGGCACCCACCAGCCGAGCCACACCCAGACCGGGCTGCGCCGGTGCGTCAGGTGAGGGCTCAGGATCTGCGCGTTGGCTCCGCGCGCGGTAGAGCCACACGCAGGTGGCGGCGTACGTCGCGATCATCAGCGGGATCTGCACCAGGACCAGTGCGTCCGCCCACGTGACCACGTCGAGGGCCGAGCGGCCCTGCCGCGCGGCGGCGGCGTAGTCGTCGCCGGCGAGGTAGCCGCCGACTCCCTGGGCGACGTAGACGGCCGTCAGGCACAGCGCCAGCACGATGGTGACGGTTCCCATCGTGGACACGTTCGACGGGGGCGGCGACTGCCGGGGCGGCAGGCCGCTCGAGGAGTACTGCGGGTAGTAGCTGGCCATGCGGACTCCCGAGGGCATGAGGAGCGTTCAACGAAGAGCGTAGGGTCCGGCGCGGCCGCGTGTGTCCGTTTTCGGTGGATCCGTCGGCTGAGGCCGGGGTCACGCTGATTCCGGGAATCGCCGGCCGCCGGCCCTACGTTGGGAGCACCGTGTCCACCTCCACCGCCCTGCGCACCGACGCCCCCGTCCGGACCGCCCACTTCGGGCTGGCCGTGGTGGCGCTCGCCATGGGCGGCTTCGCGATCGGCACCACCGAGTTCGTGACGATGGGCCTGCTCCCGCAGATCGCCACCGGCGTCGACGTGAGCATCCCGCAGGCCGGCCACGTGATCTCGGCGTACGCCGTCGGCGTGGTCGTCGGCGCTCCCGTGCTGGCGTTCTTCGGGGCGCGCCTGCCCGCGCCGCGGGCTGCTGCTGGCCCTGATGGCGGCGTTCGTGCTCGGCAACGCGTTCAGCGCGGTGGCCACGTCGTACGAGATGCTCACCGTCGCCCGGTTCGTCTCCGGCCTGCCGCACGGCGCCTACTTCGGCGTCGCGTCGCTGGTCGCCGCCGACATGGCACCGCCGGCCCGTCGCGGCCGGGCGGTCGCGATGGTGATGCTCGGGCTCTCGGTCGCCAACGTGGTCGGCGTCCCGGCCGCGACCTGGCTCGGCCAGAACCTCGGCTGGCGCTCGGCGTACTGGATGGTGGCGCTGCTCGGCCTGCTGACGCTGGTGCTGGTCCGTCTCTTCGCGCCGGTCTGCCCCGGCAACCCGGACGCGACGGGACGCCGCGAGCTCGCGGCGTTCTCCCGCAGCCAGGTCTGGCTCACCCTGCTGATCGGTGCCATCGGCTTCGGCGGCATGTTCGCGGTGTACTCCTACATCGCACCGACGCTGACCGAGGTCGGCGGGCTGAGCGAAGCCGCGGTCCCGGTGTTCCTGCTGTTCTTCGGGCTGGGCATGGTCGTCGGCACCTGGCTGGCCGGCGAGATGGCCGACTGGTCGGTCTTCGGCTCGCTGTTCGCCGGCTCCCTCGGCATGGCCGCGGTGCTCCTGCTCTTCGCGGTCGTGGTGCCCTACGGCTGGTGGGCGCTGCCGGTCGTCTTCGCGATCACGGTGCTCGGCTCGGTGCTGGTGGTCAACCTGCAGCTGCGGCTGATGGAGGTCGCCGGGGACGCCCAGACCCTGGGTGCGGCCATGAACCACGCCTCGCTCAACGTCGCCAACGCACTCGGCGCCTGGCTCGGCGGACTGGTCATCGCCGCCGGCTGGGGCTACCGCTCACCGGCGCTGGTCGGCGTCGCGCTGTCGCTCGGCGGCTTCGCGGTGCTGGTGCTGTCGCTGCTCGTGCATCGTCGCCAGCGCGTCGCGTGACCCCTGCCGGTCCACGTCACCGTCCCGCAGGATGTCGTAGGTCTCGTAGAGCACCTCGTTGAGCGTGCGCACCATCACCACGAACAGGGCCGGGATCACCAGCGGGGCGACGTCCAGCGCCATCGCCGCCCGGACCAGCAGCTCGCCGAACGGGTAGGACCAGGCGCTGCCCAGCTCGGCCGGCTGCCAGCCGTGCCGCACGAGGTCGTCGTACGCGTGCGCGGTGCCGAGTCCCACCACGGCACCGGTGACCAGCAGCACCAGCCGCCAGGCCACCGCGCCGAACGCGATCCCGCGGCCGGACTGTCGGTGGGCGAAGAGCAGCCCCGCGGCCATGGACCCGCAGGTGACGAGGACGGTCAGCACCGTGGTGAGGTCGAACGTCACCTCACCCACCACCCGCACCGCCACGGCGCACCACGACGAGGGCGAGCACGACGAGCGGTGCCCGGAGGTGCGTGCCGAGCCGACGGTGCGCCGCCCGTGACCGGGTGAGCAGCCACACGGCCAGGAGCACCAGCACCTCGACCAGGTAGGACAGCAGCAGGTCGGGCGTCTCGAGGCTTCCCTCGCACGACCAGCCAGAGCGGGACCAGGTTGGACAGCGCCAGCCCGGGCAGTGCCAGCCACCGGCGTCGCTCGTCGGTCATCGCTCCCCCTCCGGGGGGCCGACCTCGATGTGGGTGACCTCGAGCGGGTCGTCCATCGTGTCGCCGCGGCGCGGTGACCGTGCAGCGCACCGTGCCGCGCGGGGCGGCCGGACCGGGCCGGTAGTCGGTCGAGGTGCCCTCCCAGGTGTACGTCGCCACGAGCGTGTTGGGCCCGTCGAACCGCGGGTCGCCCAGCCGGTAGTCGAACTCGAACGCGTGCTGCTCGGCGGCCAGGGCGCTCAGGCACTGTGCGTCCGGTGTCCTCGTCCAGCACCCGCTCGTGCTGCGCGGTGTAGGCCCACGCGCCGACCAGGAAGAGGAAGAGGGCGACGTTGCTCAGCACCATGCCCAGCACGACCCAGTGCCGGGGGCGCCAGGTGGTGCGGGTCCGAGATGTCACCGCGGCAGGCTACCCGGGTCCCGACCGGAGAAACCTGCCCGACTCCTGGTGCCTCAGTGCAGGCCGGGCAGGGCCTCGGCGTTCCACGTCCGCCCGCCGTCGGAGGTCCACCACAGCGGGCCACGGCCGGACGGGCCGACCCCCCAGGTGCGCCGCCCCATCGACTGCAGGTGGCCGAGCCGGGGAGCGGTGTCCGGCGCCTGCACCTCGCCGTCGCCGGTGATCCGGGCGAGCCGTCCGTCGGCGGCCGCGAGCAGCACGATCCCGTCGCGGTCCACGGTCGCCTCGGCGACGTCGGGGAGGGGCAGCTCGCCGGGACGGAACCGCTGCCAGGAGCCGCCACCGTCCCGGCTGAGCGCCAGCCCGGCGAGCGTGCGCCGGCCGGACCTGTCGTGGTCGGCGGTGACGACCAGGGTGTCCCCGGTGCCGGCGACGCGGCCGGGGTAGACGTCGTCGCCCGCGGCCAGCACCTCGGTCTCCCAGCGACCGAGCGCAGCGTGGCCCAGCCGGCGTTCTGTCCCGGACCGCCGACGTCGGTGGCGGTCGCCACCACCAGGGCGCCGTCGGGGGTCAGGTAGCCGGCCGCGGCGTCGCCGGGCGTCTCGGGCAGGGCGTAGACGGTGGCGTCGTCGGGGCGGTACAGCCGGGGCCCGTCGCCGAGGTCGACGACCACGTCCCCCTGCGTGGGGTCGGCCGGCTCGGCAGCCAGAGTGAGTGGGTCCATCGCACCGTTGGAACCCAGCAGCGCCACCCGGTAGTAGTTCGCGCGCAGGGCCAGCAGCCCACCGGGCACGGGGGTCAGCGAGAACAGGTCGACCTCCGGGACAGCGGCGTACGTCGTGCCGTCGGGCCGGTCCATGGCCAGGGCCTTGAGGTCCCGGTCGTGCGACACCCAGACCACCGCGACCGTGCCGTCCTCGGCGACGGCGAGGTCCATGGCCCTGCTGCGCTGGTCCGAGATCAGCCGGACCGCCGACTGCCGGACGTAGTCGGTGGGGGTGACCGTCGGTGTCGGCGTGGGCGCGGGGGGCGTGTCGTGGTCCCCGGTCCCGGACTGCGGCAGCGTGATGAACACGAGGGCGGCGGCGGCCGCCAGTGCGCCGATCGCGGCGCCCGCGCCCTGCCGGCGACGGGTCCGTGGCCGGTCGAGCGCATCACCGCGCGCAGGCGCCGCCGGCCCCTCTCCCGGGTCGCCCTCGTCGTCAGGCAGGCTCCGGGCGAGGTGGCCCAGGTCGTCGTGCTCGGCCATCGGGGTGCCTCCTCCCGGGAACAATCCTCCTCCTGACAGAATGCCGCCCATGTCCACCACGACGACGGCCCCCGAGGTCGAGGTGTCGGCGGCCGCGTCGGGCCCGGCCCGACCCCGCGTCCTCTCCGGGATCCAGCCGACCGCCGACTCGTTCCACTTCGGAAACTATCTCGGGGCCCTGCGACAGTGGGTGGACCTGCAGGAGGACTACCAGCCGTTCTTCTTCATCGCCGACCAGCACGCGATCACCGTCGAGCAGGACCCGAAGGTGCTCCGCTCGCGCTGCCTGCGGGCCGCGGCGCAGCTGATCGCGATGGGCGTGGACCCGCGCCGCTCGGCGATCTTCATCCAGAGCCAGGTGCCCGCGCACGCCCAGCTCAGCTGGGTGCTGCAGTGCCTGACCGGCTTCGGCGAGGCCCGGCGGATGACGCAGTTCAAGGACAAGTCCGCCAAGGGCGGCGAGGGTGCGGCCAGCGTCGGCCTGTTCACCTACCCGATCCTCCAGGCCGCCGACATCCTGCTCTACCGTCCGCACTTCGTGCCGGTCGGCGAGGACCAGCGCCAGCACCTCGAGCTGACCCGCGACCTGGCCCAGCGGTTCAACCACCGCTACAAGAAGACCTTCCGGCTGCCCGAGCCCTACATCCTCAAGGCCACCGCGAAGATCCTCGACCTGCAGGACCCGACCGCCAAGATGTCGAAGTCCGCGTCGTCGCCCGGCGGCATCATCGAGATGCTCGACGACCCCCGGGTGAGTGCGAAGAAGATCCGGTCCGCGGTCACCGACTCCGACACGGTGGTGCGCTTCGACACCGAGGCGAAGCCGGGCATCTCCAACCTGCTCACGATCTTCAGCTCCCTCACCGGCCGCGGGATCGACGACCTGGTGGCGTCGTACGACGGTCGTGGCTACGGCGACCTCAAGAAGGACCTCGGCGAGGCCGTGGTCGAGTTCGTGACGCCGTTCCGCGACCGCACCCTGGCGCTGCTCGAGGACGAGGACGCCCTCGCCGAGATCCTCGCCGACGGCACGGCGCGGGCGACCGAGGTGGCACAGCGCACGCTGGCCGACGTCTACGACCGGGTCGGGTTCGTCTCACCCGGGCATCGGTAGGGTCGCTCCGTGCCCACCATCGGAGTAGCCGTCGCGATCCCGGAGCCCTGGGCGAGCCAGCTCCAGCAGTACCGCGAGTCCATCGGCGACACCACCGCGTCCAAGATCCCGACGCACATCACGCTGGTGCCGCCGACCGAGCTCGACGGCCGGGCCGAGGTCGACGCGCACCTCGCCGAGGTCGCGCGCGGCCATGCCGGGTTCGAGGTCCACCTGCGCGGCACCGGCACGTTCCGCCCGGTCTCGCCCGTGGTCTTCGTGACCCTGGTCGAGGGGATCTCGCAGTGCGAGCAGCTGGCGGCCGACGTACGCCGTGGTCCGCTCGAGATGGAGCTGGCCTTCCCCTACCACCCGCACGTGACCATCGCCCACCACCTCGGCGACCCCGAGCTCGACCGGGCCTTCGAGGAGCTGTCCGCGTTCGAGTGCACCTTCGAGGTCTCCGAGTTCCACCTCTACGTCCACGACGAGACCGTGGGCTGGCAGCCCGACCGCTCCTTCGCCCTGCGCGGCACCCCCGCGGCGACCTGAGCCCGTGCCGTCCCTCAAGGAACGCGCCACCGCGCGGGTCGAGGAGGTCCGCCAGCGCAGCCCGTTCGTCGACCACCTGGTGCGGATGGTCCGGCACTACGGAGACGTCAAGGGCAACCTGCAGGCCGGCGCCGTCACCTACTTCGCGTTCCTGTCGCTGTTCCCGATCCTGGCGCTGGCGTTCTTCGCGGTCGGCTGGGTGGCGAAGGTCTACCCCGGCGTGGAGGCCGACCTGGTCGAGGCGATCGGCACCGTGCTCCCCGGGCTGATCGGCGAGAAGGACGGCCAGCTGTCGCCACAGACGATCAAGGACTCCGCCAGTACCGTGGGGCTGCTCGGCCTGCTCGGTGTGCTGTACGCCGGGCTCGGCTGGCTGTCCGGCATGCGCCAGTCACTGCTGGTGATGTTCGAGACCCCCCACCGCGACCAGCCGAACTTCGTCGTCGGCAAGGTGCGCGACCTGGTCTCGCTGGTGCTGATCGGGGTGGTGCTGGTGACCAGCGTCGCCGTCTCCAGCGTGATCTCGCGCTACTCCTCGGAGGTCCTCGACTGGATGGGCCTGGGCACCGAGCTCTCTCCCTTGCTCACGGTGCTGACCGTGGTCATCGGCATCGGGACCAGCATGTTGCTCTTCTACACGCTCTTCCGGCTGCTCGCCGACCCCGAGCTCCCGGGCCGGTCCCTGTGGACCGCTTCCCTGCTCGGCGCCCTCGGCTTCGAGGCGCTCAAGCAGCTGTCGTCGCTGCTGCTCTCGGCGACCCGCGGCTCCCCGGGCGTGCAGGC
Source organism: uncultured Actinomycetota bacterium (assembly GCA_963721775.1). GTDB lineage: Bacteria > Actinomycetota > Actinomycetes > Propionibacteriales > Nocardioidaceae > Nocardioides. The sequence goes on along the minus strand of CAVRMH010000004.1, from coordinate 128,234 downwards.
GTTCGGGGTGGCCCTGATCCTCCTCGTCTGGATCAACTACACCTCCCGCCTGGTGATGTACGCCGCCGCGTGGGCGCAGACCAGCCGCGAGGCGCGCGCCGTACGCGACTCCGCCCAGCAGGCGCACGCCCTCAAGGACGCCGCCCAGGTGGCGCACTCCCTCCCGGCGTACGCCGGAGCTCCCGCGGCCCGGCAGCACGCGGGCGGCGGCCCCACACCCGCGGCGATGTTCGCGGCCGGAGGCGTCAGCATGCTGGCGCTGATGGCCGTGGTCCGCCGGCTCGTCAACCCGAAGGACTGAGATGAAGTTCGAACGCAAGCACGCCGTCCTCTTCCTCGCGATCGCGCTGTGGAACCTCGTCACCTACGCGACGTTCACCAAGAACCTGATCGCGGCGCACCAGTCGGGGGAGGACCGGCCCACCGGCTACTGGGTGGCGCACTCGGTGCTGATCGTGGTGAACACCGTGATCGCGGTGGTGCTGGCCACGCTCGGCCTCAAGGTCCTGAAGCGCGCCGACCCGTCGTAAGTTCACGACAGGTCGGTGCCGAAATGACGTCGACCCGTCGCAAGTTCACGACAGGTCGACGCCTCAGTGGCCGTGCTTCATGGCGGTGCGCAGGTCCTTGTTGAGCTGGGAGATCACGTCGAGCGGGATCCCCTTCGGGCACGCCGCGGTGCACTCGCCGATGTTCGTGCAGCCGCCGAAGCCCTCGTGGTCGTGCTGCCCGAGCATGTTGACCACGCGGAGGTCGCGCTCGGCCTGGCCCTGGGGCAGCTCGCCGAGGTGGGTGACCTTGGCGCCGACGAACAGCGAGGCCGAGCCGTTGGGGCAGGCCGCCACGCAGGCGCCGCAGCCGATGCAGGTGGCCACGTCGAAGGCGCGGTCGGCGGCCTCCTTCGGCACCTGGACCGAGTGCGCCTCGGGGGCGGCACCGGTGTTCACCGAGATGTAGCCGCCCTGCTGGATGATCCGGTCGAAGGCGCTGCGGTCGACGCACGAGGTCCTTGAGGACCGGGAACGCGGTGGAGCGCCACGGCTCGATGGTGATCGTCTCGCCGTCGGTGAACGAGCGCATGTGCAGCTGGCAGGTCGTGGTGACCTCCGGCCCGTGCGCCTCGCCGTTGATCATCAGGCCGCACATGCCGCAGATGCCCTCGCGGCAGTCGGAGTCGAACGCGATCGGCTCCTCGCCCTCGGCGTTGAGCTGCTCGTTGAGCACGTCGAGCATCTCGAGGAACGACATGTCCTCCGAGATCTCGTCGACCTCGTAGGTGTGCATCGCGCCCTCGGACGCCGCGTCGGCCTGGCGCCAGATCTTCAGGGTCAGTCTCACTTGTAGCTCCGCTGCTTCATCTCGATGGCGGTGTAGATCAGGTCTTCCTTGTGCAGGACCGGCGGCTCGTCCTCGCCCGCCCACTCCCAGGCCGCGACGTAGGCGTACTGGTCGTCGTGGCGCAGCGCCTCGCCGTCCTCGGTCTGCGACTCGGCGCGGAAGTGGCCGCCGCAGGACTCGCGGCGGTTGAGCGCGTCGATGCACATCAGCTCGCCGAGCTCGAAGAAGTCGGCCACCCGGCCGGCCTTCTCCAGCGACTGGTTGAGGCTGTCGGCGGTGCCGAGCACCTTCACGTTGCGGTAGAAGTCGTCCTTGCAGCGAGCGGATCAGGTCGATCGCCTTCTTCAGCCCGTCCTCGGTGCGCTCCATGCCGCAGTACTCCCACATGATGTTGCCGAGCTCGCGGTGGTAGGAGTCGACGCTGCGGGTGCCGTTGACGGTCATGAAGTGCTCGATGCGCTGCTTCACGGCCTGCTGGGCCTCGACGACCGCCGGGTGGTCCTCGGCGACCTTCTCGAACGGCCCGTCCGCGAGGTAGTCGCGGATCGTGTGCGGGAGCACGAAGTACCCGTCGGCCAGGCCCTGCATCAGCGCGGAGGCGCCGAGGCGGTTGGCGCCGTGGTCGGAGAAGTTCGCCTCGCCGGTCACGAACAGGCCGGGGATCGTCGTCTGCAGGTCGTAGTCGACCCACACGCCGCCCATCACGTAGTGCACGGCGGGGTAGATCCGCATCGGCACCGCGTAGGGGTCCTCGCCGGTGATCCGGGCGTACATGTCGAAGAGGTTGCCGTACTTCTCCTCGACCGCGTCCCGGCCGAGCCGGGCGATCGCGTCGGCGAAGTCGAGGTAGACGCCACGACGTACGCCGTCGACCTCCGGGCCGACCCCGCGCCCGTCGTCGCACTGGTACTTCGCGGCCCGCGAGGCGATGTCGCGGGGGACCAGGTTGCCGAACGAGGGGTAGATCCGCTCCAGGTAGTAGTCGCGGTCCTCCTCGGGGATCTCCCGCGGGTCCTTGGCGCAGTCGGCCTTGTTCTTCGGCACCCAGATGCGGCCGTCGTTGCGCAGCGACTCGCTCATCAGCGTCAGCTTGGACTGGTGGCTGCCGGAGACCGGGATGCAGGTCGGGTGGATCTGCGTGTAGCAGGGGTTCGCCATGTAGGCGCCCTTGCGGTGCGCGCGCCACGACGCGGTGACGTTGCAGCCCATCGCGTTGGTGGAGAGGTAGAAGACGTTGCCGTAGCCGCCGCTGGCCAGCACCACCACGTCGGCGAGGTGGGTCTCGATGTCGCCGGTGACCATGTCGCGGGCGATGATGCCGCGGGCCTTGCCGTCGACGACGATCAGCTCGAGCATCTCGTGGCGGGTGAACTGCGTGACCGTGCCGGCGGCGACCTGGCGCTCCATCGCCTGGTAGGCGCCGATCAGCAGCTGCTGGCCGGTCTGGCCGCGGGCGTAGAACGTGCGGGAGACCTGCACGCCGCCGAAGGAGCGGTTGTCGAGCAGGCCGCCGTACTCACGGGCGAACGGGACGCCCTGCGCGACGCACTGGTCGATGATGTTGGTGCTGACCTCGGCCAGGCGGTAGACGTTCGACTCGCGCGAGCGGTAGTCGCCGCCCTTGACCGTGTCGTAGAAGAGACGGTGGACGGAGTCGCCGTCCTCCTTGTAGTTCTTGGCCGCGTTGATGCCGCCCTGGGCGGCGATCGAGTGCGCCCGGCGCGGCGAGTCCTGGTAGCAGAAGGACTTCACGACGTAGCCGGCCTCGCCCATGGTGGCGGCGGCGGAGGCGCCGGCCAGGCCGGTGCCGACGATGATCACCGACAGCTTGCGGCGGTTGGCCGGGTTGACCAGGCGGGCCTCGAACTTGCGGGTGTCCCACCGCTCGTCGATCGGGCCGCCGGGCGCCTTGGTGTCCGCGATCGGCTCGCCGAGCGTGTAGTAGCCGGCGGCGTCGTCGGAGTGGTCCCCGAGGGGGACGTCGTGCGAGGGGTCGGACGTCAGGGTGGTGTCCGGCATGTCGGTCATGTACGTCGGTCCTTACTTCTCGATGACGCCGGCGAGGACGAAGATCGGCACGAGCGCGAAGCCGCCCGAGATGATCACGGCGAGGGTGAACGCGAAGCGCTTGGCCAGCGTCGCGGGCGCGCTCGGTGCCCGTGATGCCGAGGGTCTGGCAGGCGCTCCACGTGCCGTGGTGCAGGTGCGCGCCGAGCATGGCCATGGCGGCGAGGTAGATGAGGGTCAGCCACCAGACGTCGAAGGAGTCGACGAGCAGGTTGTAGGGGTCGTTGGTCGCCCCGCCCGAGACGTTGACCTTGCCGATGGTGAAGTTCAGCAGGTGCCAGACGAGGAACAGCAGCAGCGCCACGCCGCCGAAGCGCATCATCCGGCTGGCGGGGATCGCGCCGGTGTGCTTCTTCACGACGTACTTGACCGTCCGCGCGTTGCGGGACCGGCGCCACAGCGTGAACGCGGCGTACACGTGCACGACCAGCGAGCCGAGCAGCACCACCCGGATGATCCAGAGGGCTCCCTCGTAGGGAAGCATCGGCTCGCCCAGGGTGCGCAGGTGGTGGGCGTACTCGTTGTAGGCGTCGTGGCCCGCGAAGGCCTTGAGGTTGCCGTACATGTGCAGGAGCACGAAACCGATGAACACCAGGCCACTGATGGCCATCAAGAGCTTCAGCGCGATGGTCGAGCGTGTCGACCGGCTGTTCTTCACGAGAGTCGGGGTTGCCACAACGGTCACGGTATCGCTCCCGAGGCGGGGGTACCGACCCCGGGGCGTGTGACATTTCCCCGGCCCGACGGGGTTGCGGTGGGCCGGGTCAGGCCGCGGACGCCCCCGCCGACCGCGTGAGCGTGGCCGGGTAGTGCACCGCGACGAGCTCGTCGACCGCGTCCGCCCAGCTGCGCGACGGGGCCCGCTCGCGGGCCCGCTCGCCGAGGTCGTGCCGCAGACCGGCGTCGCCCACCAGGGTCGCCACCGCCCGGCGCAGGCCGTGGGGGTTCGTCGGGTCGTAGAGCAGCCCGGTCCGCTGGTGCCGCACCGCGTCCACGGTGCCACCAGCCGCGGGCGCCACCACCGGTACGCCGCTCGCGGCCGCCTCGCGCAGCGCGTGGCAGCAGGTCTCCCGCACGCCCGGGTGCACCAGCACGTCGAGCGAGGCGAGCGCCGTGGCGAGGTCGCCGCCGGTCAGGGTGCCGGCGAAGACGGCATCGGGCAGCCGCTTGGCGAGCCAGGCCCGCTGCGGTCCGTCGCCGAGCACGACCAGCCGCGTCCCGGGCACCTTGTCGAGCTCGACCAGCCGGCGTACGCCATGGCGGTTGCGCAGGCTTCCCGCGTAGCCCACCACGACGCGCTCGCCACCGGGCGAACGCCGCCGCGACCAGCGGGCGTGCAGGAAGTCGTCGCGCAGCTGCGGTCCGTACGCCGCGTGGTCGACGCCGGGCGCCCACACCGGGGGCGGCTCGATGCCGGCGGCAGTGAGCTCGGCGTGCATCCAGCGGCTGGTCACCAGGGCGTGGTCGACACGGGACCGGACGCGGCGCAGCCACGGCTCGATGTCCCCCGTGGTCAGCGCGGACTGCTCCACCAACAGCGACGGGATGCCGAGCCGGGTCGCCTGCTTCAGGGCCCTGCGTCCGACCCGTCCGCGGCGAGGTCACGTGCACGAGGTCGGGCCGGAAGTCCGCGAGCGCCGTACGCACCTGGTCGCCGGGTCGGGGGACGCCGTCGGGTCCGGCGACGCGGACGACCCGGGCGCCGCGGTACGTCGCCAGTCCGGGGCCGGGTGCCACCAGCAGCACCTCGTGGCCGGTGTCGACCAGCCGGTCGGCCACCTGCCTGACGGTGGTGGTGGCGCCGTCGACGGCGGGGTAGAAGGACTCGGTCACCAGAGCGATCCGCATGGCTCCAGCGTGGCCGCGACGCGCGAACGCGCCGTCACGCCGAGGTGGCGGCCACGTGAACGTCCGGCGAGGGCTGGGTCCGTGGCCAGTGCGGCTCGGTCGCGCTGGCGGCGAGCACGAGCGCGGCCAGCGCGGAGGCGGCCCACCACAACCCGGCCGCGACACCGTCCGCCGGCGCCGCCTGGAGCACGACGAGGTCTCCGGGGAACGGCTGGAACAGCACGCAGGCGAGGACGAGGAGCAGCGCCGCCGGACCCACCAGCGACGCGGCTCCGGCCACGCCGAGCCGGGCGAGCAGGGACGTCGCCGCCAGGGCGGACAGCAGGACGCCGACACCGCACAGGGCCAGGGACGGCGCCGAGATGCCGCCGCGGCCGTCGACCGCGGCGGCGAAGCCGACCCATCCGGCCGCCACCAGGGCCGGGACGGCCAACCGTTCCAGCAGCCGCACCGTCCGCGAACGCGGACATGCTGCCGCGACCGCGGCAGAAGCGTCGTCCAGGCAGCCGACCACCCCGGCCGTGAGCGCGCCCAGCCCGAGCCAGAGGTAGGCCGGCGCCGGCCCCTGGGCGGAGACGGCCGTACCGGCGCCGAGCACCGCGGTGCCGAGTGCCATCGGCGCCAGCACCTGGCTCCAGGCGATCGCCCGCAGCTCTACGCCTTCCACAGCGAGACCCCGTCGGGTCCCGTGGTCGTCGCCATCAGCAGGCAGGCGACGGCCACGACAGCGGTGCCGACGAGACCGGCGAGGAGTCGGGTCCGCAACCGACCGGTGGCGCCGTGCAGCAGCGCGGCCTGGGCGGCGAGCGCACACAGGCAGGCCACGTAGGGGACGCGCCACGCCCAGGAGCCCGCCTGGCGGAACGTCTCCTCCGACTCGGCGCCGGTCATCGCCAGCGTGAAGGGACTGGCCTGGTGGTGCAGCGTGGTGCCGAACCCGTGCGTGAAGATGCCGGACGAGACGCTCCAGGCCACCAGCGCGATGGCGACCAGCACCCCCGCCATCGGCCACCGCCACCACCGGGCGACGGCGACGCCGAGCAGCGGTCCGCCGAGCGCGGCCAGCAGGACGGTGGCGTGGAACGCCCGGATCTCGCCCGCCGTCAGGGCGTCGTAGTAGCCGTCCGGCCCGCCGTCCCACGTGAACAGCGTCCAGGCCCCGCCGAGCAGGGCCAGCCCGAACGGCACCAGGCAGGCCAGGCAGAGCGCCAGGGTCCGCCGGGTCTCGTCGAGCGGCGCGGCACCCACGACGTCCTTCGCGGACCTGGTGGAGCGGGTCAGCGAGTGCATCGCCAGGAAGCCGCCGAGCCCGAGGTAGAACCCGGTCAGCACCGCCCAGGCCTCGGAGAGTCCCCGCAGGCTCTGCTCCGGCGAGATCACGGTGGTCCGGGCCAGCAGCCAGACGAACAGCGCGAGCGACACCAGGAAGAGCGGGTGGCGCAACAGCCGGGCTGGCTTCGGTCCGCGCCAGCGCCAGCACCGGTCGTGCGCCGGCGGCCGCGGTCGGCGCGACCGTCACCGCGGCGCTCATGGCGCCACCACCGGGTCGTGGTCCGGCCGGCCGCGCAGCAGCAGGTAGGCGTCCTCCACGGAGGGCTCCACCAGCTCCGCCCCGGGCGGTGGTCGGTCACCGACGTGGTGGAAGCGTCCGGTGCCCGTCCGCCACGACGCCAGCGCGGTCGGGCAGAGGTCGTCGTCCAGCCACACCCGGCCGGCGGCCGAGGCCACCAGGTCGGTGACCGCGCCCTGCCACCGGACGCGGCCCTGGTCCAGGACCACGACGCGCTCGCACAACGCGGCGACGTCCTCGGTCTGGTGGGTGGCCAGCAGCACGGTCGCGTGGTTGCCGGCGGCGGAGAGGACCCGTCGCAGGGCCGCCCGCTGCTCGGGGTCCAGCCCCGTCGTGGGCTCGTCGAGCACGAGCAGCTCGGGATCCCCGATGAGCGCCTGGGCCAGCGACGCCCGGTGCCGCTGGCCGCCGGAGAGCCGGCGCAGCTTCTTGCCGGCGAGCTCGCCGAGATCGACCAGGTCGAGGACCCGGCGTACTTCCCGGTGACGGGCGTCCCGCTCGGACCACTCCTTGAGGGTGGCGACGTAGTCGACGAACGCGAACGGCGTGAAGCCGCGCGGGAAGCCGACCTCCTGCGGCAGGTAGCCCAGGGACCGGCGCACCGCGGTGCGCTCGGCGCCGTCGGCGGGGTCGCGCCCGAGCAGCCGCACCGACCCGGCGCTCGGGGGGAGCACGGTGGCCAGGATCCGGAGGAGCGTGGTCTTGCCGGCGCCGTTGGGCCCGAGCAGCCCGGTCACGCCGGGCGCGAGGTGGAGGTCGATGTCCTGCAGCGCCGGCGAGGAGCCGAAGCTGCGGGCGACCCCGGTCAGGGTGGTGGTCATGAAGTTCACTCCCAGGTGGTGGAGCCGCCCGATCCGGGCCCGGAGGACGAGCCCGGAGACGACGGCGACGGCGAGGTAGGCGGGCAGGCGCTCGGGAGCGAGGACCAGCCACGGCGTCGAGAAGGCGGGACCGCTGAGGGCGGCGATCAGTGCCACCCAGGCGCAGGACACCCCGATGGCTGCGTGGGTGGGACTCACCCAGGTGGCGGCGGCGAGGGTCAGCCCCACCCCGGCCAGGCTCGGCGCCAGCCAGGCGACGGCGGTGGGTGTCTGGCCGGGGAGCAGGAGCCCGACGCCGACGATGACCGGCAGCGTGGTGACCAGGACGGCCACCGTGCGCAGGAGCAGCAGCCGCACCGAGGAGTACGGCGCCGCGACGCCGAGCTCCCAGGTCTCGTCGGCATCGGGTCCGTAGGCGAGGGCCACCCCGGCGACGGGGAGCATCGGCGCCACCAGCAGGAACAGGAGCATGCCGCGCGACTCCGCACTGGCCGCGGCGAGCCCGGCGAAGAAGACGGAGGCGAGGGTGGCCGCCAGCCACGGCGTACGGAACGCCGGCGCCGCCCCCAGCAGCAGCGCGTCCTCGGCGGCCACCCCGAGACGCACCAGCAGTCGCTCGACCGGGTCGGCGCGCGGTGCCTCGACCCGGTCGAGCACGCGGTCCCAGGCCTGGGAGAGCAGGGGGTCCTCGGTCACGGGGCCGACGAGGCGACTCACCTCGGCCCGGCAGTCGGCGCACCGGACCAGGTGCTGCTCGACGGAGCTGCCGGCGACGGCGTCGACGGTGCCGTCGACGTAGCCGGTCAGGCTCTCCTGGGCGACGTGCCACGTCATGGTGTGCCTCCTGCCAGGTCCTGGCGCAGGTGCGCCTTCGCCCGGTGCAACCGGGTCTTGACGGTGTTCTGCGGGATGCCGAGCAGCTGCGCCGCCTCGCGGCTGGTCAGGCCGTCGAGCACGGTCGCCTGGACGACGGCCCGCATCTCCGGGCTGAGCCGCCCGAGCGCGGCACCGAGGTCGCCGTACTCCACCCCGAGCAGGACCCGTTCCTCGGCGCTCGGCTCGGACGGGCGGTCCCAGTCCTCGAGCAGCCGCACCACGGCGTCGGGGCGGCGGCGCAGCCGGGACACGAGGCGGCGTACGGCGATGCCCCACAGCCAGGCCGCGACCTCGCCGTCGCCGCGCCACCGGCCCGCCCCGCGCCAGGCGGCGGTGAAGCAGTCCTGGAGGGCGTCGGCGACGAGGTCGCGGTCGCTGCAGCGACGAGACAGCCGGACGGAGAGCCACGGAGCGTGCCGGGAGTAGAGCTCCCGCAGCGCGCCGACCTCGTCGTCGGCCAGCGCCCGGACCAGCTCCGGGTCGGACCGTTCCGTCCACGCCTCCATGAACTCACTGTCGCACCGGAGGGCCGTGAGGGTTCCCGGTCGCCGAACCGGGACAAGTCGGGCGCGCCTCTTGTCGCTCGCGAAGATGTGTGACAAGAGTGTTCCCCGATCACAGTCCCCACGGAGGTGACGATGGCGTCGACCGACGCAGGAGTGCGGGGGCCCACCCGGGCCCGGATCGAGGACAAGACGCTTCGCACCGACCGTTGGTGGCTCACTCCGCTCGCGACGTTCGTGGTCTTCACGGCCTTCGTCGTCTACGCGACGTGGCGGGCGTTCTCGGGCGACAACTACTACGCCTCGCCGTACCTCTCGCCGTTCTACTCACCGTGCCTGGGCGACTGCGTCGAGGGCGCCTCGGACTTCGGGCAGCCCTTCGGCTGGTTCCCGCTGTCGGCGGCGCTGATCATCCTGATCTTCCCGCTGGGCTTCCGGATGACCTGCTACTACTACCGCAAGGCCTACTACCGGGCCTTCTGGCTGTCGCCGCCGGCCTGCGCCGTGGCCGAGCCGCACACGAAGTACACCGGCGAGACCCGCTTCCCGCTGATCCTCCAGAACATCCACCGCTACTTCTGGTACGCCGCGATCCTGGTCGCCCTGGTGCTGAGCTACGACACCGTGCTCGCCTTCCGCAACGAGGACCACGAGTGGGGCCACATGGGCCTCGGCACCCTGCTGATGCTGATCAACGTCGTCCTGATCTGGCTCTACACGCTGTCGTGCCACTCCTGCCGGCACGCGGTCGGCGGCCGGCTGCGGCACTTCTCCAAGCACCCGGTGCGCTACCAGCTGTGGACCTGGGTGTCCCGGATGAACGCCCACCACGCGAAGTACGCGTGGTACTCCCTGTTCTCCGTCGCCATCGTGGACCTCTACGTCTACCTGCTGGCGACCGGCGCGATCGACGACGTGAGGTTCTTCTGAGATGACCGATCGGCACCCGATGACCGGCAACGAGATGTCCGGCAGCGAGCCCGGCGGCATGGAGCGCCACCAGTACGACGTCGTGGTGATCGGCGCGGGCGGCGCCGGGCTGCGCGCGGCCATCGCCGCCCACGACGCCGGCGCGCGTACGGCGATCGTGTGCAAGTCCCTGCTCGGCAAGGCGCACACCGTGATGGCCGAGGGCGGCATCGCGGCGGCGATGGGCAACCGCTGGCCGGAGGACAACTGGGAGGTGCACTTCCGCGACACCATGCGTGGCGGGAAGATGCTCAACAACTGGCGGATGGCCCAGCTGCACGCCCAGGAGGCCCCCGAGCGGGTGCAGGAGCTCGAGGACTGGGGTGCGCTGTTCGACCGCACCGAGGACGGCCTGATCTCGCAGCGCGACTTCGGCGGCCACAAGTACGCCCGGCTCGCCCACGTCGGCGACCGCACCGGCCTCGAGATGATCCGCACCCTCCAGCAGCGGGCGGTGGCGCTCGGCATCGACGTCTACATGGAGTGCACGGTCACCGACCTGCTCAAGGACGACGCGGCCGGCGGCACCGGCGCGATCGCCGGTGCGTTCGGCTACTGGCGCGAGACCGGCCGGTTCGTCGTGTTCGAGGCACCGTCGGTGATCCTCGCGACCGGCGGCATCGGCAAGTCCTTCAAGGTGACCTCGAACTCCTGGGAGTACACCGGCGACGGCCACGCGCTGGCGCTGCGGGCCGGCGCCTCGCTGATCAACATGGAGTTCGTGCAGTTCCACCCGACCGGCATGGTGTGGCCGCCGTCGGTGAAGGGCCTGCTGGTCACGGAGTCGGTGCGCGGCGACGGCGGCGTCCTCAAGAACTCCGAGGGCACGCGGTTCATGTTCGACTACATCCCGGAGTTCTTCAGGTCCGAGACCGCCGACACCATCGAGGAGGCGGACCGGTGGTACGACGACAAGAAGAACAACCGCCGTCCGCCCGAGCTGCTGCCGCGTGACGAGGTGGCCCGGGCGATCAACTCCGAGATCAAGGCCGGCCGGGGGACGCCGCACGGCGGCATCTACCTCGACATCGCCTCCCGGCGGGACCCCGAGTTCATCCGCCGCCGGCTGCCGTCGATGTACCACCAGTTCAAGGAGCTGGCCGACGTCGACATCACCGCCGAGCCGATGGAGATCGGGCCCACCTGCCACTACGTCATGGGCGGGGTCGAGGTCGACGCCGACACCGAGCTGGCCGGGGTCACCGGGCTGTACGCCGTGGGGGAGTGCTCCGGCGGCATGCACGGGTCGAACCGCCTCGGCGGCAACTCGCTGTCGGACCTGCTGGTCTTCGGGCGGCGGGCCGGCGAGGCCGCGGCGTCGTACGCCGGGTCGCTGGGCGCACGCCCGACGCGTCGCCGACGCCGACGTGAAGGCGGCCGAGCGCAGCGCGCTGGCGCCGTTCGAGGTCGAGGGCGGCGAGAACCCGTACACGATCCAGTCCGACCTGCAGCAGTCGATGAACGACCTGGTCGGCATCATCCGCACCGCCGGCGAGCTCGAGCAGTCGCTCGAGGCGATCGAGGCGCTGAAGGAGCGGGCGAGCCGGATGGTCGTCGAGGGCCACCGCCAGTACAACCCCGGCTGGCACCTCGCCATCGACCTGCGCAACATGCTGCTGGTCAGCGAGGCGATCGCCCGGGCGGCGCTGGCCCGGCAGGAGTCCCGCGGCGGTCACACCCGGGACGACTTCCCGGGCCCGGACCCCGAGTGGGGCACCAAGAACCTCGTCGTCACCCTCGACGCGGACGGCACCGGCGTGGAGCTGGCCGAGAAGCCGCTGCCGGTGATGCCGGCCGAGCTGACGAAGTTCTTCGACCCGGCCCCGGCCGCGGCCGCGACGACCGACAAGGACGGGGCGAAGTAGTCATGGGATACGACCTGAAGATGCGCGTGTGGCGCGGCGACGTGTCCGGCGGCGAGCTGGGCGACTACACCGTGGCGGTCGAGGAGGGCGAGGTCGTCCTCGACGCCATCCACCGGCTCCAGGCGACGCAGGCCGGCGACCTCGCGGTGCGCTGGAACTGCAAGGCCGGCAAGTGCGGCTCGTGCAGCGCCGAGATCAACGGGCGGCCGCGGCTGCTGTGCATGACCCGGCTCTCCGACTTCGACCCGTCGGAGACGATCACGGTCACCCCGATGCGGAGCTTCCCGGTGATCCGCGACCTGGTCACCGACGTGTCCTTCAACTACGAGAAGGCCCGGGAGCTCCCGTCGTTCGCGCCGCCGGCGCGCGACGCGGACGGCAAGCGGCGGATGGCGCAGATCGACGTCGAGCGGGGCCAGGAGTTCCGCAAGTGCATCGAGTGCTTCCTCTGCCAGAACACCTGCCACGTCGTGCGTGACCACGAGGAGAACAAGCCGGCCTTCGCCGGCCCCCGCTTCTTCCTGCGGTACGCCGAGCTCGACATGCACCCGCTCGACACCCACGACCGGCGGGAGCTGGCCCAGGGCGCGGCGGGCCTGGGCATGTGCAACATCACCAAGTGCTGCACCGAGGTCTGCCCCGAGGGCATCAAGATCACCGACAACGCGATCATCCCGATGAAGGAGCGCGTGGTGGACCGGAAGTTCGACCCGCTGGTCTGGCTGGGGTCGAAGATCGGGATCCGCAACAAGGACAACGAGGGCCGCACCGAGGTCTGACCCGTTCCGGAGCCTGATCGCGGATGTCGGGATACCCCGTCCTCCTTGGGTAACCTCCCGCCGGTGAAGTGGTCACATCGCCCTGCGCTGGACGGAGTCCGCGCGCTCGCGGTCTACCTCGTGCTGCTCTTCCACTCGGGGATGCAGACCGTCGCGGGCGGGTTCGTCGGTGTCGACCTGTTCTTCGTCCTCTCGGGGTTCCTCGTCTCCAGCGTGCTGCTCAGCGAGATCGACCGGATCGGGCTCGCTGCGGCTGGGCCGCTTCTACGCCCGCCGCGTCCGGCGGCTGCTCCCCGCGGCCGTGGTCGTGGTCGTCGCCACCGGAGCCGCGTTCGTGCTGGTCACCAGCGTCGTACGCCGCCTCGGGCTGGTCGCCGACGCCCGGAGCGCCCTGCTCTACTACGCGAACTGGAACTTCCTCGGCCAGTCCAACGACTACTTCGCCACCGACATCGACAAGAGCCCGTTCCTGCACTTCTGGTCGCTCGCCATCGAGGAGCAGTTCTACGTCGTCTTCCCGGTGCTCCTGCTCGGCCTGGTGGTCGCCGCCGGCGCCGCTGGTGGCTGCTACCGGCCGGCCTCGCGCTGCTCCTCGGGCTGTCGGTGCTCAGCCAGTTCTACTGGATGACCGCCGACCCGAACCACGCGTACTACGGCACCGACGCACGGCTCTACCAGCTGCTGGCCGGGTCCCTGCTCGCGGTGCTGGTCCGGTCGGGGTGGAAGGCGCGCCGCCCGGTCGGCCTGGGCGCCGCCGGCCTGGTGCTGATGCTGGTCGCTGCCGGCGGCTTCCTCGACGTGAACACGACCTGGAGAGGGCTGCCTCGCGACCGTCGCCTCCGTGCTCCTGGTCGTCGGGCTGATGGGCGACCGCGGCCCGGTCGTGCGGCTGTTCGCCCAGCCGATCCCGGTCTACCTCGGCAAGATCTCCTACGGCACCTACCTCTGGCACTGGCCGGTCCTGCTGGTCCTGCTGGAGATCATCGACGTACCCCCGGTCGTGCTCGCCGTCCTCGCGGGGGTGCTCAGCACCGGCCTCGCCGCCCTGTCCGCCGAGGTGCTCGAGATGCCGATCCGCCGGCGCCAGGGCGGCCCGCGCATGCAGTGGCCGGTCGCCGCCTCCGGCGTTCTCGTCAGCGCGGTGATCGCCACCCTCCTGATGCCGCCGATGCTGCAGAGCGAGCGGAAGCCGGCGCTGACCGCGAGCGAGGCCGGCTTCGTCGACTCCGCCGCCGCGCGGACCCGCGTGCCGGACGACCTGGACTGGGAGAAGGTCGCCGACGACCTCGGCCCCAAGCACTCGTGCACGGAGCCGGCCGACTGCTACGTGGTCGAGAACGACGGGCCGACCGTGCTCCTGGTCGGCGACAGCCACGCCCGGATGCTGCTGCCGATGTTCACGAAGCTGGCGAAGGAGCGCGGCTTCAGCCTCGCCGCCAATGTGGCCACCGGTTGCCCGTGGCAGATCGGCCTGCGCAACGAGAGCCGGCCGCCGGAGCAGCGCCAGCAGTGCATCGACCAGCGCGGCGAGTGGTACGACACGGTCCTGCCGAAGCTCGACCCGGAGCTGACCGTGCTGGTCGAGCAGAGCTACGACGGCAACGAGAAGTTCAAGACCACGCTGTCCCGGGTCGGCGGGTCGGACGAGTCGCTCGAGGAGCTGCTCGCCAACACCACCCGCGAGACGCTCGACCGGCTCAGCGAGCTCGGCACCCGTTCGCTCGTCGTACGCAACACGATCAAGGTCGACGGCAACCCGCTCGACTGCCTGGCCCGGGCGACGTACGTCGCGGAGTGCGCGGTGCCGGTGCCGATCGGCCTCGACGCCAGCGACAGCGTCTTCCAGGCGGAGGCGGTGACCCGCGACGACATGTTCGCGGTCGACATCAACCCGGTGATCTGCCCCGACGCGCCGCTGTGCCGGCCGATCCTGAAGGGTCGGGTGGTCTGGCGCGACTACAACCACCTGACCACCAGGATCACGGTCCACCTGCGTGACCAGATCTGGAAGCAGATCGACGAGACCGGGGCGCTGAAGGGGCTCGGCGTCGCCTGACCCGCGCGCGACGGTGCCGGAAACATCACACTCGGTGGCCCATCACCGGCCACCCTCCTAAGGTCAGCACCATGACTCTTGTCTGCGGATGTGGTGCGCCATGACGGAGGTCGAGGGCGGCCTCGACGAGCCGGCCGAGCTGGAGCCCGCGCAGGGCAGCCTGGCGCTGGCGGCCCCGGGCGACGACGCGGTCCGGGCCGACTGGGAGAAGGCCGCGGCCGCGGTGCTGCGCAAGGCCCGCCGGCTGGCCGACGAGGACGACGACGCCCTGGTCTGGGAGCGGCTCGCCACCACCACGCTCGACGGCATCGCGGTGACCCCGCTCGGGACGGCCGCCGGTGTCGCCGACCTCGACGTGCCCCCGGCCCCCGGCGTCGCGCCGTACACCCGCGGTCGTGAGCCGCAGCGGCCCGAGACCGGCTGGGACATCCGGCCGGTGCTCGCCGGCCCCGACGCGAAGGCGACCGCCGAGGCCGCGCTGGTCGACCTCGAGAACGGCGCGACCTCGCTGTGGCTCGAGCTCGGCCAGGGGCTCGCGCCCGCCGACCTGGCCCCGATCCTGGAGAAGGTCTTCGTCGACCTCGCCCCGGTCGTCCTCTCCGCCCCCACCGACCGGGTCGCCGCGGCCCGGGCGCTGGTCGCGGTCCTCGAGGAGCGGGCGGTGGAGCCGGCCCCCGGCACCAACCTCGGCGCCGACCCCGTCGGTGACCTCGTCCGCAGTGGTCTCGAGACGCTCGCTGGCGCGGCTCCTGAGGAGGGCGAGGGACGAGCCCGCCTCGAAGGGCGCTCCTCAACCACCGAAGAGGACGATCGCTGGACAGACGACGTGGTCGCGGTGGCCGGTCTGGCCCGCGACGCCGGCACCCTCGGCGTGGTCGTCGACGCCACCGCCGTGCACGACCTCGGCGCCTCCGACGCCCAGGAGCTCGGCTACTCCCTCGCCGTCGGTGCGGCGTACCTCCGGGCGCTCACCGACGCCGGCTGGAGCGTGGACGACGCACTGGGGACGATCGAGTTCCGGTACGCCGCCACCGACGAGCAGTTCCCGACCATCGCCAAGCTGCGCGCCGCCCGGCGGCTCTGGCACCGGGTCGCCGAGCTGAGCGGCGCCTCGGCGGACGTGCCCGGCCAGCGCCAGCACGCCGTGACGAGCCGGCCGATGATGAGCAAGTACGACCCGTGGGTGAACATGCTGCGCACCACCGTCGCGGCCTTCGCCGCCGGCGTGGGCGGCGCGGACGCGGTGACGGTGCTGCCGTTCGACGCCGCGCTCGGCGCCCCGGACGCCTTCGCCCGCCGGATCGCCCGCAACACCAGCTCGCTGCTGATCTCGGAGTCGCACGTCGCCAAGGTCGCCGACCCCGCCGGCGGGTCGTACGCCGTGGAGCGGCTGACCGCGGACCTGGCCGGGGCCGGCTGGGCCGAGCTCGGCCGGATCGAGCAGGCCGGCGGCATCCTCGCCGCGCTGGACGACGGCTCGCTCCGCGCCCGCATCGACGAGGTCGTGGCCCGCCGCGACGACCAGGTCGCCCACCGCACCCGCCCGCTCACCGGCCTCAGCGAGTTCCCGAACCTCGGCGAGGAGCTGCCCGAGCGGACGAAGCTGCCCGAGACGGACGCCGTGCGCCGCTACGGGGCGGCGTACGAAGCGCTCCGCGACGAGCCCGCCGCCCGCCCGGTCTTCCTGGCCACCATGGGCACGGTGGCCGCGCACACCGCCCGGGCCACCTTCGCCACGAACCTGTTCGCCGCTGGGGGCGTGGCGGTCGACGTCGCCGGCCCGACCGACGGCGTCGAGGCCGTGCTGGCGGCGTACGACGGGCAGCCGGTGGTCTGCCTGGCCGGCACCGACCCGGCGTACGCCGAATGGGGTGCCGCGCTGGTGGCCGCCCTCCGTGAGGCCGGGGCCCGGCACGTGATCCTGGCCGGCAAGCCGCGGGGGCTCGAGGTCGACGACTCCTGCGCGGTCGGCGTCGATGCCCTGTCGTTCCTGCACCGCACGAGGGAGGCCCTCGCATGAGCGTTCCGAAGAGCTTCGCCGGGCTGCCGCTGAGCGGTGAGGGTGGTTTCGAGACGCTCGCTGGCGCTCGCTCACTCAACCACCGGGAGCGGCGCTCGCTCCGTCGGCCCCCTCCCCGACGCCGCGGGCGAGCCGTGGCACAGCCCGGAGGGCATCGGGATCCTGCCGGTCTACGGACCCGAGCACCTCGAGGGCCTCGACGCGCTCGACACCTGGCCCGGGCTCAGCCCGTTCCTGCGCGGGCCCTACCCGACGATGTACACCACCCAGCCGTGGACGATCCGCCAGTACGCCGGGTTCTCGACGGCCGAGGCGTCCAACGCGTTCTACCGGCGCAACCTGGCCGCCGGGCAGAAGGGCCTGAGCGTCGCGTTCGACCTGGCCACGCACCGCGGCTACGACTCCGACCACCCGCGGGTGCGGGGTGACGTCGGCATGGCCGGGGTGGCCATCGACTCGATCTACGACGCGCGGACGCTGTTCGACGGCATCCCGCTCGACGAGATGTCGGTGTCGATGACGATGAACGGCGCCGTGCTGCCGGTGATGGCGCTCTACATCGTGGCGGCCGAGGAGCAGGGGGTGAAGCCGGAACAGCTCGCGGGGACCATCCAGAACGACATCCTCAAGGAGTTCATGGTCCGCAACACCTACATCTACCCGCCGGCGCCGTCGATGCGGATCATCTCCGACATCTTCAGCTACACCGCCGAGCGGATGCCGCGGTTCAACTCGATCTCCATCTCCGGCTACCACATCCAGGAGGCCGGGGCGACGGCCGACCTCGAGCTCGCCTACACGCTGGCCGACGGCGTGGAGTACCTCCGCGCCGGCCTCGGTGCCGGCCTCGACATCGACCGGTTCGCGCCGCGGCTCAGCTTCTTCTGGGCGATCGGGATGAACTTCTTCATGGAGGTCGCCAAGATGCGGGCGGCCCGGGCGCTGTGGGCCCGGCTGGTCCGCGACTTCGACCCGAAGAACCCGAAGTCGCTCAGCCTCCGCACGCACTCGCAGACCTCCGGCTGGTCGCTCACCGCGCAGGACGTCTTCAACAACGTCCAGCGCACCTGCATCGAGGCGATGGCCGCGACCCAGGGCCACACCCAGTCGCTGCACACCAACGCCCTCGACGAGGCGATCGCGCTGCCGACCGACTTCTCGGCGCGCATCGCCCGCAACACCCAGCTGCTGCTCCAGCAGGAGTCCGGGACCACCGGCACCATCGACCCGTGGGCCGGCTCCTACTACGTCGAGCGCCTCACCCACGACCTCGCCGAGCGCGCCTGGGCGCACATCCTCGAGGCCGAGCGGGCCGGCGGCATGGCGAAGGCGATCGAGCAGGGCATCCCCAAGATGCGCATCGAGGAGGCCGCCGCCCGCACCCAGGCGCGGATCGACTCCGGAGCCCAGGCCGTCATCGGCGTGAACACCTACCGGCTCGCCGACGAGGACAGGCTCGACGTGCTCCGGGTCGACAACGACGACGTCTACCGCCAGCAGATCGCCAAGCTCGAGCGGCTGCGCGCCGAGCGCGACGACGACGCCGTACGCCGTGCGCTGGACGCCCTGACCGCCTCCGCCGAGCGCGGCGACGGGCACGGCATGGACGGCAACCTGCTCGCGCTGGCCGTCGACGCCGCCCGGGCCAAGGCCACGGTCGGCGAGATCTCCGAGGCGCTGGAGAAGGTCTACGGCCGGCACCAGGCCGTGATCCGTACCATCTCCGGTGTGTACCGCGACGAGTCCGCCACCGCGTCCGACTCCAAGGTGGCAGGCGGTGCTCGAGGCGACCGCGCGGTTCGAGGAGGAGGAGGGCCGCCGGCCCCGCATCCTCGTCGCCAAGATGGGCCAGGACGGCCACGACCGCGGCCAGAAGGTCGTGGTCACCGCGTTCGCCGACATGGGCTTCGACGTCGACGTCGGGCCCGCTGTTCTCCACGCCGGAGGAGGTCGCCCAGCAGGCCGTCGACGCCGACGTCCACATCGTCGGCGTCTCCTCGCTCGCGGCCGGTCACCTGACCCTGCTGCCGGCGCTGCGGCAGGCGCTGGCCGACCAGGGGCGCCCGGACATCATGGTCGTCATCGGCGGGGTGATCCCGCCCGACGACGTGCCCACCCTCCAGGAGATGGGGGCGGCGGCGGTGTTCCTCCCCGGCACGGTCATCGCGGACTCCGCGCTCGACCTGCTGGAGAAGCTGTCGGCGCACGAGTGAGCCACGCGTGAGCACCGACGGCGGACGCCGCCGGGTCGACGTGGACGCCCTCGTGGAGGGCGTCCGCGAGCGCCGCCGTGCCGCGGTGTCGCGGGCGATCACGCTGGTCGAGTCCTCGCGGCCCGACCACCGGGCCGCCGCGCGCGACCTGCTCACCGCGCTGGCCCCCGACGCCGCGGGGCAGACCGCGGTCCGGGTCGGCATCTCCGGCGTACCGGGCGTGGGCAAGTCCACGTTCATCGAGGCGCTGGGCAGCGACCTGACCGCGACCGGGCACCGGGTCGGCGTGCTGGCGGTCGACCCGTCCTCGGTGCGCACCGGCGGCTCCGTGCTCGGCGACAAGACCCGGATGGCACGGCTGTCGGCCGACCCGCACGCCTACATCCGCCCCTCGCCGTCGGCCGGCACCCTCGGCGGGGTCGCCCGGGCCACGTCGCAGGCGATGACCGTGCTCGAGGCCGCGGGGTACGACGTGGTGATGGTCGAGACGGTCGGCGTCGGCCAGTCCGAGGTCACCGTGGCCGGGATGGTCGACACGTTCCTGTTCCTGACCCTGGCCCGCACCGGCGACCAGCTGCAGGGCATCAAGAAGGGCATCCTCGAGCTCGCCGACGTCATCGCGGTCAACAAGGCCGACGGCGACCGCGAGGAGGAGGCCCGGGTCGCCGCCCGCGAGCTCGCCGGCGCGCTGCGGATGGTGCGCGGGCAAGGGGGAGTGGGTGCCCCCGGTGGTGACCTGCTCGGCCCTGGAGAACACCGGCGTGGAGGACCTCTGGCAGCGCGTGCTGGCGCACCGCGACCACCTCGGTGAGGAGGGCCTGGCCCGCAAGCGCGCGGGCCAGCAGCTGGACTTCACGTGGGCGCTGGTCCGCGACGAGCTCGAGCAGCGGCTGCGGCACTCCGCGCGGGTCGCCGCCGTGCGCGAGGAGCTGCGCGAGGCCCTGCTGGCCGGCGAGATCACCGCGCCGGTGGCCGCCGACCGCATCCTCGCGGCGTACGACGAGCGCGACTAGAGACGGCCGCGGCGTACGGCGCGGTGCAGCCGGCGCCGGTCCGGCGGCAGCCCGAGCCGTGGTCAGCAGCCGCTCCGTGGGCGTCGTCAGGTGGGACGAGCCCCACAGGGCGTTGTTGCCGACCAGGGCGCGCAGCACGTCACGCTGGGCCTCGCTGAGCCGGTCGCGCGGCCCGGGCGGGGTGGGGAAGGCCAGGGCGACGACCGGTCCCCAGTCCTCGTCCACGGTGACGCTGCTCGTGGCGTACTCCAGCACCCGCGCGCCCGCCGGCATCAGCTCCTCGATCGTGGCGCAGCGATCCACCGCCGCCGCGGCCAGCCGGAAGCGCAGCGTCCCGCCCAGCAGCATGCTGTCCGGCAGCCAGTCGTCGCTGTCGGGCAGCGCCTCGAGCACGGCGAGGACGACCGCGAGCGCCTCGGGGTCGGCGGCGCAGGACTCCGACGAGGCGGCGACCACCCGGACCTCCGGTGCCGGTCGCTGGAGGTACCCCGCCACGTCCTCGCCGAGCGCCTCGAGCCCCAGCACCGCCTCGGCCCGCTGGTCGGTCGCCGGCCGCGGCGTCGTCGGCCACGGTCCCGCAGGAGCCCGGTCACCCGGGCCCGCGTCCCGGCGTCGGGGACGCACCGCGGCCAGCCGGGTGACGGCGTACACCGCCAGCCGGCGCACGTCCGGCGTGGTCCGCCTCCAGCCAGGGCAGCGCCGCCGCGAGCAGGTCGGGCACGGCCGCGCGGGCGGACTCCGCGGACCGGGCCAGCACCACGGCGTACACCTCGTCGTCGATGCCGTCCTCGAACTCGCCCGCGGTGAGCCGGCGTACGGCGTCCTCGAGCGCGGGCGGGCAGTCGGGGGAGAGGTCGTCGGGCACGTCCGCCAGGCTGCTCGCCGACCTCGCCGAGGAACCCGAGCAGCAGGCCGCGCACCGGGAGCCCGTCGGCGCCGGTCGCAGCGGTGCGCTCGTCGGGGAGGTACGACGCCACCGCCAGCGCCGCCGGTGCCGTCGCCGGGTAGATCGTGCCCTGGTGGAGGACGGAGCCGAAGAGGTGGTCGACGGCGTGTCGCGTGCCGTGACGTCGTCGGAGAGCAGCGCCCGGAGCTGCCCGGGCGTGTCGGTCGCGGGGGCGTACGCGTGCGAGAGCGTCGCCCAGTCCGTGCGCCCGGTCACGTCGTCCACCATTCCGCGAGTGAACCACGCCCGTCCGAAAGCGCCGGTATCCTGACCAGGACATGTCCGAAGAAGTCAGCCATCTCATCGCCGTGACGATCGAGAAGCTCGGTGACGAGCTGATCGACTTCCGGCGAGACCTCCACGCCCACCCCGAGCTCTCCTGGAGCGAGGTGCGCACGACCGAGCGCGTCGCCACCCGGCTGGAGGAGGCCGGGATGCGCGTGCGCCGGATGCCGCGCAGCGGCCTGATCGCCGAGGTGGGGGAGAGCGGCCCGCTGGTCGCGCTCCGCGCCGACCTCGACGCGCTGCCCGTGGAGGACCGCACCGACGACGCCTGGGCGAGCACCGTCCCCGGCGTGGCGCACGCCTGCGGCCACGACGTCCACGCCACCGCGCTGGTCGGCGCCGGCCTGGCGCTCGCCGAGGTGCACGCGGCCGGGCTGCTCGACGGCCGGGTCCGGCTGCTCTTCCAGCCCGCCGAGGAGGTCATGCCCGGCGGTGCGCTCGAGCTGATGAGCATCGGCGCCCTCGACGGGGTCGGCCGGGTGTTCGGGCTGCACTGCGACCCGAGCCTCGACGTCGGCCACGTCGGCCTGCGCGAGGGGCCGCTGACCGGCGCCGCCGACGCGCTCAGCGTCGAGCTCAAGGGCAAGGGCGGGCACACCTCCCGCCCGCACCTCACCGAGGACCTCACGTTCGCGCTCGGCAAGCTGGTCACCGAGCTGCCGGCGATCCTGTCGCGGCGCCTCGACCCGCGGGCCGGCGTCAGCGTGGTCTGGGGCTTCGTCCAGGCCGGCTCCACCCACAACGTCATCCCGGCCAGCGGCCGCGCGGCCGGCACCGTCCGCATGCTCGACGCGGTGGCCTGGAACGACGCCGAGCGGATCATCCGCGAGCTCGTCGACCTGATCGTCGAGCCGTACGGCGTGACCGCCGAGGTGACCTACCAGCGCGGCGTGCCCGCCGGTCGTCAACGAGCACTACTCGACCGCGCTGCTGGCCCGCGCCGTCGAGCGGGTGGTCAGCGAGGACGGCCTGGTGCCCACCCAGCAGAGCCTCGGCGGCGAGGACTTCGGGTGGTACCTCGACCGGATGCCGGGCGCCATGGGCCGGCTCGGGACGCGCACGCCCGGAGGGGCGACGTACGACCTCCACCAGGGTGACCTGAGCGTCGACGAGCGGTCCTCCGCCATCGGTGCCCGGGTGCTCGCCGAGGCCGCCATCGGCGCGATCTCCTTCGGCCGATGACCCCCTCGGATAGCCCGTTCGGGCCATCCTCCACCGGGCGCGCGCGACGCGGGTAACAGTTCGGCCAACAATCGGCGATGTTGGGTCGGTTCTCCCTTAGGGTGAGCGCGCACAGTGCGTCCCACCAAGGGTGACGCGCGTATTTCAGTCACTTTCAAGGGAGGCGTCTTGCGCAGGTTCAGCAAGATTGCAGCCGTGGCTCTGGTGGCGTCGATGACGCTCGCCGGCTGCGGCAAGGATGACAACGCCAAGGGATCGTCCGCCGAGGGCTGCAGCGCCGGCGGGGACGGCCCCAAGGTCGGTATCGCGTACGACGTGGGTGGCCGTGGAGACCGGTCGTTCAACGACTCGGCGTGGGCCGGCATGGAGAAGGCGATCAAGGATCTCGACGCTTCCTGCACCGAGGCCAAGGCTGCGGCGGGTGAGAACGACACCCAGCGCGAGGAGCGCCTCCGCACGCTGGCCGACCAGGGCTTCAACCCGGTCATCGCGGTGGGCTTCATCTACTCGCCGGCCGCCGCCAAGGTCGCCGCCGAGTTCCCGGACACCAAGTTCTCGGTGATCGACGGCTACAGCCAGTTCCTCACCGGCGACAAGCAGCTCGAGAACCTCGTGGACCTGACCTTCGCGGAGGAGCAGGGCTCCTACCTCGTCGGTGTGGCCGCGGCGCTGAAGACGAAGGCCAAGCACGTCGGCTTCGTCGGCGGCACCCACGGTGACCTGATCAAGAAGTTCGAGGCGGGCTACGAGGCCGGCGTGAAGTCGGTCGACCCGAGCATCAAGATCGAGGTCAAGTACCTCACCGAGGACCCGAACGACGGCAAGACCGGCTTCGAGAACCCGTCCGGTGGCAAGCTCGCCGCCGAGGGCCAGCTCGACAAGGGTGCCGACGTGATCTACCACGCCGCCGGCAAGTCCGGTAACGGTGTGTTCGAGGCCGTCCAGGCCGCCGGCGACGGCATCTGGGCGATCGGTGTCGACTCCGACCAGTACCTCACCGCGCCGGAGGGCCAGAAGGAGCACATCCTGACCTCCATGCTCAAGCGCATCGACACCGCGGTGTTCGACTACATCAAGGCGGTCGACGACGGGTCGGCCAAGTCCGGCAACATCACCTACGACCTGGCCAGCGACGGCGTCGGCTACTCCACCTCCGGTGGCTTCGTCGACGACATCAAGGACCAGATCGACGCCGCTGCGGACAAGATCAAGAGCGGCGAGGTCAAGGTGCCCACGGCTCCGGCCAGCTGACATCCAGACCGAACCGCACCAACCCGTTGCGAGTCCGGGACCAGACGCTAGTTTGGTCCCGGGCTCGCTACTTTGAGGAGGGGACAATGACGTCCTTGGCGCCAGCACCCGCGACCACCGACGCCGTCCGCGTCACCGGGATCGGCAAGCGATTCCCGGGCGTCATCGCCAACCACGACATCTCGTTCACCATCCCGGCCGGCACCATCCACGCGCTCGTGGGTGAGAACGGCGCCGGGAAGTCCACCCTGATGAAGATCCTGTACGGCGTGCAGAAGCCGGACGAGGGCACCATCGAGGTCGACGGCAAGACCGTCACGTTCGCCACCCCCTCCGACGCCATCGCCCACGGGATCGGCATGGTGTTCCAGCACTTCCAGCTCGCCGACAACCTCACCGTCCTCGAGAACGTCGTGCTCGGCGCCGAGAAGATGCACGGCATCGGCGCGGCGGCCCGCCGCAAGGTCGAGGAGATCTCCACCCAGTACGGCTTCGGCCTCGACCCCGACGAGCTCGTCGAGACGCTCGGCGTCGGCGAGCGGCAGCGGGTCGAGATCCTCAAGGTGCTCTACCGCGGTGCGCGGATCATCATCCTCGACGAGCCGACCGCGGTCCTGGTGCCCCAGGAGGTCGACGCGCTGTTCGACAACCTGCGCGAGCTCAAGGCCGAGGGCCACACCCTGATCTTCATCTCCCACAAGCTCGACGAGGTGCGTCAGGTCGCCGACGACATCACCGTCATCCGGCGCGGCACCACCGTCTCGACGGTCAAGCCCGGCGAGGTGAGCTCCCGCCAGCTGGCCGAGCTCATGGTCGGCAGCGAGCTGCCCTCCCCGAGCACCGAGGAGTCCACGGTCACCGACCGTCCCGAGCTCCGCGTCGAGGGCCTCGAGGTCGTGGACTTCGCCGGACGTCCGGTGCTCAGCGACATCAACCTGACCATCCACGCCGGCGAGGTGCTCGGCATCGCCGGCGTCGAGGGCAACGGCCAGACCGAGCTGGTCGAGGCCATCGTCGGCATGCTGCCGATGTCCAAGGGCACGATCATGCTCGGCGACGAGGACATGACCCACTGGCCGACCCGGCGCCGCCGCGAGGCCGGTGTCGGGGTCATCCCCGAGGACCGTCACCGGCACGGCATGCTGCTCGACGCCCCGCTCTGGGAGAACCGCATCCTCGGCCACCAGACCCGGCCGCCGAGCGTCAAGAACGGCTGGATCAGCCGTCGCGGCGCCCGGGGCGACACCGAGCGCATCATCAAGGACTACGACGTCCGCACGCCGGGACCGGACACCACGGCACGCGCCCTGTCCGGCGGCAACCAGCAGAAGTTCATCGTCGGCCGCGAGATGAGCAGCGGCCCGAGCCTGCTGATCGCCGCGCACCCGACCCGCGGTGTCGACGTGGGCGCCCAGGCGCAGATCTGGGACCACATCCGCGCCGCCCGCCGCGAGGGCCTCGCCGTGCTGCTGATCTCCGCCGACCTCGACGAGCTCATCGGCCTCTCGGACACCATCGAGGTGATCCTCCGCGGTCGCCTCGTCGGCACCTTCGACCCGCAGACCGTCACCCCGCAGGACCTCGGATCCGCGATGACCGGAGCAGGAGACGCCCAGTGAACCTCGTCAAGCGCATCGCGCTGGCCGTCGCCGCCCCGGTGCTCGCGTTCGTGATCGCCGGCGCCTGTGCGTCGCTGCTGCTGGTCGCCACCGGCGACGACGTGGCGGCCTTCTGGGAGACGATGCTGACCTGGCCGGAGCACCGCCAGATCGTCAACATCCTCAACGGGACCGGCATCCTCTACCTCTCCGGCATCGCCGCGGCCATCGGCTTCCGGATGAACCTGTTCAACATCGGTGTCGAGGGGCAGTACCGCATCGGTACCTTCGTCGCGGCCGTCGTCGCCGGCGAGGCCTGGCTGCCCGGCAAGGCGAACACCCTGCTGGCGATCGTGCTGGCCATGGTGGCCGGAGCGCTCTGGGCCGGCATCGCCGGTATCCTGCGGGTCACCCGCGGCGTCAGCGAGGTCATCTCCACGATCATGCTGAACGCCATCGCCGGCCTGCTGGTGGGCTACCTCATCGCCAAGGTGGGCGTCACGACCGGTGTCTCCACCAGCACCAAGGAAGTGCCCAAGGAGAGCTGGGTCGGCGGGATCACGCTGTTCGGGGACACCCCGGCGCAGCTCTACGGCCTGATCCTGCTGGCGGTCGTGGTCGGCATCGCCTTCCACGTGCTGCTCAACGACACGCGCTTCGGCTTCAACCTGCGCGCCACCGGCCGGTCCGAGTCGGCCGCGGTCGCCGCGGGTGTCGACGTCAAGCGGATGGTGGTCACCTCGATGCTGCTCTCGGGCGCCATCGCCGGCCTGATCGGCATGCCGGTCCTCTTCGGTCAGGCGCACAACTACGGCACGTCGTTCCAGACTGGGCATCGGCTTCGCCGGCATCGCGGTCGCGCTGCTGGGCCGCAACAACCCGATCGGGATCTTCCTCGGCGCGCTGATCTTCTCGTTCCTCGCCGAGCAGGGGAACGTCCTCAACATCCTGGCCGGCATCTCGCCGGACATCGTGGCCGTGACCCAGGGCATCATCGTGCTCGCCGTGGTCATCGCCTACGAGATGGTCCGCCGCTACCGGGTGGCCACCGAACAGTCCGCCGTCGCCGAACAAGTCGCGGAGCCGAAGACCGAGGAGGCACCGGCATGAGCGTCGTCGTCCCCGCCACGGGCACCACGCCCCCCGCCGCCGGCCCGGCCCCCGAGCCGCAGAGCCGGGTGATCCGGATCGGGGCGTACTTCCTCGCCGCGTTCGTGCTGGTCTCGCTGTGCCGGCAGATCACCGGCGCCGAGGACATCAACTCGACCGGCGCCCTGCGTGCCGCGCTGATCGCCTCGGTGCCGATCCTGCTCGCCGGTCTCGGTGGCCTCTGGTCCGAGCGCTCCGGCGTGGTCAACATCGGCCTCGAGGGCATGATGATCCTGGGCACCCTCGGTGCCGGCTACTTCGGCTACAACTACGGCATGGTCGCCGGCATCGTCGGCGCCATCGCCTTCGGTGCCATCGGCGGCATCCTGCACGCGATCGTCACCGTGCTGTTCGGCGTCGACCACATCGTCTCCGGTGTGGCGATCAACATCATCGCGGCCGGCATGGCGGCGTTCCTCGCCGAGGACGTGCTTCACCGACCTCCAGGGCGGCGGCCCGACCCAGTCGCCGCCGCTGCCGTCGATCCCCACGATCACGATCGCGCCGCTGGCGGACTTCGCCGAGCGAGATGCAGGACAAGCACTGGTTCCTGGTCTCGGACGTCTTCTCGCTGTTCGGCGTGCTGGTCGACCGGATGTCGCTGCTGACCATCGTGGCGCTCGCACTGGTGCCGCTGACGTACGTACATCCTGTGGAAGACGTCGTTCGGCCTGCGCATCCGCTCCACCGGCGAGGCCCCCTCGGCCGCGGAGTCGCTGGGCGTCAACGTCTACCTCTACAAGTTCATCGCCGTCACCGTCTCGGGCTGCCTGGCCGGCCTCGCGGGGGCCTACCTCGCCATGGTCTCCTCCAGCGGCTACCAGAACGGCATGACCAACGGCATGGGCTACATCGGCCTGGCCGCGATGATCTTCGGCAACTGGCGCCCGACCGGCCTGCTCATCGGTGCCGGCCTGTTCGGCTACACCCAGGCCGTGCAGCTGCGCAACGGCGAGGAGTCGCTGCACGCGCTGCTCCTCGTGATCGCCGTCCTGCTGCTCTGGGTCGCGTTCCTGCAGTTCCGCGGCGGGCGGATGCTGCAGGCGGTGCTGGCCGTGGTGGCTGCCGCGCTCGCCGTCTGGTGGTACCTCGCGACCGACGAGGTGCCCCGCGAGTTCACCGGCATGGCGCCGTACGTCGCCGACGCTGCTGGTCCTCTCGCTGTCGGCGCAGAAGCTGCGCATGCCGGCCGCGGACGGCCAGATCTACCGCCGGGGCTCGGCCGGATGACGGGCGCCCGATGACGGACGACGCGACCCGCGACGTCGACTGGGACGCGCTCACCGAGGCGGCGATCGACGCGATGGGCCACGCCTACGCGCCGTACTCCGGCTTCCCGGTGGGCGCCGCGGCCCTGGCCGACGACGGCCGGCTGGTCACGGGCTGCAACGTCGAGAACGCGGCGTACGGCGTCGGGCTGTGCGCCGAGTGCGGCCTGGTCTCGCAGCTGCACCTCACCGGCGGCGGGAAGCTGACCCACTTCGTGTGCGTCAACGGCAACCGCGAGGTGCTGATGCCGTGCGGGCGCTGCCGGCAGCTGCTGTTCGAGAACGGCGGCCCGGCGCTGCAGCTGATGACGGTCTCGGGGGTCCGTTCCATGGCGGAGGTACTCCCGGATGCGTTCGGTCCCGATGCGCTCGACCTCTCTTGACCTGACCGCGCCCGGAGGTCGTCGCCGACCCCTACCCGCACTTCGCGGCGGAGCGGGAGCTCGGGGCGGTCGCCTGGCACGAGCCGTCCGGCATGTTCCTGACCTTCACGCACGCGACGGTCGGCCAGGTCCAGCGCGACCGGCGGCTCGGGCGGCTGTGGAAGGACAAGGAGCCGCTGGACTACCTCGAGCCGTTCAACCTGCTGCACCGCAACCAGATGATGGAGAACGAGCCGCCGGAGCACACCCGGCTGCGGCGCCCGGTCGCCCGGGCGTTCGCCCGGGGCCACGTGGAGCGGCTGCGGCCGCGCGTGCGGGAGCTCGCGGCCACGCTGCTCGAGGACGTCGACCCCGACGGCTTCGACGTGATCGCCGGGTACGCCGAGCCGCTGCCGGTGCTGGTGATCGCCGACCTGCTCGGGGTGCCCCGCTCCCACGCCCACGACCTGCGGGACTGGTCGCAGGCGATCGTGCGGATGTACGAGGTCGCGCCCTCCCAGCAGACCGTCGACGACGCCGTACGCGCGGCCGTCGACTTCGCCGGGCTCGTCCGCGAGCTGGTCGCCGAGCGGCGTACGTCGCCGGCCGACGACCTGATCACCGACCTGGTCGCCACCGAGCTGACCGAGGACGAGGTGGTGGCCGCGGTCGTGCTGCTGCTCAACGCCGGCCACGAGGCGTCGGTGAACGTCTTCGGCAACGGCCTGACCGCGATGCTGCGCCGCGGCCTGCGGCCCGGCCCCGACGTGGCGGCGACCGTGGAGGAGATGCTCCGGTTCGACTCCGCGCTGCAGCTCTTCGAGCGGACCGCCACGGAGGACGTGCAGGTCGGCGAGGTCACGGTCGAGGAGGGGCAGAAGATCGCGGCGCTGCTCGGCGCGGCCAACCGGGACCCGGCCGTGTTCGAGGCGCCCGACGAGTTCCGGGTCGACCGCACCCCCAACAACCACCTCGCCTTCGGCGTCGGCGTGCACTTCTGCCTCGGCGCACCGCTGGCGCGCATGGAGCTCGGCGAGTCCCTGCCGCTGCTGTTCGACACCTTCCCCGACCTCGAGCTGGCCGGCGAGCCGGAGAGCCGGGGAACCTTCGTGCTGCGGGGCTACCGCAGCGTGCCCGTGAGAGGAAGTCATGCCTGAGCACACCCCTGCCGCCCACGACGCCGTCGAGGTGATCCTCGCCAAGCGTGACCGTGGCGAGCTCACCGACAGCCAGATCGACTGGGTGGTGGACGCCTACACGCGCGGCGACGTCGCCGACGAGCAGATGTCGTCGCTGGCGATGGCGATCCTGCTCAACGGCATGAACCGGCGCGAGATCGCCCGGTGGACCGCCGCGATGATCGCGTCGGGCGAGCGCATGGACTTCTCCTCGCTGTCGCGGCGCACCTCCGACAAGCACTCCACCGGCGGTGTCGGCGACAAGATCACGCTGCCGCTGGCGCCGCTGGTCGCCGCCTGCGGGGTGGCCGTGCCCCAGCTGTCCGGCCGCGGCCTCGGCCACACCGGCGGCACCCTCGACAAGCTGGAGTCGATCCCCGGGTGGCGCGCCGCGCTGTCCAACGAGGAGATGATGGCCCAGCTCGAGTCGGTCGGCGCGGTGATCTGCGCGGCCGGCGACGGCCTGGCCCCGGCCGACAAGAAGCTCTACGCCCTGCGCGACGTCACCGGCACCGTCGAGGCGATCCCGCTGATCGCCTCCTCGATCATGTCGAAGAAGATCGCCGAGGGCACCGGCTCGCTGGTGCTCGACGTCAAGGTCGGCACCGGCGCCTTCATGAAGGACGTCGACCGGGCCCGCGAGCTGGCCGAGACGATGGTCGGGCTGGGCACCGACGCGGGCGTCCACACGGTCGCCCTGCTCACCGACATGTCCACCCCGCTCGGCCTGACCGCCGGCAACGCGGTCGAGGTCGCGGAGTCGGTCGAGGTGCTGGCCGGCGGCGGTCCGGCCGACGTCGTCGAGCTGACCCTGGCCCTGGCCCGCGAGATGCTCGCCGGCGCCGGGGTCACCGACCTCGACCCGGCCGACAAGCTGGCCGACGGCTCGGCGATGGACTCCTGGAAGGCGATGATCCGGGCCCAGGGCGGCGACCCCGACGCGCCGCTGCCGGTGGCCACGGAGTCGCACGTCGTCACCGCGCCCGCCTCCGGCGTGCTCACCCGGCTCGACGCGATGGCGGTCGGCCTGGCCGCCTGGCGGCTCGGCGCCGGCCGGGCCCGCAAGGAGGACCCGGTGCAGGCCGGTGCCGGCGTCGTCTGGCACGCCCGTCCCGGTGACGAGGTCACCGAGGGTGCCCCCCTGTTCACGCTGCTCACCGACGAGCCCGAGCGGTTCGACCGGGCGCTGGCCTCGCTGGAGGGCGGGTACGACGTGGCGCCGGCGGGTGCGACGTACCAGCCGAGCCCGCTGATCATCGACCGCGTGAGCTGACGGCGTACCTGCTGACCACACGAAACTGGCGCTTACCTCGTGAAACTTCGCGAGGTAAGCGCCAGTTTCACTAGGTACCTAGTGAAACCAACAGTCCTACGGCAGCAGCAGGACGACCGTCTCCGCGACGCACGCCGGCTTCGCCTGGTCCTCGATCTCGATCGTGTAGTGCAGCGAGACCTGCTTGCCGGCGGGCAGGTCGACGACCTCGCCGACGCTCAGGTGCGCCCGGATCCGCGCGCCGACCCGGACCGGGTGCGGGAAGCGGACCTTGTTCAGGCCGTAGTTCAGGCGGGCGCCCGGCGTCTCGAAGCGTCATGATCTGGCTGCCGAGGTAGGGCAGCAGCGACAGCGTGAGGTAGCCGTGCGCGATCGGTCCGCCGAAGGGCCCGGCGTTCGCCTTCTCGATGTCGACGTGGATCCACTGGTGGTCGTCGGTCGCGTCGGCGAAGAGGTTGACCCGCTCCTGGTCCATGACCAGCCACTCGGACGAGCCGATCTCGGTGTGGGCGGCCTGGGCCACCTCGTCGATGCTGCTGAACACGCGCATGAACGTCTGCTCCTCGGGGTCGGGGACTGCTCCGAGGAAACTACCCTCCGGCCGCGCAGGGACGGCTCGGGCGGTGCGCACGCAGGGCGGAGATGGTGGAAGGATGACGCCCGTGACTGCCAGCCTCCCCACCCGTGACGACGTACGCCGCGCTCCCAAGGTCCTGCTGCACGACCACCTCGACGGAGGGCTGCGCCCGCAGACCGATCCTCGAGCTGGCCGCCGACTGCGGCCACGAGCTCCCGGCCGGCGACGCGGAGTCGCTGGGCCGCTGGTTCGCGGAGTCGGCCGACTCCGGCTCGCTGGTGCGCTACCTCGAGACCTTCGACCACACGGTCGGGGTCATGCAGACCGCCCCGGCGATCGAGCGGGTGGCCCGCGAGTGCGTCGAGGACCTCGCCGCCGACGGAGTGGTGTACGCCGAGATCCGCTACGCCCCCGAGCAGCACGTCGCCTCCGGCCTCACCCTGGACGAGGTCGTCGGCGCGGTGCAGCGCGGCTTCGAGGAGGGCGATGGCCGCGGCCGGTGGCCGGATCGTGGTGCGCCAGCTGCTCACCGCGATGCGCCACGCCGCGCGCTCGATGGAGATCGCGGAGCTGTCGATCGCCTGGCGCGACCGCGGTGTCGCCGGCTTCGACATCGCCGGCGCGGAGGCGGGCTTCCCGCCCACCCGTCACCTCGACGCCTTCGAGTACCTCCAGCGCGAGAACTCCCACTTCACCATCCACGCCGGCGAGGCGTTCGGCCTGCCCTCGATCTGGCAGGCGATCCAGTGGTGCGGCGCCGACCGGCTCGGCCACGGCGTCCGGATCATCGACGACATCACCGTCCACGACGACGGCTCGGTCGAGCTCGGCCGGCTCGCGGCGTACGTCCGGGACAAGCGGATCCCGCTCGAGATGTGCCCGGCCTCCAACGTCCAGACCGGGGCCGCCGCCGTCGATCGCCGAGCACCCGATCGGGCTGCTCACGCGGCTGCGCTTCCGGGTCACCGTCAACACCGACAACCGGCTGATGAGCCAGACCTCGATGACCGACGAGATGCACGCGCTGGTGGAGGCGTTCGGCTACGGCCTCGACGACCTGCGCTGGTTCACCATCAACGCGATGAAGTCGGCGTTCCTGCCGTTCGACGAGCGGCTCGCGATCATCGACGAGGTCATCAAGCCCGGGTACGCCGCGCTCGCCCGCTGAGCCGCCACGCGTCGGTCGACCGGTGCAGGCGGCACCCGGCTGCTCACACCTCGGGAAGCACCGCGAACCACGGCCGCGACCAGCCCGCCAGCGACAGCCGCCCGGCCACGAAGTCGCCGCCGTCGACGTGGACCCTGCGTCCGCTCGCCGGCTCGTACGTCGTGAGGTCGGCGTCCAGCACCAGCACCACGTGGCGCGGCAGCCACCTGTTCCCGACGTACACCGGGACCGGGACGGTCGCGGCGGCCCGGCGGATCCGGGCGAGGTACGCCGTCCGCGCCGACGGCGGGATCGCCCGCGCGCGCCAGGGCCGGCCGGTCGAGCCGGCCAGCTGGTTGGCGACCGCCCACGGCGGGGTGCCGAACGCTGGGCGGCCACGGCAGCTGCAGCGCGCCGCGGACGTCGACCGGGCCGGTGGTGCGGCGGTGCATCGCCAGCACCTCGGCGGCGAAGCGCTCGGTGAGGGACCCGGGAAGGGTGTGGCCGGTGACCGGGTGCCGACCGTCGAGCAGCAGCGCGGCGTACGCCGGGTCCTGGACCGCCCGCGCCATGACCAGCGTCGCCGCACCGCAGCTGCGCTGGTCGGGCTGCCGCAGCACCGCGGCGGCCAGGCGCGGGTCCATCAGCCGGTCCTGACCAGCCCGGTGACCTGGGCGTAGGCCTCGTCCGGGGTCACCGGCTCGCAGCCCTTGGCCACCGCGTCCGCGACCACGCGGCGCTGGTCGCGCAGCAGCGCCCAGCCGCGGCGTACCAGCAGCAGCGGCGGCTTCCGGCGCTCGCGCAGGTCGCGGGTCAGCCGGCGCCAGAAGGTGACCATCGGGTGCTGGCGGACGCAGTACGCCGCCGCGAGCAGGCCGAGGTCGGCGCAGGAGCCGACCACGTCCTGGGCGAAGATCCCCTCGGCCACGAAGTACGACGCGTCGTCGAGGTGGAGGTGCTGCCAGCCGGTGCGTCCGTCGTGGGCGATGTCGTAGACGGGTACGTCGGCGCGCCCGCTGTGGCACAGCGCCTCGAGCGCGGCGACGGCGTCGCCCGGGCAGCCAGGAGTCGGGGTGGTCCCAGTCGACGATCCCGGTGTTCGGGCCGTGCTCGATCCGCGGCAGCGTGGGGTCGCTGCCGTCCTTGTAGAAGTCGTCGAGCCGCAGCACGGGAAGCCCGAGACGCTCGGCGAGACGGGACTTGCCGGCCCCGGAGGGCCCTGCCAGCACGATGACGCGGGAACGCACCGACTCATTGTGCCCGAGTGAGTGGTCGGCCCGCGCACCCGGTGGCATACCCTTCTCCCCGGCGGGGCCGCGGGTGGGGCCGCTCCGCCGTCGTGATGTCCAGACGTTGGGAGGCGTCGTGAGTGGATCGCATGCCCGGAGGCGGGAGACTCCGCGGCGCCGCCGAGGTGTTCCGCTGCTGGTGGCGGTCGTCCTCCTGGCGGTGACCCTCGCCGGGGGAGTGGCGTGGCGCAACCGCACCGACCGGGCGGATTCGGCGGCCGACGCGTGCGCGTCCCACCCGAGGCCCGACTGGCCGCGGCCCCGGCCGTGGCGCCGGTGCTCAGCGAGGCGGTGGCCGACCTGGCCGCCGACGGCTGGTGTCCGCGCGTCGAGGTGACCGCGACGGCACCGGCCGCCGTACTGGCCGACCTGACCGCCGGGGACGCGCAGGCGCCCGACCTCTGGGTCCCCGACTCCGGTCTCTGGTCGGCCCGGGCCACCGCTGCGGGCGTCAGCACCCAGGAGGTCAGCGCCGTCCGTGGTCGCGAGCCCGGTGGTGCTGGCCGGCGGTGCCTCCGCCGAGGCGCCGGCCTCGTGGTTCGCCGCGCTCGAGTCCGGCGACGTGCAGCTCGCCGACCCGACGGTCGACACCGCGGCCGCGCTCACCCTGCTCGCGCCGACCGCCGAGCGGGTCACCTCCCGGATCAGCGAGGACCAGATCCGCGCCGGGCTGGTCACCGTCGCCCAGCGGTACGCCGACCAGGTCGACGCCGAGGCCGCGGTGGCGGCCGCCGACGACCCCGCGCGGGCCGTCGCGGCGCGCCTGGCCGGGCTCGACGCGTCGTCCTCCTCGCTGGTGCCGGTCACCGAGCAGCAGTACCTCGCGGCCCGGGCCGACCAGCCCGACCTGACCGCGGTCACCCCGGACACCGGGGCGCTCTTCCAGCGCTTCCCATGCTCGCGACCTCGACCGACAGCGAGGCCGACGGCATCGCACGCGAGCTGCTGACCTACCTCAGCGGTCCCGGCGAGGCGCTGGCCGCGAAGCACGGGTTCCGGCGCGGCACGGCCGCCCCGATCGCCGGCGGCTCCGGCGTCGGGACGGTCGAGGAGCTGGCAGCCCCGACGGCCGAGGAGGTCGTCGGCGCCCTGCGCCAGTGGCAGGTGCTGACCGTGCCCTCGAGCATCCTCGCCGTGCTGGACGCCTCCGGCTCGATGGACTTCGAGACCAGCGAGGGCACCCGGATGGAGCTCGCCGTCGGTGCCGCACGCACCGCGCTGGCGGTGCTCCCGGGCGAGGCGCGGGTCGGCCTCTGGCTGTTCTCGATCGACCAGGGCGGCAAGGGGGTCGACCACCGGCAGCTCGAGCCGCTGGTGCGGCTCGACGCCCCGGTCGGGACCGGCACCCAGCGCGAGGCGCTCGGTGACCAGCATCCAGACCGCGGTCGACCTCACCGAGGGCGGCACCGGGCTGTACGACACCACGCTGGCGGCCGTCCGCGAGGCGCAGGCGAAGTACGACCCGGCGTACTTCAACTCCGTCGTGATCATCTCCGACGGGGCGAACGACGACCCCGGCTCGATCTCGCTGAAGAAGCTGCTGGCGACCCTGGAGGAGGAGCGCGACCCCGAGCACCCGGTCCGGATCATCGCCATCGGCATCAGCAAGGACGCCGACATGAAGTCGCTGACGAAGATCGCGGAGGCCACCGCGGGCAAGGCGTACGGCGCCCGGGACCCGCGCGACATCCTCGGCGTGCTGAACCAGGCGCTGCTCGCCCGCTGACCCGCGTCACGGACGACGAAGGCCGGCTCCCCGTGCGGGGAGGCCGGCCACGCGTGAGTGGCGTGCTCAGATGCCGATCGGGTGCCAGACCGTCTTGGTCTCGAGGAACTGGGTCATCCGGTCGATGTCCTGGTCCGCGGTCCAGTCGGGCTCGGCGGCCGGGGCGCGGCGTACCCGCTTGAGGTTCTCGGCGGCGGCCTCCTCGAGCGCGGCAGCGGTCTCGGGGTCACCGGCGGCACCGGTGAGGTCGAGCGCGTTGACGTCCATGTGGGAGGCCAGCCACGGGCCGGTGGTGCCGATCGCGCCGGTGAGGATGTTGACCACGCCGCCGGGGACGTCGGAGGTGGCCAGCACCTCGGCGAACGTCACCGCGGGCAGCGGCCGCTCGTAGGAGCTGGTCACCACGACGGTGTTGCCGGTGACGATGGCCGGCGCGACGACGCTGACCAGGCCGAGCAGGCTCGACTCCTGGGGCGCGAACACCGCGACGACGCCGGTGGGCTCGGGCGTGGAGAGGTTGAAGTACGGCCCGGCGACCGGGTTGGCGCCGCCGACCACCTGGGTGATCTTGTCGGCCCAGCCGGCGTACCAGACGAGCCGGTCGATCGCGGCGTCGAGCACCTTCTCGGCCCGGGCGGCGGTGAGGCCCTCGGACTTCTGCAGCGCGTCGACGAACTGCGGGCGACGGTCCTCCATCACCTCGGCGATGCGGTAGACGATCTGCGCCCGGTTGTACGCCGTACGGGCGGACCAGCCGGGGAACGCCTTGCGTGCGGCCTGGACGGCGTCGCGCGCGTCCTTGCGGGACGCCAGGGCGGCGTTGGCCATGAACTTCCCCTTCGCGTCGTTGACGACATAGGAGTAGCCCGACTCCGACCGCGGGAAGGCGCCGCCGATGTAGAGCTTGTAGGTCTTGCGGACGTCGATCCGGGTCATCGCAGGTATCCCTCCAGGCCGTGGCGGCCGCCCTCGCGGCCGTAGCCGGACTCCTTGTAGCCACCGAACGGGCTGGTCGGGTCGAACTTGTTGAACGTGTTGGCCCAGACGACACCGGCCCGGAGCTGGTTGGCCATCCAGAGGATGCGCGAGCCCTTGTCGGTCCAGATGCCGGCGGAGAGGCCGTACGGCGTGTTGTTGGCCTTCTCGACCGCCTCGTCGGGGGTGCGGAAGGTCAGCACCGACAGCACCGGGCCGAAGACCTCCTCGCGGGCGATGCGGTGGGCCTGGGAGACCCCGGTGAAGAGGGTCGGCGGGAACCAGAACCCCTTCGTGGGCAGGTCGCAGGCAGCGGCCCAGCGCTCGGCGCCCTCGGCGTCGCCCACCTCGGAGAGCTCGCGGATGCGGTGCAGCTGCTCGGCGGAGTTGATCGCGCCGATGTCGGTGTTCTTGTCGAGCGGGTCGCCGAGGCGCAGCGTCGACATGCGGCGCTTGAGGCGCTCGAGCAGCTCCTCGGCGATGTTCTCCTGGACCAGCAGGCGGGAGCCGGCGCAGCAGACGTGGCCCTGGTTGAAGAAGATGCCGTCCACGATGCCCTCGACCGCCTGGTCGATCGGCGCGTCGTCGAAGACGATGTTCGCGGCCTTGCCGCCGAGCTCGAGGGTGACCTTCTTGTCGGTGCCGGCGACCGCCTTGGCGATCGCCCGGCCGACGTCGGTCGAGCCGGTGAAGGCGACCTTGTCGACGTCGGGGTGGCCGACCACCGCGCGGCCGGTGTCGCCGGCGCCGGTGACGATGTTGACGACGCCCGGCGGCAGGTCGGCCTGCTGGCAGATCTCGGCGAACAGCAGCGCGGTCAGCGGGGTGGTCTCGGCGGGCTTGAGCACGACGGTGTTGCCGGCGGCGAGCGCGGGGGCGATCTTCCAGGCCAGCATCAGCAGCGGGAAGTTCCACGGGATGACCTGGCCGGCGACGCCGAGCGGCTGCGTGCCGAACCCGGCGTACTCGAGCTTGTCGGCCCAGCCGGCGTAGTAGAAGAAGTGCGCGGCGACGGTGGGGACGTCGACGTCGCGGGACTCCTTGATCGGCTTGCCGTTGTCGATCGACTCCAGCACCGCGAGCTCGCGGCCGCGCTCCTGGATGATCCGGGCGATCCGGTAGAGGTACTTGGCGCGCTCGGCGCCGCTCATCCGGCCCCAGACGCGGGTGTAGGCGCGGCGGGCGGCCTTCACGGCGAGGTCGACGTCGGCCTCGTTGGCCTCCGCGACCTCGGCGAGGACCTCCTCGGTGGCCGGGTTGATCGTCTTGAACGACGTGCCGTTGCCGTCGACGAACTCGCCGTTGACGAAGAGGCCGTACGACGCCTTGATGTCGACGATGGCGCGCGACTCGGGTGCGGGGGCGTACTCGAAGGGGCTCACGGTCGTGGTGTCCTTGTCGGCCATCTCGATCAGTCCAGCGTGAAGTAGTCGGGACCGGAGTAGCGACCGGTCGTCATCTTGGTGCGCTGCATCAGCAGGTCGTTGAGCAGCGTGGAGGCGCCGAACCGGAACCAGTGCGGGTCGAGCCAGTCCTGGCCGGCGATCTCGTTGACCATCACGAGGTACTTGATGGCGTCCTTGGCGGTGCGGATGCCGCCGGCCGGCTTCACGCCGACCATCTGGCCGGTGGCCTCGCGGAAGTCGCGGACGGCCTCCAGCATGACCAGCGTGACCGGCAGGGTCGCGGCGGGCTGCACCTTGCCGGTGGAGGTCTTGATGAAGTGGCCGCCGGCCATCATCGCCAGCCAGCGAGACCCGACGTACGTTGTCGTAGGTCTGGAGCTCGCCGGTCTCGAAGATCACCTTGAGGTGGGCGCTCTGCCCGTCGGGTCGGGCGCAGGCCTCCTTGACCGCGACGATCTCCTCGAAGACCTGGAGGTAGTTGCCGGCCAGGAACGCGCCCCGGTCGATGACCATGTCGATCTCGTCGGCGCCGGCCTCGACGGCGTCACGGGTGTCGGCGAGCTTGATGTCGAGCGCCGCGCGGCCGCTGGGGAACGCGGTGGCGACCGCGGCCACGTTGACGCCGCTGTCGCCGAGGGTCTGCTTGGCCACGCCGACCATGTCGGGGTAGACGCAGACCGCGGCGGCCGCCGGGCACGACGGGTCGGCCGGGTCGGGGCGCATCGCCTTGCTGGCGAGCGCGCGCACCTTGCCGGGGGTGTCCTGGCCCTCGAGCGTGGTGAGGTCGACCATGCGGATGGCGAGGTCGAGGGCGTAGGCCTTGGCGGTGGTCTTGATGGACCGGGTCCCGAGCGACGCGGCCCGGGCCTCGGCGCCGACCTGGTCGACCCCGGGGAGGCCGTGCAGGAAGCGGCTGAGGGAGGAGTTCGAGGCGGTGATGTCGTCGAACCCGCCGGTGCCGGCGGTCGTCGTGGGGGATGGTGCGGAGGTACTCGTCACCGACCCAGCATAGGGTTGTCGGAGCACGGTTGGGCAATCGAGGAGGTGGCACCGGATGGCCGAGGAGAAGGTCGAGAAGTTCGGGCCGACGAACGGTCGTTTCGCGGGGGGTCTGGGCCTCGCCGCAGTGGTGGCGACGGCCGTCGCGACGGTGGTGGACGGGCGCCACTCGAGCGACCTACTGGTGTTCGTGCTGCTCGGGCTGGCGTCGGTGCTGATCTGGATGGTGATGCTCCGGCCGGTGGTCTACACCGACGGCGAGGACCTGGTGATGCGCAGCATCGCGACCACCACCACGGTGCCGCTGCGGCTGGTCGACAAGGTCACCGTCGGTGCCATGTTGATGGTCAAGTGCGGGGAGCAGGTCTACCGCTCGATCGCGGTCCAGCGCTCCCGCAAGCGCGCCCGCACGTCCGAGGCGCGCACGTTCGCCTCCGCCCGGGGCGGCGGCCACCAGCACACCGTCTTCGAGACCAGCGGCAGCTCCGACCCGGTGCGCAACTACTCCGACTTCATCGAGGTGCGACTCGAGCACCTGGCCAAGGAAGCGCGCGAGACCCACCGCCGCAAGCCCGCCGCCGCTGCCTCCACCGGGTCATCCACAGCGTCGTCGTCCCGGCGTCGTCGTCCCCGGGGTCGTCGTCCACGGCGTCGTCGTCCCCGGCGTCCCCCGGGGACCCCGGCGTACGCACCTCGTGGGCGTGGCCGGAGCTCGTCGCGGCCGTCGTGCTCGCCGCCCTCGCGATCGTCCTGATCCTCTTCTGACCCCACCCCGCCGAGCCGTGTGTTGTGGCGGGCCGAGCCGTGTGTTGTGGCGGGCGAGCCGTGTGTTGTGGCGGTGACGTGGTTGGGCGGGCCGAGCCGTGTGTTGTGGCGCAAGAACGCACGGTTCGAGGCGCCCACAACGCACGGTTC
The DNA here is from genome assembly GCA_963721775.1 of uncultured Actinomycetota bacterium. GTDB lineage: Bacteria > Actinomycetota > Actinomycetes > Propionibacteriales > Nocardioidaceae > Nocardioides. The sequence continues at coordinate 88,770 of CAVRMH010000004.1, read as the reverse complement.
GGCGGCTAGAGGCCGGCGGCGGCCTTGATGTCGTTGCGGAGGGCGTCGAGGCGGCCGCTGGCGGCGATCCGGGCGGCGTCCACGGCGTCCCGCTGGGCGTCGGCCGCGTCGGCCGCGTCGGCCGGCGTCCGCGTCCGCGTCCGCCGTCGGCGCCGGTGCCGTGGCCTCGACGGGTACGACGACCTCGAGGTAGCACTTGATCTTCGGCTCGGTGCCGCTGGGCCGCACGATCACGCGGGCGCCGTCGGCGAGGTGGTAGCGCAGGCCCTCGGTCGGGAGCAGGTCCGCCGAGCCCAGCGCCAGGTCGTCGACGCCGAGGACGGCCAGCCCGCCGAGCGAGGTCGGCGGCGTCTCGCGCAGCCGTGCCATCGCGGCGCCGATCTCGGCGAGGTCGCTGACCCGGGCGGAGAGCTGGTCGGTGGCGTGCAGCCCGTGGCGTACGGCGATCGCGTCGAGCAGGTCGGTCAGGCTGCGACCCTCCGCCTTCGCGCGGGCCGCGATGTCGCAGAGCAGCAGCAGCGCGGAGACGCCGTCCTTGTCCTTCACGTGGGCCGGGTCGACGCAGTAGCCGAGCGCCTCCTCGTAGCCGAAGGCCAGGTCCGGCACCCGGCCGATCCACTTGAAGCCGGTGAGCGTCTCGGCGTACTCCCGGCCGGCGGCCTTCGCCATCGTGCCGAGCAGCGAGGACGACACGATCGAGGTGGCGTACGTGCCCTCCTTGCCGCTGCGCAGCAGGTGGTCGCCGAGCAGCGCGCCCACCTCGTCACCGCGCAGCATCCGCCAGCCGTGCGGGCCCTCGACGGCGGCGGCGCAGCGGTCGGCGTCGGGGTCGTTGGCGACCACCAGGTCGGCGCCGACCTGCGAGGCGAGCGCCATCGCGAGGTCCATCGCGCCCGGCTCCTCGGGGTTCGGGAACGCCACCGTCGGGAAGTCGGGGTCGGGCTGCTGCTGCTCGCTGACCACGTGCGGGGCGGGGAACCCGGCCCGTTCGAGCACCTCGAGCACCGAGGTGTTCCCGACCCCGTGCAGCGGCGTGTAGACCAGCGTCAGGTCGCGCGGGCCGTCCTCGACCACGGTGCCGACCGCGGTCAGGTAGGCGTCGATGATCGCGTCGTCGAGCACCTCGCCACCGTCGCCGCGCGGCACGTCGGCCAGCGCCCCGACCGCGTCGATCTCGGCGGCGATCTCGCCGTCCGCGGGCGGCACGATCTGGCTGCCGTCGCCGAGGTAGACCTTGTAGCCGTTGTCCTGCGGCGGGTTGTGGCTCGCGGTCACCTCGACCCCGGCCACGCAGCCGAGCTCGCGGATCGAGAACGCGAGCAGCGGGGTCGGCAGCGGCCGCGGCATCACCAGCGCGCGGAACCCGGCGCCGGTCATCACCTCGGCGGTGTCGCGGGCGAACACGTCGGAGTTGTGCCGGGCGTCGTACCCGATCACGACGGCGTCGCCGTCACCGGCGCCGTGGGCGCGGAGGTACGCCGCCAGGCCGGCCGCGGCCCGGGTCACCACGACCCGGTTCATCCGGTTCGGGCCGGCGCCGAGCGCGCCGCGCAGGCCCGCCGTACCGAACTCGAGGGTGCCCGCGAACCGGTCGGCGAGGTCGGCCTCGGCGGCCGTGTCCCCGGACTCGACGGCGGCCAGCACCCCCTCGAGCTCGGCGCGGGTCTGGTCGTCGGGGTCCTCGGCGGCCCAGGCGCGGGCCCGCTCGATCAGGGAGGTCATGGGCGCACGTTAGTACGCCGGCACGGGTGCGGGGGTCAGCGCCGCCCGCGGGGACCGTACGACGGGGTGGTGCGGCCGAAGGCGGCCTTGCGGGCGGCCTTCGTGTTGGCCGCGGCGAGCAGGTAGAGCTGCTCGAGCCGCTCCCGCGCGAACGTCGCCCGCGGGCCGGAGGTCCAGCTCCGGTCGAACAGCCGCTTGGCCGCGGCCACGGCGTCGGGGGAGCGGGTGGCCAGCTCGCGGGCGAACTCCTCGGCGGCGGCGACCGGGTCGGCGGCCAGCTCGGTGACCAGGCCGAGGTCGGCGGCCTCCTTGCCGGACAGCTTCTGCGCGGTCATCGTCAGCCGCTTGGCGGTGTCGATGCCGACCAGCTCCTTGAGCGACTGGATGCCGCTCATGTCCGGGATCAGGCCCCAGCGGGCCTCGAGCACCGACCACTCGGAGTCGGGGGTGGCGAACCGGAAGTCGGCGGCCAGTGCGATCTGCACGCCGCCGCCGAAGCAGTGGCCGTGGACCGCGGCGATCACCGGCACCGGCAGCCGGCGCCAGGCCCAGCAGGCCTCCTGGAAGGTGTTGGTGCCACGCCACGGACGCGGGACGAAGGCCCGGGCGATGCCGGCCGGCTGCTTCATCACGGTGCCGAAGTCGAGGCCCGCGCAGAACGACGCGCCCTCGCCGGAGATCACCACCGCGCGCAGGGTGCGGTCGGCGCGGAGCCGGCGGGCGGTGGCCACGAGCTCGTCGAGCGTCTGCAGCGTGAGCGCGTTCAGCTTGTCGGGGCGGTCCAGCCGCACGTGGGCGATGCCGTCGGTGACGGTGCAGGTGACGAGTTCGGCCATGCCGACAGCGTAGGTGCGCCCCGGCATGATGGCCATGTGATCCCCGACCCACTCGACGTCCTGGTCCAGCCATGAGCCGGCGGGACTACTCCTTCCGCGGCGCCTGGCACGTGGACGCCCCGCCGGAGCGGGTCGCGGACGTGCTCGTCGACCTGGAGCACTACCCGACGTGGTGGCCGGAGGTGCGCGCGATCGCGAAGCTCGGGCCCGACGACGCCCTGGTCGTGTGCCGCTCGACGCTGCCCTACGACCTCGAGCTGCGCCTGCACGCGGTCGACCGCGAGGCGCCACGCCTGGAGACCGCGATCTCCGGCGACCTCGACGGCACCGTGCGCTGGGTCTGCGAGCCGGACGGCACCGGGACCCACCTGCGCTTCGAGCAGGACGTCCGGGTGCGGGCCGGGCTGCTGGCGCTCGCGTCGTACGTCGCCCGTCCGGTGCTGGTGTGGAACCACGACCGGATGGTCGACTCGGGAGTCAGCGGTCTGCGGCGTACCCTCCGCGGACCCACCGCAGCACCCGCCGGCCCTGGTCGGTGATCCGTGCGTCGACCAGGCTGCCGTCGGTGACGATGCTGTAGCCGTGGCCGGCGCCCGGGACGTCCACGAAGGTGGCGCCGTGCCGCGGGCCGCCGCCCGAGCCCGGCGCCAGTCGGCGGGGGAGTCGCCGCGGGCGAACATCAGCAGCAGCGGGACCGACGCGGCCGGCACCGCGTCCTCGATCGAGGGGACGTCGTCCCAGTCGGCCGGCCCGGACACGTCGACCAGGGCGTCCGCACCGGCCTGGCGTCGCCGGCCCCGGCGACCAGGCTGCCGCCCATCGACGCCCCGACCAGGGTCACCGACGTCGCCCCCTGCTCGCGTGCCCAGGCGACCGGCAACGCCAGCTGGGCGGCCGGGTCGGCGTCCAGCGCCTCGCTGCACTGCGACCGGCCGTAGCCGCACACGTCCACCACCACCGCCCGGATGCCGTGCCGCGCGGCCCAGGCGGCGTACGGCACCCAGCCGCACAGTCCGGTGATCCCGGTCTGGTGCACGAAGACCGCCGCGTGGTCGCCGTCACCGAACGACGCCGCGGAGACGACGCTGTCGTCCTCGGCCGGCAGGAACACCACCTCGCCACCGGCGCCCTGGCCGGTGCACCGGTCGGGCAGGGAGTACGCCGCCGGGGTGGCGGCGCGCTTTCGCGGCCGCCTCTTCCGTGCTCCCGTCGCTGCTGCCGCCACACGCGGTGGCTGTCGCGGCGAGCACGAGCACCAGGGCGGCCGCCGTGCGCCGGAGGATCGTCATGGCCGAAGACTGACCGCTCCCGACGGTGGTGCCCCCGGATCATCACGACTCGCGATGACTGATCACGCCACGCAGAACTCGTTGCCCTCGGGATCGAGCATGGTGACGAAGTAGTGCCCGTCGGTGAGCTGGTCGCCGAAGTCGTCGGGGAAGGTGCGCGAGACGCTGGCGCCCCGCTCGACCAGCTCGGCGACCTTGGCGTCGACGATCCGGCGCCGCTCCTCGAGGGGCAGCGACCGGTCGCGGCCGGTGGGGTAGATGTCGAGGTGGAAGCGGTTCTTGCCCGACTTGGGCTCGGGGACCGCCTGGAACCAGATCTTCGGGCCCTCGCCGCGCGGGTCGAAGATGCGGTCGGTGCCGTCGCCCATCGGGGTCGAGCTCGTCGTCGGGCACGCCGATCGAGCGGTAGTAGTCGTTCTGCGTGGCGAACCCGTCGGGCGGAGGCTGCACCTCGTAGCCCAGGACGGGAGCCCAGAACTCCACCAGCCGGGTCGGGTCGTTCGCGTCGATGGTCAGCTGCCAGGTCACCATGGCCCGAGGCTAGACCTGTCCACCGACGCCGCGTTCGGGCAGCATCGGGCCCATGGACTCGGCGCACTGGCAGGCACGGCTCGACGACCTCGCCCGGCGGTACGACGTACCGGGCGCCGCGCTGGGGGTGCTGCGGCTCGGCCCGGACGAGGAGCGCCTCGGAGCTGGCGACCGGGGTACTGCACCGGGGGACCGGGGTGGCGGCCACGCCGGACTCGTTCTTCCAGGTCGGCTCGATCACCAAGGTGTGGACCACGACGCTCCTGATGACGCTGGCGGAGCAGGGGCTGCTCGACCTGGACGCCCCGGTCGCCACCCTGCTCCCGGACTTCCGGGTGGCCGACGCCGGGCGAGCGCGCGGATCACGCTGCGGCACCTGCTCAGCCACACCTCCGGCTTCGACGGCGACATGTTCGTCGACACCGGCCGCGGCGACGACTGCGTGGCGGCGTTCGTCGGGGAGCTCGGCGGCAGTCGTCAGCTGTTCGCGCCGGGTACGGCCTGGTCCTACAACAACGCGGGCTTCGTGACCGCCGGGCGGGTGGCCGAGGTGCTCACGGGCAGCAGCTGGGACGCCGCCCTGCGCGAGCGGGTGGTGGCACCGCTCGGCGTCTCCCGCACGGTCACGCTGCCGGAGGAGGTGCTGCTGCACCGGGCCGCGGTCGGCCACATCGACGACGCGGACGGACACCCCGTGCCGGCGCCGGTCTGGTCGCTGCCGCGGTCGTGCGGCCCCGCGGGGCTGGTCTGCTCGACCGTGGGGGACCAGCTCGACTTCGCGGCCGCGCACCTGCGCGGCGGGCTGCTGCCGGACGGCTCCCGGCTCCTCACCCAGGACTCGGCCGCCGAGATGGCCGCCGAGCAGGTCGCCCGCGTGGACGTGACGGGACACGACGACGCCTCCACCTGGGGCCTGGGCTGGGCGCGCGGTGCCTGGGGCGGCAGCCGCGTGCTGGGCCACGACGGCAGCACGATCGGCCAGTCGGCGTACCTGCGGCTGCTGCCCGAGCACGGGGTCGCCACCGTGCTGCTCACCAACGGCGACAACGCGGAGTCGCTGCACCGTGCGCTGGTCGGCGAGCTGCTCCGTGAGCTGGTGGGCGTCACCGTCTCCCCGGCGGTCACGCCCGGGCCGGAGCCCGACGTACTCCCGGAGTGGGCGGTGGGCTCGTGGGCACAGGCCAGCGCCCGGCTCGACGTACGCCGTGAGGGTGACGGCCTGGTGCTGCGGCACACCGACACGACGCCGTTCGCCGATCTCGACCCGGACCCGGTGTGGGAGCGGCCGCTGACCGGGTACGCCGACGGGGTGCTGCTGGTGCAGCGGCCGCACACGCAGACGTGGACGCCGTTGACGCTGGAGACCACCGCGGACGGCGTCGACCTGCTGCACCTCGGCTGGCGGGCCCACACCCGGGTGTGAGCCCGCCGGCCGTCGGTGGCTCGGTCAGCGGTCGATCGTGCCCATGTCGGCGTACCGGTCGCCGGCCACGGCGTCGCGCGGCACGGCCTGCTCCAGCGCCTGCAGGTCCTCGTCGGTGAGCTTGACGTCGAGGGAGCCGACGTTCTCCTCGAGGTACCTCACGCGCTTGGTGCCGGGGATCGGCGCCACGTCGTCGCCCTGGGCGACGACCCAGGCGAGCGCGAGCTGGCCGGGCGTGCAGCCCTTGGCCGCCGCGATCTCGCGGACCTTGTCGACCAGCGCGAGGTTGGCGTCGAACGCCTCGCCGGTGAACCGCGGGAAGCGGCCGCTGCGCCGGGAGTCGTCCGCGCTCTCGGCGCCGGCGTCCTTGGTGATGGTGCCGGTGAGCAGGCCGCGGCCGAGCGGCGAGTACGGCACCAGGCCGATGCCGAGCTCCCGGATCGTCGCGAGGATCTCGTCCTCGAGGTCGCGGGTGAACAGGGAGTACTCCGACTGCAGCGCGGTGATCGGGTGTACGTCGTGCGCCCGGCGGATGGTGCTCGCGCCGGCCTCGCTGAGCCCGAGGTGGCGGACCTTGCCGGCCTCGACGAGCTCCTTCATCGCGCCGACGGTCTCCTCGATCGGCACGGTCTTGTCGACCCGGTGCTGGTAGTAGAGGTCGATGTGGTCGACGCCGAGCCGCTGCAGGCTGGCGTCGGCGGCCTTGCGGACGTAGTCGGGCGAGCCGTTGATGCCGACCCAGCTGCCGTCGGGGTTGCGCTCGTTGCCGAACTTGGTGGCCAGCTGGACCTCGTCACGCCGGTCCTTGATCGCCTTGCCGACCAGCTGCTCGTTGGTGAACGGGCCGTACATGTCGGCGGTGTCGAGGAACGTCACGCCGAGGTCGAGGGCGCGGTGGATGGTCGCGATCGCCTCGGACTCGTCGCCGCGGCCGTAGAACTCCGACATGCCCATGCAGCCGAGGCCGAGGGTCGAGACGGTGAGCGGGGAGGTCGTCCCCAGGGTCCTGGTTCCGATTCGTGTGGTCATGCCCTCCACGCAACCAGTTGGAGTGCGCTCCAAGTCAAGCCCCGCGCTCAGGCGCTGACCGTGATGCCCTGGCTCTCGAGCTTGTCGACGTAGATCCCGATCTTGCGGTCGATCGCGCCGAGGTGCTCCTGGACCTCCGCGAGCTGGGCGAGCACCTGCTGCCGGTGGGCGCGGAGCAGGTCGAGCCGCTCCTGCTCGTTGCCGGCGCCGCCGCGCACCAGGTCGGCGTACCGGCGTACGTCGCGGATCGGCATGCCGGTCGCCCGCAGCCGCGTCACCAGCTCGATCCAGGTCAGGTCGCGCTCGCTGTAGCGCCGGTGCCCGGTCGCCGATCGGTCCACCGGGGCGAGCATCAGCCCGTCCTTCTCGTAGTAGCGCAGGGTGTCCTTGGTGAGGCCGCTGCGCTCCGCGGCCTCCGCGATGGTCATGGCCATCCGACCAGTGTCCGCCTTGGAGTGCACTCCAAGTCAACCCCCCGCCGACCTGTCGCAAACTGACGCGCCCGGGGTGTCAGTTTGCGACAGGTCGGCGGTCGAGGGAGCGCTGTGCGCATGACCCGGGTCTCGCTCTCGCGCCTGCCGGGCGACCGGGTGCTGGTCGTCGACGGTGACGTCGAGCGTGCCGTGGCGGTGGCCGACCTCCCGGCGTACGTCGAGGCGCGCGAGGCGGCGGGCGCGCCGCGGTGGGTGTGGGACGACACCGCCCGGTGGTACCCCCCGCTGCTGGCGGCCGGGGTCCGCGTCGAGCGCTGCCACGACCTGCGGCTGTGCCACCACCTGCTGCGGCGGGCGCCGGCGGTGGACGGGCAGCTGCTCGCGGGGGAGCAGTCGGAGCACTGGGACCGGCTCGGGCCCAGCACGCCCTCCGACCCGGCGCTGTTCTCGGTCGACGACACGACCGAGCACCTGCGCGCCGACCTCGAGGACGCCCGGCAGTCGGCCGCCGTGGCGGCATCGGCCGAGGCCGCGCGGCTCCGGCTGCTGCTCGCGGCGGAGTCCGTCGGGGGCCCTGGCCGCGGTCGAGATGACGTACGCCGGGGTGCCGTGGCGGGTCGACGTCCACGAGCGCCTGCTCACCGACCTGCTGGGGCCGCGGCCGCCGCGCGGCGCCCGGCCGCGGGGCTGCGAGGCGCTGGCGGCCGAGGTGCGCGCCGCGTTCGATGCGCCCGGGCCTCAACCCCGACTCGCGCGACCCGAGCTGCTGGCCGCGCTGCGCCGGGCCGGGCTGGACGTCACGGACACCCGGGCGTCCTCCCTGCGAGCGCTCGAGCACCCGGGCATCGCCCCGCTGCTGCGCTACAAGCAGCTCGCGCACCTGTTCCAGACCAACGGCTGGGCCTGGATCGACCAGTGGGTGAGCGACGGCCGGTTCCGGCCGTCGTACCAGCCGGCCGGCTCCACCACCGGCCGGTGGTCGTCCAACGGCGGCGGCGCGCTGTCGTTCCCGGTGCAGATCCGGCCCGCGGCCGTGGCCGACGACGGCTGGACGTTCGTGGTCGCCGACGTCGCCCAGCTCGAGCCGCGGGTGCTCGCCGGCATGAGCGGCGACCGCGCGCTGGCCAGGTCGGCGCGCGGCGCCGACCTCTACCAGGGGATGGTCGAGGACGGCGCGGTGGCCAGCCGCAACGACGCCAAGCTCGGCCTGCTCGGGGCGATGTACGGCGCCACCAGCGGCGAGAGCGGCCGGATGGTCGCCGGGCTCACCCGGCGCTACCCCGCATGCCTTCGGCCTCGTCGAGGAGGCGGCCCGGGCCGGCGAGCGGGGCCAGGTGGTGCGCACGCTGCTCGGGCGCGGGTCACCGGCCCTGGGCGACGCCTGGGACCGGGACCCGGACGGCCCGCCCGCCGACCCCGACAGCCGGGCCCGCTACCGGCGCGCGTACGGCCGCTTCACCCGCAACTTCGTCGTGCAGGGCACCGGCGCCGAGTGGGCGCTGTGCTGGATCGCCGACCTGCGCAACCGGCTCTGGCGGCTGGGCGAGACCGGCCCGCTCGACGCGCGCCCGCACCTGGTCTTCTTCCTCCACGACGAGGTCGTCGTGCACACCCCGGCCGCGCTGGCCGACGAGGTCGTCGCCGAGGCCACCGAGGTGGCCGCGACCGCCGCCGGGCCTGCTGTTCCGCGACCTCGCCGTCGACTTCCCGCTCACCACCTCGGTCGTGCGGTCCTACGCCGACGCCGGCAAGCCGGGCCCCGGCCGAGCCGGCCTCGCCGGAACCGGGAGATCCGAAGGCGCCGGGAGGGCCGGGGGACCCGCGGGACCGCGTCACCGGCGATGGGACGATGCGGGGGTGAGCGACTTCCTCGGCGAGTGGCAGGCCTGGCGCGACGTCCGCGAGAAGCGGCTGCGGGACCCCCGCGGGTGGCTGGCCATCACCGCGGTCCACTGGCTGACCGCTGCGCCGCAGCGCTTCGACGACATCCCCGGGGAGTGGTACGGCGACGCGCGCGGCGCCACGGTCAACCTCGCTCGGGAGGAGGCCCTCACCGCCGGGGACGCCGTCCTCACCGAGGGGGAGCACCTGCTCGGTCCGCTCGACGAGATGGGCGTGACCGTGACCTTCGGCGACGCCGTCGCGCAGGTGGCCGACCGCGACGGCCAGCCCGTCGTCCGCCCCCGGCACCCGGACTCCCGAACCTGCGCGCCTACCGGGGCACCCCCTGCTACCCGCCCGACCCCGACTGGGTGCTGGCGGGTCGCTTCGAGCCCTACCCCGCTCCCGACGGCGAGGCCGTCGGCGAGGTCGTCTTCGAGTACGACGGCGCCGAGCACCGGCTGGTCGCGTGGGGCGAGGACGACGACAGCCTGTGATCCTGTTCCGCGACGCCACGTCGGGCGTCACGACGTACCCGGCCAACCGGCAGATGCCGGCCGCGCCACCCTCGCCCGACGGCACCGTCGAGCCTCGACTTCAACCGGGCGATCAACATGCCCTGCGCCTACACCGACTTCGCCACCTGCCCGCTGCCCCCGGCCGCGAACACGTTGCCGTTCGCGGTCGAGGCGGGCGAGCAGACGCCGGCCATGAGCCTTCCCGAGGCGCCGCGCTAGCCGCGGGTCAGCGCAGGCTCATCGAGCCGGAGACGTCCGGCTCCCACGGCAGCGCGGAGTCGGCCGCGATGCGCTTGTCCAGGGCGGCGGCGACGTCCTCGGGCCACGGGGCCGTGCGGCGGGTCTCCATGTCGATGTGGAGGAAGATCTCCTCCATCACGAAGCTCAGCCGCTCGTGGGACTCGTCGAGCAGGTAGACCAGCGCGTGCGCCGCCCGCTCCGACCGCCCGAGCAGTCGCACCCGGGTCGACAGCATGTCGCCGGTGCGCATCTCGTCGAGGTAGGTCAGGTGGTGCTCCGCCGAGAAGCACGCGTGGCCCTTGCCGGCCAGTTCTGCGGAATCCCCTCCGCGACCAGGGACTCGTCGAGCCCCTCGCTGGCGATGCCGATGTAGTGGCGCACGTTGAGGTGGCCGTTGGCGTCCTCGAAGGCGATCGGGACGGGCTGCTCGGTGTACGCCGGGAGGTCGGCCAGCTGCTGGTACGTCGGGTGGGGTGCTCTCACGGCCGAGACGATACCGGCGCCGCTGCGCGTCAGGCGCTGAAGGTACCGAGGTACTGGCCCAGGGACGGCCGGCCGAGGTGACCGGCCTCCTGCAGGATGCCCGGGGTCTCCGGGTCGGTGGCGAAGGCCGTCCAGCCGTCCTCGTCCCAGTCGAAGATCGCCCACACCCGGTCCTCCTCGATCGGGTCGCGGTAGACGGTGGAGCCCTTCGAGCCGTGCGATCCGCGCTTGTCCGCGCCCTTCGTCCCGTAGACCTCCAGGAAGTGGTCGAGGTCCTTCACCTTCGTCGTCGCCAGGATCATGGTCTTTCTCCTCAGTTGGTCGGGATCCCGATCGGATTCCCTGGACTCCCAGCGCTCTCGGCTGGCTTGCGGTGAATCCTCCGACGTCGTCGCGTTTCCCACATGAGGAGATCTCCTCATTTGGGGTCCCCATCTCACCCTGCGCCGGTCTCCGCGGCGCGGACCACCACCTCGCTGTCGAGGGCCCACCGCGTGGCGGCGGCGCGGTTCGTCACGCCGAGCTTCGTGTAGATGTGCTGGATGTGGTTGTCGGCGGTCTTCGCCGAGATGAAGAGCCGTTCGGAGATCTCGCGGGTCGTCGCGCCGTCGGCGATGAGCCGCAGCACCTGTGTCTCGCGAGCGGTCAGGCCGCACCGGGCCACCGCCGTACGGGCTGGCCGCCGTGACCGCGTGCCGGGCGAGGTCGATCTGGTGGGTCGCGTAGGCGGCCGCGTCGTGGAGATCCATCGCCCCGCCGACGGCGGCGAACCGCGCCGCAGCCTCGGGCCCGAGCCGGGCGTCGAGGCGCGGGCCGAGCTCGGTCAGCGAGGGCACGTGGTGGAGGCTGGCCGGCTGGTTGGCCATCGCACCGAGGACGGTGCGCGCGACACCGGGCCGGTCGAGCCGCTCGAACAGCGCGGGCAGGCTGGCCAGGGTGATGCCGAGCTGCGCCACGGCCCCGGAGCGCCGGAACGCCTCGATCGACCTGCCGAACAGGGTCAGCGCCGTCTCCAGCTGACCGTCCGAGGTGTGCAGCAGGGCGGCGTCACGGGCCAGGAAGCCCTCGAAGAAACGGATGTCGTGCTCGCCGACGCAGCTTGACGCCGTCGTCCCAGGTCTCCAGCGCACGCTGCGGATCCGCCGTCGAGTGGGCCAGCCCGACGATCCACAGGGTGTAGGCCAGCCAGAACGGATTGCCGACCTCGCGCGCAGCCTCGAGGGCGGGCGCGGTGAGCTCCAGCGCCTCCTCGACCCGCCCGGCGGACTGCAGGCCGTCGATGTACGCCGCGATCCCGTACGCCCGGCCGGCGCCCTCGAGAGCGGCGACGCCCCGGGTCAGCTCGATGTAGAGATCCAGGTTCCCGCTGTAGACCTGCCCGAGCGCCTCGATGAACGTCGCGTAGCCGGGTTCGCAGGTGTCGTAGCCGGCTCGTCGCTCCAGCACCGTCGCCCGGTGGGCGTTCTCGGTCGCGGAGCGGGCGCGGCCGACGAAGCAGGCGTACCCGGCCGCGGCGTACAACCGGGGCAGCCGGCGGACGTCGGCCCGGGTCGCCGTCTCGAGCAGGGACTCGGCCCACCCGACGGTCTCGAACAGCTCCACCGAGAACCCCATCAGGGCGGCGTGCGCGGCGATGTCGGTGGCCACCTCGGTGTGTCCGCGACCGACGCTCCACTCGAACGCCACGCGCAGGTTCGCCAGCTCCGCCTGCACCCAGTCGACCTGGGTGCGCCACGCGGGGCCGTTCCACTCCTCCTCCCACCGCCGGACCGCCTCGCCGGCGAAGTGCGCGGCGTGTCGATCGCGGGCGGCGTCACGTGCGGCGGCCTCGGCCCACCGCTCGTCGGCGAAGGCACGAATCGTCTCGAACAGGCTGTAGCGCGTCTGCGCCGCACCGTGGTGGGCCCGCACCACGGACTTGCGCACCAACGCGTCGAGGAGCCGCAGCACCTCGACGTCGTCGCGCGCCTCCACGACGGTGCACAGCGCCGGCAGGTCGAACCCTCCCGCGAACACCGATGCCGCCCGAAGGAGGGTGCGCTCACTGTCGTCCAACAGGTCGTAGGACCAGGCCATCGCGTGCCGCAACGTCGCCTGGCGATCCGGCCCGAGCTCGGGTCCGGTCAGCAGCCGGAACCTGTCGCCGAGCCGGTCCCGCACCTCGACCGCACTCATCGCCGCCATGCGGGCGGCGGCCAGCTCGATGCCGAGGGGGAGCCCGTCGAGCGTCTCGCAGATCTCGATCACCGCGTCCGCGGCCTGCTTGTCGAAGATGCCGAACTCGTGCCGGACAGCACGGGCACGCTCCGCGAACAGCGTCACCGCATCCGACGTCACGCCGCCGTCCACGGTCAGCGGCGGCACCGGCCGGGCCGTCTCCGACGGGAGTCAGAGCTGCTCGCGCGACGTCGCCAGGATCCGGGGTACGTCGGAGCGCGCGAGGATCTCCCCGATCGCCGCCGCTGCCGCGGTGCGGACGTGCTCGCAGTTGTCGACCAGGACGAGCAGTCGCCGTCCGGCCAGGGCCGCGGCGACCGTGTCGATGACGCGAGCCCGTCCCTGGGGAGGGATGCCCAGCGCGGTGGCGATCGCGTCGGGGACCGCGTCGGGGTTGCTCACCGCGGCGAGCTCGACGAGCCACGTGCCGTCGGGGAACTCGTCGGCGAGGTCCGCGGCCACGGCCAGGGCGAGTCGGGTCTTGCCGACACCTCCCACGCCGCAGAGCGTAACGAGTTGGCAGGAGCGGACCAACGCGGTCAGCTCGGGCAGGACCTCGGCGCGCCCGACGAGCGTCGTCGTGGAACGCGGCAGGTTGCCGGGCCTCGCCTCCGGCTCACCGGTTCAGTCTGGCACCGACGACCTCGGGTGTACCCGCTCCGGTCGTCCCGGGCCCGCGCAGGGTTCGCCGGGCCGTCGTGTCCCGATAGCCTGTGCTCGCTGACCCGAGGGGGCGCGATGGACCACCTGACGCTGCTGGAGTACGCCGAGGACGAGCTGAACCGGGTGATCACCGGGCTCGACGAGGCGGAGATGGACGTCGTCACCAACTGCCCACCCTGGACGGTCCGCGACCTGGCGAGCCATGTGGTGAAGAACCAGCTGTTCTGGGCGGGCCCCGTCACCGGCCAGCGGCTCATGGCGCTCGAGGAGTCGATGGCGGCGGTGCCCTACGAGGGCGATCTTGGCCCGATCGCCGCCGAGGCGACCGCGCGCGCCCTGGACCTGTGGCACACCGACGGCGTGATGACCGCCCTGCACGACACCCCCTTTGGCGTCCTGCCCGGTGTCGTCGTCGTGGACTTCGCGGTCATCGACGCTGCCGCCCATGCCTGGGACCTGTCCGCCAGCCTCGGACGTGCCGTCGAGTTCTCCCCGGGGTCGATCCCTGCGCTGACGGAGGTCGTCGCGCTCACCTGCAACGACCAGGCCATCGAGCTCGGTCTGATCAAGCCGCCGACCGTGGCGCCCGTCGACGCCACCGACACCGAACGACTCATGGCTGCCGCCGGTCGCACCGTCAACCGCGAGGCGTAGACCCGACCGCCGGGATGGTGGCGACCGCCCCCAGCCCGGCCAGGGCCGTGAGGCCCTCGTCCCGCTGGGAGGGGTCGGCTGAGCCCGCCTGCACGACCGCCCGCTCGTAGCGTTCGCCGAGCCGCGCCCACGCCGCCACGGCCTCCGTCGTACGACCCGCGAGCGTCGGCTCCCACGGCCCCGGAGGGTCGGCGGGTGCCGCCACGGGGACGTCTGCCCGACGGAGGTACGCCGTCAGCTCGGCCGCGATCCCGGCGTACCCCTCGTCCGCCACACGGCGCAGGACGTCGGTCATGCCCGGGGTCGCCTCGGCCAGGGAGCCGTCGAGCCACCCCAGCTCCGCGGTGGCGACCTCGAGGACGCCGGTGATGAACGCGCTCTGCGTGCGGTACTGCTCCTTGCGGGCGGCGGTCAGGACGGCCCCGGCCTGCGGTTCGCCGCGCCGGGCCAGCAGCCGGGCCAGGATGCTCCGCGCCAGCGGGGCCATGATGCCGGGCTCGCCCGGTGACCGGAGCAGGTCCTCGAGCTCGTCCACGGCGGCGTCCCAGGACCCGTGCGACGCCCGGGCGGCGGCCCGGGTCAGGCGTAGCCGGTACTGGCCCGCGTAGAACTCACACTCCTCCGCCAGGGCCAGTCCGGTCGTCACCAGGCGTTCGACGTCCGCGAGACGCCCGGCGCGGTAGGCCGAGCCGGCAGCGTTGACGAGGCAGCGCACGCGGGTCTCGACCCGGGGGTCGTTCACCGCCAGCTCCACGGCCAGCTCCAGGTCCTCGAAACCGCTGAGGTCCCCCCGCGACATCCGGGCCTCGCCCCGGTAGCACAGCGACCGTGCGACCAGCTCGGGTCGGCCGAGGTCACGAGCGATCGCAAGTGCCTCGTCCGCGGCGTCCTCGGAGGCGGCCGAGGGCTGGGCCACCACCGAGACCGACGGCAGGTTGCTGTGCGTCCGGGCGAGCTCGGTCAGGGCCGCCGCCAGCCGCGCCCGGTCGCCCTCCTGCCGCGACACCTCGACCGCCCGCTGCGCCGCCGCGCGCGCGTCCTCCGGCCCGCGCGCGAACATCGCCGCCCGCGCCAGCACCGGGAGCGCATCCATGAGCACCTGCCGGTCCCCGGCGCGGTCCGCGAGGGCCACCGCGTGCTCCGCACAGGTGTACGCCGCCTCGAACCGGTTCACGACGTACGACGAGTAGCTCCGCTCCCACCACAGCCGTGCCGTCTCGTGGTCCGACATCGCGTGCGGGCTCTCCAGCACCAGCCGGAGGATCTCGGCGCACTGGCGGTGCGCCCCCTGGCGGGCCGCCTCGGCGGCCGCCTCGGGGCCGATCTCCACCAGCTCCCGGTCCCGCCCGCCGAAGGCGGCGTGGTGGACCAGCCGGGCCCGGGACACCCCGGGGACCTCGAGCAGCAGGTCGAGGACCTCGCGGTGGGCGGCCCGCCGCTCCGTGGCGGTCAGCGAGGACTCCACGGCCCGCCGGGACAGCTCGTGGCGGAAGGAGAGCCCGTCGGGGTGGCCGAGCAGGACGCCCGACGCCTCGGCCTCGACGAGCGCGTCGCTGCCGGTCGTGAGGGCCTCGGCGAGCCACCGCTCGGCGCCTCCCGGGACCACGCTGAGCCTGCGGAGCAGCGCCCGGACCTCGGGTCGCAGCGCGGCGATCCTGCCGAGCACGGCGTCGCGCACCGTGGTGGGGACCACCTCGACCCCGGCCGCGATGACCTCGGTGACGAAGAACGGGTTCCCCCCGGTGATCCGGTGCACCTCGGCCGCCTCGTCGTCGCCGAAGCCGCCCAGGTCACGGACGGCCTGGACCGAGAGGGACTCCAGCGGCAGCCGGACGACGTGGTCGCCGAGGAGGGTGCCGAGCAGCCGGGTCAGCGGGTGGTCGCCGGCGAGGCCGCTGGTGCGGAACGTCGCGACCAGGACGACGGGGATGCCCGTGACCCGCCGCGCGAGGTACCGCATCGCGTCGAGCGTGGCGTCGTCCGCCCAGTGCAGGTCCTCGATCACCGCGACCGTCGGCCCGTGCCCGAAGAGCTCCAGGAGCGCGGGCAGGACCTCCGGCATCGTCCCGGCCTCGACGACGCCGCGGACGTCCGAGCCGCGCGCGGCCGGATCGGCGGCCATGTCCAGGAAGGGCCCGAGGCTGCGGGGCGCCACGAGGTCGTCGCAGCCGCCGACGTGCACGGTCACGTCGCCGGCCAGCCCGTCGATGAAGGCCCGGACCAGCGCGGACTTGCCCACCCCGGCGTCACCGGAGACCAGCACCAGGCTCCCGCGGCCCGTCTCCCTCGCGGCCGACACGCACGCGTGCAGGGAGGCGAGCTCGGGGCCGCGCTCGACCAGTGCCGGCGCTGCCAGGACCCGGGTGCCCGTGGCCGCGGGTCCTGCCCGTCCAGGGCCACCAGGGCGTCGCGCAGGGCGACGGCCTCCGCGCCGGGCGCGACCTGCAGCTCGTCGGAGAGCACCCGCTCCAGGGTGGCGAAGCCGCGCAGCCCGCCGGCGCGGTCGCCCCGCCGCAGGGCGGATCGCAGCACCCCCAGGTGCGCGGCCTCGTTCACCGGATCGAGCCGCAGCAGCGCCTCCCACCGCTCGGCCGCCACCAGCAGCTCGGCCACCAACGCCTGGTGGCGTTCCCGAGGCTCCTGGACCCAGTCCTCCACGACCTCGGGAAGGAGGACGGGGGGCCGGTCGCCGAGCAGCCGTGCGCAGGCCTGGACGTCGGGCGGCCGCTGGTCCAGGGCCCGGCGGGCGGCCACCTCGAGCTCGACGGCGTCGACCCGGAGGGTGTGCCCCGCGGCCAGGCTGACCACGTCCTGGCGCAGCTCGAGGATCCCGGGGCAGGTCCGAGCGCCTTGCGCGCGTAGTGGGCCGCCTTGTGCAGCCGTGGCAACGCCTGCTCCGGTGGAAGGTCCGGCCACAGCGCGTCGACGACGCGCTCACGGTGCAGCCGGGCGCCGGGGGTGAGGGCGAGGAGCTGGACGAGCTCGGCGGACTTGCGCCGGTGCCAGGCCGTCTCGTCGACGGGCACGCCGTCCAGGTGGACGGAGAACCCGTCGAGGAGCCGCACGTCGACGTCCACCGCACCATGCTAGTGAGCGTGGAACGGCCGTGGCCGGGATCCCCGAGCGGGCCCCGGCCACGGCCGTGTTCTCCAGGTGCGTCACTTCACGCCGAACGCCCGGATCACCTCCTGCTGCACCGCGTTGCCGGCGTCGTCCCGGGCGGTCGCCCGCAGGGAGCCGAACGCTGCGCCGCGGGGGACGCGGACCTCGCCGGCCCAGCTCCCGTCGCCGGTGCCCTTCAGGGGGACGCGCTGCCAGGTGGCCCCGTCGTCGTACGACACCTCGAGCGTCCCGGCCTCGACCCGGCCGGCCCCGGCGACGTCGGACTCGTGGAACGCGGTGAGCCCGAGCGTCGACTTCTGGCCGCCGCGCAGCGCGCCGGACAGGTCGGTGTCGAGGTGGTAGTCGATCTGGAGCAGCGGCAGGTAGACGTAGTCGTCCGTCTGCGTGGTCTCGGCGCGGAACGTCCACTCCGAGTGCGAGCGGGTCGAGTGCGTCCACGACGGGCGGGTGGCGTCCTGCTCGAAGCGGTACGTCGTCCATCCGCTGGTGGACGGCACCTGGCGCTGCACGGCCTGGAAGGGAGCCTGGTTGACCAGCGTCCCGTTGGCGTAGAGCCGGCTGACGATCGTGGAGTCGTCCTCCATGTGGCCGGTCACGCCCTCGTCACCGCTGCTGGCGTCGGGCACGTTGACCATGAAGAAGGTGCCGCTGCGCCGCGGGTGCCAGTAGCCGGAGCCGAGGCGCGGACGCACCACGGTGTCCAGCCAGGTGCGGGTCGCCTGCTCGCCCTCGTCGTAGGAGAGCCGGTCGCCGCGCAGCCGCCAGCCGGCGGGGTGGTCGACCGTCTCGTACCAGTCGTTGCCCTCCTGGGTGGAGACGTAGTCGACGCGGGTGCTGCCCGGCCTGACCGGCTCGTAGACCGACAGGCACGGCGGCCAGTTCCACGCCCGGCAGTCCGACCTGCTCTCGATCGCCAGCCCGGTGCCGTCGCCGACGAACCGGTTGGTGACGGTCGCCAGGTCCTTCTGGTCCGGCGCGTAGGACAGGTCGCTCGGGATGCCGCCGGCGTACGACGGGGTCAGGTCGTAGAGGTACGCCGGGAACTCGGTGCCGTCGATGTCGAAGGACACCGCCGTGCCGGCCGCCAGCCGGTCGAGCAGCGGCTGCCCCTCGGCCCGCGTGAGCGAGACGACCGGGAGGTCGGTGCCGCCGGCGTACTCGTAGAGCTTGCCGGGCCCGTCGTTCACCACGACCAGCATCCGTGCGCCGGCGTCGACCGCCGCCCGGGCCCGCACCGACGGGTTGACGGCGGAGCGGGTCACCACGAGCGCCTTGCCCCGGGCGCCGGCCGCCGCGATCTCCTCGGGCGTGCCGGTCCCGGCCGCCACCGCGGCGATCCGGGCCACGCCGTCGAACCGCTTGGAGGAGCCCTGGTAGAGCGGCGTCAGGCCGCGCCGGGTCGGCGTCAGGGCCGCCAGGTCGAGCAGCGGGGCGGTACGCCGCCAGCGGGTCACGAAGTCCATCTCGCCGGGCAGGTCGGAGACCGGGTTGGCGTAGACGTGGTCGACCGCCGGGGACACGGCGTACTGGTTGACGAACGAGCGGAACCGCGAGTCGATGCCGGAGTCGTAGAAGTAACCGGGCCGGCGGTACGTCGGCTCGCTCGGCTTCGCCGTACGCGTGGTGATCGGGTTCGCCTCCCGCGCGTCGAGCACGAGGTCACGCTTGCCGTCCGGGCCCACCCGGAAGCCCGGCGTACCGACGAGGGCGACGCCCGAGGTGCCCTTCGGGCCCGCGACCGGCAGCCAGCTGGTCACGTTGTAGGCCCCCGGCAGCAGCCGCTGGGTCGGGACCTTCCCGGTCTCCGGGTCGATGGCGAGGGTGCTGACGACCTGGTCGCCGTAGCGGTAGAGCGTCACGTAGCCCGTGCCCGGCCTGCCCTGGCGGTCGAGGGCGGAGATGTCGAGGTCGTAGCGTTCCTCCTCCTTCACCAGTCCGACCGCGGTCTGCGCGACCTGCTCGCCGCCCGTGCTGGCGACCACGGTCCCGGAGTACCTCGTGCCCGCGGCGCCGTCGTCGGGATGTGCGGTGACGGTGACGTCGGCGGTGCCGTGGGCGGGCACCGTGACCTCGTCGGTCGAGAACGTGAACAGTCCGTCCGGAGCCGGGGTGTCTGCGGCGTCGGTGGTCGCCTCGCTCAGCTGCAACGTGACCGGAGCGTCCCCGAGGTTGGTGTACGTGACGGTCCGGTCGACCGGGGCGTCACCGCCGTGCGGCCAGTCGAACTCGCCGAACGACGCCGTGCCGGTGGCCAGCACGGTCCCGTCGACGGTGGACGGGATGTCGAGACGGCCGCCGCCGACCTCGTACGCCGTCTCCCCGGCCAGCGGCTTGGCGGTGCTCACCAGCGCCTGCTTGATCTGGTCACCGGTCCAGCCCGGGTGCTGCTGGGCGATGATCGCGGCCGCACCGGCGACGTGCGGGGTGGCCATCGAGGTCCCGGACAGCGACTTGTAGAAGCCGGTGCCGCTCGAGGCCGACGAGCGAGCGGCCAGCACGCTCACGCCGGGCGCCACGATCTCCGGCTTCACCAGGCCGTCGCCGAGACGCGGTCCCATGTCCTGGAAGTAGGCGCGCTGGTCCTGCTTGTCGACCGCACCGACGGTGAGGGCGGCGGTGGCGGCGCCGGGAGAGCCGATGCCCGAGACCCGGCCGTAGTTGCCGGCCGCGATCACGAACAGCGTCTTGCGGGTCTCACTGAGCTGGTCGACCGCCCGGGCCATCGGGTCCGTGCCGTCGCTGGCCTCCTGGCCGCCCAGGCTCATCGACACGATCGGGGCCTGCTGGGAGGCCCACTCCATCCCGTCGATGATCCAGGACTCCGCACCGGAGCCGCCGTCCGAGAGGACCTTGCCGACGACGAGGTGGGCGCCGGGGGCGACGCCCTTCTCCAGGCCGTCGCTGGCCGCGCCGGTGCCGGCGATCGTCGAGGCGACGTGGGTGCCGTGGCCGTTGACGTCCTTGATGGTCTCGCCGGGCACGAAGCTCTGGGTCAGCGTGACCCGGTCGGCCAGGTCGGGGTGCGTGAGGTCGACCCCGGTGTCGAGGACGGCGACCTCGGTACCGGTCCCGTCGAGCCCGTCGGCCCACACGTCGGGGGCGCCGACCTGCTTCACGGTGTCGCTCAGCGACGCCTCGACCTGGGAGTCCAGCGAGATGCGGGCGATGCCGCCGGCGAATCGGGCGGTCGTCTGCGGCGCGAGCTCGGGGGTGACCGTCGCCCAGAACTTGCCGGCGTCCTTCTTCCCGGCGGCCACGGCGGCGCCGTTGATGCTCTCCAGCCGGGCGGTGCGGTCGGTGAACCGGGGGGCGGCCAGGGTCCGCGTGCTCGCGCCGTACTCGACGATGAGGGGGATCGCGTCGACCGAGGCGTCGTCGTACCCCTGCTCGACCAGGCCGGTCACGTTGAACAGGTCGGCGTCGAGGCGTCCGGAGGCGAGGTAGGGCAGGGCGGCGTCCGGCACGACGTGGAGGTCGTCGCCGATCGCCTGGATCTGCACGCCGCCCGTGCTCCCGGGCGCCGGCTCGACGCGGGCGGTGCCCGGGCCGTCGCCGGTGTCGGTCAGGGTGACGACGTCACCGGTGAGGAGCGTGACCGTGTGGGTCTGCGCCGTGGGTTGGGCGGTGGATTGAGCGGTGGTCGCCGCGAGGTGGGCCGGGAGCGGGGCGGCCACGGCCGGGGTGCCGGCCCCGGCCGGCGACTGCCCGGCGGCGAGGAGGCCAGCGGCCAGGACGGCCGCGACGGCTCCTGCTGCGCGGGGGAGCTGATCGGACATGGGTGGCGTCCTTCCGAGAGGTGGGGGTGGAGGCGGGCACAAACATGTCAGAGTGCTCTAGGGTCAGCAATGGCGGAGATGCGCCATGACGGAAGTCCGACATCCGAAGCGGCGCCGGCGCCGCGGAGACGGAGGCAGGATGCTCGACGTGCTGGGGATGGACGAGCTCGAGGAGCGTGCCTACCGGCGGCTGGTGACCCTGCCGTCGGAGTCGGCGGCCGACCTGGCCCGGGGGCTCGGGACGGAGCTGGGTGCCGCCGCCGAGGCGTTGTCCGAGCTCGAGGCCAAGGGGCTGGTGGCCCGGTCGGTGGCCGAGCCCGACCACTACGTCGCCTCGCCGCCCGCGGTGGCGCTGGGCTCGCTGATCGTCCAGCGGCAGGAGGACCTGCGGCAGGCCCAGCTCGAGCTCTCGGCCCTTGCCGAGACCTACCGCGGTGGTGCGGCCGAGCGCACCCTCACCGACGTCATCGACGTGGTGCGCGGGCCCCAGGCGGTGGCGCAGCGGTTCGCCCAGCTCCAGCGGGGCGCCCGGCGCGAGGTGCTCGCGCTGGTCAAGTCATCGGTCGCGCTGGTCACCGCGGAGGAGAACGTCGATGAGGAGGTCGCCCTCGGCCGCGGCGTGAAGTACAAGGTCGTGCTGGAACGAGCCGCCTTCGACAAGCCGGGCTTCTTCGACATGGTCACCGAGTCGGTGCACGCGGGGGAGGAGGTCCGGGTCCGGGAGTCGGTGCCGCTGCGCCTCGTCGTCGCCGACCGGCAGCTCGCGCTGCTGCCGCTGTTCCCCACGGGCGACGACCTCGGCGGCGGCGCCCTGCTGGTCCACCCGAGTGGGCTGCTCGACGCCCTGCTGGCGCTCTACGACATGGTCTGGGCCCAGTCCCACCCGATCCTGCCCACCGCCGACGGCGCGACGGAGGCCGCGCCGGACGCGATCGACGAGACCGACCGGCACGTGCTCGCCCTCCTCCTGCACGGGCTGACCGACCACGCCATCGGCGGCCAGCTCGGCATGTCGCTGCGGACCGTGCAGCGCCGGGTGCACCAGCTGATGGAGCGGGCCGGCGTCGCCACCAGGTTCCAGCTGGGTCATGCGGCCGCACTGCGCGGATGGGTGTCCGGCTGACCGGTGCGCGGACGACGCGTCTCCCGGTGGGTACGGCCCGCCGATGAGGGAGACAGAGATCGAGGAGACACGGCCCCCGCCGGACCGTCGCCGACGGGGTGGTGCCGGCGCGCGTGATCGAGGAGTCGGGCTGCTTCGAGCCGGACCTGATGGGCCTCTCGCCTGCCGGTGGCGCCCGGATCTCGGTGGCCGGGCGACCTGGCTGGTCTGACCTAACGCGGCTCCGACTCCAGGACGTCGATGGCTGCACTCACGTGGGCCGCCCGGGTCGCGGGCGTACGCGCGGTGACGACGTCGAGGATCACGGCGTACTGCTCGGTGCGGCCGAGCCCGGAGAACGCCGCGGCCGCACGCGGGCTCGCCGCGAGCGCGACGGCGAGGTCGGGCGGGACCGTGGCGTCGCGCTGCGAGGCCTAGACGGCGTCCCACCGGCCGTCGGCCTGCGCGGCCGCTACCTCCGCCAGGCCGGCCGGATGCATCCGCCCGGCCGCCTGCAGCTCCTCGACCTTGCGGACGTTCACCTGTGACCAGCGGCTGCGGGGGCGTCGTGGGACGTACTTCTGCAGGTAGTACGCCTCGTCGAGCCCCTTGCGCTGGCCGGAGATCCAGCCGAAGCACAGGCCGGAGTCCACCGCCTCGTCGCTGGTCAGGGACGGGATGCCGGTGCCCTTCTTGGCGATCTTGAGCCAGACGCCGGGCTGGTGGCCGACGTGCTCCTCGAGCCACGCCTCGAACGCCGCCGCGTCGGCGTAGTGGATGACCGGGGCCTCGTCGCCGTACGTCGCCATGCGGTCACGCTAACCCGTCCGCCAGGAGCGCCCGGAGACGGCAGACTGCCGGTCGTGAGCACCGGGACCGCGGACGTCAGGGACATCGTCGACCACGACCTGCCCTGGCTGGTCGGGCTGGCCCGCGCGAGGCGGGAGCGACTCGTCCGGCACGCCCCCAGGTTCTGGCGGCCGACCGCCGACGCGGACGAGCGGCACCGTGCCTTCCTCGCCGGCCTTGTCGCCGATCCGGCCGTCGCGGCGGTGCGCACCGAGCACGGGTTCGCGATCGCGACGGACAAGGGCACCCGGTGGCTGGTCGACGACATGGTCGTGGAGCCGGTGCGGCACTGGCTCGACGAGGGCGTTCTCATGCTTCTGCACCTGCGGGCGCAGGCTCCCGGTCTGCGGCTGGTCGCCCCGGCGTTCGAGCGCGAGCGCACCTCGGCCGCGCGTGCGGCCGGGCTCGAGCCCGCGGAGGAGTGGTGGCTCCGTGACCTCGCCGGTCCGGCCGGTGGGTCGACCCCGGGGGCGGCACCGGAGGTCACGGTGCCCGGCGCCGAGGGGCGGCTCGTCCCGGCGCCACCGGTCTACGACCCCGGCGGGCCGGTCCTGCTGGTGACACGGGTCGACTCGGCGGCGGCGCTGCGGGCGGTCGAGGACGCGGCCGTACGCCGTGGGGCACGGGTCGTGGTGGTCAGCGTGGCACCGGGCGATCGGGCCACCGGAGCTGTCGTGCGTGAGGAAGGGCTGGTGCTGACGACGGTCTTCCACGAGTCCCCACCGTCCTGAGCGAGCAGGCGCCCGGTCAGGTCCGGTCGAGCGCCGGCCGGTAGAACGACTCGCCCGCGAACGGGCCCCCGACGTACGCCGCCTCGGCCGCGTCGTCCTCGCCGACCGGCACCCGGTCGGCGAACTCCTCGGCGTCGTCCGCCGGGTGGTAGCCCAGGGCACGGCCGGGCTCGAGGTCCCACCAGGCCCGGCTGTTGGCCGAGATGCCGTAGAGCACCGCGAAGCCCGGGGCGGTCGCGGTGAGGGCCGCCTCGACCATCCGGACGCAGTCGTCGTGGGAGAGCCAGGTCGCGAGGTGACGGGTCGTCTCGGGGGCGGGCAGGAACGACCCGATCCGGCAGGCGATCGCGTCCACGCCGTACCGGTCGGCGTACAGGCTCATCACGGCCTCGGCGGCGACCTTGCCGACGCCGTAGAACGTGTCGGGCCGGGGGCGCGCGTCCTCGGTGAGCAGGTCGCGCCGCGGGGTGCGGCCGACGGCGTGGTTGGAGGAGGCGTAGACGAACCGGTCGACCTTGTGGGCGACCATCGCGTCGAGCAGCGCGGCCGTGGTGACCACGTGGCTGGTCAGCGACTCCGACAGGCTGCCCTCGCCGGGGTAGCCGGCCAGGTGGACGACCGCGTCGAGCGGCTGGGCGTCGAAGGCCGCGAAGACCGCGTCGGCGTCGGCGCAGTCGCCGGTGTGCCAGGCGCCGTCGAAGCCCTCGGGCTCGGGGACCCGGTCGAAGCCGACGACGTCGTGGCCGCGGTCGACGAGTCCGGGGCAGAGGACCTGCCCGATGCTGCCGGCCGCGCCGGTGACGAGGACGCGCATCAGATGCGGGGGACGATCTTGCCGAGCAGGTCACCCATCCGGGAGGCCGCGGCCTTGCCGGCCTCGAGCACCTCCTCGTGGTTGAGCGGCTCGCCGGAGATGCCGGCGGCGAGGTTGGTGACCAGGCTGATGCCGAGCACCTCCATCCCGGCCTCCCGGGCGGCGATCGCCTCGAGCGTGGTGCTCATCCCGACCAGGTCGCCGCCGATGGCGCGGACCATGCCGATCTCGGCAGGGGTCTCGTAGTGCGGCCCGGGGAACTGCACGTAGACGCCCTCGTCGAGCGACGGCTCCACCTCGCGGCACATCGCGCGCAGCCGTGAGGAGTAGAGGTCGGTCAGGTCGACGAAGTGGGCGCCCTCGATCGGGCTCTTGCCGGTCAGGTTGATGTGGTCCTTGATCAGCACCGGGGTGCCGGGGGACCAGGTCTCCTTGAGGCCACCACAGCCGTTGGTCAGCACGATCGCGCGGCAGCCGGCCTTCGCCGCGGTGCGTACGCCGTGGACGACGGCCGCGACGCCCTTGCCCTCGTAGAAGTGGGTGCGGGACAGGAAGACGAGCAGGTTCTTGTCACCGGCCCGGACGCTGCGGATCTTGCCGGAGTGGCCGGCCACCGCGGCCGCGCTGAAGCCGGGCAGGTCGGTCGTGGCGATCTCGGCGGTGGCCTCGCCGAGCGCGTCGACGGCCGGCAGCCAGCCAGAACCGAGGACGAGGGCGACGTCGTGGGTCTCCACGCCGGTGAGCTCGGCGAGGCGGTCGGCGGCCTGCTGGGCCAGCTGCTGGGAGGTCTGCGTGTCGGTCACGGCCGCAGCCTAGTGCCGATCGGCTCTGGTGGATGTCGGTGGGCGCGGGCAGGCTCCGGTCCATGATCGATCACTTCGGCATCAACTCCTCCGACCTGCCTGCGGCCACCGCGTTCTACGACAAGGTCCTGGCGACCCTGGGGCACCGACGGCTGATGGACTTCGAGGTCGCCATCGGCTACGGCACCGAGCAGCCGGCCTTCTGGGTGTCCACCTTCGAGGGCGTCGGCCCGAACCGCGAGGTGCACGTCGCGTTCAGTGCTCCCGACGTCGAGCACGTCCGCGCGTTCCACGCCGCCGCGGTCGAGATGGGGGCGGAGACCCTCCACGCGCCGCGGCTGTGGCCGGAGTACCACCCGCACTACTACGGCGCGTTCGTCCGCGACCCCGACGGCAACAACGTGGAGGCGGTCTGCCACACGGCGCCGCCCGACGCCTGAGCCGCGAGCCTGTCCGTCACGGACGTTCGCGGATCGCCGCCGGCATCGCGGACCACGCCAGGCGTGCGAACTTCCGGTGGCCCGCGATCGAGAGGTGGTTGAAGTCGGCGGTGATGTCCTCGGCGGTGGGGAGCATCCGTCTGCTCGACGCCCCCGTCGGTGAAGCAGCGCGGGATCCGGCCACAGGTCCTCACCGTCGTGGCCCAGTAGAGGTCGTACGATGGCCTGGACGTTCCGCAGGGCGACGGGTCTCGGACGGCCCTGCATGTCGAACAGGTCGCACCTGCCGGTCCCGGTGTTCTGGGTGACCGCGACCGGGAGGTCCTTGATCGCCGCGACGTAGTTCTCCAGGTCGCCCACTGGCTCACGACGAAGACCTGCGTGTCCTCGGACGTGCCGTCGATCGTCCGGATCACCCGCCCAGGCTGCCGGGCGAAGGGCCGCTGGTTCTGCCGGTCCTCGCCGTCGCACTGCATGTCGTTGTCGATGCCCTGGATCAGCACGAGGTCGGGCACCGGGCTGTGGCCCAGGGCGGCCGTGGCCTGGCCGGCCAGTGCGGTGACGTCGGTGCCGTTGACCGCCTCGTTGAAGTTGTGGCCCTCGAGGGCCGGGTGCGTGGCGAGCAGGCGCTGGTAGATGCTGTCGACCTCGGGGTTCTCTCCCGTGGCCCACGAGTTCGCGTGGGCGTCGGAGACCGGGTGGTCGGGGTCGGAGCCGGTGCCGGTGGCTCCGGAGTGACCGATCACCGCGATGGAGTCGAGCTCCGGCGTCGACACCGGAGGCTCCGAGGTCGTCGACGACGGGGCCAGGGGCGTCCTGTCGGCCGTCGTGTCCCCGCCCGCGTCCGAGCAGCCGGCCAGCAGGCCGACCGGCACGAGCAGCGCGGCGGCCCACGCGCCACCCGGCGTCGGGTCGTCCCGCGCACGCCCATCGTCCGATGCTAGGAGCCGTGCCCGCGCCGCACATGACGCGCGCGGGTTGCCCCGCCGGGTGAGGGGCCGGGTGAGTCGGGACCGGGGTCAGAGTCCGGTCGAGCGGCAGGGGCGGCCGCGGAGGGCGGCGACGTAGTCGGCCGGGGCGTCGGCGGCCTCGGCGGCGTCGGCGAGGACCCCGAGGTACGACGCGGAGGGCAGCCCACCCTCGAAGGCGTCGAGCACGTAGGCCCACACCACCAGCTCGCCGGTCATCGTCGCGACCCGGACCTTGGTCTTGCGGTAGAGGCCGGTGTCGGCGGACTCCCAGCCGTCCATCGCGGCGACGTCCTCCGCGGTCACGTCGTACACCGCGACGAAGACCTGCTCGAAGGGGTCCTCCACGATCGTGGCGAGCGCACCGTCCCAGCCGTGCTCCTCGCCGCCGAAGGTCAGCCGCCAGCCCTCGAGCCAGCCGGTGGTCTGCAGCGGGGAGTGCGGACAACGCTCGCCCATCCGGGCTGGGTCGAGGTTCGTCCCGTAGGCGGCGTACAAGGTCACGGGAGCAGGCTAGCGACCCTCGGCGGTGTTCTGCTCACGCCACTCGTCCGCGAGCAGCGCGTATCCCACGCCGTCCACCCAGCCCTTGGTCCGGTGCAGCGACTCGGCGACGGTGTAGAGCTCGCGGCGCATGCCGAGCCGCTCCATCAGGCGCCACGACGCGGTGTTGTCGGCGAAGCTGTTCGCCACCACCCGTCGGATGCCGAGGTCCTCGAAGCAGACGCGGATCAGCCCGGCGACGGCCTCGGCGGCGTACCCCTTGCCCTGGTACGCCGGGTCGAGGCACCAGCCGACCTCCGCCTGGACGCCCTTCGCCCGCTCGGCCACCTCGGCCTGGGCCCAGCCGTTCTCCACGGACAGGAACAGGTCGCCGATCAGGGTGCCGTCCAGCTCGACGACGAGCGTCTTCGCCAGCCGCTCGGACTTCGGCGGAGATGTGGGCGACGTGGTCCTCGGCGGTCGCCGGCGAGGTGGGGAGCCACTCGCTGACCTCGGGCAGCCGGCGGTAGGCGCCGACGGCGGCGAGGTCCTCGGTGCGGGCGGGACGGATGGTCAGTCGTGCGGTGTGCAGCGGCCAGGGGAGTCGGAGGCGGAGTGGGTCACGCGGAGCATCATCCCGGCGGCCCCCGCGGGAGCGCCACTGGATAGTCTGGCCCCGTGACCCACTTCGATGTTCTCGTCCTTGGTGCCGGCCCCGGCGGTTACGTCGCGGCCATCCGTGCGGCCCAGCTCGGCAAGTCCGTGGCTGTCGTCGAGGAGAAGTACTGGGGCGGTGTGTGCCTCAACGTCGGCTGCATCCCGTCCAAGGCGCTGCTGCGCAACGCGGAGATCGCGCACATCATCACGCACGAGCGCAAGACGTTCGGCATCGAGGGCGACCCGACCATGGCGTACGGCCCGACCCACCAGCGCAGCCGCAGCGTCGCCGCGGCCAGCGCCAAGGGCGTGCACTACCTCATGAAGAAGAACAAGATCACCGAGATCGACGGCTGGGGCACGCTGACCGGCCCGAAGTCCGTCGACGTCAAGGGCGCCGACGGCTCCACGTCGTCCCACACCGCCGACAACCTGATCGTCGCCACCGGCGCCAAGGTCCGGATGCTGCCCGGCATGCAGACCAGCCAGAACGTCGTGACCTACGAGGAGCAGATCCTCGACGAGAACCTCCCCGGCTCGATCATCATCGGCGGCTCCGGTGCGATCGGCGTCGAGTTCGCCTACGTGATGAAGAACTTCGGTGTCGACGTCACCATCGTCGAGTTCCTCGACCGGATGGTCCCGACCGAGGACGCCGACGTCTCCAAGGAGCTGCTCAAGCAGTACAAGAAGCTGGGCGTCAAGGTCCTGCTCTCCACCAAGGTCGACGCCGTCGAGGACACCGGCAGCGGGGTGCGGGTGACCGTCAGCCCGGCCGCCGGCGGTGACTCCGAGGTGCTCGAGGCCGACAAGATGCTGGCCGCCTTCGGGTTCGCGCCGCGCGTCGAGGGCTACGGCCTGGAGAACACCGGCGTCGAGGTGACCGAGCGCGGCGCGGTCGCGGTCGACGCGCGCGGGCGCACCAACGTCGAGGGCGTCTACGCGATCGGCGACGTCACCGGCAAGCTGATGCTGGCCCACACCGCCGAGGCGATGGGCGTGATCGCGGCCGAGACCATCGCCGACGCCGAGACCATCGAGATCGACTTCGACATGATCCCGCGCGCGACGTTCTGCCAGCCGCAGATCGCGTCGTTCGGCTACTCCGAGGAGCAGGCGAAGGAGAAGGGGTACGACGTCAAGGTCGCGACGTTCCCGTTCTCGGCCAACGGCAAGGCGCGAGGCATGGCCGAGGGTGTCGGCTTCGTGAAGATCGTCGCGGACGCCGAGCACAACGAGATCGTCGGCGCCCACCTGATCGGCCCCGAGGTGACCGAGCTGCTGCCGGCGCTGACCCTCGCCCAGAAGTGGGACCTCACCGCCGACGAGGTGGCGCGCAACGTCTTCGCGCACCCGACGCTCAGCGAGGCGATGAAGGAAGCCGTCGAGGGCATCGCCGGCCACATGATCAACCTGTGATGAACCACGTCGTCATCATCGGCGGGGGACCGGGTGGCTACGAGTCCGCACTGGTCGCCGCCCAGCTCGGCGCCGACGTGACCGTCGTCGACACCGACGGCCTCGGCGGCAGCGCGGTGCTCACCGACTGCGTCCCCAGCAAGACCCTGATCGCGACCGCCGAGGTGATGTCCGAGGTCGCCGAGGCCGGCGAGCTCGGCGTGGTCCTGCAGGACCACGAGGGCGACCACGCCGCCGGCGTACGCGTCGACCTGGCCCGGCTCAACGCCCGGGTGCTCCGGCTGGCCGCCGAGCAGTCCGCCGACATCGCCCGCCGCCTCGAGAAGGAGGGCGTGCGCGTCGTGCAGGGCCGCGGTCGCCTCGACCCTTCGACAGGCTCAGGACAAGCGGTCCTGACCGTGGTCGCCACTCTCCCCGACGGCACCGAGGAGCGGCTCGCGGCGGACGCCGTACTCGTCGCGACCGGGGCCGCGCCGCGGGTGCTGCCCACCGCCCAGCCCGACGGCGAGCGGATCCTGACCTGGGAGCAGGTCTACGGCATCGACGAGGCACCCTCGCACCTGATCGTGGTCGGCTCCGGCGTCACCGGCGCGGAGTTCGCCTCGGCCTACCTCGCGCTCGGCATCGAGGTCACCCTGGTCTCCTCGCGCGACCGGGTGCTGCCCGGCGAGGACGCCGACGCCGCCGCGGTGCTCGAGGACGTGTCGGTACGCCGCGGCATGAACGTGCTGTCCAAGGCCCGCATGGAGTCGGTGTCGCGGTCCGGGGACACCGTCACCGTCACCCTCACCGACGGCCGCACCGTCGAGGGCTCGCACTGCATCCTCGCGCTCGGGATCCGTGCCGAACACCGAGGGCCTCGGGCTCGAGGAGGCCGGCGTACGCCTCGACGAGGGCGGCTTCGTCTCCGTCGACAAGGTGTCGCGGACCTCCGCGCGCGGGGTGTACGCCGCCGGCGACTGCACCGGCGTACTCATGCTCGCCTCGGTGGCGGCCATGCAGGGCCGGATCGCGATGTGGCACTTCCTCGGCGACGCCGTCACCCCGCTCGACCTGCGCAAGGTCTCCTCCAACGTCTTCACCGCACCCGAGATCGCGACCGTCGGCTGCTCGCAGCGCTCCGTCGACGAGGGCGAGGTCCAGGCCGAGGTGATCATGCTGCCGCTCAAGGGCAACCCGCGGGCGAAGATGCAGGGCGTCCGGGACGGCTTCGTGAAGCTGTTCTGCCGCCCGGGCACCGGCTCGGTCGTCGGCGGCGTCGTCGTCGGCCCGCGCGCCTCCGAGCTGATCCACCCGGTGTCGATCGCGGTGGCCGAGGCGCTCACCGCCGACCAGCTGGCGCAGGCGTTCACGGTGTACCCCTCGATGAGCGGGTCGATCGCCGAGGCCGCGCGGCGGATGCACCACGTCTGAGCCACCCTGTCGGTGCTGCGTCCTAGCGTGGTCGCATGGTCACCGTGGAGGACGTGCGGGCCGTCGCGCTCAGCCTGCCCCGCACCACCGAGCACCTGATCCGCGACCGGGTGAAGTTCCGGGTCGGCAGCCTGGTGTACGTCGCGTTCTCGCGCGACGAGACGCTGATGGGTTTCGGCTTCCCGCGGGAGGAGCGGCAGGCCCTGGTCGACGCCGAGCCCGAGAAGTTCGAGCTGCCCGGCGCCGCGGACCTGCGCTACCAGTGGGTGGTCGCCCGGATGGCGGCGCTGGACGTCGAGGAGATGACCGAGCTGGTCACCGACGCCTGGACGATGGTGGTCCCGAAGTACGTCGCGCGCGAGCACCTGGGCTGACCCGGCCGCGGAGGGCATCGATTGGTCAGAAACCGCAGGCTTGCTGCCCGGATTTCATGCGGTTGGGGACCAATCCGCAACAGTGTGCGCCTCAGAAGCCGCCGAAGTCCCCGCCGAAGTCGCCGCCGCCACCGAAGTCGAAGCCACCGCCCCCGTCGCCACCACCGAACCAGCCGCCGTCGCCGCCACCTCCGTCGCCGCCACCTCCGTCGAAGCCGCCGCCGTCCCCGCCGTCGCCTCCGCCGTCCCCGGAGCCGCCCCGGAGCCGCCGTCGCCCCGCCGTCCCCGGAGCCGCCGTCGCCTCCACTGTCCCCCGACCAGTCGTCGCCGCCGTACCCGACGCCCGGCCCCCACCAGCCGCCCATCATCGAGCCGAGCAGGAAGCCGGGGAACAGGCCGTTCATCGCGTAGGACCCGTAGTAGCCGTTGGCGTAGGCGCCGTACGCCGGGCCGCCCTGGTACCACGGCACCATCTGGTTGCCCTTGCGGACCTGACGGATGTCCGGCTCCGCGCCGGCCGCCACGCGCTCGGCGTCGGCGAGGCAGACCGGGACCTCGCGGCGTACGCCGCCGGGAGGAGCCCACTCCACGTCGGTCTGCGCCGGGCCGTGGGCGGGGTTGAAGAAGCAGGGCGGGCGGCGCTGGGGGAGCGGCTCGCCGGCCTGGCGGGCGAGCACGCAGGCCTGGGCGTACCGCCCGTCCTCCAGCGTCTTGGTGACCTGCGAGACGTCCTCGGGCACGGTGGCCTCGGCGAGCAGCGCCTTGGCGTTCTCGTAGGCGTCGAGCGCGCGCTGGTAGTCCTGCCGCATCGCCGGGTCGAGCTCGGTCGTCATCGTGTCGATGTGGAGCTCCTGCAGCTCCTCACCGAAGCGGGTGACGTCCTCCTCGGCGACCTTGACCGGCTTCGCCAGGGCCTCGACCCGGGCCAGCTCGGCGCGCTGCTTCGTGCGGTTCTGCGAGACGACGAGCGCGACGACCGCCAGCACGGCGAGCGCGAGCAGGAGGAAGAGCATGCTGTGACGGTAGCAACGCGCGGGAAACAACAGGCGTGTAGTTACCCCGGTTCCGTGGACCGGGCGCGGCAGGGCATGATCTGATCTTTGGGTCACACCCGTCCCTGCCGCCCCATCCTTCACGTCACCTCAGGAGTCCGCCATGCCTCGGGCAGTTCTCGCGTTGGTCCTCGGCGCCTTGCTCGCCGTCGTACCCGCCCTGCCCGGACCGGCCACGGCGGTGGGGGTCGACCAGACCTACCCGATGCCGTCCACCGGCACGGTCACCGTCAACGGCCACGGCTTCGGCCACGGCCACGGCATGTCGCAGTACGGCGCCGAGGGCGCCGCGCGGCAGGGGAAGACGTGGCGCGAGATCGTGCAGTTCTACTACCCGGGGACGGCGTGGGGCTCGGTCTCCGGCCGGGTCAAGGTGCTGATCTCCGCCGACACCTCCCGCGACGTCGTGGTCGGCCCGCGGTCCGGGCTCGAGGTCCGTGACACCGCCACCGGCCAGCGCTGGACGCTGCCGAGGAACGGCGCCACCCGGTGGCGCCTGGACGTCGCCAGCAACGGCCGCAGCGTCGTCGACTACTACGAGGGCTCGTGGCGACGGTGGAAGGTGCTCAGCGGTGACGGCACCTTCTTCGCGAACGGCGCGCCCATCACGCTCTACTACGGCGGCACCTCGAAGCAGTACCGCGGCTTCCTCCGCGCGGCCCGTCCGAGCGCCGGCTCCACCGACCGCGACACCGTCAACTCGGTGCTCGTCGAGCACTACCTCAAGGGCGTCGTACCCCTGGAGATGCCGGCCACCTGGCGACCGGACGCCGTCCGCGCCCAGTCGGTCGCGGCGCGCACGTACGCGACGTACGAGATGGCGCACCCGCGGGCGAACCACTACCAGATCTGCGACACCACGTCGTGCCAGGTGTACGGCGGCTACTCCGCCGAGCACGCCGCCTCCAACGCCGCGATCGCGGCGACGGCCGGGGTGATCCTGACCTGGCAGGGGTCGGCGGCGTTCACGCAGTTCGGCTCGAGCAGCGGCGGCTGGACCTCGGCCAACCAGTTCCCCTACCTCCCGGCGCAGGCCGACCCGTACGACGGCTGGTCCGGCAACCCGGTCCACGACTGGTCGGTCAAGGTCGACGTGGCGAAGATCGAGCGGCTGTGGCCCGGCGTCGGCAACCTGCGCTCGATCAAGGTCAGCGCCCGCGACGGCAACGGCCAGTGGCAGGGCCGGGTCTGGCAGATGACGCTGGTCGGCACCAAGTCCGGCAAGGCCACCAGCATCGCCGTCACCGGTGACACCTTCCGCGCCAAGCTCGGCCTGCGCTCGACCTGGTTCTCCTTCGCCTGATCGGGACTACTCCCCCGGCCGGGATAGTCCGCGAGGTAGTGGCTCGCGAAATCGGCCGAGAACGAGCCAGAACCTCGCGGACTATCGGGATCAGAGCACGAGGATGAGGTCGCCGCCCTCGACGGACTGGGTGCCGGAGAGGGCGATCCGGGAGACGGTGCCGGCCTGGGGTGCGGTGATCGAGGCCTCCATCTTCATCGCCTCGATGGTCGCGACCACGTCGCCGGCGGCCACCTCGTCGCCCTTGGCGACCGCGATCGTGACCACGCCCTGGAACGGCGCGGCAACCTGCGACGGGTCGGCGGGGTCGGCCTTCTCGGTGGCGGGCACCTCGGAGGCGACGTGGGTGTCGCGCACGCTGATCGGCCGGATCTGGCCGTTGATCGTCGCCATCACCGTCCGGTAGCCGCGCTCGTCCGGGTCGCCGATCGCCTGCAGCCCGAACAGCAGCCGCACGCCCGGCTCCAGGTCGATCTCGTGCTCGTCGCCGGAGCGCAGCCCGTAGAGGTAGTCGATGGTCGGCAGCACCGAGGTGTCGCCGTACCTCTCGCGCGACTCCGCGAACTCCTTGGTCGGGCCGGGGAACAGCAGCTCGTTGAGGGTACGGCGCCGCGCGGACGCGAGCCCGGCACGCTGCTCCTCGGTGAGCTCGGTCCGGCGTGGTCCGCACCGTCCGGCCCTCGAGGGCACGGGTGCGGAACGGCTCGGGCCAGCCGCCGGGCGGGTCGCCCAGCTCGCCGCCGAGGAACCCGATCACCGAGTCGGGGATGTCGAACTTCGCCGGCTCGGCCGCGAACTCCGCCGGGTCCGCGCCGACCGCGACCAGGTGCAGGGCGAGGTCGCCGACCACCTTGGAGGACGGCGTGACCTTGACGATGTTGCCGAGGATGGCGTTCGCCGCGGCGTACATGTCCTCGATCTGCTCGAACTTCTCGCCGAGGCCGAGGGCGATCGCCTGCTGGCGCAGGTTGGAGAGCTGCCCGCCGGGGATCTCGTGGGTGTAGACCCGACCGGTCGGCGAGGCCAGCCCGGACTCGAACGGTGCGTAGACCCGCCGGGCGGCCTCCCAGAACGGCTCGAGCGCGCAGACCGCGTCGAGCGACAGCCCGGTCTCCCGCGCCGAGTGGTCGGTCGCCGCCACCAGCGCGGACAGCGCCGGCTGCGAGGTGGTGCCGGCCATCGACGCGCTCGCCGCGTCGACCGCGTCCACGCCGGCGTCGATCGCCGCGAGCAGCGTCGCCGAGCTGGCCGCCGGGGGTGTCGTGGGTGTGCAGGTGCACCGGCAGGTCGAACTCCGCGCGCAGCGCGGTCACCAGCGTCCGCGCCGCCGGCGCCCGCAGCAGGCCGGCCATGTCCTTGATCGCCAGCACGTGCGCGCCGGCGTCGACGATCCGCGAGGCGAGCTCGGAGGTAGTAGTCGAGCGTGTAGAGCTTCTCCGCCGGGTTCGACAGGTCGCCGGTGTAGCAGAGCGCCACCTCGGCCACGGTCGTCCCGGTGGCGCGCACCGCCTCGATCGCCGGGCGCATCTGCTCGACGTCGTTGAGCGCGTCGAAGACCCGGAACACGTCGATGCCGGTGGCCGCGGCCTCCTCGACGAACGCGTTCGTCACCTCCGTGGGGTACGGCGTGTAGCCGACGGTGTTCCGCCCGCGCAGCAGCATCTGGATGCACACGTTGGGCACCGCCTGCCGCAGCGCGGCCAGCCGCTCCCACGGGTCCTCGGCCAGGAACCGCAGCGCCACGTCGTACGTCGCACCTCCCCAGGCCTCCACCGACCAGAGCTCCGGGGTCATCCGCGCGACGTGTCCGGCGACCGACGAGCAGGTCGTGCGTGCGGACCCGGGTGGCCAGCAGGCTCTGGTGCGCGTCGCGGAACGTCGTGTCGGTGACCCCGACCCGGTCCCGCTCGCGCAGCGCCCGGGCGAAGCCCTCCGGCCCGAGCCGGAGCAGCTCCTGGCGCGAGCCGTCGGGGGCCGGGACCTTCAGGTCGAGCGGGGGCAGCTTCAGCGACGGGTCGAGCCGGGTCGGCGCCGGGCCGTGTGGCTGGTTCACGGTCACGTTCGCGAGGTAGGTCAGCAGCTTGGTGCCGCGGTCGCCGCTGGCCCGCGCGGTGAGCAGGTGCGGGTGGGTCTCGATGAAGGAGGTGGTGACCCGTCCGGCGATGAAGTCGGGGTCGTCGAGCACCGCCTGCAGGAACGCGATGTTCGTCGCGACGCCGCGGATCCGGAACTCCGCCACCGCCCGCCGGGCCCGCTCGACGGCCTTGTCGAAGGTCCGGCCGCGACAGGTCAGCTTGGTCAGCATCGAGTCGAAGTGCGCCGACACCTCCGCACCCGTGTACGTCGTACCTCCGTCGAGGCGTACGCCGGCGCCGCCGGGGGAGCGGTACGTCGTGATCTTGCCGGTGTCGGGGCGGAACCCGTTGGCCGGGTCCTCGGTGGTGATCCGGCACTGCAGGGCCGCGCCGCGCAGCACGATCGAGGACTGGTCGAGGCCGAGGTCGGCGAGGGTCTCGCCGGAGGCGATCCGCATCTGCGACTGCACCAGGTCGACGTCGGTGACCTCCTCGGTGACCGTGTGCTCGACCTGGATGCGGGGGTTCATCTCGATGAAGACGTAGTTGCCCTCGGGATCGAGCAGGAACTCCACCGTGCCGGCGTTGCGGTAGCCGATCTCGGTGGCGAAGCGCACCGCGTCCGCGCACATCCGCTCGCGGAGGGCCGGGTCGAGGTTGGGCGCCGGGGCGATCTCGACGACCTTCTGGTGCCGGCGCTGCACCGAGCAGTCCCGCTCGAAGAGGTGGATCACGTTGCCGGCGCCGTCGGCCAGGATCTGCACCTCGATGTGCCGCGGGTCGACCACCGCCTGCTCGATGAAGACGGTCGGGTCGCCGAACGCCGCCTCGCCCTCGCGCATGCAGGTCTCGACCGCGTCGCGCAGCTGGGCCGGGTCGTCGACCCGGCGCATGCCGCGGCCGCCGCCACCGGCGACCGCCTTGACGAACAGCGGGTAGCGCATCGTCGTCCGCGGAGGCGACCAGCGCATCCACGTCGGTGGACGGGTGCGACGCTCTCCAGCACCGGGACGCCGGCCGCCTTCGCCGCCGCGATCGCCCGCGCCTTGTTGCCGGTCAGGGTGAGCACGTCGGCGGTCGGCCCGATGAAGGTGATCCCCGCGTTGGCGCAGGCCTCGGCCAGCGCCGGGTTCTCGGACAGGAAGCCGTAGCCGGGGTAGATCGCGTCCGCCCCCGCGCGCACCGCCACGTCGACGATGCCCTGCGGGTCGAGGTAGGCACGGACGGGGTGACCGCGCTCGCCGATCTCGTACGCCTCGTCCGCCTTCAGCCGGTGCTCGGAGCCCCGGTCCTCGTAGGGGAAGACAGCCACGGTCCGCGCGCCGATCTCGTACGCCGCGCGGAAGGCGCGGACGGCGATCTCGCCACGGTTGGCCACGAGCACCTTGGTGAACATGCCGTGAGCCTATTGGCTACCGGCGGGTCGCCTCCGCGTCGTTCGCGCAGCGGAAACCGATGTTGGCACTGGCCGACTCGGCGGTGTTCGAGGAGCGGGCCGCGACCCGGTAGCGGTGGCAGTAGGAGTCGTGGCAGAGGTAGGACCCGCCGCGTATCACCCGGGCGATCCCGCCTCCGGCACCCGGGCCGGGGTCCTCGCTCCCCGGTGCCACCGGATCGACGACGGGACCAGCACCGGCCCTGTCTGCGTACGTCGTGGGGGAGAAGCGGTCCTGGCACCACTCCCACACGTTGCCGGCCATGTTGAACAGCCCGTGGCCGTTGGCCCGGAACGACCGCACGGGGGCGGTGGTGAGGTGCCCGTCGTCGAGGGTGTTGCGGTCGGGGAAGCGGCCCTGCCAGATGTTGCACTGCCAGCGCCCGCGCGGGGTCAGCTCGTCGCCCCACGGGAAGCGGGCGCCCTCGAGCCCGCCGCGGGCGGCGTACTCCCACTCGGCCTCGGTCGGCAGCCGCTTGCCCGCCCAGCGGCAGTAGGCCCGGGCGTCGCGGAACGTCACGTGCACCACCGGGTGGTTGGCCAGGTCGCCCCCGTCCGAGCGCGGCCCGGCCGGGTGCCGCCAGTCCGCGCCCTTGACGACCAGCCACCACGGGGTCCCGGTGGCGCTGCCCAGCACGTCGCCCGGCCCGGCGGCGACCGCGGCGTGGAAGACCGCGGAGAGACCGATCCGCTCGGCCTCGGTCACGTGGCCGGTGTCCTTGACGAACGTCGCGAACTGCGCGTTGGTGACCGCGGTCGCGTCCAGGAGGTACGGCGCCAGGGTCACCAGGTGCGCGGGTGCCTCGCCGTCGGCGGGGTAGCCCTCCCCGAACCCGTCACCCATGGTGAAGGTCCCGCCCGGGATCGGGACCTGTCCGCGGGTGCTGCGGGTGACGGGCTCGGCGGACACCGGAGCCGGGGCAGCGGCCCGGGTCTCCAGCGGGATCGGCCCCGGCGACGAGGCCGCCGGGGCCGTGGCCGGGGCGCAGCACGACGTTGTCCGGTCCGAGATCATCGCCCCACCCTAACCAATGTCTAGTCAATCACTAGACATATGGCCACGGGTCGGTCGGGATCAGTCCTTGAGCTCGCAGATGACCGCGCCGTTGGTGACGGTGGCGCCGACCTCGGCCTGCAGCCCGGTGACGGTGCCGGCCTTGTGGGCCTTGAGCGGCTGCTCCATCTTCATCGCCTCGAGGACCACGATGACGTCGCCCTCGACGACCTCCGCACCCTCCTCGACGGCGACCTTGACGATGGTGCCCTGCATCGGGCTGGCCACGGCGTCGCCGGAGACGGCTCCGCCGGACTTCTTGCCCTTGGCCCGCTTGGGCTTGGCCGCACCGGCGCCGGCGGGCGCGGCGATCCCGCCGAGCCCCGCGGGGAGGACGACCTCGAGGCGCTTGCCGCCGACCTCGACGGTGACGCGCTGCCGCTCGACGGGCTCGTCCGCCTCCGCGGTGTCCCCGGCGTAGGGCTCGATCCGGTTGTCGAACTCGGTCTCGATCCAGCTGGTGAACACCGAGAAGGTCGTCCCGTCGCCGACGTACGCCGGGTCCTCGACGACCGCGCGGTGGAACGGGATGACCGTGGGCATGCCGTCCACGACGAACTCGGCCAGCGCACGGCGCGAGCGCTCCAGCGCCTGGGTGCGGTCGCGGCCGGTGACGACCAGCTTGGCGACCAGCGAGTCGAACGCGCCGGGCACGGTCTCGCCGGTGTCGTAGCCGCCGTCGACGCGGACGCCGGGGCCGGCCGGGGCGTGCCAGTGGGTGAGCGTGCCGGGGGCGGGCATGAAGTTGCGGCCGCCGTCCTCGGCGTTGATGCGGAACTCGATGGAGTGGCCGCGGATCTCGGGGTCGTCGTAGCCGAGCTCCTCGCCGGCGGCGATGCGGAACATCTCGCGGACCAGGTCGATGCCGGTGACCTCCTCGGAGACCGGGTGCTCGACCTGGAGGCGGGTGTTGACCTCGAGGAAGGAGATGGTGCCGTCCTGGCCGACGAGGAACTCGCAGGTGCCCGCGCCGACGTACCCCGCCTCGGTGAGGATCGCCTTGGACGCGTCGTAGAGGCGCGTGACCTGCTCCTCGGTCAGGAACGGCGCGGGCGCCTCCTCGACCAGCTTCTGGTGCCGGCGCTGCAGCGAGCAGTCGCGCGTGGAGATCACGACCACGTTGCCGTGCTGGTCGGCCAGGCACTGGGTCTCGACGTGCCGCGGCTTGTCGAGGTACCGCTCGACGAAGCACTCGCCGCGGCCGAACGCGGTGACCGCCTCGCGGACCGCCGAGTCGTAGAGCTCGGCGACCTCCTCGAGCTTGCGGGCCACCTTGAGGCCGCGGCCGCCGCCGCCGAAGGCGGCCTTGATCGCGATCGGCAGACCGTTCTCCTCCGCGAACTTCACCACCTCGTCGGCGTCCTGGACCGGGTCCTTGGTGCCGGAGACGAGCGGGGCGCCGACCTTCTCGGCGATGTGGCGGGCCTTGACCTTGTCGCCGAGGTTCTCGATGGCGCTCGGCGGCGGACCGATCCAGGTCAGCCCGGCGTCGATGACCGCCTGGGCGAAGCCGGCGTTCTCGGCGAGGAAGCCGTAGCCGGGGTGCACGGAGTCGGCGCCGCTCTTCGTCGCGACGGCGAGGATCTTGTCGATGTCGAGGTAGGACTCGGCCGGGGTGGCGCCGTTCAGGGCGTACGCCTCGTCGGCCAGCCGCACGAAGAGGGCGTCGCGGTCGGCGTCGGCGTAGACCGCGACCGAGCCGATGCCGGCGTCCTTGCAGGCACGGATCACGCGGACCGCGATCTCGCCGCGGTTGGCGACGAGGACCTTCTGCAACGGCTTGATCTCGGGCACCGCGACTCCTGCTCTCTGGTCGGCCAGCATGCGGTGGGCAGCGTATCGCTCCCGTCCGGACCGTCCGGCGCGGGCCGAGAATGATTGCGTTTTCATCTTCTGGGTAGGTACCAGGGACACCTATCTCGGAGGTTCCCTTGGTTCCCTCGTTCCTCGCTCGGGAGAGGACGGTGGCGCCGGCGGGCTACAGCCGCTGGCTGATCCCCCCGGCCGCCCTCGCCGTGCACCTGTGCATCGGCCAGGTCTACGCCACCAGCGTCTACAAGACCGCCCTCGTCGACCACTTCGACTCCAGCCTCACCGCGATCGGCGTGATCTTCTCGATCGCCATCGTGATGCTCGGCCTCTCGGCGGCCGTCTTCGGCACCTGGGTGGACCGCAACGGCCCGCGGGCGGCGATGTTCGTCGCGGCCGTGCTGTGGGCCACCGGCTTCCTGGTCGCGGCGGTCGGCATCGGCACCGGGCAGCTCTGGCTGGTCTACCTCGGGTACGGCGGCATCGGCGGCATCGGGCTCGGCATCGGCTACATCTCCCCGGTCTCCACGCTGATCAAGTGGTTCCCCGACCGCCCGGGTCTGGCCACCGGGCATGGCGATCATGGGCTTCGGCGGCGGCGCGCTCATCGCCAGCCCGCTCAGCGGCCGGCTGCTCTCGCTGTACGACGACTCCTACGACTCGTCCGACCCCACCTCGGTCGCCGACGGCCACGCGGTGATGCTGCTGTTCGTCACCCTGG
The DNA here is from genome assembly GCA_963721775.1 of uncultured Actinomycetota bacterium. Lineage (GTDB taxonomy): Bacteria > Actinomycetota > Actinomycetes > Propionibacteriales > Nocardioidaceae > Nocardioides. The sequence continues at coordinate 48,449 of CAVRMH010000004.1, read as the reverse complement.
GGATCGTCTACTTCGCCTTCATGATGTTCGGCGCGTTCACGGTCCGGGTGCCCCCCGAGGGCTGGACGCCGGAGGGCTGGGACCCACACACGGTCGAGGAGGCGGCGCTGGTCACCACGGCCAGCGTGTCCGCGGCCAACGCGATCCGGACCCCGCAGTTCTGGCTGCTCTGGGTGGTGCTCTTCTGCAACGTCACCGCGGGCATCGGGATCCTCGAGCAGGCGGCGCCGATGATCCAGGACTTCTTCCGCGACGGCACCACCTCCGCGGTCACCGCGGCCGCGGCCGGCGGCTTCGTCGGCGTGCTGTCGATCGCCAACATGACCGGCCGCTTCGTGTGGTCCTCCACCTCCGACGTGGTCGGGCGCAAGCCGATCTACATGCTCTACCTCGGCGGCGGCATGGTGCTCTACCTCGTGCTGGCGCTGGCCGGCTCGATGTCCACGGCCCTCTTCGTGCTGCTGGCGGCGACCATCCTGACCTTCTACGGAGGCGGGTTCGCCACGGCTCCGGCGTACCTCCGCGACCTGTTCGGGACCTACCAGGTCGGCGCGATCCACGGGCGACTGCTGACCGCGTGGTCGGCGGCCGGCGTGGCCGGGCCGCTGATCGTGAACGCCTTCCTCGACGCCCAGGGCACCCCGGGCGAGCTGACCGCCGACGCGTACCGCCCGGCGCTGCTCACCATGGTGGTGCTGCTGGGCATCGGGTTCGTGGCCAACCTGATGGTCCGGCCGGTGGCCGACCGCTTCCACGAGCCCGTCGACGACCGTGCCGAGGAGGTGAGGGTGTGACCGCACGCATCGCAGTCGCCTGGGCGCTGGTCGGGATCCCGCTGGTCTACGGCGTGGTCGAGACCGTGCGCAAGGCCTCGTCCCTCTTCACCGGCTAGTCCGTCCCCTCGGTCACGGGGTCGAGGAGGGCGTCCAGCTCGACCTCGACCACCCAGCGCGGGTCGAGCAGTCCGGCCACCAGCACCATCGTGCTGGCCGGCCGGACCGCGGCGAACACCTCGCCGTGCACGGCCGCGACCGCGTCGGCGTCCGCCGCCGCGGTGAGGAACTGCCGGGTGCGCACGACGTGGCCGACCTCGCCGCCGAGCTCCGCCAGGGCGGTCAGCGCGATCTCCCAGCAGCGCCGGGCCTGGGCCGCGGTGTCCGGGTCGACGTCGCCGTCCGGCCACACCGGCGCGGTGCCGGCGACGTACACGTGCTGCCCGACCCGGACCGCCCGGCTGAACCCGACGCTCGTCTCGTACGGCGACCCGCTGGTCGCCCGCCGCCGTTCCTCCACGGTGCTTCCCGTCCTCGCGCTATCGCAGCCGGGTCAGATCCTCGCGGCACCGCGCCTCCACGGCGTCGAGGTCGCGCTCGGTCTGCTCGATGTCGGCGCGCATCCGGTCCAGCTCCGCCCGGCGTACCCGGATCTGGTCGAGGAGGTACTCCAGCTGGCCGGCCTCGCCCGGCTGGTCGTCGTACATGTTGACGATCCGGGCGATCTCGTCGAGCGAGAAGCCCAGCCGCCGGCCCCGGAGCACCAGCTCGAGCCGGATGCGGTCGCGCTGGTGGAAGACGCGGGTGCTGCCCCGGCGCTCGGGGGAGACCAGCCCGAGGGCCTCGTAGTGGCGGATCGTGCGCAGGGTGATGTCGTACTCCGCGGCGAGGTCGCGGATGGTCCAGGTGCGTTCGTCCACGGCTGCTCCCGGGCTTGCGGTGACGTTACGTAAGCGGTCTACCGTGCTTACGTTGACGTCAGCGTAATGGAGTCGGGCGCCGCCAGGCGGCCCCGACCCGAGGGAGGAAGAGATGTTCGAGCTGTCCCGCGAGCACGAGGAGTTCCGTCGCAGCGTCCGCGACTTCGCCGAGAAGGAGATCGCGCCGCACGCCGCCCAGTGGGACCGGGAGCACCACTTCCCCGTCGACGTCGTCCAGAAGATGGGCCAGCTCGGCCTGATGGGCCTCACCGCGCCCGAGGAGTACGGCGGCGCCGGCGAGGACGGCGACTTCACCAGCCTCTGCGTCGCGATCGAGGAGATCGGCCGCGTCGACCAGTCGATGGGCATCACGCTCGAGGCCGCGGTCGGCCTCGGCATCAACCCGATCCTGACCTACGGCACCGACGAGCAGAAGCAGCAGTGGCTGCCCGAGCTGGTCGCCGGCACCAAGCTGGCCGGCTTCGGCCTCACCGAGCCGGGTGCCGGCTCCGACGCGGGCGCCACCCGGACCAAGGCCGAGCTCGCCGACGGCGAGTGGGTCGTGAACGGCAGCAAGCAGTTCATCACCAACTCCGGCTCCGAGATCACGTCGCTCGTGACCGTCACGGCGCGCACCGGCACCCGCGAGGGCGGGAAGGCCGAGATCTCCACCATCGTCGTACCCTCCGGCACGCCCGGCTTCACCGCCGAGAAGCCCTACGACAAGCTCGGCTGGCACGCCTCCGACACCCACCCGCTGTCCTTCGAGGACGCCCGCGTCCCCGAGGCCAACCTGCTCGGCGAGCGCGGCCGCGGCTACGCCCAGTTCCTCGCCACCCTCGACGACGGCCGGGTCGCCATCGCCGCGCTCGCGGTCGGCTGCATCCAGGCCTGCCTCGACATGTCCCTGGAGTACGCCGGGGAGCGGCAGACGTTCGGCGGCCCGATCGGGCGCAAGCAGGGCGTGGCGTTCCAGATCGCCGACCTCGAGGTGATGCTGCACGCCAGCCGGCTGCTGACCTACAAGGCGGCCGCGATGAAGGACGCGATGGACGGCGGCGCGAAGGTCTCCATGAAGGAGTTCAAGCAGGCCGCCGCGGTCGCCAAGCTCTACGCCACCGAGTCGGCGGTGACCGCGACCCGGATCGCGACCCAGGTCTTCGGCGGCTACGGCTTCATGGAGGAGTACCCCGTCGCCCGGTTCTACCGCGACGCCAAGGTGCTCGAGATCGGCGAGGGCACCTCCGAGGTGCAGCGCATGCTCATCGCGCGGGGGCTCGGCCTGCCGGTCGAGTGACGCCGACCGGCCCGGAGGCACTGCGGCGCGGATCCGGGGCCGCGCGGGTGGGTGACCTAGGCTGCCCCGGTGGGCCGACGTAGCCAGCGGGTGTTCTCGGAGGGGGCCAAGTTCCTCGCCGTGGGCGGAGTCGCGACCGTGGTCGCGCTCGTGCTGTTCAACGTGCTCGTGCACGGGATGGCGTTCTGGTTCCGCCCCGGCCCGATGAACAGCCAGCCGCTGCTCGCCTTCGCGCTGGCCAACCTCGTCGGCATGCTGGTGAGCTACCGCGGCTCGCGGCACTGGGCCTTCAGCCGGCGCGAGCCGGTCGGACCGGGCAACGGCCGCCTCGGCTTCTACGTCGTGAACCTCGTGTCGCTGCTCATCCCGATGGGGTGCCTGGCGATCAGCCGCTACGTGCTCGGCCTCGACGGCGCGTTCGCCGACAACCTCTCCGCCAACGTGATCGGCCTCGGGCCTGGGGACGGCCTTCCGGTTCTGGGCCTCGCGGCGGTTCGTGTTCCGTACCCCGCGCGAGCCGGACCTGCTCACCCGCTCCTCCTGACCCCCACCCCGCCGAACCGTGCGTGGGGGCCGAGCCGTGTGTTGTGGTCGGCCGAGCCGTGCGTTGTGGTCGCGTGGGACTGCGGTTTGGTCCCCAACCGCACGAAATGGCGGTCGGAGCTGCGGTTCGTGACCAATCGGCGCGCTCAGGCCCAGAGGTCGACCCAGCTCCGGTCCAGCTCGGCCAGCAGGTCGCGGAACAGCGGGAGGCTCAGGCCGACGACGTTGTGGTGGTCGCCCTCGATCGCGGTCACGAACGCCCCGCCCAGCCCGTCGATCGTGAACGCCCCGGCGACGTTCAGCGGCTCGCCGGTCGCGACGTACGCCGTGATCTCGGCGTCGGTGACGTCGGCGAAGTGGACGGTGGTGGACGCGGTCGCGGCGGCGACCCGGCCGGAGGCGAGGTCGTGGAGGCTGTGGCCGGTGTGCAGCACGCCGCTGCGGCCGCGCATGGCCCGCCAGCGGCGGATGGCGTCGTCGGCGTCGTCGGGCTTGCCGAGGGCGGCGCCGTCGAGCTCGAGCACCGAGTCGCAGCCCAGCACCAGCCGGTCGCCCTCGAGGCCGGCGGCCACGGCGGCCGCCTTCAGCTCGGCGAGCTGCAGGGCCAGCTCGCGGGGCGGGAGGCCGTCGAGCTGTGACTCGTCGACGCCGGAGACGATGACCTCCGGCTCGACGCCCGCGGCGCGCAGGGTGGCCAGGCGGGCGGGGGAGGCGGAGGCGAGGACCAGGGTGGACACCGGGTCAGCGTAGACAGTCGCCGGTCAGGCGGAGGCGGGTGTCACTGCCTCCAGGCTGTCGCCGAACGCGCAGGTGGTGAGGTCGGCGAGCGGGCCGACCTCGGCGACGTGCTCCGGGGCGCGCATCGCGATCATCACGTTGAGCAGCATCCCCTGCGCGATGAAGTCCTTGATGTCCTCGTCGGCCCCGCCGGTGCCGCGCAGGATCTCGAAGATGTCGGCCATCCCGGCCCGGGCGCAGGCGCCGATCTCGGGCACCCCGGCCGCGGTGAAGCCGTGCATCATCACCAGCAGGAAGTCGCGGTCGGCGAGCAGCTGGGTGTACGCCGCCCCGAGCCGCTCCCAGTCCTCCTCGTTCTCCGCGTCGAACGTCCCCGTCGGCCAGCACGTCGGCGAAGGCCGCCCCGATCCGCCCGGTGGACCGGGAGAAGACCTCGAGGAAGAGATCCAGCTTGGAGCCGAAGATGCGGACGACGTACGGCTGGGAGACGCCGGCCTCCTTGGCCACCGCGTCGGTGCTGGTGCCGGCGTACCCGGTGCGGGCGAACGCGCGGGTGGCGGCGTCGAGGACCAGGCCGCGGCGCTCGTCCGCGCTGAGCCGGGTCTGGGGAGCGGGGCGCGGGGAACTCATGGTTGACAGATTATCACTTGATTACTTAACGTGGTTCCGAGAAGTAATCATTCAATGCCTTCTTGTCTCAGGAGCTCCTCATGACCACTGTGTTGCCGGCCTCCGCGGCCGCTCCCGTCGTAGCCCCGCCGGTCGCTCCTGCGGCCCCGCGGCGCCGTGTCCCGCTGTGGCTGGCGATCGTCGCCACGTCGCTGCCGATGTTCATGGCCACCCTCGACAACCTCGTGCTGACCAGTGCGCTGCCGGTCATCCAGGCCGACCTCGGCTCGTCGGTCGGCCAGCTGGCGTGGTTCCTCAACGCCTACACGCTGACCTTCGCGACGTTCATGCTCCCGGCGGCCACGCTGGGCGACCGGATCGGCCGCCGCAAGGTGATGCTGGCCGGCATCGCGCTCTTCACGGTCGCCTCGATCGCCTCCGCGCTGAGCACGTCGTCCGAGGCGCTGATCGTGGCCCGCGCCTTCCAGGGCCTCGGGGCGGCGGCCGTGATGCCGCTGTCGCTGACCCTGCTGGCCGCGGCCGTCCCGCCGGCCATGCGGTCCGCCGCGATCGGCATCTGGGGCGGCGTGTCCGGCCTCGGTGTCGCGCTCGGGCCGGTCATCGGCGGCGCCGTCGTCGAGGGCGTCAGCTGGCAGGCCATCTTCTGGCTCAACGTGCCGGTCGCGCTGGTCGCGATGCCGCTGATGCTGCTCGCCGTCGAGGAGTCGAAGGGCGCCTGGCAGAAGATCGACGTACGCGGCACGGTGCTGCTCGGCGGCGCGGTCTTCCTCGGCATCTGGGGGATCGTGCACGGCAACGACGACGGGTGGACCTCGCCGGTCGTGCTCGGCTCGCTGGTCGCCTCGGTGGCGCTCGTCCCGGCGTACGTCGTGCACGCCCGCGGGCGTGACCACGCCGTCCTGCCGCTGCGCCTCTTCCGCAGCCGCGGGTTCTCCACCGCCAACGCGATCGGTCTGTTCTTCACGCTCGGCATGTTCGGGGCGGTGTTCCTGCTCAGCCAGTACCTCCAGATCGTGCAGGGCTACACCCCGCTCGAGGCCGGCATCCGCACCCTGCCGTGGACAGCGGCCCCGATGGTGGTCGCGCCGCTCGCCGGGCTGCTCGCCCCGCGGACCGGCTTGCGGGCGCTGCTGGTCAGCGGGCTGGTGCTGCAGATGCTGTCGCTGGTCTGGCTGGCGTCGCTGGCCGAGGACGTCGCGTCGTACTCCTCGTTCGTGCCGGCGCTCGCGATGGCGGGCATCGGCATGGGCCTGACCTTCGCGCCGAACGCGACGGCCACTCTGGACGGGCTGCCGGAGTCGGACTTCGCGGTGGCCAGCTCGGCCAACTCGACGGTCCGGGAGTTCGGCGTGGCCCTGGGCATCGCCCTGCTGGTGGCGGTCTTCGAGGCGAACGACGGCCAGCTGACGCCGTTCGGGTACACCGGTGCGATCGGCCCGGCGCTGCTCACCGGTGCCGCCGCTGTCGGCGTCGCCGTGGTCGCCTCGCTCTTCGCCCCCGGCCGCCGCACCCGCTCCTGACCCCAACCCCAATCCGCCGAACCGTGCGTTGTGCCCCGCCGAACCGTGCGTTGTGGTGCCGCGAACCGTGCGTTGTGCCCCGCCGAACCGCGCGTTGTGATGCCGCGAGCCGTGCGTTGTGGCGCAACAACGCACGGTTCGGCCCGCCATGACGCACGGTTCGGCCCGCCATGGCGCACGGTTCGGCCCGCCATGACGCACGGTTCGGCCCGCCATGACGCACGGTTCGGCCCGCCATGGCGCACGGTTCGGCGGGTCAGGGGAGGGCGGAGGGGAACGCGTCGCGGTAGGAGCGCAGGGTGTCGGGGTGTTCTGAGTGTCTGGGGTGTCCTGGGGCGGGGTGTCCGGAGTGCCAGCGGGGGCGCCCTCGCCGAAGATCTCGGTCGACTCGGCGGCGAGCAGGGCCCTCGCGACGGCCCGGGTGACGCAGTCGGCGGCGGCCTCGAGCAGGCCGTGGAAGGCGACCGGGTCCGGGGCCGTCCGGTCCCCGGTGGCCAGGGTGAAGAGCGTGTCGCCGTCGAACATGGTGTGCACCGGCCGGATCGCCCGGGCCAGCCCGTCGTGGCCGATGCCGCTGACCTTGGCGCACTGGGCCTTGGTCAGCGTCGCGTCCGTGGCGATCACGCCGATGCTGGTCGCCAGCGCCGGACGCATCGGGAGCTCCAGCGCCGCGGCCGCCGCGCGGGCAGCCTCGACCTCGGCCGGGTCGGGCCGACGCAGGTCGGGCAGGTCGCCGGGCAGGCAGAACCGGGCGGCGTACAGCTCCCCGGTCGCCGGGTCCACCGCCGAGCCGAACGCGTTCACCACGACCAGCGCCCCGACGGTCGTCCCGTCCGCCAGGCGCAGCGAGGCGCTGCCGACCCCGCCCTTGAGGCCACCCGCCCGGGCACCGGTCCCGGCCCCGTGGTTGCCCTCCGCCACCACCGAACCCGCGGCGTCGTACGCCGCCGCTCCCATCGCCGCGTCGGGATGGTGGGCGAACGTGCCGCCCCGGCCCAGGTCGAAGACCACCGCGGCCGGCACGATCGGGACCACCTCGCCGGGCGCCCCCATCGGGAAGCCGACGCCGTCCTCGTAGCAGCCGCCGCATCACGCCGTCCGCCGCCGCCAGGCCGAACGCCGAGCCGCCGCTGAGCACCACGGCGTGCACCCGGTCGACGAGGTTGCGCGGGTCGAGCAGGTCGGTCTCCCGGGTCCCGGGCCCGCCGCCGCGTACGTCGACCCCGCCGACCGCCCCGCCCTCGGGGGCGAGCACGACCGTCGTCCCGGTCAGCCAGCCGTCACCGGTACGCCGGACCTGGCCGACCCGGATGCCGGGTACGTCGGTGATCGCGTTCACCGCGCCTACTTCCGGGGGCGGCTCGGGCCGTCGTCGAGGTCGACCGAGGCGACCTCGACGAGCACGGGGTTCTCGTGGTCGCCGTCGTGGACGTCGCCCGCGCGCCCACCACATGTGCAGGCTGTCGTCGGTGACCTCGAGGGTCGCGAGGTTGTTGTCGAACCACGGCCCCTTGACCAGCTTCCACTTCAGCGGCGCGTCGGGCACCTTCGCCGAGCGCGCCACCACGTGGCCGATCGGGCCGGCGACGCCGTACGACAGGAACGCCGTCGCGAAGCGCCACTTGCGCGCCAGCGGGTTGCGGATGGGGGAGCAGACCGCCTGCACGATCCGGCTCTGCAGCGGCGCCGTGCCGCGCGCCGCCCGACGGGTGGGCCACGCCTCGGACACGTAGCTGTGGTGGACGTCCCCGGACAGGAACGTCACCGTCGCCGGCGCCTTCCCGCGCTGGCCGCGGGCCACCTCGAGCGCCATCGCGGCCACCTTCTGGAAGCCGTCCTGGAACGCGCCCCAGTGCTCGAGGTCCGCGCCGGTGCGGAGCTTCTCGCCGGCCTTCGCGCCCCGCTTCCCCCAGGCGCCGCCGGCCAGCGCCTCGCTGAACGCCTCGACGTAGTGCAGCCCCGGCGCCAGCAGGAACGGCAGCGACGTGCCGATGAGCAGGTGCTTGAAGCCGCCTCGCATCTGCTCGTCGAGCCAGGCCATCTCGCTGTCGTCGAGGATCGAGCGGTTCTCCGGGTCGAGCACCCGGGCCGCGCGCGAGTCCACCACGACCAGCCGGGCCTGGTCACCGAAGTCGCGGGCGTAGCTCCACCGGTAGCTCTCCGGCTTCTGGTCGGCCCGGTCCGCGAACTCGTCCAGCACGTCGCTGAGGTCGAGCTCGCCGTCGCCGTCGTACGACGCGATCCGCTGCCAGATCTCGTCCTCCTCGCGCTCGGCGGGCGTCATGTTCCCGAGGTGCTGGTGGACCCAGTACGACGCGAGGCCGGCGACGATCCGCCCGTGCCACCAGGAGGTCGCCTCCATCTCCTCCTTCCACGCCTGCGAGGTGTTCCAGTCGTCGCGGATGTCGTGGTCGTCGAAGATCATCACCGTCGGCACCGTGGAGAGCAGCCAGCGGTTGGCGGGGTCGGTCCACGCGAGCTGGTAGAGGTGGGCGTACTCCTCGTAGTCCTTCAGCTCCTTCCACGGCGGCTCGTCGATGTCGCGCCGCGACTCGATGAACTCCTGCATCTCCTGCGTGGTCTCGTCGGCGTACACCTGGTCGCCGAGGAACAGCACGAGGTCGGGCCAGCGGGCCTCGTCGCCGGGGTCCGGGTCGTGGTCGGCCGCGGGGTCGGTGACGCCGGCCATCCGCAGCGCGTAGGCCCGCAGCGCGTCGACACCGTGGGTGTTGTTGCCCTTCTCGTCGTGCGTGACCGACGTGCGGCACGACCCGAACGCCAGCCGGAGGTCCTTGCCGTGGTCCAGCGTCGGGATCAGCGAGGGAGGGTACGGCGAGTCGGCCGGCGGCCAGACCTGCGTGCCGTCGATCTCGACCGTGTAGGGGTACTTCGTGCCGGCGTCGAGCCCGTCGACGCAGACCAGCGCGTAGTGGTGGCCGTGCACGCCGAACGTGCGAGCCTCGCCGGTGTGCTCGCCGGCCCGCAGGACGACCGTGCCGGCCTCGGCGGTCTCCACCCACACGCACCCGGAGTGCTCGTCGACGTGGCGCAGCAGGGGACCGAGGACCAGATCGTTCATGGGGTCAGCATGCACCACCCCGCGAAGTCGCCGACGGTCAGCGGGGCAGGCCGCTCGAGCGCCAGCCGCCGGGGCCCGGGAGGTGGGTGGCGCGGACCTTGCGGTGGTGCGCCTGCCACTCCGGCGTACGCCGCGGCGTGGGCGCCGCGGGCTGGCCCAGCGAGGCGAACACCGCCACCAGGGCGGCGATCTCCTCCGGGGTGGCGTCGCCCTCGACGACCCGCAGCAGCGGCGCCTCCTGCTCGCTCACAGCGGGATGTTCCCGTGCTTCTTCGGCGGCAGGGTCTCGCGCTTGGAGCGCAGCAGCCGCAGCGAGCGGATGATCTCGACCCGGGTCTCGTGCGGGGCGATCACCGCGTCGATGTAGCCGCGCTCGGCCGCGACGTACGGGTTGGCGAGGGTGTCCTCGTACTCCGTGATCAGCTCGGCCCGGCGCTCGTCGACGGTGCCGTCGGCGGTCGCGTCGGCGATCTCCTTGCGGTACAGGATGTTGACCGCACCCTGGGCGCCCATCACCGCGATCTGCGCGGTCGGCCAGGCCACGTTGATGTCGGCGCCGAGGTGCTTGGACCCCATCACGTCGTACGCGCCGCCGTAGGCCTTGCGGGTGATGATCGTGACCAGCGGGACGGTCGCCTCGGCGTAGGCGTAGATCAGCTTGGCGCCGCGCCGGATGATGCCGTTCCACTCCTGGTCGGTGCCGGGCAGGAAGCCGGGCACGTCGACGAAGGTCAGCACCGGGATGTTGAACGCGTCGCAGGTGCGCACGAACCGCGCGGCCTTCTCGGAGGCGTCGATGTCGAGGGTGCCGGCGAACTGCATCGGCTGGTTGGCGACCACGCCGACCGGGCGGCCCTCGACCCGGCCGAAGCCGATCACGATGTTCGGCGCGAACAGCGGCTGGACCTCGAGGAACTCCTCGTCGTCGAGCACCGCCTCGATGACCGTGTGCATGTCGTAGGGCTGGTTCGGCGAGTCCGGGATCAGCGCGTCGAGCGTGCGGTCCAGGTCGGTGACGTCGAGGTCGACCGGCTCGTCGTACGCCGGCGGGCTCGTCGAGGTTGTTCTGGGGGAGGTAGGACAGCAGCGCCTTGGCGTACTCGATGGCGTCCTCCTCGTCGGAGCCCATGTAGTGCGCGTTGCCGGACTTGGTGTTGTGGGTCCGGGCGCCGCCGAGCTCCTCCATCGTGACGTCCTCGCCGGTGACGGTCTTGATCACGTCGGGGCCGGTGATGAACATGTTGGAGGTGCCGTCGACCATGATCGTGAAGTCGGTGACCGCGGGGGAGTAGACGTGCCCGCCGGCGCAGGAGCCCATGATCAGGCTGATCTGCGGGATGACGCCCGAGGCGTGCACGTTGCGGCGGAAGATCTCGCCGTACAGCCCGAGGGAGACCACGCCCTCCTGGATGCGGGCGCCGGCGCCCTCGTTGATGCCGATGATCGGGCAGCCGGTCTTGATGGCGAGGTCCATCACCTTGGTGATCTTCTCGCCGTAGACCTCGCCCAGCGACCCGCCGAAGACGGTGAAGTCCTGGGAGAACACGCACACCTGGCGGCCGTCGATGGTGCCGTAGCCGGTGATCACGCCGTCGCCGTACGGGCGCCTCTTCTCCAGCCCGAACGCCGTGGACCGGTGCCGGGCCAGCTCGTCGAGCTCCACGAACGAGCCCTCGTCGAAGAGCAGCTCCACCCGCTCGCGGGCGGTCTTGCGGCCCTTGGCGTGCTGCTTCTCCACGGCCTTCGCGGACCCGGCGTGCACCGCCTCGTCCAGCCGGCGGTCGAGGTCCGCGAGCTTGCCCGCGGTGGTGTGGATGTCGATGCCGCTGCCGGCGGCGGGGACCTCGGTGCCCTCGCCGGGCTCGGTCGCGGTCCCGGACTCTGCTGCGCTCACGTGTGCTGGCCTCCTCTGGATGCTTCGGTCAATCTAGTGGCATGGACTCCCGCCCCGACTCGCGCCCACCTCTCGATCCCGACCGGCTGCCTGCCGGGGTGGAGATCCTCGCCGAGGCCGCCTCGACCAACGCCGTGCTCGCCGAGCGGGCCCGTGCCGGCGCCCTCGAGGGGACCGTCGTGGTCGCCGAGCACCAGACGGCCGGTCGTGGCCGGCTCGACCGGACGTGGGAGACGCCGGCCCGCTCGGCGCTCACCTTCTCGGTCCTGCTGCGCCCCAACCTGCCCGCCGCGTCCTGGCCGTGGATCCCGCTGCTCACCGGGTACGCCGTGCAGGCCGCGCTGGCCGACCGGCTCCCCGACATCGGGCTGAAGTGGCCCAACGACGTGCTGGTCGAGGAGCGCAAGCTCGGCGGCATCCTGGTCGAGCGGGTCGACACGCCCACCGGCCCGGCCGCGATCGTCGGGATCGGGATCAACGTCTCCCAGACCCTCGACGAGCTGCCCGTCGCGCTGGCCACCTCGCTCGCCCTCGAGCTGCCGCAGGCGCCGGACCGGACCGAGGTGCTGGCCCAGCTGCTCGGCTCGATCGACGGGCTGCTGCCCCTGCTGGAGGACGTCACGGCGCTGCGGGCGGCGTACGCCGACGCCTGCACCACCCTCGGCCGGGAGGTGCGGGTCGACCTGCCGGCGGGAGAGGTGCTGAGCGGCACCGCCGTCGACATCGACGAGCAGGGGCGCCTGGTCGTGGCCGGGCCTGCCGGCGAGGTGGCGGTCGGGGCTGGTGATGTGGTTCACGTGCGGCCGTCATCTTTGACATGATCTGGGCGTGGCCATCTCCCCGAAGCTCCTCAACGAGGGCGAGCACGTCGTCGTCTCGACCCGCACGCATCCCAAGGTGCTGCTGATGCCCCTGATCGTGCTGCTGGTCGTGCTGGCCGCCGCGGTGTGGCTGCAGCAGGTCATCGACGGCAAGGGTGGCGGCATCCCGACGGCCCTCGAGTGGCTGATCGCCCTCGGCGATCCTCGTCTGGTTCGTGATCCGGCCGGTGATCAACTGGGCCACCACGTCCTACACCTTCACCAACCGCCGCTTCATGAAGCGCTCCGGCTGGCTCTCCAAGTCCGGCCGCACCATCCCGCTCAACCGGATCAGCGGCGTCGACTTCGAGATCGGCGTCATCGACCGGATGTTCGGCTGCGGCACGCTCGTCGTCAGCGACGCCAGCGAGCAGGGCCGGGTCGAGCTCCGCGACATCCCGCAGGTCGAGCAGGTCCATCTCAAGGTCAGCGACGAGCTGCACCGCCTCTCCGAGCCGCGGCAGCGGTCCGACGATGGGACCTGAGCCCGACCCCGACGGGAAGCCGCTCAGCCGCGAGGACCTCGAACGGGCCATCCTCAAGGAGTCGCCCCGCTACACCGCCAACGAGGTCTCGGGTGGTGACGAGAACGCCCTCGAGGAGTCGCGCCGGCTCTGGCGCGCCCTCGGCTTCCCCGAGTACGCCGGCAGCGAGGTCGCCTTCACCGAGGGCGACGCCGGTGCCCTCGCCACGCTGCGGGCGGCCATCGAGAGCGGCGTCATCGACTTCGACACCGCCCTGAACCTCACCCGCGCGGTCGGCCAGACGATGGCCCGGCTCGCCGACTGGGAGGTCGCCACCCTGGTCCCCAAGCTGGACGAGGCGGAGTCCGGGCCCGACGCCACCGGCAGCCGCCTCGGGGCCGCGATCAAGATGGTGGAGGCGGTCAACGGCCCCTTCGAGGCGCTGCTCGTCTACGCCTGGCGCCGCCACCTGGCCGCCGCGGTGTCACGGGTGGAGGCCCTGGCCGGCGCGGACGAGGACCTGAAGACCACCGAGGTGACCGTGGGCTTCGCCGACATCGTGCAGTTCACCGCGCTGTCCAACCAGATCGGCGAGGAGCGGATCGGCGACCTGGTCGAGGTCTTCGAGTCCCGCTGCTCCGACGTCGTCGCCGCCCAGCACGGCCGGATCATCAAGAGCCTCGGCGACTCGGTGCTCTTCATCGTCGAGGACCCGGTCCGTGCCCTCGACATCGCCGAGGGCATCATCACGGTCATCGGCCGCGACGCGCGGATGCCCGACGTACGTGTCGGGCTGGCCAGCGGTGCCGTGGTCATGCGGCTCGGTGACGTGTTCGGCCCGCCGGTGAACATGGCCGCGCGGCTGACCGGCGTCGCCCGCCGCAACCGGGTCATCATCGACGAGGCCACCGCCGCGCTGCTGCCGCCCGACCAGTTCGAGACCCGGCGGCTGCCGGCCCGGCCGGTCCGCGGCTTCGGGCTGGTCGAGCCGATCGCCGTACGTCGCGCGTAGCCGGACCGCCGCCGCCGGCCGGACCACCGCCGTGGCCCGCGCCGCCGCCCAGTAGGCTCGTCGCCCGTGAGCGTCCCTGCCAACCACTCGGCTCCCACCCTGGCCGTGATCGGCGGCGGCCAGCTGGCCCGGATGATGGCCCAGCCCGCCATCGCGCTCGGGCTCCCGCTGCGGCTGCTCGCCGAGGGCGAGGGCGTGTCCGCCGCCCAGGTCATCCCCGACCACCTCGTCGGTGACTACACCGACCTCGAGACGCTGCGCAAGGTCACCGACGGCTGCGCGGTCGTCACCTTCGACCACGAGCACGTGCCCACCGGACACCTGCACGCCCTCGAGGACGGCGGCATCGCCGTACGCCCCGGGCCGGAGGCGCTGGTCCACGCCCAGGACAAGGGCGTCATGCGGGCGCGGCTGGCCGAGCTGGGCGTCCCGTGCCCGCGCAACGCGCTGGTCCACTCGGTCGACGACGTGGAGGCGTTCGGCTTCCCGTGCGTGCTGAAGACGACCCGCGGCGGCTACGACGGCAAGGGCGTGTGGTTCGTCCGGTCGACCGAGGACGTGGAAGAGGCGTTCCGCGCCGCCCGGGAGTCGCGACGTCCATCTGCTGGCCGAGGAGCTGGTCGACTTCCGCCGCGAGCTCTCGGCGCTGGTCGCCCGCTCGCCCAGCGGCCAGGCCGCGTCGTACCCGGTCGTCGAGTCCACCCAGCGCGACGGGATCTGTGCGGAGGTGATCGCCCCGGCCCCGGGCCTCGACCCCGAGCTCGCCGCCCGCGCCGAGCAGCTCGCGCTCACCGTGGCCGGCGCCCTCGACGTCACCGGCATCCTGGCCGTCGAGCTCTTCGAGACCACCGACGGACGGGTCCTGGTCAACGAGCTCGCGATGCGCCCGCACAACACCGGCCACTGGACGCAGGACGGCGCGGTCACCAGCCAGTTCGAGAACCACCTGCGCGCGGTGATGGACCTGCCGCTGGGCTCGCCCGCGTCGCGCGCCCGCTGGACGGTGATGGTCAACATCCTCGGCGGGGACGGCGAGGCGGGCCGGCTGTACGACGGGTTCCCGCACGCGCTGGCCCGGGACCCGCGCCTGCGGGTGCACCTCTACGGCAAGGAGCTGCGCCCCGGGCGGAAGGTCGGTCACGTCAACGCGTACGGCGACGACCTCGACGACTGCCTGGAGCGAGCCCGGCACGCGGCCGCGTGGTTCCGGGGCGACCTCGGCAACGAGAGCGAGTGAGTGACGTGACAGAAGCACGCGTGGGCATCGTGATGGGCTCCGACTCCGACTGGCCGGTGATGAAGGCCGCGGCGGAGGCGCTCGAGGAGTTCGGGGTCGCGCACGAGTCCGACGTGGTCTCGGCGCACCGGATGCCGGAGGAGATGCTGGCCTACGGGCGCGAGGCCGCCGACCGGGGCATCGCGGTGATCATCGCCGGCGCCGGCGGTGCCGCCCACCTGCCCGGCATGCTGGCCGCGGTGACGCCGCTGCCCGTGATCGGCGTCCCGGTGCCGCTGAAGTACCTCGACGGCATGGACTCCCTGCTCTCGATCGTCCAGATGCCGGCCGGGGTCCCCGTCGCCACCGTCTCCATCGGGAACGCCCGCAACGCCGGGCTGCTCGCCGTACGCATCCTCGGCGCCACCGACCCGGAGCTGCGCGCGAAGGTCACGGCGTTCCAGGACGAGCTCCGCGCCACGGCGCAGGAGAAGGGCAAGGTCGTGCGCGGGGAGTCCGGTCACCGGCTCGGCTTCTGAGCCGTACGTCGATTTCCGGACGTCCGCGCATGATCTGCGGACCCCGGGGGTACAGCGCACCCACGGGCCCGGTGCGGGCAACTACCCGTCCGGCAGTCGGTCGGCACCGAGCCCGGCCACCGTCCACGGGGGACCGGTGCGCGTTCTCACGCAGCTCCGGGCTCCGGTCCCCCGTGACTGGTGCCGGTCACGGGTCGGGTGCACACTCGGGGGCGTGCCGCGACCATGACCCGCCCCCGAACGCCTCCGCGGTTGTCGACGGCTTCGCCGACGAGATCGCCGAGATGGCGCTCGCCCTGCACGGCGAGCCCACCCTGGAACAGACCGTCGACCGCGTCCTCGAGTTCGCGGTCAAGGCCCTCGACTGCTCCTACGCGGGCGTGATCTTCGTGCACAAGCGGACCCGCGTGGAGACCTTCGCCGCCACCGACCCCCTGGTCGCCGAGCTCGACAAGATCCAGTTCGAGGTCGGCCAGGGGCCGGACCTCGAGATCATCGAGGACCACCGCGGGGTGCTCGTGCACGACACGACCATCGACGACCGCTGGCCGGAGTGGGCCCGCACCGTGGCCGCCACCGGGGTCCGCTCCATGCTCGGCACCCGCCTGCACACCAGCGAGACGACGATCGGCAGCCTCAACCTGTACGACGTCAACGAGCGTCACTTCACGCACGAGGACCGGGCCGTCGCCGACATCTTCGCCCGGCACGCCGCGGTCGCGATGTCGTCCTCCCGCGAGGAGGCCAACCTCTGGCGGGCGATCGACGCGCGCCAGACGATCGGGCAGGCGCAGGGCATCCTGATGGAGCGGTTCGGGGTCGACGCCGGACCAGGCCTTCGCGGTGCTGCGCCGCTACTCCCAGGACCGCAACGTGAAGCTCAGCGAGGTCGCGGAGAAGCTCATCGCCTCACGCACCCTGCCCGCGTGAGCGACGCCGGTGAGACGACCGGGGAATCACTCCCGCGGAATTGGGCACACTCTGCTCTGGTAGCGGTTCATTCCGCGCCAACCGGGGCCTCCCGGTTGAGCAGACAGCCGGTGGGGCCCCGGCCCTACCCCGCCGAGCGCTCGTGCAGTGGTACAACTACCCCCGAGGCGTTCAGGGACGAGCGTCGACGCTGCTCGTGCCCAGGAGCTCTGCACGTGACCGTTCGCCGTTCCCTCGATGCCCTGCGCCAGGACCCCGCCTTCCTCGGCCACTGCCTCGGGGCTGCTCGCCCTCGACCGCGACTTCGTGATCCGGGCCGTCAACCAGGCCCTGCTCGACGCCACCGGCCGGGTCGAGGAGCAGGTCCTGTCCCTCCCGCTCTTCGACGCCTTCCCCGGGAACCCCGAGGACGAGGACGACAACGGCAAGACCGCCGTGGCCAACTCGCTCATGCGGGTGGTGCGCCACGGGCGGCCGCAGCACCTGGTCGTCCAGCGGTACGACGTCGAGGCGCCCGGGACGCACCGGGAAGTACGTCGAGAAGTACTGGGTGCCGGTGCACGCCCCGCTGCGTGTCGGCGACGACGTGGTGGGCGTGATGTGCCGCGCGGACGAGGTGAGCGAGCCCGGGGCCAGGGCGCTGGCGGTCATCGAGCGCTACAAGGCGGCGATCGCCGAGCTGTCGCCCGAGGACCTGCCGCCGCCCGCCGTGGCCGACGCGCTGGTCTTCGGCGTCCGGCAGCTCGACGCGCTGGAGAGGGAGTCCGAGCAGCTGAAGGAGGCGCTGGTCTCGCGCGCGACGATCGACCAGGCCAAGGGCATCGTCATGGCCCGGGACGCCGTCGGCCCCGACGAGGCGTTCGCCGTGCTGGTGAAGATGTCGAACGAGTCCAACGTGCGCCTGGCCGAGGTGGCCAGGGCGCTCGTCTACCGCGCCCAGCGCCCCTGACGGACCGCCGGCGCGCCGTCCGGCCGCATGCGCCGCGGGTGATGCATGTCTCCCGGTCGGGTGGGGTACGCAACCTCGCGGACCGGGGAGGTGATCCCGATGCCCCAGAAGTCCTGGAGCAAGAAGCGCGAGCGGCAGTACGAGCACATCAAGGACGGACTCACCGACCGTGGTCGGTCCGAGGAGCGAGGCGGAGGAGATCGCCTCGCGCACCGTCAACAAGGAACGTGCCCGCAGCGGTGAGTCCGAGCAGGCCAGCGCCACCTCGACGCAGGACATCTCGTCCTCCCGTCGCGGAGGCCTGCGCTCGCACCGCGGAGCGGGTGGTCGCACGAAGGCACAGCTGTACGCCGAGGCGCGCAGCAAGAACATCCAGGGTCGGTCGAGCATGACGAAGGCCGAGCTCGAGCGCGCCGTCGGGCGCTGAGACGCAGGAGGACACCTTGTCCAGCAGTGTGGAAACAGGACGCATCACCACCGACATCCCGGCCCGGCTCGACCGGCTGCCATGGGCGCGGTGGCACTGGATGGTGGTCATCGGCCTCGGGACCGTGTGGATCCTGGACGGGCTCGAGGTCACCATCGTCGGCTCCATGTCGGAGGCGCTCAAGTCCGAGAGCACCGGCCTGGGCCTCAGCAGCTCGGACATCGGCCTGGCCGGTGCCATCTACGTCGCCGGCGCCTGCCTGGGCGCGTTGTTCTTCGGACAGCTGACCGACCGCTTCGGCCGGAAGAAGCTGTTCCTGCATCACGCTCGCGGTGTACATCATCGCGACCGTGCTGACCGCGTTCGCGCCGACCGCGACCTGGTACTTCGCCGCCCGGGCACTCACCGGCGCCGGCATCGGTGGCGAGTACGCCGCGATCAACTCGGCGATCGACGAGCTGATCCCCGCGAGGTACCGCGGCCGCGTCGACATCGCGATCAACGGCTCGTTCTGGATCGGCGCCGCCGGTGGTGCCCTGCTGACCATCCCGCTGCTCGACCCGACCGTCGTCGACCCGGCCGTCGGCTGGCGACTCGCGTTCGGTCTCGGTGCGATCCTCGCCGTCGGCATCCTGCTCGTCCGTCGCCACGTGCCGGAGAGCCCGCGCTGGCTGTTCATCCACGGCCGCGAGGACGAGGGCGAGCAGATCGTCCGCGACATCGAGTCGACCGTGTCCGAGGAGACCGGCAAGGAGCTGCCCGGGCGTCTCCGACACGATCACGATCCGCCAGCGCAAGACCATCGGGCTGGGCACCATCGCCAAGACCGTGTTCACGCTCTACCCCAAGCGCACCGTGCTGTGCCTGTCCCTGTTCATCGGCCAGGCGTTCCTCTACAACGCGTTCTTCTTCACCTACGGCGACACCCTGACCACGTTCATGGGGGTCAAGCAGACCGGGTGGTACCTCGCGATCTTCGCGGCCAGCAACTTCGCCGGCGCGCTGCTGCTGAGCCCGCTGTTCGACCGCATCGGCCGGGTCAAGATGATCACGTTCACCTACGTGTTCTCCGGCCTGCTGCTCGGTCTCGCGGGGCTCGTGCTCGGTGACCTGACCGCGACCACGCTGACCCTGTTCGGCGCGGTGATCTTCTTCTTCGCCTCGGCCGGCGCCAGCGCGGCGTACCTCACCGCCAGCGAGGTGTTCCCGATGGAGACGCGGGCCCTGTGCATCGCGTTCTTCTACGCCGTCGGCACGGCCGTCGGTGGCATCACCGGCCCGCTGCTGTTCGGCAAGCTGATCGACGACGCCTCCGCGTCCGGTGACATCAGCGGCATCGCCATCGGCTACTACATCGGTGCGGTCCTGATGATCGCCGGCGGCATCGTCGAGGCCGTGCTGGGCGTCAAGGCCGAGGGCAAGTCGCTCGAGAGCATCGCCCAGCCGCTGACCGCCGAGGACGCCGACGACCGCGAGCACGGCACCGAGCACGCGCGCGCCTGACCCCGCCGTACACCCGACGAAAGGAGAGCAGTCATGCCCATGCCCCCGCCCAAGCCCACCACCGAAGGTCCGCGCGACCGCCAGGTCTTCCACGAGATGGGGCAGATCGTCCGCGCCCTCGAGGCCGAGGGGCCCCGGCCGCCGGACGACCTGGCGGCCCTGGTCGGGGCGACGTACTGGGAGAAGGACCGCTTCGACCGGGCGCTGGCCTTCGCCGTGGCCGACGGACTCGTCATGCGTGACACAGAAGGACTAGTCCGAGTAGTCTGAAATGACTACTTGATTGGGGTCTTGAAGGACTACCCCCAAGGGTGTATCTATGGTTCATCCAGAAGTGGTTGAGTCATGAACAACGTGGTTCAGACAGTTGCCGCGTTCGACGCTCTCTGAGAGGTGTTGTCGTGCGGCAGAACCAGAATGAACCCCACTACGTCGACCCCGAGTTCCCCGACCTGACCCGCCGCGAGGCGACCGAGCAGCTGCTCGCCCTCATCGAGGCGGGCACCGCGGCCGAGCGCCCGGCCCTCGAGGACCGGGTGGTCCGGCTGAACATGTCCATCGCCAGCGACGTCGCCCGCCGCTACCGCGGCCGGGGGATCGCCGCCGACGACCTGGACCAGGTCGCCCTGCTGGGCCTGGTCAAGGCGGTCAAGGGCTACCAGCCCGGCCGCGGCAGCGACTTCCTCAGCTTCGCGGTGCCGACGATCCGCGGTGAGGTGCGCCGCTACTTCCGTGACAACGGCTGGACCGTCCGCCCGCCGCGGTCGATCCAGGAGCTCCAGGCGCGGATCACCGCCGCCGACGGCGACCTGTGCCAGATCCTGGGGCGCTCCCCGCGGCCCAGCGAGATCGCCGAGCACCTCGGTGAGGACCTGTCCCGGGTGATCGACGCACTGTCGGCCAACGGCTGCTTCGTGCCGACCTCGCTCGACGCCGACAACGGCGACGCCGAGGACGCCGGCCTGGGCGACCGCCTCGGCGGCGCCGACCCCGGCTACGCCAGCGCCGAGGCGCGGGTGGTGCTCAAGCCGCTGTTCGCCGAGCTCGACGAGCGCGAGCGGCTCATCCTCGAGATGCGCTTCGTCCGCGGCTGCACCCAGGCCGAGATCGGCGAGGCGGTGGGCGTGACCCAGATGCAGGTCTCGCGCCTGCTCGCCGGACTGCTCTCCAAGATGCGCAGCCAGCTCACCTCCGCCGCGGCCTGAGCCGGCGCGGCGTGCGCGGCCGGTGGCTAGCCTGAGCAGGTGACCCCGGACGACACCGCCCGCCGCTGCGCGGAGCTCATGTGGGCAGAGGACCGGGCCAGCCAGGCCCTCGGCATGGAGATCGTGGAGGTCCGACCCGGTCGCGCCACCCTGCGCATGCCGGTCCGCGAGGACATGGTCAACGGCCACGACATCGGCCACGGCGGGCTGACCTTCACCCTGGCGGACTCGGCCTTCGCGTTCGCGTGCAACTCCCACAACCGCCGGACGGTCGCCGCCGGCGCCGAGGTGCGGTTCCGTGCCCCCACGCGTCGGGGCGACGTACTCGTCGCGACGGCCGTGGAGCGCTCGCGCGAGGGCCGCGACGGGGTGTACGACGTGACGGTGACCCGCGACGACGTGGTGGTGGCCGAGTTCACCGGCCGCAGCAAGGAGATCGGCGGGACGTTCTTCGAGGAGGACCAGTGACCGGCCAGAACGGCGAGATCCCCGACCTGAGCCGGGAGGACCTGCTCGACCTCCAGCTGGGGCGGCTGCGGGACACCCTGCACCACGCGTACGCCAACGTGCCGCACTACCGGCACGCCTTCGACGAGGCCGGGGTGCGCCCCGAGCACCTCGAGAGCCTCGACGGACCTGGCCCGCTTCCCGTTCACCACCAAGGCCGACCTGCGGGCCAACTACCCGTTCGGGATGTTCGCCGTGCCGCGCGAGGAGGTCGCGCGCATCCACGCCTCCAGCGGCACCACCGGCCGGCCGACCGTGGTCGGCTACACCGCCGGCGACATCGACGTCTGGGCGGACGTGATGGCCCGGTCGATCCGTGCCGCCGGTGGCCGGCCCGGGGACCTGGTGCACATCGCCTACGGCTACGGCCTGTTCACCGGCGGGCTGGGCGCGCACTACGGCGCCGAGCGGCTCGGCTGCACGGTGGTCCCGGTCAGCGGCGGCATGACCGCACGCCAGGTCCAGCTGATCAAGGACTTCCGGCCGCGCATCATCATGGTCACCCCGTCGTACTTCCTGGCGATCCTGGACGAGATGGACGTGCAGGGCATCGACCCGCGCTCGACCGGGCTCGAGATCGGCATCTTCGGTGCCGAGCCGTGGACCGACGAGATGCGCCGCGCCGTCCAGGAGCGCTCCGGGATCACCGCGGTGGACATCTACGGGCTGTCCGAGGTGATGGGCCCGGGCGTCTCGCAGGAGGCGGGGGCGACGCAGGACGGGCTGCACATCTGGGAGGACCACTTCCTTCCCGAGATCGTCGACCCGCTCACGCTCGAGCCGCTGCCGGACGGCGAGGAGGGCGAGCTGGTGTTCACCAGCCTGTCCAAGCAGGCGATGCCGGTGGTGCGCTACCGCACCCGCGACCTGACCCGGCTGCTTCCCGGTACGGCGTTCCCGGCGTTCCGGAGGATGCAGAAGGTCACCGGCCGCACCGACGACATGATGATCGTGCGCGGGGTGAACGTCTTCCCGACCCAGGTCGAGGAGCAGATCCTCGCGGTGCCGGGGCTGGCGCCGCACTACCTGTGCGTGCTGACCCGGCCCGGCAACCTCGACGAGCTCACCGTCCAGGTCGAGGCGGCGGCCGCGGGGGTCGACCGTGAGGCGCTGGCGAAGGAGCTCGGCCACCGGATCAAGCACCGGATCGGGGTGACCGCACGGGTCGAGGTCGTGGATCCGCACGGGCTCGAGCGGTCGCTGGGGAAGGCGAAGCGGATCAGCGACCTGCGGGGCCGCTGATTTCCCTGCAGTTTGGTCCCCCACCGCAACGAATCGGGGCACAGGGCTGCGGTTCGTGACCAATCGCTGCCCTTCCAGCCGGGTCAGTCCCCCCGCACGCGTCCGCGCAGCGCCTTGGTCTGTCCGCGCTGCTTCTTCGCCTCCAGGCGGCGGCGCTGGGAGCCCCGCGTGGGCTTGGTCGGACGGCGCGGTGCCGGCGGCGGGCTGAGGGCGGTGCGCACCAGCGCGGCCAGCCGCTCGCGCGCGGCCACCCGGTTGCGGTGCTGCGAGCGGTGCTCGGAGGCGACCACGACCAGCCGCCCGGCCACCAGCCGCGACCCGAGCCGTGCCACCGCGCGCGCGCGCTGCGCCGGGCTGAGCGCGGCGCTGCCGGAGACGTCGTACTCCAGCTCGACCCGGGTGTCGGAGGTGTTCACCGACTGCCCGCCGGGCCCGGGGGAGCGGGAGAAGCGCTCGACGAGCTCGGCGGCCGGGATGACCAGGCCGTCGGCGAGGCCGGGACCGGGCGGCACGGCCAGGTCGTCACCGGGGCGGCTCATCAGGACCTGTTGCGCCACTCGATGGCCGGGCAGGTGTCCATGACCATCGGCACGCCGGCCGCGGTGGTCCGCACGAAGGCGTCCTCGTCGATCACCCCGAGCTGGAACCACACCGCCTTGGCGCCGACGGCCACCGCCTGGTCGGCGAACTCGCCGGCCGCGTCGGAGCGCCGGAACACGTCGACCACGTCGATCGGGAAGGGCACGTCGGCCAGGGTGGCGTAGCCCTGCTCGCCGAGGACGACGGGTGCGTTCGGGTGGATCGGCACGATCCGCTTGCCGCGCTTCTGGAGCAGCTTCGCGATCCGGTACGCCGTGCGGGAGGGGTTGCCGGAGAGCCCGACCACCGCCCAGGTGGTGCAGTCGTGCAGCATGAACTCGACGTCGTCCCGATCGCGCCAGTCACCCATCACTCCACCCTAGCCACGGGTGCGGACAGAGACGGGGATCACCCGGGCACCCGGTTAACGGGCGCTCACCGGACGACTAGAATCCGGGCCATGTCTGCCGAGTACCCGATGTACGCGCTGTCCGAGGAGCACCAGGCGATCCGCGAGGCGGTCCGGGCGGTGTGCGACGCCAAGGTCGCGCCGTACGCCACGGACGTCGACGAGAACGCCCGCTACCCGCAGGAGGCGGCCGACGCGCTGCAGGCGGCGGACTTCCACGCCCCCCACGTGCCCGAGGAGTACGGCGGCGCCGGCGCGGACGCGCTGGCCACGGTGCTGGTCATCGAGGAGGTCGCCCGGGCCTGCGTGTCCAGCAGCCTGATCCCGGCGGTCAACAAGCTCGGCTCGCTGCCGGTGCAGATCTCGGGGTCCGAGGAGCTCAAGAAGAAGTACCTCACCAAGCTGGCCGCCGGCGAGGGCGGCTTCTCCTACTGCCTGTCCGAGCCCGACGCCGGCTCGGACGCGGTGAGCATGAAGACCAAGGCCGTGCGCGACGGCGACCACTGGGTGCTCAACGGCGTGAAGCGGTGGATCACCAACGCCGGGGTCAGCGAGTTCTACACCGTGATGGCGGTGACCGACCCGGAGGCGGGGGCCAAGGGGATCTCGGCGTTCGTGGTCGAGAAGTCCGACGAGGGCGTCTCCTTCGGTGCGCCGGAGAAGAAGCTCGGCATCAAGGGCAGCCCGACCCGCGAGGTCTACCTCGACAACGTCCGGATCCCCGCCGACCGGATGATCGGCGCGGAGGGCACCGGCTTCGAGACCGCGATGAAGACCCTCGACCACACCCGCGTCACGATCGCCGCGCAGGCGGTCGGCGTCGCGCAGGGCGCGCTCGACTACGCGCTCGGCTACGCCCAGGAGCGCAAGCAGTTCGGCAAGCCGATCGCCGACTTCCAGGGCCTGCAGTTCCTGCTCGCCGACATGGGCATGAAGGTCGAGGCCGCGCGGCAGATGACGTACGCCGCCGCCGGCCGCTCCGAGCGCGGCGACAAGGACCTGACGTTCTTCGGTGCCGCCGCGAAGTGCTTCGCCTCCGACGTGGCGATGGAGGTCACCACCAACGCGGTGCAGGTGCTCGGCGGCTACGGCTACACCCGCGAGTACCCCGTCGAGCGGATGATGCGCGACGCCAAGATCACCCAGATCTACGAGGGCACCAACCAGGTCCAGCGGATCGTGATGGCCCGCCAGCTGCTGAACGGCATCCAGTCACAGCTGTGAACGTGCGTTCCTGGGAGTCAGTCGCGAGTGGGCACCCGAGCAGAGGTGTGACGGATGCTCACTGCGGAGGTGAGGCGATTGCTCATCCGGGGCCCGCTGCTGCGCGGGCTGCTTGGACGACCTCCAGGATCGCGTTGGTCACGAGACCCGGGTCCGCCTCCTCGACGGCGTGACCGGTGTCCACCACGAGCTGCTTGGCTCGCGGGCTGAGGATGAGCCAGCCCCGTTGGTCCTCGACGTTGGAGCGCATCCCGGGGCGCTCCGCGGCGAACTCTGCCGCCGCGATCTCCTCCGCCGAGTACCGGTTGCTGATCACGGTCACGGGGATGTCGCCGACCCGCTCGCGAGCAGCCCAGCCATCTTTCTCGACCTGGAGGTAGTCGCGCTTCTCGATGTTGACCGGCGAGTTCCAGCGAGTGTCACGCACCAGTGAAGCAGGCGGGTTGAGGAACGGGGACCCAACATCGACGAACACCATGCCCGTGACCTGCCGGGCGTGAGCGAAGGCGTAACCGGCGGTGATGTAGCCGCCTCCGGAGGTCCCGACCAGGACGTACGGACCTGGGATCTCCGCGGCGGAGATCATCTTCTCGAGGTCCGCGACCAGCTCCGGCAGCCCTCGCGGTCCGGGAGCCGGGTCGCTGCTCCCGAGGTTTGCCCGGTCGTAGACGCAGGTCCGGGTGACCTCGGCCAACGACGGGACGGCAAATGCGTACGACGCGCTGGTGTCCTCGTCGCCGCCCTCGAGGATGACCGTGGGTGACCCGTCGCCCGTGCATCTGACGTAGACCTTGCGGCCGCCGCCGACGTCGACGAGGCCATCGATGTCCCCGTCGGCTGAGGTCGTGGCAGATGACGCCGCCGCCGGTGTTGGCGCGGCGGAGGGGTCAGCCTGCGGGTCCGAGCAGCCGGACAGGCCGACACACACCAGGATCCCCAGAACCACGAGTCCTGATCCTTGGCGCCGTTCTGCCAGACACCCCTGTCTTGTCCCTACCCGCCCACCCTCGACGACCATCGTCATCTCCGATCACGTCCGGCCACGCGGTTGCGGCCGTTTCGCACGACGCTCCTCCCTCCAGCGGTCCGAGTCATCAGGGTCAGCCCGGACTCGTGACTCAGGGCTCCCACGAGCGGTGGTCGAGCGGAGGGATCAACCGATGTCACGCAGCGCAGCCAGCACCGCAAGCACCCGGCGGTGGTCGTCCGGCGCGTCGTGGAGCTCCAGCTTGATGAAGATGCTGGCGATGTGGCTCTCGACCGTCTTGCCCGAAACGACGAGCCGCTCGGCGATCGCGGCGTTCGACCTGCCTTCGGCCATCAGCCCGAGCACCTCGCGTTCGCGGTCGGACAGCGCCAGGACCGGGTTCTTGCGGGAATGGGCACGCACCAGGCTGCGGGCAATCTCCGGGTCGAGAACGGTGCCGCCGGCAGCAATCGTGTGCAGGGCGTGCATGAGCGTCGGTACGTCGATGACCCGGTCCTTGAGGAGGTAGCCGAACCGCTCGGCGTGCTGGTCGAGGAGCTGCGCCGCGAAATGCGTCTCGATCGCCTGCGACAGCAGCAGGATGCCGAGATCGGGGTAGACCGCTCTCAGGGCGACTGCCGCTGCGGCTCCCTCGTGCGTGAACGTCGGCGGCATCCTGATGTCGACCACGGCCACGTCGGGCTGGTGGTCACGTACGGCCTCCGAGAGCGTCGAGGCGTCACCGACTGCCGCGCACACGTCGACGCCTGCCTCGACCATTAGCCGGGAGAGTCCCTCGCGGAGCAGCGCGGAGTCGTCCGCGATCACGACGCGCACGGGAACACCGCCTCCACGTCCGTGCCGTGCGGGTGCACCTCGGAGACCCGCAGTGAGCCACCGACCGCGGCGACCCGGTCGGCGAGCCCCTGGAGACCGCTGCCCGATGCGTCCGCGGCACCGATGCCCTCGTCACGGATCTCGACGCACAGCGTCTCCGCCGCCCGGCGAACCTGGACGGTGACCTGGTCGGCGCCCGAGTGCTTCACGGCGTTCGTCACCGCCTCGGCGACCACGAACCAGGCGGCGCTCTCGAGGTCGGACGGAAAGCGCTTGTCCACCACGTCGTACGAGACTGCCACAGGCGCCCTGGCGGCGAGGTCTGCGACGGCGGCCAGAAGTCCACCCCCGGCGAGGGCCGCGGGCTGCAGCCCGGCCGCGAGAGTGCGCAGCTCCTGCACGGTGGCCTGCAGCTCGGTGATCGCGCGGTCGGTCTCGGCGACGAGCACCTCGCCGTCGCCGTTGAGCCGTGCCGACTGCAGCTGCAGGGCGATGGCGAGCAGCCGCTGCTGTGCACCGTCGTGCAGGTCCCGTTGATGCGCACGACGCTCCTCGAGGTGGGCGGTGGACAACCTGGCCCGGGATTCGCGGATGAGCTCGACCTGCCGGGCGAGCTCGGCGCGCAGCGCCACGTTGTCCATCTCGGCCGCTGCCTCGAAGGCCACCGCTTCGACGACATCACGACTGCTCTCGCGAAGGTCGAACTCGAGCCGGGCGACGAGATCCTCGTGCCGGCGTACGTCGATGGCCTCTGCCGACGGTTCGACGGCTCGACCGTCCGCAGTGACCCAGGTCCCTGCGGCGGCGGGATAGACGACGCGCGCCCCTCCTCCCAGAGCGCCGGCGACGAGCTCGTCGAGATCCGCCGACGGGTGCGTCAGCCCGACACGGACCGCCTCCACTGCGGTGAAGCGGGTCGGGTTCACCCGCCGCCCGACCGCCCGGCGCCCCCAGACGTAGGAGATCCGCGCCGTGCCCACCCCGGCCAGGGTCGCCGCGATCGTCGTCAGCTGGGACCCCGCGTCGATCGACGCGCTGCGGCTGACTACGACGACGACCCCGATGTAGGCGACCAGAACAGCGGCCGAGGCGATGGCGTACGACGCGGACTCGGTGACGACCCTCTCCACGTCATACAGGCGGTAGCGCAGCACGGACAACCCGGCGCCCACCACCAACGCGACCATCGCCGCACCGAGGAGGACGACGGCGACCTCGGTGTGATCGGCCAGGGAGACGGCGAAAGAGGCGATCACGGCCGGTGCGAGAGGCAGCGCGCCGGCGACCAGCCAGAGCAGCTGACGCCGGGACTCTCCCTCGGCGCGACGCCAGGCGCGCACCAGCAGCACGACCGAGGCAAGGAGGCACGCGGCGAGGGTGTAGAGGGCCACGGCTCCCAGGTTCTGCGCGGCCCCGCTCACGGCCGGGACGGCCAGCGGGCTGGATAGCTCCTCGCGTGGCCGGTCGAGCGGGGTGGATCGCAGCAGCGCCATGACCTGGAACACCACCCCGGTGACCACCGCGACAGTCGGAAGCCACCGCGCCATTCCCAGGCGCGGTCCGGGTGGGGTGTACAGCAGCACCAGCGCGAGGAACACGAACCACCAGACGAAGCTCGTGTCACCCAGCGTCGCGAAGAGCCGCCACGCCGGGACGTCGCGTACGCCGGCGAGGCCGAGCTCGGAGTAGACGTCGCAGAACCCGCTCCAAGCCACCGAGGTGCCGAGCCCCAGGAACGCCCATCCCGCCGGCTGGTCGGGCGCACGACCCGTGACCACCACGCCGACCAGCCAGCAGGCGACAGTGGCCGCGATCACCAGGACGTCGCCGACACCGGCTGACGATCGCACCCCGCCCGCACCGGCCGCTCCCGCGACGAAGGTGGCCACCATCAGCGCAGGCACCAGCGGCCAGATGACCACCCTTGCCAGGACGCGCCTCGGCGGCTGCATGTGGCCATCGTGGCAGCACCCGGCCTCGTCGCACTCAGGGTCAGCCCTGATTCGAGGACCGGTGACCGCCCGGTCGTGCCGACCCACTCCGGCGCGGAGGCTGGAGTCCCAGCATCAACCACCGAGCACAGGAGCAGATCATGTCCCTCACCCAGGCCCCAGCAGCCCCCGCCCACGTCGCACCCAGCGCGACGGCCACGAAGGTGGCCGCCCTCGCTGCGACTCTTCTCGCAGTCTCGCTCTTCATGACCGTCGCGGTCATCGACGTGCCGCACGACCCGTCCGACCAGGAGCTGCTCGCCTGGTGGCAGGACTCCGGGAACCGTTGGGCGGGCGTCATGTCGGGCATGTGGGCCCTGCTGGTCGCGGTCACGATCCCCGTGGTCCTGAACCACCTCCAGCGCCTCGACGCGGCAACCCGGTCCCCGCAGTGGCTGTCGTTCGCTCGCTCGATGGGCGCGGCCGTCACCGCGGTCTGGCTGGTCACGGGTGCGGCTCGCGGCACCATCGGACACCTCGTCGGCACGATGGACGAGCCGCTGCCGGGCGCCGACGTCCTTCGCTTCTCGACCGGGTTGAACTACACCCTGCTCGGGCAGTCGGGCATGGCCGTGCTCGCGCTCTGCATTCTTGCGGTGTCCGTCGTCGTCCTGCGCACCGGAGTGTTCGGTCGCTGGCTCGGGTACGTCGGCGCGGCATGCTCGGCGGTCATGCTCGCCGCCGTGGTCGCCCAGTACGGCGCCTTGACCATGCCCCTCGCGATCCTGTGGGCGCTGTGCCTGGCCGTGGCGATCTGGCGGCAGCCGGTGACCCAGCCCACATGCCCACGGCACGGAGCCAGCCCGACGTCGCGACAGCGTCGACCTCACAGGCTCGGGCTGCCGATCGCGGGTGGACATGGCGCGGCGTACTGGAGGCTCAGCGGGGCTGGGGGTCGAACGCCGCGATGGGTGCCTGCCAGGCGGCCGGAGCGACCTGGCGGGGGCTGGAGAAGTCCCCGGCGTAGTAGCCGTTGTGGGAGTGCAGGTGGCGTGCGAACACGCCGGACTCTTCTTCGATGCTGATCGTCGCGGCCATGGTGTTCGCCTTCCTTCGTCTCGCCTGGTGTGACGTGGTCAGTGCTGGTGGTGGGAGTTGTTCGTGAGGCCCTCGGGTCCGCTCTCGCGGGTCACGGAGACCAGGGGCAGGCCCATGTCCCGGACCTTGCCGAGCAGCCCGTGCAGCGCCGCCTGGTCGGCCACGTGACCCTCGAGGAGCGTGGTCCCGTCCGCGGCGCGGGTGAGGGACAGTCCGTCGAACCACGAGGTCCACCGCTGGTCGAGGTGGCCCTGGATGCGGATGAGGTACCAGTCGTCCTCGTGGCCGGGAGCCGATGTCGCGCGGTGTGTGTTCATGTCCCGGACGTTAGGAGCGGACGTGGTGAGCAGGCTTCACCACAGGTGGTGAAAGGGGTGGTGAAAAACCTGCGACGCCTACAGCAGGTCGAGCTCGCGGGCCCGGCTGAGGGCCGCCCGCCGGTTGTTCACACCGAGCTTCATGTAGAGGTTCTTGGTGTGGGTCCGCACCGTGTTCAGGGACACCACGAGCTCCCGGGCGATCTCCGGGCCGTTGAGGTCGGTGGCGAGGAGCCGGAGCACGTCGCGTTCCCGGCTGCTCAGCGGCTCGATCAACGCCGGGGCCGCGCGGTCGGGCGTGGTGCGCTCGGGCACCGGCCGGTCAGAAGGCGTCGCGAGGGCAGTCCCGGAGCCTGCGGACGTACGCCGAGGCACCGGCGCCGTCGGCGGCTGCGGTCAGCAGGGCCGCCATCGGCGGTGCCCTCGTCGAGGAACGTCCGGACGTAGCCCTCCGGCGCCGCCAGGACCAGCGCCGCCTCGAGGGACGCCAGCGCCGCGGCCAGGTCGCCCCGGGCCTGGTGGGCCAGCGCCTCGGCCACCCGGATGTCGATCACCGAACCGTGGCGGTGCCCGTCCTCTGCCGCTCGCCGCAGGCGGTCCAGCAGGTCCAGTGCCTGGTCGAGGCTGCCTGCCTCTCCCGTCCGGGCATGGTCGGCGACGAGCGCCCGGGCCAGCGTGACGTGCTCGTACTCGCGCAGGTAGTCGGCCTCGTCCTCCACGGACAGGCCCTGCCCGCCGGCCCAGGCCAGCGCGTCGTCCACCCGACCGTGACGGATCCACACCCGTGCCCGCACCGCCGGGACGGGCCGGACGTTGGGGGAGAAGTCCCCTTCGTAGAGCCGGTCGGCCTCGTCGAGGAGGCCGACCGCGGCCTCCACATCACCCTCGGCCTCGCAGACCTGCGCCATCACGACCCGCCAGCGGTAGGCGTTCTGGGGCAGGCTCGCGTGCTCGCCGATCTCGCGGCTCCGGGCCAGGTCCTGCCGGGCTGCCGCCAGGTCGCCGAGCTCCCGGTGCAGGCCGGCCCTGCCGACGTACATGTCCGCGGTCCCGCGCAGCACCCGGCCGCCGTGGCGCGAGGCGAGGTCGAGCGCCTGCTCGAAGGTGTGCATCGCCGCCCGCAGGCGACCCTGGGCCATCTGGATGTCGGCGAGCGCGATCGAGCAGCCGAGGACGTCGGAGACGTGGTCGATCTGCTCGAACTCGCACCAGGCAGTCGGCGTACGACGCGTGGGCGACCTCCAGGTCGCCCGTCGACCACGCCGCCAGTCCTCGGAGGGCAGAGCGCGGCGCCCCGGGCCAGGTGGTCGTCCTCGACGGCGACGTCGAGCGCCAGCAGGGCGTACTTCACCGTCCCGTCGACGTCTCCCCGCATGAGGGCCAGCCCGGCCCGGTGGAAGGCGATCTGGGCCGGCAGCCGGCGGAACTCGTCCTGGTTCACGACGACCATCGGGCTCGCCGCGCCGTGCCGTGCCCCGTGGGGGCGTCCAGCCAGCGCTCGGCGTCACCGAGCAGCTCCTCGACCCCCTCGAAGGTGCCGGTCGACATCCGCGCGCCGGCCAGGGAGTTGCAGAGGACCGGCCGGACCCGCAGCACCTCCGGGGGAAGGCTCTCCAGCCAGCCGCGCATCGTCGCCTCGCGCCGGTCCCGTCGCAGGGCGGGGATCTCCAGCTCCACCAGGTCGGCGGCCCGCGCCAGGTCGCCGCCGGCCATCGCGTGCCGGATCGCCGCGACCCGGTCGCCGTGCTGGGCGTACCAGTCGCCGGCCCGTCGGTGCAGGTCGCCGACGCGATCCGGCTGCTCGTCGAGGAGCCGGGCCTGGAGGACGTCGGCGAACAGGTGGTGGTAGCGGTACCACTGGCGGCGGTCGTCCAGCGGGACCAGGAAGAGGTTGTCCCGGTCGAGCGACTCCAGCAGGGCCCTGCCGCCGGCCTGGCCGGTGACCGCGTCGCACAGGGAGCCGTTCATCCGGTCGAGGATCGAGGTCTGCAGCAGGAACGCCTGGACGTCCTCCGGCTGGCGTTGCAGCACCTCCTCGACGAGGTAGTCGACGACGTACCGGTCGTCGCCGGTGAAGCCGGCGATGAAGGAGGCGACGTCGTCCCGCCCGGCCATCGACAGGGCCGCGAGCTGCAGTGCGGCGATCCAGCCCTCGGTGCGCTCCTCCAGTGCCGCCACGTCGTCGCCGGTGCAGCCGCAGGCCCATCGTGTCGTTGAGGTAGGAGGCCGCCTCGTCGGGGGTGAAGCGCAGGTCGGCGGCCCGGATCTCGACCAGGTCGCCGCGGGCCCGCAACCGCGGGAGCGGCAGCGCCGGGTCGGCCCGGCTGGCGATCACCAGGTGCAGCCCGGCCGGCAGGTGGTCGAGCAGGAACTCCATGCCGGCCTGTACGTCGGGCGAGTCGATGACGTGGTAGTCGTCGAGCAGCAGGACGCCGTCGACGTCGGCGGCGCCGAGGTCGTTGAGCAGGGTGGTCAGCACCACCTGGATCGGCGGCGGCTGCGACTCCTGCAGCAGTCCCAGCGCGTTCGCGCCGACGTCGGGCGCCACGGTGCGCAGCGCCGCGATGACGTAGGTCCAGAACGTCGCGGGGTCGTTGTCGCCCGCGTCCAGCGCCAGCCAGGCCGTGGCGGTCGGCCCGTCGGCGGAGGCGGCGAGGGCCGCCATCCAGTCGACGAGCAGGGTCGTCTTGCCGAAGCCGGCCGGTGCGGAGACGAGCATCAGCCTGCGCGACGAGCCCGCGCTGCAGCCGCTCCTGCAGTCGGGGCCGGGGCACCAGGCCGGGGCGCGGGCGGGGGACGTACAGCTTGGTCTCGAGCAGAGGGGTGGACATCCCCGACTCCTGTGGCGCATCACGGCGGCCCAGCGGACCGCCGGGCCGTGAGGCTCACGGTAGTGCCTCCCGCGCCGCCGCAGGAGGTTCACCACCTCATTCACCACGTGTGGTGATACCCGCTCACCACATCGAAACCTAGCTTCCGTCCATGAGCAGCACCCACACACCTTCGAAAGGCACGATCATGGACACGTTCACCCGTGGCATCGCCATGGCAAGCGCGAGGCACCCCTGGCGCACCGTCGCGACCTGGGTCCTCGTCATGGGGACCGCCCTCTTCCTGGCCGCCAGCGGTGGCGGCACCTTCGACGACGACTTCGCCGCCCCCGACAGCCAGAGTGCACGCGCCATGGAGCTGCTGCACGAGAACTTCCCCGAGGCCGCCCAGGGCACCGCGCTGGTCGTCTTCGCCAGCCAGGACGGCCGGACCCTCGAGAGCCACCGGGCCGACGTCGAGAAGGTGCTGGCGGACGTCGCCCGCGTCGACCACGTCGCCTCCGTCGGCCGACCCGTTCGCGCCCGGCTCGGTCTCCGAGGACGGCCGCATCGCCTACGCCCAGCTCACCCTCGACGCCCCCGAGCGGGACCTCGGCAAGCCGGCGTTCACCGTCCTCTCGAAGGCCGTCGCCGGATCCGAGATCGCGGGCGTCCAGGTCGAGCTCGGCGGGGACGCCGTGTTCCTCAACGCCGAGGACGACACGTCGGGCCACGTGGGCATCGGGCTGCTGGTGGCGCTCGTCGTACTGCTGGTCGTCTTCGGCACGCTGATGGCGGCCATCGTCCCGATCGGGCTCTCGATCGTCGCGGTCGGCGCCGGCATCGGCGGCATCACCCTGCTGGCGGGTTCGATGACCGTGTC
The DNA here is from genome assembly GCA_963721775.1 of uncultured Actinomycetota bacterium. Classification (GTDB taxonomy): domain Bacteria; phylum Actinomycetota; class Actinomycetes; order Propionibacteriales; family Nocardioidaceae; genus Nocardioides. Next base: position 15,146 of record CAVRMH010000004.1, on the reverse strand, counting down.
GGAGTCCGCGGTCCCGGTCGCCGGCCTGGTCGGGCTGGGCGTCGGCGTCGACTACGCACTGTTCGTCGTGGCCCGCTACCGCGAGAACCGCGCGGCGGGGCGGGACAACCGCCGCGCCCTGGCCGACGCGATGGGTTCCTCCGGGGTCGGCGGTGGTCTTCGCCGGCGGCACCGTGGTGATCGCGACCGCGGCCCTCGCCATCACCGGCGTCGGCGTGCTGACCTCCATCGGCCTGTCCACCGCCCTGATGGTGCTCTTCGCCGTCGCCGCGGCCATCACCCTGCTGCCGGCCCTGCTCAGCCCTGCTGGGCGACCGGATCGACAGCGGCAAGCTGGTGCGTCGCCACCGCCCGGCCCGGCGTACCGAGGACAGCGCCTGGTGGCGCTTCGGCCACCGGGTGTCGGGACGTCCGTGGCCCTACCTGCTCGGCGCCGCCGTCGTCCTCGTGGCGATCGCGACCCCGACCCTCTGGCTGCAGACCGCCTTCCCGGCCGCCGGCGACGCCCCGAAGTCGACCACGCACCGCCAGGCCTACGACCTGCTCGCCGAGGGCTTCGGCACCGGGTTCAACGCGCCGCTGCTGGTCGTGGTGGACCTGGACGCCCCGGGTGCCGACGCCGCCGACCTGCCCGCCCTGACCGACGACATCGCGGCGAACCCGCGGATCGCCTCGGTCGGCGAGCCGCAGCTCTCCGCCGACGGCGACACCGCGGTGTTCACCGCCCTGCCGACCACCGGCCCGGCCGACCCCGAGACCTCGGTCGCCATCGAGCAGGTCCGGGACGTGATCCCCGGCAACGTCTACGTCTCCGGCATCACCGCGGTCACCGACGACCTGAACAGCCAGCTGCGGGACACGCTGCCGCTGTTCGTGGGCACCGTCGTCGCCGTGTCGTTCCTGCTGCTGATGCTGGTCTTCCGGTCCGTGCTGGTCCCGCTCAAGGCGGCCGTGATGAACCTGCTCTCGATCGGCGGTGCGTACGGCGTCCTGGTCGCCGTCTTCCAGTGGGGCTGGGGCAGCAGCCTGATCGGGGTCGAGGGTCCGACACCGATCACCTCGCTGATCATCGTGATCATGTTCCCGATCCTGTTCGGGCTGTCCATGGACTACGAGGTGTTCCTGCTGTCGAGGATCCGCGAGGAGTACGTCCGGACCGGCGACAACGCCGAGTCGGTTGCCCGCGGCCTCGCCGGGACCGGTCGGGTGATCACCTCGGCGGCGCTGATCATGATCGCGGTCTTCCTCAGCTTCGTCTCCAGCCCGGTGCCGTCGCTGAAGATGCTCGGTCTCGGGCTGGCCACGGCGATCCTGATCGACGCCACCCTGGTCCGGATGGTGCTGGTCCCGGCGACGATGGCGCTGCTGGGCAAGGCGAACTGGTGGCTGCCGGCGTGGCTGGACCGGGTCCTGCCCCGCCTGACCGTCGACGGTCCCGCCGATGAGTCCGCCGACGAGTGGGCCGACGAGGACCGGTCGCCGGAGCCGTCGTACGACGACGCGCCGGTGATCGTCCCGGAGGTCGAGGAGGTGGTCGGCCGCTGACCTCCCGAGCATCGAGTCCGCTGGCCCCCGGCATCCGTGCCGGGGGCCGGTGACGTGCGCTCCCGTGCCGATGAGCTGTTACTCGGCCTACGACCACGTGATCTCACCCGACCCGTTGGGTCCGGTCGGGGTTCGGTCTCAGACGGCCTCGAGGACGAAGAAGAGAAAGCACATGAACGACCTGCCCTGCTCCAAGCCGGGGGGAAGCACCTCCGGAGGAGTGTCCGGCGCCGGAGGTGGCTCGCTGACGGTAGCGATGCGGAACCCTGCGGCAGCAAAGGCATCCGTCATGGCGTGCAGTGGTCGGTGCCAGAAGGTCAGCCACGTCACCTGTCCGTCGAACGTGTAGTCCTCGGAGTACTTGGTCACCGCGAAGTAGTCGGCCTCGGGATACACGATCGCGTAGGCGCTGGGGTGGTTCACCGAGACCATCAGGCGACCGCCTGGCTTCAGCACCCGACGCAACTCCGAGAGTGGGCCGGCCCAGTCCTCCAGGTAGTGCAGGACGAGCGATGCGACGACGTCATCGAACTCGGCGTCAGCGAACGGCAACGGCGCGCCGAGATCCGCGACGTGCACGTCGGCGTCTTCACCCAGCCTCTGGCGGGCCAGGTCGACCATGGCTGCACTCGCGTCAAGACCGGTGACGACGGCGCCCCTGGCGCGAAGTCGCTGCCGACAACGGCCCGGAACCGCACCCCGCGTCGAGGACCCGACGGCCTGAGACCTCACCGGCGAGACCAAGCATCGCTGGCCGCTCGTAGTACGCGTTGAAGAGGTTGGACTCGTTCTCCGCCGAGTAGGCGTTCGCGAAGTCGTCGTAGTCGCTGGCCGTCACCGTGGACTCGTTCTCCAAGAGGGTCATGTCTAGTTCTTACCGAGCCCACGCGGGCAAGACGAACAACACGCCGATCGTGCGGCTCGGTGGAGGGTTGCTGCGGCACGGCTAGGAGGCTGAGGCGGCACCCCAGTTCGCGTGATGGTGCTCACCGCTGGTGAGCCGCTGCATGTCGCTGCCGTCGAGCCGCGCTTGGTAGATGCCCGGGGCTGGGGTGCCGATGGAGAAGACGATCGTGCGGCCGTCCGGTGACCAACCCGCGGAATCGTCTGCGAGTCCCCAAGGGGTGATGCGGTGCGGCTGACCACCGCGGACCGGCGTGACGAACAGGGCTGCAGAGCCGCGGGTCGGATCGAAGCGACTGAGCAGCAGCTGGTCGCCGTCGGGCGAGAACGCGAGTGGCGAATCCTCCCCGCCAGGATTCGTGGTGATCCGCGTGAGCCCTTTGCCGTCGGAAGCGCGGATCGTGTACACCCCGTTGCGCGTGGGGTCGTTCTCACTCAGCGCTCCGCAGGCCAGCTGCCGACCGGTCGGTGCCCAGATCGGGCACGGGGTCTCGAGGTCCGGGTCCGGCATGGGGAACCAGTCGACCTTGCCGGTCGAGCGTTCGAGGAGTGCCACCGCCGTGGTGCAGTCAGGTGGGTTCAGGCAGGCGAGGAACGCGAGCCTGCTCCCGTCGGGAGACCAGTGCGGGTAGTCGCCGGGGCTCCTGAGCAGGGCCGGGTCTCCGCCGTCGGTCCCGACCATGTAGAGGTCGCGTTCCTCGGCCCCGGCCACCACCTGCTCGAACACGATCAGCTCACCGGCCGGCAACGGTCTCGTGCCCGTCGAGGCGGGTGCGTGCCGCGGCCGCCAGGCCTGCCACTGGAGTCGGTAGCGACCCCTCAGGAGCGGGCGAGGAGGCGGGCGCGCACGCGGTGCAGGCGCGGCATGATCCCGTAGATCACGATCGGGACCGCGATGGTGGCCAGCAGGAAGGTGCGCAGCACGGGCGACAGCGTCCTCAGCCAGTCGCCGAGCGCCAGGTTGATGACGGTGAGGGTCGGGAAGACGGCCAGCCAGATCATCAGTGCCAGCTGGTGCTTCGACGGCGGCGGGACCGGGGCGGGGCGGGGCGTGAGTGGTACTCGGACATGGCGGTACTCCTCGGGTAGGTCGGTGGGGCGGTAACAGGTCGTGGAACGGGGGGTGGGGGCTCAGGCCGGGCCTTGCTCGAAGTCGCGTACGGCGTCGCGGACGTCGGCGTCGACCAGGTCGGCGTTGAGGGCGATGGCCGCCGCGGATCCCTCGCCGGCGGCGGTGATGACCTGGGCCCGGGCGTTGGCGAGGTTGCCCGCCGTCCAGACGCCGGGAACGGTCGTCTGGCCGGTGCCGTCCGTGACGGGCCAGCCATCGTCGTCGGTCGCGCAGCCCAGGCCGACCAGCAGGTCGTTGTTCGGGACGAAGCGTGGCGGCACGAACAGGGCCGCGCGGGGGACGACTCGCCCGTCGTCCATCTCGACGCCGCACAGGCGGTCGTCCGCGACGAGGACCCGGCGTACCGCTCCCTCCACGATCCCGATCGCCCGGGCCACCAGCTGGGTGCGCTCGGCGGGGTTCAGGAAGTCGGCCGGTGCGAAGAACACCACGTCGTCGGACCACTGGCGCACGATCTGGGCGTACCGGACCGAGTCCGGCGCGCCACCGAGCACGCCGAGCGGCTGGTCGCGCACCTCGTAGCCGTGGCAGTAGGGGCAGTGCAGGACGTCACGGGCCCACCGCTCGCGCAGGCCGGGGAGGTCGGGGAGCTCGTCGCGCAGGCCGGTGGTGACGAGCAGCCGGCGCGCGGTGATCCGGGTGCCGTCCGCGAGCAGCGCCCGGAAGCCGGCCCGCCCGTCCGTCTCGCAGGTCGGTGACGGTCCCGTCGACGATCTCGCCGCCGTAGCCCCGGACCTCCTCGCGCCCGATCCGCAGGAGCTCGGAGGGCGGCAGGCCGTCGCGCGACAGGAATCCCTGCATGTGGGCGGCGGGGGCGTTGCGCGGCGAGCCGGAGTCGACCACGAGGACCGAGCGGCGGGCCCGGGACAGGACCAGCGCCGCGGACAGTCCCGCCGCGCCGCCACCGATGACCAGTACGTCGTATTCGCTCATGCCCCAAGGCTGGACCTCCGCGCGGCCGTCGACAACGAACGTTGCCGTTCCCGGGAATCCACGGTCAGATGGAGGGGTGGACGACCAGGCGACGATCTCTGCGGCCCTCGAGCAGGTCGGGCCCCGGCTGAAGCGGGTCCGGGCCCAACGGGGGGTCACCCTGACCGACCTGTCGGAGCGCACCGGCATCTCCAAGAGCACCCTGTCACGGTTGGAGAACGGCCAGCGCCGGCCCAGCCTCGAGCTGCTCCTGCCGCTCGCTCAGGCCTACCGGGTGCCGCTGGACGACCTGGTGGGGGCACCGGAGGTCGGTGACCCGCGCATCCGGCTGAAGCCGCGCCGGGTCAAGGGCCGCACCGTCCTCCCGCTGACCCGCGGCCCCGGTGCCATCCAGGCATGGAAGATCGTCATCCCCGCCGACCAGTCCACGCCGAACCCCCGGGTCCACGACGGCTCCGAGTGGCTCTACGTCCTCGCCGGTCGCATGCGTCTGGTCCTCGGTGACCAGGACCTCGTGCTCGGCGTCGGCGAGGCGGTCGAGTTCGACACGACGGTGCCGCACTGGTTCGGGAGCACCGGCGAGGGCCCGGCGGAGGTGCTGAGCCTCTTCGGGCGGCCGGGGGAGCGCATGCACGTCCGGGCGGAGACCGGACAGGCCGCGCGACCGTCGGAGGAGGGCCGCACCCGTGGCTGAGCCCGCCGTGTTCTTCGAGACGCCCCGGCTGCGCGTGCGTCCGTTCACCGTCGATGACCTGGACGAGTTCGTGGCCTACCGCGCCGACCCGGACGTCGCGCGGTACCAGAGCTGGAGCGACTACACCGCCGAGAGCGGTCGGACCCTCATCGCGTCGATGCAGGACCTGAGGCCGGGAGTGCCCGGCGAGTGGTACCAGCTCGCGCTGGAGGAGCGCACGGCTGCCGCGCTGGTCGGCGACCTCGCCCTCAAGGTGGACGAGCACGAGCCGCGCGAGGCGGAGCTCGGGTTCACGCTGGCGCCGGCGTACCAGGGGAGGGGCTACGGCACCGAGGCCGTGCGGGCGCTGCTCGGCTACGTCTTCGGCACGCTCGGGCTGCACCGCGTGGTGGCCGTCACCGACGCGCTCAACGCGCCGGCGGCCGCGCTCCTCGCACGGGTGGGGATGCGGCGGGAGGCGCACTTCCACGAGAACGTGTTCTTCAAGGGCGCGTGGGGGAGCGAGTTCCTCTTCGCGATGCTCGAGCGGGAATGGGCCGCGCTGGCCTGACCCCGTACGTCGCCGGTGCGGGCTGTCGGACCGTCACCTCATCCGTTCAGGGTGAGGCGACCCGCGCCCGGTGCGCGAAGGCTGGGCACCCAGAGCCCACCGAGGATCGCGCCAGGACCTCCCGTGCCCGGCCGCCCGCGTTCGTGCCGCAGGAAGGATGGCGATGACCGACCCGGAGGCTGGACGGACCACACCGCCGGCCGGCACCGCACCGGCGGCGCTGGACCCGGTCGCGGTCATCCGGTCCCGGCCCTACCTCGGGGCGCTGCTGCTCGCCGCCGTCCTCGGTGCGCCCATCTCGGCCGTCGCCTACGGCTTCCTGGCCCTGGTCAGCGAGATCCAGGAGTGGGTGTTCACGGACCTGCCCGACCAGGTCATCTCCGGATCGGTGCCCGCCTGGTGGCCGGTGCCCTGGCTGGCGCTCTGCGGCCTGCTCACCGGGTTGACGATCCGCTACCTCCCCGGCAACGCCGGCCACTCGCCCGCCTTCGGGTTCACCACCGGCGGTGGCGCCCCGACCGGCCGTGAGCTGCCCAGTGTCGCCCTGGCCGCGCTGACCACGCTGAGCCTGGGCGCCGTCCTCGGGCCCGAGGCCCCGCTCATCGCCATCGGCGGCGGGCTCGGCGCGCTGGCCGTGCACCTGGCCAAGAAGGACGCGCCACCGATGGCCGTGACCATCATGGCGTCCGCCGGCAGCTTCGCGGCCATCAGCACGCTGCTCGGCTCGCCGGTGCTCGGCGCCTTCCTGATCATGGAGGCGGCCGGTATCGGGGGTGCGACGCTCAGCCTCGTCGCCCTGCCGGGGCTGCTCGCCTCCGGCATCGGTGCGCTGGTCTTCGTCGGCCTGGACAGCTGGACCGGCCTCGGCGAGCTTCTCGCTCGCCCTCACCTCGGTGCCGCCGGCCGTGGAACCGACGGTGGCGACCATGGCCTGGGCCGTGGTCGCCGGTGCAGGCGGTGCGTTGCTGGGCTGGTGCATCCGGTGGATCGGGCTGTCGCTGCGTCCCGTCGTGCACCGCGGCAGGGTGCTGGTGACCACGGTCCTCGGCCTGCTCATCGGTCTCACCGCCATGACCTACGACCTGGTCTCCGACCGCAGCTTCACGCAGGTCCTGTTCTCCGGCCAGGACGACCTCCCTGCCCTGGTGGAGCACGCCGAGGGCTACTCCGTCGGCGTACTGCTGCTGCTCCTGGCGTGCAAGACGCTCGTCTACGGGTTCTCGCTGAGCGCGTTCCGCGGCGGACCGGTCTTCCCGGCGATGTTCATCGGCGCGGTGGCCGGCATCGCCATGGCCGAGCTGCCGGGGATGAGCCTGGCGCCGGGGATCGGCGATGGGCATCGGCGCCATGTGTGCCGCGATGCTCCGGCTGCCGATGACCTCCACCCTCCTGGCCACCCTGCTGATGGGGACCGACGGCGTGTCCGTCACACCGCAGGTCGTGGTCGCCGTTGCCGTGTCGTTCGTCATCACGTTCATGCTGCCGGCGCCCGGTCCGGGGCCGGAGGAGCCGGCGACCGGCGGCTGACGACGATCGTCCGTGCAGGGATGATGTCCTTGCTGCTGTGCCCCCGGACCGTAGGAGACCCATGGACGCCGACGTCATCGTCGTAGGAGCCGGCCTCGCCGGCCTGGCCGCCGCCGCCGAGGTGGCCGACGCCGGGCGCCGGGTCCTGCTGCTCGACCAGGAGGGCGAGCAGAGCCTCGGCGGCCAGGCCTTCTGGAGCCTGGGTGGACTGTTCCTGGTCGACTCGCCGGAGCAGCGCCGGATGGGGATCAAGGACTCCCACGACCTCGCCCTCCAGGACTGGATGGGCAGCGCGCAGTTCGACCGCGAGGAGGACCACTGGCCGCGCCGCTGGGCCGAGGCGTACGTCGACTTCGCGGCCGGCGAGAAGCGGTCGTGGCTGCACGACATGGGACTGCGCCTCTTCCCGGTGGTCGGCTGGGCCGAGCGCGGTGACGGTCGGGCCGACGGCCACGGCAACTCGGTGCCGCGGTTCCACCTCACCTGGGGGACCGGCCCGGGCGTGGTGGCGCCGTTCGAGCGACGGGTCCGGGCGCACGTGGACGCCGGGCTGGTGACCTTCGGCTTCCGGCACCGCGTCGACGAGCTGGTGGTCGAGGGCGGCGCGGTCGTCGGCGTACGCGGGCGGACCCTCGAGCCGACCACCGTGCTGCGCGGGAGGCCCTCCAGCCGGGTCGAGACCGGCGACTTCGAGCTCCGCGCCCAGGCCGTCATCGTCTCCTCCGGCGGCATCGGCGGCGACCACGACCTGGTCCGCAAGGCCTGGCCGGAACGGCTCGGCACCCCGCCGGCGACGATGGTCTCCGGCGTGCCCGCGCACGTCGACGGGCGGATGATCGCGATCAGCGAGGGCGCCGGCGCCCGGGTGATCAACCCCGACCGGCTGTGGGCACTACGTCGAGGGCATCCGCAACTGGGACCCCATCTGGGACAACCACGGCATCCGCATCCTCCCCGGCCCGTCCTCGCTCTGGCTCGACGCGACCGGCCGGCGGCTCCCGGCGCCGTACTTCCCGGGCTTCGACACGCTCGGCACCCTGCGGCACCTGCGCGGCACCGGCCACGACTACTCGTGGTTCGTGCTGACCCAGAAGATCATCGAGAAGGAGTTCGCGCTGTCGGGCTCCGAGCAGAACCCCGACCTGACCGGCAAGGACGTCAAGCTGCTGCTCGGCCGGCTCAAGGCCGGGGCGCCCGGACCCGTCGAGGCGTTCAAGCAGCACGGCGAGGACTTCGTGGTCGCCGACGACCTCACCACCCTGGTGGCCGGGATGAACGCGCTCGGCGACGGGACGCTCATCGACGAGGCCGAGCTGCGCCGGCTGATCGAGGCCCGCGACCGCGAGATCGACAACGACTTCAGCAAGGACGCGCAGGTCACCGCGATCCGCGGTGCCCGCCGCTACCGCGGGGACAAGCTGATCCGGGTGGCGACGCCGCACAAGCTGCTCGACCCGAAGGCGGGGCCGCTGATCGCGGTCCGGCTGCACGTGCTCACCCGCAAGACGCTGGGCGGTCTCGAGACCGACCTCGCCGGGCGTTGCCTCACCTCCGACGGCACGCCGCTGCCGGGGCTGTACGCCGCCGGCGAGGTCAACGGCTTCGGCGGCGGCGGGATGATGGGCTACAACGCGCTCGAGGGCACCTTCCTCGGCGGCTGCCTGTTCTCCGGCCGGGTCGCCGGTCGCGCGGCGGCGGCCCACGTCGGCTGACCTCGCTCGTGACGTCATGCGATCGGGTTGCTCCGGCAGCCAGGACGCAGGACGTTGTCGAGCCCGACCGCGGACACGATGCCGCGACAGCGCGTGGTCGCTCACCCCTGACGGGGGAAGCGGGCACGGCCGCACGCGGGCAGGGTGGGGTCGACCGGTGCAGCCGGCGACGCGACCCGCGGGCGCCGCTGCGCCCCTTCCGCACGGATGAGGAGCAGAGGATGGCCGACGTCAAGGTGGAGCGCACCGAGTCCCTCTCGCGGGACGAGGCCGCGGCGTGGTTGCACGCGCTGTCGACGGCGCTGGCGAAGGGCGGCGACGTGAAGCTGCCCCTCGGTGGCGCGGCGTCGGTCGGGGTGAACGTCCCCGACCAGGTCCATGCCGAGTTCGAGATCGAGGTGGACGGCGACCGGGTCGAGATCGAGCTCGAGCTCAGCTGGTCGACCACCGCGCTCTCGGCCGACGAGGCCTGGGAGGCCTGACCGGGGTACTCCGGCCCTCCGTCGGTGACCTCCGGCACTACAGCGTGGGCACGGTCCGACGCAGACTCGAGGTGTCGTGATCACCACGGCACTTCGGAGGAATGGTCATGAACTGGACCGTCGTCGTCGTACTGGCCGTCGTCGCCCTGCTGGTGGTCGGCCTGGCCATGGCGCTGAAGATCATCAACCAGTACCAGAAGGGCGTGCTGTTCCGTCTGGGTCGGCTCAAGCGGGTCCGCGAGCCCGGGCTGAACCTCATCATCCCGTTCGTGGACGTCCTGAAGAAGGTGTCCCTCCGGATCGTCACGATGCCGATCCAGTCCCAGGGCATCATCACCCGCGACAACGTCAGCATCGACGTGGCCGCGGTGGCCTACTACCGCGTCGTCGACGCGGTGAAGTCGGTGGTCGCCATCGAGAACGTGTCCTCGGCGATCAACCAGATCGCGCAGACGACGCTGCGCAACGTGGTCGGACAGCACACCCTCGACGAGATCCTGTCGGAGACCGACTCCATCAACGCGAACATCCGCGAGATCCTCGACGTCACCACCGCCGACTGGGGCGTGGTCGTCACCCTGGTCGAGCTCAAGGACATCCAGCTGCCCGACAGCATGAAGCGGGCGATGGCCCGGCAGGCCGAGGCCGAGCGGGAGAAGCGGGCCAAGATCATCGCCGCCCAGGGCGAGGCGGTCGCCGCCACCGCGCTCGGCAAGGCGAGCGACGTCATGGTGGAGCACCCGCTGGCGCTGCAGCTGCGCAACCTCCAGAGCCTGGTCGAGATCGGCGTCGACAAGAACACCACCGTCGTCTTCCCGGCGCCGCTGATGAGCACCATCGGCGACCTCGGCGCCTTCCTGCGTCGCGAGATGGAAGCGGCCGGCACGCTCGACGCGGCATCGCAGCCCGTCGCGGCGGCCGCCACCAGCGACCCGGCCACGGGCCCGGTGGGTGTGGTCTCGCCGGTCGCCGGCCGGATCCCTGCACGCGACTGACACGCCCGGCACCGGGACCAGCGCGCCACGGCCGCCGGGCCTTTGGGCCCTGTTGTGCCGCCCGCGGCGCCGCCGATCCTGAGAGGAGATGTCGAGACCAGTCGGGAGGAGTGTGCCGTGCTGCGTCCGCGGGACCTTCTCCACCGCTTCCGCCCCTCGGGTACGCCGGGTGCGGCGGGCGGCACCGGCGTACCGGTGGAGGGCGAGCTCGACCCGGCCGCCGAGCTGGCGGCGCTCTTCGCCGAGCTCGAGGCCACCGAGCGGGAGTGCCGCGAGCTGCGTGCGGAGGGCGAGGCCCGGGCCGCCCTGGTCCGGGCACGTGCCGAGGAGCAGGCGCGGGACCTCGTCGACCGGGCACGGGCGTTGCAGGACTCCGAACGGGCCACCGTCGTCGCCCGCCTGCGCAGCCGGAGCGAGGAGGCCGCCGCCACCACCGCCCAGGACGCCGAGGACCGGGCACGCGCCGTCCTGGAGCAGGCGGAGCGGAACCGCGAGCGCGACGTCGGCCTCGTCGTCGACCGTGTGCGCGGCCTGCTCGACGAGACCCCTGACGCAGGCACGCCGTGAGCGCCGGCTGGGTGGCCGGCACCGTGCGTGCCCGCTCGATGTCACGACGCCGGGTCGGCCGCGTGGGTGCCCGCGCCCTGGCCACGGCACCCGGTCTCGACGCCGCGGTCGCCACGCTCGCCGGGTCGCCGTACGGCCACGACCTGCACCCCGATGCGTCGCTCGCCCAGGCCCAGCGCGCGGTCCACGAGACGCTGCTGTGGAACGTCCGGGTGCTCGGCGGCTGGGTGCCGCGCGACGGGTCCTCGATGCTGCGGGTGCTGCTGGCGCCCTTCGAGATCGCGAACGTCGCGGACCACCTGCGCCGGTTGCAGGGAGAGGAGACGCCCGAGCCCTACCGCCTCGGCAGCCTCGGCACCGCCTGGCCGCGCCTGGCCCGGGCCACCAGCATCGGACGGCTGCGGGGCGAGCTGGCCACCTCCGCCTGGGGTGACCCCGGCGGGGACTCGGCCACGGACGTCCTGTGGTCGATGCGGATGGCCCTGGCCGACCGCGCGGTGCCGCTCGCGCCGTCGGTCGCGCCCTGGGCCGGCGGAGCGGTGGCGCTGCTCCTCGCCCGCGTCGTGGGCCAGGAGCACGGCGAGCTTCCGCAGGCGGCCCGGACCCGGGCCGCCCGCGTCGTCGGCGAGCGCGCGGTCGAGGCCCGGTCGCTGGCCGAGCTCCGCACCGCGCTGCCCTCCCACGCGGCCTGGGCCCTCGCGGACACCGCCGACGCCGAGCAGCTGTGGCGGGCCGAGTGCCGGTGGTGGGCCCGGGTGGAGCGCGACGCCGAGGCCCTCGCCCGCGGCCCGGGGGCCGCACCCGGCGTGGTCGTCGGCGTGGTCGCGCTGATGGCCGTCGACGCGTGGCGGGTCCGGGCTGCCCTGGAGGTCGCCACCCGCGGCGGCGCGGCGATCGGGGTCTTCGATGCGGTGGCGTGAGGCCCTGCGCCCGGTCGGGATGCAGCGGGTCGCCGTCCTCGCACCCTCCACCGCACTGCGTGACCTCCTGGTCGCCGTCGGCGACCAGGGGACGCTGGACCCGGACGAGCCCGCGCACGGCGACACGCCCGCGCATCCCGGGCCGTCGGCACAGCGGCTGCAACGGCTCGCGCAGCCCCCGGCCGACGCCGCCCTCTCCGCCGCCCCGCCCGACCTCGACGAGTGCGAACGTCAGGGCCGGCTCGACCTGATCGCGGGCGAGGCCCAGCTCGAGGCCCGGCACGACCAGGCCGTGGTGCACGGGCAGGTGGCCGCGCTGGTGGGCTGGATGCCCACCGAGGAGGTGCCCCGGCTCGCGACCCGCATCGAGCCGCTCGGCGGTGCCGTCGCCCCGCTGCCGGCCCCCCGCGGCGTACAGCCGCCGACGCTGCTCCCGCCGACCGGCACCTCCCACGCCTTCGACCCGCTCGTGACGACGTACGCGACGGTGCCGTACGCCGACGTCAACCCGTCGGTGCTGGCCGGGGTGACCTACGTGACCATGTTCGGGATCATGTTCGCCGACGCCGGCCACGGCAGCCTGCTGGTGCTGGCGGCGCTGGCCGTGCGGTTCGGGTGGTGGCATCGGCTCGCGCCCCTGCGGCGGGTGTGGCTGTTTGTCGCCGGAGCCGGGGCTGCGAGCATCGTCTTCGGGGTGCTGTACGGCGAGTTCTTCGGCCCTACCGGGGTGCTCCCGGTCATCTGGCTCGCCCCGCTCGAGCACCCGGTCCCCCTGCTGCTGGCGGCCGTCGCGGCCGGCGCCGTGCTGCTCGGGGCGTCGTACGCCCTGGGCTCGGTGAACCGGTTCCGCGAGGGTGGCTGGCGCAACGCCGCGCTGGCACCGTCCGGGCTGGCCGGGGCGTCGGTGTTCATCGGGCTCGTGCTCCTCGGCACCGGCCTGTACGCCGGACTCGGGTGGCTCACCGTGTCCGGGGCGGTCGTGACGGGGCTGGGCCTGCTGGCCCTCTTCGCCGGCCTGCTGGCCGCCGCGGGCGGGGGCGTGGCCGGCGGTGCGGAGGCGGGGGTCGAGCTGTTCGACATCGTGGTCCGGCTCGGCTCCAACGTCGTCAGCTTCGCGCGCCTCGCGGCGTTCGGGCTGACCCACGCCGCCCTCGGTGCGGTCGTCTGGCAGGCCACCACGGCGCTGTGGGACCGCGGCGTCGGCGCCGCTGCCGCAGCGGTGCTGGTGTTCGTCCTCGGCAACGCCCTGGCCTTCACCCTCGAGGGTGTCGTGGCCGCGATCCAGGCCCTCCGTCTGGAGTACTACGAGCTCTTCTCCCGCATCTTCGACATCGAGGGGCGGCCCTTCCGTCCCTGGCACGTTCCCCTGTCCCCACCGGAGGTCTCGCCATGACCTGGCTCCTCGCCCTGCCCGTCGTCCTCCTGGTCGCCACCGGCACCACGGCCCTGCTCCGCCGCGGCCGGGCCACCGCCGGCGTGGTGCTCACCGGCGCCGGGGTGCTGCTGCTCGGCTCCCTGGTCGTCCTGCTGGTGGCGCTGGCCACCGGGCCGTCCGTGGCCGCCACGACCACCGCGGCCGCGGCCGCCGACACGACGAACGGCTCGGCCCTGATCGGCGCGGCCATCGCCGTGGCCGGCTCCTCGATCGGTGCCGCCATCGCGGTTGCCTACACCGGGTCCGCCGCGCTGGCCGCGATGAGCGAGCGCCCCGAGCTCTTCGGCCGGGCCATGGTGATCGTCGGGCTGGCCGAGGGCATCGCGATCTACGGGCTCATCGTGTCGATCATCCTGATCGGGAAGGCCTGACGTGTCCGGCGCCGGCGACCGCCGGGAGCGCTGCCGATGGCTGAGGTCGCGGCCATCGGTGCGGCGTACCGCGTGGAGGGGTTCGCCCTCGCCGGCGCGCGCGTGCTCGTTGCCGTGGACCCGGACGACGTCCGGGGCGCGTGGCGCGACCTCCCTGCCACGGTCCGGGTGGTCGTGCTGACGCCGGCCGCGGCCGCGCTCCTCGACGACCTGCGCGCCGCCCCCGGCGCACCGCTGACGGTGGTGATGCCATGACGACCGACCTGGCCCGCACCGCACCCGGCCCGGCGACCGCCGAGCCGCTGCGGCCGCTGCGTGCCGCCCTGCTCGCCACGGCCCGGGACGACGCGGAGCGCTCCGTCCGGGCGGCGGAGGCCGCGGCCGGCGATCGGGTGGCCGAGGCCCGCACCCGCGCCGACGCCCTGCTCGCCGAGGCCCGGGCCCGCGGTGCGGCGGAGGCAGCCACGATGGTGGCCACCGAGGCCGCCGCCGCGCAGCGGGCAGCGCGCCGGGTCGTGCTCACCGCGCAGCGCGAGGTCTACGAACGCCTGCGTAAGGCCGGCGGCGCGGCCGTGCGCGACCTGCTCACCGACGACGACACCCGGACCCGACTCGCCGCAACGCTCCGCTCCCGCCTCGGCGGGGACGCGGAGGTCGCCGCCACGCCGGACGGCGGCCTGCGCGCCACCGCACCCGACGGTCGTGCCGTCGACGCCTCCGTGGCCACGCTGGTCGACCTCGCGCTCGACACGCTCGACGGGGAGGCGCTGTGGTCCACGCCATGAGCACGGAGACGCCGGCCGGGCCCACCGGCCGGGTGGCCCGGGTGAGCGGTCCCCTGATCGAGGTCGAGGACCTCGGGTCGGTCTCGATGGCCGAGCTGGTCGCCCTCGGTCCCCACGAGCTGCCCGGCGAGGTGGTCGGCATCCGCGGCTCGACGGTCGCCGTCCAGGCCTACGAGTACACCGGCGGCCTGGCCGTCGGAGACCGGGCCGCGCCCCTCGGTCGCCCGCTCTCCGCCCGGCTCGGCCCGTGGCTGCTCGGCGGGGTCTTCGACGGGCTGCTCCGGCCGCTGGGGAGCGCGCCGACCTGGCTGGTGCCGGACGCCGACCAGCCGCAGCCCGCCTCCACCTGGGAGTGGCGCCCGGTCGTCGAGCCGGGCCAGGAGGTCACCGCCGGACAGGTCCTCGGCACCGTCCCCGGAGCCGGGAGCGTGGAGTACCGCGTGCTGGTCCCGCCCGGGGTCTCCGGGCAGGTCGACTGGTGCGCCGAGCCGGGCCACCACCCCTCCAGCGAGCCGGTCGCGACGGTCGCCGGCCGGCCGGTGGGCTGGGACGTCAGCTGGCCGGTACGCCGCCCCCGTCCCGTGCGCAGCCGGGT
>CAVRMH010000003.1:0-51547 GCA_963721775.1 uncultured Actinomycetota bacterium | reverse complement strand
ATGAGTTCCGGATACCGCCGCCCGTGTGTGTGACTACTTGACCTCGGAGCGGCGCAGGAAGAGCAGCCCGACGACGAGGGGAATGACGATCCAGATCATCGTGGTCGAGCCGAGCATCGCCCACTCCTTACCGGTGTTCGTGGCGCCCTCGAAGAGCGCCACCTGCGTGTAGTTCCAGTCGATCCACGGCTGCAGGTCCTCGAACCACGAGCGCACCTGGGCCAGGAGGACGAGGATGCCCGGCATGACCAGTGAGACGACGAAGTAGCCCACGATCGCGGCCGCGGAGTTGCGCAGCACGACACCGAGCGTGAAGCCGATGGCCATGCCGACCAGGTTGCCGAGCACGATCTGGGGCGCCATGGACAACGAGATGTCCCAGACGGTGTCGACGCCGGCGAGCGCGGAACCGGCCAGGTTGCCGACGGCGCCCACCGCGAAGGCGACGGCCATCGAGCCGAGGCCCACCAGGAGGGTCGCGATCGCCTTGGCGCCGATCACGCGTCCGCGGCTCGGCACCAGCGTGAACGTCGTGAGTCCGCTGCGCTGGCTCCACTCACTCGTGACGGCCAGGATCGCGATCATCGGCAGGATCACCGACATCGGGAACCCGATCGCCGTCGCGAAGCTCTCGTAGGTGACGGCGCTGTCGGGAGCGAAGATGATGACCGCCCCGGTCGCGATGACCGACAGGACGCCGATGCTGATGAGCATCCAGAATCCCGAGCGGGTGTTGAACATCTTGCGCAGCTCGACCTTGACGAGCCGGGTGGTCGGGATGGGACGGGCGGTCCGGCGGGCCGGTGCGGCCTCGGTGGTGGCCGGAGGGACGATCGTGGCGGTCATGCCGCAACTCCTTCGCGTTGGGTGTCGGCAGTGAGCGACAGGAACATGTCTTCGAGCCCGGCGCCCTCGGCGGACCGGAGCTCGGTGAGGGCGATGCCGGCGGTCAGGGCCACGGCCCCGACCCGAGCGGGGTCGGCATCGGTGCGGACCGAGCCGTCCCCGGCGAGCGTGCTGGGGATCCCGGCCTGCTCGAGTGCGTGGGCGAGGTCGCGCGGTGACGTCGAGCGGGCGAGCGTCCCGGCCGCGGCGAGGAGCTCTTCCTTGGTGCCGGACGCGACGATCTTGCCGTTGCCGATGACGACCAGGTCGTCGGCGATGACCTCGATCTCGTGGAGCAGGTGCGAGGACAGCAGCACCGTGCCGCCCTGGCTGGCGAAGCCCGTCAGCAGGTCGCGCATCCACCGGATCCCGGCGGGGTCGAGCCCGTTGGCGGGCTCGTCGAGGATCAGCACCTGGGGGTCTCCGAGGAGTGCCGTGGCGATACCGAGCCGCTGGCGCATGCCGAGCGAGTAGTTGCGCACCCGGCGCCTGGCCTCGGTGGGTGTCAGGCTCACCAGCTCGAGCATCTCGTCGACGCGAGAGCCGGGCAGGCCCATCGTGGCGGCGGCGACCGTGAGGATCTCGCGGCCGGTGCGACCGGCGTGCTGCGCGGAGGCGTCCAGCAGGACGCCCACCTCGAGGCCGGGGTTGGGGAGGTCGGCGAACCGTTCTCCGTTGATGGTCGCGGAGCCGGATGTCGGGACGGTCAGACCGACCATCACGCGCATCGTGGTGGACTTGCCGGCGCCGTTCGGACCGAGGAAACCGGTCACGCGGCCGGGCTGGGCGGTGAAGGAGACGTCGTCGACGGCGGTGAAGCCGGCGTACCTCCGGGTCAGGGACTCGACTGTGATCATGGGCTCAACCCTCGCCGCGCTCGTGGTCGCCAGGCATCGGCCGTGAGGCTCCGAGCCGGTCGTGCCTTCGGCCGGGGGCCGGGTCAGACTTTCGGCCGGTCCCCTGGCGGCGCTCCATCCCTACGCTGAGGGGGTGAGCAATCCACTGCGGTCCCTGCTGGAGGAACCCCGGCCCTCGGCCCCACCGGTTCGGGTGTGGCGGGACTGGGCGCTGCTGGCGGTCGTGACGGTCTCCGGGGTGCTGGAGGGTGTCCTGCGTGAGGACCTGCCGCTACCGGGGCTGTCGGTGGTGTTGACGGTCGGGCTCGCGCCGCTGCTGCTGTGGCGACGTACCCACCCGCTCGCGGTGGTCGCGACCGCCTTCGGCGTGGTCGCGGTCGTGGACATCGGCCTGATCGCGTCCGACGCACCGGCGCTCGACGTGTACACGATGCTCTACTTCCTGCTGCTGCCCTACGCACTCTTCCGGTGGGGTTCCGGGCGAGAGGCGGTGGCGGGTCTGGCGATCATCCTGGTCCCGGCCACCATGGCGTTCTTCGTCAGCTGGACCGGGGTCGCCGACGCGATCGGCGGGGTCGCTGTCCTGATGTCCGCCTTTGCCCTGGGCTGGGCCGTGCGTTCCCAGCACGGCGCCCGGGAGCGAAGGCTGGAGCAGGTGAAGTCGGAGGAGCGGGTCCTGTTGGCGCGCGAGCTGCACGACACGGTGGCCCACCACGTCTCTGCCATCGCCGTCCAGGCCCAGGCAGGGCGCGCCCTCGCGGCGACCAGCCCGTCGTCGCCGCTCGAGGCGCTGGAGGTGATCGAGGTGGAGGCGTCGCGCACGCTCGCGGAGATGCGGGCGATGGTCCGCGTGCTGCGCAACGAGGCACCCGTCGACTACGCCCCGCAGCCCGGTGTGGCCGACCTCGAGCGGCTGTCCGGGGCCTCGCCTGCCGGGCCGCGGGTGGAGGTCGACGGTCTCGGGTGACCTGGCCGCCCTCCCGGCGGCGATCGACGCCGCTGTCTTCCGGATCGCTCAGGAGGCGGTCACCAATGCCCTGCGGCATGCCCGGAACGCCACCCTGATCGACGTGCGCGTCGCCGGCGACCAGTCGACGGTCAGCCTCGTCGTCCGCGACGACGGTGATCCGGGCGCGGCTGACCCCGCCCCCGAAGCGGGGTTCGGGCTCACCGGGATGGTGGAACGCGCGCTGCTCCTGGGTGGCGCGTGCCGGGCAGGTCCCTGCCCCGGTCGCGGCTGGGCCGTCAGCGCGACACTGCCGCGGCAGGTGTCGGCGTGAGCATCCGGGTGCTGGTCGCCGACGACCAGGATCTCGTGCGAACCGGACTGCGGCTGATCCTCGGCACCCTGGACGGCATCGAGGTCGTGGGGGAGGCGCGCGACGGGCAGGAGGCGGTGCGGCTGGCCCGCGAGCTCCGTCCCGACGTGTGCCTGATGGACATCCGGATGCCCGTCCTCGACGGCGTCGAAGCGACCCGTCTGCTGGCCGGGCCGGGCGTCGAGGACCCGGTCGCGGTCGTCGTGATCACCACCTTCGACCTCGACGAGTACGTGCACGGTGCGCTGTTGGCCGGCGCCACCGGCTTCCTGCTGAAGGACGCCGGACCCGAGCTGCTCGGCGAGGCGATCCGGGCGGCCACCCGAGGTGACTCGCTCATCTCGCCCAGCATCACCCGCCGGCTGCTGTCGACGTTCGCGGGCACGGGTCGGGCAGCTCCTCCCGCCCAGCCCCTCGACCCGCTCACCGAACGCGAGGAGCAGGTGCTGCTCACCATCGCGCGGGGTCGCACCAACGCAGAGATCGCCGCCGAGCTGCACATCAGCCTCAGCACGGTGAAGACCCACATCGGCAGCCTCATGGCCAAGCTCGGCGCCCGTAACCGGGTGGAGGTCGCGATGTGGGGGTACGAGACCGGCCGGGTCCGGGAGTAGAGGCCGGCCAGCTCCGCCGGCAGGAAGGCCGGAGGCGGCGAACGCCCCCGCCGAGTCCGGCGGGGGCGCCCTCACAGGTCGGGACCTGCGGCTTGTGGGCAGGGGCGGGGTCGAACCGCCGACCTTGCGGGTGCCATATCCGGAAGCGGCGAGCTGCTCTCGTGATCCGAACGAAGGACGGTGGATTCGGCGGGCCGGGACCTTCTGCTCGTGTGCAGGGCGGCGAGTACCGCGAGGCTTGAGCCATACGGAGGAGGACGTGATGGCCAACAATGCGGGAGCCGCCGGTGGGGGCGCGCTGTACGGGCTGGGGATCTTCGGGGCGTGGGTGTACTTCTGGCAGCAGGCAGACCAGTTCTGGGAGTACGCGTACGCGATCTTCCAGGGGTTGTTCTGGCCGGCGTACATGGTCTTCCAGACCTTCGAGGCGCTGAACCGCTGAGCCTCAGCAGACCTTGCCTGCCAGGGTGCCCAGCGCCTCGACCTCGATCGTGACCTCGTCGCCGGGCTGGAGGGGTGGCGGGGTCTGCGTGCCGTTGCGGCCCCAGAGCTCGGCCAGGCAGCCGCCGCCACCCGTCGTACCGCTGGCCAGCAGGTCGCCGGCGAGGACGACGGAGTCGCGCGAGGCGTAGGCGATCATCTGCGGGAACGTCCAGTGCATGTGCGCGAGCCGGTCGTGGCCGATCGGGGTCGCCGTTGACGTACGCCGTGCAGTCGAGGTCGAGGAAGCCGTCGGCGTCGTGGAAGGGCTCGAGCTCGTCGGCGGTGACGATCCAGGGGCCGATGGAGGTGGCGAAGTCCTTGCCCTTGGCGGGGCCGAGGCCGACCTGCATCTCGCGGGACTGGATGTCGCGGGCCGACCAGTCGTTGACGATCGTGTAGCCGAAGATCGCGTCGTTCGCCTCGGCCTCGGTCAGCGACGTGCCGCCGCGGCCGAGGACGACGCCGACCTCCATCTCGAAGTCGAGGGCGCGGCAGAGCGCGGGCTTCGGGACCGGCTGGCCGGGGCCGTAGAGCGCGTGCGGGTTGGTGAAGTAGAACGTCGGGGCGTCGTACCACGCGTCCGGGACGCCGACCGCGTGGTCGATGCTCCTGCGCACCCCCTCGACGTGGCTCTCGAAGGTGACGAAGTCGCGGATGCTGGGCGGCTTGTAGGGCAGCGCGAGCAGGGACGCGTCGACACGAGGATGCCCTCCCCGGCGAGCGCTCGGTCGCCGATCTCCAGGGCGCGCTCGAGGCCGAGCTCGATCAGGTCGGCGACGGTGAGGCCGTCGGGGAGCGGGTACGCGACGTCGCCGTCGACGACCGCACCGATGGTGGCTCCGTCGTGGCGGAGGGTGGCGAGCTTCACGGGGTCGTGGTTTCGACAGGCTCAACCGACGAGGTCGGCGCGCCGGACGCCGGCCGGGTGGCGTCGGCGATGCCCTTGTGGGACACGTGCGCGGTCAGGCCGCCGTCGATGACGATCTCGGCGCCGTTGTAGTACGCCGCGTCGTCCGAGACCAGGAACACGATCGTCGGCGCGATGTCGGCGGGCACGCCGACCCGGCCGAGCGGGATCTCGGCCAGCGCCGCGTCGGTGAACGCCGGCGAGGCCGAGGCCATCAGCGGGGTGTCGACCAGGCCGGGCATCACCGCGTTGACCCGGATGCCCTGCGCGCCCAGCTCGAGCGACGCCGTACGGGTGAGGCCGCGCAGCGCCCACTTGCTGGAGGTGTACGCCGCCGCGGCGTGGCCGGCCATCGCGGCGACCGAGCAGATGTTGACGATCGAGGAGCCCGGGCCGCATCAGCGGGACCAGCGCCTGGATGCCGAGCATCGGGCCGGTGACGTTGATGTCGAAGGTGCGCTGCCAGGCGTCGAGGCTGACGTGCGGCAGCCGCTCGCGGGCGGCGACGCCGGCGTTGTTGACCAGGCCGTCGACCCGGCCGGGGCCGGTGCGCAGCCGGTCGGCGAGCGCGGTCCAGCCGTCGGGGTCGGTGACGTCGAGGTGGGCGTACTCCACGTCGAGGCCGTCCTCGGCGAGCGCCTTGGCCAGCGTGGTGCCCTCCTCGTCGAGGACGTCGGTGGCCAGCACCGTCGCCCCGGCGCGGGCCAGCGCCTCGACCTCGGCGGCGCCCTGGCCGCGGGCGCCGCCGGTGACGACGACGACCTTGCCGTCGAGGTCGCGTCATCAGACCGGCGGGGCGACGAAGACGCCCTTGTCCGGGTCGTTGAAGCTCTCGCGGGCGATGAACTCGCTCATCGGGTCCGAGGTGCCCCACTGGTCCTGGGTCATCGGGTCGGCGATGTCGTAGAGCGTCGGGTGCCACTCGTCGGTCTCGAGCTTCTCGAGCTCGGTGGTGTACTCCATCGTGTTGCCGCTCGGGTCGATGAAGTAGGAGAACGTGTTGTTGCCGGCCAGGTGGCGGCCGGGGCCCCACACCTTCTTGATGCCGGCGCGCATGACCCGGCCGGTGCCGCGCATGTACTCGTCGAGGCCGCGCATCTCGAACGACACGTGGTGCACCGAGGTGTGCGGGCCGCGGGCGATCGCCAGGCTGTGGTGCCAGTCGTTGCACCGCATGAAGTGCATCATCTCGCCCATGTGCTCGCTCCAGAGGCTGTCGGAGAGCTTGAAGCCGAGGGTGTTGGCGTAGAAGTCGCGGGTGCGGTTCGGGTCGTTGGAGTTCATCACCGCGTGCGAGATCCGCACCGGCATCGCCTCGCCCTCCTCGATGGCCCGGTGCTGCCGGGTCGCCACGTCGCTGGAGATCTCGATGGTGCGGCCGTCGATGTCGAAGAACCGGAAGCCGTAGCCGCCGCCGGCGGTCTGCAGGTCGCCGGGCTCGCTGACCAGCGAGATGCCCTCGGTGCCGAGCTTGGCGGCCAGCGCGTCGACCGCGGCGGCGCTCTCGGCGCCGAAGGAGATCAGGTCGAGGCGCTTGTCGGCGTCCTTGCGGAGGCGGATGACGTACTGCTCCGGGGAGCCCTCGGCCGCGAGGTAGGACAGGTCGCCGTCGGTGCCGACCTCGGTGAGGCCCCAGGTGTCCTTGTAGAACGTGCGCTGGGTGTCGTAGTCGGGCACCGCGAGGTCGACGTGCCGCAGGTGGGTGATGCCGAACTCGTTCAGGTTGCCGCTCATGGTGCTTCTCCTTTGGTTCCTTGGTTTCGAGACGGGCGCTGCGCGCCCTCCTCAACCAGCGGAATGCTGTGCTGTGTGGGCTCAGCCGAGGACCGAGCCGCCTCCGTCGATGACGATGTTGGTGCCGCTGATCCACGAGGACTCGTCGGAGGCCAGGAAGATCGCGGCGTTGACGATGTCCTCGGGCTGCCCGACCCGGCCCAGCGGGATCCGGTCGAGGACGACCGTGCGGAACCGCTCCGGCGGGTCGGCCAGCAGGGGCGCGGTGTTCGGGGTCGCGGTCATGCCGGGGCTGATGACGTTGGCGCGGATGCCGTGCGGCCCGCCCTCGACGACCAGCTGCAGGGTCAGCGCGATCACGCCGCCCTTGGCGGTGCTGTGCGCGTTCTGCGGCATGAACTCCACGCCGCGCAGCGCCGCGATCGACCCGACGTTGATGATCGAGCCGCCGCCGTACCTCTTCAGGTGCGGCCACGCGGCCCGCACCGTGTAGTAGACGAGGTCGAGCTCGTTGCGCATCGTGAAGTCCCAGTCCTCGATCGACAGCTCGTCGAGCGCGCCGAAGCGCTGGGTCGAGGCGTTGTTGTAGAGCACGTCGATGCCGTCGTACGTCGCCACCGCGGCGTCGACCCACTCCCGGGCCTGGTCGGCGTCGCCGAGGTCGACCCCGCCCATCACGGTGATCTCGCCGCCGTCGGCGCGGACCTCCTTCTCGGTACGCCGGGCGCCGTCCTCGTCGAGGTCGCAGCCGACGACGCGGGCGCCCTCGGCGCAGAACATCCGGGCCGCGGCGACGCCCATGCCGCCGCCGACGCCGGTGATCAGCGCGGTCTTGCCGGCGAGGCGGCCGGTCATCGGGGCTCCTGGTTTCGAGACGCTCGTTCCTCGCTCCTCAACCGACGGAGCCGAAGGTGCGGTCGAGGAGCTCGAGGAGGTTGCCCTCCGGGTCGGCGACGTACGCCATCCGCACGCCCGGCTCGGGCGAGGGCCGCGGCGACATCCGGTCGGAGGCACCCGCGGCGAGCAGGGCGGCGTACGCCGCGTCGACGTCGGGCACGTCCAGGGCGAGGTGGCCGAAGCCGCGGGTGAGCGCGGCCTCGACGGGGTTCGCGGCCTGCAGTCCGGTGACGCTCTCGGGGCGGTGCAGCAGCTCGATCCGGTACCCCGCCGGGCTGCGCAGCATCACCCCGCGGAAGTCGACGTGGTCGAGGGCGAACTCGAACTCCACCTCGAGGCCGAGCGCGGCGGCGTACCACTGCGGTCATCGCGGGCAGGTCGCCGACGGTGAGGCCGACGTGGTCCAGGGCGGGGGCGGTCATCGCGTCACTCCGTGATCGTGGGCAGCGCGGCGGCGCTGTCCCCCACGAAGATCGTGCGGACGTTGGTGAACTCGCGGGTGCCCTCGGCGGACAGCTCGCGGCCGTAGCCGCTGCGGCCGATGCCGCCGAACGGCAGCCGCGGGTCGGAGGCGACCACCGCGTTGACGAACAGCGCCCCCGAGCGGATCCGGCGGCCCACCGCCAGACCGCGCCCGGAGCCGCTCCACACCGCCGCGCCGAGGCCGTAGTCGGTGTCGTTGGCGAGCTCGACGGCGTGGTCGTCGTCGTGGGCGCGGACGATCACCGCGACCGGCCCGAAGACCTCCTCGGTGAAGACCGTCATCCCGCGGACGCACGTGGTCGAGGACCGTCGGCGCGTAGAAGAAGCCGTCGGCGTCGATCGGGTGGCCGCCGGTGACCAGCGTCGCGCCCTCGCGCACGCTGCCCGGACCTGGCGGTGCACGCCGTCGCGGAGGTCGGCGCGGGCCATCGGGCCGACCGTGGTGCCCTCGGCCATCGGGTCGCCGACCTGGAGCAGCCCGACCCGCTCGCTGACCAGCCGGGCGAACTCGTCGGCCACCGCGTCGAGCACGATGAAGCGCTTGGCGGCGATGCAGCTCTGGCCGCCGTTGCCGAAGCGGGACTTGCACCGCGGCGTCGGCGGCGGCCGGGCAGGTCGGCGTCGTCGAGGACCACGAACGGGTCGGACCCGCCGAGCTCGAGCACGCTCTTCTTGAGCGCTCCGCCCGGCGGCGGCGCCGACCGCGGCGCCGGCCCGCTCGCTGCCGGTCAGGGTGACCGCGGCGACCCGGGGGTCGGCGATGATGCCGGGCACCACCTCGGGCACGACCTCCTCGGCCAGCACGACGGTGCGGAACAGCCCGGCCGGTGCGCCCGCGTCGGCGAAGAGCCGCTCGACGGCCAGCGCGCAGCCGGTGACGTTCGGGGAGTGCTTGAGCACGGCGGCGTTGCCGGCCGACAGCGCGGCGCCGGCGAAGCGCAGCACCTGCCAGAACGGGAAGTTCCACGGCATCACCGCGAACACGACGCCGAGCGGCTCGTAGGACAGCCACGACCGGGTCGCGGCGCTGGGCACCTCGTGGTCGGCCAGCCAGCCGGGCGCGAGCTCGGCGACGACGTCGCATGTTCCAGGCGCACTTGTCGATCTCGCCGAGCGCCTCGGCCAGCGGCTTGCCCATCTCGGAGGTGATCAGCGCGGCCAGCTCGACCCGCTGCTCGGTGAGCAGCGCCCCGACCCGGCGGAGCAGGGCCAGCCGGTCGGCGAGCGGCGTACCGGCCCAGACCTGCGCGGCGACGTGCGCGTCCTCGAGGGCGGCGTCGACCTCCTTCGGCGTGAACGAGTCGTACGTCGCCAGCGCGGCGCCGGTGGCCGGGTTCGACGGTGGTGATCGTGAGGGACATCGGGCTCAGACCCCCTCACGGGTACGCCGCCGGCGCGGCGGGGACCGGCGGCACGTCCTCGGTGGAGGCGACGACGCGGTTGCGTGATCGTGCCGATGCCCTCGATGGTCATCTCGACGACGTCGCCGACCTGCAGCGGCGGCGGCGACCAGGGCGCCGTTGCGGCCCCAGCTCTCGGCCAGCGCGCCGGACGCGCAGGTGCCGGAGGCGATGACCTCGCCGGCCTTCACCCACGACGCGCGGGAGGCGTGGGACACCAGCTGCTCGAAGGACCAGCCCATGTGGCCGGAGCGGTCGCCGCCGACCTGCACGCCGTTGACGCTGACGCTCATCTCGAGGTCGAGGAAGCCGTCCTCGTCGCGGTGCATCTCCAGCTCGTCGGCGGTCACCACCCAGGGGCCGATCGTGGTCGCGAAGTCCTTGCCCTTGGACGGGCCGAGCTTGAGCTTCATCTCGCGGCCCTGGACGTCGCGCGCGGACCAGTCGTTCATCACGCAGTAGCCGCCGATCACGTCGCGGGCGGCCTCCGGGGTCAGGTTGCGGCCGTCGCGGCAGACGATCGCGGCGACCTCGAGCTCGAAGTCGAGCCGCTCGGTGTCCGGCGGCATCGCGACGTCGTCGTACGGCCCGGTCACCGCGTGCGGCGCCATGAAGAGGAAGACGGGGGCGTCGTACCACTCCGGCGGCGGGCCGGGGTTGCCGTGCCCGCGCTCCATGCCGTCGACGTGCGCCTCGAAGGTGAGGAAGTCGCGCATCGCGACCGGGTAGACCGGCGGCAGCAGCAGCACCTCGTCCAGGCCCAGCCCGTCCCCCGCGGCGGCCACGTCGGCACGCGACTCACGCCACTCGGGCGACTCGGCGAGCAGCTCGACGAGGTCCGCGCCGGCGTCGAAGGGGTGCACCCGCAGGTGCTCCCCGTGACCCAGCACGAGGCCGACGAACCGCGCGTGCGGCTCGTCGGTGTGGCGACGGAAGACGGCGAGGCGCACGTGGGTCAGCCGATCGTCTCGTAGAACGCCCGCTCGCGCTTGGCCAGCACCGGGATGGCCAGCCCGTGCCCGAACTCGGCGAAGTGGTCCGAGGCACCGTGGTCGGCGTACGCCGCCTCGTCCTCGTAGATCTCGAACAGGTGGAAGACCAGCGGCTCGGCGGGGTCCTGGTACGCCTGGTAGAAGACGTTGCCGGGCTCCTCGCGCGAGGGCGGGGTCAGCTTGTCGATGGCGTCGCGGACGGTGTCCTCCTGGCCGGGCTGGGCGGTCCAGGTGGCGCTGACGACGTAGGCCATGGGGGCTCCTCGGTGAAGACGGTCGGGTGGTTGCGGGCTTCACGCTAGGTGCGCCCGAGGGGGCGGCGGAACGTGCGGACGCCGATGCCTGCCATCAGCGCAAGCCGGGTTCCGGGTGACTGGCGTCACGTGTTTCCTGTGACCCAACCCACACGGCGTCCGGGCGCCACGAGACCAGGAGTTGAACGAATGCACGCACCCTCCAAGCCCCTGCGGGTCGCCCTCGTCGGCCTCACCGCCGGCAGCCTCGCCCTGCTCGCCGCCTGCGGCTCCGGTGAGACCCAGGCCGCGGACGGCTCCAGCTCGGGCGACAAGACCATCGCCTTCTCCCCGCTGGCCCTGAAGATCCCGGCCATGAAGGGCCTGTCCGAGGGCGTCACCCACTACGGCGACAGCAAGGGCTACGAGGTCCTCGTGCAGGACCCGAACCTCGACCCGCAGAAGCAGGTCACCGACCTCCAGAGCGTCATCGAGTCCGGCCGCGTCGCCGGCGCCTGGGCGATCTCGATCGACGCCTCCTCGATGAAGGCGCTGGTCGCCAAGGCCCAGAAGGACGAGGTCCCGCTGATCCTCAACGGGACGCCCGAGCTCTACGGCTTCGACGGCCCCCAGCCCGGCCTCTCCTTCTCCACCATCGACTACGTCGCCCAGGGCAAGGCCATCGGCGAGGAGCTCGGCAACTGCATCAACGAGAAGCTCGACGGCAAGGCCGAGGTGATCATGGAGGAGAACGCCCCCGGCACCGCCGGCAAGGAGGAGATCGAGACCGCCGCCAAGGAGGCCCTGGCCGCCACCGCACCCGGCGCGAAGATCGTCACCAGCGTCGTCGTCAACGACCGGGCCGCGGCGCAGACCGACATCGGCAACGCACTCCAGGGCAACCCCGACGTCAAGGCCGTGCTCGGCAACAACGACGAGGGCGCGCTCGGTGCCATCGGCGCCTTCAAGGCGGCCGGCAAGGACCTGACCTGCCTCACCGAGGCCGGCGGCAACGACGAGGTCCTCGCGCTGGTCAAGAAGGGCGACGTCTACGCGTCCGTGGCGCTGCAGTTCGAGGCCGACATGGCGCAGTCCTTCGACGCCCTGGTCGCGATGATCGACGACCCGACCAAGGAGGGCGTGCAGATGACCGTGCCCCAGAAGGTCATCAAGGCAGAGGGATGAGCGCTGTGACGACCGAGAAGGTGGCCGAGTCCGGGGCGATCAGCCCCGGGCCGGCCCCGGTGCCCACCGGGGACGACGTCCCCCGCATCGTGACCACGCTGGTCTTCCTGCGTGACCGCGGCATCTTCCTCCTGTGGGGGCTGCTGATCGTGGTCTTCGCGTTCTGGTGCTCGCCGTACTTCTTCACCACGGACAACGCGCTGCTGATCGCGAACGCCGCCTCGCTCACCGCGCTGTTCGCGGCCGGCGTCGGCATCGGCATCATGACCGGCGTCCTCGACCTGTCCCTGCCGGGCACGGCGGCGATCGCCAGCTGTGTCTGCGGCTGGCTGCTCACCCACGGCTACGCGACGTGGATCGCGCTGGCCGCGGGCCTGGGCTGCGGCGTCGTGGTCGGCCTGGTCAACGGGCTCATCTCGCTGCGCGGCTTCAACCCGATCATCGTCACCATCGGCACCCTGTCGGTGCTGTCCGGCCTGGCCGCGGTCGTGGCCGGGGGCTACACGTTCCCCGGGCTCACCCAGCTGGAGTTCATGGGCACCCACCGCTACCTCGCCACCGGCGACTTCCCGGGCATCCCCGCCCCGGTCTTCATCGTCGGCGCGGTCTTCGTCGTGGGCACCGTGTTCCTCACCCGCACCCGCGACGGCATCCGGCTGATGGCGGTCGGCGGCAACCCCGAGGCGGTACGCCGCTCCGGCATCCACAGCGACCGCTACAAGGTGCGTCGGCTTCGTGATCTCCGGGCCTGCTCGCCGCCCTCGGCGGGCTGGTCACCACCGCCGTCGTCACCGAGGCGAACCCGGCGGCCAGCCCGGCGATCATCTTCACCGCCCTCACCGCGGTGGCGCTGGCCGGCGTCGCCCTGACCGGTGGCCGGGGCAGCCTGCCCCGCATCCTGGTCGGCGCGCTGATCCTGGCCACCATCGCCAACGGCCTGACCATCCGCGGCATCCAGCCCTACTGGGCCACCGTCTTCACCGGAGCCCTGCTGCTCGGCTCGCTCGCCTTCGAGCGCGTCATCCAGACCAGCGTCTCCAACCGGCTGATGGCGACCGCCAACATGTCCGTCCACCAGAAGAAGGGCTGAGCCATGGCCGACGCCTCCCCCGGTACGCCGGCGCTCGAGCTGACCGGCATCGACCTGCACTACGGCTTCGTCCGGGCGCTGGACTCCGTCGACTTCCACGTCATGCCCGGCGAGGTCGTCGGCCTGCTCGGCGACAACGGCGCCGGCAAGTCCACCCTGCTCAAGGTGATGTCCGGCGCGCACCGGCCCTCGGCCGGCACCATCCGGGTCCGCGGCGACGAGGTGGCCTTCCACGCGCCGAGCGACTCCTCCGCGGCCGGGATCCAGATGGTCTACCAGGACCTCGCGCTCGTGGAGCCGCAGGACATCTCGATCAACCTCAACATCGGCCGCGAGATCCTGCGCCGCGGCCCGCTGGGCTGGCTCGGCTTCGTCGACCACAAGGCGATGCGCAAGCGGTCCGAGTCCGAGCTCGACCGGCTCGGCGTCCGCACCGCCCCGATGACCCGGCCCGTCGAGATGCTCTCCGGCGGCCAGCGCCAGGTCGTCGCCCTCGCCCGGAGCGCGATCCGCGTCTCCGGCGACGCGCACGGCGTACTCCTCCTCGACGAGCCGACCGCCGCGCTCGGCTACGAGCAGACCAAGCAGGTCGAGGCGCTGATCCGGCGGATGGCCCAGCAGGGCATCGCGATCGTGCTGGTCACCCACAACCTCCCGCTCTGCGAGGAGGTCGCCGACCGGGTCGTCGTGCTCAACCGCGGCCAGAAGGTCGCCGACGTCCCCATGGCCGAGACCGAGACCGACCACGTCGTCGGCTGGATCACCGGCGCCCGCCCCTCCCAGTTCGCCACGGCCCAGCCGGCCTGACCCCCGTCCCCGTCATCCAGGAGTTCCCCATGTCCGAGTCCCAGGCCCGTCGCGTCCTCGTCGTCGGCGGCGGCATCGCGGGCGGCGTCCTCGCCCTCGGCCTCGCCCAGCGCGGCGTCCAGGTCGTCCTCGTCGAGATCCGCCCGGAGATGGGCGGGGTCGGCCACGGCATCACCCTGCAGGGCAACGCCCTCAAGGCGCTGCACGCGGTCGGCGTCTACGAGCAGCTCGCCGAGCACGGCTACGCCTTCGACAAGCTCCGGCTGCGCACCGTCGACGGCCACGTGATGGCCGAGATCCCGGCGCCGCCGATGGGCGGCGACCAGGTGCCCCCGACGATGGGCGCGGTCCGGGCGGACCTCGCCGACATCCTCGCCAAGGCCGTCGTCGACGCCGGTGTCGACGTACGCCTGGGCCAGACGGTGACCGCCATCGACGACCACGGCGACTCCGTGACCGCCACCCTGTCCGACGGCAGCACCGAGACCGTCGACCTGCTGGTCGGCGCCGACGGCATCCGCTCGCAGGTGCGCCGGATGATCGGCATCGAGACCGAGCCGCGTCAGGTCGGCATGGGCATCTGGCGCACCGTGGCCAAGCGCCCGCCGGAGATGGAGTGCTCGGAGCTCTACTACGGCGGCCCGAAGTACAAGGCCGGCTACACCCCGATCTCCGAGGACCTCTGCTACGCCTTCCTCATCGAGGAGAACCTCGACCGGTCGCTCGTCGGCGAGCACGCGAACGGCAAGCTGCTCAAGGAGCACGGCCAGGGGTACGGCGGCATCTGGGGCCAGGTCCGCGACAGCCTCGCCGACGACGCGGTGGTCAACTACCAGTACATCGAGTCGATCTGCGTCGAGTCGCCGTGGTTCCGCGGCCGCACGATCATCATCGGCGACGCCGCGCACGCCTGCCCGCCGCTGATCGCCCAGGGCGCGGCGATGTGTGCCGAGGACGCCGTGGTGCTGGCCGAGATGCTCACCGGCGGCGACGGGGTCGACGAGGTGCTCCCGAAGTTCATGGAGCGCCGCTTCCCCCGCGTGAAGATGGTGCTCGACAACTCGCTGCAGCTCGCCGAGTGGGAGATCCACCCCGACACCCCCGGCGCGGACCCCGGCCGGATCATGGGCCAGACCCTGCACGCCCTGTGCGCCCCGGCATGACGTACGTCGACGCCGACGCGGTCGACCTGACCGACCTCGTCGGCACCCTGGTCCTCCGCGACGACGACGGCTTCGAGGTCGCCCGCGTCGACCGGATCTTCAACCGCCGCCTCACCGACCGCACGCCCGCGGCCGTGCTCCGGGCCGCCACCGAGCAGGACGTCGTGCTCGGCGTCCGGCTGGCCCGCGAGCGCGGCTGGCAGGTGGCGGTCCGCTCCGGCGGCCACAGCTGGGCGCAGTGGTCGGTCCGCTCCGACGCGCTGGTCATCGACCTCGCCGGGCTGCACGAGCTCGACGTACGACGACGCCACCGGCATCGTCAGCGCCTCCCCCGCCGTGCAAGGGCGGCGCCGAGCTGGCGCCGTACCTCGCCGAGCGCGGGCGCTTCTTCCCCGGCGGGCACTGCCCCACCGTCGGCATCGGCGGCTTCCTGCTCCAGGGCGGGCAGGGCTGGAACTGCCGCGGCTGGGGCTGGGCCGCGGAGTACGTCGTCGCGGTCGACGTGGTGACCGCGGCCGGCGAGCTGGTGCGCGCCGACGCCGAGCAGAACAGCGACCTCTACTGGGCGGCGCGCGGCGCCGGGCCGGGCTTCTTCGGCGTGGTCACCCGCTTCCACCTGCGCACGATGCCGGCGCCCGGCCACCTCGCGCACACCGTGCACGCCTACTCCCTCGACGACTTCGACGAGGTGATGACCTGGCTGCACGAGACCCACGCGTCCGTCGCCGACACCGTCGAGATCGTCGCGCTCACCAAGACCGACCCGCTGCTGGCCCCGGAGCCGGTGCTGCTGGTCACCGGGCTGGCCCTGGTCGCCGACGAGGCCGAGGCCGACGCGGCGCTGGCGCCGTTCCGCTCCTCCCCCGCGCTGGACCGGGCGCTGCTGGTGCTCGACGCGGTCCCGACCACGGCCGAGGCACAGCGCGCGCGCCAGCTCCACGACAACCCCGAGGGTCACCGCTGGGCGGTCGACAACGCCTGGCTCACCGGGTCCGCGGCCGAGGTCGTGCCGGCGATGCGGCGTGCCTACACCTCGCTGCCGAACGCGCAGAGCTTCACGATCTGGTTCAGCATGGCGCCGCTGCGCGCGCTGCCGGACATGGCCTTCTCCCTGCAGTCGGAGATCTACCTGGCGTCGTACGTGCTCTGGGAGGACCCGGCCGAGGACGCCGCCCACCAGGCCTGGCTGGCCGGTGCGATGGCCGACCTGGAGCCGGTGACCGTCGGGCAGTACCTCGGCGACAGCGACCTGTCCCGGCGCCAGGTGCGGGTGCTCTCCGACGAGGCCTGGGCGCGGCTGCAGGAGATCCGTGCCGAGCGCGACCCGGACGGGCCTGTTCGTCGGCTACCTGGCCGGGCGCGAGGGTGCGGCCAACCGCAACCACTGGGAGTAGGGGCTGGTTTCGAGACGGCGCTGGCGCGCCTCCTCAACCAGCCTGACCCGCCGAACCGTGCGTTGTGGTCGGCCGAACCGTGCGTTATGGCGCGATGAGCCGTGCGTTGTTGCTGGCGGCGTCACCACAACGCACGGCTCGATGCACCACAACACACGGCTGGGCGCGCCATAACGCACGGTTCGGCGGGTCAGGCGGGGTGTGGCCGCCGCGCCTCCTCAACCAGCGGCCGACGCTCCTCCACCCAGCGTCGAGCTCGCGGACCAGGTCGTCGAGGCGGGCGAAGAACCAGCGGTGCGCCGGGTCGGAGAGCCGGTCGCTGGCGAACCAGTACCCCTCGGCCAGCACCACCTCGTCGAACGGCGGCTCCACCAGCACGATCGGGCCGTCCCTCGCGCGTGTGGATCCGGGCCAGCCGCTCGGGCACCAGCGCGACCATGTCCGTGCCGGCGATGACGAACGGCAGCGGCAGGAACCCCGCCACCTGCAGCGCCACCCGGCGTTCGATGCCCAGCTCGCCGAACGCCCGGTCGGCCGGGGTCAGCACGCCGGGGCCGAAGCTCGGGACCGCGTGCGGCAGCTCGGCCAGGTCGTCGAGGGTCAGCGCGCCGTCGCGCAGGCGGGCGTTGCCCCGGTCGGCGATCAGCACCATCCGGTCGCGCCACAGCGGTCGCGACTCCCCCGGGAAGCCGAAGCCGAGCGGCGCGATCAGCGCGTCGTAGTCGAGCAGCACCCGGTCCGAGGACCGGGAGTCCGGGCCGAGGTTCTCGATCGTCAGGCGTACGCCGGGAGCGGCGTCGCGGACCAGCCGCACCAGTGGCTCGTGGACCACCGCGATGGCGTAGTCGCTCATCGCCATCCGGAACGAGCGCCGGCTGGTGGCGGGGTCGAACTCGTCCTCGAGGTGCAGCGCCCGGGCCATCAGCCGCACCGCGTGCTGCACCTCCGGCAGCAGGTCGCGGGCGAACGGCGTGAGCTCGTAGTCCCGCCCCGACCGCACCAGCAGCTCGTCGTCGAACCGACGCCGCAGCCGGGCCAGGGCCGCGCTCATCGCCGGCTGGCTGAGCTCGAGCCGCTGGCCGGCCCGGGTCACGTTGCCCTCCTCGAGCAGGACCTTGAGCGGGACCAGGAGGTTGAGGTCGGTGCCACCCAGCGTCATCGCGGCCCTCCCTCTCGTCCGTGTCGTGTGTCGGCCGTCACAGAGGACACTAGAGTCCTCGGGGCAGGAAGAGGAGAAACCGTGAAGGAACGTCTGCGCCAGGTCGACGCCAACCTGCTGCTCTCCCTCCACGCCCTGCTCGAGGAGCGGAACCTCACCCACGCCGGCGAGCGGATGACGATGAGCCAGCCGGCGATGAGCGGCGCGCTCGCCCGGCTGCGCAAGCACTTCGACGACGAGCTGCTGGTCCGGGTCGGTCGCGGCTTCGAGCTCACCCCGCTGGCCGAGCAGCTGCGCCCGGAGGTGGAGGCCGCGATCGAGGCCACCGAGGCGCTGCTGGGCAACCAGCGCGAGTTCGACCCGGCCTCGAGCACCCGGCGGTTCACGGTCAGCATGTCGGAGTACGCCATGACCGTGCTCGCCGAGCCCCTCACCCGACTGCTGGCCGAGCACGCACCGGCCTGCTCGGTGGCGCTGGACGCGGTCGACGTCGCGCCGGGCCAGTTCGAGACCCAGCTGATGCGTCGCGACCTGATCATCGGGCCGCTCGGCTTCGACTTCCCCGGCCGGCGGCAGCCGGTCTTCACCGACCACCTCGTCTGCGTCGTCGCCCGCGACAACCCCCGGCTCGTCGACGGCGCGCTCGACCTCGACGCCCTCCAGGAGATGCCGCACGCGGTGGCGGAGTTCAGCTCCGCCGGCGAGCGACGGCGGCCGCTGGAGGTCGAGATGGAGCAGAAGGGCATCCCCGACCGGACCGTCCTGGTGCAGGTGACCAGCCTGCTGACGCTGCCGTTCGCGGTCAGCGGCACGGAGATGTGCGCGTTCGTGCCGGCCCGGCTGGCCCGGCGCTGCCTCGACGTGCTCGACCTGGTGGTCGCCGAGACCCCGCTCGAGGCGGTCCGGATCACCGAGGCCGCGCACTGGCACCCGCGTCGCGAGACCGAGCCCGCGGTGGTCTGGCTGCGCCGGCTGCTGTACGACGTGGCCGTCTCGGTCGAGGACGAGGTCACCGGGACAGACTGAGCCGGCTCACCGTGAAGCCGAGCGCGGACGCCGAGGCCATCACCACCGCCGGGACCAGCGCCGAAGCCTCGCCGCCGAGGCCGACGAGCGGCGACACCAGCGCCCCGAGCGCGAACTGGGAGAACCCGAGCACCGCGCTGCCCGCGCCGGCCACCGCCCGCACCTCCCCCATCGCCAGGGCGGCGGCATTGCCCATGATCGCGCCGTTGGAGGCGACCGCGACGAAGATCGGCAGCGGGTACGTCCAGGCCGGCGCACCGACCGCGGCCAGCGCCACGAAGGCCAGGCAGGCGCGTCACCTGCACCGCGATCGCCGTACGCACCAGCTGCCCCGGCGACCAGCGGCCGACCAGCCGGCTGGTGACCCAGCCGGCCGAGATCAGCCCGATGGCGTTGACGCCGAACGCCAGGCCGTAGCCGACCTCGGAGAGCCCGACGACGTTCTGGTAGACGAACGGCGAGGCCGAGATGTAGGCCATCATCACCGCGAAGGACAGCGCGAACACCGCGACCGGGGCCCGGTAGGTCCGGCTGGCCAGCACCGTGCGGAACGCCGCCAGCGACGCGGCACCACCACGGGTCCGCAGCTCCGGAGGATGCGTCTCCCGCAGCACGACGACCACGCCGACCAGCATCGCCAGGCAGAGCCCCGCGACGACCCAGAGCATCCCGCGCCAGCCGACCGGCCCGGCCAGCAGCCCGCCGACCAGCGGCGCCAGCACCGGCGCCACGCCGCCGACGGTGAGCATCAGCGTGAAGGCGCGGGCCGCGGCGGTGCCGGTCACCACGTCGGTGATCACCGCGCGGCCGATCACCATGCCGCCGGCGCCGGCGAAGCCCTGCACCAGGCGGGCGGCGACGAGGACGGCCAGGCTCGGGGCGGTCGCGCACACGACTCCCGCCACCACGCAGACCGCGGCGCTGGCGAGCAGCGGCGTACGCCGTCCGAAGCGGTCCGACAGCGGACCCATCACCAGCTGGCCGAAGGCCAGGCCGACCAGGAACGAGGTGAGGGTGAGCTGGACGCCGCTGGCGTCGGCGCCGAGGGCGTCGCCCATCGCCGGGAAGCCGGGCAGGTAGAGGTCCGTGGCGACCGGGGCCACCGCCGCGAGCGAGGCGAGGACGAGGAGCAGCGGCCAGCGGATGACGGTGCCCGTGGTGGGCGTGGCGACGGACACCTGAGCAGTCAACAGGCCTCGCGCGCGGTCCGGAACGAGCGTTCGCGCATGCCTGTGATCGGTCCTCGTGATGCCCGGATCCCTTGTCCGCGTGCGGTCCGTGCGGCTGACTGGTGACATGACCTGGGATGACGGAAACCCGTACGTCGACCGGCTCGCGGACGGCGTCTACGCCTACGTGCAGCCCGACGGCGGCTGGATGGTGAACAACTGCGGCGTGGCCGTGGACGGCAGCGGGACCGCGATCCTGGTCGACACCACCTCGACCGAGAGGCGCAACCGCGCGGTGCTCGCCGAGGTCGCGAAGGTCAGCACCGGCGCCCGCGCGCGGTCGTCAACACCCACCACCACCCGGACCACACCTACGGCAACGGCTTCCTGCCCGAGCGAGACGCTGGTCATCGGGCACGAGAAGTGTCGCGAGATGGTGCTGGCCGCTGGACTCGAGGCGACCAAGGTGATCACCGCCCCCGACTACGGCGACCTCACCCTGCGCCCGCCGGAGATCACCTTCCCCGACCGGATGACGCTGCACCTCGACGAGTTCCCGGTCGAGCTGCTGCACGTCGGCGGTCCGGCCCACACCACGAACGACGTACTCGTCTGGCTGCCCGAGCAGAAGGTGCTCTTCAGCGGCGACCTCGCCTTCAACGGCGGCCAGCCGTTCGTCCTCGAGGGCTCCATCGCCGGCTTCCGCCGCGCCATCACCCAGATGCGGGACCTCCAGCCCGAGGTGCTCGCGCCCGGCCACGGCCCGGTCTGCCGCGGCGACGACGTGGCGACGCTGCTGGGCGACATGGACTCCTACCTCGCCTACGTGGAGGACGTGGCCGCCACGTCGTACGCCGCCGGGCTCTCGCCGCTGGAGGCGGCGCAGAAGAACCGCGACAACCCGTACAGCGCCTGGGCGGAGACCGAGCGCTTCGTCGGCAACCTGCACCGGGCGTACTCCGAGCTGGCCGGCAACCCGGTCGACACCCGGCTCACGGTGCCGTCGGTGTGGCCGGACATGGTGACCTTCCACGGTGGGCCGATCGCCTGCCACGCCTGAGAGCTGGTGCGCGACGTCATGCGACATGGTCGCCAGAGCAGCCGGGACGTATGACGTTGCGCGGCGCCTAGCGAGCGCGGCCGCGCCAGCGCGCCCAGGCCGTCCCGCGACGGCTCCGGCCGGTGCGGGACTGTTCCGGTGCCGATCTGCTCCGCGCGGTAGGCCTTGGCGAACCTCACGGTCTGGTTGCTCGAGCTGTCCATGGCGTCCCTCCTCGGCTCCGGGTGCTGACACCCTCAGGCTGTCCGTAAGGCACCGGTGCCCGCGTCGGGAGAACGCCCTATCTTTGGGACCCGACCGGGAACAGGCTCAGCCGCCGGTCCGCGGTCCCGGATTGCTGGCGCCGATGGCGTATCGGGCCGCACAATCTGGAGCCATGACCGAGACGGGGGACGAAGCCGCACCCGATGCCGGGCCCCACCGGGTACGTCGGGCCTGGCGACCGGCGCTGACCGGGCTGCTGGTCGTCGCAGCCGTCTGGCTCACCTGGTGGGTGACGGCCACGATCGTTGACCGGTCCGGTCACGCGGAGGACACCTACCTGGTGGTGTTCGTCGGCGGGCCGTTCGCGGCCCTCGTCACGCTCGTCGTCCTGCTCCTCACCGGTGCCCGCGTGGTCGACAACCTCCGTCGCCGGCGACGTCGCGGCGCGTGAGCGTGCGGGGCCTCACACGTGACGTTGCCCCTGGCGTGGCGGTAGGCGTCGATGACCATCAAGGCGATCCCGATGGTGATCACGGAGATCCAGAGTCCCGGTACGCCGAAACCGGCGATCAGCATGACTGCGCCCACGAGCATGAGGGCCGCGGCGATCCAGTTCACGGTCTGCTTCATCATGAGCGACACCTCCTCAGGGGAGCTCGATGATGTTCCTCCCATGCTCCGGCTCGCGGCCGTGGGCGGCCAGAGGCCTTCGCCCCCTCACCGCTAGTTGATGTCGAACTCGTTGCCCTCGGGGTCGGCCATCGCGACGCCATAGTGGTCCAGGCCCTCCTCCTGGTGGGCGCTCAGCCGGGTGGCGCCCAAGGAGACGAGCCGGGCCGCCTCGGCGTCGACGAGCGCGCGACGGACCTCGATCCGTTGGTCTCGCTCCCCACTCGCGTGCACGTCGATGTGGAGACGGTTCTTGATCGACTTCTTCTCCGGGACGACCTGGAACCAGATGCGCGGCCCCTCGCCGTTCGGGTCCGCGATGCTGTCGGCGCCGAGGCCGAGCTCGTCCTCGGGGACGCCGATCGACCGGTAGAAGTCGTCCCAGGAGTCGAAGCCGGACGGCGGGGGCTCGATCACGTAGTGCAACGCCTCGGCCCAGAAACGCGCGAGCGTGTCGGGCGTCGTGCAGTCGATCACCAGCTGGTAGGACACGGCCATGTGCCACCTCCGGGAGGGTCGGGTCCGGTCAGACTGGCACAGCCCACCGACGTCCCGGCACGGATTTTCTCTCGGCCGACTCCCCTCACAGTCCTGTCTGATGCCGACCCGATCTCAGTGTCCGCCGAGGGCCTCACCGACGGCGAGGGTGAGGACGAGGAGGAACGTGAGAGACGTGATCACGATCAGAACCACCGAGCGCTCCTCCTTCACGAAGATGGCCAAGCCCGCGGTGACGAGCGAGGCGACA
This sequence comes from uncultured Actinomycetota bacterium, assembly GCA_963721775.1. Taxonomy (GTDB): domain Bacteria; phylum Actinomycetota; class Actinomycetes; order Propionibacteriales; family Nocardioidaceae; genus Nocardioides. The sequence goes on along the minus strand of CAVRMH010000003.1, from coordinate 29,069 downwards.
GCGAGCCCGATGATGCCAACCACGACCGCGATGCTGACCGCCCGCCACGAGTCAGGGATGAGCAGGACCACGGGGAACAGCAGGTAGAGCAGCACCGGGAGCAGGAGCCATAGCGCGCGACGGCCCATCGGGGTATGGGGAAGGGCGTACATCTCGGTTCCTCCTGTCCAAGCCCCCAGACCTTGGTGTTCCCGAGACCTGACTCAAGCCAATCGCCGGATCGAGCGGCGCGGTAAAGGCTTTGGTAAGCAGTTGGCCGGGACGAACGCACTCACATGCCGCGATCCGCTCATGCCGATGTGAGGACGTCCGCTCGTCCGGGTCATGCCGGTGATCTTCTCGGATACGCCGAGATGAGGATGTCGAGTAACGTCGTGGCATGACCGGATTCCCCCCCTGGGAACCGCCGTTCCAGGGCGACGAGACCGGCGCGGTGTTCGGGGCGCTGGACCGGCTGCGAACGACGTTCCGCTGGAAGTGCGCCGATCTCGATGCTGCCGGCCTGGCCACCCGAACTGCCGCCTCGTCGCTCACGCTCGGCGGACTGCTCAAGCATCTTGCCGTGCAGGAGGACTACTGCTTCCAGGTGAAGGTCCTCGGCGCGCCGATGCCAGCGCCCTGGGACCTGTCGGTGTGGGAGACCGAGGGCGACGACTGGGAGTTCGACTCGGCCGCGAACGACAGACCCGAGGAGCTGTACGAGCTCTGGGACACCTCGGCGGCGCGTTCGCGTGCCGCGGTCGCCGCAATCTCGGCGCGCGGCGGTCTTGACGCCCCGGCGGCCCAGACCTTGCCAGACGGGAGCCACCCGAACATCCGGCGCGTTGTGATGGATCTGGTCGAAGAGTATGGCCGGCACACCGGGCATGCGGACATCCTGCGCGAGGCCGTCGATGGCCGCACCGGCGAGGACCCCCCGTGGCCGACCTCTGACTGAGATCACAGCATGCGCCACGGGACCATCGGCTCGTCAGCGACGGAGACTCCCATGTTCGCCTTCCTGAAGGCGCTCGGAACTGGAGCGCGTACTACGACTTCGCCGGACCGTGTGCGACCCGACCCCGGCCGAGTTCGCCGACTTCACACCGCTGGTGCTGACCGGCTCGCTGGAGGGCTGCCTGTACACGGACGTTCAGGGGTTCAAGTTCCACGAGGCACCCTCGCGGATCTACCAGGAGGTCGGAGCGGAGCTGATCGTGGCCAGCCTGGACGGCGGACCGGTGGGGACGTTCACCACGACGTACCGGTTCGAGTCCAAGTGGGACCCGGACGCGGCGACCGGCATGGAGGTCAAGGGCCGCTGCCAGCACCCGATCACGAGCGGTCCGGGACCGGCGGGTTCGCGCGGGCGACGGGACGGCTGGACTTCAAGGACGAGATCGGCACCGTGCTGTTCTTCTACCGGGGACGCATCACGCTCGGCTGAGGCGAGCCCAACACCGCCCCCGTTCCGTCACCACGACGCGACGGGTAAGCCGCCACGTCACCACCTTCACCGCGTCGCCAACGCACTCACATGCCGCGATCCGCTCATGCCGAATGACAGCGCGTTGAAGTTCAGCCGCGGTGACTCCGTATCGCATTGACCAGGGCCGTGCGCACGAGAGCGTGGGCGGGAGGAGGCAACTCCTCAAGCTCGAACCATCCGATGTCGTCGTGTTCCTCGGGAGCGACGTTCGCCGGCGTTTCCCTGCCAGTCAGGCACAAGCCAAGCGCTGAGGAGCGCCGGATCTTCTGCAGGTCCTGCGGTCAGCCGACACAGATGAGACGCCGAGCCCGTTGCTATCTGCACGCCGAGTTCCTCGTGCAGTTCCCGCGTGAGCGCGTCCAGTTCTGACTCGCCGGCCTCAATGAGTCCACCCGGCAAATCCCACACGTCCGGGTACGCACGCTTGTTCGGCCTCCGATGCACGAGGAGGACTCGACCTTCACGAACCAGCGCGCCGACAACGACCTCATGCATTCGCCTATAGGAGCATGGACATCCGACAAGCGAACGTCCGTACCGCGCTGGAGTTCGTCGACGGTGGGCGGGCCGGCGAGGGGCGCCCGGGAGCGGCGGCCAACGGCCGACCTCCGGCACGCGCGTCTCCTCCTGTCGCCGAGACGGACAGGTGCTCCAGCCCGGGCCGGTGCTCGGGGGCGATCCACCGATCGCCCGGCGCGCGGGCCGGAGCATCTGCTCCAGTTGTTCGTCAGGCTAGTAACGCTCGTTCACCCGCACCCAGACGTCTTCGGTGGCGACGTTCGATGCGCAGCCGTCCGTGTCGGCGGTGATGCGGATGGCCGTGGATCCGTCCAGGAGCGCGTCCACTGCCGGGATCGTCGCAGTCTCGAGGCGGCCGGAGAAGCTGCCGCCGGTGCACGATCCCGACACGGTTCCCGGGTCCGACTCGAGTTCGCCTCGGTCGGCCGCCACCAGCTCGTCGGCGGTCAGCGAGTCGTAGTAGCGGTAGCGCCCGTTGTCGCTGACCACCAGAACATGGCCCGTGCTCGGCGCCACGTAGACGCCCTTCAGCCCGGAGGGCACCGAGGTGGGCTGCCAGTTCGCTTCCGCGGCCATGGCGCGCATGTAGTCCGCCAGCGGCGAGCCAGGCGCGACCGGGTCCCAGACCTCGAGACCGTCCGTTGCGGTGCACGTGTTGTCAGCCCGCGCCACCTGCGCGCGCAGTGATCCGTCAGATGCGATCGCCGTGGTGAACGACTGTGTCCGGGGGCACCCGCGGTGGGGGCCGAGCTGTCGCACCCAGGTGTTCCCGGAAAGAGTCGACGCCCCGGTGAACCCATCCGAGCCCAAGCGGAGGAGCCGTTGCCGGCCACGAACATGGGAAGAGTCACGTCGCCGTACGGGCGCAGCAGCCAGAAGCCGGCCAGCTGCTCGGCTGTCGGCGGAGTCCCGGCGCCAGATTCGTCAACGGCGATGTTGTAGGCGCCCGGCTCCAGCGCGGCGGTCAGGGCCTCGGCCGGCGTCTGAGTCCCAGCGGGCTCGACGGCGTCCGTGTCGTCGTCCGCGTTGACGGCCTCGAAGATCACGAAGCCGGCAACGAGTGCGGCCACGGCGGCCACGGCCACCACGGCCAGCCGACGCCGCGGGCGCGGGGGTTCGAGGTTGTCCTTGAGGTTGCGGCTGGCGATGAGCATGTCGTCTTCGGTCACGGTGAGACCTCCAGTGAATGCCTGGAGCGCCTCGATCACGCGCTGTTCGTCGCGCTGGTTCATCGCGTCACCTCCAGGACGGTGTGCAGGGCTTGGAGGCCTCGGTGGGCGTGCCGCTTCACTGCGCCGCCACTGATACCGAGGATCTCCGCGGTCTCCGCCACGGACAGCTCCAGGAGGTAGCGACAGGCCACCACCTCCCGCTGGCGGCGCGGAAGCTTCCGCAGCGCCAGCCCGACCTGCCGGGCCTCCTCGTTGGCGACCGCCGTCGTGTCGCTGCCCTCCGTGTGCAGCGGTACGACGTGCAGGTCGACGAGCGAGCGATCCCGGACCCGGGAGCGGATGCCCGACCGGCAGCGGTTGAGGACCGCCGAGCGCACGTAGGCCTCGACAGCCCCCGGGTCCCGCAGTCGGCCCCAGTGGCGGTACAGCGACACGAAGGCATCCTGGACCGCGTCCTCCGCACCCTCACGAGTGCCGAGGAGTGCGTACGCGGTCCGCAGGAGGCTCGGGTAGTGGTGCCTGAACAGGATGTCCACGGCCGTCTCGGCAGTCTCGGCCGACCCGACGCTTCCCAGCGTCCGGAACTGGGGTCCGGTCAAGCGGTCCAATGCCGCCTCCGGGAGCTCTGGTGTCACATGAGGGAGTCGCGCAGACTGCCTTCAGGTTGACACAGCCCGCGAACCAGCGCGACCCGTCTAGGCCGGATCGCCCCGGCACCGTTCAGCGCTCCCGGTCGCCGGCCATGGTGTGTGGCCCTGGTGTCCATGAACCGTCCGCGTCAGCTTCCTGCGGTGTGGCCAGACGAGCGCCTGATCCTGCGTGCCATGACCTGCAAGGTCGCAGCGGCGACCGCCAAGGGCCAGAACAGGTACTGCGCTCGGCTCACCTCGTGGACGTCCTGCCAGGTGCTGATCCACGCGAGTACGACGACCATGGCGGCAGCGGCAGCCACAGCGGTTGCCAGCGCGCTCATCGCGTCACTGACCAACCGCGCCATCTGTTCATGGGCAGGTTCCGTGGGGCTGGTCTTCTCGGTCACCGTGCCCACGGTAGGGAACGCTCGGTCCGCCGTCACGGGAATGACGAGTTGCCGAGGCTCGGGACACACGGCCATGTCGTCGAGCGCACTCGTGCCGTTGTGCGGACCTTCTCCGGGTGAGATGTCGGTGCCGGATGTGACGATCCGGGCATGCCAGTCACCGCTGATGAGCTTCGCAGTCACTTCCTCGTGGCCTGGGGGGCCGACACCTGCTACCCCGACATGAGCGAGGAGTGGACTTCCGAGAATCCTTCTCGTGACCAGTGCGGCATGACGGCGCTGGTCGTACAGGACATCCTCGGCGGCGACCTGATCATTGCCGAGGTCCACGTGGAGGGGGCTCAGATCGGTCACCACTACTGGAACCGGCTACCGGACGGTTCGGAGGTGGACCTCACGGCGGACCAGTTCCGGCCGGACGAGGAGGTCGTCGGCGGCACGGTGATCGCTCGGCCTCCGGACGCTCCCCGTTACCACCGCGAGCAGTACGAGCTCCTTCGCGCACGGGTCCTCGACGCGCTGGGTGGCACTTCCGACGGCTGAAGCGCGACTCGCGACCTCCACGTTGCACGTTCGGAAGCGCACACTCCCATGCCGCGATCCGGACGAACAGGGACACCCGGTCAGACGAAGCGGTGCGTCCCCGGGCCGACCTCGGTCGTGCGGTCCGGCAGCACCACCTCGGCGACGCACCCCGGCGGCACCGTCACGGTGACCTCGAGGCGGTCGCCCAGCTGCCAGGCGACCGACGCCGTCCCGTGCGGGGTCTCGTGCTCCGCGGCCGCCCGCGTGATGCCACCGCCGGGACGCGGCCGCACCCGGAACCGGCGCCAGGTCGGCTCCAGCCGCTGCAGTCCGGCGACGTACCGGTGGAGGAACGAGATCACCGCGCCCTTGGAGTAGTGGTTGAGCGACTCGTGCGGTACGCCGTCCTCGTCGATGCCCTCCCAGCGCTCCCAGACCGTGGTCGCGCCGCGGTCGATCATCACCAGCCACGACGGCTCGGTGTCCTGGAACAGCAGCTCGTAGGCGAGGTCGAGGTGGCCGTGGTCGGCCAGCACCGGCAGCAGGTCGGGGGTGGCGAGGAAGCCGGTGCCGAGGTGGGTGTCGGCCTTGCGGACCAGGTCGGCGAGGTCGTCGGCGGCCTGCTGGCGCAGCTCGTCGGGGACGAGGTCGAAGCGCAGCGCCCGCACGAGGTTCGCCTGCGTGTACGGCGTGACGTGGCCGTCCGCGTCCGAGGAACTCGGTGCGCCACGCGTCGACGACGGCCGCACTGAGCTCGGCGTACCGGGTGGCGTCGCCGGCCTTGCCGAGGAGCGCGGCGATCCGGGCGGCGTGCCGGGTGGACCAGGCGTAGAACGCGGTCGCCACGTCGGACTTGTCGGCGGCGATGAAGGCCGGGAAGTCCTGCGGCTCGCCGCCGGGCTCGAGCCACTCGCCCCAGTGGAAGCCGGTGTCCCAGAGGTACCTCTCGTGCGGCGCCGGCTCGGCGCTGCGGGCGATGCGGTCGGGGTGCCGGTCGCCAGCGGCCATCCGCTCGACCCGGTCGAGCCAGGCCACCATCGTCGGCCAGAGCTCGGCGAGGACCGCGACGGTCGCCGTACTCCTCGTGGAGCTCCCACGGCACCAGGACCGCGGCGTCGCCCCAGCCGGCCGAGCCGTTGGTGGTCCGGAGGAAGCCGCTGCGCTCGGCCACCGGCATCGGCGCCATGCCGGTCAGCGTGCCGTCCTCCCACTGCCCGGCCGCGAGGTCGCGCAGCCACTTCGCGGAGAAGCCGGCCACGTCGTACAGGAAGGTCGCGGTCGGCACGTAGAGCTGCCAGTCGCCCGTCCACCCGGCGCGCTCGCGGGTGCGGGCAGTCGGTCGGGATGTCGCAGGCGTTGCCGCGGAAGCTCCAGACCGCCGCGTCGTGCAGCCGGTTGATCCGGTCGTCGTCGCAGGTGAACGCTGCCCGCGCGGCGAGAGGTCGGTGTGGACGACGACCCCGGTGACGTCGTCGGCGCCGAGCGGGCCGGGGTGGCCCTCGACGCGGACGTAGCGGAAGCCGTGGGTGGTGAAGCGCGGCTCGAAGACGTCGCCGGCCCGGCCCGCGGAGACCACGGTGTCGACCTGGCCGGCGCTGAGCGGCTCGGGCAGGAACGGCATCGCCGGCCGCAGGTGCTCCATCGTCACGTCGCCGTCGGGGCCGAGCGCCTCGCCGTGGGTCAGCCGGAGCTCGGTGCCGGCCGGGCCGAGGTTCAGTCAGCCGGACCCGGCCGTTGATGTTCTGGCCGAGGTCGACGACGTACACGCCGGGCCGCGGCTCGGTGACGGCCACCGGACGGATCTCCTGCACCGGGCGGACCGGCGCGCGCCGGCGAGCAGACGAGCGCGGCGTACCCGCGGTCGCTCACCGCGACCGGCTGCCACCCGCTCGCGTCGTACGCCGCGGTGCTCCAGCCCGGCTCCACCCGGCGGCGGTCCTCGCGCTGTCCCTCGATGAGGTCGGCGGCCTCGATGTGCGAGTCGGACCAGCGCCACCCGGCGTCGGTGCCGACGACGGTCACGGTGCCGTCCTCGTGCTCGAGGTGCAGCTGGGCGAGGAACGCGGTCTGCTCGCCCCACTGGTCGGCGGCGCGGAGGATGCCGACCTCGCCGCGGTACCACCCGTCGGCGAGCAGGGCACCGAGCACGTGCCGCCCCTCGTCGAGCAGCCCGGTGACGTCGTAGGTCTGCACCTGCGTGCGGGCGGCGTACTCGGTGAAGCCCGGCGTCAGCTCGTCGGTCCCGACCCGGACGCCGTCGAGCTCGAGCTCGTAGATCCCGTGGGCGGTCGCGTAGAGCCGCGCCCGCCGTACCGGCCGGTCGACGACCACCTCGCCGCGCAGGCGGTACGCCGGCCGGGCCCCGGCCGGCCCCGCGACCGCGGTGGGCGAGACCCAGTCGGCCCGCCAGTCCGAGGCGTCGAGCAGGCCGGCCTCGACGACCACCGGCTCCGACCACGCGCTGGTCCCGGCGTCGGTGACCACCCGGACCTGCACCTCGCGCCGTTCGCCGGAGGCCAGCGGGTGCGCCCGGGCCAGGGGACGAGCACGCAGGCGTCGCCCTCGACCCGCTGCACGGTCCCGTCGTCGACCCGGAGCTCGTAGGCGGTCTGCCGCGCCGCGCCCGGGGGCAGCCACCAGGACAGCCGCGGCGACCGCTCGCCGATGCCGAACCCGTCGCGGTGCTCGGCCCGGAGCCGCTGCGGGGCCGCCGTGGCCGGTCGCGCGCCGTCGTCGTACGTCGTGGTCATCCGGTCGTCCCTCCCGGGCCCACCCGGGCGTGGACCGCTCCGGACAGTCAATCCGCCACGGCGCGGGGTCGGAACCCGCGAAGGGCGATGGGTGGCATCCGGCGCCGTGATCCCCGGTGCCCCTTCCCTCGGGTGGCCGTCAACGAGACGATGCCGGGCATGACCCACCCCATCGGCACCCCCGAGACGAGCCTCCCGCTCGAGCGACACCGAGGCCCACATCGAGCTCAACGAGTCCTACGCCGCGCACAACTACCACCCGCTGCGGGTCGTGCTGTCGGCCGGCGAGGGCGCGTGGGTGACCGACGTGGAGGGGCGGCGCTACCTCGACTGCCTGGCCGGCTACAGCGCGCTGAACTTCGGGCACTCCCACCCCCGGCTGGTGGCCCGCGCGCAGGAGCAGCTGGGCCGGCTGACGCTGACCTCCCGGGCGTTCTACAACGACCAGCTCGGCCCGTTCGCCCGCGACCTCGCGCAGCTGACCGGCAAGGAGATGGTGCTGCCGATGAACTCCGGCGCCGAGGCCGTCGAGACCGCGATCAAGGTCGCCCGCAAGTGGGGCTACCTCGTCAAGGGCGTCCCGGAGAACCAGGCCACGATCGTCGCGATGGAGGGCAACTTCCACGGCCGGACCACCACCATCGTGTCCTTCTCGACCGACGCCGTCGCCACCGCCCACTACGCGCCGTACACCCCCGGCTTCCGGCTCGTGCCGTACGGCGACCTCGCCGCGCTCGAGGCGGCCGTCGACGAGACCACGGTGGCGGTGCTGCTCGAGCCGATCCAGGGCGAGAGCGGCGTGATCATCCCGCCGGAGGGCTACCTCCAGCAGGTGCGGACGCTGTGCAACTCCACCGGCGTGCTGATGCTGGCCGACGAGATCCAGTCCGGCCTCGCCCGCACCGGGCGCACCTTCGCCTGCGACCACGAGGAGGTCGTGCCGGACGTCTACATCCTCGGCAAGGCGCTGGGCGGCGGGCTCTACCCGGTGTCGGCGATCACGGCCGACGGCGACGTGCTCGAGGTGATCACCCCGGGCTCCCACGGCTCGACCTTCGGCGGCAACCCGCTGGCCGCGGCGATCGGCCGCGAGGTGATCGCGATGCTGGAGCACCGGCGAGTTCCAGCAGCGGGCGCACGGCCCTCGGCGCCCGGCTGGCCGCCGGCCTCGGCGAGCTCGTCGGCGACGGCGTCGACGCGGTGCGGGCCCGGGGGCTGTGGGTGGGGGTCGACGTCAGCCCCGGGCTGAGCACCGGCCGGCACGTCTGCGAGCAGCTGCTCGACCACGGGCATCCTCGCCAAGGAGGCGCACGGGCAGACCGTCCGCCTGGCCCCGCCGCTGGTCGCCTCCGAGGACGACATCGACCTGCTGGTCGACGCCTTCCGCAGCGTCTGCTCGGGCTAGGAGCTGCGCCCGCCCGGCACGGTGTGCCAGCCGAGGACGGACAGGTGGGCGGCGTGGCTGAGCTCGAGCTCGGTGATCACCCCGACCGGGCGCCCGGCCTCCTCGACGACGGCGGTGCCGCCCTGCGGACGGATCTGCGCCGCGACCTCGGCCGCGTCCGCGTCGGGCGTGACGATCACCGGCGCCGCGTGGTGGACCGCCAAAGCCTCGAGCCGGGTGTCGGCGCGGTGCGTCGGCGGGACCGCGTCGAGGTCGGCCAGGGTGACGACCCCGATGGTGTGGCCGTCGAGGTCCGCCACCGGGAAGACCCCGGAGGTGATCCGGGCCGGCGACAGGTGGGCGACCATCTGGTCGACGGTCCACCACACCGGCGCGACGACCGGGTCGGGCGACATCACCTCGGCGGCGGTGACCCCGGTCAGGTGCTCGTCGCGGGCGGCCGCCTGCTCGGCGGTGGCGCCGCCGAGGATGAACCACCCGACCAGCGCGAGCCACAGTCCCGCGGCGAGCCCGGCGAAGGCGTTGAGCAGGCCGACGGCGATCAGGACCCAGCCGAGCATCTTGCCCGTGCGTGCGGCGACCATCGCGGCGCGGTCACGGTCCTGGTAGCGCCACCACAGCAGGGCCCGCAGCACGCGACCGCCGTCGAGCGGGGCTCCGGGGAGCAGGTTGAACACCGCCAGCACGACGCTGACCCAGGCCAGCCAGGCGAGGGCGGATCCCAGCAGGCCCGACGTACCCACGGCCAGGGCGAGGGCGGCGCTGACGAGGCCGATGCCCAGGCTGGTCGCCGGGCCGGCCAGCGCGACGAGCCCGTCGGCGCGGGCGGTCGGGCTGGGGCCGCCGAGCTGGGTGAATCCGCCGAGCATCCACAGGGTGATCCGCTTGACCTCGATGCCGTAGGCGCGGGCCACCAGGGCGTGCGCGAGCTCGTGGGCGAGGAGGCTGAGGAAGAAGACGAGCGAGGTGGCGGCGGCCGCCAGCCAGTACGCCGTCCGGGTGTCGCCCGGGTGCGCGTCGGGGAGGGTGCCGGTCGCCAGCGCGGCGGCGAACAGCACCACCGTGAGGAGCAGGGACCAGTGGGCGTAGACCTCGACCCCACGCCAGCGACCGAGGGGGAAGCTTCCCGGCAGCCCGCCCTCGACCTGCTCCCGTTGCCGGCCGGGGTCGCCGGCCGCGCCGGTCGGAGTCATCGCTCGTCGCTCTCCTACGTGGTTCCTGACTCCAGACCACCACGCGGCCGCGCGGGACAGCAGGGGCGTTCGTCACCGTCGGCCGGGTCGGCGGACCCCCGACGCGCGTCTACAGTCGAGGAATGGCGAACACGACGATCGGCCTCTCCGACGACCTCGCGGCGTACGTCGTCCGGGTCGGCACCCGGGAACCCGACGTCCTCGCCCGGCTGCGCGAGGAGACCGCGGCGATGCCGCAGCACGGCATGCAGATCGCACCGGAGCAGGGTGCCTTCCTCGCCCTCCTGGTCGAGCTGATCGGGGCGCGGCGGTGCATCGAGGTCGGCACCTTCACGGGGTACTCCTCCACGGTCGTGGCGCTCGCCCTCCCCGACGACGGCCAGGTCGTCTGCTGTGACGTCTCCGAGGAGTGGACCGCGCTGGCCCGCAGGTACTGGGACGAGGCAGGCGTCGCGGACAAGATCGACCTCCGGATCGCGCCCGCCACCGAGACGCTCGACGGGCTGCTCGCCGCCGGCGAGGAGGACGCGTTCGACTTCGCGTTCATCGACGCCGACAAGGCCGGCTACGACGGGTACTACGAGCGGTTGCTGCGCCTGGTGCGCCCCGGCGGGCTGATCGCGCTGGACAACACGCTGTGGGGCGGCGAGGTGCTCGACGAGGACACCGACGACCGGGACACCCGGGCACTCCGGGCGCTCAACGCGAAGCTCGCCGACGACGAGCGGGTCACGCTCTGCCTGCTGCCGGTGGCCGACGGCGTGACGCTGGCGCGACGCCGATGAAGCCTGATCCAGACGAAGGTGGTGCCGCATGACCGGACGTGAGCTGCTCGACGAGCTCGAGGCGCAGGAGTCGCGCCTCGTCTTCGACCGGTTCGACGAGGACACCGCGTGGGAGCTCGGCGTACGCCTGCGGGACGCGGCGCTCTCCGCCGGCCTGCCGGTCGCGATCTCGATCCGGCGCAACGGCCAGCGGCTGTTCCACGCCGCCCTGCCCGGCGCCTCGGCCGACAACGACGGCTGGCTGGCCCGCAAGTGCGCCGTCGTCGACCGCTACGGCCGCTCGTCGCTGCGCGTCGGCGAGCAGTTCCGGGTCGACGGGAAGTCCTTCGACACCGACTCCCGGCTGGACCCGACCGTGTACGCCGCCCACGGCGGCGCGTTCCCGATCCTCCTGCGCGGGACCGGCTGCATCGGCACCGTCGCGGTCTCCGGCCTCCCCCAGCTGGAGGACCACCGGCTCGTCGTCGGCGTGCTCGAGGAGATGCTGACCACCGGAGGGGTGAGGCGGGCCCTGTCCTCACACCGCGTGCTGCGTCGGCGTCGGGCTCCAGCTCGACGGTGTTGATGCCGGGCGTGCGGTCGGCGAGGGTGAACTCGACGAACTCGGCGTCCTCGTCGATGTGCGCGTTGTGGCCGGGACGGATGTAGTAGGCGTCCCCGGCCGAGATGACCTCGCTCTCGCCGTCGGCGTACCTCATCGTCACGCGGCCCCGGAGGCAGTAGCCCCAGTGCGGCTCCTGGCAGGCGCCGCCGGGAAGGTCGGCGAACCACTCGGCGGTGTCGAGGCCGGCCGTCCAGCGTTCGAGGGCGATCGGTCATCCCGCCTGCCTCGGCGCGGTGCTGCTGGCCGGCACCGGCGATGTCGACGGCGAGCTCGGTGGTGTCGCGGGTGAAGGTTCCCATGGTGCTGCTCCTCGGTCGGGGACCGATGCTCTCGGTCGGGACTTCGACCGTAGGAGCTGCACCCGGGTGCAAGGTCAAGGTCTTGACCCTGCACCCGGGTGCAAGGTCTACCGTGGAGACGTGCGGATCTCCGAGCTCGCCGAGTCCGTGGGAGTGCCGACCTCCACGGTGCGCTACTACGAGCGGGTCGGCCTGCTGGCCCTCCCGGCGCGCACCTCCTCGGGCTACCGCGACTACGGCGAGGACGCGGCCGCCCGCCTGCTCTTCATCGCCCGGGCGCGGCGGATGGGGCTGACCTGCGAGCAGATCACCGACCTGATCCCGGTCTGGGCCGGCACGAACTGCGGCGCCGCCCACGACCGGGTCCTCCGGCTGGTCGAGGAGAAGCGGGCCGAGATCGCCGCACGCATCCGTGAGCTCGAGCAGTTCGACGCCCAGCTCGACGCGGTGGCCGCCGACCTCGCCGCGCAGGCGCCACCGCAGGCCTGCCGGGCGGACCTGTCCTGCTGCGTCCCCGAGTCCGCGGGCACGCCGGTCGCCCTCGAGCTCCAGCCCCGGCACTGAGCTGGCCGTCACCGGCTCCCGTCTGCTCATTGACCCTGCGCGTCGCACGCGGGCAGGGTGGGCCTGACACGGCCGGAACCTCTCCGTCGTGAATGTCTCGGAGGAGAAGCGGATGAGCTCGGTGGAACGGCCTCCCGGAATCGTGCGCTGGACGCTGGGACTGGAGAACGCGCGGGCACTCGACGTACCGGTGCGTGCCCTGGAGCCGGCGGTCCGGGCCCTGTTCGGCACCGGGACGCGCGGATCGGTGCTGCGCGGTGAGTGGCTCGGCCACGCCGTCCACCCGGTGCTCACCGACGTGGTGGTCGGCACCTGGACCTCCGCCAGCGTGCTCGACGTCATCGGAGGGCGCGACTCGGCGGTCGCGGCCCAGCGGCTCATCGCCACCGGGCTGATGGCCGCCGCCCCGACGGCCTGGACCGGGTGGGCGGAGTGGTCGGCAGCGCAGTCACGGGACAAGCGGGTCGGTCTGGTCCACGCGGTGACCAACGGTGCCGCGATCGGGCTCTACGCGGCATCGTGGCTCGCCCGTCGACGCGGCCGGCACGGCGCCGGTGTCCGCCGGGCCCTGGCCGGCGCGGCCGTGTCGGGAGCGGGGGCCTACCTGGGCGGTCACCTCGCCGCGGCACGCAAGGTGGGAAGCCACCACCACGCCTACGACGACGCGACAGCGGGGATCTGACCTTGACGGAGCAGGGCAGCGCCTTCGACGTACGCCGGGCGGGAGTCCTGCTGCACGTGACCTCCCTGCCGGGCCCGACGGGCTCGACGGGCTCGACGGCCGGCCGGCTCGGTGACGAGGCCTACCGGTTCGTCGACTTCCTCGCCGCGGCCGGCTGCTCGGTCTGGCAGGTGCTGCCGCTGGTGCCGACGCACGTGGAGAGCCGCTCGCCGTACGACGCCCTCTCCACGATGGCGGGCAACCCCGAGCTGATCAGCGGCGACCACCGGTCCGCCCACCGCCTCGAGGACCCCTCGTCCCTGGACGAGCAGCAACGCACGGACTTCGCCGCGTGGTGTGACGGGCAGCGCGACTGGCTGGAGCCGTACGTCGAGTTCACGGCCCTGCGCGAGCTGCACGGCGACACCCCGTGGCTGACCTGGCCGGCCCCGCTGCGCGACCGCGACCCGCAGGCCGTCGCCGACGCGCTCGCGCCGCTCGCCGACCGCGTGCGGGAGCTCCGCTTCGAGCAGTGGGTCTTCGCGGTGCAGTGGACGGCGCTGCGGACCCACGCCGCGTCCCGGGGCGTGCTCCTGTTCGGGGACCTGCCGATCTTCGTGTCCCTCGACAGCGCCGACGTGTGGGCCTCGCGCGAGCTCTTCGAGCTGGACGCGGAGGGCCGGCCGATCACGGTGACCGGCTGCCCGCCGGACTACTTCGCCGCCGAGGGCCAGCGCTGGAACAACCCGCACTACGACTGGGCGGCGATGGCCGCCGACGGGTTCGCGTGGTGGCGGCGCCGGATCGCCCGCCAGCGCGAGCTGTTCGACCTGGTCCGGATCGACCACTTCCGCGGCTTCGAGGCCGCCTGGCACGTGCCCGCCGACGCGGCGACGGCCCGCGAGGGCTGGTGGGTCCCCGGGCCGGGCGACGAGATCCTGTCCGCGCTGGTCGACGCCGCCGGGCCCGGGACCCTGGTGGCGGAGGACCTCGGCGTGATCACCCCCGAGGTCGAGGCGCTGCGCGACCGGTTCGGCCTGCCCGGGATGAAGGTCCTGCAGTTCGCCTTCGACGGCAACCCCGACAACCCCTACCTGCCCGGCCACCACGGGGAGCACAGCGTCGTCTACACCGGGACCCACGACAACGACACCACCGTCGGGTGGTGGACGAGCCTCGACGACCAGACCCGCGACCGGGTCCGCGCCTGCCTCGCCGATCCCGACGAGGAGATGCCCTGGGCGTTCGTCCGGCTGGCCCTGGAGTCGACGGCGCGGCTGGCCGTCGTACCGGCCCAGGACCTGCTCGGGCTGGGCAACGACAGCCGGATGAACACCCCCGGCACCGCCCGCGGCAACTGGGGCTGGCAGGCGCCCGCCGGCGCCTTCGACGACGACCTCGCACGCCGGGTCCGCGCGCTGGTGGCCGCGGCGGGCCGGCTGGCGCTGAGCGGCGGGGCTGAACGGTGGCCGCGCTGAGCGGACCGGCCGGCTAGGGGCCGACCTCGGTGAGCCGCTCGGGCCGGAGCAGCTCGTCGAGCTGGTCGGCCGCCATCGCCCCTGACCCGAGGACCAGGTCCCGGACGTCGTGGCCGCCGGCCAGCGCCGCCTTGGCGATCTCGGCCGCCTCGGCGTACCCGAGGTAGGGCGTCAGCGCGGTGACCACACCGACGCTGCGGGCGCTGACCGCGACCAGGTGCTCGCGGTTCACCTCGATGCCGCGCACGCAGTGGGTGCTCAGCGAGGTGAAGGCCCGGCTCATCCACTCGATGCTCTGCAGCAGGCCGTGGCAGATGATCGGCTCGAACGCGTTGAGCTGGAGCTGGCCCGCCTCGGCGGCCATGGTCACCGTGATGTCGTTGCCGATCACCGAGAAGGCGACCTGGTTGACCATCTCGGGGATCACCGGGTTGACCTTGCCGGGCATGATGCTCGACCCGGCCTGGCGCGGAGGCAGCCGGAGCTCGCCCAGCCCGGCCTGCGGCCCGGAGGAGAGCAGCCGCAGGTCGTTGCAGATCTTGGAGACCTTCACCGCGGTGCGCTTGAGCATCCCCGAGACCTGGACGAAGCTCCCGGTGTCGGACGTCGCCTCGATCAGGTCGGTCGCCGAGACGACCGGCAGCCCGCTCAGGTCGGCGAGATGGCGCACGACGGCCGCGGCGTACCCGGGCACCGTCGTGATGCCGGTGCCGATCGCGGTCGCCCCGAGGTTGACCTCCACCAGCAGCGAGCGGGCATCGAGGATCCGCGCCTGCTCCTCGACCAGGGTCGCCGCCCAGGCGCCGAACTCCTGACCCACCGTCATGGGTACGGCGTCCTGCAGCTGGGTGCGGCCCACCTTGGTGATGCCGCGGAACTCCTCGGCCTTGCCGGCGAAGGCCGAGGCCAGCTCGCCGAGCGCCGTGGCGAGGTCGTCGAGGGCGGCCAGCAGCGCCAGCTTCACCGCGGTCGGGTAGACGTCGTTCGTGCTCTGGCTGCGGTTGACGTGGTCGTTGGGGTTGACCCGGTCGTAGCTGCCGGCCGGCAGCCCCAGCAGCTCCAGCGCCCGGTTGGCGATCACCTCGTTGGCGTTCATGTTCGTGGAGGTCCCGGCCCCGCCCTGCACCACGTCGACCACGAACTGGTCGTCGAGCAGCCCGTCGCGCACGTCCTGGCCGGCCCGGTCGATGACCGCCGCCAGGTCCGCGTCGATCAGGCCGAGGTCGCGGTTCGCGCGCACCGCCGCCTGCTTGACCGCACCGAGCGCGGCCACCAGGTGCGGGTGCGCGGAGACCGGGATGCCGCTCACCGGGAAGTTCTCGAGGGCCCGGGCGGTGTGCACCCCCCAGTAGACGCCCGCGGGGATGGGGCGGTCGCCGAGGAAGTCGCGCTCGATGCGGTCGGTGGTCATGCGGGCCTCGCGTTCGGGTGGGTGGTGGCGGCGTCGACGGCGGTCCAGGCAAGGGCCGTGGCCGCGTCGAGCAGCGCGCGCTCCGCGTCCGGCCCCACGCAGTGGGCGGCGAACTCGCGCTGGTGGTTGAGGGCGGGAAGGGAGTCGATCCCGACGTAGGGGTGGATCGCCGGCACCACCTGGGACACGTTGCCCATGTCCGTCGACGCCCGGTTCATCCGCGAGGCGGTGTCCCCGTCGGCGAAGGTCCGTCCCAGGGCCTCGGCGTTCCTGCGGTACGACGCCAGGGCGGCGCCGTCGGCACGGAACTCGGCGTACGGCTTGCTCTCGGGGGTGACCTCGAGCTCGCAGCCGGTGGCCAGGGCTCCGGCCTCGAAGCAGCGCCAGACCTTCTCCTCGATCTCGGCGAGCTCGTCGAGCGACTCGGCCCGGACGTACCACCGGCCCTCGGTCCGCTCCGGGATCGCGTTGGGCGCCTCGCCGCCGCGGGTGACCAGGCCGTGGACCCGCGCGCTGGGCGGGAGCTGCTGGCGCAGCAGCCCGACCGCCACCTGGGCGACGGTGAACGCGTCGGCGGCGTTGACGCCCTGCTCCGGGTACGCCGCCGCGTGGGCCGCCTTGCCACGGTAGGTCACGTGCGAGTGCGAGACCGCGAAGGGGCGTGCCTCGGCGACGTCGACCGGGGCCGGGTGGGCCATCATCGCGAGGTCGAGGCCCGCGAACGCACCGCGGTCCAGCAGCTCGATCTTGCCGCCGCCGCCCTCCTCCGCCGGGGTGCCGTAGACCTCGATGGTCAGGCCCAGCTCGTCGGCCAGCGGCGCCAGGGCGAGCGCCGCACCGACCGAGGACGCCGCGATCAGGTTGTGCCCGCAGGCGTGGCCCGAGGCCCGGGCAGGGCGTCGTACTCCGCGCAGAGGCCGAGCCGGAACGGCCCCGAGCCGTACGTCGCGAGGAACGCCGTCTCCAGGCCGAGGTAGGCCGGGGTGACGTCGAAGCCGGCACCCGCGAGCGCCTCGCCGACCCACCGGGCCGCGTTGTGCTCCTCCCACGCCGTCTCCGGGTGGGCGTGCAGCCGCTCCGAGAGCCCGACCAGCCGCTCACGCGCCGCGGTCACCGTGGCCCCGGCGTGCTCCTTGAGGTCCATCACTCGTCCCCGGGGACGCCGTACGACGGCGCCGCGGCCGGGCGCAGTCCGCGGGTGACGTAGTCGTCGCGCTGGGGAAGCCAGAGCTCGACCAGCCGGCGCAGCTCGGCGATCGGCTCGTCGTGCCAGTCGACCCGCAGGTCGGTCTCGCGCCACGGCACCTCGCGGACCACGGACAGGCCCGCGGACTGCAGGGGGCCGGCCTCCCCGCCGGCGGCCAGGCCGGCCTCGAGCGCCGCCAGCAGCCGCAGCTCGAGGTCGCCCGCGGCGGCTCTCGAAGGCGTCGACCACGGCGTCGACCACGGCCGGGCCGGCCAGCATGTTGCCCGCCGCGACGACGGAACGCCCGCGTCGCTCGGCCACCACGCCGAGGGCGTGGGTCCCCGAGAAGACCGCGGTCTCACCGGTGAGGTCGAGGACGCTCAGCTGCCGGTAGTCGACGTCGTCGGTGGAGGCGACGACCTCGGCCAGCGCCTTCTCGGCCGAGAGCCCGCGCTCGAGCGCGTCGAGCAGGGCGGTGCCGAGGCGGGGGTCGGTGATGTTCTGGGACGCCGCCCCGCCCACCCCGGCGCGGAGGTGGATGCAGCGGGCGGCCACCGCCGGGCTCGAGGAGCTGACGGCCATGCCGACGGCGCCGGCCCCGTCGGTGGCCAGCACGGAGAAGGTCATCGGCCGGCCCCGGTGGTGTCGTCCCCGGGGATGACCGCGATGGCGTCGACCTCGACCAGCCACTCGGGCCGGGCCAGCGCGGAGACGACGAGCCCGGTCGAGATCGGGTGCACGCCGCGGGTCCAGCGGCCGATCGTGCGGTAGACCGGCTCGCGGTACCGCGGGTCCACCAGGTAGATCGTCAGCTTGACCAGGTGCTCCATCCGGCTGCCGGCTTCCTTGAGCAGCATGTCGATGTTGGCCATCGCGCGCTCGGTCTGCGCCTCGACGTCGCCGATGCCGACCGACTCGCTGGTGTCGAGGTCCTGGCCGATCTGGCCGCGGACGTAGACGGTGTTCCCCGCGACCACGGCCTGGCACAGGTCGTTGTCGAGGTTCTGCTCCGGGTAGGTGACCTTGGTGTTGAACGGACGGACCCGGACGTGTCCGCCCGCCGTGATGCTCGTGCTGCTCCATGCCTGGCTCCTGCGGCTGTCGTCGATGTCTCGGTGCCACCAGCGTGGCTCCGGACCTGTCATCTGTCCAACACATAGTTCCGGCGTACTGCATCTGCTGTAGCGATGCCTGCCGCCGGCATCTATCCGTGGTGGATCCACGTCGTCTTGAGTCCGGTGAACTTGTCGAGCGCGTGGAGCGAGAGGTCCCGCCCGTAGCCGGACTGGCCGAAGCCGCCGAACGGCGTGGCCACGTCCAGCGCGTCGACGCAGTTGACCGACACGGTCCCGGCGCGGAGCCGCCGGGAGACCTGGTGGGCGCGGGCGAGGCCGTCGGTCCACAGGCCCGGCGGCGAGGGCGTACGGCGTCGCGTTGGCGACCGCCACGGCCTCGTCGACCGTGTCGACGACGTGGACGGTCAGCACCGGCCCGAAGACCTCGGTCTGGGCGATCTGGGCCGGGGGGTCGACCCCGACGAGCACCTGCGGCCGGAGGTAGGTCCCGGTCCGGGCGCCGGCGAGGACCCCGCCCCCGTGCACCTCGGCCGCCTCCGTGGCTCCGGCCTCCATCAGCGCGAGCACCCGCGCCGCCTGCCGCTCGCTGACGACCGGCCCCATGTCCGTGGCGGGGTCCAGCGGGTCGCCGACCTCGATGGACAGGGCACGCTGCACCACCCGCTCCACGACGGCGTCCGCGACAGCGTCGCTGCACGACCAGGCGCGACGTCGCCGAGCAGACCTGCCCCGTGTTGGTGAAGATGCCCGCGGCCACTCCGTCGGCCACCGCGTCAAGGTCGGAGACGTCGTCGAGGACGACAGCGGCGCTCTTGCCGCCCGCCTCGATCCACACCTGCTTGAGGTTCGACTGCCCGGCGTACTGCTGGAACAGCCGGCCGGTGGCCGTGGACCCGGTGAAGGTGACGACGTCGACCTCCGGGTGCAGGCCGAGCGCCCGGCCGACGACCGGGCCGGCCCCCGGCACGACGCCGAGCACGCCGTCGGGGAGCCCGGCCTCCGCCGCGAGCTCGGCCAGGCGCAGCACGGAGAGCGGCGAGTCCTCGGCCGGCTTGAGCACGACGCTGTTGCCGGCGGCCAGCGCGGGGGCGAGCTTCCAGATCGCCATCTCCAGCGGGTAGTTCCACGGCACCACGGCGGCGACGACGCCCAGCGGCTCGCGGCTGACCACGGCCAGGTCGGCGGCCCCGGTCGGGGCCACCTCGCCGTACACCTTGTCCAGGCTCTCGGCGTACCAGCGCAGGATCGCCGCCGAGCCGGGGGCGTCGATCGTGCTGGTGTCGACGATGCGCTTGCCCGCGTCCAGGCTGTCCAGCAGCGCCAGCTCCTCGAGGTTGTCCTCGACCAGCTGCGCCAGTCGGTGGAGAACGGCCGCCCTGGTCCGGGGTGCCGCGGTCGCCCAGACGCCGCTGGTCGAAAGCCTTCCGGCCGGCGGTCACGGCGAGGTCGACGTCGCCCTCGTCGCACTCGGCGACATCGGCCAGCACGACGCCGGTCGCCGGGTTGACGGTCGGTCGCGTCGCTCCCGAGCGGGCGGCGACGGGCCCGGAGATCCAGGCGTGCGTGCGGGGCTGGACCTTGTCGGCCAGCGCGGTCCAGTCATCGAGGTCTCGGTTCACGCGCCCCACTGTGACCCCGCGCCCGTCCCCTGTCGAACAGCGGAAATCGACCTCTTGCATCGGAAGTTCTGATGGTCCGCTGCATCGACGGAGCCGATGCAAGCCGCCCGAAAACATCTGTTGGACACGGGATGTGCGCGGCCCGAGCAGCATGCAGCGCACAGACCGAGTTTGCCGTTCGAGAGTGGGAGTTGTGATGACCAGAGAAGAGGTCGAGGTCCTCGTCGTCGGCGCGGGCCAGGCCGGCGTCGCGATGAGCGAGCACCTGGGCGAGAGCGGCGTGCCGCACCTCGTCCTGGAACGCCACCGCATCGCCGAGCGCTGGCGCTCGGAGCGGTGGGACTCCCTGGTCGCGAACGGCCCCGTCTGGCACGACCGCTTCCCCGGGATGGAGTTCCTCGACGTCGACCCCGGCGCCTTCGCCGGGAAGGAGCAGGTCGCGGACTACTTCGTCGCGTACGCCGAGAAGATCGGCGCGCCGGTCCGGACCGGCGTCGAGGTCCAGTCCGTACGCCGCAACGCCGGCCGGCCGGGCTTCCGCGTGGAGACGTCGGAGGGGACCATCGACGCCCGCTTCGTCGTCGCCGCCACCGGGCCGTTCCAGCGACCGGTCGTCCCGCCGATCGTGCCCGACGACGCCGTACCCCTGCAGCTCCACTCCAGCGCCTACCGCAACCCCGAGCGGCTTCCCGAGGGCGCCGTGCTCGTGGTCGGGGCCGGGTCGTCCGGCGTGCAGATCGCCGACGAGCTCCGGCGGTCCGGGCGACAGGTCTACCTCTCCGTCGGCCCGCACGACCGGCCGCCGCGGTCCTACCGCGGGCGCGACTTCTGCTGGTGGCTCGGGGTCCTGGGCCTGTGGGACGCGGAGACCCCTCCCCTCGGCGCCGAGCACGTCACGATCGCGGTGAGCGGTGCGCGTGGCGGGCACACGGTCGACTTCCGGGCCCTCGCCGCCGGCGGCATCCGGCTGGTCGGCCGGACCGCCTCCTTCGACGGCGGCACCCTGCGCTTCTCACCGGACCTCGCCGACAACATCGCCCACGGCGACGCCAACTACCTGTCCCTGCTCGACGCCGCCGACGCCTACGTCGAGCGCAACGGCCTCGACCTCCCCGAGGAGCCGCAGGCCCGGATCCTGGGGCCGGACCCGGAGTGCGTGACCGAACCGCTCCTCGCGCTCGACCTCGCCGATGCCGGGGTCACCTCGATCGTCTGGGCCACCGGCTTCGCCACCGACTACGGCTGGTTGCAGGTCGACGCGTTCGACGAGCAGGGCCGGCCGCAGCACCGGCGCGGCGTCTCGTCCGAGCCCGGCATCTACTTCCTGGGACTGCCCTGGCTGTCCCGGCGCGGATCGAGCTTCATCTGGGGGGTCTGGCACGACGCCAGGCACCTCGCCGACCACATCGAGACCCAACGCGGCTACCTCGCCCACGAGGACGGCTACTGACGGAGGCAGCCGTCACCGTCCCTTGCGCTCGCGCGCCGACCGGCCCGAGGAGCGGATGAACGCCTGGGCCCGCCGGGTCAGGCGTACGCCGCGCATCGAGGCCAGGACGATCTCGAGCGGCTGCACCTTGTCCTTGATCTCGAGCGGCACCACCTCGGCGCCGTCGTACGTCGTGTTGCTGGCCGGGCGCTGGTTGAGCACCGACCAGCCATGGCCGTTGGCCACCATGGCGCGCACCGTCTCGAAGCCCGCGGTCCGGTGCCGCACGACCGGGCGGAAGCCGGCCGACTGGACGAGGTGCTCGAGGTAGTCGCTGCTGTGCGGCAGGTCGAGCAGCACCATCGGGTCCTCGGCGAGCTCCTTCAGCGCCACCCGCTTGCGGCCGGCCAGCCGGTGGCCCTTGCCCACCAGGACGTACGGCGCCGCCAGGCCCACCTGCACGTGGTCGATGTCGTCGTCGAGGTCGTAGCCGTACATCAGCGCGAGCTCGCAGCGGCCGTCGCGGAGCGCCTGCTTCAGCGCCGCGTGCTCGTCCTCCAGCACGTGCACCCGGATGTCGGGGTGCTCCCGCTCGCAGGCCGCCAGCAGCCGCGGCAGCTCGAACGGGCCCAGGGTGGTGAAGCACCCGATGGTCAGCTCGCCGACCAGCGCGTCCCCGGCCGTGCGGGCCAGCTCCGCCAGCTCGCTGGTGTGCACGAGGTAGCTGCGCAGCTCCCGGTAGAACTCCTGCCCGGCCGCGGTGAGGGTCAGTCCCCGCGCGTGGTGGCGCAGCAGCAGCTGGACGCCGAGCTCCTTCTCCAGCTGGGCCACCGCGGTCGAGATCGCCGACTGGGACACCATCAGCTCGCGCGCGGCGCCGGTCATGCTCCCGAGCTCGGCGGCGGCCGCGAAGTAGCGCAGCTGGACGAGCGTGAACCCGGCCTCAGGCACGGGTCGCCCCCTCGCGGAGGTCGGCGCCCGTCGCGTCCGACAGGTAGCCGAGCAGCAGCTCGCGGGCGCGGGCGGTGTCGAGCCGCCGGTTCCGCGCGACGACGTGCAGGCCGAAGGCGTCCTCGAGCCCGACCGCGCAGCTGGCGATGTCCATCGCCGGCAGGCGCAGCGCGAACTCGCCGCGGTCCTGGCCCTCCTGCAGGACCATCGCGTAGAGCGAGACCTCGCGGTCCCACAGCGAGGTCATCAGCGCCGAGTGGGTGCGGTCGCGGGCCGCATGCAGGTGCAGCTCGTACAACGTCAGGCACAGCTCGTCGTCCGGGCCCTCCGGCATGCCGCCGGCCACCAGGCGGTGCAGCCGGGCGCGCGCGTCGCCGGCCCCCTCGACGAGGCGCATCCGCGACCAGTAGAACCTGTCCACCGAGTGCTCGTGCAGGTCGACGAGCAGGTCGTCGAGGTCCGGGAAGTAGTAGCTCACCAGCCCGGCGGAGATCCCCGCCTCCGCGGCCACGTCCTTGACCCGCAGCCCGCGCACCCCCCGGCGTACGACGGCCCGACCGGCCGCCTCGACGAGCTCGGCGCGCCGGGCCGTCTGTTCCTTGGGACGCGCCACGGGCATCATTATCGATGCTGGTCATCAAGAAACGCCATAGGTGGACAGGTTCCCCTGAGCGTCGAGTGCGTGGTTGTTTGTGACGTATCGCAAAGAACCCCCGTCCATCGGGAGACGGAACCTGACCTGACTGTCCACTCAGTCGAAAGCAGAACGACCATGGAGATCAACACCTCGACGGCCCTGGCGGCCGAGCAGGAAGCGAACCTGAAGAAGACGCTGCGCCGGTTCGACATCGTCTTCCTGATGATCGCCGCAGTCGTCGGCCTCGAGACGCTGGGCCAGGTCTCGACGTACGGCGCGGAGGCGTTCACCTGGGCGCTGGTGCTCGCGGTCGCCTTCCTCGTCCCCTACGGCCTCATCTTCGCCGAGGTCGGCGCGGCGTTCAGCGAGGAGGGCGGCGCCTACACCTGGGTGCGCAACGCGTTCGGCCGCCCGCTCGCCGCGATCGCCTCGCTGCTCACCTGGGTCACCCAGCCGGTGTGGGTGGGCGGCTCGATGGCGTTCCTCGCCGCCGAGACCTGGAGCACCTACCTCTCCCCGATCGAGCCCGGGTCCGCGTGGGACTACGCCTTCAAGGTGGTGTTCATCTGGATCACCGTGCTCGCGGCCATCGTCAGCCTCGCCAAGGGCAAGTGGCTGCCGACCGCCGGCGCGATCGTCAAGGTCGCCCTGCTCGTGTTCTTCGTGTTCACGACCGTGATCTACGCCGTCGAGAACGGCGTCTCCGGACTCAGTGCCGGCGACTTCAGCCCGACCCTGGTCGGCCTGTTCGGCTCGGTCCCGATCCTGCTCTTCGCCTACCTCGGCTTCGAGTCGTCCAACAGCGCCGCCGGCGAGATGGAGAACCCGGCCCGCGACGTGCCGATCTCGATCGCCCGCTCCTGCGCGACCGCGGCGGCCTGCTACCTGATCCCGATCATGGCGATCCTCGTCGTCGTCCCCAAGGACGACATCACCGGCATCGGCGGCCTGCTCGACGCCGTCGGCACCGTCTTCACCGTGTACGGCGGCGCGGCGGAGACGCTGACCACGATCGCGGCGACGTGCTTCGTGTTCATCCTGATGAGCCAGGGCGCCGCGTGGATGATCATCTCCGACCGGATGCAGGCGATGGCGGCGGCCGACGGCTCGTTCTTCGGCGGCTTCTTCGGTCACTTCCACCGCGGCCTCGGCACCCCGGTCCGGGTCAACTTCCTCTCCGGCGTCGTGTCCACGCTCTTCATGCTCGCGGCCATGCAGGTCACCGGGTCCAGCGCGGCGGTCTTCGGCGTCGTGCTCACCATCTCGATCTCGACGTTCCTGCTCAGCTACCTGCTGGTGATCCCCGCCGCGGTCCGGCTGCGCCGCATGTACCCCGACGTCGTGCGCCCCTTCCGCGTGCCGGTCTCCGACCGCGGCTTCACGCTCCTGGGCGCGATCTGCTTCGCCTGGGTGCTGCTCGGCTCGTGGGTCGCGGTCTTCCCGGGCACGCTCGAGGCGGTGTTCGGCATCGACTACCCCTTCGAGGAGTACTGGGGCGTCAGCCAGGGCGAGTTCGAGCTCTTCACCCTCGGCACCCTGGGTGCGCTGCTGGTGCTCGGCGTCGTCGGCTACGCCCGGGGAGCGCGGGTACGCCGCGATGTCGGCGACGTCGAGTCCGCCCCCGTCCCGACCGTTCCCGGCTCCCTCACGGAAGGTGTGTCCTCATGAGCCAGCACCCCCTCGACCGGCTGACCGCCGAGGAGATCGTCCACAACCGGACGATCCTCGACAAGGCGGGCCTGGTCGGACCCTCGACCCGCTTCCCCCTGGTCATGCTGGTCGAGCCGGCGAAGTCCGCGGTGCTCGCGTGGCCGGACGGCGACCCGGTCGACCGCCGGGTGCAGACCGTCCTGCTGGACCGCAGCACCGGTGCCGTGGAGGAGGTCGTGGTCTCCCTCGCCGACGAGGTGTCGTGAGCCAGCGCACCGTCGACGTGGTCGCCGAGGGGCAGCCGCCGATCATGGCCGAGGAGTTCGAGCTCGTCGAGAAGGTCCTCTGGTCCGACGAGGGCTGGTGCGCGGCGATGGCGCTGCGCGGGCTGACCACCCCCGAGCGGATCCGGGTCTCGGCGCTCAGCGCCGGCTGCTTCGACCTGCCCGGGGAGGAGGGCCGCCGCCTGGTGCGCTGCCTGTCCTTCCTGCAGCTCGACGACAGCGACAACGTCTGGGCGCACCCGATCGACGGCGTGGTGGCCTACGTCGACCTGATCACCGCCGAGGTGGTCGAGCTCGTCGACGAGGGCGTCTTCCCGCTGCCGACCGAGCGGGCCGACTTCCAGCGTGCGGACGGCACGCTCCCCGCCCGCACCACGCAGCGGCCGATCGAGATCACCCAGCCCGAGGGCCCCTCCTTCACGGTCGAGGGGAACGTCGTGCGCTGGGAGAAGTGGGAGTTCCGGATCGGCTTCGACCAGGTCGAGGGGCTGAGCCTGCACCAGATCGGCTTCGAGGACGACGGCCGTCTCCGGCCGATCGTCTACCGGGCCTCGGTGGCCGAGATGGTGGTGCCGTACGGCGACCCGTCCCCGGTCCGCTTCTGGCAGAACTACTTCGACGCGGGTGAGTACTCCCTCGGCAAGGAGGCGAACGCGCTCAAGCTGGGCTGCGACTGCCTCGGGGAGATCCACTACTTCGACGCGGCGATCGCCGACGACGACGGCAACCCCCGCACGATCGAGAACGCGATCTGCATGCACGAGGAGGACTACGGCGTGCTGTGGAAGCACACCGACATGTACAACCGCACCTCCTCCACCCGCCGTCAGCGCCGCCTGGTCATCTCGTTCTTCATCACCGTCGGCAACTACGACTACGGCTTCTACTGGCACCTCTACCTCGACGGCACGATCGAGCTCGAGTGCAAGGCGACCGGCGTGGTCTTCGCCTCGGCGTACCCCGGCGCCCTGCCGGACGGGTCGCCGTACCCGTGGGCCTCGGAGATCGCGCCGGGCGTCGGGGCGCCGTACCACCAGCACCTGTTCTCCGCCCGCCTCGACATGATGGTCGACGGGGTGGCCAACGCGGTCGACGAGGTCGACGCGCAGCGGGTCCCGATCGGGCCGGGCAACCCCTACGGCAACGGGTTCACGCGTCGCGTGGAGCGGCTGAGCCGCGAGTCCCACGGTGCCCGGATGGCCGACGGGTCGGTCGGGCGGGTCTGGCACGTGGTCAACCCGAGCCGCACCAACCGCCTCGGGCAGCCGGTGGGCTACGCCCTGCACCCGGAGGGCCAGCCGACCCTGCTGGCGGACCCGGCGTCCTCGATCGCCCGGCGCGCGGCCTTCACCACCAGGCACCTCTGGGTCACCGCGCACGACGACCGCGAGCGGTACCCCTCGGGGCAGTACGTCAACCAGAACCCCGGCAACACCGGCATCGACACCTGGGTGCAGGCGGATCGCGACATCGACGGCCAGGACGTGGTGCTCTGGCACACCTTCGGCCTGACCCACTTCCCCCGGCCGGAGGACTGGCCGATCATGCCGGTCGACCGCACCGGCTTCGTGATGAAGCC
Organism: uncultured Actinomycetota bacterium; assembly: GCA_963721775.1. Taxonomy (GTDB): domain Bacteria; phylum Actinomycetota; class Actinomycetes; order Propionibacteriales; family Nocardioidaceae; genus Nocardioides. The sequence goes on along the minus strand of CAVRMH010000003.1, from coordinate 2,785 downwards.
GGTCGGCTTCTTCGACCGCAACCCGGCGCTCGACGCGCCGGAGCCGCGGTCGGCCCACTGTCACACGGCGGAGGGGCACACGACGGAGGGGCACACCCGGAGGCCCACCGGGGACGCGTCATGCCACTGATGACCGCGGTGCACCTCCTCGCGTCCGCCACCTGCGTGGTCGCGGCCGTCGTGATGCTCCGCGTCGACGACGTACGCCGCAACCGGGGCGCCCACCTCCTGGTGCTCACGACCATGGTCGCGCTGGCCCTGATGGGCCACCGTGTCGCGATCATGTTCGCCTGCGCCCTGGTCCTGGCGGGCACCGCGGTCGTGGTCCACCGCCGCGGAGGCGCAGCCGACTCCCGTGCCTGCGCCCTGGACGTCGCCACCTGCGGCGGGCTGGTCCTGCTGATGGCGGCGTCCCACCTGCTGATGGCCAGCGGGCACGGAGCAGATCCGGCGACGGGCGACCACGGCCTCCACCACGAGGTGCACGCGCTGATCCCGGGCACCGCCGACCACGCGCTCGGGCTCCTGCTCCCCGCGACGGCCCTGATCGCCGCCTGGGTCATCGCGCGACGGGCCACGACTCCCCTCAGCCGGGGCCGCGCCGGCACCGCAGCGCCCTGGGCGATGATGCTGGGGATGGCGGCGATGATCGCCCTGCCCGGCGTGTGACCCGCGACGTCGCCCAGGCGGTAGGACCTGGACGACGCCCTCCAACCGCGCCCATCCCCATGCACTGGACGCCTGCCGGAGCCCCCCGGCACTGGGGCTCACCCATCTTGACCCGTGCCCCGAAGCGGACATTCCATGCCGCCGGCCCCAGCAGCCCGCTAGCTGCCGAGGACGGCGCACAGGTCGACGGCACCACCGGAGTGCGAGAGGACCTCGAAGTTCCCGTCGGCGTCCATCCGGGACACGACGCCACCGGTGTACAGGATGGTCGCGGGTCCGCCCTCGTCGGTGTCGAACAGGAACACCACGGTGCGGCCCGTGGAGGTGAAGGTGATCGAGCCGTCGTCGCCTTCCTCGAGGTTGAAGGCGCCGGAACCACGGAACAAGAAGCTCGCGTCGGTGGACTCGTTGTCCAGGATGCTGGTTCCGCTGCCCGCCGCGATCACCACCCGGGGTCCGACCTGTTCCGGGTTGCCGTGACTGGTCAACGGGGTGAGACCCACGTCGAACCCGGGGCAGGACGGGAACACGAAGTCGGCGGCGTTCGCCGGCAACGCGGTCCCTCCCACCGCCAGCGCGGCCATCCCTGCCAAGGCCCCGGCTCGTCGGATCGCGCGTGAGAATGTCATGTTCGGCTCCTTCTCCGGTCAGTTACCCTGCCGTCGAAGGTCCGAGAAGCAACTGGTGTCACCACCCAGACGGCTCCTCTCCTCATGAGAGCACAGGAGGAGCAGGTCCGCCGGGACGGGCTAGCCCAGCGCTCAGCCCTGCGCGCCCGACTCGGCCGCCCACAGCGCGGCCCCCACGATGCCCGCACGGTTCTGCAGCTTCGCCGGCACGATCTCGGTCTCGATGTCGACCAGCGGAAGGAACTCGGCGGCGTCCTTGCTGACCCCGCCCCCGACGACGATCAGGTCCGGCGAGAACAGCATCTCGACGGTCCGGTAGTAGACGGTGAGCCGCTCCGCCCACTCGGAGAAGGAGAGGCCCTCTTTCTCCCGGGCCGAGTTGGCCGCACGGCTCTCGGCGTTGTGGCCGTCGACCTCGAGGTGGCCGAGCTCGGAGTTCGGGACCAGGACGCCGTCGTACACGATCGCCGACCCGATCCCGGTGCCGAGGGTGGTCACGATCACCAGGCCGCGCCGCCCCGCCGCCGCGCCGTACCTGGCCTCGGCCAACCCGGCGGCGTCGGCGTCGTTGAGGACGTGTACGTCGCGACCCGTGGCCGTGGTGAAGAGGGCGTCGGCGTCGGTGCCGATCCAGGCCGGGTCGATGTTGGCGGCCGAGTTGACGAAGCCGTGCCGGACGACCGCCGGGACCGTGACGCCGACCGCGCCACTGGAGTCGGGGAAGACGCCGAGCGAGCTCGACGAAGACGTCGGCCACCGCCTCGGGCGTGGAGGGTTGTGGCGTCTTGATCTTGACCCGGTCCGCGGCGAAGTCGCCGGATGCCACGTCGACGGGCGCTCCCTTGATCCCCGAGCCGCCGAAGTCGATTCCGAAGGGAAGTGCTTCCATGTCGCCATCTCATCACGAAGGGAGCGGGCCCGACCGGGGGTGGTGTGCACACCTTGCCCGTGCCTAGCCTTTGCATGGGCGCTCGTCACCGCCGACATCTCGGTCTCGCTCGACCTCGTCGCCGCAGGTCGCGACCAGTCACTCGAGCACCCCTTGGGCCGCACGTGGGCGAGCGACTGCACACGTGGATGTTCGAGCACGGTGACGACAACCGGGACGAGGTCGACGCTATACTCCCGGGGGCCTGCGTGTAATGTCATGGGCCGCACATGTTCGGGGCCTATGGGGCGAGCCGGACCTAGTGGCAGGGATGGTGGGGCCCGGAGCCGCCGTACGGGGCACCGTTCGCGCTCTGCTCGCGGCCCCGCGAGTCGCTGCCCATGGAGGGCGGGACCACGTTCCACTTCGCTGAACACCGAACCCCGGGATCGAGGCCGCCCTCGGGCGGGCGCGCGAGGCAGCCGGCCACGGTGATGTCGCGATCGCCGGCGGACCGGGCACGCTGAACGCCTACCTCGCCGCCGGACTGGTCGACGAGCTGCGGCTCCACGTCGTGCCGTTCACGCTCGGCGACGGGCTGCGGGTCTTCGACGGCGTG
>CAVRMH010000002.1:0-57716 GCA_963721775.1 uncultured Actinomycetota bacterium | reverse complement strand
GGCTACTTGTTTCATTGACCTCAGGACCGGTGTCTGGCGAGGCTCGGTCCAGGTGCCCGGGTCGTCGCTCTCTCATCGGCTGCCCACGGTTCGCTGTGTGGCTCTCTCATGGCCTGCGTGACCCGGGTGCCGCCCCGGGCGGGGAGAGGCTCAAGAGGGGTTTGCTCAGCTCGAAGTAGCGTTGCCCTCCCGGCTCGACACTCACATCGGATCGAGCATCGGAGCAGGGCATGGGAGCAACGCCAGCGCGTGTGGTGATCGGGATGGACCCGCACAAACGGTCGGTGACGATCGAGGTGATGAGTGCCGACGAGACCATCCTGGGTGGTGGCCGGTTCGGCACCGATGAGGACGGGCTTGCCGCGATCAGGCGCTATGTCAGCCAGTTCCCGGACCGGGTCTGGGCGATCGAGGGCTGCAACGGAATCGGGCACCATGTCGCGATGCGGTTGCTCGCCTTGGGCGAGGAGGTCGTCGACGTGCCACCGAAGCTGTCGGCCCGGACCCGGGTCTTCGCGACCGGTCAGGGCCGCAAGACCGATGCCACCGACGCGCACTCGGTCGCCCTGGTCGGGACCCGGATGGCTGGCCTGCGCCCGGTCGTCAACGACGAGCAGTTGGCGGTGCTGCGGGTCCTGGTCGACCGACGTCGTTCGCTGGGTGAGGACCACACCCGGATGGTCGCCCAGCTGCATCAGCTGCTGCTCGAGCTGGTCCCGGGCGGGGCCAAGAAGGCGCTGTCCGCCGCGCAGGCCAAGGCGATGCTGGCCAAGGTCCGTCCCCGTGATGCCGTCGGCAAGACCCGCCGCCGGGTGGCCGCCGAGCTCGTCGCTGACCTGGAGCGCGTCTACCGGCGCACCAAGGAGGCCGACAAGGAACTGATCGAGCTGGTGCGGGCCACCGGGTCGACCCTGATGGACCTGCCCGGCATCGGACCCTCCGGCGCAGCCCGGCTGCTCGTCGAGGTCGGCGACATCACCCGGTTCCCCGACCGCGACCACTTCGCGTCCTGGAACGGCACCGCCCCGATCGACGCCTCCTCCGGCGACCAGGTCCGCCACCGACTGTCGCGGGCCGGGAACCGTCAGATCAACCGGACCCTGCACATCATGGCCACCGTCCAGCTCCGCAACCCGAGCGAGGGCCGCGCCTACTACGACCGGCGCAGGGGCGACGGCAAGACCTCGATGGAGGCCATGCGCTGCCTCAAACGCCGGCTCTCCGACCTCGTCTATCGCCGGATGCTTGACGACGCGATGACCGACGCTGTCGGCCACCAGAAGACGGGCCCGGGAGGGCAACGGGGCAACGACTCTGACTCCAGCGCGGCCGGCTCACAGCCCCACACCAACTCTTCGGACAAGCCACTTCCCGGACCCGCCACCACCAATCCTAGAACCCCACTTCCCGCTGCTTCTTGACACAGAGGGGAGCCATGAGCGCGCCAAGGAGCATGTCTTGTGGTCGCATGAACACTGCGCACAACCTCCCGATCCCCGTCGCCGACGACGCCTACCTGCGACTCGCCGTGGCTGCCTACCTGGCTCGGTACAAGGGTGACTCCCGCAGCCACACCGCCTCGGACCTGCGCACCTTCCTCGAATGGTGCGCACGCCACGAGCTCGCGCCGCTGAGCAGCGGAGCGCCCGCACATCGAGCTCTTCCTACGGTGGATGCAAGAAGTCAGGCGATACAAACCCTCGACGGTCTCCCGACGACTCTCGGTGGTCACCGGCTTCTACCGGACCTGCGTCATCGACGGCGTCCTAGATCACTCACCGGCCGACTACGTCCGCCGGCCCTATGTGCCACCGGAGTCACCCACCCTCGGGCTGAGCCACCTGCAGTTCGAGGCCATGCTGACCGCAGCACGAGATTCCGCCAACCCCAACGACTTCGCCCTCGTCGCCATGCTCGGACTCCTCGGGCTGCGCATCTTCGAGGCCAGCCGGCGCCAACGTCGACGCCCTCAGCGAGGTGCACGGCCACCGCGTGCTGCGCGTGCACGGCAAAGGCGACAAGATCGTCCTGGTCCCGCTACCGCCCGCGGTCGGCCGGGCCATCGACCGCGCCATCGACGACCGCCAGCGCGGACCCGTGCTGCGCAACCGCAGCGGAACCCGCATGGACCGCCACTGCGCCACCCGCCGGCTGCACGCCCTCGCCAACGACGCCGGCGTCACCGTGCCCCGCATGCACCCGCACATGCTCCGCCACACCTACGTCACCACCATGCTCGACGCCGGAGTCGACCTACGCGACGTACAGATCGCCGCCCGACACGCCGACCCACGCACCACCATGCGCTACGACCGAGCCCGTAAGAACCTGGACCGACACCCCAACTACATCCTCGCCGCCTACATGGCCTCAGGAACCTGACGTCCACAGCTGCCGAGATGCGTGCGTCGGGGTGTTCGAGGTGATCCTGCAATCACGCCACCAGGTCTCAGACAAGGCGAGGCGCACCGGTCCGCGGCCGTGGCGGCCTACCGCTGCTGCGCGAGTACCTCGTCCATGGTGTCCTCGGTGACCGGGATCCGTTGCCAGGTGTCGCCGCGGTCGAGGCTCACGTGCAGCGCCACGGGGAGGCTCTTGCTGCCGCCCAGCTCGGTGACGGCTATCCGTTCGGCCGTGAACCAGGCCGCGGTGCGAGAGCCGTCGTCGATCCACAGGTCCGGGAACCGGGACCGGCAGGGCAGTTCGCGGTAGCCGAAGCCGCCGCCCGGCAGCTGCAAGTACAGGACGCAGCCGTTGGCGACCCCCCACAGCAGCTTGTCGGTTGCCGACTGCGCCCATGCGTGGACCTGGGGCGGCAGGTCGAGTCGCTGGATGGTCCCGGCCGCCTCGTCGACCCGCGCCAAGTCTTCGGACCGGGATGAGAAGCGGACCACGTCCGGTCCGGCTGCTGCCGGGGCGGCCGAGGGGAGCATGGTCAGCTCGGTCGTGGTGCCGTCGGCGTTCAGCAGCCGGTAGCGCTCCTGTGTGCCGCCGTGCCGGCTCATGTCCTGGACGAAGATCGTGTCGTCGTCGAAGGGCTGCAAGTGGGTCTCGGGAACTTCGCCCGGGCCCCCGTTGAGGCCGAACAGGCCGGAGGTCCGGTAGCCGTCGACGGTGACCTCGAGGGCGGAGTGGACCACCCGGTGGTCGTAGTTGTCCCCCGTCGTGCCGTAGTCGCAGTTGGCCCTCTCGCAGACCGACCAGAACCGCGCGTCGAGCGCGCCGTCGCGTCCCGGCAGGATGCCATGCGTGTCGCCCTCGGCGCGGATCCGCTCGGGTGCCCAGGAGAGGTCCTGCCCCGTCCGGCCGTCGGTCGGCTCGTCGACCGGGTCCATCGACCGGTCGTTGCCCGGGATCCCGGTCACGACGGCCACCGTCAGGACGGCGGCGGTGGCGACCCCGGCACCGGCGGTGAGTGCGGCGCGCCGACGGCGCCGGCGGACCACGGCGGCCAGGTCGTCCAGGCCGGGTGGCGGGAACTGTGGCGTCAGGTCGCGCAGGACCTCGATGTCAGGCATGGTCGTGCTCCTCCCTGTCGTCGAGCCGGTCGTCGAGCAGCGGCGCGATCCGGGACCGGCCCCGGGCCAGCCGCGACTTGACCGTGCCCTCGGGGATGCCGAGCTCGCGGGCGATCTCCGCGGTGCCCAGGTCGGCCAGGTGGTGCAGCACCAAGACGGTGCGTTGGTCGAGGTCGAGCTGGGACAGGGCGTCCATGACCGCCACGTGGTCGGGGTCCAGCTCGGCGGCCTGCCGTGGCCCCGGCACCCGGGTCAGGAACCGCCGCGCGACGCCCGTGCGCCGCCAGACGTTGCGCTGGTGGTTGAGCGCCACCTTCCGCAGCCACGCCTCCGGGTGCTCCACCCGGTCGAACGCCGCGCCGGTGGCCAGCGCCTTCACGAACGCCTCCTGGACCGCGTCCTCCGCATCGACCTGGTCGCCGCAGATCGCGAACAGCTGGAGCACCAGGCGTGGGTACGCCGCGTCGTACAGCTCGCCGATCGCCCGGGAACCCGCCATGACGTCACCTCCTGGCTCCTCGTCCGGAGAGAAGACACCCGAGCGGCCGGTCCGGTTCCCTCGACGGCATGCCGAATCTGTCCATTGTGCCCCTGGCGGTTGGCACCGCCGCCGAACCAAGCCTCCGGACGGCGCGGCGCGACGAGGCCGTGCACCACTCCTGGCAGTTCCGCTGCCTCACGAAACGCACTCATCTAATGGCTTTCGTCAGGCCGCTTCGGCAGGCTCAGTTCTGGTAGCGGCCGGCGGGTCAGCACTCCACTCATCGGACCCTCGAGGTCCTGCGGCAGACCGTGCGCCCGCTGGTCGTGAGGAGGCGAAACCGCTGCTGGGATGACGTGCCCCATCGCCGATGGTGAGCACTGGACCATGAGATCGCCGGCTGTCTCCTCCGCGCTGCTGGGCCAGGAAGTGTCGAAGCGGAAAGGAGAGGGGATGTTGTTCGTCGGAGATGACTGGGCAGAAGATCACCACGACGTAGAACTCATCGACGATCAGGGCAGCGTGCTGGCACGCCGACGCCTGTCTGAAGAGTTCGACGCGATCGCCGCCCTGCACGCGTTGATCGCCACGCATCTGCCCGAGGATTGGGCCGAGCTGGAGCCCGGCCAGGCCCAGGCGCTGGTGAAGGTCGGCATCGAGACCGACCGCGGTCCCTGGGTCGCGGCGCTGGTCGCGGCCGGCTATGAGGTGTTCGCGATCAACCCGATGTCAGTGGCCCGCTACCGCGAACGCCACTCCACCTCAGGGGCGAAGTCGGACGCCGCCGATGCGCACCTGCTCGCCGAGATCGTCCGACTCGATCGCGCCCACCACCGACCGGTCGCGGGCGACTCCCAAGGCGCCGAGGCGATCAAGCTGCTGCGGGTGACCCGGCCGCCAGCCACAGAGCCCGGAACGCCTCGACGTCGCCGTCCATCGCCTCGACGAGCAGCTCCAGCACCCCCAGGTCGGAGCCGGTGTCGAGGGCACACGTACCAGCCAACGATGCACGGGACCAATGGATCGGTGATTACCGATGGCAGATTCGCGAACGGGTCCCCACAATGGTTGAAAGGGAGGATCGAAGGGAGCGAGCGATGACGAGCGCATCAGACTCACCCCGCTTGCCGCCGGTCGCGCCGATGTCGCTCCCGGCGCGACTACGTGCTGTGAGGGAGTTCCACACCGGTCCCGCGGTCGTCCGTGACGTGGCGGGACCGGTCGTCCGGGTCCCGCTCGGGCCCCGGCTCGTCGTCCCGCCGTTTGTCCTGGTCACCTCGCCGCAAGGCGCCCACGACGTGCTCGCGGGATCCAGCAACGACACCATGGACAAGCTGACGCCCGTGCACCGCGAGACGCGGCTGATCGGGGACAACGTCTTCAACCTGCCCTACACGCCTTGGAAGCCACAGCGACGGACGCTGCAGCCGCTCTTCACCAAGCGGCATGTCGCGACCTACGCCGGTCACATGGCCACCGCGGCCGATGAACGAGCCTCGGGTTGGGTCGAGGGTGCCCGGCTCGACCTGGACCGAGAAATGCGCGGCCTCACGCTGCAGGTGCTGGGTCGATCCCTGTTCGGGGTGGACCTCAACGAGCACGCCTCAGACCTCGGCCCGAGCATCCAACAGGTACTGAACTACGCCACCAGCCGGGGGCTCCGACCGGTTCGCGCCCCCAATTGGCTACCCACGCCCGCGCGGCGCCGGTTCCGTGGAGCCCTGGCCGACATCCACACGGTGATCGAGGAGGCAATCGCCGGCTGCGAGGCGGACCCGAACCGCGACTGCGAGCTGGTGCGGCTGCTGCTAGCGGCGCGGGATCCCGACACCGGCCAGCCGCTGACCCACGACGAGGTGGTCAGCGACCTCGCGGTCTTCCTCATCGCCGGTCACGACACCACCTCGACGACGCTGACCTACGCGCTGTGGGCGCTGGGCCACCACCCCGAGCTCCAGGACCGGGTTGCCAACGAGGTGGGCGAGCTCGGCGACCGATCATTGACCGTCGACGACGTCCCAGCGCTCCAGTTCACCGCGCAGGTCATCCACGAAGCGCTCCGGTTGTGCCCACCAGCGCGCCGCGCTCGCCCGGCTCGCGACACGCGACACGGTGGTGGACGGGTTCCGGATCGAACGGGGAACCAACCTGATCGTCGGGATCTACGCGCTCCACCGCGACCCAGCGCTGTGGGACGCCCCGGAGACCTTCGACCCGGACCGATTCAGCGCCGAGCGGTCGCAGGGCCGGGACCGCTGGCAGTTCCTGCCCTTCGGGGCAGGCGCCCGCTCGTGCATCGGTGACCACTTCGCCATGCTGGAAGCCACGCTCGGCCTCGCGTGCCTCGTACGACGCCGCCGGGTCACCTCGCTCGACCCGACCTTCCCCCTGGCGCTTCCGTTCACGATGACCGCGGGCGGGCCGATCCCGGCGCACGTCGAGACTCGGTGATTCCCGGATCAGAGCAGGCTTAGCGTCGCCCGGGTCAGGCCCACGTGCTCCCTTCCGCATTCGCGCTCGGGCGCGTAGTTTCAGAGGTCAGGCTTCGTCATTGCGCGCCGCTGGCGGATCTGTAGCACCGGCCAACTTCCGACGCGAAACCAGTGCACATGGAAGAGCCGGCACACCGCCGGCCACACAGTCCTCGGTAACCAGCGGGTCTAGCCGCTCGCAAAGAAGAGTTCAGCCAACCGGCCGAGTCCCCGCCGGCGTCCTTTCATGGACGATGGCGCGCGGCAATCCCTTGTCCCGTTGCCCGCATGGCTCCGTGCGTCACGCAAATGCTGCCCTTCCGACCTGGTCACACACACCAGTACGAGGAGAGGTAACGCGATGGCTGAGCCACCCTCGAAGCCACCCGACGGCCACGCCGGACACCTGCCCAGAGGACGACGAAATGCATCGCGTCGAGCACGCTGGACTGAGGTCTGCTGGGTGATTAGGTTGAGTTCGAGATCCTTTCTCCGGTCCCCCGGAATCGTGCCGGGGTCTCAGCTGTCCGAGAAGTGGGTGACTCTGCATTGAGGCCATGAGCGCACCTCCCCCACGCGGACTCGGCCCCCGCCGCACCGCGGTGGGTGAGCGGATCGATGCCCTGCGCCGCCGAAAGCACGCGGGGCCAGCGCTCTACGTGCTCGCGGTCGCGGTCGTGGCGCTCGCGTACTACGGCGCAGGTCGCATCGGCCTCGAGCTGGCCTACCTCAACGGCGCGGTGGCGGCGCTGTGGCCGCCGGCCGGTCTCGGCCTCGCCGTACTGTTCCTCTACGGCGTCCGCCTGTGGCCCGCGATCGTGATCGGCGATTTGCTGCTGGCCGACTACTCGACGCCGCTGGGGACGGTGCTCGCCCAGACGCTCGGGAACACCGTCGCGATCGTGGTCGCCGCGCTGCTCCTGCGCCGCCTCACGGGCGGGCGTGGCGGGCTGGATCGGGTCGCCGATGTGCTCGCCCTCGTCGGCTGCGCCCTGGTCGCGGCGGTGGTCAGTGCCGCGTTCGGACCGCTGTCGCTGCGGCTGGGCGGCGTGATCTCGGCCGACGAGCTCGGGCAGGTGTTTCGCACCTGGATGCTCGGCGACGCCGCCGGTGTCCTCGTCGTCGCACCGTTTGTCCTCACGTGGGCGACCGCGGGTCTGCGGCCCGTCCACTGGCGCGAGCTCGTGGAAGGCACGGTCGTGCTCGCCGTGCTGGTGGCGCTCGCGGAACTGACGCCACAGCGCGATGTGCCCTACATCGTCTTCCCGGTCCTGTTGTGGGCGGCGGTCCGCTTCGGGCCGCGCGGAGCCGCCACGGCCGTCTTCGTCGTCTGCTCGATCACGGTCTGGAACACGGCGCAGAACGATGGGCCGTTCGTGCGCGACTCGGTCACCGACAGCCTGCTCGCGACGCAGCTCTTCATCGCCGTCTCGGCGCTCACATCGCTGGTGCTCGCGGCTGAGACCGCCGAGCGCACCCGGGCGGGCGCGGCGCTCGCGGCAAGCGAGGCGTCCCAGCGCGCGCTGGCCGACGAGCAGGCGGCGCTGCGCCGGGTGGCCACGCTCGTCGCGAGCGGAGCTGCCGCCGAGCCGCGTATTCGGGCGGGTGACCGAGGAGGTCGCGATGCTCCTGGCGATGCCCGGAGCAAACGTCATGCGCTACGACGGCGCTCGGACGGCCACCGTCGTCGGGGGGTGGAGCGAAGACGGCGCGCTCACCCTCCCGATGGGCAGCACGTTCGACCTCGACGGCGACACCGTCGTCGCCAAGGTGCTTCGCAGCGGCACCCGCAGCGCGTGGACCGCTACCAGGACACGAGCGGGAACCTTGCTGAGACCATGCAGCGATCCGGTTACCGGGCGGCCGTCGCGGCGCCGGTCACCGTGGGTGGACGGCTGTGGGGCGCGCTGGCCGCAGGCACGCGGTCCGACGAGCCGCTGCCAGAGGGCCTCGAGCAGCGACTGTGCGACTTCGCGGAGCTGGTCGCACAGGCGCTCGCGAACGCCGACGCCCACGAGCAGCTGGCCGCATCGCGCGCACGCATCGTCGAGGCCGGGGATGCCGAGCGCCGGCGGCTCGAGCGCAACCTCCACGACGGCGCACAGCAGCGGCTGGTAGCCCTCGCCGTCGACCTGACCCTGATCGGCGCGAAGCTCGAGAAGGATCCGCCAGCCGCCCGGAAGACTCTGACCGTTGCGCAAGACGAGCTTCGAATCGGGCTCGACGAGCTGCGCGAGCTGGCGCGCGGCATCCACCCGGCGGTGCTCACCGACCGCGGCCTGGGCCCAGCGCTGCGAGCGCTGGCCAAACGTGCGCCGGTGCCCGTCGAGATCACCGAGCTGCCGGAGCGAGCGACTGGCCGAGCCCGGTCGAGGCGGCCGCCTACTACGTCGTCGCCGAGGCAATCACGAACGTGGCCAAGTACGCGCGCGCCTCGCACGTCACCGTCAGCGTCCGCCGCTCCAGCGAGTGCGCCACGGTCACGGTCTCCGACGATGGTGTCGGCGGCGCAGACGCCGCCCACGGCTCCGGGCTGCGCGGGCTGGCGGACCGCATCGAGGCCCTCGAGGGCCAGTTCTACCTGGATAGTCCACCCGAGCACGGCACCCGCATCAGCGCCGAGATCCCAGTCCCGAGATCACCTGCTCCTGCCTGAGGCGCCCAGCCAAGGAGCAGCTGAACGACACGATCGGTCGTGTGGTCATCGGGATGGACACGCACAAGAGGTCGGTGACGATCGAGGTGATGACCGGCGACCCAGCTGCTCGTCGTCGGACTTGCCACACGAGCGAGTCCCAGCCGGTGTCGAGGATGAAGCCCGCCCACCGGCGTCAGAGGCCGGCGGAACTCGGCCAGCTGGTCGGGCAGACGTCTCAGGACCCGCCCGGAGACGCGGTGCGGGCGATCGCCGCAGTGAGCGGGAGGTGCTCACCGGCCTCGGAGGCTGCGCGCTTGAGCAGCCGCCCGGCGATGGTGCCGTGGCCCGTCGAGAGTGCGACCTGGGCGGCCCGCCAACGACAGTAGGCCGCTTCGTGCGGGCGACGCAGCCGTTCCCACGCGTTCGCGGCCCGCAACCAGTGCTCGAGCGTCTCGCTCCGACCCAGTCGGGCGAGCTCGGCCTCCCAGGTGGCGGTCCATGCGGCGCCGTCCGCAGGCACCTGCCGGGAGGCGAAGGGATCTCGCCGGCACCGGTGGTGCACGCGGCGCAGTCGCTCGTGGAAGGCTGGCCCCGCCGTCGGGTCTTCGGCAGCCAGGTCCGCGGCGGCTTGTGCCGACAGAGCCAGAATGGGGCCAAGATCGGCGGCGGCATCCGTCGATGCCACCTCCTCGGCTAGCGGGACGAGCCGATCGAGCACCTTCGCCGGCCTGCCGGTCCACGCGTCCACGCTGCCCGCGCATTCGGCGAGCTTGAGGCGGTCCAGGATCCAGGCCAAGGGCTGCTGATCCCACAGACGATCGACCAGACGTGTGGCCGACTCCTGGTTTCCCGTGAGGAGCTCGATCCGGGCGAGCTCCATGTGGATGAACGATCCGCCGTACCGCGGGTCCCAATCCGAATGTGGGGCGAGGAACCGGGCAGCTCGATCGACTTGGCCAGCCCGCCGCATCGCTTGGGCAACATTGAACCGAGCGGCCTCGAGCTGGTTCGTGCTCAGTCCCCAAGTCGCGGCCGACTCGAGGCCTGCCGTGCCGGCAGCCACGACGTCGTCGACATCCGCGCCGGCGAGCAGGAGTAAGCCGGTGAGCTGGCCGGCGACGCGGATGTCCCCCTCCGGGTAGGGGTTGTCCACGGTTATCGCGGTGGCCTCGCGGGCAGCGCTGAGCGCCGTGTCCAGCGCACCCGACCTGATGTCGTATCCGGCCTTCTCGATGAGGGCCTCCCGCAGCACCTTCGTGTCCCCGACCTTCAGCGCGATCTCGTAGCAGCGAGCAGCGGCGGCTTTGGCCTCGTCAAACCGACCAGCCCCATCGAGCACGGCCCCGAGTCGGCTCAGCGCGAGTGCGTAGGCAGCGCTGGGCTGCTGCTCCTCGTAGATCGCAACGGCACCCTGCAACAGCTGCAACCCCGACTCCATGTCGCCGCCGGCGTCCAGGCAGGCACCAGCAAGCTGCATCAGCTCAGCTGCTGCGAGTGGGTCGAGGCCCGGCAGGAGCGGTGGCACCGATCTCCTGGCCAGGTCGGCCGCAGCGGCCTCGTCGGTCACCCGCAATGCCTTGAGGGCAGCGACGACTGCCTGGGACTTACGCAGGGACAGTCCCCGGGTGTCGGTCAGGTCCGGAGGCCAGAGCTCCAGCGCTCGCTGCCACTGCGCTGCCTCCTCGGCCATCGCGAACCGTTCGCGAGCCGCGCGGGCCGCTCGCACGCGCCAGACGAGCTCTTGGCGGTCCTCTTCTGTCGCCTGCCAATGCCCGGCGATCTCCGCGGCCGGTGGGTGCGGGCCGACGGCGAGGACCTCCGCCACCCTGCGATGCACCTCGGCTCCTTCCCCCGGGGCGAGATGCTGCCGCATCGCCTCGGCGACGAGGGGATGACGCAGCCGTACGTTAGGCCCGTCGGCGGGTGCGAGGAGTCGATGGCTGTCCAGCTCGCGCAACGCCGGCGTGCACCCGCGCTCGAGCCCGTTGGCCTTCTCCAGCTGGCCGACCGACAACGGGCGGTCGGCGACGGCCAGGGTCCGCGCCAGGCGCCACGCAGGCTCGCTGAGCCGGGCGAGACTGTGCGAGAACAGCGCGGCCAGACCGGCGGGGAGCCCTTGTTCTCCGGACCCGATGTGCGTGGTGAGCTGCTCGGTGTAGAGGGGCTGGCCATGGCTGAGCGCATGGATCCGCGCGGTGGTGTCGGAGTCCATCTGGTGCGCCCTCAGCATCCGGATCTGCTCGACGGTCTCCTCGAACGTCAGCGCGTCCAGCTCCAGCATCGTGGCATGACGCTGGACCCGGGCGAGCCAGTCGTCGTGGTCAGAGTCCGCGCGCTGATCGTTGGTACGCCAGGTCGTCAGGACCGGGAACCGGCACCGCCGTGTCGCCAGCAGGTCGACGACGTCGAGGGTCGCCGGGTCTGCCCACGGGAGGTCCTCCAGGAGGAGAGCGAAACCGGATGTCGCGTCGAGTGCCACCAGCGTCTCGATGATGGCCTGCAGCAGCTGGTCTCGAGCCCAACCCCCGTCATGCACCGAGCCGGCCCCGATCTCGGGCAGCAGTTGCGAGATGACACTGGCAACGTAGGGCGGGCAGGTGGCGAGTGACTCGTCGAGCCAGGCACCACCAGCGACGACGAGCGCCTGCCGCAGTGCGTCCGCTATCGGCAGGAGCGGGACCTGGGTCGAAAGTGGGCGACAGTGGGCGATGGCGACGAAGCGATCCACCGACGCCGCCGCCGTCGTGACCAGTTTGGTCTTGCCGATGCCGGCCTCGCCGGTAACCAGCAGCAGCCCGGTGCCGGTCTCGAGGTGACGGCGTACGGCGGCCAGCTCGGGCTTGCGGCCCGCGATCCGGGTCTCCAGCGCGGACCTCGGCGCCTCCGGCGTGCTCGCCGCCAGCCAGAGGTCGTGGAAGCTTCTGGTGTCGCCGTCCATCGCCTCGACCACCAGCTCCAGCACACCCCACGACGGCAGCCGCGGCGCCGAGAACACCTTGGAGACCGTGGTGCGCGAGCAGCCGGCCTCGCGGGCCAGCACCCGCAGGCTCGGCCAGCCGGCCTCGTGGTGAAGCGCGTGCAGCGCGTCGACGAGATCCCGCCGCGGCCCGGGCGGCACGTCTGGACGGGGCAGTTCTGCCACACCAGCCTCCCGGGTACCTCCATCCCCTAGGCCCAGCATGCTCCGGCCGCTTCGCCGCTGTCCATCGCCCGCCAGGCCACCCACCCCAGTGCCCACGCCAGGTCAACGGGGCGTCGATTGGCCGGGCTGTCCCGTTCTGTCCCTTCTCGTCACCCGGGCTGGCCGCAGGCCGACGGTGGTGGTCCAACCTCACAGGACGGAGCGAGACCATGAACACGAAGACATGGACCAAGACGGTCATCACCACAGCTGCAGCGGCGGTCCTCATCGGCGGCGGCGCCGTGGCTGCGGAAGCCAAGACGGACACCATCGGCGGCGGCACGGCTGCCGTACCTCGCGAAATCGGGCACTGCGGGCACCACGTCCTGCACCAGCCGCCCGGGGCGTCAGGTCTGCCGGTGTCCGCGTGGTTCACGCCCACCTCCTGTTGACGCGCCGGGACCTAAAGGACGGGACGGTCGCCCACGCAGTGCACGTCTCGGACATGTCAACGTCGCAGTCACCGGCCCTTGGCGTTAGCGCGCCAAGGGCCGGAAGGGCACCGATCCCGGATCGGGTGTTTGATGCCGCGAGACGCACGAACTGGACGTTCGTCCGACGTCCTGGCACGGCACGGCCAGCACGGCAGTAGAGCGAATCGCGACCTCATCTGACCCTCGATCCTGGGCACCGCCCACCTCACAGTCCTCCCACTCGGCGAGATGTGCCATAGCCCGGCAAGGGATTGACTCGGTCGATCCCCCGCTCGGAACGATCGCCAGCTCAGGCAAGGATGCGAGCGTGCAATCCGTGGGTCGCGGACGAGGCCGAGTGAGGTCTCCATGCTCGTCGGGCGGCCACACCGCCGGCGCGCCAAGGGCCGGACGGGCACCGACCCCCGATCGGGTGTCTTGATGCCGCGGGACGCACGAACTGGAAGTTCGTCCGACTTTCTGGCACGTTCCCGGAACTAGAAGTCGCGTTCCCAACTGACCGGGTCATCTCCGCAGGTCAGACGGCAAACGCGCAGGTCAGAACTGAACTTCCGACCCCCCACGAGGGCGGGGGTCGGAAGTTCAGTCGGGACAAACATTGGGGATATCCCCGTGTGATTCACGGCTGCTTCTCCGGCCCTCGCGCAATTGTGCCGTAACACGTTCGGACGTGCGTGAGGCGGTCCTGCGCGGCGAGATGTGGCTTCATGAGTCAGGGTAAGGGCCTCAACGTGCGGCGGCCGCGTTTGCATTGCGGCGCCGCATGGCCCACGCAGCCTGCGCCCGCCGCACCAGCCGAGCCGCGCGCGAGTAGCTCCACAAGAACGGGTCAGGCACTCGTCGATGGCCTCAACATCGCAGAGTCTCGGTGACCTTCCGAATCTGACACCCACGGGACCAGCTCATGCCTCGACGCCATCGCTCACCCATCCGAGTCCGAAGCGGCCCCCGCCGTCGAAGGCCGGGATCATGCCGCGTCCACCAGCCGCGCCCTCCGTTGGGGGTCCGGGGTCTTTGCAGATGTGGCAGGGATTCTTCGCAGACTCACCGGCGCTTGGTGCTCGCCGCGTGGGCCCGTCCCCCTTGAACGGCAGCCGCCCCGACGGCTGTCGGGGCGGCTCTCGTGCTCACCTCCACTGTGAGGGCGTGACCGGCCCTGATCGGCGCTCATCGGCCGGTCAGCCCCGGTCGACGAAGGCCTGGGCCATCGCGACCTTGCGTTGGGCGACGATGTCGTCGATGTCGGGCCAGGAGCAGACCCGCCTCACTGACGGGCCGCAATCGCCGCCGAGCTGATCCGCCTGGGCAGCGGACGGGAGGATCAGCACCCCACCCATCGCAAGGATCGACGCGACGCCGATCGCCCAGGCCCGCCTGCTGCTGTCGTTGCTGTTCATGGTTCCGCTCCTGTCTGTGAGGTTGGATCCTCAGAGTCGAGCCGCGCGAGGCATGGTTGACGAGACCTGACAGAGCTGGCCAGCGAACCGAAACGCGGGCGTGGACAGGCGGCGAGGTCGCCGAGGATGCTGAGAAGGAACGACGCGCGGCCACCGTTGGGAGGTGAGGCCACATGGGCGCCTTGCCACGGCCGGACCTGCCGCCGGGTCCACACCGGGACCTCGTCGACGCGCTGCACGGGCTGCATCACCGGGCCGGTTGGCCGAGCCTGCGGGTCCTGGCCCGCGAGGCCGGCTGCAGCCCCACCACCGTCTCCGCGGTCTTCTCCTCGCCGCGGCTGCCGTCCTGGGGGGTGCTGGAGCTGCTGGTCGAGGCGATGGACGGCGACGTCGAGGCGTTCCGTGCCCTGTGGCACGCGGCCGGGTCACCCACGGGGTCTCCGGTCGACGCGTCCGCAGCGGCCGCGCGGATCGCCGGTCGGGTCACGGAGCTGGCCACCGTCCGCCAACACCTCACCCTCGGCGAACCCGGGTTGCTGCTGGTGACCGGCGAGGCCGGCATCGGCAAGACCCGGCTGGTCGACACCGCCTCGGAGGTGGCTGCCAGTGAAGTGTTCGTGGCCGCCGGTACCTGCCTTCCGCTGTCCACCGACGTGCCGCTGCTGCCGATCGCCACCCTCCTGCGGGCGACGTACGACGCGGACCACGGGCAGTGGCTGAAGGAGGCCCTGACCGACGCTGCGCCGTACGTGTCCGCGTCCTTGCGGCGGCTGCTCCCCGAGCTGGACCTGATCATGGACGCACCCGACGAGCCGGACGACGAGTGGTCCCGGCAACGTCTCTTCACGGCCGTCGGGTCGACGCTGGTCGGGCTGGCCGCCCTGCGGCCGCTGGCCGTCGTCATCGAGGACCTGCACTGGGCCGACACGACGACCCTCGACCTGCTCGAGCACCTGCTGACCACCGGTCCAGGAGTGCCCGTGGTCGGCACCTGGCGCCGCGACGACCCGACCGTCCCGGCGCCCACCCGCGAGTGGTTCGCCCGGGTCCGCCGGCTGCCCGTCGTGGACGAGCTCGCGCTGGGACCGCTGACCCGCGACGGGACGGCGGAGCAGCTGGCGCTGCTGACCGGCGAGCATCCCGACGCGGCGTCGGTCGACCGGATCCACCGGCGGACGGCTGGTCAGCCGCTGTTCACCGAGCAGCTCGTCGCCCAGGCCGGCGACGACCAGTCGTTGCCCGACGTCCTCACCGATCTGCTCGACCGGCGGCTCGACGGCCTCGACGAGCCGGCGTGGCGGATCGCCCGCGCGCTCGGCGTCGCGGACCGCCCCCTGAGCGACGGACTGCTGAGTGAGGTCACCACGCTTGCGTCGGCCGAGCTGGCCGCGGGGCTGCACCAGCTCGCCGACCGCCGGCTCCTGCAGCCCACCGGGAACCAGGACGTCCAGCTGAGGCACCCGCTGCTCGCCGAGGCGATCCGGCGGCGCCTGGTGCGCCCGGAGTCGGTCGACGAGCACCGTCGGCTCGCCAACGCCCTGGCCGGCGCCGCCGACCCGGCGGCGAGCGAGGTCGCCGAGCACTGGCAGCGAGCCGGGGATCCCGCCGAGGAGATCGCCTGGCGGATCCGGGCGGCGGGGGCCGCGGGCCAGCGCTTCGCCTGGGCTCAGGAGGGCGAGCAGTGGCTGCGGGTGCTCGAGCTGTGGCCCGAGCGGGGCGACAAGGTGGGCCAGGTGACCCGGGCTGGCGCGTACCTCGCAGCGATGGACGCCCTGAAGCACGGCGTGCAGTTCGATCGCGCCGCGGACCTGTGCGATGAGGCGGTGCGACAACTGACCGACGATCGACGCGGCGGACCGGGCCGCACTCCTGGCGCGGGCAGCCGACTTCCGAGGGCACCGCGAATCTGCCGTGGTCGGTCTGGAACTGCTCGACCAGGCGCTCGGTGATCTACGCGACCTTGCCGACGAGCGCGGGCTACGTGCGGGCTCTCGACAGGCAGATCATCCTGCTGGATCAGCTGGGCCGTTTCGACGACGCGTACCGGGTGGCGAAGTCCGCGGTCGAGGCTGCGACGCAGGTCGGCGCTCCGCAGCCTGCACCGAAGGATGCTGGCGTGGCTGGCGTGGCACGAGGCCGAAGCCGGCGACCTGGCTCGGGCCCTTCAGCACGGCGGACGAAGCGCACGCCCTCGTGGCGCCCGGTTCCGATCCGCTCGGCGACATGTGGATCGGCGTCATCCGCACCGACATCCTGCTGCGCTCGGGTGGCAGCGCAGAGGATGTCGACAGCCGCGGGCGAACCAGGACTCGCGGTCGCGGCGAGCATCGGGGATCGACAGCTGGCAGGCCATCGTGTTGCGGTCGAACATCTCCGAGGCACTGACCCGCGCCGGTTTCGTCAGCCGGGCTGCGGCCCTGATCGACCCCGTGACCGAGGTGCCCTTCGACCCCGACCGATGGCCCATCCACCTCGAACGCGCCCACCTGGACGCCCTTCGCGGACGTCTCGATGCGGCCCACGACCGCCTCTCAGCGCTCCGTCGACGACGAGGCGTCGCTCCTCTACCGAGCGGAGGATCGAGACGCGCAGCGACCTCGTCAACTACGCCGCCGTGGTCGATCTCTGGGGCGGCTCTCCGGAGCGCGCCCTCTCGTCACTGAGACGACTCCTCGACGACTGCGTCGGCTCCATCAGCATGCAGGTGGCCTCACTGCTTGGACTGAGCTTCGTGCTGGCCGCGCGGGCCGCGGCCGACGTCGTCGAGCACGATCCACAGGCGGATCGCGTGCAGAGCCGCCCACCTGCGGGACCTGACGGAGCTCCAGGCGCGCGCCGCCGTCGACCCGTTCACGACGCACCACCCCCGCCGACGTCCCGGCCTTGGCCGCGTCCTGGCAAGCCGAGACCGCGCGCCTCGCGGGTCAGCCCTCGCTGGAACTGTGGGCCACGGCCGCCGGCGAGTGGGACAAGCTCAGCCGGCCGCACGACGCGGCGTACTGCCGGTGGCGCGGCGCGCAGGTCGCGCTGGCGACCGACCAGGGCACCATCGCGCTGCGGCTGCTGCGTCGCGCCGCCCGCGAGGCCCGCGAGCACGTCCCCCTCTCGACGGCCATCGCCGAGACCACAGAGAAGGCACGGCGGGCAACGCAACCCAGCTGAGCGCCGACAGTCGTGTCGTCGACCGGGGTCCCTGACCAGGTGCACGGCAGCCCAGGAGTCGTGAATCGGGATGTGTCGCTGGGTGCTGATCGTGAGGGCCAGGGATGCAACGACTCGATCACGTTCGCAAACCTGCCCCCTGACCTGCACGTCTCTCGAATCCGCGAAGACTCCCCAGGGCGTGTGCTCCGGCGGGCCCGTTCTGCGGGACCCCTCACTGCACACCCGTCACGCCACATGCATCCGACTGTGACGTGCCGGACCGGACGAGGTCCGTCCAGCACCCGACGCATGCCCGCGCCGGGTGCAGTGATTGACAGGCGCAGGCGAGGCAGCACGGTCCGTCCGCGTGGCCGGACCCGGTCACGCCCGCACTCACCGAACGGACCAATCAGATGAGGCTCCACATCAACTCCCCCGACGCCCCCGGCCACCGCTTCTACCTCGACGGGTGCAGCACCCTGCGGGAGGCAGACGGCTGAGCCTCTACCGCAACGACTCGTCCTTCTTCGACGGCGACCGGGCCACACCCATGTGGGTGGTGACCTGCGTCGGTGTCACCGAGGGAGCGCACTACTGCGCGCTGTTCGACAACGAGACGGACGCGCGGACGTTCTACCGTGCCGAGGTCGACGCCCTCGAGGAGCTTCTGGCTGACGGCTAGAACGCCGCGCGGCAACGGCAGCACGCCCGTGCAGGCCCGCTCGGGACGTGCTCGTGCGCACGTGGCGTCAGTACTGTCCAGTGCAGGGCAGCGCGATTCGTCGTCTTCTGGACGAGATCTCCTGGGAGGGCAACGCATCGAAGTACCGTGACGGTGGCCTTGGAAAAGAGAACGTCCTGACGGCTGAGGTCCTCCAAGCCCTGGACTTCCTCCCACGAGAAGCGTTCCTGGGGCAGGTCTTGCGCATGGCGCACGGGGCAGACCTCGCCCGCGCCCACGCTGCCTCCGACGCCGAGCACCTGGTCTTCGATGTGCTCCCCGGCGATCTCGTCATGCCGGAGCTTGCCGTGCGTGCTCAACCTGACGCACTACTTCGCTCCGAGCACAGCTTCGTGTTCGTCGAAGCGAAGAGGATCCGGACCTCAGCATTCCAGGAAGAGCAGCTCGCCCGGGAACTTCTCCTGACCACGCATCACGCCGCCGGAAGGCACCCGCTCCTCCTTCCTGTGCTTGGAGCGCCGCCTCCCATACCCGTTCGCGGTCACGGACGGCTTGGCATCGCCGATGCCGTCCACCTCGGGTCCAGCTCATCGGTGAGCGGCTCGGGCAGGAGGTGCCGCTGGGCGACCCCCTGGGGACGGTCGCCCACATCAGCTGGGCCGAGATAGCGGACGTGGTCAGGCGGGTGGCGGACACCTACCCGAGCGAGGATGAGTCGGCGCTGGGGGCGATTCGGAGGATCGCCACCTCGGCGGCTGAGTCCGTAGCGGCCCACAGCTGACTTGACTGCGGCGTGTGGCAATTCGCCAGGCTCGCCTCAGCGTGACTGAGTCGAGGCGCCGGCCGCGTCCCAGGGTCAGGCGACGCGGCGACCGGCCGCTGGCCCCAGGACCTCGAGGACGAGTCGGCGCATCACCGCGACATCGACGGGACCGAACTCCAGCGGCGGATGGGCGGCGTTGCCGGGCACCGTCAGGAACCGCTTGCCGCGACCCACCGCGACCGCCGGCAGCTCGCACACGAGCAACCCGTCCGGGTCGTGCAACACCAGCCGCGGCCGGCTGTCGCCGCTCCTCGCAGCCCCGGCCTCGGCGGTCTCGCCAGCCGTGGCGGCCCACGCGTGGCCCCCACCGTCGGGTCGCGGGTCAACTGCCACGCGACGGATCCGGGCACGTGCCATCAGCGGCGTCCCGCCCAGCGTCTCCACACCAGCCGCCCGGCTCTCCGAGAGCCCCTCGCGGCCGTGGTGCCTCTGTGCTTCCCCCATGTGTCGCCACCCCCATGACGTCTTCGGGAGCCCCCCGGCTCCCGAAACCACCACGATAGGCAACAGCACCGACACCCGTGCTCTTTCTCCACGATTGCTCGCTCCTCGGACACGCCCGGTACCGGTCGACTCCGACGACCCGGAGCGGGGTCGAGCGAGCCCTCGCGGCGCTGCGCCGCTGAGCACCAGTCCCTGAAATAGCGAGTCGGCGCCCGGGAGACTCCCGGACGCCGACTCGACGAGGTTCGGCTACTGCACCACGCCGAGGGCGTTCACGATGCCCGCGCCGTAGAAGCCGTTGAACGCCGGGGTCCCGACGCACGTGGCGGTGTACTCCGCGGAGCGGCCTTCCTGGGTGTAGCTCTGCACGCCACCCGCGGGGCAGGCGTGGTCGGTGGCGGTGGTCGCCATCAACGCGCTGACGTCGTCAGGCGCCATGGTGAGGCCCCGCTTCGTGTCGGCGTCCTTGTGGCCGTGGGCGCTCACGGCCAGCGCTGCCACGCCCGAGGCGTGCGGCGAGGCCATCGAGGTGCCCTGCAGGAACTGGTAGAACCCGCACTCGCCCTCGTCGTTGCACGACTTCTGGACGCCGAAGGCCACGCCGTCCGCGGTCACGTTGAGATTCTCGTCGACCAGCCCCTCCGCCTGCATCACGTGCGTCGGCGCCGTGGACAGGATCTGGTTGCCGTTGGTCCGGTAGCGTCGGCGTGCCGAAGCCGTCGCGGAACCAGCCACCGGGTGCGGAGAACTCGATCTCGCCCGAGTTCAGGTCGGTGGTGTAGTTGGAGTAGTCCGACTTCTTGCCCGACGGGCCGAGCGCGGAGGTGCCGAGCACGTGCGGCCCCTCGACCGGCAGGTCGAAGCAGGTCGCGTTGTCGATCGTCCGCTCGTGGGCCGTGCCGACCGGGTAGTCCGGGCTGGTGAAGTCGTGGCGCGGGTTGGCCAGGTCCTCGTGGCTGTTGCCGAGCGAACCCACCAGCGTCACGTCGTGGTCGTCTGCGTAGTCGAGCGCACGCGTCATCGCCTCGATGACCACGTCCTGCTCGGCAGCCTGCTCGGGGGTGTCCTCCGGGGCGCCCCCTGCACAGTTGTAGAGCCACGGGTCGACGTAGAACGACATGTTCACGACGTCGAGGCCGGCATCGCCGGCGTACGTCAGCGCGTTGGTCACCGGGCCGAGGAAGAAGTAGCCGCTGTCCTGTCCGCCACGGATGTTGACCAGGCTGACCTTCGGGGCCACACCGCTCAGGCCCATGCCGTTGAGCGCGGCCGCGATGGTGCCGGCCACGTGCGTGCCGTGCCCGCCGTCGTCCCAGCCAACCGGGTCGACGCAGCTCGCGAACTCACACTCGGCGCCGTCGATGTCCGCCATGTCGGTGGTGAAGTTGCGGGAGAGCTTCTTGTTGAAGTTCGAGTGCAGGTCGGGGTGGTCGCCCTGGATGCCGGTGTCGAGGACGCCGACGGTCACGCGGTGGTCACCCTGGTTGACCCCGTGTGCCTGGACGGCGTTGATCATGTCCATGCCCCAGAGCTGCGAGTCCAGCGGATCGCCGCCGGCCGGGGCCTTCGTGGCCTTGACCGACTTGCCACGCGTCTTCGCGAGCGCGGCTTCGTTCTCGACGGGGTCCTTGCGCACGATGCCGTTCGGCGTGTAGCCGATCGAGCGGTCGGCGGCCACGCCGGCCACGTGGGCGAGGCCACGCGTCTTGGTGGCGAAGCCGGACGTGGTCGAGGTGACGGTGACCAGGCCGATCGCGTTGTTGACCGAGGTGACCGTGGCGCCGGACGACCGGAGCTTGGCGGCCAGCGCCTTCGCCGAGGCGCCCTTGTCGGCGAGGACGACGTACGACGTCTTGCCGGTGCTGGCGTTGGACTTGTCGCCCACTGCCGATGACGTGCCCGCGGCTGAGACGAGTGCTGTTGCGGACAAGCTGATCACCGCGGTGGCGGCGAGTAGGCGAGTTCTGCGCATGGGGAGCTTTCCTCCTTCGGGCACCGGTCGGTGCCCTCACAATTGCGACAATCTAGGTACTGGGCCGGACGAAGGGAACCCTTGGGCGCAAGACGCCGCAACAATTCCCGGGCCAGACTGGTCCAGTCAGTGCCACCGACGACCACGCAGGGTCTGCGTCCAGTCCCGGGTGATCGAGTGGAGTGGCGGCATCGGTGCCACGAGGTACGGCCACTGGTTCGTCTCCGACACCTCACCAAGACAGTGCAAGTGGATCTCCCCCGCCGCGTCCGCGGTGGCCCAGCCCGGGCACACCTTCTCGATGTTCGGCCACCTCGAGCAGATCGTCTCGCACGACGTCGTCATCACCTGGCAGCTCCAGTCGGGTGCGACGCTCGGAAAGAAGCGCTACACGTACAGCCACGGATACGACTACATGAACTACGGCGTCGATCTGCGCACGGAGGGCACCCACGGCGGCATCTACGGCTTCGCCGTCATCTACTAACCCGAGCCCCACCCCGCGGCACGGCCCCGGGTCGCCCGCCGGGCGACCCGGGGCAAACCCGTCGCACAAGGTCATGGACGCGATAATCCTGCGTCAAGATTCTGGCAAGCCCCCGGCTGCGCCCCCCTTTCCGGAGGGCCTTCGCGAGGGTCACTGCCTCGCCGCTCAGAGCGGCGCGATTCAGGGCTCGCGGTCTCCAGTTAGAAGTTGGCTCGGCCTTCATGGCCATTCCCGGAACTGGAAAGTGCATTCCCGTACTCGACGGCATCGCCGCAGGCCAGAGGGCAAGCGTGCAGGTCAGAACTAGACTTCCGACCCCCCACGAGGGCGGGGGGTCGGAAGTACAGTCGGGATAAACATCGGGATAACCCCCATGTGGTTCACAGCTGCTTCTCCGGCCCTCGCGCAATTGTGCCGCAACACGTTCGGACGTGCGGGAGGAGGTCCTGCGCGGCGGGATCGTGGCTCCGGACAACGGTCGGTGTCCAGCCTTGTTCAAGCGCCGTCCCGGTGCGGTTCCGGGAAAGGGTGCGGCATCGCTCCTGAGCCGACAGCGCGTCCGCGCACGACTCACCAGGTGAGTTCGATCTCCAGCTCGTTGTCGTCTCCGAGCTCGACTTCGATCTTGAGGTTGACCTCGTCGGGTACCCGTACGGTGATGCGGTGGCCGGCGCGCTGGAATTCGACGGAGTTGTTGCTGGCGAGGGCGTCGGCGAGGGCGTGCAGTCGGGTTGCGGCTTCCTCGCGGCGGAGGTGTTGGGTGTCGTCGATGTCGAACAGGTCCATGTTGTCTCCTTGGTGGGTCATCGGCGGTCGACGTAGATGACTTCGATGGCGTTGTTGCCGTAGCCGAGGCGGTTCCACGGGGGGACGTCGGGTTGCACGTTGCCGGCGGCGTCGGTGGCTCTGGCCCGCAGGGTGTGTCGGCCGACGTTGGTCGGTGTCCCAGGTGAAGGTCCAGTCCTGCCAGTGGTAGCCGCTTCGGGCTGGTTCGAGCTGTGCCGGCTGCCAGTCGCCTTCGCCGGTGAGGCTGACGTCGACGCGGGTGATGGGGCCGGTGCCGGACCATGCCTTTCCGCGGACCGTGTAGGTGCCGGCGTCGATGGTCGACGCCGGGCGCCGGGTCGGTGATCCGGGCGCGCACCCGCATCAGGCGTGACGGGCTCCGTGCGGGCGGTCCGGCCACTGGTACATGTAGTGGCCGGTCTGGAACTCGCCGGTGTACGGCTCGGTGAGGACGTCGATGCGCTTCAGCCACTTCACCGAGGCCACGGCGTACCAGTGGGGCACGATCAGCCGGAACGGGGCGCCGTGGTCGGGCCCGAGCGGCTCGCCGTTCATCTCGTAGGCGATGAGGATCCCCGACGTCGGGGTCGGTGGCCTGGGCGAGTGGAAGAGCGCGGATGAAGGTGAGGTTCGTCCTGGTCGGTCTCGGGCAGGATCGCCTGGAGGTGGTAGGGGCCGTGGTCGGCGCCCTTGAGCGAGGACCTCGACGCCGTCGGCTCGGACGGCGCGCCTGCGCCAGTACCTCGTGCAGGAGTGCGCCGGTCCATCGGGCCGTGGAGACGGCGAAGTCGCCCCAGGGCTCGCCGGTGGGCAGCGGCCTCATGTCCAGGCGCCCGTTGCCGGCGCACTCGAGGGTGACGGTGTGCTCGTGTGCCGGCATCGCGCGCAGGTCGTCGAGGGTCAGGGTGGTCGGGCGTGCCGACGGCGCCGCCGATCTCCAGGGTGCCGTCGTGGGTCGGGCACCGCGAAGTTGCTGCGCACGTAGTGCAGCGCGGTGGGGGTGATGTCACCGTCGAGGGCGGCCGGTGGTGCCTCGGCGTTGTAGGGCGCGGGGTTGATCATCACCAGCGAGGCGCGTGCTGCCTCGAGGTCGTCGGAGATGGTCATGGTGTCTCAGCCTCCTGGGGGCCGTCGGTCGCGGATGGGGTCGGCTAGAAGTCGGAGTCGTCGAAGGTGGGGTCGCGGCCGTCGTTGAAGGCGCCGATGCCCTCGACGCGGTCGGGATGGACCGCGGAGCGCCAGTGGGCGTCCATCATGATCGCGATCGCCTGCTCGATCGGCTGGCCCTCGCCCAGCTGAACCGCGCGCTTCACCGCCTGGACGGCGGTCGGGGAGTTGCTGGCGATCTTGTCCGCGATCTGCTGGGCGGCGGTCATCAGCTCGGCGCGGGTCGTGGAGCTCGTTGACCATGCCGAGCCGGTAGCGCCTCCTGCGGCGGTGATCGGGTCGCCGGTCATGAGCATCTGCAGTGCCTTGCCGCGGGGCAGCAGGCGCGGCAGCAGCGCCGGTGAGCCGCCGCCGGCGGCCAGGCCGAGCATGGCCTCGGGTTGGCCGAAGGTGGCGTTGGTCGAGGCGATGATGAAGTCGGTGCTCTGGGCGAGCTCGCAGCCGCCGCCGTAGGCGATCCCGTTGACGGCGGCGAAGATCGGCTTGCGCAGCTGGCGCACGGTGTAGAGCGTGCGGTCGAAGGCCTGGCGCTGCCGCAGCCAGTCCTCCTTGGTCATGGCCTTGCGCTGCCGCAGGTCGCTGCCGACGGAGAAGGCGCGCTCGCCGGCGCCGGTCAGGACGACGACCCGGACTGCGGTGCGGACCGCGATCGTCCTCGACGACCTCGGTCAGCAGGGCGCCCATCTCGGTGGTGATGGCGTTGTCGGCATGGGGCCGGTTGAGGGTGACCACGGCGACCCGGCCGTCGGCGAGGTAGTCGAGGAGCACCGGCGCCTCGGTCTCCTCGACGTCAGGCGGCGGGGGGCCGAAGTCGAGTGCTGCCCAGCGGTCGGTGCTTGGTGAGCTCATGATGCTTCCTCTCTCGGGTGGCGGCTCGTCATGTGTCCAGGTCGGCGAGCCAGCGCAGCGCGCTCAGGCTGGGCGCGAAGCAGTACTCCCCGCCGCGAGTGACCACGAACGGCGGCAGGTCCTGCAGCCGGCGGCGGATCGGACGCTGCGGGATGGTGAAGCTGCTCGGGTCGTCGTGCGGTCCGACGAGGGGGTCGGACTCGAGCGGGGCGCCGATGAAGATGCCGTCGTTGAGCCACTGGGTCTTGACGAACTCGAACTGGCGTTTGAGGTGGGCGCCGGCGAAGACGAAGATGATGCCGCGGTCGAGCGCCGTCGTCCTCGAGCACACCGTCGGGGAGCATCGGTCCGTAGCTGGTGCCGCGCCGGATCATCCGGTGCAGGCGGACGTCCACGCTGCCTTCCTCGTCCAGTGCGTCGCGCGGGTTGGCCCGGCGGGCGTGCGCACCCACCGGGCACTTGAAGCCGCGGGGGTCGTCGCCGAAGAGGAAGTCGTTGTTGCGCCGGGGGTCGCTGCCGAGCTCCGGGTCATCGGTGTCGGGCGCGAGCGCGAGCGGTGCGCCGCTCTGCCAGCGGCCGACCATCTTCGCGCCGAGGAGGTCCTCCTCCGCGCGGCTCGCTGGCCCGGGCCCGCAGGTAGCTGCCGGTAGGCCGCCACCTTCGTGTGCAGCTTGCGGAACACGACGTAGGTGCCGTTGCGGCCCAGCACCTCCGGGGTCGGCATCGGCGGCAGCTCGCCCGTCTCGTCGGGGTAGCCCAGGATGATCTCGCCGGCCTTGAGCGGTCGCTCGTGGGGATTGGTGGCGGGCCGTCCGCTGCCCTCGACCGCGGGTTGGCCGATGCCGTCCTTGAACCCGAACGAGGTGCGCCCGGTCGGCGAGCTGGTAGCAGTCCTGTCGCCAGATCAGCTCGACGCCCGGCAGCTGCGGCGTGGGCTTTGCGGGCCCGCTCGGCGACCGCGGCGCGCTCGGCTTCGTCGGGTGAGAGCACGGCGATGGCGACGTGCACGTCGGCTGCTGCCGAGCGGCTGTCTCCCAGTGGTCGGGGCCGCTCTCGCCGACGTCCCCCAGCATCGTCGGCGCGGGCCGCCATCCCCTGCCGGAACTCCGGGGCGAAGCTGTCCAGCGACGCCTGTGGCACCCCGAGCGCCTTCAGCCCGTGGTAGGTGAAGGCGACCGTCACCGACGTCTCGTCCGCGGTGCCGGCACCGGCGGCGGGGTTGGCGATCGCGTGCAGCCGCCGCACCAGCTCGCGTCCGTCGGCGCGGTCGTCGATGCGCAGGAGCAGGTAGGTGCCGACGTACGGCGAGGGGCGTTCGTACAGCGCGCCGGCCTGGATGTCGTCGAGCTCGAGGGGTACGTCGGTCGTGGCGTCCACTGATCTCACGCGCCTTCCATGGTCAGTGGTGCTCGGGGGGTTCGGGTGGGTTCGGGTTGGGCGGCGCCAGGTAGGGGAAGGTGCCGCTGGCCGGGCGGGTGGCGGAGTCGACGCCGTCGCGGATGGTGGGGCCGTGGCCGGCGTTGACCAGCTGGGTGAAGATCGTGTCCATGACGTCGTCGTTCAGGGTCCGGCCCCCGCAGGTCTGCGTGGGCCTCGCCGCGTCGGGCGGCGAGCTCGATCTCGAGGAACGAGCCCTGCTCCGACGTAGGGCTTGGTGACGTCGACGACGAGGTAGTCGGCGAGGACCAGCTCGGTCAGCGGGTGGCCGCCGTCCTCGCCGACGGGCCAGTCGACCTTGCCGTCGAGGCCGTCCCAGAAGGCGAGGTTGGCGTCCAGCCGGGCCCGGTAGGCGCCGGCGTAGGAGTCGCCGAGGTGGAACGCGTCCTCCATGTTGTACAGGTCGCGGATCTCCAGGTCCCGGTTCACCGGGTCGAACTCCTTCGGGGCGAGCATCATGTTCTTCACCTCGGGGCGACCCACCCGTTCGATCCGCACGTTGAACGTCGCCACGGGTCAGGGTCTCGGCGACGACGCCGACCAGCGTCCAGCCGCCCAGGAAGCCGGTGTCGATCTCGACGACGATGCTCAGGACGTTCTTGCCGTCGAGGAAGATCGAGCCCGGGTCGGTGAAGGCGAGCTTCCGTGTCGCGATCGTGGTCAGCGCGGCGCGGGCGTCCATGATGAACGGGTCCCAGCGGGCGCCGGCGAACACCCGGACGCCGTGCCCCGCGCCGCCCTCCTCGTCGTTGACGCGGAAGGTGACGTGTTCTCCCGAGGGCGTCGCGCAGCTGCCCTGCTGCGCGGTGGCTGGCCCCGCCGTCGCTCGGGCGCGGTCGGGGCGTCGAAGACGCAGTCGAGGACCACCTCCTCGGCGCCCGGGACGAACCGCCATGCTGACGCCCGCCGTCGGCGGGGTGAGAGGTCGCAGCCGGAAGCGGTAGAGCAGCCCGTCGGAGAAGAGGTCCGACGGGCTTGGCCATCGGCAGCGTGTTCATGACCAGCACGAGGGCACCGGGCCGCTCGGGGCTGGGGAACGCGTACACGTCGGTGATGTCCGCGATCGGGTCCGCCAGGGCCCGTGGCCCGGAGATGTGGTCCGACATGGCAGCGTCCGGTCCCGGCTGCGGTCAGTCGCCGGCCTCGTCCAGCAGCGGCTGCAGCGCTGGATGCTGCAGGGCCTCGGCGGCCTGCGGGTGGTCGAGCACCTGCTGGAAGGCGGCGTTCACCCGCTGCGCCTTCCGGATCTCCTTGACCGTGCCGGGGTAGTTGCGGGCGTACGCCGCAGCTGTCTGCTCGGCGTCGAGGACGAAGGCCCGCAGGGCCGACAGGTCCGGCAGTCCGTCGTACCCCTCGACGTGCCGGAAGATGACGTCGAACAGCGCCAGCGTCGGCCCGGAGGTGAAGAAGTCCTCCATGTAGGCGTCCCACGGGCCGTCGAAGCTGGTCACGAACGCGAGCCGGGTGTCGTCGTCGAACAGGACGAACCGCGCCTCGTGGATCGTCTGCGACCGCCATCCCGTAGTCGCCCGGCCGGTACCCCGGCGTGTCCTGCAGGTCCAGGAGCGCGGCTCGCAGCGACGGCCCCTGGCCGGCCTTGACCCGGAAGAACAGGCTGAACTCGCTCGTCGGGCCGACAGACAGGCCCGGCTGCGGTGCAGCAACATCGGCTGTGGACATTTGGGGGCCTCCACGATCACTCGCCTCACCCGCTGCGCTCGAGCCCACCAGGTATCGAGAGCCGGAAGCACTCCAGCTCCAGTTGAAGGTAGAGCCCCTCCTGGCATGACACCTCCCCCGCTCTGGGTGAGGCACCGGCCGAGCTTCCCGGTGGGAGCTGCCGGCTTCGTCGACGAAGCTGCTCAGTCCGACGGCGACCCGCTCCCGGTGTCGTCCGGCTCGGCCCCGTCGCCCACCGCGTCACCCTCGGACGGGGTTGCGGGCGGAGTGGTCTCGGACTCGTCCGCTTCGGCGATCGCCCGTTCGAGAGCGGCGATCGTGGCGGCGTCGACCGTACCGGTCGGCTTCACGCCGAGCTCGGTCTGGAACGCCTTCAGCGCCTCGGTGAGGGCGGGGGTCCACTCGCCGTCGACCGGCCCGGTCCAGAAGCCGGCCAGACTCAGGGTCTGCTGGACCGCCGCGGTGGTGGCGACCGACTCCTTTTCGGCGGCGCCGCCCTGGGCGGCCAGGTCGGACTCCAGCGCGGACGCGGTCGCCTTGTCGACGGTGCCCGTCGCCGGGAGCCCGTGGGCTTCTTGGAGGGATTGGACCGCGTCGACGGTCGCCGGGCCGTACACGCCGTCCACCTCCGCGGTGTAGTAGCCCGCGAGCGCCAGCGACTGCTGAAGCGCGGTGGTGTAGTCGCTGACCGCCGCCGCAGCACGCTCCTGCTGCTCGTCGGTCAGGCAGCCCACCTCCGAGAAGAGGCGCAGCCACGACATCTCGAGAGCCACGGCGGCCGCGTTGAGCTGCTGGGCGGCCTGCTCCAGGGGCGTCTGGTCGCTGATCCCCTCGACTGCGGCGTCGAGGTCGGCCTGGGCCTGATGCACCCGGTCGGTCGAGGCGGGCGACACTTCAGGTACCAGCACCGTGGCGCTGCTGGTCGGCGTCGGTTTCGGAGACTTGCCCGTGGCCTCGGCGAGCGCGGCCTCGGCCTCGGCGAGGTCCTGCTCAGCCTTCACCACGTCCTCGCGGGCGGCGGCCGCGTCCTCCGCGCTGGCCGCCACGTCCTCGCTCGGCTCGGCCAGGTCGGTCCCGGCCTCCCGGACGTCCCCGACCGTCGGCTTCGTCGAGGTCAACACATCGGCGTACCGGTCCAGCGCAGTGATGTAGTCCGTGGCCTGGTCGCAGAACGCGGTGGCCGCCACCTCCGCCGCCTCGTGCGCACCCGCGAGATCGTCCTGCTCCGCCTCCACCCGGGCCTGCGCCCGCTGCACGTCGTTGTCGCCATCGTCACCGCATCCGGCCAGGACCAGGCACGCGCAGACGACGCCCGCCGCCGACCGCACGGTGAGTCCCCACATGCGGTGAGTGTTGCGGCGGACGCACGAACGTCGGCTCACCCGACCCGGGTGAGAGGGACAGGACGTACCCGGCAGCGGGCTACTCCCCGGGGGAGGTGTCCTTCGCGGCCTTTTCCTGGGCTTCCTCTTCCTTGGCTGCGGCCTTGATGTCCTCGGCGGCCACCTTGTCGATCGTGTGCTCCACGATGGCGTCTGCCCGGGCGAGCGCCTCACGGATCTTCACCGCCCTGGGATCGGAGACGAGGACCACGATGCCCGAGTGGCCGGGCGCAATCGAGTCCTCGAGCTCACTGGCCAGCTCGTCGCGATGGTGCCGCTGGCGGATCTTGCCGGCGGCGGCGCCGGTCGAGCCCAGAACCGCGGCGCTCCCCAGGATCGAGGGCGGGAAGATGACCCCGAGGGCGATGCCGCCGACGAGCCCCCACCGCAGGCCGGAACGGGTGCTGTGGTCGGTGGCCTTCTGGATGTCGAGCTTCCCGTCCTCGCCGCGCTTGACCACGATGACGCCCTCGATGGCGACGGTGCGGCCGTCCTCGATCGACTTCAGGTCTTCGTAGGCGCTCCACGCCGACTCAGTGTCCGCGAAGTCGGCAACGACCAGGGCGTATGCCCCGTCCGTCACGCCGGCGACCACGGCATCGGGCGTGTCCGGGCTCTGGTTCTCTGACATGTTCGCTCCTTGAGTCGTTCCGAGATGTGGGTCAGCTGGGTCACCCTGGTCTGCGACTGGACTCCCGACCGCAGCCCGTTCGCCGGGCACGATCTTTCGTACCGGACGCCCGATTGTGACGGTGGCAGACCGCGTGGTGCGCAGCGTCACCCTCTTCGGGCGAACGTGACAGGCGTCAAGGCTGCCGGCGGCTGTCACGGCGCTCGCGTGCGCTGGGCCGGCCCGGGCTGACTCGCCTGCGCCTCATCCTCGACACTCGGCGGCATCGCGATCGCACTGTTCTACCTGGTTCCGGTCAGCGGACTCCGACGGCCCCGTTGACCCGCCCTCACCGTGATGTCAGGACACGGTCTCCACCATCGAACTGGCCACGACTCGAGGTCGATCGCCACGTTGATCAGGCCCTTTGTCCCTGACCGACTGCCACCGTCCCCCGGCAGGGTGGCCCGTGGAGGACGTTGGTCATGGTCATCAAGGCCGGCCCGGTCGGCGCGGCATGGGCAGCTGCTGTGCTGTTCTGCCTCGTTGCTGCCTTCCATGCGTTCCTCGTGCTCGGCGCCCCCTGGGGCGAGTACACACAGGGAGGCGGGACGAGCGGGACGCTCCCCACGTCCGGGCGGATGATCGCGGCCGCGTCGTGCGTCCTGTCGGTCGGAATGGCCGGCGCCATCCTCGGCAGGGTCGGGCGGGGCCCGCTCGCGCGGCTCCCCGTTCGCGTCGCAACCGTGCTCGCCTGGGCCACGACGGTCTATGCCGCGGCTGGCGTCGTCCTCAACGTCATATCGCGAAGCACGGCCGAACGAACGGCCTGGGCGCCAGTCTCGGTCGTGCTGCTGGGGTTGGTCGCGTTCGTCATGGTCACGACCCACCGCCACCCGACCTCCCCCGACCATCTGGCGCATTCCCGGAACCCGAAGTCACGTCCTCGTACGTGAGGGGATCCCCGCAGGTCAACGGACCATCCTGAATCGACCGACCGCTCAGGTGGCGGCGCGGTCGTGGCCCGGCGGACCGGTGAGCACGGTGGGCACGTACTCGAGCAGCTGCAGCCGCCCGTCGAAGGTGCGGCTGGCGACCATCTCGAGGGCGACGTCGGGGTACCCGTCGTAGATCCGTTCGCGCCCGGTGCTGCCGGTGATGACGGGGAAGACGACGACCCGGAAGCGGTCGACGAGGCCGGCCGCGAGCAGCGACCGGCACAGGGTGAGGCTGCCGATCGTGCGCAATCCCCGGTCGCCGTCCGCCTTGAGCGACCGCACCGCGTCGACCGGGTCGTCGGTCACCAGTCGGGTGTTGGCCCATGCCAACGGCTCCTCGAGGGTGGAGGAGAACACGACCTTGGTCGCCTGGGTCAGCGACGCGAAGCTGTCGTCCTCGACCGTGGCCGCGAACCCCGACATCAACCGGTAGGTGGTCGCCCCCATCAGGATGGTGGAGTCACGCTCCGGCGACCGGTCGAGCCACGCGAGGTACTCGGGACCCTCGAGGCCCCAGTAGCCCGGCCACCCCTCCGCTGCGGCGTACCCGTCGAGGGAGGTGATGAAGTCCACCAGCAGTTCCGGCATCGGCGTCGTCCTCTCACGTCAGGCCGTCCACTGTGGCAGAAAGCAACAGGGGCGGCAGCCTCCCTTGACAATGCCTAATGATCTTAGGCACACTCTATCTAAGACCCTTAGACACAGGAGACGTCATGAAGCAGCTCCACACCGAGATCCAGATCGCCGCCCCACCGGCCGAGGTGTGGACGGCCCTGACCGACTTCGAGCGGCACGCCGACTGGAACCCGTTCCTGGTCTCCGTCGAGGGCGAGGCCGCGCCCGGCGCCCGACTGCGCGTCACCCTGGCCCCGCCCGGAGCCCGGCGCGTCACGATGCGACCCACGGTCACCGAGGTCGTGCCGGGTCGGGTGCTGGAGTGGTGGGGACATCTCGGCGTGCGCGGCATCTTCGACGGGCGGCACCGGTTCGAGCTCCACCCGAGCGGGACGGGAACCCGACTGGTACAGCGCGAGACGTTCACCGGCGTCCTCGTGCCCTTCATGGCCCGGATGCTCGACGGCCCCACCGCCACCGGCTTCGCACTGATGAACGACGCCCTCCGCGACCGCGCCGAGGCGCAGCACGCCGGCCAGCACGCCTGATGGCGCGCAAGGTCGGGCTGGACCGCAGGCGGGTCCTCGACGCAGCCGCGGCCCTGGCCGACGCCCAGGGCGTCGAGAGCGTCACGCTGGCCCGGGTGGCCTCGGCCCTGGGCGTCGCCTCGCCCTCGTTGTACAGCCACGTCGACGGGCTGCCCGCCCTGCGCCGTGCCTTGGCGCTGGAGGCCAGCACGCGACTGGGCGACGCGATGCGGGCGGCCCTGGCCGACGCGGAGGGGGTTGCCGCCCTGCGGGCGACCGCGCACGCCTACCGCGGCTTCGCGAAGGCGCATCCGGGGCTGTACGCCACCTTGCACACCACGCCCGGGCAGGCCGAGGACCCCGAGGTGTACGCCGCCTTCGCCGCCCTGCTCCCCGACCTGGCCTCGGTCCTGGCCGGGATGGGGGTGGCGGACGAGGACGCCGTACCGCTGATCAGGACCCTGCGCAGCGCCCTGCACGGGTTCGTCTCGCTGGAGGCCAGCGGCGGCTTCGGCCTCCCCCAGGACCTCGACGCGTCGTTCGAGACCCTCGTCGACGTCCTGGTCGCCGGGATGCTGGCACGCGCTTGAACGCGGATCACGCGACGCCCGTGCTCACGCCTCCCCGGCAACAGCGGTCGGCACCGCGGGCCGGCGACCGGCGTCACGCACCCGGACGTCCTCGTCGGTGACCTCGTGCCCTTCGACGTGGATGGCGGGCAGCAGCCGGTCGAGCCAGCCCGGCAGCCACCAGTTGCGGTCGCCGAGCAGCTCCATGGTCGCCGGCACCAGCACCATCCGGACGATGGTGGCGTCGATGAGCACGGCGGCGGCCAGGCCGATGCCGAACATCTTCCCGAAGACGTCCTGACCGAGCACGAAGGAGAGGAACACCGTGACCATGACCGCCGCACCGGCCGTGATGACCCGGGCGGACCTGGCCAGGCCGTCGGCGACGGCCGAGGCGTTGTCGCCGGTCCGGTCGTACTCCTCCTTGATCCTCGACAGCAGGAAGACCTCGTAGTCCATCGAGAGGCCGAAGAGGATCGCGAAGATCCCGATCGGCAGCAGGATCGGCACCGGCGTCTCCTGCGGGATGCCGACCAGGTCCCCCAGTGCCCCACCGCTGACCGCGACGGTGAGTACGCCGAAGGCGGCCGCGCTCGCGAGCAGGTTCATCACGACGGCCTTGAGCGGGACCACGACGGAGCGGAACACCATCATCAGCAGCAGGAACGAGACCAGGAGCACGCCGCCGAAGAAGAGCGGCAACCGGTCCGCGACGCCGCGGGTGATGTCCACGTTCGACCGCGGCCGCCCCGCCGACCTCGACGGTGAGGTCGGTGCCGGCGACGGCTGCGGGCACGGCGGTGTCGCGCAGGGTGTCGACCAGGTCCTCGGTGGCCCGGTCCTGGGGTGAGGTGGTGGCGGTCAGCCGGAGGACGGCGGTGTCTCCGGCGTCGTTGACCGCGGCTGTGCTCACCGAGGCGACGCCGTCCACCTCGCGCGAGCTGCGTCCCGACCTCCTCGGCGGCGGCGCGCAGCTCCTCGCCCTCCGCGCCGTGGACGACGAGGACCAGCGGCGCCGAGAAGCCGGGCCCGAAGCCGTCGGCGAGCAGGTCGTAGGCGTGGTGCGTGGTGTACGACGGCGGGTCGTTCTGGGCATCGGGGAAGCCGAAGCGCATGCCGAGGAACGGGGCTGCCAGGGCGAGCAGGACGGCGAGGCCACCGATCGCGGCGTACCAGGGGCGGCGCTGGACGAACCGGCTCCAGCGGTACCAGCGCGAGGTGTCGTAGGCGTGCGGGTTCCTGTTGACGAACGGCACGTGCAGGCGCTCGATGTGGCGGCCGAAGAAGCCCAGCAGGGCCGGCAGGAGCGTCACCGAGGCGATCATGGTGACCAGCACCGCCAGCGACACGGTGACGGCGAACCCGTTCAGCGACGGCAGTCCGACGAGCAGGATGCCGAGCATCGAGACGATGACGATGAGGCCGGCGAACACCACGGCCCGGCCCGCCGTCGCGATCGCGCTCAACGTGGCCCGCCGCGGTTCCTGGCCCTCGGCGAGGCCACTGCGGAACCTGGTGACGATGAGCAGTGCGTAGTCGATGCCGACTCCCAGGCCCACCATGGCTGCGGTCGGCGGCGCCCAGTCCGGGACGTCGACGACCCGGGCCACGAGCCCCCCGAGCGCCAGTCCGGTGCCCAGCCCGAACACCGCGGTGATCAGCGGCAGCCCCATCGCCACCGCAGACCCGAAGGTGAGCAGCAGGATGATGGCCGCGGCGATGAAGCCGAGGCCCTCCGAACCGAACGGAGCCGTCTCGGACAGCGCGGCGACCGGTCCGCCGACCTCGACCTGGAGGGTGTCGTCCCCGGCCTCGAGGATGGGTTCGACCAGCGCCGTGGCCTGTTCCGGGGTGAAGTCGCTGTCCCGCTGGTCGAGGGCGACCGCGGCGTACGCCGTCGTGCCGTCCTCGGAGATCTGCGCCGCGCCCTGCTCCGTGAACGGACTGACCACGCCGACGACGTGGTCGCTCTCCGCGACCTCGGCGAAGATCTTCTCCGCCCTCGCCCGTACGTCGGGCGAGGAGACGCCGGCCTCGGAGTGGACGACGACCTGCACGGTGTCGCCGGCCTGCTGCGGGAACGCGGCCTCGAGCCTGTCCGCGGCGGCCTTCGACTCCGAGCCCGGTTGCAGGTAGTCCTGCCGGGGCTCCCCGCCGAACGCGTTGGCCAGGACGAAGGCGCCCACCAGGGCGACGATCCATGCCACGACCACCAGGCGACGCCTGCGGAAGCACCAGTCAGCCAGTCGAACCAACATGTCGGACTCCTAAGGGTGTGGCCTGCGGCGCAGACGGTCGAGGGATCCCGAGAGGGGTCGCCCGAGGCCGCCGGAACCGGCGTGGCCTCAGGGGCTGATCAGTCGGTCCGCGACGTGGCCGACCAGCAGGGATGGCTGTACGTCGACAACAGCTCTTGGTGGCTGTGATGGGTTCGCGCCGAGAACTGGTGCCTCAGATTCGCCAGCGGCGCGCCGTGATGATGGCTGAGGACCAAGGCTAGGACCGGGTCCACCGCGCGTCCAGCGATTCCGCTGCCGGTGAGAACGAGGTCGTGCTGGTCCATGACCTCAGCGTGGGCATCCTCGAGCAAGCCCACAACGTTTGTTGCCGTTCCCGGGAATCGACTCCGCGATCGGCTGACAAGGGCCGCACCGTCAGCGCGCCAGGGCCCGGTCCCGGGGGTGAATTGATCGTTCTGCGTCATGCGCACCGCACCTGTCGGGTGCAGCATGTTTCGGGTCGTCGATCCCGTGGGGGTGGTTCGGATGTCACGTCGCGCATCGTCCAGGGTCCGTCTCGGCCTGATCGGCGTCGTCCTCGCCGTCGCCGCCGCGACGCTGGGCCAGGTCGCGTTGCCCGGGCCGGCACAGTCGGCAACGCCGACGCATGTCCAGAGCCGGGCCAAGGAGATCACGACCGGCACCCTGAACAGCCTCGCGTTCTCGAACCCGAACACGGCCGGGAACCTGGTCGTGGTCTACGTGGCGTGGAGCAGTGGTACGTCGACGGCCACCCTCACCGACACCCGCGGTAACACCTATGCGCCGGCGGCGCCGGTGATGCGCTGGAACAACAACACGTGGAGCTCGCAGGTCTTCTACGCGAAGAACGTCACCGCCGGCAGCAACACCGTGCGCGCGACGTTCAGCAGTGCGATCAACTCGTTCGCGGACATGTACATCCACGAGTACGCCGGGATGGACAGAACCGACCCGCTGGACGCCTCGGCCGCGGCCGTCGGCACGACCACGGCCATGAACAGCGGCACGGCGACGACGAGCAACGCCAACGACCTGATCTTCGGTGCGGGTGCATCCACCGGCACCGTGACCGCAGCCGGGACCGGTTTCACCAGCCGGCGCAGCAACTTCGGCAACCGGACCGAGGACAAGCGGGTCACCACGGCGGGCGCCTACAACGCCACCGCCACCCAGAGCGGTGCGGGCTGGGTGATGCACATGGTCGCGTTCAAGGCCGACTCGACACCGGCGGACACGACTCCGCCCACCGTGGCGATCACCTCACCGGCCGACATGGCCGACGTCAACGACATCGTCACGGTCGCCGCCTCCGCCGCCGACAACGTCGGCGTGACCGGCGTCCAGTTCCTGGTCGACGGCCAGGCCAACGGCCCCGAGGACACCGCGGCGCCGTACGCACTGACCTGGGACAGCCGCACCGTGCCCAACGGCGCGCACACGCTGACGGCACGCGCCCGCGACGCGGCCGGCAACACCACCACGTCGGCGGTCGTGAACGTCAACGTCGCGAACACGAACTACTTCCAGAACGAGGTCCTCGCGACCGGGTTCGACCTGCCCACCACCTTCGAGTTCCTGCCCGACGGCCGCATGCTCGTGGCCGAGCTGCAGGGCAAGATCAAGGTCCTGCCGCCGCCGTACACCCAGGCCGACCCGGGGCTGTTCCTGCAGATCACCAACATCGGCTCGGCCGGCGTGCAGCAGGGCGTCTACGACCTGGTGCTGGACCCCGACTTCACGAACAACCACTACTACTACGTCTTCTACACGCTCGGTTCGCCGAACCACGACCGCGTCTCGCGCTTCACCGCCAACGCGGCTGTCACCGGCACCGTTGCCGGCAGCGAGCTCGTCCTCTACGAGGACCCGCAGGACGCCGATGCCGAGCACCACGGCGGGGCACTGAACTTCGCCAACGACGGGAAGCTGCTGTTCACGACCGGCGAGCACTTCCAGGCCCAGCTCGCCCCGCTGCTGACCAGCCCGCGCGGCAAGGTGCACCGCATCAACTCCGACGGCACGGTGCCGACGGACAACCCGTTCTACGACGGGGCCGGGCCGAACGTCGACAGCATCTGGGCGCGCGGGCTGCGCAACCCGTTCCGGGCCTACTACGACCCGCCCACCGGGCGCCTGTTCATCGGCGATGTCGGCGGCAACGACCCGTCCACCTCCAAGGAGGAGATCAACCTCGGTGCCCGCGGCGCGAACTACGGCTGGCCGGACTCCGAGGGCGCCTGCTCGGCACCCTGCACGAGCCCCCTCCTCAGCTACCCGCACGCCGGCCGGGACGCGGCCGTGACCGGCGGGTTCGTCTATCACGGGACGGCCGTTCCCAGCGGCGTACCGCGGCGCCTACTTCTACGCCGACTACGCCCAGAACTGGATCCGCGGGCTCACCCTCGACGCCGGCGGAGCGGTGACCGGGACCTTCAACTTCGAGCCTGCCGACGGCTCGGTCGACGGCCCGTACGGCGACATCGTCTACCTCGCCGAGGGCCCGGACGGCGCGCTCTACTACGTCGACCTCGGCTACTCCGACGAGAGCGGCACGTACGGCGTCAGCAAGATCCGGCGCATCAAGTACGTGCAGTCCAACCGGGCGCCCATCGTGAACGCCTCGGCCGACCCGACCTCCGGCCCGACCCCGCTGAACGTCAGCTTCTCCAGCGCCGGCTCCTCCGACCCGGAGGGCCACGCCCTGACCTACGCGTGGGAGTTCGGCGACGGCGGTACCTCCACCGAGGCGAACCCCACGCACACCTACTCGACCGCGGGTGCCTACCAGGCGCGGCTCACCGTCTCGGACGGCGTGAACACCTCCCTCTCGACGCCGGTCACGATCAGCGCCGGCAGCGTGCCCACGGCCACGATCCTGGCGCCCACCGACGGTGCCCACTTCCGTGCCGGTGACGTGATCACCTACAGCGGCGCGGGAACCGACCCGGACGACGGCACGCTGCCCGCGAGCGCGTTCACCTGGAACATCGACTTCCTCCACGACGGACACGTGCATCCGGGCACACCGGTCACCGGCGTGACGAGCGGGAGCTTCACGATCCCGACCAGCGGCCACGACTTCAGCGGCAACACCCGCTACCGGATCACCCTGACGGTCCGTGACTCGACAGGGCTGACCTCGACGCAGTCGGTGACGGTCCTCCCGGACAAGGTGGACCTGAGCTTCGACACCGTGCCCACCGGACGGACGGTGTACGTCGACGGGATTGCGAAGACCGCCCCGTTCGTCCTCGACACCCTGGTCGGCTTCACCCACACCATCGAGGCTCGGAACCAGACCGCAGGCTCTACGGCGTACACGTTCGCCTCCTGGTCCGACGGCGGTGCACAGCAGCACACGATCACCGCACCGGCCAGTGCGCAGAGCTGGACAGCGACGTTCACGGCCACGCAGCAACCGACCGGCCTGGTCGGCGCCTGGGGCTTCAACGAGGGCTCGGGGACCACCGCCGCGGACTCCTCGGGCAGCGGCAACAACGGCGCGCTCTCCGGTGCCGGTGCGACGTGGAGCACGGCCGGCAAGCACGGCGGAGCCCTGTCGTTCAACGGCACCGCCGGCAAGGTGACGGTGGCGCACTCCGCGTCGCTCAGCCTGAGCTCGAGCTACACGCTCGAGGCGTGGGTGAACCCCACCGCGCTGAGCGGCTACGAGACCGTGCTGATCAAGGAGGTGACCGGAGGCTGCGGCTACTGGCTGCAGACCACGGGGAACAAGATCGCGAGCGGGTTCAACAGCAACGGCTGCCGCGAGTACGTCAGCACCACGCCGACGATCCCGCTCAACCAGTGGTCCCACCTGGCCGCCGTGTTCAACGACAGCGCGAACACCTACACGCTGTACCTCAACGGAACGGCGATCCTGACCGCGAGCGAGACCGCCGCCCCCGTGCCGAACACGCAGGCGCTGGTGTTCGGCCAGTCCGCGTGCACATCGTGCGGCAACGAGCGCTGGCGCGGGCTCCTCGATGACATCCGGATCTACAACCGGTCGCTCACCGCCGCGGAGATCCAGGCGGACCGGGACGCCGGGGTCGGCTGACACGGCGGGCGGTCGTGCGCGACCCCTCATCCGGTCGGGGTGACGCGGAACCGCCGACGAGGTGCGACGTTGGGCACTGACCGGCGGCAGGTGACCGTCGTGAGTCCAAGGAGGAGCGCCCATGACAAGCACGTCAGAGAGCCCGGGCGACACGGTGCTGCCGGTGCCCGACCGGCCCTTCGAGGGAACGCTTCCGTACGACGCGCGCGACCCGGAGGCGCAGTTCCCGCCGATCGAGCCGGTGCGACCACCGGCCGGGGCTCCCAACGTGCTCATCATCCTGCTCGACGACGTCGGCTTCGCCGCCTCGAGCGCGTTCGGCGGACCCTGCCACACGCCCACCGCCGAGCGACTGGCCGCCGGCGGTCTGAGGTACAACCGCTTCCACACCACGGCGCTGTGCGCACCGACTCGTGCCGCCCTGCTGACCGGAAGGAACCACCACTCGGTCGGGATGGGCGTGATCACCGAGCTGGCCACCTCGGCGCCGGGCTACAGCTCGGTCCGGCCGAACACCTGCGCGCCGCTGGCACAGACCCTCCGAATGAACGGGTACTCGACCGGGCAGTTCGGCAAGTGCCACGAGGTGCCGGTCTGGCAGACCAGCCCGATGGGGCCGTTCGACGCCTGGCCCACCGGGGGCGGCGGCTTCGAGTA
This sequence comes from uncultured Actinomycetota bacterium, assembly GCA_963721775.1. Lineage (GTDB taxonomy): Bacteria > Actinomycetota > Actinomycetes > Propionibacteriales > Nocardioidaceae > Nocardioides. Next base: position 18,446 of record CAVRMH010000002.1, on the reverse strand, counting down.
CTTCTACGGATTCATCGGAGGCGAGACCAACCAGTACTACCCGGCGACGTACGAGGGCACCACGCCGGTGGAGCCGGACAGGACACCCGAGGAGGGCTACCACTTCACCGAGGACATGACCGACAAGGCGATCGGCTGGATCCGCCAGCAGAAGTCCCTGATGCCGGACAAGCCGTTCTTCGCCTACTACGCCCCGGGTGCCACGCACGCGCCGCACCACGTGCCGACGGAGTGGTCGGACAAGTACCGGGGCCGCTTCGACGCCGGCTGGGACGCGCTGCGGGAGGAGATCCTCGCCCGCCAGAAGGAGCTCGGTGTCGTGCCCGCCGACACCGTGCTGACGCCACGGCACGACGAGATCCCCGCGTGGGACGACATGCCGGAGGAGCTGAAGCCGGTGCTGGCCCGGCAGATGGAGGTCTACGCCGGGTTCCTGGAGCACACCGACCACCACATCGGGCGACTGGTGGACGCGATCGAGGACCTCGGTGTGCTCGACAACACGTTGGTCTACTACATCATCGGCGACAACGGAGCCTCGGCCGAGGGCACGGTCAACGGAACGTTCAACGAGACCTTCATCTTCAACGGCGCCGATGCGCTGGAGACGCCCGAGTTCGTGGCGGCCCGGATCGACGAGCTGGGCACCCCCACCGCCTACAACCACTACGCCGTCGGTTGGGCGCACGCGATGGACACGCCGTACCAGTGGACCAAGCAGGTCGCCTCGCACTGGGGCGGCACCCGCAACGGCACCATCGTGCACTGGCCGAACGGCATCGCGGCCAAGGGTGAGACGCGGGCACAGTTCCACCACGTGATCGATGTCGCCCCGACGGTGCTCGAGGCCGCCGGCCTGCCCGAGCCGACGATGGTCGACGGTGTCCCGCAACGGCCCATCGAGGGCGTCAGCATGGCCTACTCCTTCGACGACGCGCACAGTGCCGATCGCCGCGAGACGCAGTACTTCGAGATGTTCTGCAACCGCGGCATCTACCACCGGGGCTGGACCGCGGTGACCCGCCACAGCACCCCTTGGGTGATGGAGCCTCTTCCTCCGTTCGCGGACGACGTGTGGGAGCTCTACGACACGACCACGGACTGGAGCCAGTCGCACGACCTCGCCGCCGAGATGCCCGAGAAGCTCGCCGAGCTCCAAGAGCTGTGGCTGACCGAGGCGCGCAAGTACAACGTGCTGCCCCTCGACGATCGCCGGATCGAGCGGTTCAACTCCGACCTGGCCGGGCGACCGGTCCTGGTCCGGGGGCAGTCGCAGACGCTGTACGGCGGCATGGGCCGCCTCACCGAGGCCTCGATCCTCAACGTCAAGAACAAGTCACATGCCGTGACCGCCGAGGTCGAGGTCCCCGAATCGGGTGCCGAAGGAGTGATCATCGCCCAGGGCGGCGCCTTCGCCGGCTGGAGCCTCTATGCCAAGGACGGCAGGCCGAGGTACTGCTACAACCTCCTCGGCCTGCAGCGCTTCATCGTCGACGGCGACACCCCGATCCCCGCCGGCACCCACCAGGTGCGGATGGAGTTCGACTACGACGGGGGCGGGCTCGCGAAGGGTGGCAGCGTCGGGCTCTACCTCGACGGGACCAAGGTCGGCGAGGGTCGGGTGGAGGCGACGATTCCGATGGTCTTCTCGGCCGACGAGACCGCGGACGTCGGCCGCGACACGGCGTCTCCCGTGAGCGAGGACTACAGCGGCGACACCAGCATCTTCACCGGACGGGTCAACTGGGTGCAGATCGACCTGGGTGAGGACGCCCAGGACGCCGACCACCTGATCACGCCCGAAGAGCGGCTCCGCGTGGCCATGGCGCGCCAGTAGCACTACGGAGGCCGACCGTTTCGACCGGAGCGAAGAGGTGGTTGCCATGATCTGGGCACTGTTGGCGTTCGTGGGTGTTCCGCTGTGGTTGTGCGCGCTGGGCATCTTCGCCCTGGTGTACCGGAACCGCGCCCTGCGCAGTCGGCACGGCAACATCCCGGTGCGCGTGCTGCGGCCGGGGAAGACGCATTGGATCCGGGGCCACGCGGTCTGGGTTTCCGACGTCTTCGCCTGGCGAGGCAGTCCCGCGGCGTGGAACGAGTACCTCGAGCTCATCCTCGGCGCACAGGTCGGGGACGCCACGCCCGAGGACCCCGGCGGACACGCATCGGCGTTGCTGGGCCCGTTCGCGGCAGCATCCGGGGCTGCCTGACCCGGTTGCCACGAGCGAGGAACTAGACCAGCACCACGCAATACTCCATTCCACCACCACCCCTCGTGGCTCTCGCTAGCCTCATGTCCGCTGTCCATCGGGTCCCCCCACCCGAGCCGCCCGAAGCAGAAACCAGTCCCCCACGACTGTTCGGCGGCGGGATGGTCTGACGCCGCTCTCACACCCCCAGCGAGAGCGGCGTCTTCCATTTCCGGACCGTTCCCAGCGCTCATCCCCTGTGGGTGATGCCCTCGGCAATGCCGGGGACGAGGCTCGCTGCAGGTGGAATCGCTCGCACTGACCCGGCCCCACCCCGAGACGGCGCCGCGGCAACCCATCCCCATCCACATTCACGCGCCTCGACCGAGGCGGTGGCCCCGAGGAGGACCCATGGACGCGAGCACGGACGAGGCACTGGACGAACTCGGACCCGTCGACTACCTGGTGGTGGAGTTCCCCGCCGGCGCACAGAACTTCACCGGCGAGATGGCCGACGAGCTGGCCAGGATGTCGGAGGCCGGCACCATCCGCATACTCGACCTGCTGATCCTGCAGAAGAACGAGGACGGGTCCGTCGACGCCCTCGAGATCGACGAGACACCTGGCACTGACGCGATCCGCGCCCTCGAGACGGACATCGCCGAGATCCTCGCCGCCGACGACGTCGAGCACCTCGCCGCGGCGATGCTGCCCGGCAGCGTCGCCGGCGTCCTGGTCTGGGAGAACCGCTGGGCCGCGCCGTTCGCGAGTGCCGCCCGTCGATCCGGTGGCCAGCTCATCGCCACCGGACGCATCCCCATCCAGGCCATCGCCGCCTCCATCGAGGCCGAGCTCTCCGCAGAGGAAGGAAACTGACATGCCGCTCCGTCCCGCACGCGCAGCCCGCCGAGGAGTGATCGGGGCCCCGGTGGCACGCACCGCCGCCACCGTCGGAACCGCAGCCGTCGTGGTCCACGGCGTACGCCGCCGCGGTGACCGCCGCGAGGACCGGCGCGACGACCGTCGCGACCGTCGCTGAGGCGCCGGCGTGACGAAGGACTTCGCCGGCCGGATCGAGCTCGACATCCGGGACTCCGTCCCGGACTGGGAGCCGTTCCTCGCACCGAAGGCTCCGGCGGGTGCGCCCGAACGTGGTGTTCATCGTCTGGGACGACGTGGGCTACGGGACCATGGACTGCTTCGGCGGCCCGGTGAAGACGCCCACGATGAACCGCATCGCGGACCGTGGGCGTGCGCTACTCCAACTTCCACACCACCGCGCTCTGCTCCCCCACGCGCGCCTCGCTCCTCACCGGACGCAACGCGACCTCCAACGGGATGGCGACGATCGCCGAGTTCAGCTCGGGGTTCCCGGGCATCTCGACCCGGATCCCGTTCGAGAACGGGTTCCTCTCCGAGGTGCTGCTCGAGCACGGCTACAACACCTACTGCGTGGGCAAGTGGCACCTCACCCCGGGTGAGGAGACCGGCATGGCGGCCTGGAAGAAGCGCTGGCCGCTGGGTCGCGGTTTCGAGCGGTTCTACGGGTTCCTGGGCGGCGAGTCCAGCTGCTGGTACCCGGACCTGGTCCACGACAACCACCCGGTCGAGCCGCCGGCGACGCCCGAGGAGGGCTACCACATCGCCAAGGACCTCTCGGACAAGGCGATCGAGTTCATCCGCGACGCCAAGGTCGTCGAGCCGGAGAAGCCCTTCTTCCTGTACTTCTCCCTCGACGCCGCGCACGCACCGCACCACGTGTTCCAGGAGTGGTCCGACAAGTACAAGGGCGTCTTCGACGAGGGCTACGAGGCGATCCGGGACGAGATCCTGGCCCGGCAGAAGGAGCTCGGGCTGCTGCCCGAGGACACCGAGCTGTCGGGCGATCAACCCGCACGGCGAGCCCGGCAGTCACCGGGCCCGACGGCCAGCCCTGGCCGCTGCTCGACACCGTGCGGCCGTGGGACTCCCTGAGCGAGGACGAGAAGCGCCTCTTCGTCCGGATGGCCGAGGTGTTCGCCGGCTACGTCGAGTACACCGACGACCAGGTGGGCCGCGTCATCGACTTCCTCGAGTCGTCGGGCGAGCTCGACAACACGATCATCGTGGTGGTCTCGGACAACGGGGCCAGCGGCGAGGGCGGACCCGAACGGGACGTTCAACGAGTGGCGCTTCTTCAACGGCGTGCCCACCCCGACCGAGCTGTCGCTCGAGCACATCGACGAGCTCGGTGGCCCGACGTCCTACAACCACTACAACACCGGGTGGGCCTGGGCCTTCGACACCCCGTTCCCGTACTGGAAGCGGTGGGCCGGCTACGAGGGCGGCATCGCCGACATGTGCCTGGTCTCCTGGCCGGCGAAGGTGCCCGCCAGGCCGACGCCCGCGCAAGCAGTACGTGCACGCGGTCGACGTCGTCCCGACGATCTACGACCTGATCGGCATCACCCCGCCCGCGACGCTGAACGGGTTCGACCAGAGCCCGATCGAGGGCGAGAGCTTCGCGGCCTCGCTCACCGACCCGGACGCCCCGGCCAAGCGCACGCAGTTCTACGCGATGCTCGGGCCAGCGGGCGCTCTACGAGGACGGGCTGGCTGGCCTGCACCCTGCACCCGCCGCTGAGCGGCTGGGGCAAGTTCGACCAGGACGTGTGGGAGCTCTACCACGTCGAGGTCGACCGGTCGCAGTCGACGAACCTGGCCGACGCAGGAGCCGGAACGCGCTCGAGCGGATGAAGGCACCGCTGGTTCGAGCTCGCCGAGCAGTACAACGGCCTGCCGCTCGACGACCGCACCGCGCTCGAGCAGATGCTCGCCGAGCGGCCCAGCGGCGCACCCGCCCGGGACCGGTACGTCTACTACCCGGACTGCGCGTCGGTCCCGGAGCAGTCGGCGGTCGCCATTCAGCGGCCGGTCGTACACGATCTCCGCCGGCGTGCAGGTCGACTCCACCGGACGCCGGAGGGCGTGATCTTCGCCCACGGCGGCGTCGCCGGCGGGCACAGCCTCTATCGTGCAGGACCGGCGGCTCACCTACGCTTCAACTGGGTCGGCACGCACCTGCAGACCGATCACCGCCGACCGCGACCTCGAGCCGGGCCCGCACGTGGTCACCGCCGAGTTCGTCGCCGAGGGCCGCAGCGAGGACCCGATGATGGCCGGGGCCCGCGGGCACGCTCACCCTGTACGTCGACGGCGAGGCCGTGGGCAGCGGCGAGATCGTCACCCAGCCGGGCGCCTTCTGCGCGGTCGGCGACGGGCTGTGCGTCGGTCGCGACGACGCCTCCCCGGTGACGCCGACCTACACCGCGCCGTACCCGTTCACCGGCGGCAGCATCGACAAGGTGGTCGTGGACGTGTCCGGGGAGCGGTACGTCGACCACGAGGCGCAGGTGCGTGGCTGGTTCCTGCTCGACTGACCGGCGTCGTGGCAGGCCCATCGCCGCGCCGGCCGTCGGTTCGAGGCGGCCGGCGTGGCGAGCTTCGTGCGGGAGGAGGGCGACGGCGACCCGGTCGTGCTGATGCACGGCCTGCCGGCGTCGTCGTTCCTCTACCGCAAGGTGATCCCCGAGCTGGCGGCACGCGGCTTCCGGGCGATCGCGTTCGACCTGCCCGGGCTGGGGTTCGCCGACCGGCCCGCGGACTTCGACTACACGTTCGCCGGGCTCGGCCGGTGGGCCGGGGCCGCGGTCGAGGCGCTCGGCCTCGACCGGTTCCACCTCGTGGTCCACGACGCCGGTGGCCCGTCGGCTTCGAGATGGTGGCGGAGCGCCCGGTCGCATCCGCTCCCTCACGCTCCTGAACACCGTCGTGCAGATGGACCGGGTCCCGTTCGCCATGGAGGTCTACGCCCGCTACGCGGTCGGGCGGGGCTGGCCCGCGCTGCCGCCGCCCCGGGTGTTCCGCGCCGTCTTCCGGGCCGTCGCCGTCGCCGACGGCCGGGCCATCTCCCCGGCGGAGGTGGACGCCTACCGGGAGCTGGTCCTGCGCGAGGACGGAGGGGCGGCGTACCTGAAGATCATGCGGAACCTCCGCCGCGGCGCCCACGACTACCGGCGGTGGTCGACTCCCGGTCGACGCCCTACCCGGTGCAGGTCATCTGGGGTGCGCGCGACCCGGTGCTGCCGTTGCGTCGCCACGGCTGGCGCGGCCCGCGACGGCCACCGGGGTGCCGGCGATCCACACGCTGCCCGCGAAGCACTTCCTGCAGGAGGACCACGCCCCCGAGCTGGCCGAGCTGATCGCGGCGTTCGCTGCCGGCGTGAGCGCCTCCGGGCTACGGGGCGTAGCTGCCGCCGGTCGAGGCGATGTGGCTCTTCAGGGTCGTCAGGCAGCTCGCCGTCGAGGTACGCCTCCAGCGTGCAGTTCACCCCCTGGGGGGCCGCGCCGCCGATGCTGCGCGCGCTGGCGACGTACGTGTCGCCGGTGACCTGGGCCCAGCTCGTCGCATCCGGGTGGTCGTCGAAGTAGCACGGCACCCCGGGGCGCTGGGACGTCGGGACGAACCCGCCCTGGTAGTCCGGCGACGTCCCCTTCATCCGCAGGAACAGGTTGGCCGTCGTGACCTTCCCCTGCTCGCCCCCGCGGAGCAGCGCCCACCCCTGGCGGCGGGCCAGGTCGAACACCTGCTGCTGCTGGCTGTCGCTCAGGCTCCGCGGCCAGACCACGACGGTGGAGCCACCCGATCGCGTCCACGAGGAGCTCCTCGTTGCCGAGGCTGGCCGTGGTCGGCTTGCCCGGCTCGTAGGACCCGGTCGAGGCGCCGTACTGGGTCAGCGACACGTACGTCGTCTGCTCCTGGACGAACGTGGTCTCCGGGGTGAGCCGGGTCGTGTCGAACCAGGTCGGGACCTGGGGGATCCGGATGAGCCCGATCTGCGTCGTGCTCGTCGCCGCACCGAGGTAGCCGGCGCAGTCGTCGGCGGGCGGGACGGAGGACACGTCCGCGCCCGGGAGCAGGGGCGGGCGGGTGAACTCGACGAGCGCCGGGTCGAGCGCCGGGGCGTACTCCGCGCCCGTTCCCGTGGACCCGCCGTCGGGGCCGACACCGAACGAGGAGCCGTCGGTCAGCGTGACGTTCCCGGCCGGTGCGCCCCTGCTGGTCGGCATGTCGGTCGGCGCCGCCGGCCTGCGGGACCAGGTTCAGGCTCGAGCAGTCGACACCCTCGCCGGTGGCCAGGTCCACGGCCCGCACGGTGGGGAACGGCGTGTCGGTCGGCCCGGCCGCGCCGCCCTGGTTGTAGCCCGGGAAGGCGTTGTAGACCCGGTTGGCCAGCACGAACGAGCTCCCCTTCGTCGGGCTGGACAGCACGTTGGCCTCGGGCACGTCCTGCAGCGACGCGTCGACGGTGGACAGGTCGGTCCCGTCCGGTACGACGAGCAGCCGGAAGTCACGCTTCTCGGAGAGGACCGGGGTGCCCGGCACGAACGGGTTGACGCTGCCGGAATCCGGCGTGATGGCGCTGTCCTTCACCACGGAGTACGGCTGTGCCTTGTCCGCGAGGCCCGTGTAGACCATCCACTCCGTCCACGAGGCGTAGGGGAAGCTGCCGCTGATCTCGAACCCGACGGACCCGTCGGTGATCTTCGGCACGACGTAGGTGTAGGCGGCGTGCGGGTCGGGCTGGAGCGGGAACCGGAAGGTGTCGACCCATTCGTAGAGGTAGCCGCACGTCGAGGAGTCCCCCGTCGACACCGCGGACGAGGTCGACGGCGATGCGGACGGCGTCGGTGAGGCGTCCTTGTCGTCGCTGCCCGTGCACCCCGTGCCAGGAGCCCGAGCGCGACGGCCACGAGGCCCAGGCCAGCAGGTCGAGGTCGTCGGGTCATCGTGCGGCTCCTGCCTCGGGGGTTGATCGAGTCTAGGAACCGTCTGACCGGAGTCGCGTCGCTCGTTTGGGGTGATCCCGGCGTCGAGGCCGGCGCTCGGCGGTTCGTGTGTCAAAGTTGCGCCCATGGTGCTCACCAAGGCGGCCAAGCGTGTCGGCCTCGAAGTCCTCGGCTGGACGCTGGTCGTCCTCGGGATCGCCGGCCTGGTCCTCCCCGGACCCGGGCCTGCTCGGTCTCTTCGCCGGCCTCTACGTCCTCTCCCAGCAGTACGACTGGGCCGAGCGGCGGGTCGAGCCGGTGAAGATCGCGGCGTTCCGCGCCGCGGCCGAGGGCGTGCAGAGCTGGTGGCGCATCCTGGTCTCGATGCTCGGCGTCGTCTTCATGATCGGCGTCGGCGTCTTCTGGATCATCCACCCGCCGGCGCCGAGCTGGTGGCCGGTCGCCGACAAGTGGTGGCTGTTCGGCGGGTGGGGCAGCGGCGTCACGCTGATCGTCTCCGCGTTCATCGCGCTGGCCCTGATCGCGTTCGCCTTCCGCCGCTTCCACGGCGTGGACGACCCGCGTGCCGCGGCCGAGGAAGCCGCGCGCGACAAGGACTGACCTCCCTGCGCACGGGTGACGTCCGTCCCCGCCGGTGGGACGATCGTCCGGTGAGCGAGGTGTGGGACCTGGTCGCGGTGGAGCGCAACGACGCTCGCCGACTTCCTGGAGACGCTGACCCCGGAGGAGTGGGCCGTCCCCTCCCTCTGTGACGCCTGGACCGTGCGCGACGTCGGCGCCCACGTGGCCTGGGGCAACACCTCTCCCCCGCTGCAGACCGTGCTCGCCATCGTCAAGGGCGGCTTCCGGGCCAACGCGGTGAACGCCCGGCTCGGCCGCGAGTGGGGCCGGCGGCCGACCGACGAGATCGTCGCCCGGCTCCGCGCGGTCGCGGACAGCCGCGTGCACACGGCCGGCACCACGCGCGTCGACTGCCTGGCCGACATGCTCTGCCACGACCTCGACATCCGGGTCCCGCTCGGCAGGCCCCGGACGTCACCGGCCGAGCCGTTCCGGCTCGCCCTCACGCGGTACGCCGGGATGGGGTTCCCGCTGCACCTGGCCTTCGGCGCCAACTGCAAGGCGATGGCCAAGGGCCTCCACCTCGTCGCCGAGGACGTGGGCTGGACCCACGGCGAGGGCCCGACGGTGCAGGGCACCGGCTCGGCGATGATGCGGGCGCTGACCGGTCGCGCCGTCGGCCCCGACGAGCTGACCGGTCCGGGCGCGGCCGCCCTCTACGCCCGGTTGCCGTAGTCCGCGATCTCGCCGCGCAGCCGGGTCTTCACCTCGTCCGGAGCGAACGAGACGTCGACCGCCGTGGTGGCCAGCGCCCGCAGCCCGTCCTCGTCGAGGCCGAGCAGGTCGGCGGCGATCTCGTACTCCCGGTTGAGCGTGGTCCCGAACATCGGCGGGTCGTCGGAGTTGACCGTGATCACCACGCCGGCGTCGCGGAACGCCCGGATCGGGTGCTCGTCCAGCGTCGCGACCGCGCGGGTGGCGATGTTCGACGACGGGCAGACCTCCAGCGGGATCCGGGCGGCGGCGAGGTGCTCGAGCAGCGCCGGGTCCTGCGCGGAGCTGGTGCCGTGGCCGATCCGCTCGGCGCCGAGCAGCCGGACCGCGTCCCAGACGGTCTCCGGCCCGGTGGTCTCCCCCGCGTGCGGGACGCTGCGCAGCCCGGCGGCGCGGGCGGCGTCGAAGTGCGGCTGGAACTGCGGCCGCGGCACCCCGATCTCCGGACCGCCGAGGCCGAAGCCGACCAGCGCGTCCGGCGCGTGGTGGAGCGCGTAGTCGCGGGTCGCCTCGGCGGCCGGCAGCCCGAACTCGCCCGGGATGTCGTAGATCCAGCGCAGCACCAGGCCGAAGTCGCGCTCGGCGGCCACCCGGGCGTCCTCGATCGCCTCGGTGTACGCCTCGATCGACATGCCCGCGTCCTCGAGGTCCGGGCGCACCGAGGTGTACGGCGTGCAGGTGAGCTCGGCGTACCGCAGGTTCTGCTCGGTGGCCATCTCGCGTGCGATCTCGTAGGTGAGGTAGCGGATGTCCTCGGGCGTGCGGATCAGCGCCACCACCGCGAGGTAGACCTCGACGAAGTGGGCGAAGTCGCGGAACTCGTAGAACGACCTCAGCGCGTCGAGGTCGGTGGGCACCGACCCCGGGTGCCGGGCGGCGAGCTCGCTGACGATGCGCGGCGACGCCGAGCCGACGTGGTGGACGTGGAGCTCGGCCTTCGGCAGGCCGGCGATGAAGGCGGAAAGATCAGTCACAACCCCGCAGTGTGCCAGCGTGTCGTCCCCGGAACCCAGTCGCCGACGCCGTTGAATGGTGTCGGCCCCGCAATGTATGAGATTGCGGGGCCCTGTTCTGTTCCGGCTCAGGAACCGTTGTCGATGCGGGCCTGCACCTGCGCGGCCAGGTCCTCGATCGAGCTGCCCGAGACCACGTCGCCGTTGACGAAGACCGTCGGCGTGGAGTTGACCCCCCGCTGGGACGCGTCGTCGTTGCCGTTGATCATCCACTGCTTGAACGACAGGTCCTCGATCCCGGGCCGGATCGCGTCCTCGGAGGCGCCCGCCTCGACGGCCCTGTCGATCAGCCACTCGTCGTCGGGCATCGTCCCGCCCTCGTCGGGCTGGTTCTCGTAGAGCAGGTCGTGGAACTTCAGCGCGACGTCGCCGCCCGAGGCATCGAGGACGACCCCGAACGCGTTGAGCGAGCGGGTGGAGTACTCGTTGAGGAAGGCGATCGGCCGGTAGACGACGTACGCCTTGCCGTCGGCCGCGGCCTGGCGCAGGTCGTCGTGCGAGGCGGCCTCGAACTGCCGGCAGAACGGGCAGAGGAAGTCCTCGAACACCTCCACCTTCACCGGCGCCTTGGGGTCGCCGACCCCGACGCCGTACTTGTCGGCGAGCGCGACCTTCGGGCTGCTGCCGGTGGTGGCCGAGCCGCTCGGGCTGGAGCCGGACGTCGCCGTCGAGGACGGGTCGCCCGGAGCGGCGGCGTTCTCGCCGGTGGTGTCGCGCTGGGACTGCACGGCGTACCCGATGCCGACCACGATCGCGATCACCGCGACCACGGCCAGGGCGACCATGCCGTTGCGCTTCGAGCTGTTCACGATCAGTTCCTCCGGTCGGTCACCAGAGCCGGCTCCGGCTCGGGGAAGAGCAGTCCGTCCAGGCTCCAGCGGGTGCGGGGGCGCCAGACGAGGTACGCCGAGAGCAGCAGCAGGCCGACGTCGCGGGCGATCTCCCGCGGGTACTCACTCGTGGCGTTGGGGTCGTAGCCACCGCCGCCGAAGCAGCCGCACTCGATCCGCAGGCCGCGGGACCAGGCGGCGGAGATGCCGATGATGAACGCGGCGAACAGCAGCACCGAGGCCACCGACATCCAGCGCACCAGCACGCCGAGGACCAGGCACACGCCGACGACGACCTCGAGCACGGGCAGCAGGTGCCCGACCGTGGGTACGACGGACTCCGGCAGCAGGTCGTAGGCGCGGACCGCGCGGACGCTGGCGGCGGGGTCGGGCAGCTTGAGCGCGCCGGCGGCGATCCAGACGCCGCCGACCACGAGACGGGCGGCCAGCCCGAACCAGACCTGCATGTGCCCGAGGGTACGAGGCCCGTCTGAGACGAACCTGAGTCCGAGGGCTTGCGCCGACGGGACCGAGGTCCCGACGAAGTAGGGTGCCAGACGTGAAGGAACGACTGGTGTGGATCGACTGCGAGATGACCGGGCTCGACCTCCGGGCGGATGCCCTGATCGAGGTGGCCGCCCTGGTGACGGACTTCGACCTGAACGTGCTGGGTGAGGGCATCGACCTCGTCATCAAGCCTCCGGCCGCGGCGCTGGAGCAGATGAACGACTTCGTGCGCGACATGCACGTCTCGTCCGGGCTGCTCGACGCGCTCGATGCCGGGATCACGATGGCCGAGGCCGAGGCGCAGGTGCTGGACTACATCAAGTCGCACTGCCCCGACGGCAGCCGCCCGCCGCTGGCCGGCAACACCGTCGCGACCGACCGCTCGTTCCTGGCCCGGGACATGCCCGACCTGGAGGCGTTCCTGCACTACCGGATCGTCGACGTGTCCTCGATCAAGGAGCTCTCGCGCCGCTGGTTCCCCCGTGCCTACTTCGGGTCGCCGCCGAAGCGCGGCAACCACCGGGCGCTCGCGGACATCCAGGAGAGCATCGAGGAGCTGCGCTACTACCGCGAGGCGGTCTTCGTGCCGAGCCCCGGCCCGGACACCGACAGGGTCCGCGAGATCGCGTCCCGGCACGGTGGTGCGCTGACCGGAATCGTGGACGACCCCGATTCGCAGAACACCCCCTGAGTACCGTTACAATCTTCTCCGGTCCGGCGTTACCGACGCCGGATTCGTGGTGGGTATAGCTCAGCTGGTAGAGCGCCGCCTTGTGGTGGCGGATGTCGCGGGTTCGAGTCCCGTTACTCACCCCATTCGTGATCGAGCCCCCGACCTCCCTGAGGTCGGGGGCTCGATGCATGTCGAGGCTGCGCCTAGCTGGGCATCACGGCGCGAGCGTGGCGCAGATCGCCCAGGCGCTCACCAGGACGGTCCCCGGACCCGTGTAGTAGCCCTCGACCTCCCACGCGTTCGCGCGGGCACCGTCCGCCTCTTCCTCGTCGCCGTCCGCGTCGACGAAGATCGGGTCGGAGGTGATGATGTCGATCTCGCCCGGCCCGTTGGCGTCGCTCGAGAAGCCACCGCCCAGGGCGTACTGCCCGGCAGCACACTTCGCCGAGATCGACTGGCGCCCGTCCGAGGTCCACCCGACCTCGGTGCGGGTCTTCTTCACGACCACGCCGGCGATGCCGGCCGGACCTGTCGGACCGGTCGCGCCCTGCGGACCGGCCGGGCCGGCCGGACCTGCCGGGCCGGCGGGACCCACGTTGCCCGTGTCTCCCTTGTCGCCCTTGGCGCCCTGGGGACCGGCCGGACCGGCCGCACCGGTCGCACCCGCGGCCCCGGTGGCCCCCGTCGCGCCGGCCTCGCCGGTGTCGCCCTTGTCGCCCTTGTCTCCCTTGTCGCCCTTCGCCCCCGCGGGACCGGTCTCGCCCTGCGGCCCCGGCTTCCCGTGCTCGTTGAGCCAGTTCCGGGTCCGCGTGTTGAAGTCGAGGAGACCGAGCGTCCCGTTCAGGACCTCGTCGGAGCCGACAGCACCGCTGCCGATGTCCCGCTTCTGGATCGTCTGGTCCTTGATGTCCCGCGACGTGATCTGCGTCGCCGCGACGGCGCCACTGACACCGCCCAGGGTCACGAGGACCATTGCGCCGCCTACTACGGCACCCGTGCGACCGTTCACCCACCTGATCGTCATTGCCACTCCCAGCGGTCTCGAAGGCCCCCGAGGACCCCGATCCACCGTCGAGAGACGTCACCGCTCAGCGGCAACCTCAACGACGTCGACTCCGCACAGGTCAAGCGCTGCGCGGCCCGGATGTCCCCCCCGGAGCGAGAATTGTTTGAGGCGCCTCAATCTAACGACGGGCCCGCGACCCCTCGGGCCGATTGGCACGATCTGACCCAACCCACCCAGATCCACCCCTCGACATGACCAACTTCTCTGACTAGGGTCAGAGAATGCCGTCCGACCCGACCGTGGACACCGTCCGCCACTTCAACCGCGCCTGGACCCAGCGCGTCGGCGCCCTCGACGAGTCGTTCCTCGGCTCCGGCCGCCCGCTCGGCCCCTCCCGCCTGCTCTTCGAGATCGGGAGCACCCCGGGCGGCGCGGTGGTGCGCGACCTGCGTGACCGGCTCGGCCTCGACAGCGGCTACGTCAGCCGGCTGCTGCGGCGCCTCGAGGACGAGGGCCAGGTCGTCCTGGGGCCGGACCCCGCCGACGCGCGACGCCGGGTCGCCACGCTCACGCCCGCCGGTGCCCGCTCGTACGCCGAGCTCGAGGACCGTTCCGACGACCTGGCGAGCCACCTGGTCGCTCCGCTGACCGAGCGGCAACGCATCCGCCTCGCCGAGGCCCTCGCCACCGCCGAGCTGCTGGTGCGGGCGGCCTCCGTCGACATCTCCCCCGTCGACCCGGGCAGCCCCGAGGCCCAGGCGGCGATCGCGACGTTCTTCGCCGAGATCGACCGGCGCTTCGACGGAGGCTTCGAGCCCGGGGACGCCCCCGCGGAGGACGCCCGCACCCTGCGGGCGCCGTACGGCACCTTCCTGCTGGCCCGCAGCGAAGGACGCACGGTCGCGTGCGGCGGCCTGCGCGGCCTCGGCGAGGGGGTCGCGGAGGTCAAGCGCATGTGGGTGGGCGAGGACTGGCGGGGCGCCGGCCTCGGTGCCCGGATGTTGCGTGAGCTCGAGGCGACGGCGGCGACGCTCGGGCACCGCCGGGTGCGGCTGGACACCAACGGCACGCTGGTCGAGGCCGTGGCGATGTACGACCGCGCCGGCTACCGCCGGATCGAGCGGTACAACGACAACCCCTACGCCTCGGCGTGGTTCGAGAAGGACCTCTGAGGACCGTCAGCCGGGGATGTGGCCGAACCGGCCCTTCTGGAAGTCCTCGTACGCCGCCAGCACCTCGGCCTTGGTGTTCATCACGAACGGCCCGGCCCAGGCCAGCGGCTCCCGGATCGGCTTCCCGCCGACCAGGATCACGTCGAGTGCCGGCGCACGGCTGTCCTGCTGCGCGTCGGCCGCCACGGTGAGGTAGTCGCCGGCGCCGAGCACCGCGGACTGCCCCATCCGGATCGGCCGGTCGTCGGTGCCGATCGTGCCCTGCCCGGACAGCACGTAGGCGAGCGCGTTGAACTCCACCGGCCACGGCAGCTCGAGACGGGCGCCCGGCTGGATGGTCGCGTGCACCAGCGTCATCGGGGTGTACGTCGCACCCGGGCCGCCCTGGCCGTCCACGGTGCCGGCGATGACGCGGACCAGCGCGCCGGCGTCGGCGGACGGCGAGCGAGCGCGACCTCACCGGCCCGGATGTCCTGGTAACGCGGGTCGTTGAGCTTGGCGTCGCGCGGGCAGGTTCACCCAGAGCTGGATGCCGTGGAACAGTCCACCCTTCTGCACCAGCCACTCCGGCGGCGCCTCGATGTGGAGGATGCCGCTGCCGGCCGTCATCCACTGGGTGTCGCCGTTGGTGATGGTGCCGCCACCACCGTGGCTGTCCTGGTGGTCGAACTGCGCCGTCGATGATGTAGGTGACGGTCTCGAACCCGCGGTGCGGGTGCCAGGGCGTGCCCTTCGGCTCACCGGGGGCGTACTCCACCTCGCCCATCTGGTCCATCATGATGAACGGGTCGAGCTGCTGGAGGTCGATGCCGGCGAAGGCGCGACGGACCGGGAAGCCCTCCCCCTCGTAGCCCTGCGGCGCGGTGCTCACCTGCCAGACCGGGCGGGGCTGGTCACCCAGGCCCGGCGCCGAGATGCGGTGCAGCACGGTCAGGTCGTCGACGGTGATGGCAGGCATGCGGTCAGAACGCCGACGGTGCCGCGACCATTCCTCGCCCTCGCCCTCCCGGTCTAGCGCAGTCGGGGAGGTCGGTGCCGGGCGGGCGCCCGACCGGAGCCGCTACGGTCAGCCGCATGACTTCAGCGAAGGACCCCGCGCGGGCGTCGTACGACGTCGTGATCGTCGGCGGCGGGCACAACGGGCTCACCGCGGCGGCCTACCTCGCCCGGGCCGGTGTCTCCACCCTGCTGCTCGAGCGGCTGCCGGCCACCGGCGGCGCCGCGATCTCGACGCCGGCCTTCCCGGGCACGCAGGCCCGGCTCTCGCGCTACTCCTACCTCGTGTCGCTGATGCCCGAGGCACTCCTGCGCGACCTGCGGCTCGACGTGCAGCTCCGCTCGCGCGCCACCAGCTCCTACACGCCGTACGCTCCGCGACGGGCGGGCCGGCGGCCTGCTCGTCGAACGGCCGGAGGGTGAGGCCACGCGGGCGTCGTTCCGGGAGCTGACCGGCGGGGACGAGGAGTACGCCGCGTGGCAGGCGTTCTACGCGGACGTCGAGAAGGTCGCCGCTGCGGTGGCCCCGACGCTGCTCGACCCACTGCCCACCGAGTCGGCGGTCGCCGCCCAGGTCGACCCCGACCTGTGGCGCGAGCTGGTCAAGGAGCCGCTGGGCGGCGTGATCGAGAGGCGCTTCCGCGACGACGTCGTGCGCGGCGTGGTGGCCACCGACGCGCTGATCGGCACGTTCGCGGACCTGCACGAGCCGAGCCTCGTCCAGAACCGCTGCTTCCTCTACCACCTGATCGGCAACGGCACCGGCGAGTGGCAGGTCCCCGTCGGCGGCATGGGCGCGGTCACCGAGGCACTGCTGTCGGCCGCGGTCGGCGCCGGCGCCGAGGTGCTCACCGGGGCCGGGGTCAGCTCGATCGACGCCTCCGACGACGGCGCCGAGGTGACCTGGCACGACGGCGACCGCACGCACACCGTGAGCCGCGCGGCGGCGTGCTGTCCGGCGTCGCGCCGTGGGTGCTGCGGATCCTGCTCGGCGAGGAGCCGGAGCCCGACACCAAGCCCGAGGGCGCCCAGCTCAAGATCAACTTCCTGCTCGACCGGCTGCCCGCGCTGAAGTCCGGCGTCGACCCCGCCGTCGCCTTCGCCGGCACGCTGCACCTGGCCGAGGGCTACGGCCAGCTGGCCACGGCGTACGCCGAGGCGGCCGCGGGCCGGGTGCCGTCGGTCCTGCCGGCGAGGTCTACTGCCACTCGCTCACGGACCCGTCGATCCTCGGCGGGCACGACGGGCCACACGCTGACCTACTTCGGGCTGCACACGCCGGCCTCGCTGTTCGAGGACCCGGACGCGCGCGACCTCGCGGTGAGCGCGGGCGCTGGCCGCGCTCGACGAGCACCTGGCCGAGCCGATCGAGTCGTGCCTCTCGCGCGACTCCGACGGCAACCCCTGCATCGAGGCCAGGATCCCCCAGGACATCGAGGCCGACCTGGCGATGCCCGGCGGGCACATCTTCCACGGCGACCTCGAGTGGCCATGGGCGCCGAACCGGGCCCGCCTCGACACCCCCGCCCAGCAGTGGGGCGTGGCCACCGACATCGACAGCGTGCTGCTGTGCGGCTCCGGCGCCCGTCGCGGCGGAGCGGTCTCCGGGCTGGGCGGCCACAACGCCGCCCAGGCCGTGCTGGCCTCCCGCTGACCGGCCCCGCCGACTCGATCTGGGGCGTCCGCGCCATCGGATGCAACCTGCGGCGGGGTTCCGCGTCTTGGTAGCGATTCAGACATCCGAGACAAGAAGGAACCACTGCCATGCACACGAACACCACCCGCCTGGTCCTCGTCGCCACCACCCTGGTGGCCGGGCTCGGCATCGCCGGAGCCGCGGTCGCCCAGGGCGGCGAGCAGCAGCGCACCCGCGCGGACCGCGACCGTCGCGGCCGCCCCGGCCCGGCAGACCCCTCCCCGGCCCAGCAGAACCGTCCCACCGTCGAGCAGGAGCGCGGCATCGTGCTCGAGGGCACCGGCGAGGCCGGCGGCCTCGCGGTCAGCGCGACCGTCTACGAGAACGACCGCTACGGCAACTCGGTCCAGGTCGTCCTCGGCAACCCCGACGACGACCGGATCGGCTACACCGAGCAGGAGCAGCCGTTCCTGGTGGACGGCCACCTCACCGCCACCGTGGAGATCGACGGCCGCGCCGCCGTCCTCTCCGGCACCGTCGTCCCGAGCGGTCGACCGGAGCGACTGGTCGACCCCGGCCAGGACGCCGGCGAGCAGCGCGTCGTCCGGGGCACCCACACCGCCCTGGTGACCGACGTGGCGCTGACCTACGACGGCACCACCGTGCCGCTGCAGTTCTCGCCGGCCTTCGCCTACGACCTCGAGGTCCGCAGCGTCGACCTGTACGGCAACTGAGCACCGCGCGCAGGGGTGGGTCCGCCACGGCAGACCCACCCCCTGCGCCGTGTCCGACCGATGGTCGCCGCCCTGCCGGGACGAAGGCCTCTGCCCGACCGCCGTGGGCCGCCGACGAGGATGGAGTCACAGGATCGGAGGCGCACCATGTCCGTCCACCACCCGCTCCCGCTGCGCAAGCGAGCCGCCGAGTCCGAGGCTGCTCAGGACCCGTGCCTGGCTCTCCCTGCTGCTCTACCCGCTCACCTTCGCCGCCGCCTTCGCGGTCGGTGAGGGCCTGGCCGACCTCTTCGGCTACCCCGCCGGCGGGACCGAGACCCCGCCCGTCCCCGTCCTGCTGGCCGCGGCTGTCCCGGCGCTCGTCGTGTTCGCCCTGCCGGCGGCCGTGGCGACGTACTTCTCCAGGCGGGCGGCCCGCAACGGCGAGCCGGCGGCCTGGTGGCCGGCGTTCGTCGCGATCGCGATCGCGGTCAACTTCGTCGTCGTCAACGTCGTGGCGTACGCTCGTCGGCGGCTGAGACCGCTC
>CAVRMH010000001.1:0-46424 GCA_963721775.1 uncultured Actinomycetota bacterium | reverse complement strand
AGGGCGGCGGTGCCGATGCCCGTCAACGGGACCTCCTTGAGGAAGAGCGCCACGCGAGCCGGCACCAGGGTGCAGCGTGCACGCCGAAAGGAGCGTGGTCGTGCAGCGCGCCGAGGCGTTCGTGACGAGCCGGTGGAGCGGCTCGTAGCGCCTTGATCAGCTGGACGTTGTTCGACACCGCGGCGTCGAGGTCCTCGCCCAGCCCGGCCGCGCCGCCGGGCGTTGCGCACGGCGTCGGCCATGCCGACGGCGAGCCGGCTGGACAGGATCGCGCCGAACAGCGTGACCGAAAAATGCGCCGATTGCCGGAAGAAGGTGACGAGCGGGTGGCCACGCCGAGGTCGGTCCAGTCGACGGAGTTCTGCACGGCGACGATGGACGTGGCATGATGATGCCGAGGCCGAGGCCGATGACGAGCATGGCGCCGGTGGAGATGTAGAGCGGGCTGGTGTCGACCGAGGAGGAAGCATGAACAGGGCGCCGGTGACCAGGCGGCGCCATGATCGGCAAGGGCTTGTAGCGGCCGTTGCGGCTGAGGCGGCCCGCGTGATCGATCGTGAAGATGCCGACCACCATCGGGAGGAGCGCGAGGCCGGACTCGGTCGGCGACATCCCGTCGACGACCTGCAGGTAGACCGGGAGGAAGATCATCGCGCCGAACATCGCGAGCCGATGGAAGCCGAACAGGTTGGCGATCGAGAAGATCGAGTTGCGGAACAGCCGCATCGGCATGATCGGCTCGGCGCGCGGAGCTCGATCAGCACGAACGCACGGCGAGGAGGAAGCCGGCGACGAGCAGCGCGAGGCCGGTGGCCGAGGCCCAGCCTAGGTCCGGTCCGGCCCAGGCGGTGAGAGCAGGAGCGAGGTGACCGAGGCGACGACCACGGTGGCGCCGAGGTAGTCGATGGTGTGGTCGCGGCGCACGTGGGGGATCTTCAGCGCCGCCGAGGTGATGACCAGCGCGACGAGGCCGAGCGGCACGTTGATGAAGAAGATCCACTGCCAGCCGGGGCCGTCGGCGAACCAGCCGCCGAGGACCGGGCCGAGCACCGAGGAGGTCCCGAACACGGCGGCGAAGTAGCCCTGGTAGCGACCGCGCTCGCGGGGCGGGACCATGTCGCCGATGGTGGCCATCGCGAGCGCCATCAGGCCGCCGCCGCCGAGGCCCTGGACGGCGCGGAACGCGATCAGCTGCTCGATGTTCTGGGAGAAGCCGGCGAGCAGCGAGCCGATGAGGAACGTGACGATGGCGATCTGGAAGAGCAGCCGCCGGCCGTAGAGGTCGGAGATCTTGCCCCACAGCGGCGTCGAGGCGGTGGCGGTGAGGAGGTACGCCGTCACCACCCAGGAGAGCTTGTCGAGGCCGCCGAGCTCGGAGGTGATCCGGGGGAGCGCCGTGCCGACGATGCTCTGGTCCAGCGCGGACAGGAACATGCCGACCATCAGGCCGCTCATGACCACGAGGATCTGCTTGTGGGACAGGTAGCCCTGGGCGTCGGGGGTCATGAGTGGATCTCCTGGTTGGTGAAGTCGACGGACAGGCGGTGGAGCAGGACGCGCAGCGTCTCGCGGTCGGAGTCGTCCCAGTCGGCCATGACCTCGCCGATCAGCGCCGGCGGCGCCGGCGCCGTCCTCGAGGGCGCGGAGGCCCGTGCGGGTGATCGCGACCTGGCTGGCCCGGCCGTCGTCGGGGTCGGCGGTGCGCTCGAGCAGGCCGCGGTCCTCGAGGGTGCGGACCTGCCGGCTCACCGTGGAGGCGTCGAGGTGGAGGGCGGACGCGAGCGCGGACAGCCGCATCGGGCCCTGGAGCGCGAGGGTCTTGAGCAGCGCCAGGGACGAGAAGTCGAACTCGTCGCCGGGCAGGCGGGCGCAGCCGCTTGCCGACCCGGACCGTGGCCGTCAGCACCGCCTCCTCGGCGGTCGCCGGCTCGGGCGGCGGCGCGTCGCGGCGCGCCGACGCGGGAGATGGTTGCATGGATCAACTATGCGGCTGGTTGCATGGCACAAGCAAATGAATTGCGTGTGACCTCGCCCACGGCGCGAGCGCCCGAGTCGCGCGGCACTGGTGTGCGGCATGAGTGCCCCGCCAGCGCGCCCAGGCGACCGCAGTCGCCACCGCTGCCGACCCTGGCCGACATCGAGGAGGCCCGCGAGGCCCTCCGGGACGTGTCGATCTACACCCCGATGGAGGAGTCCCGCTGGCTCTCCGGGGTGGTCGGCGGACCGGTGCTGCTCAAGGCGGAGAACCTCCAGCGCACCGGGTCGTTCAAGATCCGCGGCGCCTACCTGCGGATCTCCCGGCTGTCCGAGGACGAGCGCGCCCACGGCGTGGTCGCGGCCAGCGCCGGCAACCACGCGCAGGGCGTCGCGCTGGCCGCGCAGATGCTCGGCATCAAGGCCACGGTGTTCATGCCCGAGGGCGCGCCGATCCCCAAGGAGAAGGCGACCCGCGGCTACGGCGCCGACGTGCGGCTTCGACGGCCACAGCGTCGACGACGCGCTCGGTCGCCGCCAAGGCGTTCGCCGCCGAGACCGGTGCGGTGCTGATCCATCCGTTCGACCACGTCGACATCGTCACCGGCCAGGGCACCTGCGGCCTCGAGATCCTCGAGCAGTGCCCCGACGTCCGCACCGTGCTGGTCGTCGACCGGCGGCGGCGGCTTCATCGCCGGCATCGCCACCGCGATCAAGGCGCAGCGCCCCGACGTCCGCGTCGTCGGCGTGCAGGCGGCGGGTGCCGCGGCGTACCCCGCGTCGCTGCGCGCAGGGCCACCCGGTGCCGCTCGCGTCGATGTCCACGATGGCCGACGGCATCGCGGTCGGCTGCCCCGGCGACGTGCCGTTCCACGCGATCCAGAAGTACGTCGACGAGATGGTCACGGTCAGCGAGGAGAGCCTGTCCCGGGCGCTGCTGATGCTCCTCGAGCGCGCCAAGCTCGTGGTCGAGCCCGCCGGCGCCGCCGCGGTCGCCGCGCTGATGGACCACCCCGACCGCTGGCAGACGCCGGCCGTGGCGGTGCTCAGCGGCGGCAACGTCGACCCGCTCCTGCTGATGCGGGTGATGCGCCACGGCATGGCCGCCGCGGGCCGCTACCTCTCGTTCCGGGTCCGCATCCCCGACCTGCCCGGCGGGCTGGCCCGGCTGCTCGACGAGCTCGCCGACGTGGAGGCCAACGTGCTCGACGTGGTGCACGAGCGGACCTCGATGCACCTGCACGTCGACGAGGTCGAGGTCGCGCTCCAGGTGGAGACGCGCGGCGCCGAGCACGCGAGCCGGGTGCTCTCCCGGCTGCGCGAGCGCGGCTACCACGTCTCGGAGTAGCGCACCCGGAGCCTGAGTCGGTGTCGACGGCCCGGCGCCGGGTCAGCGGGCCATGAAGCCGCCGTCGACGTACACCTCGGCGCCGGTCATGAACGACGCGTCGTCGCTGGCCAGGAACGCCACCAGCGCCGCGACCTCCTCGGGGCGGCCGAGCCGGCCCATCGGGGTGGCCGCGAGCATCGCCTGCTCGAACTCCGTGCCCTTGGCCTGGTCGAGGATCGGGGTGTCGATGAAGCCCGGGTGCACCGAGTTGACCCGGATGCCGGCGGTCGCCCAGTGCAGCGCCGCGTTCTTGGTCATCAGCCGCACCGCGCCCTTGGCGGCGTGGTAGGCCGGCGAGGTGCCGAAGCCGCCGCTGGCGCCGAAGATCGAGCTGTTGTTGACGATCGACGCGTGCGCGGACTCGCTTCAGGGCCTCCGCGGCGACCTTCATGCCGAGGTAGACGCTGGTCTGGGTCACCGCGATCGTGTGCAGGTAGCCCTCGAGGTCGGTGTCCTCGATGGTGCCGAGGTCGCCGATGCCGGCGTTGTTGAAGAGGATGTCGAGGCCGCCGAACGTCTCCAGGGCCGCGCTCGACGACGTCTCCCAGTCGGCCTCGGAGGAGACGTCGTGGTGGACGAACTCGGCCTCGTGGCCGAGCCCGCGCAGGTGCTTGGCCACCAGCTCACCGGCCTCGTCCTGGATGTCGGTGACGAGGACCTTGGCGCCCTCGTCCGCCAGCCGGTACGCCGTCGCCCTGCCGATCCCGCTCGCGCCGCCGGTCACGACCGCCACCCGTCCTTCGAGCCTCTCTCATCACCGTCTCCTCGCTCGTGGTGCTGGACGACGGCTCGCCCTCCACCTCGAGCCTGCGGTGTCGCCTGCCGCGGGGGCAGGGGCCTAGCCCGACCGTGCCGCCGGGCCGAAGGTCCCGGACGCCGACGGCCCGCGACCGGTGCGGTCGCGGGCCCCTCGGCGGGGTGAGCAGGGGTCAGCCCGTGTAGGGCACCGCGTCGACGATCTCGACCTTGAGCTCCTTGCCGTTGGGAGCGTCGTAGGTCACGGTCTCGCCGACCTTGGCACCGAGGATCGCGGTGCCGAGCGGCGACTGCGGGGAGTAGACCTCGAGGTCCTCGGTGGTCTCGCCATCTCGCGGGCGCCGAGCAGGAACACCTCGGTCGTCGTGTCGCCGACGAACCGGGTGGTGACCTTCATGCCGGGCTCGACGACGCCGTCGTCGGCCGGGGTCTCGCCGACCTCGGCGCGCGCGCAGCATGTCCTCGAGCTGCCGGATCCGGGCCTCGGTCTTGCCCTGCTCCTCGCGGGCGGCGTGGTAGCCGCCGTTCTCCTTGAGGTCGCCCTCGTCGCGGGCGGCGCTGATCTCCTCGACGATCTCGTGCGGACGGGTCCGCGCAGCTCCTCGAGCTCCTGCCTGGAGCTTGTCGAAGGCGTCCTGGGTCAGCCAGATCGCGTGCTGGTCGCTCGACTGCGTCACGGTGGTGCTCCTGTGCTCGTGGTGTCGACTGCGGGGGCGCAGGCGCCAGCGCGTGCACGACCACCCCGCCGTGTCCAGGCAAGTGGACCAGTCTACCACGAGCGGGGCGCCGCCCCAATCCGCAGGACCGGCCGGCGCGCCGGTCAGCGGCGCTGCGTCTGGCCGCGGTGGTGCAGCCCACCAGCTCGACCGAGGTGGCCTCCCGCTCGGTGCGGATCGTCCGCTCCAGCGTCTGCGCCGTGGCTCCGCCAGGGCCGACGGTGACGTCGAGCTCGCCGACGATGGCGTGGTCGGTCGGCGAAGGCGCGGAGCAGGCAGTCGGCCTCGACGTCGGCGTCGCGGCGTACGACGCTGAACGTCGCGACGCGGCGTGCTCGCCCGCGGCTGGAAGCCGACGACCAGCGACGACTGCGCCTCGCGGGCGGCCGTGCACGAGCATCACCCAGGCGAGCCAGGACAGGCCGGCGGCGACGACGGACGACGACCAGCGCCACGAGCGGTCGCGTCCGGGCGGCGCTCGGACGTGCCGTAGCGCTCGGCCAGGTCGTCACGCAGGCTCCTAGCGGGCTCCGGCCGCATCCTAGGATTGCCCTCATGCTCCGGTTGATGCACGTCCACGCCCACCCCGACGACGAGTCGAGCAAGGGCGCCGCCACCACGGCGAAGTACGTCGCCGAGGGGGTCGACGTGCACGTCGTCACCTGCACCGGCGGCGAGCGCGGGCTCGATCCTGAACCCGAAGATGGACCGCCCCGACGTGCTGGAGAACATCACCGCGATCCGCCGCGAGGAGATGGACCGCGCCCGCGAGATCCTCGGCGTCCGGCAGGACTGGCTCGGCTTCGTCGACTCCGGCTGGCCCGAGGGCGACCCGCAGCCGCCGCTGCCCGAGGGCTGCTTCGCGCTGGTGCCCGTCGAGGAGGCCGCCGAGCCGCTGGTCCGGCTGATCCGCGAGCTTCCGGCCGCACGTCATGACGACCTACGACGAGAACGGCGGCTACCCGCACCCCGACCACATCATGTGCCACCAGGTCAGCGTGGCGGCGTTCGAGGCGGCCGGCGACCCGGACCGCTACCCCGACGCCGGCGAGCCCTGGCAGCCGCTGAAGCTCTACTACCACCACTCGCTTCCACCGCGAGCGCACCCAGGCGCTGCACGACGCGATGGTCGCCCGCGGCCTGGAGTCGCCCTACGCCGAGTGGCTCGAGGAGTGGAAGCCCGACCCGCGAGCACGCGGCCCGGATCACCACCCGGGTGCCGTGCGCGGAGTACTTCCCGGTGCGCGACCGGGCGCTGCTCGCGCACGCCACCCAGATCGACCCGGACGGCGCCTGGTTCGCCTGCCCGCTCGACGTGCACCAGGAGGCCTGGCCGACCGAGGACTACGAGCTGGCCCGCTCGCCTGGTCGACGTCGAGACGCCCGAGGACGATCTCTTCGCCGGCGTCCGCGAGGCGCTTGAGAGGATGGAGGCATGAACCCTGCTGTGGACCGTGCTCGTGCCGTCGCTCGCCCGTCTGCTCCGAGGAGGGCCCGGCGCCCGAGGACGTGAAGGCCGGCTGGCTCGGGTTCGCGGTGTTCCTGCTGCTCGCCGTCGCGGTGGTGCTTCCTCGGGTTCAGCCTGCGCAAGCACCTGCGCAAGGTCGACTTCGAGGAGGAGCCCGACGCGCCGAACGGCTCGAACGGCGCGCCCCAGAACGGTGAGGCGCGCAACGGCGCCTGACCAACCCGCCGAGTCGGCGCGTGTGGCTTCCGGGCTGGTGTCGAGTCGGCGCGTGTGGCTGGCGATGGCGTGCGCCCCCCGACCAGACGGGCCGACTCGGCGGGGTTGGGCCGACCAGACGCGCCGACCCGGCGTGGTCAGGCGGTCCTGACCAGGCGGACCAGGGCGTCGTACGCCGTCCGGTCCGGTTCGCCGCGGTGCTCGTCGCCGGCCGGCACGACCCGCTCGACGCGCTCGGCGCGCACGACCTCGAACCGCTCGCCGTCGAGGTCGCCGAGGACCTCCTCGGCGGTGTAGAGCACCGAGGCGTCCTGGGGGCCGCCCGTGCCCTCGGTGAGGTTGGTGGAGTCGTGGGCGACCACGAGGAGCGTGCCGCCGACCGCGAGGGCCCCGAACGCGACGCGCACCGCGGCACCCCGCTCGTCGGCGGGGAGCTGGAGGTAGGCGAGCACCGCGAGGTCGTAGCCGACCGGCCCGGGCTCGTAGGTGAGCACGTCGGCGTGCACCCACTCGACGTGCAGGTCACGGCCGTGCGGCTGCGCAGCCTCGATCCGGCGCGCCCTTGTCGAGGCCGACCAGCGAGAAGTCGACCGCGGTGACCTGCCAGCCGCGCTCGGCCAGCCACAGCGCGTTGCGGCCCTCGCCGGCGGCCAGGTCGAGGGCACGTCCCGGCGTCAGGTCGGCGACCTCGGCGGCGACGAACTGGTTGGGCGTGCTCGACCACACCAGCTCGCTGGCGGCGTACCGCTCGTCCCATGCGCGTGAGTCCATGCGTTGCAGCCTAGGCCGACGTCAGGCCAGGGAGAGGAAGAGCTTCTCCATCTTGGCGGTGTCGAGGCCTTCCTCGTCGCCGCTCACCAGGCACTGCTTGAGGCCGGTCGCGACGATCGAGAAGCCGGCCCGGTCCAGGGCACGGCTGACCGCGGCGAGCTGCATCACCACGTCCTCGCACTCACGCCCCTCGTCGAGCATGCGGATCACGCCGTCGAGCTGGCCGCGGGCCCGCTTCAGGCGATTGATGGCCGAGCCCATCTGGTCCGGGGGTAGCTGCATCTGTCATCCCTCGCTGTTCTGCTGGGCGGCGACCTGCTTGTGCACTTCGTCCATGTCGAGCTCGCGCACCGCGCCGATGACCTGGTCCGAGCGCCTGCGGCGGCAGCGCGCCGGGCTGGGCGAAGACGAGGACGCCCTCGCGGAACGCCATCAGCGTCGGGATCGAGGTGATGTTCGCGGCGCGGGCCAGGGCCTGCTCGGCCTCGGTGTCGACCTTGCCGAACACGACGTCCGGGTTGGCCTCGGCGGCCTTCTCGTAGGTGGGAGCGAACTGGCGGCACGGGCCGCACCAGGAGGCCCAGAAGTCGACCAGCACGATGTCGTTGTCGGCGACGGTCTTCTCGAAGTCCGTCGCGGTGAGCTCGATGGTTGCCATGTGGTGTGTACCTCCAACGTGTGGATTCTATACCTGCGGGGGTATAACCGGGTCGGACATCCCGACATTCCCCGGTGCCCGGGAATGCTCAGCACACCTCATCCGTTGGACCGAATAATACCCCCGAGGGTATCGTGGTCCACGAGGAAAGGAACTGCATGCGCGAGATCGACATCCACGAGTTCGCCGACGTCCACGCCGACGGCGCCGAGGTCATCGACGTCCGGGAGCCCGGGGAGTACGTCTCCGGTCACGTCCCGGGCGCGCGGCTGGTGCCCATGGGTCAGCTGCCGAGCCGGGTCTCCGAGCTCGACCCGACGCGGCCGGTGTACCTGGTCTGCGCGTCGGGCAACCGCAGCAAGTCGATGGCGTCGCTGCTCGCGCACCGAGGCTTCGACGCGGTTACCGTGGCAGGAGGCACCGGTGCCTGGATCCGGTCCGGGCGCCCGGTGACGACAGGAGCCCGCGCATGAGCCGGACCGGCAGCATCACGATCGTCCCGATCGAGACCCCGACGCTGGGTGACCGCAGCTACGTCGTCCACGACGGCGAGGTGGCCCTGGTGGTCGACCCGCAGCGCGACATCGACCGGGTGCTGACCCTGCTCGAGCAGGCCGGCGTCCGGCTCACCGACGTCTTCGAGACGCACATCCACAACGACTACCTGACCGGTGGCCTGGCGCTCGCCGAGCGCACCGGCGCGGCGTACCACGTCAACGCCGAGGACGAGGTCGCCTACGAGCGCAGCCCGATCCGCGCGGGCGACGTCGTCACGGTCGGGGAGCACATCACCCTGCGCGCCATCGCCACCCCCGGCCACACGTTCACCCACCTCTCCTACGCGCTCGAGGAGGACGGCAGGGCCGTCGGCGTCTTCTCCGGGGGTTCGCTGCTGTACGGCGCCACCGGCCGCCCCGACCTGCTCGGCCCCGAGCACACCGACGAGCTGGTCCGGCTGCAGTACCACTCCGCCCACCGGCTCGCCGACGCGCTGCCCGACGACGCGGAGGTCTTCCCGACCCACGGCTTCGGCAGCTTCTGCTCGGCCAACCAGTCCGAGGCGACCGAGTCGACCATCGGTGCCGAGCGGCGCAGCAACCCCGCCCTCACGCGGAGCGAGCAGGAGTACGTCGACGAGCTGCTGGCCGGCCTCGACGCCTACCCGGCCTACTACGCCCGGATGGCGCCCGGCAACGCGGCGGGTCCGGGCGAGCCCGACCTCTCGCTGCCCGAGCGCGCCGATGCCGAGGAGCTGCGCCGCCGCATCGAGGCAGGGGAGTGGGTCGTCGACCTGCGCACCCGCACCGCGTTCGCGGCCGGGCACGTGCCCGGCACGGTCAACTTCGGGCTCGACGGGTCCTTCGCCACCTACCTCGGCTGGCTGATCGAGTGGGGCACCCCGCTCACCCTGCTCGGTGAGACCGAGAAGGAGGTCGCCGAGGCGCAGCGCGAGCTGGTCCGGATCGGCATCGACCGGCCCGAGGCGGCGGCCACCGGCAAGCCCGAGGACTGGGCGACCGGCGACCTCGGGTCGTTCCCCACCGCCACGTTCGCCGAGCTCGCCGACGTCCGTCACCACCGGCCCGTGGTCGTGCTCGACGTCCGTCGCGAGCAGGAGTTCCGCGACGCCCGCATCGAGGGCGCGGTCAACATCCCGATCCACGAGCTCCCGCGGCGTGTCGCGGAGGTGCCCGAGGGCGAGGTGTGGGTGCACTGTGCCGGCGGCTACCGGGCGTCGGTCGC
Organism: uncultured Actinomycetota bacterium; assembly: GCA_963721775.1. Taxonomy (GTDB): domain Bacteria; phylum Actinomycetota; class Actinomycetes; order Propionibacteriales; family Nocardioidaceae; genus Nocardioides. The sequence continues at coordinate 36,732 of CAVRMH010000001.1, read as the reverse complement.
GGCGTCGTTCCTCGCCGCCGCGGGCCGCACGCTGGTCGCGATCGACGACTCGTTCGACAACGCGGCGACCGCCGGGCTGCACCTCGTCGGCCCGGAGGCGTGACCGCCTGATGCCGCTGCTTGTCGCAGTCCTCGCCGGGCTGCTCATCGGACTCAGCCTGGGTGCGCTCGGCGGGGGTGGCTCGATCCTCGCCGTCCCGGTGCTGGTGTACCTCCTCGACCAGACGCCGGTCGCGGCGACGACCGCCTCGCTGCTGATCGTCGGGATCTCGGCGGCGACCGGCGCGCTCGCCGCCCACCGGCGCGGCAACGTCTACGTCGGGCGTGGTTTCGCCTTCGCGCTGGTCGGCACGCTCGGAGCGGCGCTCGGCGCGACCTGGTCGGTGCTGGTCGACCCCGACGTCCTGCTGGTGTCCTTCGCCGCGCTGATGGTCGTGGTGGCGGTGGTGATGCTGCTGCGCCGCGGCCGTCCGGCGGGTGAGGACCGCCCGGACTCGCCGATCATCACGGTCAGGCCTGCGTTCATGTGCGACTGCCCCCGTGCGCTGAAGGTGCTCGTCACGGGGCTCGCGGTCGGGCTGCTGACCGGCTTCCTCGGCGTGGGTGGCGGCTTCCTGGCGGTGCCGGCCCTGGTGCTCGCGCTGTCGCTGAGCCTGCCGCAGGCGGTGGGGACCTCGCTGCTCGTGATCGCGGTCAACAGCGCGGCGGCGTTCGTCGTACGGGTCGGTCACGGCATCCACGTCGACTGGCTCCCGGTGATCGTGCTCACCGCGCTCGCCGTCGTCGGCAGCCTGCTCGGCGCCCGGGTCGCGTCCCGGCTGCCCGCGCGCCGGCTCTCGGTCGGGTTCGCCGTGCTCCTGCTCGGCGTCGCCGGCTACACCGCCTGGCAGAGCGTGCCGGCGCTGGTCGGCTGACCTTCACCGGCGCGGCAGCCGCACCACGAAGCGAGCGCCCTCCGGCGCTCGGCTCCCAGCGCACGTCACCGCCCGCGGCCCGGGCGATCCGGCGTGCCAGCGGGAGACCCAGTCCGGCGCCGTTGCTGTCCCGGCCGCGCACGCCCGGCGTGAAGAGCCCGTCGTCGTCGCCGATGCCGGGACCGTCGTCCTCGACGACGAGCTCGACGCGGTCGGCCTCCGCGCAGGCCCGCAGCACCACGCGCTCGGCCCGGTGCGCCCGCGCGTTGTCGAGCACCGGCGCGAGCGCCCGGCCCGCCAGCGCCGCGGGCAGCGCCACGACCAGGGCCCGGTCGGCGTCGGAGAGTCGTACGTCGATCCCGTCGCTCCCGGCGGTGGCCACCACTTCGGCGACGGTGCTGCTCTCGGCGAAGGACTCCGCCCCGGCCCGGGCCAGGTCCACCAGGGCCGTCACCGTCTCGGCCATCCGTCGCCCCGCGGCCGCGATGTCCTCGAACGCCGCCCGGCTCGGCCCGTCGAGGTCGCGCCGCATCAACGCCACCTCGGCCGACCCGATCAACGCGGTGAGGGGGGTCCGCAGCTCGTGGGCGACCTCGGCGGTGAGCCGCTGCTCGGCCCGCAAAGCGCCGCCGACCCGCTCCAGCAGCCGGTCGAGGGTCGCCCCGAGGGCGGTGATCTCCGTGGTCGGCGGGCCGAGGTCGAAGCGCCTGCCCAGGTCGTGGACGCTCCAGTCGTCCGCCGTCGCGGCCATGGCGGCCACGGGGGCCAGCGCGCGCCGGACGGTCCACGCGGTCAGGCCCGCCACAGCGCCGACCGCGACCAGGCCGAGGACGACGCTGGTCGCCAGTGCGTAGGCCTCGGCTCGCTCGTAGGGGGCCACCGACTCGACGGCGACCACGACACCGTGCGCGTCGCTCCCGTGTAGGGCACGGCGAACAGGCGAACCTGCTCCTCGACCTCGACGGTCGTCGGGGCCGTGACGGTGCCGAGCCTGGCCAGCTCGTCGGCCGCGACGTCGGGCACCGCACCCGCCAGCCGCCGGCCGCCGGCGTCGAACACGACCACGCCGGGGCCGACGTCGTCGAGGTCGCTCGGGGACGTCCCCGCGTCGGCGTCCTCGAGCGCCGTCCGCGCCGCCCCGGCCCGGTCACGCAGCACGGTGTCGATGTTGCCGGTGACGACTCGGTTCAGCACCAGCTGGACCAGCAGGACGAGCAGCAGCATCGCCACGGCGGTGACCCCGCTGGCGACCAGCACGAGCTGGCGGCGCAGCGGGGCCGCGCCCGGGCCTCGCCTCATCGCAGCGAGAAGCCGACGCCGCGGACGGTGTGCAGCGTCATCGGCGACCCGGCCAGTTCGAGCTTCGTGCGCACGCGGCGGATGTAGGTGTCCACGGTGTTCTCGCTGACGACGGCCCCGTCAGGCCACGCGGCGGCGACGACGGCTCGACGGCGCACCACCTCGCCGGGCCGGCCGGCGATCGCGGCCAGGATGCGGTACTCCGTCGGGGACAGCGGGACCTCGGCGGTCTCGGTCACCAGGGCGTGACGGCCGGGGTCGAGGACCAGTCCCGGGGTGGCGGTCTCGGCAGGGGGAACCGCAGCGGTACGGCGTACGAGCGCCGCCACGCGCACCAGGATCTCCTTGAGGGCGAACGGCTTGGTGACGTAGTCGTCGCCGCCTGCGTTGAACCCGGACAACCGGTCGTGCAGCGCGTCGTAGGCGGTGAGGAACAGCACCGGAGCCTGCTGGCCGCCGGCGCGCAGTGCCTGGCACACGTCGCGGCCGTCGGCGTCGGGCAGGCCGATGTCGAGGATCAGGACGTCGAGGTCGGCCGGCGGATCGAAGAGACGCATGGCCTCGGCGCCGTTGTGAGCAGCGACGACGTCGTGGCCGGCCAGCCGGAGGCCCTCGGTGAGGACGCGCCGGATGGCGGGGTCGTCCTCGCAGATGCCGATCCTCGCCACGACGCCAGCGTAGGGCTCGACGTCCTGGGGGGTGGGGCGGACCGGCCTGTCGCTCAGCTCACCGGTCATCGTCGTCGGCGGCGGCCGACGAGGACGAGCCGACCCGCTCGGCCCACGCGGCCCGAGCGCCGGAGTCACCGACACGGTAGACCTGCACGCTGCAGGCCAGCGCCGCGACGACAGCGAGCACCGGCAGCGCCTTGAGCAGACGACCGTCGACCTTCGTGCTCGGGCGCCGGTCGAACCAGACCATGGCAGCGACCAGCAGCAACATCGGCAGCGTGAACCAGATCAGCGCGTCGCCCATCTCCGCGTGCTCGCCCGGGCGGCCGACGCGCTCCTCGAGCGCCTCGCCGCTGCTGGTGGCCACGGGGAGGAGCACCGCCGCGGCCGCGGCCGCGGCGACGACCAGCCAGCCGTAGGGGCGCCGCCAGCCGGGGCGGACGGCGAGAGCGATCGTGCCGAGGGCGGCGATCGGCAGCAGCACCACGACCGCGTGGACCACCAGTGGGTGGACGGGCAAGCCATTGATGAGGTCGAACACGTTTCTCTCCTCGGGGGCGCGCTGGAGGCCGGTGCGGCCTGCCCGTCCAGGGTGGCCCACTGCGCCTGGCAGCAACCTGAACACCGCCACCGGCGTGACGGTCAGGTTGTCGGCAGGTCCGGGCCAGCACCGTGACGGACATGGACATACCCGGCACCCCCCACTCCCTCGACTCCACCGACCGCACCGGCAGCCTCGGGCGCCGGATGCTCAACAAGGTCCCTGAGGTGACCGTGCTCTTCTGGGTCGTGAAGATCCTCTCCACGACCGTCGGCGAGACCGCCGCCGACTTCCTCGCCGACAACCTCGGCCTCGGCCTCACCGTGACGTCCCTGCTGATGGCCGGGCTCCTCGTGGGAGCGCTGGTCGGGCAGATGCGCGCGCGGCGCTACGTGCCCGGCCTCTACTGGCTCGCGGTGGTGCTGATCAGCGTCGTGGGCACGCTGATCTCCGACAACCTCGTCGACAACATGGGCGTCAGCCTGTGGACCACGACCGTGCTGTTCCTGGTCGCACTGGTGGTCACATTCGTGACCTGGTGGCGCTCCGAGCGCACCTTGTCGATCCACACGATCGTCACCAGGCGCCGCGAGAGCTTCTACTGGGCCGCGATCCTGTTCACCTTCGCGCTGGGCACGTCCGCGGGCGACCTGATCTCCGAGCGGCTCGGACTGGGGTACCTCACGGCAGCCGTGGTCTTCGGGATTGCCATCGCCGTCGTGACCCTCGGGTTCTACTCGGGGGTCCTCGACGCGGTGCTGGCCTTCTGGATCGCCTACATCCTGACCCGGCCGTTCGGGGCTTCCCTCGGAGACCTGCTCACCGCCTCCCCGTCGCACGGCGGCCTGGGGCTGGGTACCAACGGCACCAGCGCACTGTTCCTGGCCGTGATCCTGGCCGCGGTCGGCTGGTTCACGTTCCGCGACCGTCGGGAGCCGGTGCCCGTCCGCGAGGCGGGATGAGACCGGCCGGCTGATGCGGAGGGCCCCGGCCGGACGACGTGTCCGGCCGGGGCCCTCGCTGCCTGCTGTCGGGCGGCGACCCGGGGTCAGCTCCGGCCGAGGCCGCGCAGACCCATCACCACGCCGGCGTGGTCCGAGGGCCACAGTCCGGTGGCCGGATCGGTGCTGGCCAGCGTGTTGCCGGTGACCGTGCCGCCGACCACCTTGAGCGGTGCACCGCTGCCGGTGCGCGCGAACACCATGTCGATCCGGTGGTCGAACCCGCTGGCGTCGATGTCGTCGACGGTCTCGCTGAGACCGGAGGTCCAGCCGAACCGGGCCGGCTTCCACTGCAGCCAGGTGTCGTGGAAGTCGTTCTTGCCGGTGACGAGCCAGTAGGGCTCCGAGTGCGGCAGCGTGTCGCCGATCGAGGTCTTCACCGTCTGCAGCAGCGGGTCGGAGTTGCAGTCGCAGACGATGATCGTGGTGCCGGCGTAGTCGCCGGGTCCGGCCAGCATCTGCTGCGCCTCGGCGTAGGCCACGTCGGTGCTGAACGCCTCGAGGTGGGTGTTGATGAAGCGGAACTTCTGGTCGCCCCGCATCGCGTTGACCCACTGGTAGCCGCGGGTGAAGTTGAGCTTCTGCGTCGCGATGGTGATGTCGATGCCGGCGTCGTAGGTCTTCTCGTGGTGGTTGAGGATCTTCACGTCGCTGCCGACCCGCTTGAGGATCACGTCGCGCATGGTGAGCCGCACGTCCCGCGGGTTCGTGGGGGCCTGCGGTGTCCCCCCGAACGACGGTGCCTCGACGTCGGAGAGCCAGTTGACGCTGACCGGGCGGTAGGGGACGCCGCGCTGCTCGAGCTCGCTGCGGAGCATCGCCAGGAAGTCGTAGTCGACGTCGGTGGCGTTGGGGATGGCGGCCTGGGTGAGCTGCAGCGGGCCGGAGCGCCACAGGGCGACCTCCTGCAGCCCGACCAGGTCGGGCTTGTTGGTGGCCATCTCCTGGGCCAGCAGGCCGGCCCGGGTGCCGAAGTCGGTGTCGTCGACGATGGCCCGGGCTGTGTCGGTCGCGTTGGCGAGGGCGGTGAGGAGCTCGAGGCCCGTCTTGCCCTGGATCGCGACGATCGGCCGCATGATGTCGGTGCCGAGGTACAGGTTGCGGGTCATCACCTTCAGGGCCGGCTTGGCGGCTCGGACCTGGGTGTCGGCCTGGGCCCCTCCGGCGGTGACCGCCAGGGGTGCGACCAGCACCGTGAGCGTGGCGGCTGCTGCGATGGCCCTCCCGGCCAGCGAGCGCGTGCGAAGCCTCATGTGTTTCCCTCCGTCGTGGCTGCGTGTGCCCACCCCACCCCGCGGGGAGGTTCCGGGGCAATAGCACGATCAGGGGGCAGAGCGGCGCGTCGCGGGGGCTATGCGCATGGGTCCAAGGTCCCTCACGCCGCGGGCCCCTCCTCGACCACCGGAGGGCGGGCCAGCCGCGCGCCGTACCGCAGCCCCTGCTCGAACGCCATCGGGTAGACCTCGCGGGCCCGGACATCGTCGAACAGCGCGAGGGGTCGGATGCCGGCGACCCGCGCCATCACCCGGTTCGGCCGGATCAGCGTGATCGAGCTCTGCGGGTGGCGGGCCCGCCACCGGCGAAGCTCGCGGTCGAGGAGGAAGCCGGCCGTGCGTCCGAGGGGGCCCATCACCGCGCCGGCGAGAGGCGCGACCACGATCACCTGGTCCGCCTCCGCCGCGGCGTCGACCGACGTCGCGGACCACATCCCGCCGTCGATGTAGGTGCGGCCGCCCACCTTGTGCGGCGGGAAGAGCCCGGGCACCGCCGAGGAGGCGGCGACGAGGTCCGCGAGCGGGTAGGTGCCGCCGTCCAGGATGTGACGCCGTCCGGTGGACAGGCACACCGCCGAGACGGACACGAGCGGGTGGGTGGCCTCGCCGAACAGCTGGCGCGCGATGTCGGCGAGGACGCCGGCGCGGAGGGTGGGTACGGCGGGTGACTCGACCGACTGGAAGTCGTCGTAGGAGAGGCCCAGCGCCATCGCGGAGGCCGTCCAGGAGCCCGCGGAGGTGCCCAGCGACGGAGCGCCGGCCACGTCGACGCCGGTCTCCGCGAGCCCGGCCGCGACGCCGGCGGTGTAGGCGATGCCGAACACGCCACCGCCGCCGTAGACCATCGTCAGCGGGTGTCGGCGCGCGACCAGGGCGGGGTGGCCGTCGAGGTCGACGTTCCCGGGTCCGCTGTGCCGGTGCACCATTCGGTCCTCCCGGAGGGGTGGTCTCCTGGTCTCATCGTCGGCCGGGGGCCCCAGCCGGGGCAGGGCCGTTCGTCCTACGCCGGAAGGCGAACGCCCCGCCGGGTCGGCTCAGCGGAGCGCGAGGTCGACGGCGGCCTCGGCGTGCAGCCGGGTGGTCGGGAAGACGGGCACGGGGACGTGCTCCTGGCCGATGAGCAGCTCGATCTCGGTGCACCCGAGCACGATGCCCTCGGCGCCTCGCGCCACCAGTCGGGCGATGACCTCCTGGTAGCCGGCGCGCGACCCCGGGGACACCACGCCGAGACACAGCTCGTCGTAGATCACGCGGTGCACCAGCGCCCGGTCCTCGGCCTCCGGGACGAGGACGTCGAGCCCGTGTGCGGCGAGCCGCTCACGGTAGAAGCCTTGCTCCATGGTGAACGCGGTCCCGAGCAGTCCGACCCGCTCGACGCCCGCGGCCTGCACCGCGGCCGCGGTGGTGTCGGCGAGATGGAGCAACGGCACCGTGACGGCTGCCGCGACCGCGTCGGCGACCTTGTGCATGGTGTTGGTGCACAGCACCACGAAGTCCGCCCCGGCGGCCTCGAGCGCGCGGGCAGCCTCGACGAGGCGGGCAGCGGCGTCGTCCCAGCGACCCTGGGCCTGCATCTGCTCGATCTCGGCGAAGTCGACGGAGTAGAGCACGCACTCGGCCGAGTGCAGGCCGCCGAGCCGATCGCGGGTGAGCTCGTTGATCAGTCGGTAGTACTCCGCGCTGCTCTCCCAGCTCATCCCACCGATGAGGCCGATCCGCTTCACGCGCCCTCTGTCCCGTGCACGTGACGAACCTACGCCAGTGCGTCCGGGGAGACTCAGCGCTTCTCGTCGACGACGAGGGCGCCACCCGGCCCGGTGCTGAGGGTCGCGACGTACATCCGGCGCTGGTTGCAGCCGTCGGCCGTGTCCCGGCAGGTCGAGCTCTTCGGGTAACCCACCTGGCCGGTGGTCCAGGCGGAGTACGCCAGGCGCAGCCGGCCGGCCGTGTCGACGACGGGGGACTGCGCGCCCGGCCCGGCGATCGAACCGCCGCTGGCCAGCAGGGGCTTGCTCCTCGGCCGGGTGCACGGACCGAGCGGGCCGCTGCAGACGGCGTACCCGATGGCGTAGTCGGCGGTGGTGTAGCGGTTGCCGGAGTAGAACAGGTAGTAGCGGCCGCCGTACTTCACCATGCTGGGCGCCTCGATGACGTTGCCCTCCCACTTCTGGGCGGTCCGCAGCAGCACGTGCGGCTTGGTCCCCGGGGCGAACCGGAGCCCGTCGGCGGTCATCCGCTGGCCCAGCACCTCGGTCGGCTTGCTGCCGGGCACGCCGGCGTTCTTCCAGACCAGGAAGACCTTGCCGCCGACCTTGAGCCAGGCCGGGTCGATGCTGCCCATCGGGTCGCTGGAGCAGTAGAGCGGCTTCGTCGACGTGTCCAGGAACGGCCCGTCCGGCAGGGGGGAGGTGGCCAGCGTGAGGCAGTGCCGATTGCTCTTGGCCGTCATCTGCACCGCGTAGGCGTCGACGTACTGCCCGCCGAGCTCGATGACCGCCGGTGACCACACCCCGGGCTTGCCGTTCGGCGGCAGCTTGGCCGCCCACGTCGCGGGAAACGGCATCGCGTCGTTGTAGCCGCGCCAGGTGCTGAAGCCGAGCTCGACCGGCCAGGCCGCCCGCGCGGTCCAGGTCTCGAGGTCGGTCGAGGTCAGCAGCGGCAGGTTGTTGCCGTCGGTGTTCGTGGCGTAGGCGTAGTACGTCGACCCCACGCGCAGCACCGACGGAGCGCCGAACTCGCCGTGGTACTCCAGCCCGGCCCAGAACCGGTCGCTGCCGGCGCTCGCCTCGGCCGACGGTGCCGTCGCCGACAGCAGCGCGACCGGCAGGCTGAGCGCCAGCAGCAGCGCGAGCCCGGCGGTCAGCCGCCGCGGCAGCGCGGACGGCCGGCGAGACGAAGTTGAAGGCACACGTTTTCATCGGCAGGTCCGCCGCGTTTCTTGAGAAGTTCCACCCTCGCGAGGCAGCCCGGGGGCTTGACCTGGCAGTTTCGCTCAGTGAATATTGAGGCAATGAGTATCGAGGCAACGCGAGTGGACGACGACGTCGAGCGTCGTGCGCGACTCCACGCAGCGTTGGCGGAGCCCGCGCGGCTCCGGATCGTTGATCGCCTGTGGCTGGGCGACGCCACACCGGGTGAGCTCCAGGGCCTGCTGGAAATGCCGTCGAACCTGCTGGCGCATCACCTTCGCGTCCTCGAGCAGGAGGGCCTGGTGCTCAGGCACCGCTCGGAGGGCGATCGACGCCGCTCCTACGTGCAGCTGGTGCCGGATACCTTGGCCGGACTCGTCCACGGCTCCGCGGCGGCGATCTCTGCGCCGAGGGTGGTGTTCGTCTGCACCGCCAACACGGCACGTTCCCAGCTCGCTGCGGCCCTGTGGAGCCGCGCCAGCACCGTCCCCGCGACGTCGGCCGGCACTCATCCCGCCGACCGCGTCGCCCCCGGAGCTGTCGCGGTCGCGCGGCGCCGTCACCTGCCGCTGCGGCAGCTGCGACCCCGCGCCCTCGACGACGTCCTGGCGCCTGAGGACTACGTCGTGACCGTGTGCGACAACGCTCACGAAGAGCTCCACCTCGACCACGCCGACCGTTCACGGTCGGTGCACTGGTCCGTACCCGACCCGGTCAGGCTCGGCACCGATGCCGCGTTCGAGGCCGCCTACGACGACCTCGCCACCCGGGTCGCCACCCTCGTCCCTCGCCTGACCTCAAGCTGAAACCCCGAGGAGCACCAGCCACATGTCGCCCGTCTACCAGACCCCGGAACCGGACCTCGGTCGCCGCCTGGCCGCCGAGCTGCTCGGCACCATGCTGCTGGTCGCCGTGGTCGTCGGCTCCGGCATCGCCGCCCAACGTCTCTCCCCGGACGACGTCGGGCTCCAGCTGCTGGAGAACTCCACCGCCACAGCGCTCGGGTTGACCGTTCTCATCCTGCTCTTCGGTCCTGTCTCGGGCGCGCACTTCAACCCGGTCGTGTCCGCCGCCGACTGGTGGCTGGGTCGTCGCACGCGCACCGGTCTCACCGGCGTCGAGGTCGGCGCCTACACGGCCGCTCAGGTGGTCGGCGGTATCGCCGGCGCCGTCCTCGCCAACCTCATGTACGACGTGCCAGTCACCGAGCTCGCCACCACCGAACGCACGGGAGGGCACCTGTGGCTGGGGGAGACGGTGGCGACCGCCGGCCTCGCCGCCCTCGTCTTCACCCTCGCCCGCACTGGCCGCGGCGCCTTCGCCGCACCCGCCGTCGGCGCCTACATCGGCGCCGCCTACTGGTTCACCTCGAGCACCTCGTTCGCGAACCCGGCCGTCACCGTCGGCCGCGTCTTCTCCGACACCTTCGCCGGCATCGCACCAGCCTCGGTCCCCGGCTTCGTCGCCGCCCAGCTCGTCGGCGCCGGCGTCGGAATCGCCCTCGTGCACTGGCTCTACCCGGAGATCGGCGCGCCCGGCGACCACACCGCTGACGACGTCGTCGTCCCGCACCACCACTCCGATCCCACCCTCGTCCCGACCGACCCCAGGAGCACGGCATGACCGGCACCGCAGCCGCCCCCGAACAAGCCGAGGGCCACACCCCGCAGGTCGTGTTCGCCTGCGTGCGCAACGGGGGTCGCTCGGTCATCAGCCGCGTCCTCGCCGAGCACTACGCCCGTGGTCGGGTCACCGCGCTTTCCGCCGGCACCCAGCCCGGCGAGCACATCCACCCCGAGGTGGCCCGTGCCCTCGACCAGCTCGGCCTCGACACCAGCGGCGAACAACCCAAGCTGCTCACCCTCGACACCGTCGCCGCCAGCGACATGGCGATCACCCTCGGCTGCGGCGAGGAGTGCCCCTACGTGCCGGGAGTGAAGTACGTGGACTGGCCGGTCGACGACCCCGGCGGCCAGGACGACGCCACGGTCCGACGCATCATCGGCGACCTGGACACGCGCGTCCGGCGGCTCCTCGTCGAGCTCGTGCCCGGCATCGAGCTGCCGCCCTCGGTCCTCGAGCAGCACTGACCTTCGCCGAGTGGCATTGACCCGGCCACGTCGTCGTCACGTGGTCGTCACCCTCGGTAGCGAGCCTGGACGGGCCCGGATCGCACCACCGAGGGGACTGAGTCATGCGTCAACCGGTGTACAGCCCGCCCCCTCAGGCGTGCGGGGACGACCCTCGAGGAGTCCTCAACGTCGCCCACCGGGGAGCGAGCGGAGACCATCCCGAGAACACCCTGGCCGCCGTCCGCGGTGCCCTCCGGCTCGACGTCGACAGCATCGAGCTGGACGTCCAGCGCTCCCGGGACGGAGCCTTGGTGCTCATCCACGACACCACCCTGACCCGGACGACCGACGCCAAGCGGCTCTACCCGCGCCGGGCGCCCTGGAACGTGGCGGACTTCGACTACGACGAGCTGCAACGCCTCGACGCCGGCGCCTGGAAGGGGCCGTTCTTCGCCGGTGAGCGGATCCCGACCTTGGAGCAGGCGATCGACGTGGTCCGCGGCAGCGGCACCGGGTTGCTGCTCGAGCTGAAGGCTCCCTCCCTCTACCCCGGCATCGTCACCGACGTCGTGGGCACGCTCCGGGCCGTCCCCGGATACCTGGACCAGGCGGTCGCCGAGCGACGTCTCGTGGTGGAGTCCTTCGACTTCGCGGCGATGAAGGCGCACAAGACCCGTGCACCCGAGGTGCCCGTCGGGCTCCTCGGTTCCCCGGCCCGGGCCAACCTGCCGGCGCTCGGCACATGGGCCGACCAGGTGAACCCGCACCACTGGGCCGTCGACAGGTCGTACGTCGACGAGGTGCACCGGCACGGGATGGGCTGCCTCGCCTGGACGGTGAACCGGACCTCGGCGATGCGCCGCGCCCTCGAGCTCGGCGTCGACGGCATCATCACCAACGAGCCGGCCCGGCTCTCCGGAGCGCTTCTGCGGCGCCACGAGCGGTGGAGCCACCGGTCCTGGTGGTCGCCGGGCCCGCCGGCTCAGCGGTCCGCGACGACCGGTCCGTAGTGCCCCGGCGGCAGCGGCGCGTCGTAGCCGAGTGCCGCCCGCACGCTGGGGAGCATCGCCTTGGCCGTGCGCTTGTAGCCGGCGCTGGACGGGTGGAACCGGTCGACCGCGAACATCTCCTCCGGCTGGGTCACGAAGAACGGGCCGACGACCTGCGCCAGCGACACCACCCGCTCCCCGAGCCCGAGGACGAGGTCTCGCTGCGCAGTGGCGAGCTGGCGTGATGCGACCCGGGCCAGCGTCCGGAGTGGTTGCGGCACGGCGGTGAGCGCTCCCAGGTCCGGACAGGTGCCCACCACGACCTTCGTGCCGACGGCCTGGAGAGAGGTGACGGCTTCCCGGAGGTGGCGCACCGACTCGGTTGTCCTGACCCGATGAGTGACGTCGTTGCCCCCGACGACGATGACCGCGACGTCCGCGCGGTAGCCGGGTGGCAGGGCGGCCAGCTGGGCCCGGAGCATCGAGGTCTCGGAGCCGACGTACGCCGCTGTGTACAGGCGAACCGCCCTGCGGGTGTCACGCGCCGTCCTCCTCGCCAGCTGGGCACCCAGGGTGTGCTTCGGCTTCTCGGCCCCGAGCCCGGCGGCGATCGAGTCGCCGAGCAGCAGCAGGTCGATCGGTGCGCCGTACTTCTTCTTGTAGGTCCGGTCCGCCATGTGCGCGTCCTCGCCCAGGGGCTTCCCGATCGTCCGGCGGGTGATCCTGGCCTGGACCTTGACCACCTGGGCGGCCGCGGCGCCCGAGGTGAGGCCGACGCCGAGGACTGCCACCGCCGCGAGACCGAGACGCCGTCCCGGGAGTCGTGCGTTCAGAGCCGTGCGGGCGACCATCAGGTCCGCTCGAGGAGGCTTCGCTGCCGGGCCGGCTGCACAGGGACCACCGGCGCGGCACGGACCCCGGGGACGGGAAGTGAGCCGCGACCGACGCCCTGGATGGCCCATCCCTCGAGCCGCCACCGGTCGTGGTCCAGGCGGTTTCGACCGTCGATGATGCACCGGCGCCGGACCAGGGTTGCCGCCCACCGGGGGTCCAGCTGCGTGAACTCGGGCCAGTCGGTGAGCAGCAGCACGACGTCGGCGCCGCGGAGGGCCTCCTCGACGCTGGTGGCATACGTCAGGGCAGGGGCGGCCGCCCGCGCGTTGTCGGTGGCCTCCGGGTCGTAGACACACACCGCCGCACCCTCGGCATGGAGCTGGTTCGCCACGTCGAGGGCGGGCGAGTCACGGACGTCGTCCGAGAGCGGCTTGAAGGCCGCGCCGAGGACCGCCATGCGGCGTCCCCACAGGCGGGAGCCGGACATCCGACGGGCCTGGTCCACGGTGCGCTCGCGGGCCCGGCGGTTGATGTCGTCGACCTCCAGCAGCAGTCCGGCGACCGACCGGGCGCCGAGCTCGACCGCGCGGGCCGAGAACGCGCGGAGGTCCTTGGGCAGGCAGCCGCCGCCGAAACCGATCCCGGCGTCGAGGAAACGCCGTCCGATCCGGCTGTCGTCGCCGAGGATGTCGGCCAGGGCGACGACGTCGGTGCCGGCCAGGTCACTGACCTCGGCCATCGCGTTGATGAAGGAGATCTTCGTGGCCAGGAACGCGTTGGCGGCCACCTTGGCGAGCTCGGCCGTGCTGGTGTCGGTGACGTGGACGGGGACCCCGGAGCCGATCGGCTGCGCGTAGATGCTGCGCAAGGTGAGCTCCGCGTCCGGGGTCGAGACACCGAAGACGAGCCGGTCCGGGCGCAGGGTGTCCTCGACGCCGTGGCCCTCGCGGAGGAACTCCGGGTTCCAGGCCACCGATGCGGTCACCCCGGGCGCGAGCCGGGCGGCCACCTCCTCGGTGAGGCGGTCTGCGGTCCCGACCGGCACCGTCGACTTGCCCACGATGAGGCAGTCGCGGGTGGCGTTGGCGGCCAGTCCTCGGGCGACCTCGAAGACGGCGTCCACGTCTGCCTCCAGGCCGTGTCGCGACTGGGGGGTGCCGACGCAGATGAAGTGCACGTCGGCGAAGCGGGCTGCCTGGTGGAGGTCGGTGCTGAACCGGAGCCGGCCGGCCGTTACGTGGCGGGCGACCAGCTGCTGGAGTCCAGGCTCGGAGAACGGCACGGTGCCGCGGGACAGGGAGGCGATCCGGTGGGGGTCCCGGTCCACCGCGATGACCTCGAAGCCGAGCTCGGCGAGGCAGGCGGCGTGGGTGGTGCCGAGGTATCCGGTGCCGATGACACTGATGCGCAGGTTCATGGCACCAGGTCAGCAGTGCAGTCTGAAAGAAGCGCAGTGTGCAGGGAGATGTCCGGTGACGCTCGGGTGTACAGGCAATGGCACACGACCGTGCGAGGTCGGGTCAGGCTGCGGCGTCACTGGCCGCACGGCCCAGGACACCGGCGTAGTGCACCTCCACCAGCTCGTCGACCACTGCCTGCCAGCTCCGTCGACGGACCTGGTCCAGCGCCTGTCCGGTGAGCCGCTGCCGCAGCTCCGGGTCGCCGACGAGGGTCGCGACCGCGCGACGCAGTGAGCTCTTGTCGGCCGGGTCGTACAGGAGCCCGGTGCGGCCCGAGTCGACCAGGTCGAGCGGTCCACCGGCGGCGGGAGCGACCACCGGGACGCCGCTGGCCTGCGCCTCCTGCACCGTCTGGCAGAACGTCTCGGCCTCCCCGGTGTGGACGAAGACGTCCAGGGAGGCGAAGGCGCGGGCAAGGTCGAGTCCGCCCAGCATGCCGGTGAACTTCGCCGAGGGGAGGTTCCGCTCCAGCGTTCCTCGTGAGGGGCCGTCGCCGATCACCACCAGACGGGTCCCGGGAACGCTGGCGATCTCCTCGAGCCGGCGTACCTGCTTCTCGGGCGCCAGCCTGCCGACGTACCCGACGGCGAGGAGATCCGGGTGCCGCCGGGTCCAGTGGGCGTTCAGGTCCCTGCTGCGGTTGGCGGGGTCGAACAGGTCCAGGGAGACGCCGCGTCCCCAGAGGTGCAGGTCGGTCACGCCGAGGGCCTGCAGGTCGGCGTAGGAGGCCCGGGAGGGGACCAGGGTCCGGGTCGCGCGGCGGTGGATGCGTCCGACCCATCGGCCGACGACGGCCTCCGCGGGAAGACCGTACTGGCGCGCGAACCTGCCGACGTCGGTCTGGTAGACCGCCACGGTCGGTACGCCGAGTCGTCGCGCAGCACGAAGCCCGACCGCGCCGAGTGCGATCGGTGAGGCCAGGTGCACGACATCCGGCCGGAACTCGGCCAGGGCGCGCTCCACGGCTGCATCCGGAAGTCCCAGTGAGAACGACCGGTAGCCGGGCAGGCCCACGTACCGGACGCGCACGACGGGGACGGTGCGGTAGCCGGCCAGGCCGGGACCGGGGGCGATCACCAGCGGCTGGTGCCCGGTCTCCAGGAGCCTGTCGACCATGTGGCGCACCGTGTTGGTGACACCGTTGACCTGAGGAAAGAACGACTCGGTGACGATCGCAACGCGCATGCCCCTACGGTCGATCAGGGCGGTGAACCCGACATGTCACCCGTGGCGGTGTCCGGTGAAGTCCTCGCGACGAACGCTGCTGAGCGACCTACACCGCGCCCCGGTCATGGCCGCGGGTGCGTGCCTTCAGCGAGTCGACCGCCTCGCGCTCCACCAGCACGGGCACGTAGTCGCGGATCGGAGCGTCGCCCATCCGGCTGTGAAGGCTGGTGACGGTTTCCTCGATCGTGGCCCGGGCGAGCTCGGGGAACTTCTTGGTCAGCCGCTCGACCAGCGCCGCGACGTGCCGCATCTCCTCGGCGGGATCCATGCGACAAGTGCATCCGGCAGGGCCCGCTCCGTCAATGACCGTCTTGAGCCGTGGCCGCATGGTCCCGGTGAGGGGTGCAGGAGGGTCAATGGTCCTCGTGGACCACAGCGACGGGGCAGTGGGCGTGCTCGACGAGCGAGGTGCTCACCGAGCGCAGCAGCAGAGAGCCGGCGGCCCGGTGGTGGCGGGCGCCCACGACGACGAGCCGGGACGACTCCGAGGCTTCGATCAGCGCCTTGGCGGGATCGGTCGACCGGTGCGTGTCGCGGAACTCCACGTCCGGGAACCGCTCCGGGAGACCGGCGATCGTCTCGGCGATCGTCAACCGCTCCTCGTCGGTGGGACCGTGCTCCTCGGTGCCGCCGAGCAGCCGCAGCACGGCGGAGCCGCGGGCGAGCCGTTCCCAGGAGCCGTGCAGGATGACCAACGGGAGCGTGTTGAGATCGGCGTACGCGAAGGCGAACTCGGCTGCGGCCCGGGAGGCCGGGGTGCCGTCGACACCCAGGACGACGCGCTCGCCGAGCCGGCCGGGTTCGGACTCTCCCGAGGGGCGTACGACGACCGCGGGGCAACCGGCCTGGCGTGCCACCGCCAGGCTGACGGACCCGTGCAGGCGGTGACCACCGCCGTCTCGACGCGAGCCGACCACGACAGCCGCTGCGCCGGAGGCGTGCGCCAGCAGGACGCTCGGTGGGTCGCCGACCTCGACCGCGCCGGACACCGTCAGGTCCGGGTGGCGGGCTGAGACCCGTCGGATGGCGGCGTCGACCACCGGTCGACCGGCCTCGGCGGCCGCCTGCTCGGTCTCGGCGACGTCCTCGGCGCTCGACCGCACTTCCCCATGTCCGACCGTGTGGACCAGCAGCAGAGGTCGGTGGCTCGCGGCGGCGAAGTCGGCACCCCAGTCCACGGCTCGATCGCTCTCCGGCGAGCCGCTCACACCGACGACGACCGGTCCCCGCTGATCCGCACTGGTCACGGGTGACATTGTGGTGGACGTCGACGGCCCCCGGTAGGGCCCAACGCCCTGCAGAGGACCTGCCCGTCCAGTGACACGAGGAGCCCCCCGTGGCCAACCGGCTCGCGAACGCAACGTCGCCCTACCTGCTGCAGCACAAGGACAACCCCGTCGACTGGTGGGAGTGGGGGCCGGAGGCGTTCGCCGAGGCCCGTCGGCTGGACCGGCCGGTGCTGCTCTCGGTCGGGTACGCCGCCTGCCACTGGTGCCACGTGATGGCGCACGAGTCGTTCGAGGACGAGACGACCGCGACGTACCTGAACCAGCACTTCGTCAGCGTCAAGGTCGACCGCGAGGAACGGCCCGACGTCGACGCCGTCTACATGTCCGCCACGACCGCGATGACCGGCCACGGCGGCTGGCCGATGACGGTCGTGCTGACGCCGGACGGGGAGCCGTTCTTCGCCGGCACCTACTACCCCGACCAGCCCCGGCACGGGCAGCCCTCCTTCCGCCAGGTGCTCGAGGCTCTCGTCACCGCCTGGAGCGAGCGCCGTGACGAGGTCGGCAGGGTCGCGGCCGACGTCACCGAGCACCTGCGGTCGCAGACCGTCCCGGCCGGCGAGGAGCCGATCGATGCCGAGGCGCTCGACGGCGCTGTGGCCGCACTGGCCCGCGACTTCGACGTGCAGAACGGCGGCTTCGGCGGGGCACCGAAGTTCCCGCCGTCGATGGTGCTCGAGCTGCTGCTGCGGCACGCCGCCCGAGTCCCTGGCTCGACCACGGGGAAGCAGGCGCAGCAGATGGCGGACGACACGCTCCGGGCGATGGCCCGCGGGGGTCTCTACGACCAGCTCGCCGGCGGCTTCGCGCGCTACTCGGTCGACGCGGGCTGGGTGGTGCCGCACTTCGAGAAGATGCTCTACGACAACGCGCAGCTGCTCGGCGTCTACGTCCGCTGGTGGCGGCAGACCGGCGACCCGCTCGGGGAGAGGGTCGCCCGGGAGACGGCCGACTTCCTGCTCGCCGAGCTGCGCACCGCCGACGGTGGGTTCGCGTCCGCGCTCGACGCCGACACCGAGGGCGTCGAGGGACGCTTCTACGTCTGGACGCCCGCCGAGCTCGACGAGGTGCTCGGCCCGGACGACGGCCCCTGGGCGGCGAGGCTGCTGTCGGTGACCCCGGCCGGCACCTTCGAGCACGGTGCCTCCACCCTGCAGCTGCGCCGCGACCCCGACGACCCGGGACGCTGGGCCCGGGTGCGGAGCCGGCTGCTCGAGGCCCGCGGGACGCGGACCCGTCCCGCCCGTGACGACAAGGTGGTCGCCGCCTGGAACGGGCTCGCGATCGCCGCGCTGGCCGAGGCGGGCACGCTGCTGGGGGAGCAGCGGTACGTCGACGCCGCCGTCGACGCGGCCCGGCTCCTCGTCGACGTGCACGTCCAGGGGCGCCACCTGCTCCGGGTGTCCCGCGACGGTGTCGCCGGGCCGCACGCCGGGGTGCTCGAGGACTACGCCTGCGTCGCCGGTGGTTTCCTCGCGCTGCTGCAGGCGACCGGGGACCTCTCCTGGATCGGCCAGGCCCGCACGATGCTCAACCAGGCCCTGTCGTGGCGGGCCGAGGACGGCGGCTTCTACGACACCGGCGAGGACTCCGAGAAGCTGGTGGTCCGGCCCCGCGACCCCAGCGACAACGCCAGCCCGTCGGGCCAGTCGGCGCTCGTGCACGCGCTGCTCACCTATGCCGCGATGACCGGCTCGGGGCGGCACCGCGACGCCGCGGAGGGGGCGCTGCGCCACGCCCACACCCTGGCCGCGCGGGCCCCGCGTTTCGCCGGCTGGTCCCTGGCGGCCGCGGAGGCGGCGCTGGCCGGCCCGTTGGAGGTGGCGGTCGTCGGGGCCGAGGACGACCCGGCGCGCGCGGAGCTCGTGCGGGTGGCCCGGGAGTCGTCGAGCCCCGGCCTGGTGGTCGTGGACGGGTTGCCGGACCAGGGGCCCGGGGTCGGCTCCGACGAGAGCGACCCGTCGGTGCTCCCGCTGCTGACCGGTCGCGGGCTGGTCGACGGGAAGGCGGCGGCGTACGTCTGCCGCGGGATGGTCTGCGACCGGCCGGTCACCACGGCGGCGGAGCTGCGAGCGCTGCTGCACGGCTGACCGCCGACCGACCTGCGGGCATGAGGAAGGGGAAGGCGGATGCCTTCCCCTTCACTGGTTCCTCGTGCCTCTTCACGGCCCTTCGGGCTCGTGCCTGGTTCGTCTGGGGGACAGCAACAGCGACACCTCCAAACCGGCAGTGGAACTGACTACCTCCGACGGTACGCCCGGCCGGTGGGGCAGTAAAGACCCCTCTAGGCAGGCGTGTCGCAGCGGCCGCCGGACGTGGTCAGCGCAGCGAGTAGGTCGCGATCGAGACGCCGACGTAGTGGGTGACGAACGCGGCGATCGTCAGCGAGTGGAACACCTCGTGGAAGCCGAACCAGCGCGGGGACGGGTCCGGCCAGCGGAAGCCGTAGATGACGCCGCCGACGGTGTAGAGGGCGCCGCCGACGATGAGGCAGGTGATCACGGCGGCACTCGCCGTCTCGAAGAACGCGGGGAAGTAGAAGATCGCGGCCCAGCCCAGCGCGATGTAGATCGGCGTGTAGAGCCAGCGGGGCGCGCCGGTCCAGAACAGCCGGAACAGGATGCCCAGGGTGGCGCCACCCCAGGCGATCGCCAGCAGCGTCGTGCGCTCGGTGCCGTCGAGCAGCAGCAGGGTGAACGGGGTGTAGCTCCCGGCGATCAGCAAGAAGATGCTCGAGTGGTCCAGCCGGCGCAGCCACAGGGCGGTGCGCCGGGACCAGTGGCCGCGGTGCATGGTGGCCGAGGCCGTGAACAGCGCGAGCGCCGACGCAGCGAAGACGGCCGACCCGATCCGGGTGGACGTGGTGGGGGAGAGCACCACGAGCACGATCCCCGCGGCCAGCGCCAGCGGTGCGGTGGCGGCGTGCAGCCAGCCGCGCAGGTGCGGCTTGACCTCGTCGATGACCTCGCGGACGTGCTCCCCGAGGTGCTCGGCCACCTCCGCGCCCGAGGAGTGGTGGTGCCGTTCGGTCATGCACCCACGGTAGCGGCGCGGCCCAGCAGCGGTCCCCGGCGGGCCGAGTAAGGTTGGTCACCGTGGCGGACTGGAAGAGCGGGCTCAGGCGGGTGCTCTACCCGGCCTACGAGGCACGGCTGCTGCGCAACCTCCCGGCCGACCGGCTGCCCAAGCACGTCGGCGTCATGCTCGACGGCAACCGTCGCTGGGCGAAGTCGATCGGTGCGGACACCGCCCACGGCTACCGCGCCGGCGCGGCGAACATCACCCCGCTGCTCGAGTGGTGCGAGGAGGTCGGCGTCGAGGTCGTCACGCTGTGGCTGCTCTCCACCGACAACCTGAACCGCCCCCCGGCGCAGCTCGAGGGCCTGCTCACGATCATCGAGGACGCCGTCGTCGCGCTCGCCGAGCAGCAGCGCTGGCGGCTGCACCCGGTCGGGGCCCTCGACCTGCTGCCCGCGGAGACGGCCCGCAAGCTCAAGGAGGCGGCCGACTCCACCCGGCACGTCGACGGCCTGATCGTGAACATCGCGGTCGGCTACGGCGGGCGCCGGGAGATCGCGGACGCCGTACGCTCCCTGCTCCAGGAGCACGCCTCCCGCGGCACCTCCATCGAGGAGCTGGCCGAGATCCTCGACGTCGAGCACATCGCCGAGCACCTCTACACCAAGGGCCAGCCCGACCCGGACCTGGTGATCCGCACCTCCGGCGAGCAGCGGCTCGGCGGCTTCCTGCTGTGGCAGAGCGCGCACAGCGAGTTCTACTTCTGCGAGGCCTACTGGCCCGACTTCCGGCGGGTGGACTTCCTCCGGGCGCTGCGTGCGTACGCCGAGCGCGAGCGCCGGTTCGGCTCCTGAGCCGCCTCCCGGTTTTACCTTCCCGTCACCCCGCGGGCGGGCGTGTCGTTCGGTTTCGTCCGCTACCGAGGCTTACCTTCGCAGGGACGGGGAGCGGGGAAGCTCACCGTCACGGGAGGCCCGTTCGTGAACACTCACGACCAAGCAGCATCCGGGAGTCTGCACTCAGACTTTCGGGCCCGCTCCCGGTCCGGCTGTAACTGACCAGGACCGGGACGCGAGTGCGCGTGTCGGTCAGCGAGGTGAAGCACCGTGGCTGCATCCAAGACCGCCGTGTCATCGACCGGGTCGCCCACCGGGTCCACCGCCCGCCGCAAGAGCGCCAAGCCCGCCCCGACCGGGGTCCGGACCTACGTGCTCGACACCAGCGTCCTGCTCGCCGACCCGGGTGCCCTGCACCGGTTCGAGGAGCACGAGGTCGTGCTGCCGGTGGTGGTGATCACCGAGCTGGAGGGCAAGCGGCACCACCCCGAGCTGGGCTACTTCGCCCGCGCGGCGCTGCGGATGCTCGACGAGCTGCGCGTCCTGCACGGCCGCCTCGACGAGCCGGTGCCGGTCGGCGACGACGGCGGGTCGATCCGCGTCGAGCTCAACCACACCGACCCCGAGTCGTTGCCGTCGGGCTTCCGGCTCGGTGACAACGACACCCGGATCCTCGCGGTCGCGCGCAACCTCGCCAACGAGGGCCGGCTGGTCACCCTCGTCTCCAAGGACCTGCCGCTGCGGATCAAGGCCTCCGCGGTCGGGCTCGACGCCGAGGAGTACCGCGCCGAGCTCGCCGCCGAGTCGGGCTGGACCGGCATGACCGAGGTCGAGGTGCTGTCCGCTGACCTCGACGAGCTGTACGACGACGGGGTGATCGAGCCTCGAGGAGGCCCGTGACCTGCCCTGCCACACCGGCCTGGTGCTGCTCTCCGACCGGGGCAGCGCGCTCGGCCGGGTCAAGGCCGACAAGCGCGTCCACCTGGTGCGGGGTGACCGCGAGGCGTTCGGCATCCACGGCCGCTCCGCCGAGCAGCGGATCGCCCTGGAGATGCTGCTCGACCCCGAGGTCGGCATCGTCTCGCTCGGCGGCCGGGCCGGCACCGGCAAGTCGGCGATGGCGCTGTGCGCCGGCCTGGAGGCCGTCATGGAGCGGCGCCAGCACAAGAAGGTCGTCGTCTTCCGGCCGCTGTTCGCGGTGGGCGGCCAGGAGCTCGGCTACCTGCCCGGCAGCGAGTCCGAGAAGATGTCGCCCTGGGGCCAGGCCGTGTTCGACACCCTGGGCGCGCTGACCTCGACCGACGTGATCGACGAGGTGCTCGACCGCGGGATGCTCGAGGTGCTGCCGCTCACGCACATCCGCGGCCGCTCGCTGCACGACGCCTTCGTGATCGTCGACGAGGCCCAGTCGCTGGAGCGCAACGTGCTGCTCACGGTGCTGTCGCGGATCGGCGCCAACTCCAAGGTCGTGCTCACCCACGACGTCGCCCAGCGGGACAACCTCCGGGTCGGCCGGCACGACGGCATCGTGGCCGTGGTGGAGAAGCTCAAGGGCCACCCGCTGTTCGCCCACGTGACGCTGACCCGCTCGGAGCGGTCGCCGATCGCGGCGCTGGTGACCGAGATGCTGGAGCACGTGACCATGTGATCCCGCCCACCGGCAGGACGAAACGGTCTGGACCGGGAGAAAGGGCGCAAACGCGGCGTCCGGGTTGCGGGAGCCGGGGCTCTCGCACCCGGACCAGCGCACGACAAAGAGGAATTGGGGGTCACATCGTCGTTTGGACGCTGTGCTCGCGGTCACACTCAGGTCCCCGCAGTCGTCCCCCGGATTTGCCTGTGCTAGCCCGATGGGGCACGGTGGGTCCTTGCCGCTTTGCCCCAAATCGGGCAGCGGCAAACCCCTGTAGTCAACTGTTTGCGAGTTTCCTCTGTGCCCCGACGTGACGAGTACGTCCCCAAGCACCGCGGTGCCGCGGGCGAACCTGCCCTGAAGAAGGGGCTGAAGAAGTCGGTCCTGTTCTCCGGCGTCGCCGTGGCTGCGACCGGCCTGGCGGTGTCCTCCGGCATCTTCGCCCAGGACGACGCCATCGGCGACAACGCCAGCGCCTCGCTGAGCGCCCAGGACTTCACGGACACCCCCATGCAGGACCTGACCGAGCGCCAGCCGTCGACCTCCCGCGGGGAGCGTCGTACCTCCCTCGGCGACGCCAAGAAGGACACCCTGGGCCAGGACGACTCCGGCGGCCAGGAGACGAAGACCGAGGACCTGAGCTCCGCCGACCCCCGTGACATCGCCCGGGCGATGCTCCCCGAGTTCGGCTTCTCCGAGTCGGAGTTCAGCTGCCTCGACGCGCTCTACATGAGCGAGAGCGGCTGGAACCCGCGGGCCGACAACCCCAGCTCCTCCGCCTACGGCATCCCGCAGGCGCTGACCGGCGGCACCCACGACGACCTGCCGGCCGACTACATGACCAACCCTGCCTCGCAGATCCGCTGGGGCCTGCAGTACATCAAGAACAGCTACGGCACCCCCTGCGCCGCGTGGAGCTTCAAGCAGTCCCACCAGTGGTACTGACCCCACCCCGTTGACTGCGGCCTTGTTCACGCATGAGTGCGGGCTTGTTCGCGCTCAACGGTGAACAACCCCGCACTCGACGGTGAACAACCCCGCACTCGACGGGAGTGGGGGTCAGGGGTGGGTCATGCTCGCGACGTCGAGGGCGGTGTCGAGCTGCTCCTCGGTCAGGTCGCCCTTCTCCACGAACCCCATCTCTACGACGACCTCGCGGATCGTCTTCTCCTCGGCGAGCGCCTTCTTGGCGACCTTGGCCGCGTTCTCGTAGCCGATGTAGCGGTTCAGCGGCGTCACCACGGACGGTGACGACTCGGCGTACGTGCGCATCCGCTCCTCGTTGGCGGTGATCCCGGCGATGCAGCGGTCGGCCAGCAGCACGCTCGACGTCGACAGCAGCCGGATCGACTCGAGCAGGTTGCGCGCCATCACCGGCATCATCACGTTGAGCTCGAAGCTGCCGGACGCGCCCGCCACCGTGACCGTGGCGTCGTTGCCGATCACCTGAGCGCAGACCATGAGGGTCGCCTCGGGCAGGACCGGGTTCACCTTGCCCGGCATGATGCTCGACCCCGGCTGGAGGTCCGGCAGGTTGATCTCGGCCAGGCCGGTGCGCGGGCCCGACGACATCCAGCGCAGGTCGTTGCACAGCTTCGTCAGGCCCACGGCGATGGTCTTCAGCTGGCCGGAGAGCTCGACCAGCGCGTCGCGGGCGCCCTGGGCCTCGAAGTGGTTGCGGGCCTCGGTGAACGGCAGCCCGGTCGAGGAGGCGAGCTCCTCGATCACGGCGGCCGCGAAGCCCGCCGGGGTGTTGATGCCGGTGCCGACGGCGGTGCCCCCGAGAGGCAGCTCGGCGACGCGCGGCAGGCTCGCCTCCAGCCGTTCGATGCCGTGCCGTACGGCGGCCGCGTAGCCGCCCATCTCCTGGCCGAGCATCACCGGCGTCGCGTCCATCAGGTGGGTCCGCCCCGCCTTGACCACGTCCGCGAACTCCTCGGCCTTCGCCTCCAGAGCGGTGGCGAGGTGCTCCAGCGCGGGGATCAGCTGCTTGGTCGTCGCGCTGGTCGCCGCGACGTGGATCGACGTCGGGAAGGTGTCGTTGCTCGACTGGCTGGCGTTGACGTGGTCGTTGGGGTGCACCTCGACGCCGGCACGGCCGGCGAGCGAGGCGAGCACCTCGTTCATGTTCATGTTCGACGACGTGCCGGAGCCGGTCTGGAAGACGTCGAGGGGGAAGTGGTCGAGGTGCTCCCCGGCGACGATCTCCGCAGCCGCCGTACGGATCGCCTCGGCCTGGGCCGGCTCGATCACGCCGAGGTCGGCGTTGACCTTCGCCGCGGCCGCCTTCACCTGGGCCATCGCCTTGACGTGCTCGTCCTCCAGGCGGGTGCCGCTGATCGGGAAGTTCTCGATCGCGCGTTGGGTCTGCGCCCGCCAGAGGGCGTCGGCGGGCACCTGGACCTCGCCCATGCTGTCGTGCTCGGTGCGGTAGTCGGTCATGGCGCCGAGGCTACAACCCGGTTCGTCTGCGGTCGCCCGGGGTGAATCCACCCATGACTCGCAGACGAATCGGGGTTCAGGGACGGCGGGCGAGGTAGATCCAGTACCGCTCCTCGCGGGTCCGCCCGCCACCGTGGACGAGCGTGACGTCATAGGGGATCGGCGCGCAGTTGCCGAACACCGACTCCATCGCCCGGGCGAGGTCGGGGGACTCGTCGGCCGACCACACCACGAGCGTCCCGCCCGGCCGGAGCGCCGAGGCGACCTGGGCGAGGAACGTCTCCCGGTAGAGCTCGGCGTTGTCGTCGTAGACCAGGTAACCGGGACCGTTGTCGACGTCGAGCAGGACCAGGTCGTACGCCGACGCCGTCGCCTCGGCCATCGCCATCCGGATGTCCGCCACCACCACGCGGAGCCGCTCGTCGGCGAAGAAGGAGGGGCCGTGCGGGATCGTCCCGTCGCGCATCCACCGCACCAGGGCGTCCTCGATCTCCACCACGGCCACGCTCTCGACGCGGGAGTCGGCGAGCACCTCGTGCAACGTGAACCCCAGCCCCAGGCCGGCGATGACGACCGACCGCGGCTCGTCGACGCGGGCCAGAGCCGCTGCGGCGAGCTGTCGCTCGGTGGACGTCTCGAGGGTGTCCATCACGAAGACGCCGTTGACCCGCAGCTCGAGGACCCGTGTGCCCTCGGGGTCGAGCGGGTCGCGACGCTCGCGCAGCAGCACCTCGCCGCGCTCGGACTCGGCGCGGGCGACCTCGACGTACTCCATGGCGGCGGGCCGGGTCAGACCTTCTCGGCGGAACGGGTCCGGACGGTCAGGGCGATCGGCTTCTGCGTCTCGGCGAAGAAGTCGTTGCCCTTGTCGTCGACGACGATGAACGCCGGGAAGTCCTCGACCTCGATCTTCCAGACCGCCTCCATGCCGAGCTCGGGGTACTCCAGCACCTCGACGTGCTTGATGCAGTCCTGGGCGAGCCGGGCCGCGGGGCCGCCGATCGAGCCGAGGTAGAAGCCGCCGTGCGCCTTGCAGGCGTTGGTGACCTGGACCGAGCGGTTGCCCTTGGCCAGCATCACCATCGAGCCGCCGGCCGACTGGAACTGGTCGACGTAGGAGTCCATCCGGCCGGCCGTCGTCGGCCCGAACGAGCCCGACGCGTAGCCCTCCGGGGTCTTGGCCGGGCCGGCGTAGTAGACCGCGTGGTCCTTCAGGTACTGCGGCATGCCGTCGCCGGCGTCGAGCCGCTCCTTGATCTTGGCGTGCGCGATGTCGCGGGCGACGACGAGCGGTCCGCTCAGCGACAGCCGGGTCTTGACCGGGTACTTCGACAGCTCGGCGCGGATCTCGTCCATCGGCCGGTTCAGGTCGATCTCGACCACGTCGTCGGCGAGCTTCTCCTCGGTCACCTCGGGGAGGTACTTCGCCGGGTCCCGCTCGAGCTGCTCGAGGAAGACACCCTCGGCGGTGATCTTGCCCAGCGCCTGCCGGTCGGCCGAGCAGGAGACGGCGATCGCCACCGGGCAGGACGCGCCGTGCCGGGGGAGCCGGACCACGCGGACGTCGTGGCAGAAGTACTTCCCGCCGAACTGCGCACCGATCCCGAAGGACTGGGTCAGCTTGAAGACCTCCTCCTCGAGCTCGAGGTCGCGGAACCCGTGCGCGGACTCGGACCCGGAGGTCGGCAGGTTGTCGAGGTAGTGCGCCGAGGCGTACTTCGCGGTCTTCAGGGCGAACTCCGCGGAGGTGCCGCCGATGACGACCGCCAGGTGGTACGGCGGGCAGGCGGCCGTGCCGAGCGAGCGGATCTTCTCGTCGAGGAACTCCAGCATCCGCGTCGGGTTCAGGACGGCCTTCGTCTCCTGGTAGAGGAAGGACTTGTTGGCCGAGCCGCCGCCCTTGGCCATGAACAGGAACTTGTACTCCGGCTTCCCGGACGTCCCCGGGGTCGAGTACAGCTCGATCTGCGCGGGCAGGTTGGTGCCGGTGTTCTTCTCGTCCCACATCGTCAGCGGTGCGAGCTGGGAGTAGCGCAGGTTGAGCTTGGTGTAGGCGTCGTAGACGCCCCGGCTGATCCACTCACCGTCGTCGGCGCCGGTGAGCACGCCCTCGGACTTCTTGCCCATCACGATCGGCGGTGCCGGTGTCCTGGCACATCGGCAGCACGCCGCCGGCGGAGATGTTCACGTTCTTGAGGAGATCCAGCGCCACGAACCGGTCGTTTCCGCTCGCCTCGGGGTCGTCGATGATCTTGCGCAGCTGCGCGAGGTGGGCCGGCCGCAGGTAGTGCGCGATGTCGTGCATCGCCTCGGCGGTCAGCGTCCGGATCGCTGCCGGGTCGACCTGCAGGAAGGTCCGGCCGTCGGCCTCGAAGGTGCGAACCCCCTCGGTGGTGACCAGCCGGTACGGCGTGTCGTCCGGGCCGGTGGGGAGCAGGTCGGAGTAGCGGAAATCGGCATCCTCGCTCATGTCCCGGAGCCTAATCGACCTGCTTAGGATGGCTGTCATGGAGGGACAGCGACGAGACCCGGCTCACGGCGCCCTGGAGCACCAGGACCCGGCCCGGCTGCGCATCTCCGACGACGACCGGCACGCCGTCGCCGAGGTGCTCCGGCACGCGGCGGGCGAGGGCCGGATCGACCTCGAGGAGCTCGACGAGCGGCTCGAGGCGGCGTACGCCGCGAAGACCTACGGCGACCTGGTGCCGATCACCGCCGACCTGCCCGCCGCCGGCGCCACCCCCCGGCCGGTCGTCCAGCCGGCGACCCCCCGTCCTCCGGCGCCGACCGGTGGCCCGACGTACACCTCGTCCTTCGCCGTGATGAGCGACTGCAGCCGCCGAGGCGTCTGGGAGGTCCCCGCCAAGCACAACGTCTTCACGCTGATGGGCGGGGTGACCCTCGACCTCCGCGAGGCGCGCCTCACCGCGCGGGAGACGACCATCGAGGCCTACGCGATCATGGCCGGCGTCGACATCGTGGTGAACCCCTGGACCCGGGTCGTCGTCGAGGGGATCGGCATCATGGGCGACTTCAGCGAGGCCCGGTCGAAGGTCGAGGCCGAGCTCACCCCCGACTCCCCGGTCGTCCGGGTCCGCGGGCTCGCCCTGATGGCCGGCGTGAGCGTCAAGCGCAAGGCCATGCCCGGCGAGCGACCCCGGCTGCTCCGCGGCCGGGGCTGACCGCCGACGTGCCGCACCCGCCCGCCCGGCCGGTCGTCCACTTCACCCCGCCGCGCGGCTGGATGAACGACCCCAACGGCCTGGTCCACGCCGACGGGGTCTACCACCTCTGCTACCAGCACCACCCCGACGACCTGGCCTGGGGACCGATGCACTGGGGCCACGCCACCAGCACCGACCTGTTCACCTGGGAGCACCAGCCCATCGCCCTGGTGCCGGACCACCTGGGCACCGCGTTCTCGGGGAGCGCAGTCGTCGACCACGACGGCATCGCCGGCTTCGGGGCCGGGGCGCTGGTCGCCTTCTTCACCCACTTCCGGCAGGACGTCCCGCAGTCGCAAGGGGTCGCCGTCAGCGTCGATGGAGGTACGACGTGGCGCCCGTACGGCGGCAACCCGGTCCTCACCGCACCGGAGGGACTCGTCGACTTCCGCGACCCCAAGGTGTTCCGTCACCGGACCGGCCGCTGGGTCATGGTGGTCGCCGCCGGTGACGAGGTGGCGTTCTTCTCCTCGACCGACCTGCTGCGCTGGGAGCCGTGCAGCACCTTCGGACGCGGTCGCGGGGCGCACGGTGGCACCTGGGAGACACCCGACCTGTTCGAGCTCCCGGTCGAGGGCACGGGGGAGACCCGCTGGGTGCTCGTCGTCTCGGTGCTCGGGGGCGGGCCGGCAGGCGGCTCGGGGACGCAGTACTTCCTCGGCGACTTCGACGGCACGACCTTCACCCCCGACGACGCAGCGGAGCGGGTGCGCTGGGTGGACCAGGGCGCGGACTTCTACGCCCCGCAGTCGTGGTCGGACGCCCCCGACGGACGCAGGATCTGGCTGGCCTGGATGAGCAACTGGGACTACGGGCGCACCACGCCGGCATCCACCTGGCGCGGTGCGATGACCCTCCCGCGCGACGTGTCGCTGCACCGGGTCGGCGGCGAGCTGGTGCTGGCGCAGCAGCCGGTCGTCGAGCTCGCCGCGCGCCAGGGGGCCGTGGTGGAGGAGCGCGGCCTGCTCCTGCGCCCGGACGTCCCGTGGGAGGGTGCCCCGGGCGTCGCGGCCTACGACCTGCGGCTGCGTGTCGACCTGGCCGGGAGCGCCCACGAGGTCGGCGTGGAGGTGCACCGCGGCCCCGGCGGCGGCACCCGGATCGCGGTCCTGCCGTCGGAGGGGGTGCTTCGCGTGGTCCGTGCCGCGGACGGGATCGAGGGGTCCGTGGCCGGAGCGGTGCAGGAGGTCCCGCTCCCGACGTCCGGGGAGCTCGACGTGCGGATCGTCGTGGACACCTGCTCGGTCGAGGTGTTCGCCGACGGCGGTCGGGTGGTGCTGACCAACCAGGTGTTCCCGGCCCCGGGCGCGACCGGCCTGCGGGTGCACGCCGCCGGAGGCGAGGCCGTCCTGCGCGAGCTGACGCTCGCCGAGCTCGGCTGAGCAGGACGTCATACGTCAGGTGGGGCACAGCCCTCGAGACGTATGACGTCCCGTTGCGGCGCTCAGGTGGGGTCGGTGACGCGGGTGAGGTGCACGAGGGTGACGGTGCCGGAGCGGCGACGCGGCAGCCAGAACCCACGGTCGGCGAGCACGTGACCGCGGACCGGAGCGCCGTCGGTGGGTCCGTCGGCCGGGAGCGGCGCCGACTTGCTCTCCTCCCGGTGCTGCACGGGGCCCTCCCAGGCAAGGCGGTAGCTGCCCAGCGGGTCGAGCCCCGGGACCCGCACCGAGACGCCGCGGTTGTGCGCGGACTCGTCGAGCGCGACGTGGGCGACCAGCGCCTCGGTGCCGTCCGCGCCGACCACGCCGTGCAGCAGCACGGTCGGGTCGGAGGACTCGGGACGCACCACCCGGCCGGAGTGGAGCAGGGGGCGGAACCGCTTGTAGCGCTCCACCCAGTCGGCCAGCCGGTCCAGCTCCTGGTCCGAGGCGGTGGTCAGGTCCCACTCGATGCCGAACGACCCGAAGAGCGCCGTGGCGCACCGGAAGTCCAGGCTCAGTGCTCGCCCCGTGCTGTGCGAGGCCGGCGCGGACACGTGCGCCCCGACGTACTCGGGAGCCAGCAGCTGGGTCGTCCAGCGCTGGATGTGCTGGCGGGCCAGCGCGTCGGTCATGTCTGAGGTCCACACCCGCTGGACGCGTTCGAGGACGCCGAGGTCGATCCGACCGCCCCCCGAGGCGCACG
The DNA here is from genome assembly GCA_963721775.1 of uncultured Actinomycetota bacterium. Classification (GTDB taxonomy): domain Bacteria; phylum Actinomycetota; class Actinomycetes; order Propionibacteriales; family Nocardioidaceae; genus Nocardioides. The sequence continues at coordinate 6,972 of CAVRMH010000001.1, read as the reverse complement.
ACTCCCAGACGACGTCGGGGTGGGCGGCACGCAGGTCGTCGAGCAGCCGGTAGAACGCCTCGGTGTGCGCGTGAACCGCCGCGGCGCCGCCGCGCAGACCGCTGCCGGCCTCCAGGAGGCTCGCGGTTGTGGTCCCACTTCACGTAGCTGATCGGGTGCGACGCCAGCACCGAGCCGACGTGGTCCAGGACGTAGTCGTAGACCTCCGGCCGGGACAGGTCGAGCACCAGCTGGTTGCGGTGCAGGATCGGCACGCGGTCCCCGGCTGACAGGATCCATTCGGGGTGCTGCCGGTAGAGGTCGGAGTCCGGGTTCACCATCTCCGGCTCGAACCAGAGCCCGAAGTCCATGCCCAGCTCGCGGACGTGCTCCACGATCGGGTCCAGGCCGTCGGGCCAGACCGTCGGATCGATCCACCAGTCGCCCAGCCCGGCGGTGTCGTCTCGACGTCCGTGGAACCAGCCGTCGTCGAGGACGAAACGCTCCACTCCGACCCGAGCCGCACGGTCGGCGATGCCGCTCAGCCGGTCGAGGTCGTGGTCGAACCACACCGCCTCCCAGACGTTGAGCACGACCGGGGCTCGCGTGGGGTGTGCGGGCAGCGACCGCTGGTAGGCGTGCCAGACGGCGGCCAGCCCGTCGAGGCCGTCGTCGGCGGCGGCGAAGAGCACCCACGGCGTCCGGTAGCTCTCGCCCTGACCGAGGACCACCTCACCCGGCTGCAGGAGCTCCCCACCGCCGAGGGTCGGTCCGCCGGCGGCGTCACGCTCGACGCGGAGCACCGAGTTGCCGCTCCACGCGACGTGCACGGCGAGCACCCGCCCCCTGGTCGTGGAGAAGTGCGGGGTGCCGAGGACGGCCATCGTGGCGGCGCCAAGGCCCGGACGGCCCTCCCGGCTCTCGCGCAGCCAGAGCCCGTCGGTCACCACGTGTCGCTGCGGCGTCCGCTCACGCTCGTGCCGGCCGGTGAAGTCGAGCACCTCGGTGAGGTCGTCGCTCGCGGGCAGCACCACCTCGAGCCCCTCGAGGAGGTAGTGCCCGGGAGCGGTGTTGGTGAGGGTATGGCGGGCCCGCAGCGCCCCGCCCGGCACGGGCTCGAGCTCGGTGAGGAGCTCCAGGCCGGCCCCGGGGTCCGTGGCGCTGATGCGCAGCGACGTGTCCGTCGCCGTGATGTCGCCCGTCGCGAACCACGTCGACCACGCGCGTCCCGTGGCCAGGTCGCGGTCGTCGCCGGCGACGCGGTGACCGCGCAGGTGGGGCCGGGTGAACCGCTCGTGACTGTGCTCGCCGAGCAGGGGCATCCCCGGGCCGTTGCGCACCGCGAGCACGCCACCCGGGTCGGCGAGACCGTCCGGGAACAGACCGGTCCACATCACCCGGGGCAGTGCGTCTCCGGACGTGTCGAGCTCGACGCCGGTCTGGGGGAAGCCGGGGGTTCCCGGGGGAAAGAGCATGCTGAAGCCTCGTGCGTGCTGGTGGATGGGTGTGTCGGCCATCGGAGCACAGCGAGGGCGGGACAACCTCGGCCGTCCCGCCCTCACTGTCAGGTCACCGGGGTCAGCCCTTGACCGCTCCGGCGGTCATCCCTCGGACGAAGTAGCGCTGGAGCAGGAGGAAGACCGTGATCGGCACGAGCATCGTGAAGAAACCGCCGGCCATGGTGAGGTTCCAGCCCTGGCCGAGCTGGCCCTTGAGGTGGGTCAGCGCCATCGTGACCGGCTCGTTGTCACCTGGCCCGATGAAGACCAGGGCGATCAGCAGGTCGTTCCACACCCAGAGGAACTGGAAGATCGCGAACGACGCCAGTGCCGGTGTCGACATCGGGAGCACCAGCCGGAAGAACGTCTGGTAGTGGCTGGCGCCGTCGATCTTGGCGGACTCGATCACTGTCTTGGGCAACGTGGCCATGTAGTTGCGCAGGATGAAGATGGCCAGCGACATCCCGAACCCGATGTGGGCCAGCCAGACCGCCGGGAAGGTGCCCGTCATGCCCAGTGAGCCGTAGATCTTCAGCATCGGGACGAGTGCCACGTAGTTCGGCACCACCAGCAGGCTGACGATGATGAGGAACAACGTGTCCCGGCCGGGGAACTCCATGAACGTGAAGGCGTAGGCCGCGAACGCCGCGATCAGGATCGGGATGAACGTCGCCGGCAGCGCGATCGCGAAGCTGTTGATGAAGGCCCGTCCCATGTTGGCCGCCGGACCCGTGATCGCCTCGTTGTAGTTGCTCAGCGTGAAGTCGTTCCACGTGGAAGGCGTGTAGAAGACCGTCCACCAGCCTGACGAGTTCGCGGCGTCCAGCGTGCGGAACGAGGTGATCAGGGTGCCCAGCACCGGCACGAACCAGAGGATGCACAAGACGCCGATGACGATCTTGGTGAACCAGCCGGCCTTGGCGGGGTTGCCCTCGCCGCGCTCCGGCGCCTTGCGCCGGGTCTTGGCGGACGGTGTGGCTGCTGCAACCGTGGAAGTCGCCTGGCTCATGCTGCCGCCTCCTCTGCCTTGAAGTGCCGCACCTGGTAGATCATGATCGGGATGACGGCGATCATCAGCATCACCACGATCGACGCAGCCGCGCCGTTGTTGAAGTTGGTGGTGAGCTGGTTGTAGAACTCGTTGCCGACCACGTTGGTGTTGAAGTTGCCGTTGGTGGTGACGTAGACGATGTCGAAGATCTTCATCACGCCGATGGTGACGGTGATGAACACCGTGACGATCGTCCCCTTGATCTGAGGCACGACGACCTTGAAGAAGGTCTGCCGCTCGTTGGCGCCGTCGATCCGCGCGGCCTCGAGCGTCTCGGTCGGAACACCTTTGACGGCCGCGGACAGCAGCACCATCGAGAAGCCGACCTGCGCCCAGAGCAGGATCACCATCAGCAGCAAGCTGTTGAGGTGGAGCTGGCTCTGCTGGAGCCAGGGGACCGGATCGAACCCGAACCCGGTCCAGACGGCGTTGAGCAGGCCGATCTGGGTCTCGCCCTTGGGGTTCGACGCGTAGATGAACCGCCACGCCGTGGCTGCAGCGACCATGGAGACCGCCATCGGCAGGAAGATGATCGTCTTGCTGTACTTCTCGGCCCTGGGCCCGAGGCGGTCAGCGAGGACGGCCACCGCGAGTCCCACGACCACCGTCACCGCAGGCACGATGATGATCCAGAGAAGCGTGTTGAACAGCGTCTGCTGGAAGGCGCTGGTCTGCAGCAGCTTCGTGTAGTTGTCGAAGCCGACCCACTCGATGGAGGCCGGGTCCTTGAAGCTGTTGATGGCCGTGGAGACCGCCGGGTAGAGCAGGTAGATCGAGATCGCGGCGTAGGCCGGGAGGATGTAGAGGAACGGCTTGAGCCGGTCCTCCCAGTGCCCGGGCATCAGCTCCGCGAGCTTGTTGAGCAGCCAGTACAGCACCAGTGCGATGCCGACACCGGCCAGCACGGTGAGCAGGGCGGTGATCGCCTTCACAGCCATGTGCAAACGCCTCTCTTCCCGGGCGGCTTCCGCGGGGCCCGATGGTGCCGCAGGGGCGGAGCCGGAGGTGTCTTCCCGGGCTCCGCCCCTGCGGTGGATGTCATCGCGTCACGCCTTGGATCAGCTGGTGGGCCAGCTCTCGTCGATGTTCTTCAACGCAGTGTCGAGGTCCTCCCCGCCACTGATCCAGGCGGTCATGTCCTTCCAGAAGGTGCCGGCACCGACCTCGCCGGGCATCTGGTCCGACCCGTCGAACAGGAACGTGGTGGCGTTGTTGGCGACCTCCGCGTAGGACCGGACCAGCTCACCCGAGTAGAGCGAGCTGTCGAAGTCGCTGTGCGGCGAGATGAAGGAGCTGTTGGCCGCGGCCTCGTTGCCGATGTCGGTCTCGGAGAACATCTTCATGGCCTCCTTGGTCGAGTCGGAGTCGTCGAACATGACCGCCATGTCACCGCCACCGAGGACCGGGTTCTCGCCACCCGCCTCGGCCGGCGGGAAGCCGAAGACACCGACGTTGGCGTCGAGGTCGGCCGTCACCTCCTTCGGGAAGAAGCCGGTGATGAACGAGCCCTGCTTGTAGAGCCAGCACTTGGGTCCGGCCTTGTCGAACATCGCGTTGCCGGCGGTTCCGAAGTCGTTGCTGGCGATCGCCTCACGGCCACCCAGGACGTTGCCGTCGGTGAACATCAGCTTCTCGAACTCGGCCGCGGCCTGACGCACCAGGTCGGAGTCGAACGGGGTCTCGTGCTTGACCCAGGAGTTGTAGCCGTCAGCGCCGCCGTAGCGCATCACCAGGTCCTCGAACCAGTCGGTGGCCGGCCAGCCGGTGGCGGCACCGTTCTCGATGCCCATGCACCACGGGACGCCGCCGTCGGCCTTGATCTGGTCGGTCAGCGCGTTGAGCTCGTCGATCGACTGGGGTGCTTTGTAGCCCGCCTCGTCCCATGCCTTCTTGTTGTAGAACACCAGGCTCTTGACGTTGGCGCTGGCGAGCAGGCCGTAGAGCTTGCCGTCCACGGTGCCGGCCTCGAGCGTGCCGGGCAGCATGTTGTCCTTCAGCGCACCCATGTCGAGCACGTCGTCGAGGGGCTTCGCGGCCCCCCGATTGACGACGTCGGCGACGACGCCGGGCTGCGGGATGAACGCGATGTCGGGAGTGTCGTTGGCCTGGATCTTCTGCATGATCAGCTGGTTGATGTTCTCGACCCGCTGGATCTTGACGGTGATCCCGGCGTCCTTCGCCTTGGCATCGAGCGCCTTCTGCATGCCGTCGATGACCGGTTGGTCCATGCTCGCCAGGACTGTCACGGACTTGTCGTCGCTGCCGCCGCCGCTGTCGCCGCCGCAGCCGGCGGCGGTCAGGGCAAGAGTTGCCACCGCGGCCACCGCGATCAGGGGCTTGTGACCCCGCAGATTGGTACGCATCGTGAAAACGTCTCCTCGTTTCGGACCGCTGCAGCACTGGGTTCGATGCCGCCGGATGTGATAGAAACCACATGCTGAATCGAATCAGCAGAATAGTTGTCCTGCGACGCCCACTGTCAAGGCTGCAGACCACGGACGGCACCAAAAAGAAACACGGGGCCGCCCGCGGTCCGGCACGCCCGGATCCGAGACGACGGGGTCGTCGTGGTCGTTCGGCCACGGGTCACCCTGAGCGACGTCGCCGCACACGCCGGTGTCTCGACCACCACCGCGTCCTACATCCTCAACGAGCGATCCGCCGAGATGCGGATCTCCGCCGAGACCGAGCGGCGCGTCAGAGCGGCCGTCGCCGAGCTCGGCTACCGGCCGAACCGGAGCGCGCGCAACCTGCGCACCTCCACCACGAAGACGTTCGGCGTCATCTCCGACTTCGTGGCCAGCGGCCAGTACGCGAGCCAGATGCTCACCGGTGCCAGTGCCGCTGCGCGCGAGAGCGGTCACCTGATGGTGATCGGCGAGACCGAAGGTGACCCCGACGTGGAGTCGTTGCTCATCGAGGAGATGCTGGACCGCCAGGTCGACGGGATCGTCTACGTGCGGCTCGTGCACTCCGAGGTGACGGTCCCGGCGCTGCTGGCGCATCGCCGCGCCGTACTCCTCAACTGCGTGGACCGGCGGTCGCCGCTTCCCGCCGTCCTGCCCGACGAGCTCCAAGGAGGGCGCGACCGCCGCCGAGCTGCTGGTGGAGCGGGGGTGGCCGGCGAAGTCTACGTCGTCGGGGAGGACCCGACCCCCGAGGCGCTCGCCGGGCCGCTGCGGCTCGAGGGGGTGCGGAGCCGGCCTGCACGAGGCCGGGCGTGAGCCTGGCCGGCGTGGTGCCGTGCGCTGGACGGTGGGGGCGGCGCACGACGCGGTCCACCTCTGGCTGATGAGCGGGGTCCAGCCGAGTGCGCTCGTGTGCCTGAACGACCGGGTCGCGATGGGCGCCTACCAGGCGCTCGCGACCAACGGCCTGGACGTGCCCCGGGACGTCAGCGTGGTGTCCTTCGACGGCTCGGAGCTCGCGACCTGGCTACGGCCGGCGGTCACCTCGGTGGCGCTGCCGTTCGCCGAGCTGGGGGAGCGCGCCGTGCGGATGCTGCTGGAGCCGCCCGGTCCTCCGGGTGCAGGTGGCGTGCGTGCCGATGGGGGTCACCCCGGGCCGGTCGCTGCCGCTCGAGCACCCGCGCGGGTCGATCCCGGCCGGCGGCAGCGCGCACGCCGCCCTCGCCGGCTCCCGTGAGACGAGCATCGACCCCGGTCGGCCTGCCCGTAGTGTGACCTCAGTCACTTCACAACGGATCGTCCGGCACGTTCCTGCCGGTGAAGGAGTTCGCAATGGCAAAGATCGTCTTCGACAAGGCCCAGCGGTGGTACCCGGGAGCGGATGAGCCCGCGGTCCCCGGGATCGACCTGGAGATCAACGACGGCGAGTTCATGGTGCTCGTCGGACCGTCGGGTTGCGGCAAGTCCACCACGCTGCGCATGCTGGCCGGCCTCGAGGAGGTCAACAGCGGCAACATCTACATCGGGGAGCGCGACGTCACCAAGCTGCCGCCCGAAGGACCGTGACATCGCCATGGTCTTCCAGAACTACGCGCTCTACCCGCACATGAGCGTCGCGGACAACATGGCGTTCGCGCTCAAGATGGCGAAGATGCCCTCCGAGGAGCGCGACAAGCGCGTCGCGGAGGCGGCCCGGATCCTCGGCCTCGACCGACTTCCTCGAGCGCAAGCCGAAGGCGCTCTCCGGTGGCCAGCGGCAGCGCGTCGCCATGGGCCGGGCGATCGTCCGGAAGCCGCAGGTGTTCTGCATGGACGAGCCGCTGTCGAACCTCGACGCGAAGATGCGCGTGCAGACCCGCACCGACATCGCCAAGATCCAGTCCGACCTGGGTGTCACGACGGTCTACGTCACCCACGACCAGATCGAGGCCATGACCATGGGCGACCGAGTCGCGGTCATGAAGCTCGGTGTCCTGCAGCAGGTGGACACTCCGCTGGCGCTCTACGACAAGCCGGCCAACCTGTTCGTCGCCGG